>NZ_JAIPPU010000001.1 GCF_026646375.1 Acetobacterium wieringae
GCTAGCGCCGGTTCTTTTTTATTTTTTGTGGCACCTTGTATTTAAGCGCTTACAAATTATCTAAAGCTCATTGTTAAAAAACTCCCCAAACTCATTGCCAGATTAGTCGGTTCTTGAGCCTTGTCCGAAGGGGTTTGACTCTTCAATGCTTCCAGTGCTTTATCCCCCTGAACCAAACCAGAACCGTATACTTGGCCGTTTTCACCTAAACTTTGTGTGGTTTCCCGTAGTAAAGTCTCGACTTCAGCTGGTGTCAAGGAAGGATCCTGAGCCAGTAAAGTGGCACTAATACCAGATACAATTCCTGCTGAAAAAGATGTTCCATCCTGCCAGCCGGAGCTGTTGTTCGGTTGTAGCACAACCAGGCTTTCGCCCGGTGCATATATATCGACCTCATCATTATACTGAGAAAAAGATGCAACCTTTCCGTTTAAACCAATCGAACCGACTGAGATAACTCCGGGATAAGATGCTGGATAATAGTAAGGATCGTCGCCTTCCTGTTCGGCACCGTGATTTCCGGCTGCGGCAATGATGATCTTGCCCTTGCTGATAGCATAGGCAATTGCATCGGCATGACTCTGATTATATTCGTAGGAGCCAACGCTTAAATTGATAATTCGAACGTCTTCCCGGTTTGCAGCATCCATAATGGCTGCTGTGATTGCATTGTTATTAAGGGTTTTATCACCAATCCGATAGGGGGCAATTTTGACATTGGCCAGTCCGGCTGCTCCGGCAATTCCGATTCCGTTATCAGTTACTGCGGCAATGGTGCTGCTCACCATTGTGCCATGTCCCTGGGTATCGGTCATATTGGAAGTATCGTTGATAAAATCATAGCCATTTGTAATTCGACCTTCTAAATCAGCCAGATTAACATCCAATCCGGTATCCAGAACGGCCACGACAATTTCATTCTCGGTATCAACTGCGTTCCAGGTATCATCAATTCCGGCCTTTGCATACTGCCAGGTAGTTCCCAGGTAAGGGTCATTCGGATATTTATCATTATTTGCGGCATAAACTAGGCCGGTTGAAAGATTCGTCAAAATAAATGTGGCACTGACTATGATACTTGCTAATTTCTTACTTGCTTTCATTTTATTTTCCCCTTTCAGATCAATAGATCATCGTTTCTTGATACTATTTTAATTAGAATCATTCTAATCTTCTGTAACCAAATCACGTATATTCGGTGACTAAATCACGAAAAGCAGTCACATTCATTTTGTCTTTCCAAATAGGTTGCTTTAAATAAAAAAAGCAACGTTTGCCACGTTGCTCAAAATGTCCTTAAAATAAAGACGGATTTGCAACTGGCTGCCATATAAAACTACTTAGGCCCTAAAGCTTTGCGTCCTCACTTTTCAGTGAGTTTGCCAAATATTAATTTTTTAGTTTAAATAAAAAAATGTGCAACGCATCAGCACGTCGCACATTTCTTCTGTACGGTATTAATGCAGCTGGCTGGCTTTCCATACGGTTAGGCCCCTAAAGCTTTGCGTCCTCATCTTTCGATGAGTTTGCCAAATATTGAATCTTAAGAAAGAACGGTTAGAAATAAAAAAAGCAACGCGCAGGCACGTTGCTTATAAGATCATCTCGTGATTGATCGCAACTGGCTGGCTTTCCATATGGTTAGGCCCCTAAAGCTTTGCGTCCTTATCTTTCGATAAGTTTGCCAAATATTAAATCTTAGAAAAGAATAGTTCAGAATAAAAAAAGCAACGCACAGGCACGTTGCTATAAGATCATCATTTTGATGTGTTTTGCAACTGGCTGGCTTTCCATACGGTTAGGCCCCTAAAGCTTTGCGTCCCTATCTTTCGATAAGTTTGCCAAAAATATTCTATTAAAATAATATTAATGCATCATTCTCAATTTGTCAAGTGAATTTTCATTTTTTTATCTGAGATAAGAATTTTACACGTATCGGAAGAAATAATACACAAACTTGGGTGCCTGTGTAGTGAACATTTCCCGGGTTTCCTTACTGCTAAAAAGCGCATCCGGGTGGTAGCTGGAGCGGTCGGAGTAGCTGACGTAGACGGGTAGATCTTTAAAGGTATGGCGAAAGGCCAATAGGCCTCTTCTTGATTGGGGGGGCGAAAAGACAACCAGCAGCGACTGAACCTGATGTTCGTTGACATAGGTCTGTTGACAGGTGGCGTTTTCAATGGTTGATGTTGCTTTATCATCAATGGTGTAGCACGTCTCAGGGAGTCCAGCGGCGGTCATGGCCTTTTGAATCATCTGGTTGTCTTTAGAATATCCGGAAAAGATAATATAGTTACTATAGCCCTCTTGAAAAAGTCGGATACCTTCGGCGATTCGCAGGGCATCTTCTTCACCGCTAGTGACGATGATCACATCGGCGCGCTGGATGTTTTTTTCAACCACCAGATATTTGGCAAACGCTTCAACGAAACGGTCAGTGTCAACAAAAAGGTAAACACCCAGTACAACAGCGGCAAAAAAAATAAGCAACTGAGCATAGTAAAGTCCCTTTAAAATAAACTTAAAAATTCTTCTGAAGTTCGTCATCCGTTCATCCTTTCAATCGCTAAAAAAAACAACTGTTTTCCAAGTGATGTGTTTTAATGTGGCAAGAAGACTGATTCAAACTGTTATAAGATTAGTATAATACAACCAGTTAGTCAGAGCAATTAAAATCGGCCAACATGCTGGGTTTGTGGATCAAAAAGCGTTGGATCGAGGTTTTTTTGCAGTGACGATAAAAAGTAGTGGCAAAAAATGTCAAAACGGTTAAAATAGTAAAGGTGCGAATTTGTTCGGGAATGACGGACAAAAAAGCGTAAAAAAAGCAAAATGAAATTTGCGATCGAAACAGTTGGAGGAATTGTGTGGAGAAACGAAGTGAGTTTTCAAGTAAAATAGGTTTTGTGCTGGCAGCTGCCGGCTCAGCAGTGGGGCTGGGGAATATCTGGCGGTTTCCCTATCTGGCAGCCAAATATGGGGGTGGTCTGTTTCTGGTCATCTACCTGATTTTTGTGTTGACCCTGGGTTTTACAATCATGATGGCTGAGTTGGCAATTGGCCGTAAATCGCAACTGAGTCCCATGGGTGCTTATCGGGCCCTGGATAAACGATTCGGTTTTGTGGGGGTGATTGCCTCCCTAGTGGCGTTTCTGATTTTGCCCTATTACAGTGTAATCGGGGGCTGGGTAGTCAAATATTTTTTAGTTTTTGTTACTGGTGGCGGGATGACCACCACCGGCGCCGATTATTTTTCAAGCTATATCGCCCGACCCATTGAACCGATTATCTGGCAGGCTATTTTTGTTCTGGCCACCACCTTTGTGGTGATCCGAGGGGTTAAGAACGGCATCGAGAAAGCCAGTAAGATCTTAATGCCGGTACTGATTGTCTTATCGGTTTTTATATCAATTTATTCAATTATGCAGCCTGGGGCGATGGCCGGGGTTTGGTATTTTCTGTATCCGGATTTGGCTAATTTTAGTTTTCAGGCAGTCTTGGCCGCCATGGGCCAAATGTTTTACTCGTTGTCTCTGGCCATGGGGATTATGGTTACCTATGGTTCCTATCTCAGCAAAAAAGATGACCTCGAAACATCGGTCAAGCAAATTGAGCTGTTTGATGCCGGGATTGCTATTCTGGCGGGTTTTATGATCATTCCGGCGGTTTTTGCTTTCTCCGGTGGTGATCCGACAGCGCTTAATAAGGGGCCCGGTTTAATGTTTGTCACCCTGCCCAAGGTATTTGAAACGATGGGCTTTGGCAATGTGATGGGCGGCGTTTTTTTCTTGCTGGTATTGTTTGCGGCGCTGACCTCTTCCATTTCGTTAATGGAAGCAGTGGTGGCAACAGTCTGCGATCAGTTTAAGTGGGAACGCAAAAAAGGGGTGCTGATTGTTACAGTGCTGGCAATTTTGATTGGGATACCCTCTTCTTTGGGACAGGGAGTCTGGAGTGAGGTGCTCATTTTTGGCTTTAATTTTCTGGACTTTTTTGATTTCATAACGAACTCCGTATTGATGCCGGTTGGGGCCTTTTTTACCTGTATCCTTGTGGGTCATGTGCTGGAAACAACAATCATCACCGACGAGGTCAAGCTGTCCTCACCGTTTAAACGGGAAAAGCTGTTTATTATTATGGTCAAATACATCGCTCCACTTTGCATTGTAGCGATTCTGATCAGTTCAATTTTGGAGGCCATGGGCGTGATTAAATATTAACGACCAGCACACCCGCAACAACGGTTTGATGCGATTCGACAACCGTTGCGAATTAAACGTTCTTAATGATTTACTATTTCTAATAAACCAGATATAATGGTTAAAAAGAAAGAAGGTAATTCTTAATGTGTACAAGCCTTACTCTGATGACAACAAACCAGATAAATACGTTGGCCAGAACCATGGATTTCGCTTTTTTACTGGATCCGGAGCTGATCTGTGTACCAAGGAAGTTTTTACTTGAGTCAGAGGTGGATCAAACCCAAAGAGCGGTCAAGTATGCGATGATGGGTATCGGTCGAAATTTGGGCACTTATCTTTTTGCCGATGGTCTCAATGAAGCTGGACTGGCCTGTGCCAGTTTATATTTTCCGGGTTATGCCGAGTATAGTGATACGGTCATCCCGGGTCGCATTAATTTGGCGCCTCACGAAATTGTCGGCTGGCTGTTGACCAATTTTGCAACCCTCGAAGAAGTCAAGGCGGCAATCCCACAGCTCAATATTGTCAGTACACCCCTTAAGATGATGAACGTTATTACCCCACTGCATTGGATCATTACCGATAAAACCGGGCGAACCCTGGTGATTGAACCAATGAAAGAGGGTATTGTGATCCATGATAATCCCCTGGGGGTGATGACCAACAGTCCGGACTTCAATTGGCATTTAACCAACATCCGCAATTATATTGGGGTTTCACCGAATAAAACTGGTTCGATTCAGTTAAATGGCCTGACCTTTAGCCCCTTTGGCGGTGGTTCCGGAAGCGTTGGTCTGCCGGGAGATTACACCCCGCCATCGCGGTTTTTACGGGCACTGTTTGGTCGGGAGGCCATTAATCCCATCGAAACCGAAGAAGACTGCATTAACGCTGCGTTTCACATTTTGGCATCGGTCGATATTCCCAAGGGCAGTGTGATCACCGATGAGGGCATCGATTTTACCCAATATACGGCCTGCATGGTCTGTAATAGCGGCACCTATTATTTCAAGACCTATGATAATAATCAGATCGGCCGGGCCTGCCTGTTTAACGAAGATCTTGATGCCAAAGAACCAAAGGTCTGGGAAATGATGCAAGAACAGCAATATCGGCAATTGAACTAAATGAATAGGATGAATGTGGTAAAAGGTGAACGTGATGGAAAATGGTTTTTGTTATCAAACCCCCTTGGGGAAAATCGTAATCACTGAAAACGGCGAAGCCATTACCGGCTTAAGCTTTGAAAAAGTGTTGCCGGGTCAGGTCAATAACCAGGAGACACCATTGCTAAAAGAAGCCAGCCATCAGCTGGAGCAGTATCTGCAGGGAAAACGCCACAGCTTTGATTTGCCGCTTTGTCCGCAGGGCACCGACTTTCAGCAAAAGGTCTGGAAAGCCCTTCGGGACATTCCCTACGGAGCGGTCTGCAGCTATAAAGATGTCGCATTGGCCATCGGCAATGAAAAAGCCTGTCGAGCGGTGGGGGGTGCCAACAACAAGAATCCCATTGCCATCATCATACCGTGTCACCGGGTAATTGGGGCCAATGGCAGTTTGGTCGGGTATGGGTGCGGCCTGGCAATAAAAAAACAGCTGCTGGAACTGGAAACCAGAGGTGCGAAAGAGATCTGAAATTTTTACTAGTTATGGATCAATGTGGGTATATTTATTATTAGATGACAAATATCTTGAGGAATCGGCTCCACCAGTGGTCATCACTGCGAAGTAAGGGAGAATGATATGATGGTGCTTATCAAAAAAATTAGAGCGAATCTTTCAAAAATTCTCAATCGCATCGCCGAATCCGATGATTTGGAGAAGATCAAAGAAAACGAAGGAAGATTGATGATGGCAATGCTGGGGCCGATGCTGCTGCTGGCCGCAGTGGTCAGTATGTTCGCTGGCTCTTATTGGCAGGAAAGCTGGGATCAAGTCCTGACCGTCAGCGGTGTTCTGTTATTTTGTGGTGTCTTTATTTTACTCCTTTTGCATCTTAAATTGCCGCACCGGCTGGCTTTGCATGTAATGAGCATAACCTTGCTGTTTGGGTTGTTGGCCACCTATCTGGCTTACTATCAGCGGTTTACTGTTATCTTCTGGATGATCATTGTGATCATGATGATCATGTCAAATATGATGATCGACCGAACGCTTTTTTATTATATGCTGCTGGCTGGAGTACTGTTTTTTGTGGATAGTGTTGTCACCTATCCGGTTCTGACGATCCGGATGGATTATGCATTTAATCTGACACTGGTGGCAGTGTTTATATGCATTGTTCTGGCCAGCATTGTCACCAACCGGATCTATCAGCAGATTATTAAAAAAAAATCATTGATGTATGCCAATACGGCCAGTCAGAAGGAAAGTCTGAACAATTTGTATGATGAAGTATTGGCGCATCAGCAACAGCTGGAAGCCCAAAACGAGCTGTTGCTGCATTATAATGCGGAAATTGAAGATAATCAGAAGCGGCTGGAATTCTTGGCGTATACCGACACCCTGACCGGGATTCCCAACCGGAAGAAATTTTTGGAGCAGGTGGAGCTTTTAATTGATCTGAATCAGGAGAATCCCCATCGCTTTGCGATTGTATTTATCGATCTCGATAATTTTAAAAAGATTAATGATTCAATGGGACATGATGCTGGCGATGACTTGCTGATACAGGTAACTGCGCGGTTAAAAAATGCCATCCACGAAAAGGATCTGCTGGGGCGACTGGGTGGGGACGAACTGGCCATGCTGATTCGTCGTCAGATTACCGATGAGGCCTTGCTCGGCTATACACAGAACCTTCTAAACCTGCTGGCAAACCCGCTGAAGCTGGGGGATAAATCGGTGATGATTACCGCCAGTTTTGGGATTGCTATCTGGCCGATTGATGCCAAAAGCAGCAGTGATTTGCTAAAAGCGGCGGATACCGCCATGTATAAAGCGAAGGAGTTGGGCAAAAATTCCATTCAATTTTACCAGAAAGAGATGAAAACGGAAGTTCTCTATAAGATGGCGTTGGAAAACCAGATGCTCGAAGCCTTTGAAAACGAAGCGTTTTTTCTTGAATATCAGCCAATTGTGTGTGCCGCCGATAAAAAGACCGTCAGTTTTGAAGCCCTGCTACGCTGGCGTGCGCCGGATCGGGGTCTTGTTTCGCCAGCCGAATTTATTCCCCTGGCCGAAGAAATCGGGCTGATCGGGGAGTTGGGGGAATGGGTGCTGCGGCAGGCCTGCAAAAAAATCATCGAGATCAACAAGCGTCTGCAGGTTGCTATTCACATTGCTGTCAATGTGTCAGCGGTTCAGATGAAACGACCGGGTTTTTTGGAAGGGGTCAAAACCGTGATCCGTGAAGAAAGGGTTTCACCGGAATGCCTGACCTTTGAGATCACCGAAACCGTTTTTATTGACAACATGGAGCAATCGGTTGCGATCATCAAAGATTTGAAAGCCTTAGGGGTGACCGTTTCCCTTGATGATTTTGGAACCGGTTATTCATCCTTGAGCTATCTGATGCAGCTGCCGATTGATATTCTTAAAATTGATCGGTCTTTTATCAAATCACTTGAAAACGGCCAGAAGAACAGTCAAATCGTGGGAAGCATCATCGAAATGGTTCACAGTCTCAACATTGTTGTAGTCGCTGAAGGCGTCGAAGAAATACCACAGTACGAGTTTTTAAAAAATAAGCAGTGCGATTTGATCCAGGGCTATCTGTTTAGCCGTCCGCTTGGTGATGAGGCAATGATCCGGCATTTAATTGGCCAACAAGATTTAAAATAACAGGCTAAAAGCAATCTGTACAGTTAGGGTTGCTTTTTTTGTTTGATCGAACAGCAACTAAAATTGCTCAAAAAGTTGGATTAACGATCAAAAACGGTTAAAATGATAAGCGTGTAAACTAACTTATAATGTGTCTGCGGCAAGAGAGGAGGTAATAATGAAGCGAATCATCACCACATATTTAAAACCATTTTATCGTCGAATGGCGATTGGTGTATTTTTTAAATTTACCGGGTCGATCATGGATCTGATTATTCCCTCAATTCTGGCCTTGATTATTGACCAGATCATTCCCTTAAAGCAACCTGCACCGATATTTTATTGGGGCGGGGTAATGGTGGTCTGCGCCATCATTGGAATGGTCTTTAACATTATTGCCAATCGGATGGCTGCCCGGGTGGCCAGTGATGCCACCGAAATAATCCGCCACGACCTGTTTGCCCGGGTGATGTATTTTTCCAATTGGCAGATGGATAGCCTGACCAGGCCCTCGGTAATCTCCCGTTTAACCGCCGACACCTACATTGTTCATCAGATGATCATCCGGATTCAGCGGTTGGGGGTACGGGCTCCGATTATGCTGGTCGGCGGGATCATTATCACAATGACCCTGGATCCGGGGTTGGCAATGGTACTAATTGGGATTATGCCGGTCATGATACTGATTATCATCCTGGTTTCCCGAAAAAGCATGCCACTCTTTGCCGGACTGCAACAGGCCTTGGATGGCTTTGTCCGAGTGGTTCGGGAAGACATCAACGGGATTCGGGTCATTAAAGCACTGTCCAAAACCGACTATGAGAAAAACCGCTTTGATACCATTAATACTGACGTGGTGAACCGGGAGAAAAAAGCCCGGATGACGGTGGCAGTGATTTCGCCGGCCATGAACATCTGTCTCAATTTGGGTTTGGTATTGGTGGTTGTGGTGGGAGCCTATGGCGTCAATAACGGCATCTCGGAAGTGGGCATTATCCTGGCTTTTATGACGTATTTCACGATTATTCTTCATGCGGTTTTAGCGCTTTCAAAATTGTTTGAGATGTGGCCAAAGGCCACGGCTTCAGCCGAGCGCATCACCCAGGCGCTGGATCGTGTGGATGCCTTGGCAGTACTGGAACGACCCGAAGACCTTGAGACGGATGCGGAGGCGTTTGTGAAATTTGAGAACGTCACCTTTTCCTATAACAAAGAAGAACCCAATCTGAGCAATATTTCGTTTGCCTTAAAAAAGGGCGAAACCCTGGGGATCATTGGTGAAACCGGGGCTGGAAAAACGACGTTGTTAAATCTGCTGATGCGGCTTTATGATGTGGATAAGGGAAAAATTTCAATCGATGGTCGGGATATCCGGTCCATGGATCCCCGGGAATTGCATCAAAAATTTGGCGTTGTCTTTCAGAATGATATCATTTTTGAAGCTACCATAGAGGAGAACATCGATCTGGGTCGAAATCTCTCAAAAGAAGCCATAAAAAAGGCGATTGTCTGTGCCGGTGCCAAAGCATTTGTGGATGAGAAAGCCAATAAATCCGGTGAGCAGTTAACCATTAAAGGGGCCAATCTCAGTGGCGGTCAGAAACAGCGGATTCTGATTGCCCGGGCGTTGGCAGCCGATCCGGAAATTCTGGTGATGGATGACGCATCAAGCGCCCTGGATTATCAAACCGATGCTGCTTTTCGCAAGGCGATTAAAGAAAACTTTGGTGACACCACCATTATTATTGTCGCCCAGCGGATCAGCTCCATTAAACACGCCGATCGTATACTGGTTTTGGAAGATGGTGTGGCCATCGGCTATGGCAAGCATAAACATTTAATGAAGAGCTGCGAAATTTATCGGGAAATCAGCCATTCCCAGATGGGGGTATCCTGAGATGCGACGATCACAAAAATTTGAAAAACCGCAAAACCGCAAAGGTACTCTGATCCAGTTGGGGGGGTATCTGATGCGCTATAAATGGCGCTTGCTGGCCGCCATCGTCTTAACCATCGGGAGTAATTTGCTGGCCCTGGTGGGGCCACTACTTTCTGGCTACGCCATTGATGCCATTGAGCTGGGTACGGGTCGGGTTGATTTTAGTCGGGTTTTTTATTACGCCGCCTGGATGGTGGTTTTTTATATTGGCTCAGCCGGACTGACCTATGTCCTGGAAGTGTTAATGATCCGGATCAGCCGTCAGGTTACCTTTGCCATGCGTCGGGATGTCTTTAATAAATTGATGGATTTACCCGTTGGTTATTTTGATGTCCATCAGACTGGGGATGTCATCAGCCGGATCACCTATGACATTGATACGGTCAACAGCTCCATTTCCAGCGACCTGATTCAGGTATCCTCAGCGGTGATTACCGTTCTGGGCTCGTTTTTTATGATGGTTGCGATTTCTCCCCAACTGGTGCTGATATTTGCGGCGACGGTACCGGCTTCAATCTTGATGTCCCGTTATCTGGTTAAAAGAACCCGGCCACTGTTTAGCCGACGCTCCCGCAAGTTGGGCGAACTTAATGGCTTTGTGGAGGAAATGGTATCGGGCCAGAAGACCTTAAAAATCTATGATCTGGAAGAAAACACCATCAAGAAATTTAATGTAAAAAACAAGCAGGCGGTGGATGCCTACTACAATGCCGAATACTATGGCAGTATGATTTATCCGACGATTAATTTTATCAACAACATTTCGCTGGCCTGTATCAGTGTCTTTGGGGCGCTGTTATATCTGGTGGGAGCGATGTCGATTGGGCAGATTTCATCCTTTGTGTTGTACTCCCGCAAATTTTCCGGGCCGATTAATGAAATGGCCAACATCATGAACGACCTGCAATCATCGTTGGCAGCAGCCGAGCGGGTTTTTTCGTTACTGAATGAGCTGTCCGAAGCCAAAGACACCGATAAGATGATCGACCTGGCCAGTGTGAAGGGCGACATTGTGATGGAAAACGTCCGCTTCAGCTATGATGCCAATCAGGTGATCATTAACAACTTCAGTCTTAATGCCGAAGCAGGCAAGCTGATTGCCATCGTCGGCCCTACCGGAGCCGGAAAAACCACGATCATCAATCTGCTGATGCGCTTTTACGATACTGAAGCCGGTAATATCTATGTGGATGGCAATGCAGTTCAAGGGCTGACCCGCGACAGTCTGCGAAAGTCCTTTGCCATGGTGCTTCAGGATACCTGGCTTTTTCATGGAACCATCTATGAAAATCTGACCTATGGTAAAGAAAATGCCACCATGGCAGAGGTGGTGGAGGCGGCTAAAGCGGCCCGCATCCATTCGTTTATTGCGCATCTGCCTCAGGGATACGATACGATTTTAAGTGATGATGGCACCAATATTTCCAAGGGTCAGAAGCAGCTTTTAACTATTGCCCGGGCGATGCTGTTAGACGCCAAGATGCTGATCCTCGATGAGGCCACCTCCAACGTCGATACCCGCACCGAGAAAAAGATTCAGGAAGCCATGCGCCAGTTGATGAAAGATAAAACCTGTTTTGTCATTGCCCATCGGCTCTCCACGATCCAGAATGCCGATTTGATTCTGGTGGTGAATCAGGGGGATGTGGTGGAACAGGGCACCCATGAAGAACTGATGAAGCAGCAGGGACATTATTGGCAGATGTATCAGGCGCAGTTTGAGTGATGGAAAAGTACGGGCATCTTAAAACATTGGAAATTACGTATATACAACTATTGACAAGTCTAGTTAAGTGTAGTATTATATGAAAGATTCACAAGTCGATAACGCTTACAATATGGATAAATACAGAAAATTAACCGTGAAGGTTGATCGCTCTACAGTAGTGGAGATCAATTTTCACGGTTTTTTTATTAATCAGGAGAATGAAATCTTTGCAATATTTGCAGTAATAGAGATAACATGGATAGAGTAATCAGAGCAGTTGAAGAACGCTAATATGTCAATATCTGGACACCGAGTATTGACAAACGGTTAAAAATATCAGAATTGATCAAATTACAGTAAACCGTTGAGATTCAGTAAAAAAATAGCATATTATAAACTGAAACCGTGAAGGTTGATTGTCTTACTGCAGTAGGACATAGCTTTTGCGGTTTTTTTATATAGAAAAATATTTTTGATGGAGGAAAGTTATGAAAAAAGGGATAAGGGCACTGGCTCTGTTGGTGATTGTGGCAGTTCTGGTCACAGGTTTTACAGGGTGTACAGGCGCAAAAGCGGATGATAAAGCATCTGCCGTTGAACAAACCCTGGTTGTTGGTGGCGCTAAAGATTTTAAAAATGGTAGTGAGCCTAAAACATTGATTTTTGATTCGCTGATGGATTCGCTGGAGGATATGTCCAGCGGCCCACGGTTGGTAACAGAATGGCAGAATAATGGAGATTTTACCGAATTTACCTTAAAACTGAAAGAAGGGGTCACCTTTTCAAATGGTGAAAAATTTACCGCTGAGGTCGCCAAGTTCAATATTGAATATTGGCCGGTATATCGGGACTGTGGTTATATCAAAAAGATAAAGAATGTTGATATTGTTGATGATAAAACCTTAAAAGTAAATTTTACCGAAAGCTATGGGAATTTTATTGATGAACTCTCAAAAATCTGGGTAACACTTCCGACTGCAGTTGATGCCAAAGGAAATATTACCGATTGGATCGGAACGGGGCCATATGTGTTGCAGGACTACCAGGCAGATATGAGTGCGACGCTGATCAGAAATGAGACGTACTGGCGAACCGATAAAATGCCAGGCATTACAAAAATTGATTATAAGGTCATCACCGATGAAAACTCCCGTGTTATGGCCGTTAAAAGTGGCGATGTGGACGTAATTGGCTTAACCGAACACTATACCGTGTTGCCATTTGCCGATGTACCGGATTTACAGGCAAATAAAGATTTAAATGTAAGCGTTTGCGAAGATTATGGTACCATTACCACCTACAGTTTGAATTGGGCCAAAGGCGTCTGTTCGGATCCCAATGTCAGAAAAGCGATTGCCCTTGGGATTGACCGGGATATGCTTACCAGCACGGTGCTTTACGGAATCCCTGTGCCGACATCCCGCTATGTGTTGGCGAGCTACAAATTCTCTCAAAAAGATGAAGTGCTTAAATATGATCTCACCAAGGCCAAGGCTGCTCTTGAAGTATCGGGTTATAAAGACAGCGATGGGGATGGCATAGTCGAAAAAGATGGCCAGAAGCTTAGTCTAAAAATGGTGGTGAGTGATTCTCAGGTTAATCGGAGTGTTGGGGTCTTTCTACAGGATGCCTTAAAGAAAATCGGGATCGCAGTTGATCTGCAGGTATTGGATGCAACCACCACAAAAACGACCTTAAAAGCCGGTGACTTTGATATGTCCACTTCGCATCCCTGGACGGGCACGGTTGTATCGTATCTTTACTGGCGAGGTAACTCCAGTGCCTATGATGACTATGGGATTGGTTATGGCGTTAATGAAGAAATGAATACGCTCACCGAAGCAGTCAGTGTGACGGGTGATGACAAGGTCAGAGAAGCAGAATTTGACAAAATTTGGAAAATTCAAAATGATTCGATAGCTGGCGTACCACTTTATTTCTCACAACGAATTTTTGTGTCGCAAAAAAATATTGAAGGTCTCAAATTCTGTCCAAATACGTCCGAAGTTGATTTAAGTGACGTCGTAATCAAATAAATAATACCATCAGGGTCGGCAGAATCAGAGGTTCTGCCGGCTTTATTGGCAATTTTTATGGTTTTGTAGGCGAATCAATCAGATTGGAGGAAAAATGAAGAAAATCATAATCAACCGCATTGTGATGCTGATACCGACGGTAATCACGATTGCCTTTCTGGCGTTCAGTATTATGTATTTTTCACCGGGCAATCCGGCTGAGATTTTAATGCACTACCGAAATCCGGAAGGAGGTACAGACCCGGCGGCACTGGCCCATTATGAAGAAATGCTGGGTCTGGATGATCCTTTTTTAACCCAATTTCAAAACTGGTTTACCGGGATTGTCAGCGGCGATTTTGGGGAATCCTTTAAAACCGGAAATCCAGTTGCCGAAGAGTTTTTTTATCGGATTGGCTACACCCTGATGTTATCTTTAACGGGTTTGTTTTTTTCGCTGATCATTGGCATTACCCTGGGATTTATTTCAGCGGAGTTCAAAGATTCCTGGCTCGATAATTTACTGCGCTTGACTCAATCGATTAAAATGTCGATCCCCAGCTTCTGGTTGGCACTATTCTTTATCTATATTTTTTCGACTCAGTTAAGATGGTTTAGTGCCTTTGGTTACAACAGTCCCAAGGATCTGATTCTGCCGGGTCTGGTACTGGGTTTAAGCAATTCCAGCCGGATGGTGCGACTGGTGCGAACCTGTATCCTTGAAGAAAAGGGCAGTGGTTATGTCTATACAGCCCGGGTGAAAGGCTTGAGTGAAAACCAGATTTTTTTTAGACACATCCTCAAAAACATTACCCTGCCAATTATTACCTTAACCGGGGTCAGTCTGGTGAGTATGATTGGGGGAAGTCTGATCATTGAAAATATTTTTGGGCTACCGGGAATCGGAACCTATCTGGTTTCAGCGATTATGGCCAAGGACTATCCGGTTTCGATGGGATTTCTTTTTGCTTACGGGGTCATCATTGTCTTTATCAATTTATTTATCGACATCCTTTATCAATTTGTCGATCCGAGAGTGAGGGACTGTGCCAATGCGGAAATTTAAACTAAAAACAAAAAAACAGCACCAGCAGCTTATCTGGTTATGGTGGGGATTACTGGCATTGCTGCTGGTTTTGATCATTTTTGCACCAGTCATTTTCCCGGAATCCAACACGATTGATTATGCCAGACAACTGCAGAAACCAAGTTTGCAGCACTGGTTTGGAACTGATGAGTTTGGTAGAGATTTGTTGTCCCGGGTTTTTAACGGGATGCGGACATCACTGCTCTATTCGTTGATTATTGAAGCCATCGCATTAGGGATTGGTCTGATGGTTGGGCTTGTTTCCGGTTACATGGGTGGCAGAATTGATGGATTTTTCAGTTACATCATGAATGTTTTTCAGGCCTTCCCGACAACCGTTGCGGCCATTGCTCTAATTGCTGTGTTGGGCACCAGTGATCTGACCCTGATTGTGGTGTTATCGGTTATGGGATGGGTTGCTTACGCCCGGATTGTCCGCAGTGAAACGCTGATTTTTAAGGAACGGGATTTTGTTCTGGGGGCCCGGGCATCGGGGGCGAACAGTGTCTATATTCTGGGAAAACACATTTGTCCCAATGTTCTATTACCGGTGCTGCCGCTGGCAACACTCATGATTGGTCATGGGATTATGGCGATTGCAAGTTTGAGCTTTCTCGGCTTTGGGGTGCAGCCGCCGAATGCGGAAATCGGACTGATGCTGAAAGATTCGGCGATGTTTATTAATCGTGCCCCTTGGCTTTTAGTCGGACCGGGTCTGGTTTTGGCAATGGTGGTGGCTCTGATTAATGCGTTAGGGGATGCAATCCGCGATAAATTAGATCCGCAGCAGCAGATGGTGGAATTATAGGGAGAGAATATGAAAACAGAAAGTGTACTAAAAATTTCGAACTTGAACACCTATTTTCAAACCCCGGATGGCAATGTTTTAGCGGTTTGTGATGTCGATATTGAGATTAAAAAGGGTGAAATTGTCGGGCTCATTGGTGAAACGGGGTGCGGAAAATCGGTGCTGGGTGAGTCGGTATTAAAAGTGTTACCGGAAAATGCAGTTTCAACGGGAAGCATTCTCTTTCAGAACGAAGAGCTGATGGATTTACAACAAAAACGGATGCGGGAGATTCGGGGTCGAAAAATTGCAGTGATTCCGCAGAACCCGTCGGAAGCCTTAAATCCGTTAATCAAAAATAAAAAGCAAATTTTTGAAGCCATTGATCATAACCAGAAACAATTAGGCAGTGATAAAAAGAAACAGGCGATCGGTCTGTTAAAGAAAATGCATTTTAAAGAACCGGGTCAGGTATTGGATTCCTACCCACACCGCCTAAGTGGTGGAATGAAGCAGCGGGTTCTGGCAGCCATGGGTTTATGTGGAAATCCCAGTCTGCTGATTGCTGATGAACCAACCAAAGGTCTTGATGCCATTGTTCGCAGTCAGGTGATTGAAACCTTGATGCTTTTTAAAGAAAATACTGGAACTGCCATGATGCTCATTACCCATGATCTCAACTTTGCAGTAAAGGTATGCGACCGCATTGCGGTGATGTATGCCGGTGAACTGATTGAGATGGGTTCGTGCAGTGAGATTTATAATAAACCCATTCATCCGTATTTAATGGGTTTATTTATGGCGCAGCCAGAAAATGGTTTAGTCCCCATCGAAGGCACCAGTCCCAGTTTGATAAATCTTCCTCAGGGTTGCCGTTTTCACGAGCGATGCGAAAAAGCATCTGAAAAATGCAGACATTTCCATCCCCAAATGAAAAAATTGACATTAACCCATGAAGTGAGGTGCTGGAATCCATGATTGAATTAGTTGATGTTTCAAAATCCTATCGGAAAAATATTTTCGGAGGTCAGCGAATCGAGATTGTTAAGGACGTATCGTTTAGGATTAAGGCGGGTGAAACCCTGGGTTTGATTGGGGCCAGTGGTTGCGGAAAAACCACCCTGGCAAAAATCGCAACGCGGCTGATTAAGCCAACAACGGGACAGATAAAATTTGATGGCGCGGATATTACCGCAATTAAGGAAGCAGAAATGCGGAAAATGCGGCAGCATGTTCAGATTATGTTCCAAAATCCTGAATCGGCACTTAATCCTCGGATTAAAATCTACGATAGCATTGCTGAAATTATGCGGATTCATAAAATTCATCAAAAGAACTCAAGCGAAGAACGGAAAAAAGTCAAAGAATTGATTGAGATTGTTGGCCTGCAGGAAGAACACCTGGTAAGATATCCAGGCGAACTCAGTGGCGGTCAGGTGCAACGGGCGGTTTTGGCCCGGGTATTATCGATTGATCCAAAATTTATTGTGGCCGATGAACCGACATCAATGCTCGATGTTTCGGTACAGGCGCAGATTCTTAAAATTTTAAAAACAGCGCAGAAAGAATACCACTTTGCCTGTCTTTTTATTTCACACAACATTGGTGTGGTGAAGGCCGTCAGTGATCGCATTGCGGTAATGAATGAAGGTGTGATACTCGAATCAGGAGTCACGGATGAGGTGATAGATTCTCCGAAAACAGAATTTACCAAAGCGCTGATGAATAACTACTATTCTGATTTTTATGTTGAGTTGGATGAGGTTGGGAAGCAGGTTTCATAAAAAAGAGAGGTGTAACACGTGTTACTAATAAACAGAAAATTGATTGAGCTGGCCAAGCCATCAGCCAAATGGATTTTTGCCATGGTGTTTGTCAAGCTGGCTTTATTATTTACCGTCATGTATATTTTTGGAATCACCGGAAAAGTGCAAGGTTTACTTTATACCCAGGAGTTGACACCGCAGCTGTTGTTTAATGCCATCATGGTGATGTCACTGATTGCTTTGGTACGCTTTATCGGCAATCTGATTGATGGTGAACTGGCCTATAAATGCTCGGCCGATCTGAGAATTGATTTAAGACACAAGATTTATAAAAAAATGCTGGAGCTTGGTATTGGCTACTCTGAACGCATGGGGACAACGAATGCAGTTACTGCCAGTGTGGATGGGATTGAAGCGCTGGAAACCTATTTCAGTAAATATTTACCGGCCTTGATTTATTGCTTTATTGCGCCCTTTGTGCTTTTTTTTAGAATGACCGGATCGGCACCGGAAGCCGCCTGGGTACTGCTGGTGGCATCGCTGATTGTGCTGCCCATTAATCAGCTGTTCAGGAAGGTTGTCAGACTGCTTAAAGGTGAATACTGGTCAAGATTCAATAAGCTAAATACCTATTATTATGACAGTCTGGAAGGTTTAAATACTTTTGTTCTTTACGATTCAGACGAAAAAAGACGGGAAGACTTAAGTAAAAAATGCTGGGACTTCAGAGATATCACTATGAAGGTGCTACGGTTGAATTTCAATTCTGTGATCATATCAGAAATGATTATTTACATCAGCAGTGCCATCGCCATTGTCTTTATTTCGCAGAACTTTGTAGCGGGTGGGTTTGGCTTTGGTCGGGCAATCTTTTTATTGCTTCTTGCCGACACCTTTTTTGCGCCAGTCCGGGATCTGATGAGTACCGGTCACTCAGCCATGAACGGGGTTGCGGCAGCCGAAAATGTTTTTGGACTGCTGAAACTAAAATCAGATCGGGAAAACCTGGTGTCGACTGATGTTCAAGGCACTTCTGAAAAGTCGGGTTTTGTTTTAGATCAGGTTGGTTTCCAGTACGGGCAAGATCGGCAAATCTTAAAAAATATTTCAATGAAGGTGGAACGAGGCAAGGTAACGGCGATTGTCGGTCAATCCGGCTGTGGGAAAAGTACCATTGCCAATCTGTTAATGCGCTTTTATGATGCCAACAGCGGAACCGTTTATCTGGATGGGCAGGATATAAAAACCCAGGATCCTCAGCAGATTCATAAGAAGGTTTGCATTGTCCCGCAGAATACCTATATTTTTACCGGAACCATTTTGGACAATTTAAAAATGGCCAAAACAGATGCTACCGTCGAAGAAATGATGAAGGCCTTAGATATGGTGAATCTGTCCAGTTTTGTAAACCTACAACCGGAGGGCTTGGACACGAACATTGGCGAAAGGGGAGGCAAGCTGTCGGGCGGTCAAAAGCAGAAGCTGGGAATTGCCAGAGCCATTCTGATGGATGCCGATATTTATATCTTTGATGAAGCAACCTCTAATGTTGATGTGGAAAGTGAAGATGATATCTGGGAATGCATTGGAAAACTGGCCAGAAATAATACCCTGGTGGTGATTTCACACCGTTTGTCAACCATCCGGAAGGCGGATTGCATTTATGTGATGGATAAGGGTGAAATCAAAGAAAGTGGCAGCCATAACAGTCTGATGAAAAAGCGGGGGCTCTATTCTTATATGGTTAACGAACAGGAGTCATTAGAAGGTTTGTTTGAGGGAGGTGAGCTCTGTGTCAGTTGAGAAGAATAACGGAAAAATGAGTGGTTATCAAATCATGAAACGGCTGGCCAGACAGATTAAACCGGTTTCCGGTTACATGGGCCTGTGTATTACCGGGGGAATTCTTGGGCAATTGACAATTCTGGGAACGCTGGTGGCCGGAGTGGGGATCATCTGCAGTTTAGCTGGGATTGAAATGATCTTAAATACCGGTCAATGGATGATTGTGCTTTTTGCCTGTGCGTTGCTCAGAGGGCCCAGTCGCTATCTGGAACAGTATTTTGGACATCACGTGGCCTATAAGCTGCTGGCAATTATGCGGGTCGATCTGTATGATAATTTAAGAAAGCTCTCGCCTGCAAAAATGCTCGATAAGAAGAATGGTGATGTGGTTTCAACGGCCATTTCGGATATTGAGTGCATCGAGATTTTTTTTGCCCATACGGTGGCACCAATTGTCATCGCCATTGTCATTACCTGTCTGTCGCTGATTCTTTGCGCAGTGATCTGGCCGATGGTTGCACTGGTGATGCTGCCTTTTTATGTAATTATCGGGATCGTCATCCCCATTTTTTCGGCTCGTTCGGGTCGGGATACGGGTCGGGCATACCGCTCCTTATTGGGTGACTTGAAATCCTGCCTGATTGACAGCTTAAAGGGGATAAAAGAGGTTATCGTCTTCGGCAAAGGCGAGCAGCAACTGAGTACCATTGACAAAAAGGGCAGAGCCATTAATGAGGTGCTCCATAAGCTGATTCGCCATCGTAATTTTGTAATGGCCTTGCCGGATTTTGGGCGAACCCTGTCCCGGGTAGCAGTAATGGCGATCTGCTCCTATGGCATGATGATTGGCGAGGTTGGCATTGGTGGTGCGGCGGTGTTGATGGTCGTCTTGGCATCCTCCTTTACACCGGTCATTGCCATCAGCAGTTTGTCGGGCAGCCTGCTTCAGACTTTTGCGGCAGCAGAGCGGGTTTTTGCTCTGGAAGATGAAGCGCCCCAGGTCGCAGAGCCGGCGAAACCCCGCAAAATTGGCCAAAAATCTGGGGAAATTTGCATTAGTAACATTGATTTTGCCTATCCATCACGCCCCAATCAGATCATTCGAGACTTTACCATGGAAGCCAAAAATGGGGAGAAAATTGCATTTATCGGCGAGAGTGGCAGTGGCAAATCGACGGCACTGCATTTGCTGCTTCGCTACTGGGATCCGGATAAGGGAGAAATTCGTGTTGGCGGGACGAACATAAAGGATGTCAGCCTCAAGGATTGTCGCAACCATTATGCCATGTTATCCCAGGATACCTGGTTGATGAATGACACCATTGAAGAAAATATCAAAATTGGTAATCCTGACGCCAGCCACGAGGAGGTGGTCGAGGCCGCCAAACGGGCCTGCATTCACGAATTTATTGAGAATCTGCCGGATGGTTATCAGAGTAATGCCGGAGAAATGGGCTCACGGCTGTCGGGGGGCGAACGGCAACGGATTGGGATTGCCCGGGTTTGTCTCAGAGATACGCCGATCATGATTTTAGATGAACCAACCAGCTCATTGGATACCTTGAATGAAAAGAGTATTCTAAAAACCCTGTACACCGAGTTCAAAGATCGGACCATTATTACCGTGTCACATAGGGCCTCAACGGTTGCCGGTTGTGATCGGGTTTATCGATTGGATACGCATTGATTTTAGAGTGGGAAGGAGCGATTCATTAGTTCAATAGGTGAGTAATGTGAGATCAAAGTGTGAGGCGTTGGTTTAACAGCTCAATTATAGCAATAAAGATATCACTATTGTAAAAGGTGGAGGTTTTTCTCACTGACTGAGCTAAGGTCAAGGTTATTAATACAAATGTGGTAATCCGCAGGAGGAAATTTTAGTCAAGCTTAAAGATAAAAACGTCGTTTGATCGACAAATACAACACGCAATGAGCCGGACTCAAAATAGTGATTGACAGATGATTGAGATAGTATATAATGATACTATAAATAACATATGTCATTAATCTGCAGGAGGTGCCAAAATGCCAGGAAGAGATCGAACCGGTCCCAACGGACGGGGCTCTGGTAGTGGAAAAGGATTAGGACGTTGTTCAGGAATAAATGCTTATGGATTTGGAAAAGGTTGTGGCTGCGGACGAAGCAATAAGAAAAGGTTTCAAAAAAGCAAGCTAAATCAAACGGATGAAGCGGTAAAACCGTTTGACGGAATTGAAGCAATCGAAATGAATCAGGAATAGGTGCGGGTGGTAAAATGAAAATTGTAACATTGGCAGAAAACACATCGATATCTGATGCTTTTCAGAACGAACACGGTCTTAGTTTTTTCATTGAAACGGAAACCCATAAACTGCTGTTTGATGTGGGGGCCAGCAGTCTGTTTGCTGAAAATGCCGAAAAACTGGGGGTGAATCTTTCCCAGGTTGATACGTTGATCATCAGTCATGGTCATTATGATCATGGGGGCGGTTTGAAAAAATTTCTGGAAATCAATGATCAGGCGGCCATCTATATCAATGGTAAAGCCTTTGAAAATCATTTTTCAAAACGCACCAATGGCGAGACCTATATTGGCCTTGATCAAGAACTGTTTGCCAACCCCCGTTTTGTCTTTTTGGAGCAGGATTTTGTGATTGATGATGAATTATGCATCTTTTCAAATGTTCAGGGAGAACGCTGTTGCGCCTCGGCCAATGCTGACCTGCTGATGGAAAAAGATGGGCAACGGATGGCCGATGATTTTGGCCACGAGCAGAATCTGATCATCCGCGAAAAAAATCAGCTGGTGCTGGTGGCGGGCTGTGCTCATCGGGGTATTATCAATATTCTCGATCATATGGCATTAAACTATGATCTGCAACCGACCGTTGTCATTGGCGGGTTTCATCTTTATAACCGCTCCCAAAAAAAATCAGAGTCGAAAGAGCTGATCGAGAGCATTGGCAATGAGCTCTTGGGGTCCGAATCAAGGTATTATACCTGCCATTGTACTGGCGAAGAGCCTTATCAAATGTTGAAAACCATGTTGGGCGATCAGGTTAATTATTTAGCAACTGGTAGCCAGGTTAATATTTAAAAAATGAGGAGATAATAATGAACAAAGTAAAAGGAAATATGCGGACGTGTTTAAATCCGGTGGCAAAGGTATTGGTATCTTGTCGGGGATTAAATGGTGAAAATAACGCTCTGGCGGTGGGCTATTGCGGGAATTGCAGTTATGATCCGCCGATGGTAATGGTGGGGATTGTGCCATCCCGGTATTCCTATCATCTGATTAAAGAATCGGGCTGTTTTGTGGTGAATCTGGTTGATCAAGCATATGAGGAAACATTTAATTATTTGGGCAGCCACAGTAAACGGGACGAAGATAAGCTGGCGGTGATGAAAGTCAATCTGGAAGAAGCTAAATTCGTAAAGGCGCCGATTCTTTCCGATTGCCCAGTCAATATTGAATGTACCATTGTGGATTCAATCGTCACCGGATCGCATGAAATGTTTGTCGGAAAAATTGAATATGTCCACGCCGATTCAAAAATGGTCAGTGACGATGGTTGCATCGATTTTTCACAAATTAAATTTTTATAGGCCGCTCTGCGAATCATATTTTGTGATTGACATGAAAAAATTATAATGGTATTATGTCAAAAACATGTTAGTGATTTATAACATGAAAAACAGATAACTTAATTATAAGTGTTAGTCCGGCAGATTTTGGGCGGCGACTTTTTAAATGCGTTTAAATAGAATAATTCAAGGTGCCGATCATGGCGATCGGAGAATAGGGAAGCTTAGAAAGCACGGACCCACCACTGTGAACAGGGACGAATTCTCAATTACCACTGAGCTAAAGCTTGGGAAGGGGAGAATAGGATGAACTGTTAGTCAGGAGACCTGCCTTGATGTGAAAAAAATGCCAGGGGATAGATGGCGCTTGATTTAGAATACCTTGAGATGGGAAGGGTTTCTTTTATTTATAAAAGGAGCTCTTTTTTTATTTGCCCTGATTAAGTCAGGAGAAAAATTAGCAACGTTTAAAATAATAACAAGATAGAAAAGAGGAGAAGTTATGAATTTTGAAGAGCGATGGATTGCAAAAAAGAAGCGGACCGATCTGAATGAAACCCAACAGTTCTGGGATATTCGGGCGGTGGAGTTTAATGAAATGGGAAAAAGACAAATGGACGATGACCCGGTGATCACGCTTTTAAAAAGCAAAGGTGCCATCTTTCCGGGAGCCCGGGTGCTCGATGTCGGCTGTGGTGCCGGCCGCTATTCCAAAGCCTTTCTGGAAATGGGCTGTGAGGTAGTGGGCATTGATATTTCCCCCAATATGATTGATTTCTCAAAGGATAATACGGCCAGTCTAAATGCTGATCATTTCACCTTCAAGGTTCTGCCCTGGGAACAGGCGGATCTGGTCGCAGAAGGATGGGAAGGTTATTTCGATCTGGTTTTTGCTTCCATGAGTCCGGCCATCAGCGGCCCGGAGGAAGTCCGAAAAATGATCCAGGCTTCCAAAGGTTATTGTTTTATGAGCAGTCATCTGATTAAAGAGGACAAAATCGGGGCCGAATTAAGAGCGGTACTGAATCAGGAGAACCGTGCCGCAGACTATCGCAACACCTTGTACTACGCCTTTAATATGCTCTGGGAAATGGGTTGTTTTCCGGAGTTTAGACATCGTGAGAATCAGCGGGTTAAGGTCTGGGATGTGGAAAAAGCAGCAAACTATTATGAGCATATGCTAAGAGCCACCGATGAAGAAACCAAACAGGCAATTCGGGATTATCTTGACAAAAAAAGTGATAACGGCCAGATTGAAGATGTGAATTATTCGAAAAATGGCCAATTGCTGTGGTCTGTTGAATCCCTTCAAATAGAAGGGAGATAATAATGCTTAAAAAACCAAATGCAGTCATTGAGGTGGATGGCGACAGTCTGGAATTGTATCAGAAATTCAACAGTAAAAAAACAGGATTGATTATCATCCTCTGTATGCTGTTGCTGATTGTTTCGATTTTGGCTATGAACAGTGGTGCCATGGAATTGGATCCCACCGATATCATTAAAACCCTGATGAGTATCGGGTCTGAGATTTCCAGTGTGGTAGTATGGCGGATTCGCCTGCCCCGAATTTTGGCAGCTGTGATAGCCGGTGCCGGTTTGGCGGTGGCCGGATGTGTGATGCAGAATAATTTGAGAAATCCCCTGGCATCTCCATCCACCCTGGGGATTTCCAGTGCAGCAGCTTTTGGCGCTAATATTGCGATTATTGTTTTGGGAGCGGGAACGGTTCAGAGCTCAGCAGTCCAGCCGATCATTGTAAACAACCCTTATCTGGTCACAATCTTTGCCTTTGTCTTTTCAATGGGGGCAACCATGGTGATCCTGATGTTAGCACGAATGCGCAATTTTTCACCGGAGGCCATTATTCTGGCAGGGGTGGCATTAAGCTCACTTTTTGGAGCTGGCACCACCCTTATTCAATATTTTGCTGAATCTGTGCAGATTGCCGCAGCCGTGTTCTGGACCTTTGGAGATCTGGGACGGGCGGCCTGGACGGAGGTTTCTATCATGGCTATCGTGGTGGGATTGTCGATGATTTATTTTATGATGAAACGCTGGGATTATAATGCTCTGGATAATGGACCTGATGCCGCTAAAAGCTTGGGGGTCAATGTGGAAAGAACCCGATTTTTTGGTCTACTGGTCTCATCAATGATCACGGCGGTTACGGTTTCCTTCCTTGGGGTTATAGGGTTTGTTGGACTGGTGGCACCTCAAATGGTCAGACGTTTGATTGGTGGGGATCATCGTTTTCTTATCCCCATCTCGGCTTTGATGGGATCGTTGCTGCTGCTGGTTTCGGATACCTTTGCACGTACCATTATTTCACCTATTGTTTTGCCCGTTGGGGCGGTCACATCATTTTTGGGAGCTCCCCTGTTTTTATATCTCTTGATTAAAGGAGGAAAACGCAGTTGAATTTACAAGTCGATGGACTGTCTTTTAATTATCCTTGTCACGAGGTGTTGAAAGGTATTTCTTTTTCAATGAAAAGGGGAGAGTGTCTGGCCATATTGGGAACAAATGGCGCTGGAAAATCCACGCTGCTCAAATGTATCAATAAAATATTAAGGCCCCAGGGTGGAAGCGTCCTGATCGAACAGGAAAACATCAAAGATTTCAGACAGGTTGAGCTGGCAAAAAAAGTGGCCTACGTATCTCAAAGCAACCACAGTACAGCCACCACGGTTTTTGATTCCATTCTGATCGGTAGAAAGCCCTATATCAAATGGGATGTGAGTAAAAACGATTTGAATATTGTCAATGAGACCATCAAAATGTTGAGTCTGGAAAAATTTGTGCTTAAAAATGTAGATGAATTAAGTGGCGGCGAGTATCAGAAGGTGTTAATTGGTCGGGCGCTAGCCCAGGAAACTGATGTGTTGATGCTGGATGAGCCAACCAGTAGTTTGGATCTGAAGAATCAGCTGGAAGTACTACAATTGATAAAGGAAATTGCCAGCCTGAAAAATATCACTGCCGTGGTAACAATTCATGATTTGAATCTGGCACTGCGTTTTGCTGATAAATACATCTTATTAAAAAACGGCGTCATCCATGCCGCCGGCGGAAAGGAGGTTATTACCGAAACGAACATAAAGCAGGTTTATGGTGTTGACGTAACAGTTGAACAGGTTAACGACCGTTCGGTTGTGGTTCCAGTTTAAAACAATTTTACGAGGAGAAAGATATGAAAAGAAAACAGATTTTAGTGTTATTGTTGGCCATTTTTTTGGTCATAACCATGGTTGGGTGTTCGGCTCAAGGGGCTACGACCTCAAAAACAGATGAAAAGATCAGTATCACCGACAGTCTTGGACGAACGGTGGAGTTTGAAAGCGCACCAGAAAAAGTAGTGGCTGTTGGCGTAGGAGCGCTGCGTTTGTTTACCTATGTTGGTGATGTGGAAAAAATTGTCGGGATTGAAGAGATTGATCAAAAATCATCGCAAGGAAAACCATATGTGATTGCAAATCCCAGTTTTGTTAGTCTGACTACAATTGGGGCTGGCGGTCCAAATAGTACACCAGATCCGGAACAAATTTTGAAAGTTGAGCCGGATGTCATTTTTACGACGCTTGCCACTGACACAGCTGCTGCGGATGAACTTCAAAACAAAACGGGGATACCAGTTGTTGCCTTAAGTAGTGGTTCGACAGGATTATTTGATGAGACCCTGTATAATTCATTATCTGTGATAGGACAGGTTATGAGTAATGAGGAGCGTTCAGCCGAAGTGATTGAGTTTATTAAAGGGTATGAAGCGGATCTGAAAAAACGGACTGAAGGAATTAACGATAGTACCAAGCAAACCTCATATGTTGGCGCTTTGGGGTCAAAAGGCGCTCAGGGAATTGAAAGTACGCGTGCGCAATATCCGCCTTTCGTTGCCGTTGATGCTATCAACGTTGCAGATCAAACCGGTAAACCTGGCAGCATGATGATTGATAAAGAACAATTGTTGCAGTGGAATCCTGCTAAAATCTTTATTGATTACGATGGGATTGAAAAAGTAAAAGCGGATATGACAGCCAATCCGGAGTATTATACAAGTCTGGATGCCTTCAAAACAAATCAAGTGGATATGATTCTTCCCTATATTTTATATGGAACCAATATTGAAGTGGCGATTGCCGATGCCTATTCGATTGGCAAGGTTCTCTATCCAGACCAGTTTAAAGATGTTGATCCGGGTAAAATTATGGATGAGGTTTCAGAAGAATTGCTGGGAACTAAGGTCTATGATCAGATGGTAGCAGACTACGGAGCCTTTGGTAAATTTGTACAGTAAGAAAACAAGTTGTTGATGGCCGGATTTATCAAGTTAAAACACTTGATGAATTCGGCCATCGTGTTATAATAACTCCATAAGATAAAAACACAGTTCTGGTTGGTAGTCCAGACGCGGTTGATGCCGTCAGTAACCTGCCTCCTAAGGTTGTCCGTTCTTTGTTACTATTTTCTAGGAGGAATTGAATATGGACAAAGTAACTGGCAAGTTGACGATTTTTTTTGACGACCCCTTTTGGGTGGGTGTCTTTGAAAGCGCAGATGAAAAAACTCTGAAAGTCGCCAAGGTGACCTTCGGAGCGGAACCCAAAGACGGGGAAATCTATGATTTTCTGCTTAAAAATTATAATCGACTCCAATTCAGTCAGCCGATTACTGATGAAAAAGCGCCCGAGAAGCGGATCAATCCCAAGCGGATGAGGCGGGATATCAATCGGCAAATGGCCGCAAAAAGCATTGGAACCAAGGCGCAGCAGGCCTTAAAAGAAGAGCAAGAAAACAAAAAGATCACCCGGAAAGCGTTTAACCGCCAGAAAACGGAGGAAGAAAAGCAACGCCAATTTGAACTGCGGCAGGAAAAGAAAAAGCAGAAACATCGGGGGCATTAATCAGGGGTTTGTGAAATTAAGTAACGTTAAGAAGTTTGTTGCTCTGTGATCAAGTTACGGAGTATTAATCTAAAATGGTTATAATAAAGACATACCAATTAACGATTAAGGAGATTAAAGATATGAGCGCAGTAATAATCACTAAAGATAATTTTCAACAGGAAGTCATCAACTCAGATAAACCGGTATTACTCGATTTTTGGGCACCTTGGTGTGGCCCTTGCAAGATGGTATCGCCGATCATCGACGAAATCGCCGATGAGGTGTTCACTTTAAAGGTCGGAAAAATAAACGTCGATGAACAACAGGAACTGGCCGCCGAATTCAAGGTTATGAGTATCCCGACTTTGGCCGTCGTCAAGGGTGGAGTCGTCGTTAAAAAAGCCGTCGGAGCTAAATCTAAAGCTGACATTTTAGATTTAGTGGCTCAATAGCAACAAAAATAGGAGCAATCACTAAGGTGATTGCTCTTTTTTTATTGCGTTAAGATCATGACACCTGTCATCAGATATGACTGAAAATTATAATTTTGATGTAGTTTGAGAACGAAAAATTGTAACATAGGTCAGCATCACTTGATTTGTTGAGGAAATAAGCTATGATAAGTGGTAAAGTAGGAGGCTAAGTGAAAATAAAACTGACCCAACAAAAAGAACAAAACGAAATAGAAGTTGAAATAAAATATTGTGAAATGAACAATACAGTGAATCAACTAGTGAAGCGACTGGAAAACTATCGTTATAGCATTTGTGGTAATGACAGTGGTCGAATCTATAATATTAATGTTGACGATATTTTTTATATTGAGAGTGTTGATCGAAAAACTTTTATATACTCGACCAAGCAGGTTTTTCGAACCGAAAAAAAGTTATACCAAATATTGGAAGAATTAAAATCTCATGATTTTGTGCAAATAAATAAGTCTGTTATTGTAAACATAAATGTCCTTGAAAGCATGCAAATGTTAGCCAATAGCAGAATTCAGGTAACCCTCCAAAACGGGGAAAAACTAAATGCCACAAGAACGTATATTCCCAATATAAAAAAAGCATTCAATAAGGAGGAAAACAATTGAAAAATTTCGTTAAACAGTGTCTTATGATTTTTTCGCTGATTATCATTGTTGCATTTTTAGTTCCGGCGATTGTGTCTAACAAGTGGGATGATTTCATCGTTATTCTAGAATTCTTATTGATAACGGTTATCGCACGCTCAGGACTTTTGCTGATCAATAAATATCTCAATGTCCATCGTTTTTTAGAAATCGGACTGGAGCTGTTGATGCTGCTGACAGTCGTTTTTTTCTTCGGATGGCTATTTAAATGGTACACGCTGGAATATATTTGGATCATACCGGCGATGGTGATACCGGCATATCTCGTCGGCAATGTATTGGATATAATTAAAATGAGACAGGATGTGGCATTCATCAATCAACAAATCCAGTTTAGAAAGGAACGGTTAAACGTTAAAATGGACGAAGCGAAACAATATGAAGTTAAAAAAAAGTAAATGCCGCCAGCTGTGTTTTATGATTGTTTTATGCGTGACAGCGTCGTTAATACCAGGTTGTGTTATTGCTAAACACAGTATAGACCCGCAGCAGCAGGTAGAAATAAATAGTATGGTAAAAGATGTGATGGAAAAATCCCGGATTCCCAGTGCCGGCATTGCAATGGTTCGTGGTGATGAAATAGAATATTTGTCTTTGGGTTTTGGAGATGAAAGTAATCATGTAAAAATAAATGAGCATTCCTTATTTCAGCTTGGATCGACAACCAAAGCCTTTACGGGGCTGGGAATCCTGCTATTGGAAGACGAAGGGAAACTAGCATTAAGTGATCCGGTGAGCTGCTATATTCCCTGGTTTACGGCAACTTATCAGGGTGAAACAATCGCGGCTGAAGACTTGACAATTGCTGATTGTCTGTATCAGACAAGTGGATACACCAATGATGAGCGTAACTATCCCAGTGCAACCGCAGAAATGACGTTAGCGGAAAATATCCAAAATTTGAGTAATCGTGAATTGGCATCAGCGCCAGGGCAGCAATTTTTTTATGCCAATACAAACTATAATTTACTGGGTCTGATTATCGAAACAGTTGCCAAGCAGGATTACCAGAGTTTTATAAAGGAACGGATCTTACAACCAATGGGGTTAATCCATACGGACTGCTATACTAGCGAGGTAAAGGAAAGAATGGTAACCGGGCGCAAACTCTCTTTTGGGAATACCTATTTACTTGAGACACCGGCAATAAAAGGTCTGGTTCCTTCAGGATATATGATATCGAACGCATCCGATATGGGGCGGTGGCTTCAAATACAAATGGGTATCATTGAAATATCACCGCAGTTTACCAGAATCATTGAAAAGTCCCACATCGCCAATCCAGCGAGTGTTGTTGACGAGAAAACCTGTTATGCCAGTGGTTGGTTTATCGATGATTTAAACTCCGTCATCTATCACTCGGGCGGGACGCCAAATTATTCCGCGAAAATAGCCATGAAACTTAGTGATGGGATCGGGGTATGTGTATTAACCAATCTGAATGCTTCAGCCAATACAAACTATCTTGCGGATAATATATTATTGATGCTTGAAGGTAAAGAAACTACTCCGTATCAGCATGATATCTGGTTCATCATCGACGCCGTTTTTTCGACGATTACATTTATTTGTGCACTGCTGACGGGCTTTCTGATTGCCAGGCTGTTTGTAATAAGCAGACAGATAAAAAACAACGATCGAAAAAAAACAACGATAAACCGAAAGCGATTTACAGGGAATATCATTCCGGGGCTACTTTTGATAGTCACGGCTGGAGTAATCATTGTATTACCGACAATTTTCAAGAGTGATTGGCTGGGAATGTGGCTTTGGGCGCCGGTTAGTCTCTATATCGGGATCTTCATGCTGAGTATTTTTTCGCTGTTGTGGTTGATCACAACTTTAATTATCAGCAAATATCCCTCTAAAACATCTGATTGAATCGTATTATTTCTTTGAATGCACCAAAAGACAAATCGCAACAGCATCACAATTTTCGAGAGAAATGTTCATATGATGGTATTGCCATCGTTTGGTTACAAGGCAGTAAGCTAAATAATTTCTTTTAATTGCACCTTATCAATCACTTCAATTTTACCCCGGGACAGGTGTACATAACCCTCATTCTCAAAATATTTAAGCATCCGGGAGACGACTTCCCGGGCAGAACCGACGTATTTGGCAATTTGCTCATGGGTCATCACAATGGTAGTAGAACCGGTTCGGGCGACCTCGTCCAGCAGAAAGATGGTCAGCCGCTTATCAAAACTCATAAAGAGAATTTGCTGCATCGCCCACATCACATCTGAAAAACGATCAATCATTGATTTACAGGAAAAATTCTCGGCATGGACATTTTCGGTGCAGATCTGCTGAAAGACCGAGGCGTTAATCAGGAGGACTTCACAATCTGTTTCGGCATCAATATGTACATCAAAGGTGATATTCTCCAGGATACAGGAAGCCGATAAGATACAGACCTCATCAGGGCCCAAACGGTAAAGGGTGATATCCCGGCCGTCTTCGGATAAAATATAGGTGCGCAATTCACCGCTTTTAATCAGAAGTACCCCGACACAATCATTTTCGCCACGATGGATGTTTTCACCCCGGCGGTATTTTATGGGGATGGCGCTATCAGTTAGCTGAGACTGTTGTTGTGGCGTTAAATGATCCCAAAAACTCAGAACGGATTGAAGGAATTTCTGATCGTGTTCTTTTAGCATGTTGATACCTCGCTTAATCGAATATTTTCTAGTATATCATAGTTGACTTTGAGTCTAAATTAATATTTTGGGTATAGAATAAAATAATATGATAACACTAAGGAGTGTCTGATGAATAAAGCGATAAAAAGAGATTTGCATCTTAAGCGGCTGGAAGCAAAGGATTTAACTCAGTTTAATGACATTTTGAGATATGCCTTTCAGGTGACGGATGAACAGCTGCTAAAGGTCGGTTGGAAGCATGACGAGATTAAGCGGTCAAAATTTCCGATTCTGGAAAAAGCCGAGGTCATCGGCTGGTTTGAGGATGAGCGGCTGGCAGCCCAGATCGCCGTTTACCCGCTACAGGTCAATATCAGCGGCAGTATCTACGAGATGGGCTATATTACTGGAGTGGCTACCTATCCGGAATATATGGGTTTGGGGCTCATGTCCGGACTGATGAAAAAAAGTCTGGAAACCATGTATGGACGCAATCAGTGTATATCCTTTTTGTATCCCTATTCGCATCCCCTCTATCGGCATAAAGGTTGGGAGGTGGTCTCGGACAAGATGACCTATCAGATCCGGGACAACCAGTTGCCCCGGGATATTGATGTGCCGGGACGAGTGAAACGGGTTAAGGAAAACAGCCCGGATCTCATTACCCTTCATGACACCTTTGCCCGGCAGACCCATGGTTGTCTGATTCGCAATGAACTGGTCTGGGAGGAATACTGGCGCTGGGATGTTGAAGATGTCACGGTAGCGATTTATTATGGCGAAGATGATCGCCCTTTGGGCTATCTGGTGTACCTGATCGAAAATGATGTCTTTCATGTCAAAGAAATGGTTTATTTAAACCAGGAGGCCCGAAAAGGGTTGTGGGGCTATATTGCGGCCCATGAATCAATGATCAACGAGGTGGTTGGCAGCAATTACAACAACCATACCGTTTCGTTTTTGTTTGGTGACAGTGATATGAAAGAAACCATCCGTCCTTATATTATGGCCCGGATTGTGGACTTCGAAGGGTTTTTCAGGCAGTATCACTTTTCCAATACCGATATCAATGAAGCGGTGACCTTTGAGATTATCGACACCGTATTAGAGTGGAATAATCGCAGCTTTACCGTCAAGTTCAGTCCTGGTCAGGACCCGGTTTTAGTTGATGAACCTTCAGAAAACCGGGTCAAGCTAGAAATCGGGATTTTAACCTGTATGCTGCTGGGTTATAAGCGGCCCACCTACCTGCAGCAAATTGAACGGCTGGAGGCCAGCAAAAAAACGGTGGCGATTCTGGAGAGTGTTATTGCCAATGAGAAAATTTATTTCTCGGATTATATTTAAATAAAAAAACGGTTGTCGATAAACTACCGTACCGAACAATTGTTAATCTGCTGTATGCGCGCAATTCGTACAGTTGCAATAGAAGATTCGGCTAACTAAGCATTTCGCCGCAACTGTTCGCCTTGAGGCACACAACATGATATAACAATTGTCGGTACTGGGTTATCTTTAACATTCTGAAACGGTTGATAATCAATCGTTTTTTTGTTTGTCCTAAAATGAAGAACTGATCATAAAACCAAGAATCGCTCCGTAAATGGCAGTACGATGGGGTTTGGCGGTAATCGGGCAGCTCCCGCTTTGGCAGCCGACCAGTTTGTAATAGAGCAGGCCGAAAGCAGCTCCCATAATTGTTCCGATGATTATTCTTAAATACATAGAGTCTCCTAATTTTTAATCGCTTCAATTCCGGATCGCAGGGTAGCTTCATCAATGGCACCACGATAACCGGTGACAATTTTACCTTCGGGGTTAATAAACAGGGTGGTGGGAATCGATGAGATGCCATAAGCGGTACTGGCTTCCAGTTGGGTATCAAAATAAACGGGGAAGACGAAGCCCTGATTGGCGACGTATTGAAGCCCCTTTTCTTTGGTTTCCCGTTGTCCATCAGTCTGATCAATCATCAGAAAGATAACCGCATCTTTTTGATCCTGATAGACCATGTTGAAATGAGGCATTTCGCTTTTACAGGGCGGGCACCAGGAGGCCCAGAAATTCAGAACCACGGGTTTCCCGGCGAAATCGGACAGCTTGACGGGGTTGCCGTTTTCATCAAAGACGGTGAAATCTGGAGCTGTCTGGAGTTCTTCAGTTTGCCCTGAGTTGCTGCTGTTAGCGGCTGGCGTTTGTGGCTTAAACCGTTGCGATAAGGCCGTGTACCCCCAATAAACGATGGTCAGAAAAGCCGCAAAGACGACGATGGCGATAATTGTTTTCGTTTGTTTAGTCATAATAAGCTCCTTAAAATGTTAAAAGTGATAGAAAAGTTCCCAACAGTCCGGAGGCCATCAGTAGGCCGATGACAACCAGCAGTCCGCCGGAAATACGATTGATGATCAGATAATGCCGTTTGATAAAATCAAAGGTGGATTTCATCCGCTCAATCAAAATAGCTGAAATCACAAAGGGAATTCCCAGGCCGAGGGAAAATGACAACAACATCAAAATACCCGTGAGCGTATCGCCGCTGGAGGCCGCCATCATTAGGGCCGAGCCTAAAAAAGCGCCAACACAGGGTGTCCAGCCGATGGAAAAGACGATCCCCAAAAGCAGAGCCGAAAAAAAACCGGGATGCGAATGATCGAGGTTCATCTGACGATTGGTATTCAGAAACGGGATGCTCAGCAGATCCATAAAATTCAGGCCAAACAGGATAATGATAATGCCGCCGACCACATTGACAATGGTGCTGTATTCAATCAGGATACTGCCAAGTTTTCCGGCAAACGCGCCAAGCAAAACAAAGACCACTGTAAAGCCGAGCACAAAGCCCAGGGCATTGATGATAACATTGCGGTTATTGTTGCCAGGGGTTTGACCGGCGAAATAGGAGATATAAATGGGCAGCATGGGCAAGAGACAGGGTGATATAAAGGTGATAATGCCTTCCAGAAAGGCGATAAAATAATCCATGAAACCTCCTTGTTAGGATCAGTGTAACCTTAATAATATAGAGCAATTAATTCTTTTAATTTTATCAAAAGCTCATTTTAGAATCCGTGATCAGATCACATTTATTATATTATGACAATTGAATCTTAATTTAAAAAGTAGACTGGTGAGCCTGATGAAAGCACTAACCAGGGTGTGACGAGATGCAATTTTAATTTGAAAAAAGCGCAGAATTAATCAAATTTTAATAACCCGGGCATAAAAAAACAGCCGGCCCGAATGACCGTGCTGTTTTTTTATATTAGGAATGAAAAGAAAAAGAGGAGATGTTTATCTCTTGTGCTTATCTTAGGCCTTGAACCTTTAGCCAAACTTTGAAAGAGGTTAAGTTTAAGTTAAATTAAGAATTGAATGGATTGATTTAAACAGTTAAATCAGACTGGAATCCCGTTGACAAAAATCAGCCGGTATGATAACCTTTATCACAATTAAAGAGTTGGGGAGCTTATGCATTTAGGCTGAGAGGAAGTAAATCGCTGCTTCGACCCATGTACCTGATACGGATAATGCCGGCGTAGGGAATTTATGTCAAACTGCTGTGCATTCGTGTACAGTTTTTTTTGTTTAAATCAGGATCGCCACGATCAGGAAACTGATTTAATTAATACTTCATTGCGAAAGTTCCGTGAGCTTTGGGCCCAGTTTCGCACGAAACACCAGAAGAAATCGCTATGCGAATTTCTTCAAGGTCGCGGGCAGTCGCCAACTACAAGCAAGCTTGTGATTGGCTCGTTGCCTTCGCGAATTTCTACACTGTACGGCGGACAGTTCGATGAACTGTTCGCCTACACGTTACGAAATTGTTTGTGGAAACTGCACCCAAAGCAATGATTGTTCGATGTTTTTTATTCTCACAAAAACCTAATGAATAGAAAGAGGTAAGCTTATGTTTGAAAAAATCCTTAAAAATGTCAGTAATCAGCCGCCGCTGGTTCATTCCATCACCAACTATGTGACCGTGAACGACTGCGCCAACATCGTGTTGGCCTGTGGTGGGGCCCCGATTATGGCTGACGATATCAATGAGGTGGAAGAAATTATTGCCATCTGCAATGCTCTGGTTATTAATATTGGCACCCTTAACGAACGGACGGTGGCATCAATGATTAAGGCCGGGAAAGAAGCCAACCGTCTTGGTCGGCCGGTGATTCTCGATCCGGTCGGTGCGGGTGCTTCGACGCTGCGAACAAAGACAGTCTTTAAGTTGTTAAAGGAAGTCCAGTTTAGTGTAATCCGAGGCAATGTCTCAGAAATTAAGACCATCGATCAGGGCAGTGGCAGAACCAAAGGAGTCGATGCTGATATCAGCGATGCCATCAGTGATGATAATCTGGACGGGATGGTCGCTTTTGCCAACGCCCTCAGCCAAAAAACGGGGGCGGTTATTGCCATCACTGGTGCCATCGATATTGTTGCCGACAGCCAACAAGCCATGGTGATTCGCAACGGCCACCCGATGATGTCCCGGATTACCGGCACCGGTTGTATGCTGACCACGGTGATTGGCAGTTATTGTGGCGCCAATCCTGATAGTCTGCTGCTGGCTACCGCTGCTGCTGTTAGTTGCATGGGCTTGTGTGGTGAGCTGGCCTTTGCCAAGGTTGAGGCCGCTCAAGCTGGAACGGCATCTTTCCGCACCTACCTGATCGATGCCATGAGCCGAATGGACGCCCAATCATTAGCAGGAGGAATCAAGATTGAAACTCGATAAGCAATCAATGTTACTCTATGCAGTTACTGACCGCAGTTGGCTGGGTGATCAAACCCTGGTTCAGCAGGTGGAAGAAACCTTAAAAGGTGGGGCCACCTTTATTCAGCTGCGGGAAAAGGAGCTGGAAGCTGAGGACTTTATCCGGGAAGCCCGGGCGATTAAAAAACTGACCGATGCTTACAAAATTCCCTTTGTTATTAATGATGCCGTTGAGGTGGCTCTGGCGGTGGATGCTGACGGGGTACATGTCGGCCAGGACGATCTGGATGCCGGAGAGCTTAGAAAACGGATCGGGGATAAAATCATCGGCGTTTCGGCAGATACGGTGGAGCTGGCATTAAAAGCTGAAGCCGATGGAGCGGATTATATCGGGGTCGGGGCCATCTATGCGACGGACACCAAAGCCGATGCAACGGTGGTGGCGTTTGATACGATTGCGGCGATCTGTCAGGCGGTGTCAATTCCGGTGGTAGCCATCGGTGGTCTCAACGAAACCAATATTCATCGCTTAGCTGGTACGGGGGTGGACGGGGTTGCCCTGGTATCGGCGATTTTTTCAAAAGCGGATATCCAGAAGGCAACCAGAGAACTTCGACAATTATCTGAGGCGATGACCAGGACATGAATCAGGTAAGTATCAACACTCAGGGGATCATCTTTGATCTGGACGGCACCTTGATTGACTCGATGTCAGCCTGGGAAAACATTGGCAGTGATTTTTTAAGAAAACATGGAATTACTCCCCCGGATGATTTAAATGAGACCATCAAGATCATGAGTTTTGCCGAATCAGCCCGGTATTTTATTGAAGTTTATGGGATCGCCATGACCGAAGAACAGGTGGGGGATGAAATAAATGCGATGATCCGGGATAACTATGCCAGACACATCAAACTAAAACCCTTTGTCCGGGAAGTGCTCGATCAGTATTTTAATCAAGGCATCAAAATGGGAATTCTAACCGCTACTCACAAGTCCTTGACAGAACTGATTTTGGAGCGCTTTGGTCTGTTGGATCATTTTGCTTTTATTCTGACTTCCGGGATGACTGGTTTACCCAAAAGTCAGCCGGAGATTTACCATCGGGCGGTGTCACAGCTAAACATACCGGCTCAACAGATCGCCATTTTTGAAGATGCTCTGTATTGTATCCGGGCTGCCAGAGCGACCGGCTGCCAGTTGGTGGGGGTTTATGATGAAGCCTCAAAAAATGATTGGGATGAGATCCGGAAGCTTTCGGATTTGAGTATTATGAGTTTCAAGGAGTTGCTGTGAAAAAGAAAGTTTTATCCATCGCCGGATCGGATTGCAGCGGTGGCGCTGGTATCCAGGCCGATATCAAAACGATCATGGCTCATGGTAGCTATGCGATGACGGCAATTACCGTGTTGACCGCCCAAAATACCACCGGAGTGTATGGGATCGCCGAAGTAGCCAGTGAATTTGTGGAACAACAACTGGACTGTATCTTTACTGATATTTTTCCGGATGCCGTTAAAATTGGGATGGTATATAGTGCCGAAATCATCGGAAGTATTGCCAGAAAACTAAAGCAACACCAGGCCGGAAATGTTGTTCTTGATCCGGTGATGGTGGCCACCAGTGGGGGAAAACTGTTGAGTAATGATGCCATTGAAGCATTAAAAACCGAGCTGATGCCGTTGGCTAATCTGATCACGCCGAATATTCCCGAGGCCCAATGCTTATGTGGCTTTGACATTCGCTCGAAAGCCGAGATGGTTAGCGCCGCAAAAAAAATTGCCACAACCTATACTGGTAACATTCTGATTAAGGGTGGACATCTGGTTGAGTCCGCTGATGATTTTTTGTTGCTTCAGAATGGTAATCAACGATCTGAAATCTGGTTGCCTGGGGAAAGAATAAAGAATCCCAATACTCACGGCACTGGTTGCACCCTTTCCACGGCAATTGCCTGTAATCTGGCCGCTGGCGAGGATTTAAAAGAGGCTGTAAAAAAAGCCAAAGACTATGTATCTGGAGCACTGGCAGCCAACCTCGATTTGGGAGCAGGCAGCGGCCCTCTGGATCATGGTTTTTGGATGATTCGGGAACCGTAAAAAAATCCCGACGTTTTTTATAAAACTATCTGCAAATAAATAAAAGCCAATTGTTTAGTCATCTTGATGGTAAGCAATTGGCTTTTTAAAATGTTGGCCATTCTTTCTTAAGGACTTTTTCTACAAAAGTTCGGGCCAGCTGCTCGTCAAATTGCTGGCCGGCGCATTTTTTAATTTCGATGATCGCCTCTTCATCAGTCAAGGCCCGGCAGTAGGGACGTTCGGTGGTCATCGTGCAATAGGCATCAGCAATGGCAATGATCCGACCTTGCAAGGTTATTTCATTGGCTTTCAGGCCTTTGGGGTAGCCCTTGCCATCCCAGCGCTCATGGTGCTCCAGCACAAATTTGGCAATCTCAGCCAATTCATTGACAGAACGGAGAATATGATAGCCGATTTCAGGGTGGCGCTTGATTTCGGCCCATTCGGCATCGCTTAGTTTTTCAGACTTGTTTAAAATGGCGGTATCGATGGCAATTTCACCAATATCATGACGCAATCCGGCCAGACCAAGCTGATTGAGCGCTTCCGATTCGAAACCCAGTTCCTGGCCAATGGCCTGGCAGTAATCACAGACTAATTGGGAATGAATCACCTCCTGGTGGTTGCGTTCGTAAATAGAGTTGACAATCAGTTCGATGGTGGCTTTTTTGATGCTGGGACTGATGGTCAGTTTATGTTGATACATGGCATCTTCGGCGCGCTTAAAAACATCATTCAGATCATCATGCGGATCGGTTTTAATGGCATAGCCCATCGAAACAGAGAGGATGATGTTATCAATTCGGACCTTGCTGATCGCAGCATTGAGTCGCTTGATTATACTTTCGACACTGTTGCGGTCAGTTTTTGAAAAGAGGATCACAAACTCATCACCGCCCACCCGTGAGGCAATTTCATCGTGGCGGCATTCACTTTTTAAGATCTGGGCAAATTCTATTAAAATCTTGTCCCCCATTTGGTGGCCATAGGCATCATTAATCAGCTTGAGCCCGTTCACATCTGCCATAATCAGGGCAATTGGCAGGTTGCGCAGGGTGTCCAGACGAAGAAGCTCTTCTTCATAAAAACGACGATTGTAGAGTCCGGTTAACTGATCATGATAGCTTAAGTAAAGCACTTTTTCTTCAGCTTTTTTACGTTTTTCAATATTGCGGCTGACCCCGACCAGCTCAATATCGCCGCTACTGTGGTAGCGGTATTTGGTCGAAACCTCGACCCAGATCAGACTGCCATTTTTACACGGCTGTTGGATTTCAATCAGGTAGGTATTGGGGGCTGTGGGGTTGGCAATAAACGTTTTGACATTTTTCTGCAGATCCGCCCGGACGCGTTGAAGCGAGTCGGCCGTCATTGAGTCAGCCAAATTTTCGGCCATCGCCTCTTCGGGCGTAAGACCCCGCAGCTGAAAAATTGAGGGGCTCATATAGGTAAATGTGTTATGGGTAAGATTGAAAAGCCAAATCACATCAGAGGCGAACTCCGTCAGAAAACGGTATTTTTCTTCGCTCTTAATCAGCGCCAATTCAGCGTTTTTGCGGTCGGTGATATCGTTAATAATGCTGATGATGTGAGGGGTGTTGTTCATCATGATAATTTTGGCAGAAACGGAACAAATGCGGATATCTTTATTTTTGGTTCGAAAATTCAGTTCGTAGTCATCAACGGACTGATTGTCGGTGATGGCTTTGAGCAGCTTTTCCCGGTCGGTAGGCTGTTCGTATAGATTTAGCTCCAATAAACTCTTGTTTTCAACTTCTTCCCGGGAGAAACCCGTAAAATTTAAAAAGCCAAGATTGAAATTGATAATTTTGCCGTTGGGCAGACTGGTGATCAGGCTGGCATCGGGACTGAGGTTAAAGATTTGCTCAAACTGTTCCTTGGCAGTGCGAATATCGGCACTCATCCGTTCATTGTTCATAACAATAAAAGTGAAGGTCACAATGATGTTAATAATAAAGGCTCCGGAAAAAGAAAGAATTTGAAAAAGCGTTGGCGTCAGGGCATTATTTATCGGTGGGGAAAACAATGCATAAATGCCTCTTAACCCGGAAAAAACACTGATTATCGTAAACATCATAAAGAGCAGCGAAATTTGGCGGGGGAACGGAGGCTTTCGAATAGTGAAAAGCGTAGCAGCAATCAGCAGAGCAATTGTACCAAAAGATAAATAAAGAAAAAAGATGCGTAGCGAAATGCTGTTAAATACAAACGCAAAATAGATAAGCGAGACCAGACAAAATCCAAAAACAATAGGCGGAAGCCATTTATTTTCCGGCAGACCTAAATAATTCACCAGGCCCAGATACTGAAAAATCAGCGCCAGTAGAAGCAAAGCGTTTCCAATCACAACTGTGACCAGAACATTGGCGCTATTGCCCTGAAGCATCACAAAAAGAAACCCCAGGGCAAAAAAGGAGCAGCTGGCTCCAAAGTGATCAACGCCAGGATATTTGGAAGACAAAAAAAAGATAAAGATTGCCTGAAAAATGCTGGAAATAACTAAAATCAGGGCAATGGTAGCCAGATCGATATTCATAGTTGCCTCTCATTGGATGAAGACGGATCACGTGTAACGACAGATGCCCGCATTTTAAAAAAGGATTATTAATGATTATTATATCCCGATTTGATAAAAAGAAACATCGATCATCAAAAATGCTAATATGAAAATGATTTTCAAATTACTTTGACAGCAGTGGGATTTTGCTGTAATATGAAAATGATTTTCAAATTCATTTTATGCGGGGGATGAAATGGTAAAACCGTCTTACTACAAAACGAAGCAACAGGATACGATCCTGAAATATTTAATTTCCAAAAAAAATCAGCACATTACCGTCAATATGATAGCCGAATTTTTAGAAAAGCAGGGCACACCGGTGGGTGTGACGACCATTTATCGCCATCTTGACAAGTTGGTGGAACAGGGCGAACTGCAAAAATATATCATCGATGGAGTAACCAGCGCCTGTTTTCAGTATATCGGCGATGAAACCCATTGCCATGAACATTTTCATTTGAAATGCGAAAACTGTGGAACCCTGATTCATCTGGAATGTGGCTATATGAATGATCTCTACACCCATGTGCTAAACCACCACGCCTTTGATATTAATTCATTCAAAACAGTTTTTTATGGTTTATGTAAAAGCTGTTCAGATAAAAAAAACCATACGGAGGCATTATGATGCGAAAAAGGATTGTTGCTTTTATTGTCCTACTAATTTTGGCAGTGGGTGTAACCGGCTGTACCCAGAATACGTCGGCAAAAAATGTTGATCGTGCAGGAAAGCTCAGCATTGTCACGACTATTTTTCCCGTTTATGATTTTGCCAGAGCGATTGCCGGGGATCAGGCTGAGTTGACGATGCTGGTAAAACCTGCGGCAGAAGTCCATTCCTATGATCCGTCACCGGCAGATATAATAAAAATTCAGGAAGCGGATGTATTTATCTACATTGGCGGCGAAAATGATGCCTGGGTCAATAGCATTTTGGAATCCATGGATACCAGCAATAAGAAAATTATTCGGCTGATGGATGCGGTTAACCCGGTTGAAGAGGAAACGGTGGAAGGGATGGAGGCTGAAGAAGAGGAAGTGGTTGCTGAAACGAATAAAACCGCCTCAACAGAAGAAATTGAGTATGACGAACATATTTGGACCTCACCTAAAAATGCCATCTTAATGGTTAATGAAATTGCTGCTGCACTGGCTGAAATTGATACCCAAAATGCTGCTGTCTATACCCAAAATGCCGATAACTATACGGCCCAGATTCAGGCCGTGGATGATGAAATCGCTGGAATTGTGGCAGCCGCTCCCAATAAACTGCTGGTCTTTGGGGATCGCTTTCCGTTCCGATACTTTGTTGATGAATTCGGGCTTGACTATAAAGCCGCATTTCCCGGTTGTAGTATCGATACCGAGGCCAGTGCGGGCACCTTGGCTTATCTGATGAACACCATCAAAGAGAATAATATTAAGTATGTTTATTATATCGAGCTCAGCAATCAGAACATTGCCAAAGCCATCAGCGAACAAACCGGAGCTGGGCTGCTGCAACTGCATTCGGCTCATAATGTGACAAAGGACGATTTTGATGCTGGTGCAACCTATGTTTCAATTATGCAGCAAAATGTCGAAAACCTGCGAAAGGGGTTGACCAACCAATGAAACTAATTTCCTGTGAAGGGGTCACCATCGGATATGATGGACAACGGGCTGTAAACAAGGTCAGCTTTGATCTGGAGCAGGGTGACTATCTTTGTATTGTGGGCGAAAATGGTTCCGGAAAAAGTACCCTAGTAAAAGGTCTGTTGGGGTTGATTAAACCTCAGGAGGGCAGCATCACCTTTAATGGCATTGCGCCAAATGAAATCGGCTATTTGCCGCAACAGACGGTGATTCAGCGGGACTTTCCGGCCAGCGTTGGTGAGGTGGTAATTTCCGGCTGCCTTAATCGGCGCGGGCTGTTGCCGTTTTACTCCCGGGCCGAAAAAGATCGGGCTGCGGATAAAATGAAGCAGCTGAGTATCACCGAGATTCAAAAGAAATCCTATCGGGACTTGTCAGGCGGCCAGCAGCAGCGGGTGTTGCTGGCCCGGGCCCTCTGTGCCACTGAAAAACTGCTGCTGTTGGATGAGCCGGTTTCCGGTCTGGATCCGGTGATGACCGCCGATTTGTATCAACTGGTAGCAGAGCTTAATCAAACCCGGGGAATCACGGTCTTAATGGTTTCTCATGATCTGGAAAGTGCCCTTGAGTATGGCAATAAAATATTGCATATGAAAACCGAAACGGCTTTCTTTGGTTCAACTGCCGATTACCTTAAAACGGAGCTGTGCCAGCGGATGATGGGGGCTAAGCTATGATTGAATTGCTGACTGGATTATTGTCTTACACCTTTGTAGTCAGAGCCCTGATTGTTGGGGTTTTGGTGTCGCTGTGTGCCGCCCTGTTGGGTGTCAGCCTGGTGCTAAAACGCTATTCAATGATCGGGGATGGTTTGTCCCATGTCGGTTTTGGAGCTCTGGCCCTGGCGATGGCGTTAAATCTGTCGCCCCTGGAAGTGGCAATTCCGGTGGTGGCGGTGGCCGCCTTTGTGCTGCTACGTATCAGTGAAAATAGCCGGATCAAAGGCGATGCGGCGATTGCCCTGATTTCCAGCAGTTCACTGGCCATTGGGGTGATGATCATTTCCTACACATCAGGGATGAATGCCGATACCAGCAATTATATGTTTGGGAGTATTCTGGCGATGAGCAAAAGCGATGTCATTCTCAGTGTGGCGGTTTCGATTGTGGTAATCGTATTGTATGTATTGTTTTACAATAAAATTTTTGCCGTCACCTTTGATGAAAGTTTCACTCGAGCCACCGGCACCAATGCCAGCCGTTATAATACCCTGATTGCTTTGTTAACGGCAATGACGATCGTGGTGGGAATGCGGATGATGGGTGCGCTGTTAATTTCCAGTCTGATAATCTTTCCGGCGCTGACATCAATGCGCTTGTTTAAAACCTTTAAGCAGGTGGTAATCAGTTCAGCTATTTTATCGGTGATCTGTTTTGTGGTGGGAATTGTCCTGTCCTTTATTTTCTCTTTTCCTACTGGTGCCAGCGTGGTCGTGATCAATTTGCTGATGTTTAGCGTTTTTTCAGCCATTGGTCTGTTTAAAAAAAAGCGTTAGGAGGTTTAGTGATCGATGAAAAAAAATACTGCGGTGGTGTATGCCATTCTGGCAGCGCTGCTTTTTGGGATGAATGCGCCTTTTTCAAAGCTCTTGCTGGAAGAAATAGATCCTTTGTTTCTGGCGGCGCTTTTATATCTGGGCGCAGGGCTGGGGATGACCATTCTGACAGCCTTAAACAAAACCCGGCGAACAGCGTCCAAAGAAGCCAGACTCACAAAAAAGGAACTGCCAGCGGTCATTATGATGATTTTACTGGATATTGCGGCACCGATATTATTATTGCTGGGAATCAGTCTGACCAATTCCAGTACGGCTGCCCTGCTTGGTAATTTTGAGATTGCCGCAACCTCAATAATTGCGATGATTTTCTTTAAAGAAGCCATTGGTAAACGGATGTGGATGGCCATTGGCTTTATTTCCCTGGCCAGCATCATCCTGACAATAAGTGATGCGACGACGATTAACTTATCGATTGGGGCAGTTTTTGTGATTCTTGCGTGTATCTGTTGGGGATTTGAAAATAACTGTACCCGGAATTTATCAATCAAAGATCCGGTTCAGGTGGTTGTCCTTAAAGGGTTCGGTTCAGGGCTGGGTGCGCTGCTGATTGCCGCAATCTGGGGCGAGCTGTCAGGCTCCCTTCTTTATATCATTCTGGCCATGTCCTTAGGCTTTGTTGCGTATGGTTTGAGTATTTTTTTCTATGTCAAAGCCCAGCGGGGGCTGGGAGCCTCCAGAACCAGTGCCTACTATGCGGCGGCTCCGTTTATGGGGGTTCTGATATCCTGGCTGGTACTTAAGGAACCGATCACTGTTTCGTTTCTAATGGCCCTGGCTATTATGCTTCTGGGAACCTGGCTGGCCTTGTCAGAAGATCACGAACATGCCCATACGCATCTTGAAGAGACGCATGATCACAGTCATAACCATGATGATGAGCACCATCTTCATACGGATCATCCGCCGGTTAAAGGCGAGCATTGTCATGAGCATACCCACAATAATACGGTACACAGCCATTGCCATCTGCCGGATGTGCATCATCGGCATTTGCATTAAAGTTACCGGAAAAGTGTTATTAAACTACACAAAAAAACTTAGCCATTCTGCGAGTAGCAGCCATGGCTAAGTTTTTTATTTGCAGGAGATATAAATAATCAATTAAACAACCCGGAAATATGGTTTAATCTCAAAAGGGATTAATTGCAAAATGCGTTTGCTTTCAGCAATGATCTCATCAATACGGTTTTCTTCAATGTGCATCAGGACAAAATGAAGGCTGGTCAGATAGTCCAGGCATTCTTCCAGAGAACAGTTAAACTCACCATTGGCATAAGCTAATTTAACCGCTAAGGAGGAAGCCATGGCCGATCGGGCAATCATTGATATTTCATCGGGACAGCGTTTTAGTTTCAAGCCATAGTGGCGGTCGTGGATTTTATAAAGATGAACAGCACTTCGGGCAAAGGTATCTTCATGCTTTTCATCGGCGTGCTCCCTAACAAAGCGCATGACATTAGGATCACACAGGTGTAGCCGATCATATAAACGAATTTCCACTGCGGTACTCACCTGTAAATCAGTTTCTCTTTCTCGAAAATATTCCAAATAAAGTTTTAATGCCACATTATTTTTGTGCTCAATTAGAAATTTTTCAGTCACTTCCCGGGCTAAATTCGATTTTGATTTGAAATGATAGGTTATTAAGGGTTTGGTAATTTTGCAGATATCTGCGATTTGATCCAGATAGGTAGCCGTATAGCCTTGCTCATAGAAAAGTTTGGTGGCAGTCTGGAGGATGTTTTCTTTTTGATTTTTCATTGGCGTCTCTCTTTGTTTGATTAATTTATTGTAGCGTTTAATCATGGGGAGATCAAGGCAAAACTAGAAAGTGAAGAAAAAAACTTTACCGGTAAAATAATGATTGACAATTCGTAAAAATAATACTATACTGCAATTACTTTACCGGTTAAATTCAAACGGATCAAAAAAAGAATGGTGCAAAATAAAGCGGACAGTGAAACGTGGCGGAGAGTAGGCATCATAATAGGGTTGTAAACGTTGATCACCCGGGAAATTTTTAGAACGTGTGAAATCGGTTTCGAGTAAAAAACCAGCACGTTAAAGAAGGAGTAAAAAATGATTATTATTGGCGAAAAAATTAACGGCGCCATTCCCTCAACCGGGAAGGCAATTGCGGAAAAAGATGCCGAGTTTATCCGAAACCTGGCCATCAAGCAGGCGGAAGCCGGAGCTGATTTTATCGATGTCTGTGCCTCAGTGGATGATGACATCGAACTGGAAACGATGAAATGGTTAATTGACATCGTTCAGGATGCCGTGGACACACCAATTGCGGTGGATAGCCCGAATGTCTATACTTGCATTGAATCAATGAAATACTGCAATAAGCCAGGACTGTTCAACTCGGTTTCATTAGAAGGTGACAAAGTCGATGTGGCTTTTAAGGTGTTGGCTGATACCAAATGGGAATGCGTGGCTTTGCTTAACAGTGACAAGGGTATCCCTAAAACCGCCAAGGATCGTCTGGAAGTGTTTGGTGACTTAATGGCAAAATGCAAAGAATACAATATCGATCCATCCCGCATGCACATCGATCCTTTGATTGAAATGCTGTGTACATCAGAAGATGGTATTACCATGGTTACTGAAGTAATCCGCGAAATTAAAAAACAATATCCAACCATTCATGTCACCGGTGCCGTCAGCAATATTTCCTTCAACCTGCCAGCCCGTCGGATTGCCAATCAGGCCTTTGCGGTTTTGGCCATGAGTGCCGGAATGGACAGCTTTATTCTCGATCCCCTGAACAAGGATATGATGGGAATGCTCTATGCCACTGAAGCAATGATGGGTGAAGATGAATACTGTATGGAATATATTGGCGCGTTCCGTGAAGGTATTTTCGTAAAATAAATAACAGCTAAAACAGGTTACAACAAAACCCGTTACTCACACAGGTTCCGGGTGGTTAAATAAAAATAAGTGCATTGCATTTAAATCAAAAATCAAGGAGAAATTGAAGATGTCAAAAATTGAAGATGTAAAAGTATTGGTCGAAACAGGTAAATCGAAGAAGGTTGCTGCAGCCGTTCAGGAAGCACTGGATGCTGGTGATAAAGCGCAGGATATTCTGGATGCAATGATCGCTTCCATGGGTGTGGTTGGGGATAAATTCTCATCTGGCGAAATCTTTGTTCCAGAAATGTTAATTGCTGCTAAAGCGATGTCAAAAGGCGTCGAAGTATTAAAACCAGTCATGGCTGGAGATGGATCCAGCTCACTGGGTACCTGTATTATGGGAACCGTTGCTGGAGACCTTCACGATATCGGCAAAAACCTGGTTGTGATGATGCTTGAAAGTGCCGGATTTGATATGGTTGACCTGGGCGTCGACGTACCAGCAGATAAGTTTGTTGAAGCTGTAAAAGAAAATAACAATGTGGTTCTGGTTGCCTGTTCAGGTCTGTTAACAACCACCATGCCAGCGTTAAAAGAAGCAGTCCAAACCATTAAAGCGGCTTATCCTGACATGAAGGTCATTGTTGGTGGTGCGCCAGTTACTCAGGAATATGCCACTGAAATCGGTGCGGACGGTTATGCTCCAGACGCTGGTAGCTCCGCAGCCAAAGCCAAAGAACTGATTGGCGCTTAATTTAAATACACATCAAAGCTTAATTAATTGAGTAGTTGCTAAAAATAGCAGACAAAGGAGAAATTATGTTAACAATCAGAGAAAATTTACTGGAAACAATGAAGGGTGGCAACCCGGATCGTTTTGTCAAACAATATGAATTCATTGATCTGATCATGGAAGTACCAACTGGTATTGAATTTAAATATGGCCAAACATGGAAAGATCATTGGGGGATCACCTGGCAATGGCCAGAAGGACAGCTCGGTATGTTCCCGGTTCATCATGACGGCCTGGCGGTCATTCAGGATATTACCGAGTGGAAAAGTGTCGTCAAAAAACCAGCCATTGCCACCTCAGATGAAGCCTGGGCGCCAGCCATTGCCCACGCCAATGCAGTTGACCGTAAAGAAAAGTATGCAACGGCATTCTTTGCACCGGGCCTCTTTGAAATGACGCATCACCTGATGGGCATGGAAAACGCCCTGATGGCCCTTTACGAAGAGCCAGAAGCGATGCAGGAGTTGATTGACTATCTGACCGAATATGAACTGGAATTTGCCGCTGTTATGATGGAAAAATTGAAGCCAGAAGCGATTTTGCATCATGATGACTGGGGCAGCCAGATTTCTTCCTTTATTTCGCCAGAGATGTTTGAAGAGTTCTTTGTACCTTCATATAAAAAAATATATAAGTTTTATAAAGACAACGGAGTGGAACTGATTATCCACCATAGTGACTCCTACGCAGCTAATTTAGTGCCATACATGATCGAAGTAGGCATTGATATCTGGCAGGGAGTCATGAACACCAATAATATTCCTGAACTGATTGAAAAATACGGCGAAAAGATCACGTTCATGGGCGGCCTTCACAGCGGTACCGTTGATTATCCCGGCTGGGAAAAAGAAGTGGTTAAAAAACAGGTTGAAGAAACCTGTAAAGCCAATGGCCATAAATACTTCATTCCGTGCCAGACATCTGGTCTGCCAATTGAAAACTTTGAAGGCGTTATTGCTTATATCGATGAATGTATCGATGAAATGAGCAAGGAACTGTTTTAAATAAGCGCATAAAAAAAACCCTGGATCGCATTTAGATTGGCGATCCAGGGTTTAATTTTTTTCACGCAACGTTGGCTTGGCAAAACTATCAGGCTTGTCACGGTTGCTTTGGACTGAGATCAAAAAAAGTTATTGCGGTAGGCCAACTTTTCTTCACTTATATGATAGCATGAAACCTCAAAAACTACAAGACTGTTCTAAATAGCCTGATTATGGTAAACTACCAATCTAAGCTGCTGCATGAGCATTGCCGATTCATAAAAAGGGGTATCGAGATGAACGAAAAACAAAAAGATTGGCCGATTGAAGAAGAAAAACTGAAGGAAACCTTGGCGGAGGCCAGACTTCAGTTGGATGATGCTATCAATGCAAACGATAAAAACCGGGAAATGATTCAGGCGGCAAAAAAAGAAATACGCGAAAACACCTCCCATAGTATTGGCAATCTTTGGGGATCTGATGGCTTTGAAGCGTTGGTTGAATTAAGTCAGGCGATGAATCCGGTGACCGAACGAACGGCTATATACGAATTTACTGAAGCCAAGATTAATAAACTCCAAAGCATAATGGAAACGCCCTATTTTGCCCGCATTGACTTCTGCTTCAGTGAGGAGAACCATACCGAACAAATCTATATTGGCCACCATTCACTCAAAAAAGAAAATGTCTACAAACTGCTTATCCATGACTGGCGGTCACCGGTTGCCAGTGTTTTTTACCGTTTTGCACCGGGGAATGCCTATTATAATGCGCCGGTTGGGCGGATTGAGGGCAAACTACTGTTAAAACGACAGTTTGAAATAAAGGAGGGCCAGCTGGAATATTTTTTTGATGCGGATCTGCAGGTTTTTGATGATTTTCTGCGAAAATTGTTATCTCACAATACTTCTCCCAAAATGAAAACCATTGTGGAATCGATTCAGCGGGATCAGGATTTGGTCATTCGGGATATGGAAAATGACCTGTTGATTGTTCAGGGCGTGGCGGGTAGTGGCAAAACGTCGATTGCCCTGCATCGGGCGGCCTATCTGATGTATCAGGGATTGTCAGATCGGCTGGAAGGTCGGGAAATTTTGATTATTTCGCCGCATAAACTTTTTGAGCAGTACATCGCTAACGTGATTCCAGAGTTGGGTGAAGAAAATGTTCGAACGTTTCTCTTTGATGAAATTCTTAAGGATCTGATCAACAGAAAATTTGAAACCAGGAATATATTTTTGGAACGGGTCTTGTCAAATGGTTCGCAGAGTTGGTTAAAAAAGGAAGTGATGGCCTTTAAAGGGTCGGCCGATTTTATCACAATTCTTGATCGTTTTATTGCCGAAATCCCTGAGTGTTTTATGAACATTCGGGATATCAACTATAAAGGTGAAATAATATTTACCCGGGCCGAAATAATCAGCCGTCTGCAAATTAATCCCGATACGCCCTTAAAAACCAAACTGGGTTATCTGGAAGAAGCCATTAATGAAAAAGTCTATCAAAAATGGCGCCGTCCCCTTAAAAGTTCGCTGCGCAGTGAAATGATGCGTTTTGCCGAAATTGACGCATTTTATCTGTATCAACAGCTTTATGAAAACGAGGGCACCTTTTCTAAAATGGCCACCGGGATTAAGCTGCCGGATGGCATCAATAAAATTTTAACGGGAACAAAACGGAACCTGGCTTTTAAAAACCTGAACTATGATGATGCCCTAGCCCTGGGTTACTTAAGCTTACGGTTATTTGGTGCCAAAGAATACAGTAGTATCAAACAGGTGATCATCGATGAAGGCCAGGATTATTATCCCCTTCACTATGAAATTATTAACCGGTTGTTTTTAAAATCAAAGCTCACTATTTTAGGAGATATCAACCAGACCCTGCAAAAAAGTGAAGATCTCAGCTTTTATCAGCAGGTCATAAAGCGTTTAAACCGCAAGAAAAGTGCCCTGGTGACAATGAACAAGAGTTATCGTTGTACCAGTGAAATTTTGCGTTTTAGTAAGAAATTTATTGATGATGCAATTCCGGTGGAGAGTTTTAACCGCAGTGGCGCAGAACCAGTGTTGCTGGGAGCAACCAGTTTTACGGAGCTGGTTGACCGGCTTGGGGAAGCGATCTGTCAGTGCCAACAAGAAGGCTACCAATCAATTGGGCTGATTGTAAAAACCCAGAAAAATACCACCGTGCTTTTTGATGCCTTATCAAAAAAAATGCAAGTCAATCTGATTCGCCATGAAACGGTGGCGGAGATTGCGGGGGTCTCGATCATGCCGGTGTATCTGTCCAAAGGGCTGGAGTTTGATGCTGTGTTTATTTGTGATGTCAACCAGGCCAATTACCAGAGTGCGGCAGATGCCCGACTGCTTTATATCAGCTGTACCCGGGCTCTGCATCGGTTGTATCTGCTGTGGGAAGGTCAACCGAGTCCGTTGCTTGCAGATTAAATCATTTAAAAAATGGAATCTGATCAGATCGGGGTATCCTTCGAGCGGAAAATATCCTGCATTGTGGGAAAATGCGGCCATTGCAAAACTGATAAAACCTATGTCTGCCTGAAGCCGATATTTAATTCTACCTTAGCCAAAGATCTTCTTGACAAAATAAAGGCCAGGTCTAATGGTGTAACACTGGCAACAACAGAATTCGGATAATGAAAAAAGAATGGAAAATATCTCACTGCTTGGAAACCAGAAGGTAGCCTACAGCTTTGATTATAATCCTGAAATTCTGGAAACATTTATCAATAAGTATCAGGAGAATGACTATTTTGTCAAATTTAACGCTCCGGAGTTTACAAGTCTCTGCCCGATTACGGGGCAGCCGGATTTTGCCACCATTATCGACAGTCTGAAACCTGTATTGCTGTTAAGCGATGCAGGTTTTTCTTTTTTTGCAAAGCTTTATCGACAAGTGTTAAAAAGTAATAGTGGACGGTGAGATCATCGGTCAGCTCCGGATGAAAAGCGGTCACTACCATGTTATTTTGTCTGGCGGCGACGATGTGGCCATCGACCTGAGCCAGAATTTCAACGTCAGCGCTAACAGCATCGATAAAGGGGGCCCGGATAAAAACCATGGGAATTTTTCTGCCACCGGTAAATTCAGCTATCGTTTGAAAGCTGCCCAGCTGGCGGCCATAGGCATTGCGTCGGGCAACGATGGCCATGGTTCCTAAATGAACCACCGGGTCTGCAGCAATTTCTTTAGCCAGGAGAATCAGACCGGCACAGGTGCCAAGAACCGGCAAACCTTCTTCAATCAGAGCTCTGATCGGTTCAAGGAGTTCCAGCTCGCCCATGAGCTTTCCCATGACAGTACTCTCACCACCGGGTAAAACCAGGCCATCCAGGGGAAGCGCGGTTAAATCCGATTTTTTTCTGATTTCGATACACTGAACACCGCATTTTTCCAAGGTGCGGATGTGCTCGTAAAATGCCCCCTGAACAGCCAGTACACCAATTTTTTTTGTCATAAGATCCCCTTTAAATGCCGCGTTGGGCCATTAATAATTCTATTTCCTGTTCATTTATCCCGACCATGGCTTCGCCTAAATCTTCCGAAAGTTCAGCTAACAGTTTTGCGTCATTGAAGTTGGTAACAGCTTTGACAATCGAATGAGCCCGCTTGGCCGGATTGCCAGATTTGAAGATACCTGAGCCGACAAAGACACCTTCCGCTCCAAGCTGCATCATCAGAGCGGCATCTGCCGGAGTGGCAATACCGCCGGCAGCAAAATTAACAACTGGCAGTTTGCCAGTTTCAAAAACAGATTTTACCAGGTCATAAGGTATCTGCAAATCTTTGGCGATCTGATAAAGTTCATCAGTTCTGGTGTTTTGGATGGTGCGGATCTGCTGGTTAATCAGGCGCATATGACGTACCGCCTGCACGACATCGCCGGTTCCCGGTTCACCTTTTGTCCGAATCATTGAAGCGCCTTCGCTGATTCGTCGGAGCGCTTCGCCCAAATCTTTGGCACCACACACAAAAGGTACGGAGAAGTGTCTCTTATCAATGTGGTAGGTATCATCAGCAGGAGAAAGAACTTCACTCTCATCAATATAATCAATTTCGATAGCTTCCAGAATCTGGGCTTCGGCAAAATGACCAATCCGTACTTTGGCCATTACTGGAATGGAAACCGCAGCTTGGATTGTTTTAATCATTTTTGGATCACTCATTCGGGAAACTCCGCCAGCCGAACGGATGTCAGCAGGAATCCGTTCCAACGCCATCACAGCGCAGGCTCCGGCTTCCTGGGCAATACGCGCCTGCTCGGCAGTGGTTACATCCATAATTACGCCACCTTTTAACATTTGAGCCAGGTTCTTGTTTAATTCATAACGGTTATTCATGTGATCATCGCTCCTCTATAATTATTCCTTCAAACAAGAGTGATCATTATTGTAAGGGATAAGTGATGTTATAGAAAGTGTCAAAAACATAAAAATCAATAGGATCAGAATGAAGCTAAAAAAATTTGATTGGATCGCTGAAATCTTGGGTATATTGAAAAAGAAAGTTAATCTTTCCAAAAGATTTAAAAAAATTGCAGAAGTAAATACAAAAGAGGGTGAATGATGATGCAGCAGATTGATTATAAATCAATGGAAGCGGCTCCGGAAAAACCCATTGAAGGCTTATCCGTTGCTGAAGTTTATGAAGCGTTAAAATCGAGTGCAGATGGGCTGACAACAGAAGAAGCGGCAGCGCGACGGACTTTTTTTGGCGAAAACAGCATTCAGAAGAAGAAGGGGAAGCCACTGATTTGGAAGTTTTTAGCGAATTTTACCCACCTGATGGCCATTCTTTTATGGATTGGCGGGGTCGTTGCCCTGATGGCTCAGCTGCCCCAACTGGCGATTGCCATCTGGCTGGTTAATGTTATTAATGGGCTTTTCAGTTTCTGGCAGGAGTTTCAGGCCGAAAAGGCGGTAGAAGCTCTGGGACAATTGTTGCCGAGCTATGCTCGCGTGATTCGCGATGGCACGGAAGTAAAAATTCTGGCTGAAGAACTGGTGCCGGGGGATCTGATTATATTAGCCGAAGGCGATCGGATCTCGGCTGATAGCCGACTGGTTGAGGATAATGATTTTAGAGCTGATCAATCGGTATTGACTGGGGAATCCCATCCGGCCCATAAAACAAAAGAGGCCAGACACCGTACCGATCTGGGGCGGGCTGAGCAGCCCAACCTGATTTTTGCCGGAACCAATGCGGCTTCAGGGGCCTGTAAGGCAGTGGTTTTTGCGACTGGTATGACTACCGAGTTTGGTAAAATTGCCGATTTGACCCAGAACATGGTCGAAGTACCCAGTCCACTACAAATTGAAATGGGGCGGATTACCCGGCTGGTTTCAGCCATGGCCATCAGTATGGGGATCATCTTTTTTGTGCTGGCGGTATTGCTTGCCCATGTCAATGTGACGGAAAGCTTTATTTTCGCCATGGGGATGATTGTGGCCTTTATCCCTGAGGGCTTATTACCAACCGTGACCCTGTCTCTGGCGATGGGCGTCAAACGAATGGCCAAACGTAATGCTTTAATCAAGCGTTTGTCGGCAGTCGAAACGCTGGGGTGTACCACGGTGATCTGTACGGATAAAACCGGAACCCTGACCCAGAATGAAATGACGGTCAGCGACTGCTGGATGGTCAATCAACAGATTAAGGTAACCGGGGTTGGCTATGCTCCGGAAGGGGAAATGCTGTCAGGCGATGTTCCGATTTCGCTGGCCGAAAATAGCGACATGCGTACCTTATTGGTAGCAGCCAGTTTTTGCAATAATTCCCGCTTATTGCCGCCATCACCGGAAGTCAATCATTGGAATATTCTGGGGGATCCCACCGAGGCGGCGCTGGTGGTGGCCGCTCGGAAGGGGAAAATTGATCTGGATCAGGAACTAAAATTAAGCCCCCGGCTCCGGGAGTTGCCCTTTGAATCCCAGCGCAAGCGAATGACGACGATTCACAAGGTTGCTGGAGAACGTTCAGATTTGGAAAAGCTGGCCTATATCAAAGGAGCACCCAAAGAAGTGTTGGATTTGTGCAGTTATTATCTTAGCAACGGCGAAGCGGTGATGATGGATGGAGAGATTCGAAAAAAAATCATGGGAGCCAATGACGATTATGCTCGCAAAGGACTCCGGGTTTTGGCAGTGGCAATGCGAAGATTAACCACTGACATGGGTTTGCCGGAGCGCCTCAGTGATTATACTCCGGAGTTGATTGAAAATGACATGATCTTTTTAGGTCTGACTGTGATGGCTGATCCACCCCGGGTGGAAGTGGCAGCAGCGGTCGAAAAATGTCATCAGGCCGGGATAAAAATTATTATGATTACTGGGGATTATGGCTTGACGGCCGAAAGCATTGCCCGGCGGATTGGCATTATTCATGGTGCTCAGCCCCGAATTCTCACTGGCGTTGAGTTGGATGAAATTAATGACGCAGACCTTAAAAAGGCCTTGTCCGAGGAGATTATTTTTGCCCGGGTGGCCCCGGAACAAAAACTGCGGGTCGTTTCCGCCCTTCAGGAAATGGGCAATGTGGTGGCAGTTACCGGTGATGGAGTCAATGATTCGCCAGCCCTTAAAAAAGCTGATATTGGTATTGCCATGGGGATATCCGGAACCGATGTGGCCAAGGAAGCCGCCGATATGATTCTTACTGATGATAATTTTGCCTCGATTGTTAATGCGGTTGAAGAAGGCCGGGGGGTTTATAACAATATTCGCAAATTTGCGACCTATATTTTAAACAGTAATGTTCCCGAGGCGGTACCGTTTATTGTATTTTTATTTGCCAAAGGTCAGATCCCGCTGCCACTGACAGTGATGCAGATTCTGGCAGTGGATCTGGGGACGGATATGATTCCGGCGATCGCCCTGGGGGTCGAACTCCCCGAGGAAGGTGTCATGCAGCGGCCACCGCGCTCCCGAAAAGAACATTTGCTCAATCGTCCCCTGCTGATTCGGGCATTTTTATTCTATGGGATTATGGAAGGTGCCATTGCGATGTCTGCCTTTTTCTTTCTGTATTGGCAAAATGGCTGGCCGGGGGTCCCGATGGCAGATTCCGGAGAGATTTACCGGATGGCCACGACCATGACCTTGGGTGCCATTGTGGTAACACAAATCGGGATTGTATTTAATTGCCGAACCGAACGTGCTTCGGTATTTAAGGTGGGACTGTTCAGTAACCATATGATCCTAATCGGGATTGTTTGTGAATTGACGGTCTTCTCGATTCTGGTCTACACTCCATTTTTGCATGAGATCTTTAATACTGCCCCAATCGATTTGATTGATTGGGCATATTTGTTTATGTGGGTACCGGTAATGATTCTGATTGATGAACTGCGCAAAGCATTCCTACGATATTGGGATCGGCGCCAGTCGCAACGAAAAACTGAAATGATGAAAGGGGAGAGCTAAATGAAAATCATTATCGTCGGTTGTGGTCGAATTGGTTCCGGTCTAGCCATGAAGCTAAGCCAAGGTGACAATGAAATCGTTGTTATCGATCATGAACCGCTGACGTTTAAGCATTTGGGCACCGGATTCACAGGAAAAACCATTGCTGGAGTGGGATTTGATCGGGAGGTGCTGCTTGCCGCCGGGATAAAGCGGACGGACTCGTTAGCGGCGGTGACCTCCAATGATGAGGCCAACGCGCTCACCGCCCGAATCGCCAGTCAGATCTTTGGAGTGCCCCGAGTGGTTTCGGCACTTCATGAGCCCCGGAAAGCCGAGATTTATCGGCGCTTGGGACTGCAGGTCTTCGATCCGATGTCCTGGGGCGTCAACCGGGTGGCAGATCTGCTTAGTTTTGCACCGGTTAATGTGGCGATGAGTATTGGCAATGGTGATGTGGATATTATGGAAATCGAGGTTCCAGCCTTGTTAGTCGGACGCCGGGTTGGGGAGCTGACGATTCCCGGAGAAATCAGCGTGGTATCGATCAGCCGCGGGAACCGCTCGATTATACCGGCGATTAATATGGTATTTGAAAATCGCGATCTGGTTCATCTGGCAGTAGCTGCGACTTCAGGAGACCGGCTAAAGATGCTGTTGGGATTAGGATAGAAAAGAGGAGCCGATCATGAAAGTAATAATTGTAGGTGGCGGCAAGGTGGGGTGTTATCTGGCATCATTGTTGATAAACGGTGGCCATCAGGTCCAGCTGATTGAAATCAGAACCCATCAGCTGGAACGGTTGGTCTGTGATTTGCCCAAAGACGTGCTGATATCAGGAAGTGGCACCGATCCTGAGGTGCTGGAAGCCGCCGGGATTCGTTCGGCGGATGTGCTGGCAGTGGTGACTGGTGCCGATGAGATTAATCTGGTGGCGGCGACGATTGCCCGGTTGGAATATCAGGTGCCACGAATTCTGGCCCGGATCAAAAATCCCAAAAACGCCTGGCTGTTCACCCCGGAAATGGGCGTGGATGTGGCGTTAAATCAGGCTGAGCTGATGGCGACGCTGGTGGCTGAAGAAATGTCAGTGGGAGATATGATGACTTTGCTTAAGCTTAACCAGGGACAGTTTTCGTTGGTCGAAGAAAAGGTTCATCCGTCATCCCGGGCAGCAGGAAAGATGGTCAGGGAGCTTGGTTTACCCACTGAATCGGTGTTGGTGGCCATTATCAGAAACGGTCAGTTGCTGATTCCGCATGGGGATACCCGGTTATTGCCTGCTGATGAGGTATTGGCAATCATTCATGCAGCGGATCTTCAGGATCTGGCCAAAATTTTAGGACCAGACCACTAAAACGGTGACGTCCTTTTGGCAACACATCGAGGTTGGGTGATTTGTAGTAAGTGATGCGGGTCATTTGTTTGGGCGTATGATCAGATTTTTTGATTACTCCGATCATTGCAGGCGCGCACATACAAAAACGGATTCGTTAATGAGAATTTTGAGAGGGAAGTATGAAAAAGGATGAAATCGCAATTGTCGATGATGAACCCATCAATTTAATGATTTTAAAAAAACTGCTGAGTCCCTCTTTTCAGATTCGGGCTTATAAATCCGGAGCGGAGTTGCTTCATTCGGTTAAAAAGGGAATTCAGCCAGATTTAATTCTGATGGATATCATTATGCCGGGAATGGACGGCTACGAGACCCTTTCAGAATTACGCAAAGACCCGGATAATCGGGGAATTCCGGTCATTTATATTACTGCCCTGGATAGTTTGATTGACGAAGAAAAGGGGTTTTACTTGGGGGCGGTTGATTACATCACCAAGCCCTTTCGTCCGGGGATTGTACTAGCCAGAGTCAATGCCCATCTGGAACTCAAACATGCCAGAGACCGGCTTAAAAATCAGAATGAGTGGCTGGAGGCCGAGGTTAAGCGACGGATGGTTGAAAATCAGCTGATTCAGGACACAACCTTGAATGTTTTTGCAGAATTGGTTGAAACCCGGGACAATGATACGGCCGATCATGTTATGCGAACCCAGAATTACGTCCGGATTATCGCAGAGCGTTTGCAGAAGCATGAACGGTTTGCGAATCACTTGAGTACAGAAGTAATCGAACGGATTGTAAAGGCAGCGCCCCTCCATGATATTGGTAAGATCGGCATTCCTGATGCCATTTTATTAAAGCCGGGGAAGCTTAACAATGAGGAATATCAAGTGATGAAGAATCACTGTAAAATCGGTGGCAATGCCATTCGGCTGGCAATCAATAAAACGCTGTCAGGTAACCAGGCAGAAAACAAACTGGGCGAAGTAACAGCCTTATCTTTTTTGGAAGAGGCTGAAAAAATCATGAATTATCATCATGAACGCTGGGATGGCAAAGGTTATCCGGACGAATTGTATGGTGATGAAATTCCGTTGTCTGCCCGGATTATGGCATTGGCTGACGTTTTTGATGCCCTCACCACGGTACGGCCATATAAAAAAGCCTGGCGTGTGGAGGCGGTGATTGATTATATTTTGGAACAGAAAGGGTTGCAGTTTGATCCGGATGTGGTGGAAGCTTTTGAAGCCGAAATTGAATCTTTTATACAAGTTATGAGCCAAGGACAGCCGAGAAAATAATCGAATGCGGCAAGAATCAGAAGGGTGGAGAGATAGATGGCAGATCAAGCCAACACTGGATTGGGTCACCGAGAGAAAATTATTAATCAATTGTATCTTCATACGGAGCTGATCAGGGAAATGAGCCAGATGGAGTCTGGGATCAATGGTGATATTGAACGTTTTTCAGAAGAAATAACCGAACTTTTGGGCAATCGGTTGGATGTAGATCGGGTTTCTATCTGGCAATATGATGATGAAATAACGATGATGGAATGTCTGGATCTTTATGTGAAAAAAGACAAAATTCATTTAAAAAAAATGACTATGAATCGGGTTGATCAACCATTGACCTTTGAGTATCTGATAAAAAACAGGTATATGATTATTGATGACAAATCGGTCGAATCCCAGGAAAAAGACTATTGGCAGGCGTATATGAAACCCTTGGGGGGAACGACCTTGTTGGTTTGCAGTATTTTATGCAATGGCAAAGCGATTGGCTCGATTGGTTTTATGTATGTTAAACGAAGTCACGAGTGGGGAAGTAATGAAATCACATTTGGCTGTCATCTCGCCGATCAGATCGGAACAGCCTTTTTAAACCGGGAGAGAATGGAGATAACCCAGGCATTGAGAAAGAGCGAAGCATTTTTAAATCGTGCTCAGCAGGTTTCAAAAACAGGCCATTGGTATTTCGATATCAAGGCAGACCGTCTAACCTGGTCAGACGAGACCTATCGAATTTTCGGTGTCGAAATCGGAACGCCACAAACGTTCGAATCATATATGGGGTTTGTTTATCCTGATGATCGGCAGAAGCTTAAAGGAATATGGATAGAAAAATCCGGGACGGGTCAAGCGTTTTCTGTACTTCATCGGATTGTTGCCGACGACCAAATTCGTTGGGTGGAAGAACGATCAGAATTTGAGTATGATCAACAGGGTAAGCCGATTGCCAGTTGGGGTACTGTTACGGATGTGACGGAAAAGATGAACTACCTAAAAGAACTGGAGAATTACCAAAAGCATCTCGAAGATATGGTTATTTCCAGAACCACTGACTTGGAGAAGGCAAAGCTTGATGCAGAAACCGCTAATCAGGCCAAAAGCGCCTTCCTGTCCAATATGAGCCATGAAATTCGAACCCCCATGAACGCAATTATTGGCCTTTCCCATCTGATCCGAAGGGATCCTCTGACCATGCGTCAGGAGGAACAACTTGATAAGCTGACAGAAGCAGCGAATCACTTACTTCATATTATAAATGATGTGCTGGACCTTTCGAAAATAGAAGCCGGAAAGATGCAGTTGGATACCCATGATTTTGAACCCACCCGGGAAATCGACCGGGTCTGCAATATTATTGGGGATGAAGCAGCAAAAAAAAATCTGAACATCCTGGTGGATGTGGATCATATTCCTACGGTTTTACAAGGTGATTCAATTCGTTTTGGCCAAATACTTCTTAATTTGATGAGCAATGCAGTGAAGTTTACCGAAATGGGCAGTATCAAGATCATAGCTCGAATCATTAATCAGGATCATAAACAGATTCGCCTACGCTTTGAGGTTTGTGATACCGGAATCGGGATGTCAAAAAATCAGATCAATAAGCTTTTTCAGGACTTCGTCCAGGCCGATGAATCGATGACCCGTCTATACGGGGGGACTGGTCTGGGACTGGCAATCAGTTCCCGGTTGGTGAAATTCTTAGGGGGGGAAATTGGGGTTACCAGTGAGTTGGGGGTGGGAAGCCAGTTTTGGTTTGAGTTGCCATTTGAAAAATCAACGTCGCTTCCTAAAAATAGAATCAATATCACAGCTTCAGAAACAATGCGGGTATTGGTGATTGATGATATGCAAGAGGCCCGGGAGTTAATGGTTAGTATGCTTTCTGATTTTGGGATTCAATGTGAAGCAGCTAGCACAGGGAAAGAGGGACTGGCAGCCGTCAAGAAGGCTGATCAGATGATAAATCCCTATCGTCTGGTATTGATGGATATGAAAATGCCGGAGATGGATGGGATTGACACGGCGCTGATATTGCAAGCGCTGGAATTGAAGACCCGTCCAGCAGTTTATTTGATCACCGGGTATGGTAATCAAATTTCTGCTGAAGAAGCTCGGCGGGCAGGGATCAGCCGGATTCTCGTTAAACCTATGACACCCTCAACGCTCAATGACGCTTTAATGGAATTGCTGGATGACAATCTGGATGCCCAGATATCTTCATCTCTTAATGATTTGGAGGCGCGTTTAAAACAATATCAACCAATAGATATATTGATTGTTGAAGACAATCAGATTAATCGGGAAATTGTCAGTCAGCTTTTGGAGCCCTTTAACTTCAAGATCGAACTGGCTGAAAATGGCCATGACGCACTTGATCGGATTACTCAGAAAAAGTTTGATTTAATCCTGATGGATGTTCAGATGCCAGTTATGGACGGCTTGGCGGCAACGACAAAGATCAGAAATTTGCCGGGTTGGGACGCAGTTCCCATTTTGGCGATGACCGCTAACGCTTTTGAAGAAGACCGGAGAAAATGTATTGAAGCAGGAATGAATGATCACCTGGTCAAACCAGTGGAACCGGAGATTTTATACAAGAGTCTGATCAAATGGTTGCCAGTTCGAAAAGCTCAATCGGATTATAAAGATAAGCCCCGAAGTCATGTGGAAAAAGACTTGGTCAGGCAAGTAATGGTGTCGCCGGATAGTCAAAATCAGTTAAAAATTCTGCGGCAGATAGATGGATTGAATGTGGAAATCGGATTGAGAATTCTTGGCGGTGATGCCGCTGTTTATTTGCGACTGGTCCAACAGTTTGCGCAGAAATGTCAGGCCGATGCCAATCATATTATAAGACAGAATGCCGCTGAGAATTACCCGAGCGTTTTACAGACGGTTCATTCAATCAAGGGAGTGGCAGGAAATCTGGGGGCTATAAAAATTCAGGAGCTGGCGGCTGATCTTGAGCAGGCAGTTCGAATCGGATCAGGAAAAGAGCAGCTGGAAAAACAGATCAATCACTTTGTTAATGTGTTAAGCGGCTTTGTCGAGGCTCTGCCAAAAGAAGAAAACACGCCTGAAAGTATTGAATATGCTGATGTAAACAAGAGTACTGTCGATGCGATTATGAGCCAGTTGATTGTATTGCTTGAAAATAATGATACGGATGCCTATGACTTATTCGAAGAACACAAAGATCAACTGATCCGCGCATTGGGAAATGCTGTCTATGGACTGGAACAACAAATTAATGAATTTGATTATCTGGAAGCCCTGGAAACGTTAAGGACGATCTTGACAAAACAAGGAAAAGTTTAGGCAACCCGTCGTGGTGGCGCTTTAAATCAAGGGAATACCCTCGCAGAAAAAATCTTCAGTGAGGGATTTTTCATTTTTTTGCGACTACCTTATTAAATCAGCATGATGGTAATCATAGAATTCTTTTGTTAGAATAAGAATAGATGATGCTTGAAAACCGGTTAACAGGGATTATCTTTTCAGAAATACCATCAACATGATGAATAATAACAGAGGAGAACAAGATGAAGAAAAAGATCAATAAAAAAGCAAAAAAAGTAATACAGGTCTGGCTGGGTTTGACTTTATGCATCGCCACCATTTTTATGCTGACAGCTTGTGGTGAGTCAACTCCCATTGAAGGGATGGTTATTTCCAATAAACCCTATAATAATGCGGCGGAAATTGAGAAAGCCGAACAGCCGGCAGATCTAAGCGTAGGCGACACGATCTATGGCAGCATCAGTTTGATTGAATCACCAAAGGGAATGAAATACCAAGCCAAATGGTTGTTGGATGACAAAGAAGTTATGGTTGATGAAAAAGCTATGGAAACGGACCAAAGAGGTGTGCTCATATTTCCATTGGAGGCAGACAAAACGACAGTTGGGATGTTAAAGCTGCAGATCCTCTACAAAGATGCGGTTTTGGCAGAAAAAGAAGTGCAGATTAAATAATTTTGACTAAAAAATCGGTTGGGGATATTGAGGTAGCAAAATGAGCAAGGAAAATTGTGAAAAGAAATTCAAAAGAATATATGCCCAATACGTTGATGAAATCTATCAATATGTTTTTTTGCGAACCGGGATAAATGTAGGAATTGCCGAAGATCTTACCCAGGAAATATTTTTGGATGTATTTAAAGGTTTGAGTCGATTCAAGGGTTTATGTTCAGAACGAACCTGGGTGTATAAAATCACTAAAAACAAGGTTAATGATTTTTATCGAAAACAGTATCGACATCTGGAACCGATCCCCCTTGAGGATGACTTAACTGTGGAAATTAGTGATCCGAAACAGGATATGGATACCTTAGTTGAAAAAACATTTTCCAGCGCAGACATTATCGATTGCCTGAATCAACTCCCAGAACATTATAAGCTGGTTCTATTGCTAAAATACATCGATGACAGAAGTGTTAAGGAGATTGCAACGATTACCAATAAATCGCCTAAGGCCGTTGAAAACATATTGTTGCGGGCGAGAGCCGGATTTATCAAAGTCTATCAAACCCTGAAAGCAGAGGAGATACGATGAAAAACGATCGTGATGATTTTATCAAAAAAGCCTTCAAATCCCTTGATGAAGGTTCAAAACCAAGTCAAAAACAAAAACAGGAGATGCTGGATAGGTTATTGATCCAGGCACAAATCGAGGAAACCGCAGGATTGGGGCGATACCGAAACCTGGTAACAAACTATCCCTGGCGATTCGGGTTTGGTGTATCGGCCATTCAGGCGGTATTGTTTACACTGATGTTTGGCGCAAACTATACGAATTTTGTTTTACAATTACTGGGGAGGTAAAAATGGAGATTTTTTTAGAAATGCTTAATCGACCAGTAGAAGCTTTCAAGCGCAGAAATGAAAAGCTAGCCTGGAGCTTGGTGGGTATTACCATTTTAATTGTAACTGTATTTGATGTGATGATGAACGATCTGGTAAACGGTAGCGATTACCCGGTGGAGATCAATTTACTTAAGCTCTTATTGTTGGCGGGTTTGGGGGTGGTGACCTATCTGGGCATTTGCGGAATGCTCTGGGGCGTCTGCAAGTTACTGGGCAGTCAAACCAGGATTAGTGTTTATGTCAAAACGTGGGGATTGACTTATCTTCCAACGATAATTTGTGGAGTCACAGTGGTTCTGGTAGAAGTATATTTCACACTTTTCTGGAATAATTCCATTTGGGGATTTATACTTAACATTTTGTTTGTGGGGATTTTAATCTGGAAAACGATTCTTTATGTGGTGTTTTTAAAAGAGGTAGCCGGACTGGAAGGTAAGAAATTGATGATAGCATTTGTGCTTTGCGGTATTGGGATTCTAATCCTGGCTTTTTTGAATGTGCGTTTGGGATTGAAAACCCCGATTCTTTAAGATGTTGCCGACCACACTAATGCTTTCTGTTAAAGTTCTTAAAGGGTGTGGTGATTAGGTTGGAATCTGGCTGAATTTACAAAAAAATCTTGATTTTGACAATCTTTTATAGTACAATTCGAAACGAATGATAGAAATAGATATAACGTCTATTTAGCGTATTTATAAGCAGATTTTATAGATACAGCAAAGAATTCTTTTGACCATTTCTTGATCGGTTTTGCCCGGGAAAAGAAATTGAATGCCATACGGACAGCTAGGTCAAATGCCGATTGGCAACTTTCGTTGCCTTATTGATTGAGCAGTCGCTCAAATTTTATAAGTTGGTTACTTAAAACCGTGTGCGTTTTTGCACATCACACTTGTGAAACAATCAATAAGAGTAGTAAAAGTAAGTTCTTGCTATATAGACTCTAATTTCTACGTTTGGGATCATGGATAGACGGTGCAGTTTGCGCCCGGATCAATAACGAATCAGTAGGAATAAACTCAAGTGGATGAACAGCAGATGCTGAAGGATCACTTGAGTTTTTTGTTTTTAGATAAGAAGTACAATTGCGATAAAAATTGGAAATGGGGTGGATTATGGATAATAAATTAAAGTTGAACGGCTTTAACAATTTGACAAAATCGTTAAGTTTTAACATTTATGATGTATGCTATGCCAAGAGCGAACGGGAGCAGCGGGACTATATTGCCTATATTGATGAGCAGTATAACTCGGATCGCTTAACCAATATCTTATATCATGTCACGGAAATGATCGGCGCCCGGGTACTTAATGTGTCCAAGCAGGATTACGATCCTCAAGGGGCCAGTGTCACCTTTTTAATTGCTGAAGAAACGTTTTTGAGGGAATACCGGGAAGAAAACATTGAAAAGAATAATTTTCAGGGGGATACAGTGGTGGCTCATCTGGATAAAAGCCATGTAACGGTGCATACCTATCCGGAATATCATCCGGACACCTCCATTGCCACCTTTCGGGTGGACATTGATGTGGCTACCTGCGGTGAAATTACACCGCTTAGCACCCTGGATTTTCTGATTGGCAGCTTTGACTCGGACATTATTACCATGGATTATCGGGTTCGGGGTTTTACCCGGGATGTCAGTGGAAAAAAATTGTTTATGGATCATAAAATCACCTCGATTCAGGATTATATCGATGACAAAACCCTCAAGGAATATGATGCCATTGATATCAATGTTTATCAATCCAATCTTTTTCACACCAAGATGTTGTTAAAAGAAATTACACTTCAGAATTATCTGTTTAACACCGATGCTTATGAGCTGCCGCCGCGCACCCGGCTGCAGATCACAGAAAACCTGCGCCGCGAAATGATCGAAATTTTCAGCGGCAGCAATGTGTACTGATAAATAAGGAACTACGATCGTTGTCTGTTTTTACGGAGACGATTATCGCGATTGTAGGCGGTTGATGACCGTCCCAACGAGTTATTAAACAGCTACGTCCATTGATTGCTGTGTTAATGCGCTATTCATATTTAGGAAGGAAACAAACGTGCCAAAACTAAATCAACAACGGATGCCGATTATGGAGGCACTCAATGAATTTAAACGAAATCGGTTGGTGCCCTTTGATGTCCCCGGCCATAAACGGGGAAAGGGAAATCCGGAGTTGACAGAATTTCTGGGGGATCGCTGCATGACGCTGGATGTCAACTCGATGAAGCCGCTGGATAATCTCTGTCATCCGGTTTCGGTGATCAAAGAAGCCGAGGAATTGGCTGCCGATGCCTTTGGTGCCAAACAGGCGTTTTTTATGGTCAACGGCACGACTTCAGCGGTTCAGACAATGGTATTATCAGCCTGTAAAAAAGGGGAGAAGATTATTTTACCCCGCAATGTCCACCGCAGTGTCATCAATGCAATGATCCTGGGTGGGGCGATTCCAGTTTATGTCAATCCTGAAACCAACCATGAGATTGGTATTTCCTTGGGGATGACACTGTCTGCCGTTGCCAAAGCGATTAGGGAAAACCCCGAGGCCAAAGCGATTTTAGTCAACAATCCCACCTATTATGGGGTTTGTTCTAATCTCAAAGCAATCGTCGAAATGGCACACGCAGCGGGGATGCTGGTGCTGGCCGATGAGGCTCATGGGACCCATTTTTATTTTGGCGAAAATATGCCCATCAGCGGGATGGCTGCCGGTGCCGACATGGCCTCAGTGAGTATGCATAAATCAGGCGGCTCGTTGACGCAAAGCTCTTTTTTGCTGGTGGGAGCGGGGATGAACCCGGGTTATGTCCGCCAGATTATCAATCTAACCCAAACCACCAGTGGGTCTTATCTGCTGCTTTCCAGTCTCGATATTTCCCGCAAAAATCTGGCAGTCAACGGCAAGGAAATCTTTAAAAAAGTGACCGAAATGGCTCAATACGCCCGGGATGAAATCAACCAGATTGGTGACTACTATGCGTATTCCAAGGAGCTGATCAATGGCGATACCATTTACGATTTTGATGCCACCAAGCTGTCGATCAATACCCTGAACGTGGGATTGGCAGGGATTGAAGTTTACAATATTCTCCGGGATGAATACGACATTCAGGTGGAATTTGGGGACGTGGGCAATATTCTGGCCTACATTTCGGTGGGCGACAGCCAGCGCAATCTGGAGCGGTTGGTTTCCGCCCTGGCCGAAATCCGTCGAATCTATAAAAAAGATAAAGCCGGGATGTTGCAATATGAATACATTAACCCCGAGGTGGCGGTGGCTCCGCAAAAAGCCTTTTATGCTGATAAAGAAGCCCTGCCGCTGGAGAAAAGCAGTGGTCGGATCTGCAGCGAGTTTGTGATGTGCTATCCACCGGGGATTCCGATTCTGGCTCCCGGTGAAATGATTACCGCCGAAATTCTTGATTCGATTGAATACGTCAAGGACAAGGGCTGTTTTTTAACTGGCCCGGAAGACATGGAAATCAAAAAGCTAAACGTGCTGAAGGAGGATTGATTAAATGGAATTATGGTTTTCCGAAAAACATACCCCCAACGTCAAATTTTCCATTCAGGTGGATCGCCAACTGTACTGCGGGCAAAGTGAATTTCAACGGATCGATATTTTTGATTCCAAAGAATTTGGCCGCTTTTTAACCCTGGATGGTTACATGATGCTGACTGAAAAAGATGAGTTTATCTACCATGAGATGATGGTACACATTCCCATGGCTGTACATCCAGCCGCCAAAAAAGTATTGATTATCGGCGGTGGCGATGGTGGCGCCATCCGTGAGCTGGTGCGTTATCCGCTGGTAGAGCAGATTGATCTGGTCGAAATTGACGAGTTGGTCGTAGAAGTCTGCAAAAAATATTTACCCCAAACCGCCTGCTGTTTTACCGATGAACGGGTAACCGTCCATTATCAGGATGGCCTGAAATTTATTCGCCGCTGCGAAAATGAATACGATCTGATCATTGTTGATTCCACCGATCCCTTTGGCCCCGGCGAAGGCTTGTTCACCAAAGAGTTTTACGGCAATTGCTATAAGGCCTTAAAAGAAGACGGAATCATGGTCAATCAGCACGAAAGTGCTTTTTATCTGGATGACGCCGTGGCAATGCAGCGGGCCCATAAGCGCATTGTTGAGTCCTTCCCAATCAGTCGGGTCTATCAGGCCCACATCCCCACCTATCCCTCGGGACACTGGCTGTTTGGCTTTGCCTCAAAGAAATACCATCCACTTAAGGATTTAAAGGCCGTGAAGTGGAATGCCATGGGTTTTAAAACCCGCTACTATAATACCCAATTGCATGTTGGCGCCTTTGCGCTGCCAAACTATGTGGAGGAACTGTTAAAAGATGTTGAATAAAAATATTGAGACCTTTTTAGGTTGTGACAACGAATATGGAGAATCCGGAATTGTCGTTTTCGGGGCGCCCTTTGACTCCACCACCTCTTTTCGTCCCGGTACCCGCTTTGCCAGTCGTACCATGCGGGGCGAATCCTACGGACTGGAAACCTACAGCCCCTACCAGGATAAAGATCTGGAGGATCTGGCCATTTTTGACGGCGGTGACCTGGAACTCTGCTTTGGTGACACTGAAAAAGCGTTGGCAGCGATTGAAAGCTATACCACCCGGGTATTAAGAGATAATAAACGGCCGGTGATGATCGGCGGTGAGCATCTGGTGACCCTGGGCACCGTTCGGGCGGTGGCCCGGAAATATCCAGAGCTTCATGTGGTACATTTTGATGCCCATGCCGATTTACGGGATGACTATCTGGGCATTAACCTATCCCATGCCACGGTACTGCATCGGGTTTGGGATATCATTGGCGATAACCGGATCTATCAGTTTGGTATCCGCTCCGGTGAACGCAGTGAGTTTAAGTGGGGTCAAGAGCATGTCCGCACTCAGAAATTTAACTTTGAGGGCCTGGCTGAAGTGATCGAAGAACTACAGGGCAAACCGGTCTATTTTACCCTTGATTTGGATGTCCTCGACCCGTCTGTCTTCCCCGGAACCGGTACTCCGGAACCTGGCGGTGTCAGTTTTATGGAGCTTCTGGAAGCGATCCGGAAAGTCAGCCAGTTGAATCTGGTTGGCTGTGACATCAATGAACTTTCGCCGGTCTATGACCAGAGCGGCGCATCCACCGCTGTGGCCTGTAAGGTGCTGCGGGAACTCTTATTGGCGATGGCCGAATAGAATAAGAAATTCTAAAATGAAAAAAGCGCAGTACCGACAATTGTTACATCATGTTGTGACCCCTTGGTCGTTGGTCGGTACGGTAGTTGAGAGATAATCTAAAGTATTAGAGAAAAGATTAAGGAGGAAGAAATTATGGGAAAAGCACTAATTATCGGTTGCGGCGGCGTTGCCAGTGTGGCTATTCATAAATGCTGTCAAAACAGCGACGTGTTTACCGAAATCTGTATTGCCAGCCGAACCAAAAGCAAATGCGATGCCTTAAAAGAGAAACTGGATGGCGGGGCCACCAAAATCACCACCGCCCAGGTCGACGCTGATAATGTCGATGAACTGATTGCCCTGATTGAAAAGGAAAAACCCGATGTGGTCTTAAACCTGGCCCTGCCGTATCAGGATCTGACGATTATGGATGCCTGCCTGGCGACCAAAACCCATTACGTCGATACGGCCAATTATGAGCCGGAAGATACCGCTAAATTTGAATATAAATGGCAGTGGGAATACCGGGAACGGTTTGAAAAAGCTGGCATTACGGCCCTGCTGGGCAGCGGTTTTGACCCCGGTGTGACGGGTGTTTTTTCAGCCTATGCCATGAAGCACCAGTTTGATGAGATCAATTATATCGATATTCTCGATGCCAACGCTGGTGATCATGGTTATCCCTTTGCGACCAACTTCAATCCCGAAATCAATATTCGTGAAGTTACCGCCAACGGTAGCTACTGGGAAGACGGTCAATGGATTGAAACAGAGCCGATGGAAATCAAGCGGGTTTACAATTTCCCGGAAATTGGCCCCAAAGATATGTATCTGCTCCATCACGAAGAGCTGGAATCGTTGGGTCAAAATATTAAGGGCATCAAACGGATTCGCTTCTTTATGACCTTTGGACAAAGCTATCTGACCCACCTGAAATGTCTGGAAAACGTCGGTATGACCTCGATTGAGCCGATTGAATATGAGGGTAAGATGATCGTTCCGCTACAGTTTTTAGCTGCCGTCTTACCAGATCCGTCAACCCTCGGCCCCCGCACCAAAGGAAAAACCAATATCGGTTGTATCTTCCAGGGCAAAAAAGACGGCCAGGATAAAACCTACTACCTCTATAACGTCTGTGATCACGAAGAATGTTACAAAGAAGTCGGCTCCCAGGCGATTTCCTATACCACTGGGGTACCGGCGATGATCGGGGCGATGCTGGTGATGACCGGCCAGTGGCAAAAACCCGGGGTTTACAATATCGAAGAGTTCGATCCCGATCCTTTTATGGACGCTCTGAACAAATGGGGTCTGCCCTGGCAGGAAAATTTTGAGCCGGAGCTGGTTGATTAAGCATGGCACAAATGGAATTGACAGAAGCCTTTAAAGAACTGCCAACCCCCTGTTATCTGGTCGATGAAAGCCTGCTGATTAAAAACTTAAAAATTCTGGAGCGAGTCCAAAAAGCCACCGGCTGTCGGATTTTACTGGCCCAAAAGGCTTTTTCGATGTTTTCGCTCTACCCTCTAATTGGTCGCTATCTGGCCGGTACCACCGCCAGCGGGCTCTTTGAAGCCCGGCTGGGTCACGAGGAAATGGGCGGCGAGACCCATGTCTTTGCCACCGCCTACCGCGATGATGAGTTTGCCGAAATTATTAAATACAGTGATCACATCGTGTTTAATTCGTTTAATCAGTGGCAGAAATACAAGGCTCAGGCCTTAAAGGCGGACCGGGAGTGCGGCATACGGATCAATCCGGAGTGCTCCACCCAGGATCACGCCATCTATGATCCCTGTTCACCTGGGTCACGGATGGGGGTCACCCGGGCTCAGTTTAAGCCGGAATTGCTGGAAGGCATCAGTGGTCTTCATTTTCATACCCTCTGCGAGCAGAATGCCGATGCGCTGGAGGAGACGCTGAAAGCGGTGGAAGAGCGCTTCGGTGAATTTCTGCCGCAGCTTAAATGGCTCAACTTTGGTGGCGGTCATCACATCACCCGGGAGGATTATGATGTCGAAAAACTGATTGCCTGTATCAAGCGGATTCAGGAAAGGTATGGACTAAAGGTCTACCTTGAACCTGGCGAAGCTGTCGCCCTGAACACCGGGTTTCTGGTGGCGACGGTACTGGATCTCGTCGACAACGACATACACAATGCCATCCTCGACACCTCCGCTGCCTGTCATATGCCGGATGTGCTGGAAATGCCCTATCGGCCCAACATTATTGGGGCCGACCTACCAGATCAAAAACCCTTTACCTATCGGTTGGGTGGGCCGACCTGTCTGGCTGGGGACATTATCGGTGATTACAGTTTTGAGAGGCCGCTTGAAATTGGTGATCGCCTGGTGTTCTGCGATATGGCCATTTATTCGATGGTTAAAAACAACACCTTTAATGGCATGAATCTCCCGGCAATAGCTATCTTTACCCGAGAAAAAACCATTCAGATGGTCAAACAATTTGGCTATGAAGATTTTAAAAACCGATTATCCTGAAGGATGATCGGTTTTTACGAAATTAACGGGCTTATTTTCAGTGATCTTAACTGGAATTTATGATATAATGGCTCGAATTACAATAGTTGTCTCAAAATTAAAAACACAGGAGAAAATCATGGCACATAAATTCAATCCGATCAATAAAAACAAACTGGATAATGAATGGCGACGAGAAAATTTGCCGCCGGTTGAAACCCTCGAAAAACTGGGCTTGCGGCCTGCTGATGTTTTTGCAGATATTGGCTGTGGGATTGGCTATTTTACGATTCCGGCTGCCAAGATGATTGGTGATAACAGTGCCTATGCCCTGGATACCTCCCCGGAAATGCTGGCAGAGGTTGTACAGCGTAGCGAGGCTGCGGGTTTGAAAAATATCAAGACTGTAAAAACCGAAGAACTGGATCTGTTGATTCCTGATGAAGCGGTTTCTTTTGCACTATTGGTCAATGTGATCCACGAAATTGTTGATAAGAATCAGTTTCTGGAAGAAATTAGCAGGATTTTAAAACCCGGAGGCAAACTGGCGATTGTTGATTGGGAAAAAGCGCAGACCGAAATGGGACCACCGATTGATCACCGGATTGCAAAAGAGGATGTCGTTGCGATGCTGGAGGAAATTGGTTTTGATTACCAGGAAACCCAATCGTTCACCAATAATTTCTATGGACTGGTTATGGTGAAGCATCACTAATGCGAGGTAATTGCGAAAGTCCTGTGAGTTTTAAGCTTGGTTTCGCACGAATAAAATTTGTTTGATTTTTTAGTTTTGTAAATAACCAATTTATCATGTAGCTGAAAGGAAATGTGATGGAAAAAGAGAAGATTGCGATTATCGAAAATGACCAGTTCGCCAAACTGGTTGGGCTGGAACTGGTCAAGGTTGAGCAGGGATATGCCGAAGTCAGAATGGAAATCAAGGAAAAACACCTCAATGGGGTTGGGATTGTTCAGGGGGGTGCCATCTTTACTCTGGCTGATTTTGCTTTTGCGGCGGCAGCCAACGCCGGAAGAACAGTAACAGTCGGCATCAATGCCAATATCACCTATTCCAAACCGGCCAAAGGGAAAACGTTGCTGGCTAAAGCTAGCGAAACCTCGGCGAGCCGAAGTCTTTGCAACTATACTGTGGATATTTATGATGAAGACCATGATGTTTTGGTGGCCAAGTTCAATGCCACCGGTTTCATTAAAAATTAGCCATTAATAATCAAAGCCCCACCGTTGATGCAAATTTAGGTCCATCGACAGTGGGTTTGTTTTTTATTGAAGCGCTGAAGATGGTGATGAAAAAGTGGGTTATGAACAGGTGGATTTTGAGACTTGACAGGTTTTATGAAGTGAGCAAAAGTCACAGGGATTTAAATCATTTGTTTCATCGTCCTTGATGACTCCCATGATCCCTGAGATTGACTTGATGGGCATCATTTTCATGCTTGGTGAAAGTTGGACGCCGATATCTTCCGGATTCAATAGTTTAAAAATGGAGCGTTGATTATTCAGTTCGAATTGATGTTGACCTGGATTCCAGACATGTGTTCTTTTTAATTTTAATTCGCTTAATCCATTTGAAATATAATCCTTTAACCAGGACTGTGCATTCTCAATAAAAGAGGTTCCCCAGATATCGAAAAAATACGACTCCAATGAATCGTTTAGTAGTTGAGATTTGGCATCAAAATTTTTGATGCTCGAGACAAAGCAGATGACTTTCTCGGAATTTTCGAGAATTCTGCCAGGCATTTTTCCTGAAAAATGTTCTCCATTTTGTAGAATTACCCGATCTTCCTGGATTGTTGAGAGATCAAAGCTCTGGATTACAATATCGATCTCAAGGTCTTCAGCTAAAAAATCATAGGCATATGTCACAGCCGTGACATATTTTTTCGGAACGTTGGGGCAATCAATGTTCGTATGCTTTTTAAAATAAGTATAAACCTGGGTTAATTCTTCTTTAGGAATCGTAAAGATGTGTTTTTTGGTAAGCATTTTAAAAGAGCTCCCTTCTAAATGGAATCGAGAATAAACATATTTAGGGATTTAATGGTTTTTATTTCATCAGGAGTTAGGGTTAAGCGATCCATAGTGATTTCCTCGTTTTTTAAAGGGGAAGATGACATCAAAAACTTTAATGTAAACGGTGCAATGGGACGATATGAGATACCAAACATCAAGCCCCAGGTTATTGATTGATAGTACAAAGAGTTTAAAATACAAAAACTCATTTTTTCGATCGGATTTGCCTGATTAACAAGGTTGACATAGGTGACCAGATCATATGATTCTACGGAACCTAAATAATAAAAGGAACATTTTTCATAGTTTTCAAAAGAAGGAATGTCCATGTAAAAACTACAACAGAAATCATTTGCATTTGAACTGGGATTAATTGTTAGAAATGATTTTACAATCCGTCGTTTTCGTCCATCGTAAAAATAGAGGTGCATATGTCGCTGTCCTCCGAAAGGGCTGTTTGAATTGCTAGGTAGAGGGAGGGTATCAGTTTGATAGTCGATTAACTGATGAATGCCAATGTTCAAGGCTTGGGCAATTTCATAAAGGGTCTGCAGATCAATCGAGATCTGTCCATTTTCATATTTGGATATGGTGGATTTGCTCTTGCTGATCAAGTCTGAAAATTGTGTTATTGATAAATTCATTTGTTTTCGGTAAAACTTAATTTTTTTACCGACATAAACTGAAATAGATTCCATAGTACCTTTCCTTTCCTGAGAAGAGTTCTTCCTAAAAATGATGGCCAGAAAAAATTGAAGTGCACAATTTTGTTAATTATTAGAATTTCATTATGTGGTATTGTATACAGAATACTAAATCCTGTCAACGCATTAATGATTGCACTTCCTTTACAATTTATAAATACGGTAATTGACTTTAAGGATGAAAAACTGAAAAAGTTTTCGTTTAAATATAATTATAGATTGATATTAGTAAAAATTAAGAATCAAATCAGCAAAAGATTAAAAATTAGAATATAAAAAATCATATTACGAAACTATATTTCCAATAAGATTCTTAATACGAAACTATCTTTGTTTGACATATGCTAACGATTGAGTTAATATTTAAAAAACAAATGAATTAAACGCAGATAATTTTATACGAAATGACAAGGAGGTCACTCTAATTTAACGAATTAGGTGACTTTTTTTGTTTAAGTGTTTTGCATTTGTGAATAGTCAGGATTCAGATATTTCTGAGATCATCAGAGAAGAAACATTGTTTTAGGTAATCAGAGAAGTGGATTAGCCCCCTAATTAAAATTATCTTAGTCATTAAGATGAAACAAACACTTCTCTGAACGTCCTTGAAAAAGAATAAGGTATGATCAAGACAAAGAGGTCTATCAATTTAATTCAAAATTAAATGATGGATCTTTTTTTGTTTAAGAGAAATTCAGGAAGGAATCCCAAAGGATTGTGAAAAACTTATTGTTTCAGTCGTTTAATTTTAGCCACAAGCATGATCAATAAAAAAACGCACACAAGTAAAGGAGAAAAACATGTCAAAAATCACAGAGTTAGCTGTAGTAGTCGAAGAAGGAAGAATTGACGATGTCGTCGCAGCCGTAGAGGCTGCATTGGAAGAAGGAAATGCGCCAATGGACATTTTAAATGCCGGATTGATTGATCCCATTAATGTACTGGGTGAAAAATTCCGACTGGGCGAGGTTTATGTACCCGAGCTGTTGATTTCATCAAAGGCGATGAAAATGGGTGTTGATCGGATTAAACCGCTGCTGGCAGCTGGAGATGTAAAAGTATTGGGAAAAGCCGTCTTCTGCACCGTGGAAGGTGATATGCATGATATCGGCAAAAACCTGGTCGTGCTGCTGCTTGAAAGTGCCGGTTTTGAAGTCATTGATTTGGGTATGGATGTGGAACCAGATGATATTGTCGAAGCGATTCAGGAAAATGATGATGTTCAGATCCTGGGAATGTCGGCGATGTTGACAACAACCATGTATGCCATGAAAGAGACAATTGAAGCACTGGAAGAAGCCGGACTTCGGGATCGGGTCAAGGTTTTAATCGGCGGAGCGCCGGTCAATCAGATTTTTGCCGACCAGATAGGGGCAGACGGATATACCACCAATGCACCATCAGCCGTTGAGTTGTGTAAAAAATTGGTTGTTGCTTAGTTATCGAAACTGGAAAATAGGAAGGGTAAATTATGAAAGAATTTAACACACGATTTATGGGCGCACGAGGCGTATCTTTTCTGACACGGGAAGAAATGGAAAAAATTCATAGCTGCACATTAGAGCTGCTGCAAGAAGTTGGCGTTGAAGTACAACACAAAGGTGCGATCGAATTATTAAAAAAAGCCGGATGCGTCGTTAATAAAAAGCGGGTATCGATGCCACCTGGTTTAGTCGAATGGGCGATAAAACAGGCTCCGTCACGGATTTTACTCTATGACCGTGGTGGTGAATTTGCGATGGATGTCAGTGGCAAAAACTCGTATTATGGAGTCGGATCCGCTTGTCCGAACATCGTTGACAGCTTTACCGGTGAAATCAGACTCTGTAATGAGGAAGATAATAAAAATTGTGTCAAAGTAGCGGATGCGATGCCGTATATTGATTATATGATGTCAATGGCTCAGGTTTATGGGCATCAGAAAAGCTCCTATGAGCATGAGTATGCGGCGATGATCCGTTATAGCTCCAAGCCCCAGGTGGTAATTACGGCTGATCTGGAATCGACTAAGAATGTGGTTGAAATGGCTTCGGTTGTCAGAGGTGGAATGGACGAGCTGGTTAAAAAACCAATGTTTATTCTTTATTGTGAACCAACTTCCCCACTTGTCTGCACTAAAGAATCGGTTGAAAAGGTAATGTACATGGCTGAAAGTAATCTGCCGGTTTTATATGCACCAATTCCGATGAATGGTGCGACGGGACCAATGACCTGTGCCGGTTCGTTGATCCAGGCGAATGCGGAATGTCTGGCCGGCCTGGTTATTGCCCAGGTTACCAGACCAGGAGCCCCATTCCTGTATGGGGCGATTATTACCAACATGGATATGAAGAGTCTCCAGCCGACCTATGCATCCCCAGAAACGATGATGGAATCTTTAGCGATGTCTGAAATGGGTTGCGATTTCTATCAACTGCCAACATGGGGAACAGCGGGCTGTACCAGCTCTAAACTACCGGATGAACAGGCTGTTTTAGAAGGAACTCAATATATTACACTGGCCGGTTTATCAGGCGCCAATGTTATTCATGATGTCGGTTATACGGCGTTTGGTCTGGCATTCTCGTTGGATCTGGTGGTCATGATGAATGATGTTATCGGCCGGGTAAGACGCCTGTTTGACGGCATCAATATGACATCAGAATATCTGTGTATGAATGACTTAAAAGAGGTGGGTCCCAAAGGTCATTATCTCGGTCAAACTTCGACGCGAAAATATAACAGCGAAATGTGGGAATCTGAAATAGAAGACCGAAACGAATATGATCGTTGGCGGGATCTGGGTTCAAAAACAATGGGTCAGCGGGCCAATGAGATGGTTAGAAATATCATTGAAAACGGCGAACTGAACATGTTACCAAAAGAGTTGGATGACAAAGTCGTGGCGATTCTGGAAGCCGCGGATGCAAGAGAACGAGAGCTGGAACTATAATCGACAGAATGATAAACCGGAAATCATTACAATGGCGTGATGATTTTCGGTTATACAGAAAAGGAAGGAAATTAAATGGCCATCGAAGGAATCAAATCCTATTATTCTGCTAATAAGGCAAAATATACAACAATCACTGAAGAAGAGTGCGAAGTAATTATCGAAGCAACTTTAGAAATTATGGAGACCGCAGAACAGATAATTGGGGAAAAAAGAACGCTGGAAATTTTGGAAAAAGCTGGTTGCCCAGTAAATGGAAAAAAGGTAACCATTCCCCGGGCGCTGGTTCTTAAAGCAATTGAAACAGCTCCCAGCTCGTTTACCCTGTATAACCGAAATGGGGAGCCGGCGATGGAGATTGGCGGAACCAACAGTTATTTTGGTCTGGGCCCGACAAATCCCTATTTCTGTGATTTTGAGTCAGAAGAACGACGGACATCCGTCTCCGATGATACAAAAAAATGCATGATCGTGGCAGATGCTTTGCCGAATATCGATTTTGTTATGTCATTGTCCGGTTCAAATGACGGGCCGGCAAATAATGCCGAAGTTATGGAAATGAAGATGATGCTCCAGAATACAACCAAACCGATTATTGGCTGGGGAAATTCGCCTGAAGGAATCGCAGAGATCATTGAAATGTGCGGTGCAGTTGCCGGAAGTGTGGAAGCATTTAAGGAAAAGCCGTTTGTGGGAATTTACGTTGGAGATCCAGTGACCCCGTTAACGCATCCCAAAGATTCGTTGGAAAAGCTGTTGTATTGTTGCGAAAATAATATTCCCGCAATTTATCTTTCAGATTCCCAATTGGGAACATTAACCCCGGTTACCCTTGCCGGATCGGTTGTTGTCGGGCTGGCGGAAGTGCTTACCGGACTGGTAATCAGTCAGTTGGTCAATGAAGGCTGTATTTATGTGGGGGGAGTGATTAACCTCAGTGTGGACATGAAGCCCGTTAATGTTTGTTATGGCAGCCCGGAGTTTTGTCTGGGTAATGGTGCCTGCTATGATGTCCTTCATTACCTGAATCTTCCCATCTGGGGAACGGCTAATATTACTGATTCTAAATTTGTGGATGAACAGGCGGCAATCGAAGGCTCGATGACCAGTCTGACCTCCTGTCTCAATGGTGCTCATCTGATTCATGATGCAGGCTTTATTGAAGGGGCGATGTCGGCAGCACTGGAACAGATTGTCATGAACAATGAGATTATCAGCTATGCCCGACGGGTCAGAGAAGGCATGGTGATTAATGAAGAAACACTGGCTCTGGACTTAATCCGTAGCGTCGGTGCTGGGGGGACCTTTATTACAGAGATGCACACCCTGAAAAATTTCAGAAAAGTATGGGAATCAACCTTGTTTGATCACACAATCTATGATCCAGCAATTAAACCGACCCGAATGTATCAACGGATGAAAGATCGGGTTGCCAGTATTCTAGCGACTCATAAGCCTCAGCCGTTGGAACCGGAGACCATTGAAAAAATTGAAAAGATCTATCAGTCATCATTAGAACGCATCAGCAAAGGTAAGAAAAAATAAAAAACAAAATCGAAATAATGCTCAAAACAGATAACGCACATTATCTTAAATAACTTATTAAGGAGAGTATTATGAATTCGCAAGGAACAGAAAAAAAGAAAACAAATCTTGTTTTTATTGTTTCACTTTTAATCACGCTGGCGATTGTAGCCTGGGGAGTTTTTGCACCAGAGAATTTTGAAACCGTTGGAAATCTGGCTTTTGGGATTTTAACGGGACAGTTTGGCTGGTTTTATACGGCATCTGTCGCAGCATTTTTGCTATTCAGTCTCTGGATCGGGTTTTCCAAATATGGCACTATTCGATTGGGGTCTGATGATTCGAAACCGGAATACAGTACCACTTCCTGGTTTGCGATGCTGTTTTCGGCGGGGATGGGCATCGGACTGATTTTCTGGGGCGTGGCCGAGCCACTCAATCACTATTTGAGCCCATTGTATGTTGAACCCGGAACTGGAGCAGCAGCCGAGTTTGCCATTGAAAAATCATTTTTACACTGGGCACTGCATCCCTGGGCCTGTTTTGCGGTAATGGCATTAGCCTTGGCATTTATGCAGTTTCGAAAAAATAAAAAAGGCCAAATCAGCAGTATTTTCATACCGCTTGTTGGTGAAGAGAAGGTTAATGGCTGGTTTGGTAAAACCATTGATGTATTGGCTATTTTTGCCACCGTTGCTGGGGTTGCCACTTCACTGGGGTTGGGCACCATGCAGATTAATAGTGGCCTTAATTACCTGTTTGGGGTGCCGGAGTCAAAAACGGTTCAGATCGCGATTATTGTAATTGTAACCTGTTTGTTTATCCTCTCTGCCGTTTCCGGGATTGGTCGTGGCATTAAAATTCTTTCAAACACAAATATGGTTTTGGCCGGAGTGATTGTTGTCATTGCATTTTTGGTTGGACCAAAGGTTATGGCATTAGGTTTTTTTACTGAGGGAATTGGTAATTATTTCCAGAATATTATTGGACAGACCTTTGCCATAGGAGCCTTTGGTGAATCGGAATGGTATGGTGGATGGACCGTTTTCTACTGGGCATGGTGGATTGCCTGGGCACCATTTGTCGGTTCGTTTATTGCCAGAATTTCCAAAGGTCGAACAATTCGCGAGTTTGTGGCTGGTGTTTTACTGGTGCCATCCCTATTAACCTTCGTTTGGTTTTCTGTCTTTGGGAGCATGGGGATCAACCTGGGGCCAGAAATTGCCGCAGAAGCGATCAGTACAACGTCAACTGCATGCTTTGTCGTATTTAGCCACTATCCACTGGGAATCCTACTTTCGTTGATCACCCTTGTATTGGTTTGTACCTTCTTTATTACCTCGGCAGACTCCGCAACCTTTGTATTGGGTGTATTCAGCTCCGATGGAAATCTGGATCCTTCCAATAGGATTAAGGTAGTTTGGGGATTGCTCGAGTCAGCGCTGGCATTGGTGTTATTGGTTGGAACCGAAAACGGCTTATCGATGTTGCAGAGCATTTCGATTGTTGGGGCCTTCCCATTTGCGTTTGTTATGATCGGGGCGATTTTTGCGCTGGTTAAGCTGGTGCGAACAGATTCCAGTTATGAGGAAGCTACTGAGAATGGAAGTGTTACAGATTTGAAAGATCCGGGTCTACCCGAATTGGAGAGTGAATTAGCGAAACTGAATCAATCAATCGTAATCACAGAAGAATAGAATACAAAATAGCGCATTATTTCGATTTGCAAAAGTCCAGGATTCCTGGGCTTTTGTGGCGTTTTAAAATTCAGTGATATTAACAAAAAAAGTTTCGTTTAAATATAATTACGCATAAAAATTTCGAAATACAACCTTTTTGATCAAAAAATTATAGGATTGCATACAAAAAACGAACACTCTAAAGAAACAAGAGCCAGTGAATATTTCCTATAACGAAACTAAACCGATTTGACCCAATGTCTGTAAATATGTAAAATAATACCAACTTAATAAGTTATTCCAAGCTATTTGGAAAAGACAAAGAAGTCTGAATTCAACGATTTGTTGGGTCGACTTCTTTTTTATTGATCACATGCTTAAAATTAAAAAACTCACACAAGTAAAAGGAGAAAAACATGTCAAAAATCACAGAGTTAGCTGTAGTAGTCGAAGAAGGAAGAATTGACGATGTCGTCGCAGCCGTAGAGGCTGCATTGGAAGAAGGAAATGCGCCAATGGACATTTTAAATGCCGGATTGATTGATCCCATTAATGTACTGGGTGAAAAATTCCGACTGGGCGAGGTTTATGTACCCGAGCTGTTGATTTCATCAAAGGCGATGAAAATGGGTGTTGATCGGATTAAACCGCTGCTGGCAGCTGGAGATGTAAAAGTATTGGGAAAAGCCGTCTTCTGCACCGTGGAAGGTGATATGCATGATATCGGCAAAAACCTGGTCGTGCTGCTGCTTGAAAGTGCCGGTTTTGAAGTCATTGATTTGGGTATGGATGTGGAACCAGATGATATTGTCGAAGCGATTCAGGAAAATGATGATGTTCAGATCCTGGGAATGTCGGCGATGTTGACAACAACCATGTATGCCATGAAAGAAACGATTGAAGCACTGGAAGAAGCCGGACTTCGGGACCGGGTCAAGGTTTTAATCGGCGGTGCGCCAGTTAATCAGATCTTTGCTGACCAGATTGGGGCAGACGGGTATACCACCAATGCACCATCAGCCGTTGAGTTGTGTAAAAAACTCGTGGTTGCGTAAGAATTTAGAGATAGAGAAGAAAGGACTAATATGGATCGTTCAAATTACAATAATGTATTAAAATGCGGCTCACCTCTTCGTTTTTTAAATGAAGATGAAATGAAAGAAATTCATACTTCCACACTTGAAATTTTGCAGGAAGTGGGTAGCGTCATCCAGCATGAAGGTGCCCGGGAGATGCTTAAAAAAGCCGGTTGTACGGTAAAAGGAAAAACTGTTTATTTTCCTCATGGCCTGGTTGAATGGGCGATAAAACAGGCACCCTCACATATTCATGTTTATGACCGGGATGGCGATGTAGCCATGGATCTCGGCGGCAGAAAAGCGTACTTTGGCACCGGCTCAGACTGTCCGACATTACTGGATGTTTACACCGGAGAACATCGAAACTTCACCACCAAAGACATGGAAGATGGTGCAAAAATTATTGATGCCCTGCCACAAATGGACTTTTTAATGTGTTGCGGGCTGATGTACGATTACCCGGTGACTTCTTATGAACATGAATATTCAATCATGGTTCGTAATTCGACAAAACCACAAGTTGTTACGGCTGCAGATCGTGAATCGATCAGCAATATCACAAAAATGGCTGTGGCAATTCGTGGTAGCATGGAAGAACTAGCCAGAAAACCATTGTTTTTAATGTATAATGAACCGAACTCACCATTGATTCACACCTTTGAAGCGGTGGATAAACTGATCTATTGCTCAGAAAATCAGATTCCGACCAACTATTCGCCTTGTATGATGCCAGGTGCAACCGGACCAATTACCAATGCCGGTGCGTTGATTCAGGGAAATGCCGAATGTCTGGCTGGACTGGTTATCCATCAGTTAGCTCACCCCGGTTCTCCGATCGTATTTGGTGGGGGCATGTATAACATGGATTTAAAATGTATGCAGCCTACCTATTGTTCCCCAGAAGCAATTGTTAACAACATTACCTTAGCTCAGATTGCCCGCGATTTATATGAATTGCCAACATGGGGCTTCACGGGTTGTTCAGGAAGTAAAGTGTTTGATGCGCAGGCGACAATGGAAGCATCTGAATTTATTTTCTCAATTGGTTATGCCGGGGTTAACTTAAATCATGATGTTGGGTACTTAAACTATGGATTAACCTTCTCGTTTGAATTACTGGTATCCTGTAACGAAACCATCAGCCAGATGCGTCGAATTTTCGATGGGGTACAGATGGATAAAGATCATATGGCAATGGATATCATTAAAGCAGTTGGGCCAAAAGGACATTATTTAAGTGAACCACACACCCTGAAATACAATAAAGAAATGTGGAAACCGGATCTGACTGATCGTGCTGATTTCGAAGGTTGGAAAAATGCTGGCGCAACTACATATGAACAACGCGTAAAAGCACGTACGATCGATATTATTGAAAATTATGTTCCAAAAGCGTTAACACCAGAACAAGATGCAGCGATTGATGCCATTTTAGCGGAAGTCGATGCAGCAGCAGAACAAAAAACAAAAAAATAATATAAAAAACCACACCAAAAAACCGGTACAACGGCGTGCCTCATCATCGTACCGGTTTTTTTTGCGCAGATTTAAGAAAAGGACAGAGAAATGAAAATTGGAATTGGAATTGATACTGGCGGCACCTGTACCGATGTTGTTGCTTATAATTTTGAGAACGAATCGATTATCGCCTATGGAAAAACCTTAACGACCAAAGAAGACTTGTCAATCGGAATCGGAAAAGCACTGGATAAATTACCGCGGGAGTGTGTTGAACAGGCGGAAGTCATTGCTTTATCAACAACCCTGGCCACCAATGCCTGTGTCGAAAATAAGGGTGGACGAGCGAAACTGGTATTATTTGGTATTGAAAAAGAGACGGTATCAAAGGTCGGTGAGAATTATGGCTTGACGATGGATGATAGTCTTTACTTCATAGGAAGTAAAACCAAACCAACCGGAAAGATTGTCGAAGCACCGGATTGGGATGCGTTTGAAGAAAAACTGAATGAAAATTTCGAATCCTGCGATGCAGTGGGCATTGTGGAAATGTATGCCAAAAAAACAGGTGCCCAGTTTGAAAAAAAAGCACACAAGATGATAAAGGACAGCTTGAATATTCCTTCAGTCTGCGGTTATGAACTATTCTCCGAAAACAATATTGTCAAGCGGGGCGCAAGTGCGATGTTAAACGCGCGCCTTATTCCAGTGATTGAAGAATTTCTAAGCTCTGTGGAAAAAGCGCTGGCAGAGCGAAAAATTGAAGCGCCGTTTGTGATTGTTCGCAGCGATGGCAGTCTGATGACTGAAAAATTCACAGCGACTCGGCCGGTTGAAACCCTTCTATGTGGACCGGTTGCCAGTGTAATGGGAGCTGTCCAGCTTTCCCGGGAAGAAAATGCGATGATCATCGATATGGGGGGAACCACAACGGATATTGCTTTTGTCAAAGAAGGGACACCCCAGCGCGTTAAAACGGGGGTGCGAATTGGTAAATGGGATACCTTTGTCAAAGGTCTCTTTGTCGATACCTTTGGTTTGGGCGGTGACAGTGGTGTCATTATCAATGATGGTAAACTGATGCTGGAAAACGAAAAAGTGATGCCGCTATGCATCGCAGCCAAAAAGTATCCGGAGTTGGTCAATTATTTGGATAAGGAAAACCAAAGCCGAGCCCTTCATCGGAATCAGCAAAAAGATATTTATCTGGGGCTAAAAGACATCAGCGAACGTTCTGGATACTCACATCAGGAAAAAGAAATTGCAGCAAATCTGTACCACAATCCCATGAGTCTGGCAGCTTTAGGCAAGAAAATGGAGACGATCATTCTTCTTTCTCAAATCGAGCGGATGGTCAGAGAAGGGGTTTTAATACGATGTGGGGTGACCCCTACTGATGTGATGCATATCCGGGGCGATTTTGAAAAATATAATCGCGATGCAGCCCAGTATGGCGTCAATATCATGGCTCGGACACTGGGTTTCACGCCAGATGACTTGTGTGAAGCGATCTATGATGCAGTTAAGCAAAAACTATATTTTAATATCGTACGAATCATGATTGAAGATGCGTTCCCTGAGATCAGAGAAACGGGTTTGGGAACGCAGCTTGAAAGCATTATTCATAATAACTACACCCGGGCAAAAGAAGGCGGCGGTCATACGGAATTCTTTGGTTGCCGCATATCCACCCCGTCAGCCCTTATTGGTGTCGGCGCACCCACCCATATTTTCCTGGAAGACGTGGCCGAAATGTTGGGAACCAAGGCATATGCTTCGGAACATTCAAAGGTAGCCAATGCCCTGGGGGCGATCATTGGTAAGGTCAGTGCAATGGTCAATATTGACTTGTCATATAATCAGGAGACCGATGATTATGTGGTATATGGCGGAGGGGAACGACAATTCTTTAAAGACCTGGAACAGGGAAAAGCTTTTGCCAGGGCGCTGGCTGAAGAAAAGGCCAGGGAAGAAGCATTGAACCGCGGTGCAGACGAAAATCTGACACTGCATAGTAAAGATGAAGAAATGGTGGCAGAAACTGAATTCGGGTCCCTGTATATGGGCTATAAAGTAAGTGCTACAGCAAGTGGTAATCTAAAACTGCGATAATAATTTTTAAATCAGCGAATAGCTAAATGGAGGAAAAAATGGGAAAAGAAACAATTCTAAAAACATTAAGACACGAAAAAACAGATGAGGTGGCATGGGTGCCGTTTACAGGGGTTCACGCCGCTTTTATGAAAGGTTATACCGCAACAGAAATTCTTACTGATGGCGATAAACTTTTTGATGCACTAATGAACGTGCACAAGCTTTATACCCCTGACGGGATGCCTATTGTGTTTGATCTTCAGATTGAAGCGGAAATACTGGGTTGCAAGCTGATGTGGTCGGATGAGAACCCGCCATCGGTTGTAAAGCATCCGCTGCGAAAAACAAAAGAAATTCCGTGTAAATGCCAGATTCCCAAGAAAACGGATGGTCGGATTCCGATGATCATGGAAGTTTGTGAACGGGTAAAAAAAGCAGTTGGCGATGATACCGCCCTTTATGGATTGCTTTGTGGCCCGGTCACGCTGGCTTCTCATCTGCGAGGAACGGATTTCTTTATGGATATTATTTCGGATCCAACCTATACCGAAGAACTGGTTGCATTCTGTGCCGAAGTTAATATAGCCTTGGCAAAATATTATGTTGAAGCGGGCATGGATGTCATTGCCGTGGTCGATCCGATTATCAGTCAGATTTCACCATCTGCCATTGAAGCGCATTTTCTGTCTTCTTTCCAGGCGATTTTCGACGAAATTCGCAACATGGGCGTATTGAGCTGTCTATTTGTTTGTGGCGATGCAACGAACCAGATGGATGTCATGGCACGATCACGGGCTGATGGGATTTCCATCGATGAAAATGTCAATATTGTCGAAGCCAAGAAAATCACGGATCAATATAATGTGACGATTTGCGGGAATATTCCTTTAACCACAGTGATGCTTTTTGGTAATCAGTTGGATAACATGAAATATGTGGTGGATATGCTGGATGGTATTGATCATCATAACCTGGTTATCAGCCCGGGTTGCGATATGCCATTTAAAATCCCGGTGGATAACACCATCGCCTGTGTTCAGGCAATTAAACATACTGATGAATCCAGAGAAATGGTTAAAAATCATGAAACGGCCGGTTCGCTGATGGATATTGAATTACCAGATTATCAGGCGCTGACGAAACCTTTTGTAGAACTGTTTACCCTGGATGCCGATACCTGCGCAGCCTGTACGTATATGGTAAATGCCGTAAAAGATGTTAAAGAAATTATGGGCAATGATTTTGATATGGCAGAATATAAATACAACATTAAAGAAGATATTGCCCGTACTCAAAAAATGGGTGTTCAGCATCTTCCTTCCATTTATATCAATGGTGAAGTGCGGTGGTCTTCAATCATTCCGCCTCGTGAAGAATTGATTGCTGCAATCAAGGAATTAATGTAGTAGAACAAATAAAATGAATGGATACACAAATCTAAACTAGTTCGGTTGAAGAATTTGAGAGAGACTGGAAACAGCGCCGAAGGTGAAATGCGAAAACTCTCAGGCAAAAGGATCAGATTTGGACGAAACTCTGGAGAACAACGGTGTACCGAAGAAGCAACCATAAGCAGTGGGAATCTTTCAGGTAAAAGGACAGAGGCAAAATTGATTGCGGTCAATTCATAAAATAATGGAGGAACAAAAATGGAACGAAAAACCCCTTTATACGACAAGCACAAACAGCATCATGGAAATATGGTTCCTTTTGCTGGATACCTTTTACCTGAACAATATGAACAAGGCGTTATTGAAGAACATATGGCCGTTCGAACGAAGGCCGGGCTGTTTGATGTATCCCACATGGGCGAAGTGACCTGTCAAGGAAAAGATGCCCTTAAAAATCTGAATCAGATCATGACCAATGATTTTACCGATATGGTTGTCGGACAGGCCCGCTATACCCCAATGTGTCATGAAAATGGTGGCATGGTGGATGATTTGATTGTTTACAAGCGCAGTGAAGATGACTATTACATTGTTGTCAATGCGGCGAATAAAGATAAGGATTTTAATTGGATGGTCGCCCATCAATTTGGTGCGGTTGAATTTAAAGATATTTCCCAATCAGTGGCCCAGCTGGCCATTCAGGGCCCTTTGGCGCCAGCTATCCTTGCTAAACTAACAGACGCTCAATACATTCCGCAAAAATATTATCATGCGGTCTTTGATTGTCTGGTGTCTGGGATTCCCTGTATCGTTTCATGGACTGGCTATACCGGAGAAAATGGCTATGAAATTTTCACAGCTGCAGAGGATGGTCCTAAAATGTGGGATGCTTTACTGGAAGCTGGGCAGCCAGAAGGCTTAATCCCCTGTGGTTTGGCGGCTAGAGATACCCTACGGCTGGAAGCCGCCATGCCGCTTTATGGTCATGAAATGGATGATACAGTCGATCCGCTGGAGGCTAGTCTGAGTTTTGCTGTAAAAATGACAAAGGAAGATTTTATTGGTAAAAAAGCCATTATGGAAAAGGGTGATCCGGCAATTAAGCGGGTAGGGTTGAAGGTAGTTGGCCGAGGGATTGTCCGGGAGCAGCAACGTGTTTTGCTCGATGGAGTCGAAGTGGGGCATACTACCTCCGGTACCCATTGTCCCTATTTAGGCTATCCCATTGCAATGGCCTTGTTAGATAGTTCCTGTACTCAGATCGGAACAAAAGTTGAAGTGGAAGTACGCAATAAAAAAGTGGTCGCAGAAATTGTAGCCCTGCCTTTTTATAAAAAGGGCCAGGCATTAACCGTTTAGGAGGAGAAAAAATGAATATATTAAATGATCGGCTTTATGCAAAATCCCATGAATGGATTAAATTTGAAGATGACGGTACTGCAGCCATTGGTATTTCTGATTTTGCCCAGCATGCAATGGGCGGCATTGTTTTTGTGGAACTCCCGGAAATTGGCGATTTGCTGGAAATTGGAAAAGGCTTTGCAGAGGTGGAATCGGTCAAATCCGTCGCAGATATCTATGCTCCAGTTGGCGGCGTAGTTCGGGAAATTAATGAAGAGCTGCTGGACTCACCAGAATTGATCAATAAAGATCCCTATGGGATGTGGTTAGTTAAACTGGAAGCTATTACCGAAAAAGGGGAATTGCTGGAAGCTGCAATTTATGAACAAGTCATCGAAACGGAAGAGCACTAAGCAACTGATCTGAGGAGGAAAATTAATGGGGAACTATATACCAGTTACTGAGAACGAAAAAAAGGAAATGTTGCGAGCGATTGGGATTGATTCAATCGATACCCTTTTTGGTCAAATACCGGAGGAAATGATCATTAAAGATGGTCTTAACTTGCCGGAAGGAATGTCTGAGACGCAGATCCATAAAAAAATGACAGCTATGGCTGAGAAAAATCAGGTTTTTAAATCCCTTTTTCGGGGAGCCGGCGCTTATCAACACTATATTCCATCGATTGTGAAGTCAATTACCGGTAAAGAAGCTTTTTTGACCGCATACACCCCTTATCAGGCAGAGGTCAGTCAGGGCATTCTTCAGACCATCTTTGAATACCAGACGATGATGTGCGAATTAACCGGTTTGGACGATTCCAATGCATCGGTTTATGATGGCGCAACGGCAGCCGCAGAAGCAATTGCGATGTGTAAAATGCGAAAAAAAAATAAGGCATTGGTATCGGCGACAGTAAATCCGGGGGTTATTGATACCATCAAAACCTATTGTCATGGAAATGGCATGGAAGTAGTGGTGATTCCGGAAAAAAATGGGGAAACCGATATCGAATGGATGGAAAAACAATTGGATGATGGGGTTGCCTGTCTATATCTTCAACAGCCCAACTATTTTGGAATCATCGAAGCAGCTGAGGAGATTGGACAACGGGTTCATGCAGCAAATGGAAAATTGATTATGGGGGTTAATCCCATTGCCATGGCAGTTCTGAAAACACCAGCTGAATGTCAGGCCGACATTGCCGTCGGTGAAGGTCAACCATTGGGGATGCCCTTGGGTTTTGGCGGACCCTTTCTGGGGTTTATGACCTGTAAAGCCGATATGACGAGAAAATTACCAGGCAGAATAGTTGGAGAAACCACCGATCTGGAAGGAAAACAGGCTTTTGTACTAACGTTGCAGGCTCGGGAACAGCATATCCGCCGGGAAAAGGCGTCCAGTAATATCTGTTCCAACCAGGCCTTGTGTGCGATGACAGCTGCAGTTTATCTGAGCGCAGTAGGGCCCAAGGGTCTTAAGGAAGTGGCAAAACAGAGCATGTCAAAAGCAGTCTATCTAAAAACACGGCTGGCAGAAATCGGCTATGATACGGTTTATGACAAACCTTTCTTTAATGAATTTGTCACGGAGGACAAGGGCAAAGCAGAAGAAATCATGGGAGTATTGACCGAGAATGGTATTCTTGGCGGTTTACCCTTAACCGGAGAACACACCGGTCAAATTCTCTGGTGCTGCACGGAGGTGAATAGTAAAGATGAGATCGATGCACTGATCCAAATTCTCAAGGAGGTATAAAGTTGAGTTTGATTTTTGAAAAAAGCATCCAGGGACGGGGCTTAACCATTTTTGAGGCATGTGATGTGCCGATCATAGAATTGCCAGTAGCGCAAAGTCGAAAAATAGACTTGCATCTGCCAGAGCTTTCTGAAAATGATATCAGTCGGCACTATACTGAACTGGAGAAAAAAACCCACGGTGTTAATGATGGTTTCTATCCCCTGGGGTCATGCACCATGAAATATAATCCCCGAATCAATGAAGAAATTGCCGGGTTATCCGGTTTTACCAACATTCATCCGTTGCAGCCGGAAGCCACGGTTCAAGGGTGTCTGGAAGTATTGAAAACGGCAGAAAACTGTTTGTGTGAAATTACCGGAATGGATGCTGTTTCGATGCAGCCAGCGGCCGGTGCGCATGGCGAATTTGCTGGATTAATGTTAATTAAGGCGTATCACGAAAACCGGGGTGATTTAAAACGAACAAAAATAATTGTCCCGGATTCAGCCCATGGTACCAATCCGGCCAGTGCCACCATGGCTGGATTTGAAGTGATCAGTATCACTTCGTTAGCTGATGGCTGTGTTGATCTGGAAAAACTAAAAGCAGTGGTAGGTGAGGATACTGCCGGACTGATGCTCACAAATCCGAATACGGTGGGGTTGTTTGATAAAAATATTCTGGAAATTACAAAGATTGTCCATCAGGCTGGAGGACTGAACTATTACGATGGGGCAAATCTTAATGCGATTATGGGAATCGTCCGACCCGGAGATATGGGCTTCGACGTGATCCATGTCAACTTGCATAAAACCTTTTCAACGCCTCATGGTGGCGGTGGACCGGGATCCGGACCGGTGGGTTGTAAAAGCCGATTGGCAGCATATTTACCGGGATTGATGGTTACCGGGGAAGAATCCTTTGCATTTTTTAAGCCGGAAAAAACCATTGGTAATATGAAAAATTTTTACGGAAATTTTTTGGTTGTGGTCAAGGCATTGACCTATATGTTAACCCTGGGCAAGTCAGGGATTCCAGAGGCCAGCCGACATGCAGTGTTAAATGCCAACTACATGATGGCAAAATTAGCTGATTGCTACGATATGGCCTATGAGGATCACTGCATGCATGAGTTTGTAATGAGTCTGTCACAGTTAAAAAAAGAGACCGGCATTTCAGCCATGGATATTGCAAAAGGATTATTGGATAATGATATTCATCCGCCCACCATGTATTTTCCGTTGATTGTTGAAGAGGCCTTGATGGTTGAACCCACTGAAACAGAGTCCAAGGAAGTTTTGGATCATGCCATCAGTATCCTGAAACGTTTACTCACTCAATCTCATGAAAATGCTGAGGCATTACATCAGGCACCCATCAAAACTGCGGTTCGACGTCTGGATGAATTGAATGCTGCCAGAAACCCAAAACTGCGATATTTATTTTAAATGCGACAAAATACCTGAGAACCTCCTTTTGGATTAATTGACAAAAAGTGGTTCTCTTGTTCAAATACAGGAGATGCGACAATGAGAATACTGTTCCATCCGGGGGAAAAATCAATCGATGTCCCCCCCAATATCACTTTACTGGAAGCCGCTGCCGCTGCTGGCGTGCTTATTGATGGCAGCTGCAATGGATCGGGAACCTGTGGAAAATGCAAGGTGCGGGTTGTTCAAGGAAAAACCGAAGGTTTGGATACCGCTGAGAAGAAAATTTTGACCGTTGAAGAAGTTGAGGTTGGATTCCGACTGGCTTGTAAGACACTGGTAAAAACTGATATGGTTGTCGATGTGCCGTTAATCCATGGCGGAACCGGCAGAAAAAAAGATTTAACCCAATTGCCGGTCGGCTTCAAATCGGATATTCGGTTGTTGAAACGCCATGTCAAAGTCAGAAAAGCGACGATGAAGTATCAGAAGAATGATCTGAAACGGCTCGAAGAATCCCTTGACGTTGAAAAGCTGACGATTGATTCCCGGCTCTTACCGCAACTTCATCCAATGTTACAGGAAAAAAAGGGCGAAGTAACAGCAGTACTGAGAAACGACCTGCTGATTGCTCTGGAGGCTGGTAATACCGAGGAGCATCATTATGGCCTGGCTTTTGATATTGGCACCACTACGGTTGTTGCCTTACTCTGGAATCTCAACACCGGAGAACTGCTTGATGTTGAGGCCAGGACGAATCCGCAGAGCAATTTTGGGGCAGATGTAATAACACGGATTCAGTTTACAAAAGAAGGGGAAGGGAATCTGCTGTTTATGCAGAAAAAGATCATCCAGTGCTTTAATGAGATGATTCAGGCCTTCAGCATTAAAAATGAGATCACAGCGGAAACTATTTATGATGTGACTGTAGTAGGGAATACAACCATGAGCCATCTTTTCCAGGGCGTTGATCCTGAATCACTGGCTCGGACACCATTTGCGCCAGTTTATTGTCAAGGTGTTAACGGATTGGCAAAAGATTATGGTTTGGGTATTAATCCTCTTGCTAATGTTTACGTTCTGCCAAACATTGCCGGACATGTGGGATCGGATATTGTTGCAGGGATGTTGGCGACGGATATCAAAAAGCTAAAAGGCATCACCCTAGCCATTGACATTGGGACTAACGGCGAGGTATCTTTTATACATGACGGCAAAATACTGGTTTGTTCAACGGCCGCTGGCCCGGCCTTTGAAGGAGCCAGCATTCATCACGGGATCCGGGCGGCAGAAGGTGCCATTGAACGTGTGAAAATAAAAGATGGTAAGATTATTCTTAAAATCATCGATGGGGATAAGCCAGTCGGAATTTGTGGATCAGGACTGATTGACGCGGTTGCAGAATTGTTAAATGTCAATATAATCACAAAAAATGGCCGGATTATTACTACGGAAGAGGCCATAGAAGCGGGAATTGAAAAAGAACTCTGTGATCGACTGATCAAATCGGATCTGGGGATGGCTTTCGTTCTTTATCAGAGCAATGGTCGAACCATTCTGATCAATCAGAGTGATATTCGTGAGGTTCAATTGGCAAAGGCGGCAATGCTGGCGGGGATGTGTACCCTGGTTAAACACAATGGCTTTTCAATGGATGACGTTGATCGAATTCTGATTGCGGGTGCCTTTGGCAACTACATTGACAAGCAGAGTGCGCTAAGAATTGGATTGCTTCCAGATATCGGAATTGATAAAATTTACAGCGTTGGTAATGCCGCCGGTTCCGGGGCCAGTATGGCCCTGTTATCGATGCAGTCCCGGAAGGAGGCCGAACTACTGGCTAGTTCAGCCACCCATATTGAACTGTCAATGAATCCTGACTTTCAGGATGAATATTTAATGGCCATGCGGTTTTAGCTGGCAGGATTCTAGGTGAACTATTCCCAAGGTTGTTTTATAATGACCCCAAAAGGTGTTTATTAAAGAAAGGAAAAATCAATGAGTGAGAACGCCCAAAAAGTTTTTAATGTGCTGAACCAACTGGAAATAGACTATCAGGTTATCAATCATCCACCGGTTTACACCTGTGAGGAGCTTGAGCAATATATCGGGGGACTGGAAGGTGCCCATTGCAAAAATTTACTGCTAAGAAATAAAAAGGGAAATCGTCATTTTCTGGTGATCTTGGAAGAATCCAAACAAGTGGATATAAAGAGTTTTGGTAAGAGCATTGATGTCAGTAATCTGAGCTTTGCATCTGAGGAGCGACTTCAAAAACATCTGGGGGTTTCGACCGGAGCGGTTTCGGTTTTTGGGGTAATCAATAATGAAGCTCACGATGTGGAAGTCTTTATTGACGAAGCCATGATGAAGCACGCCATGATCAACTGCCATCCCAATGATAATACAGCCACCATCAATTTTACTACTGCCGGCTTAAAAAAGTTTTTGGATCAGTGTGGCAACCCTGTGAACTTCGTAAAGATATAGATCGATGAACGATTATTTGGATTTTGAAATAGAAATTGATCGGCAGAAAATATTTAATCGATTGGATCTTTATGAAGGCGCAGCCCAATATGATTATTATTTAAATAGCTATGAGGAATTGCTGCCGGAATTTAAAATGCTGGTAAGGCCTGAGGGGTATTACCAACTGAAGACCAATATCCTGGGAAAAGATTTTCATCAGGATTTCGATTCGCCGACCCATGTGGTTTTTTGCCTGATCACTCTGGGAGATGCGGTTAGTAAAAGAAGCACGGAACTGTTTTGCGAAAATGATTCATTTAAAGGACTGTTACTTGATGCCATGGCCAATCAACTTTTATTTGACTCTAGTGAGCGCTTTTATGGGCGTATTCGGGATGATGTTCATCAGAAAAGAGGCTATGGGCTGACTCGTCGTTACTCTCCGGGCGATGAAGGGATTTGTCTATCCTATCAGAAAAAAATTTTGGACAATTTAGATGAGATCATGAAACAGAAGATTGAAATTACCAAGAAATATATGTATAAACCTTCGAAAACGCTGGGATATGTTTATGGTGCGGATCAGACTCTGGAATGCAGCATAAATGATCACGATTGCCGACAGTGTCAGCAAAAAACATGCAGTTTTCGAAAAAGAATCAACTAAGAGGTGAAGGAATGTTCCCAACGAATGATTTACCAGGTCGTAATCCGCAGAAGAATATGAAGCTTATTCTTTTGACGGGGTTTTTAGGTTCCGGAAAAACCACTCTGCTCAAAAGATTGTTAAAAGAATTTGAAGATACAAAAATTGGTGTCCTGATGAATGAATTCGGAGAAACCAGTATTGATGGACAATTGATCCAAACTGAGGAGTTTGATCTGATTGAGCTAACGAATGGTTCTATTTTTTGCGCTTGTCTGAAGGAGAACTTCATTAAAGGAATGGCAGAATTTTTAACGCGGGATCTGGAAATTGTCTTCGTCGAATCATCAGGCGTTGCTGATCCGTCTAATATGGGTGTGGTTTTAGAAACCGTAACTAAGATTTCAGGGGCTTCCTACGATTATGCTGGATCACTTTGTATTGTCGATGGCCTTTATTTTTTGAAGCAGTTTGATGTTATTCCGGCCTTAGAAAAGCAGATTGCATACGCCAGTTCTGTGATTATCAATAAGGCAGATCTGCAAACACCGGCAGTGTTGATGGAGATCGAAGAAAAAATTAGAAAAATTAATGTGGATGTCAGCATTTATCAAACCTCATTTTGCAATGTACCGATTCGGGAAATGGTTTTAGGGATGAATGAAAAACAAATTGTAGCCCAGCCATCGACAAATACCTGGGAATCCCGGCCAAAAACGAAAATATTAAAAACTGAAGCGATCCTGGATTTTGAAAAATTCAATGGTTTTCTTCAGGAAATTAAGTATTCAACCCACCGGATCAAAGGATTTGTCCGAACAACCCAAGGTGTATTTGAGGTCAGCTGTGTCAATGACTTTGCGGTGATGAATCCTTGGAATCAGCCAATTGACGAAACTGAAGTGGTTTTTATTTCTTCAGTAGGAATTAAGATGACTAGTGATCTTCTGAAGTTTTGGAAGATGTTTTTTGGTGAGACGGCTTTCAAAATTTAAGAAAAATTAATAAAAGCATTCAAAGCACAAAATTTTGTGATCTAAGTGAAACGAAAGGGATGGTTAAAATGAAAATTACCATTATCGGCGGTGGTCCAGGCGGCTATGAAGCTGCCATTATGGCAGCTAAATTAGGGGCAGAGGTGACCGTTGTTGAAAAAAATAAGGTTGGCGGAACCTGTCTGAATGTGGGGTGTATTCCGACCAAAGCATTACTGGCATCGGCAGAAGTTTTGACAACTTCATTGGAAGCCGAGAAGTTTGGGGTTTTTAACGATAAGACAGTCGTTGATCCAGCGCAAATCATCGAACGAAAAGATAAGTTGGTATCCGGTTTAGTCAAGGGAATTGAATTTCTTTTTGAGTCAAACGGTGTAAATTTGATTCAGGGTGTTGGCAAACTGATCGACTCGAAAACGGTAGAAGTAAAGCGTGACGATGGTGGATCTGAAACACTGGTAAGTGATAAAATCTTATTGGCGACCGGCTCAGTTCCCGTCTGTCCGGAAATGTTTCATTATGACGGCAAGAAAGTAATTACCAGTACTGAGGCGCTCGCGTTAAAAACGCCACCAAAATCAATGATTGTCATCGGGGGTGGCGTTATCGGGTGCGAACTGGGGCAATTTTTTAGCCGAATGGGAAGTCAGATAACGATATTGGAAATGGCTGAGCAAATTTTGAGTTATGAGGATGAGAGCGTTGCAAAGCAACTGTTACGACAATTTAAACGGGAAAAAATAAAAGTTTTGACTGCCACCAGTGTCACCGATGTGAACGTTCAGGATAACGGAATTGCAGTAACCCTGTCAAGTGGCAAAACATTGGAAGCAGAAATGATTTTGCTTTCAATCGGACGAGCGAGCTTTTCAAAAGAACTTAACCTGGATGCATTAGGGATTAACATGGATTCAAAGGGACAGATTGAAGTTGATGAGTTGCTGGAAACCAATGTCAAAGGGATTTATGCTGTAGGAGATCTTATCAATACGCCGTATTTGGCTCATGTCGCCTCGAAAGAAGGCATTATTGCTGCTGAAAACATGTTGGGTAAAAATAAAACCGCTGTTCATAAAGCGATCCCCCGATGTGTATATACCGATCCCCAGGTAGCAGCGGTGGGGTTAAATGAAAAAGAAGCCCAGCAAAGGGGCATTATTTATAAAACCGGCAGTTTTGACTTCAGATCATTGGGGAAAGCGCAAATTATCGGAAAAATCCAGGGCCAGGTTAAAATTATTGTCGATGAAAAAGACGTAATTATTGGCGCTTCGATTGTCGGGCCGGAGGCGACCGACCTTTTGGCAGAGTTAACGATGGCGGTTCACTTTGAGTTGACGGCAGAAGAACTGGGTGATGTGATCCACCCACACCCAACGCTGTCAGAAGCGATCATGGAAGCCCTGCACGATGTTCACGAGATGTCAATTAATAAAGTTTAGTTAAGGTTATGAATCATTAAAATAGCATACATATTTACATGAAAGATGAACCATCTTAGTCTCAAATCCCAGTATACAAAAGAACCATTATTTTAAATAACGCACACGGGCAGATATAGTTCATATGATGCATTATTCAATAGAAAATATGAGAGTGATGGTTTTAGCCGGCACTTTTTTTGATAGCTTTAAAATAGATCATACCAAGCACTGAAGCCAAACACATAAGCATGAGACCAATGATGATTTTCAGAGCTGGAACCGATTCGTCGGTGGCATAACCAGCCATCAGCACGGTGATCGAGTCACTGTGAATATCTACGTCACCGCCATGTTGGGCACAGGCCCGGTTAAATACCCCGGTGATCTGAAGCTGGTCACCGTGATGCTTATAATCACCAAATACCTTAATATGTTGGGTAACGTCAAGAGGCATCCAGATACCCATGGCATTGGTACCGTCATTGATATTGACCCAAGCGTGGTCGCCCCGTTCCAGCGCTTCACCAATGGCTTCCCCGCTGACGGTGACGCTTTGACCGTCCATAGCTTCGGCATTTTCCACCAGCTGATTCAGTTCGATCACATCAGCGGCCAATACGCTTCCATTCAGGCAGAAAAGTAGACTCACCGTAAGCATAAACGTTTTTATTATTTTGTCCAACATTTTTTTATACCTCCGATGATAAAACCGATGAGGGCGAAAACGGAAAGAAATTCCAGTCGACCCAGATACATGGCAATAATATAGTAGATTTTCATTACTGTTGGCATACCCGGGGTGGTTATGCCGATGGATAGCCCCACATTGCCGGTAATTGAGGCCGCTTCAAAGGCGGCGCTGGCCAGTGGGTAACCATAATAGGTGCCGATCAGCGTTCCGATGGCAAAGGTGATCAGATAACAAATGATGATCAGGGCCGATGCCTTGACCAGGCCATCCGAAAGAATCTGATCCTTGATGTGGTGAAAACGAAAGACTTTGACATTGCGTTCTGAAGCCAACAGGCGTTTCACATCAGCAAGGATGCTGTTAAAGATGATGCCGACCCGCAGCCCTTTAAAACCGCCGGCGGTAGAACAGGCCGACCCGCCAATCAGCATCACAATAACGAGTATCAGGATCCCGAAGTCACCCCATTCCAGGGCAAATTGGCGGGCATAAACCGAACCAAATCCGGTGGTGGTATGAGCGGACAAGACATTATAAACGACCCGCCGAAACATCGTGATGGCATCATTATAAATGCCGGTTCGTGCCAGCCACATGACGGCCAGGATGCTGGCCAAAAACGAGCTGATAAAAAAGCTCTGGGTTTCGATGTTTTTGAGCAATTCTTTTTTATTGCCAGAAAGAATGGCGTGGTGCAGGCCGAAATTCAATGAGCCCAGGATAAAAAAGATGATCGTCAGATTTTCATAAGAAAAGCTATGGTAATACATCATGTTCTGGGTATAGGGGGCAAAACCGCCGGTGCTCCAGGAGGATGCAAAAATAAACAGTCCATTAAAAAATGCCGACAGGGGGTTCAGTCCGATAGTCATGCCGTCAATCCACAAGGCCGCCGTTCCGATCAACAGATAAACCATGCTGATTTTCCAGATGATCCGAGCCGTTCCCTTGACATTGGGAACCAGGTCGATATCTTTGGCTTCCCCGACATAAAAGATGTAGGCACCGCTGGTTTCTTTTAATAAAAAGGTCAACGCCAGGACAATCATCCCCTGACCGCCAATAAAGGTGAGCATATGACGCCATAGATTTAAACTGAGCGAGATATGATCCAGATCCTGGGTCAAAACCATGCCCGTGGTAGTAAAACCGCTCATGACATCAAAACAGGCATCCAGAATTGAATTGACATGCCCACTGAGCAAATAGGGAATAGCACACAAAAACATCAAAATAATCCAGGAAAGTGATGCCACCACAAAACCGTGTTTCCACTGGACAAAGCTTTTGTTGTGGCGGGTCTGTTTTCCGATTATAATCAGGAGCAGGCCCAGAATAACCGAAATCGCCATAGTGATGATAAAATCCCAAAAGGGATTCCATTCCTGAAGACCCACTGCTGTCAAAATGGGGAGAACCATCAACAGGGCGATGCCCAGAACAACGAAACCGGTATAGTAACTGATGATAAAGATACTGTAAAAACGTCCATTAAAAGTATTCATGGCAGTTCAGTTCAGATCAACACAAGGGTCAGAATAAAAAACAGCAGCACATAGGCCGATACCGACAGCAGTTCCATCATCAGCCCCAGTAGTTCATTTTTTCGTGATTCCATTTGATTTCCTCCCCGTTATCGCAGTTTTTTTAATTTTGCTAAAGCCACCTTATTGGTAATCACCAACACTCTGTCATTTTCAAGAAAATGCGTATCGCCGCGGGGATAAATGACCTGTTCATCCCTGAGGATCGAAGTGATGACGCATTCCGTCGGTAAATCCATGTCCTGAATAAATTGATTAGACCAGCGGTCATCGGCATGGATGATGATTTCGACGAGAATCATAGCACCGCGCTCAAAGGTGTGGATCAGTTTAAAATTATCCCTGTCGAATTCATATTCGATAAGATTGGCAATCACCTCGGTGCTGCAAACTGTCTTATCCACCCCCAGGGCCTTGAACATGGCAATGTTCTTGGGATTATTGATCCGGGCGATGGTTTTACTGATGTTAAAACTGACCTTGGCAATTTCGCAGATCACCAGATTTTCTTCATCGGTTCCAGTGACAGCGGCAATGATCTCGGCCTCCTGGATGCCAGCGTCTTTTAAAACTTCCAGATCGGTACCGTCGCCGCAAATGATCTCAATGTCGATATCTTCAGCGATTTTTTGGCAAATCGTACTGTTTCTTTCAATTAAGACGACGTGATAGTCTCTTTTTTTTAGGGTCTGGACCAGATAATAGCCGACCTTTCCGCCCCCGATAATGATTGATTTCATCGTGATATCTCCTTAGCCAGTGAGGTAATAATTTTTTCTTTATCTTTTTTGAGGATGGTGCAGATAATTTTTGCACCATAGGGAACCAGCTCATCTTTTTCAGGAAAAATAAAGCGACTAGCTACCATTAAGCCAGACACGATACAGTTATATTTTTCTTCGATGCTTTTTACCGTACAAGGCTTATGTTTTTTTACAATCAGTTCAATAATTTCAGTGTCCGGTTGAATAACCGCCAGCACTTGTACATTTTTTTCAGAGATCTTCTGTTTAAGGATCTCCACCCCCAACTGGGTGGGACAAATGGTTTCAATACCCAGCATGTCATAAATATGTTTTCGGCTGGGATCCCCGACCCGGGCGATGATTCGGGGCACATTATAGATTTTTTTAGCGATCAAAGCGACGGTAATGTTAATGTTGTCATCGGCGGTTACCGCTATAACGAAATCGGCCTGTTTGATGCCAGCTTCTTGCAAGCGATCGTTGTCATATTCAACGCCTCTTAATTTGGAACCATTAAAACCACTCCCTAAAACATTCAATTTTTCGCTGTCGTGGTCGATGACCGAAACGTCGTGTCCAGTGATGGATAACTCTTTGGCCAAGGTACTGCCGAGCTTGCCGCAGCCAATAATAATGATATACATAGTTTTCTCCTAATATGAAGCCAAGATGATGGATAAATGAAATAGTTTTTTTACCCTACTGAAAAATTATCATAGATCCTATAAAGTTTGTATAAAGATGTGAAGGGCTTATATAAATTTAATATTAATGGTTAAGCGTTGAAAGATTTACAGCCCTTCGTTATAATGAGGTAAACTAGGAGTTATTTTGAGAGAGGGATGGAAAAATGAAGATAACAGTAATCAATGGCTCCATGCGTCATGGCAGCACCTGGCATTGTAAAGAGTTGCTAGTTCAGAATATTTCAAAAAAGATAAATACTGAGATAACGGAGTTTTATCTGCCCAACGATATGTCCAAGTTTTGCAGCGGTTGTTTTTCCTGCTTCTTGAAGGGGGAAGACACCTGCCCCCACGCCGATCAGATCCAGCCCATTGTCACCGCCTTGGAAGATGCCGATCTGTTGATTCTGACCTCTTCGGTTTACGGGTTGGATGTAAGCGGTCAGTTAAAAGCACTGCTGGATCATCTGTGCTATATGTGGCTTAGCCACCGCCCCAATCCAAAAATGTTTAATACGGTGGGGATCAGTTTTGCCACCACGGCCGGAGCAGGATTATCCCACACCACCAAAACGATGCAGAACAGTCTGAAATTCTGGGGGGTAAAAAAACGATTTGCCAGTAAGCAGGCAGTGGCCGCCATGAAATGGAGTGAGATATCCGACAAAAAGCGCAGTCAAATTGAAAAAGATATGGCCCAGTTGGCAAAAAAAGCCACCACAGCGGTGGCTAATATCGAACACAGCGCAGCGCCTTTGTTTCGAAAAATCATGTTTGTGATGATGAAGAATATGATGAAAAAGAATGACTGGAATCTCACCGATCGTAATCATTGGGAAGCTCAGGGCTGGTTAAGCGGGACGAAGCCCTTCTAATATCAGACGACCTCAATGGTGGTGGCCATACTGAGAATTTCAGCCAACCGCGCACGGGGCAGCGTCCTTAGATAGGCATCCAGATTTTGCTGCATCCGGATTTCGGAAGCGGAAAAATCAATGGCATCAATGGCCGGATGAAGGGGATGACGTTTGGTCAGCACCGCCAACTCAATGTCCTCCAGCAGCCCAAAAATCATGGTTGCTTCGGTAGACTCCAATTCGCCAGCGATCAGCAGGTCTTCCATATCGGCCAGGGTTTTTATCTGTTCTTTAATGATTGCCAGCTTATCCTCGAAAAAACGGCAGGACAAAAATTCCGTAATCATGTCCCGATAAGCGTTGTCATCCATTTTAATGCCCATATTATAATGGATAATCGGTTTGATGTTAGGATTATACCGGGGCACAAAAACCTTGTTAAGAGAGTGGATGGTCAGTCCCTGAAAAACGGTGGGGGTGATTTTCGTGAGGCTGGTTAGCAGGTACTTTTTCAGAGACCGATTGGTTAATTTCAAATCGGTAACAAGCTCCCGGACCGCTGTTTCCAACTGCGTTTGGAGCTCAGCCTGACTGTGATTTTTTAATTTTTTATCCAGCGCATTGAGATCGGCCGGGCTGAAATCCAGCCGGTCTGGGGGTGCGCTCAATAACTGACAACCCAGCGCATTTTGCAAAACCTGGGCACAGATGTTATCGAGGAGATATTTGTAGGACGGATCATAACCACTCATCACTTCATGGATAGTATCGGCATCAAAATAGGAACAAAACAAATTTTCATAATACAGGTTTTCCAGATACTTGATGACGAACTCAACCCCGGCCAGATCTGTGACCGGATGGATCAGTTGATAGTCGATGTCACTGGGGATTTCATGGGCATGAAAATTGATTTCATAGCTTTCAAAAAAGGGCTTAAAACCCTGGTCAATGGTGATATTGTAGGCTTGATTGGCGGTTTTTAGCTTGCTTTTGCAAACCCGGTTATAAAAATAATGGGCCACATTTATTTTTCGCTTCAGTACCGCTAAACCATATTCATAGAGTTTTTCAAGTGGTTCATTTTGGATATGAAAGATGGCGGTATCTAGATCGGGCAGTGATTTAAGGTAGATCCCGATGGTAAAGAGGTTGGAAGCCATAATTCCCTGGGCGATTTCAACCCGGATCGAGCTGCTTTGGCCCCGGGTAAACCGCTCAGTACTGTCGGCCAGCAGCTTCAGACACTCCAGTTGAATACGTTCGGATTCTTTAGGACTTAGGACACCCTTGACATAGGCCTCCTGAAGCAGCGACTGAAAATAAAATTCGCCACTGAGCTTTTCGCCATCGATTATAGACTGTTTTTTGATCTTATTATTCATCTTCATCCTCATCGTTCATCAATTTTTCACTATCATAAAGATCGTTATAATCAGGATCAAGTCCTAGCCGGACGTTTTTAGCCATTCGTTCCAGTTCCCGATATTTAAGTTGATCCAGAGAACCCTGACAGACTCCGTCAAAGTACTTTTTCATATAGCCAATCAGATCATCATCGCTCATTAAATCCAGGGTTTCATTCTTGAAATAATAAAAGACTTCAACCAGCTCGTTTATGATTTCTGCATAGCGATATTGGGAGATATAGGGGCTGTCGGCAAAGGTCAGAATGACTTTTTCAATAATTCCGCCGCCAAATTCGACCCGGCCAACATTTTTCAGTGAATGGGATCGAGTTTCGACCAGTTCCAGCGCCTGCTCTTCGGACAACACCAGCGCATAATCAGCCGTAATGTTATTACATAACAACACTTCCGAAACGGCCTGTTTTTCAATCAGATAACTATCAAACAGCTTCAGTTCAAACGACATAGAGGTACCTCCCTGGCATACAAAAAATAGATTAACTATTGACAAAAGTGGCGAAATATGATAAGATTAATTGTAGTCAAATATAATGCGATAATTGTATGCATATCTTAGATTTTATCACGAATAACTAAATAAATCAATGGTTTTAACACAAGACAGGCGTTGTTTAAGAGACAACGCCTGTTTTTTTGCAGCAAGCGACATTAACCGGAAAGCTGGTAATTCAGGTAAAGACAGTTGTGGCACGATCAGACGAGGGAGTTCTGATTATCGATAACCGTTGGTAAGAAATCCCGGTGGTCATTCGGATTGGAGTGGTAATTTCTTAATGGAATCTTTATCTTCTGACGGCGATTCAATATACTAAATTAATTGCAAAATAAATATAATTAAACTACAAAGAATATTTGAATTCAGGAGGAAAAGAAGATGGATAAAGTGAATACCTTTGAAGAATATAGTGTTTTAGCAAAAAAAGCGTTAAAAGAAGGTAACTATATTTTGGCAGAAGCAAAAATAAAGCAAGCCATGAATGAGAATCCCCATTCTCCAGGGGTACATAACCTGTATGGGATTCTGGAAGAACTATTAAAAGAAGATAACTTGGCCCATAAACACTATCGGGCAGCCATCGCGCTCGATCCCGCCTATGCACCAGCAATGCGGAACCTGGAAAGAATATCCACCTTTTCCGAGCGGGGAAGAAAAGCACATGTTGATTTTGGAGATACGTCGGAACAGGACGGGGAAGACTTATATATTATTGAATACGACCGGAATCATGTTGGGCATCTGCGAAAAAAAGACAGGAAGTGATCAAGATGAATGTGGTGTTGGTAATTTCAGGACTCATTGCATTGATGTTACTGATTTATCTGGCAGTGATATTATTTAAGGGGGAAGAACGATGAATCAGATAATCATCGCAGACAGCCTCTATCTGGTGACTCTGGTGGTACTTTCGATTCCTCTTGGTATTTATATTGATAAAGTGATGACCGGACAGCGGGTATTTCTGTCTGTAGTAATGCGACCCGTTGAAAATATGGTCTACCGCTTCATGGGTATCCGGGAGGAAGATGAGATGAGCCCCAAACATTATGCCCTGGCGGTGATCCTTCTTAGTAGTTTGGGACTGATCTTTGTGTTTGCATTGCAAATGCTCCAAGGAGGGCTACCCTTTAATCCGGAAAATTTGACTGCCCCGTCTTGGGATCTGGCCTTTAATACCGCCGCCAGCTTTGTATCAAACACCAATTGGCAGGCTTATTCCGGGGAGTCAAGCATGTCCTATCTGACTCAGGCATTGGCTTTGGGGGTATGGAATTTTCTGTCGGCGGCAACTGGAATCGCAGTCCTGTTTGCTCTGATCAGAGGGTTTGTCAGGACTAAAGAAACGACGATTGGTAGTTTTTGGGTCGATTTAATTCGAATCAGTTTTTATGTGCTAATTCCCTTGTCGTTGGTGTTTTCACTGGTGCTGGTATCTCAGGGAGTTGTTCAGACAATCGGTCCCTATCATGAAATTGTGGCACTGGAAACGGGTATCACCCAAAGCATCCCGTTGGGACCGGCAGCCAGTCAGATTGCGATCAAACAGTTGGGTACCAATGGCGGTGGTTTTTTTGGGATGAATTCCGCTTTTCCACTGGAGAACCCCACCGCACTCACCAACTTTTTAGAACTGTTAGCCATTTTGTTAATTCCGGCATCGCTTTGCGTGGCCTTTGGAAAAGCAGTGGGCGACAATAAACAGGGCTGGGCCATCTATCTGGTTATGACGATTCTGTTTGCCGGCGCACTGGCGGCTGTGACTGTCAGCGAAGCCACTGGGGCACCACTGATTTCAGGCATGCTGGATTCTGGTAATATGGAAGGCAAAGAAATCATTCACGGGGTTGGAACCTCGGCGTTGTGGGGAACTGCCACCACGGCGGCGTCCAATGGCTCGGTGAATGCCATGCACGACAGCTTTACTCCACTGGCCGGTTTGATTCTGATGTTTTTAATGCAAAGCGGCGAGGTTGTTTTCGGCGGCGTGGGCAGTGGTTTGTATGGAATGCTTGGTTTTGTGATCCTGACCGTTTTTATTGCCGGACTGATGGTTGGTAGGACGCCGGAATATCTGGGCAAAAAGGTTGAACCTTTTGATATGAAGATGGTCTGTTTAATTGTCCTGGTACCGCCGGTTTTCACACTGCTGGGAACCGCAGCGGCGGTGGTAATGCCCCCGGCCAGTGACTGGTTGACTAACACGGGCCCCCATGGGTTTTCAGAAATACTGTATGCCTTCAGCTCAATGGGCAATAACAATGGCAGTGCTTTTGGCGGGTTTACGGCCAACACTGTGTTTACCAATGTGCTTGGTGGATTGATCATGTTGATTGTGCGCTTCGTGCCATTGGTGGCAGTGATTTTCCTGGCTGGAAATCTGGCGAATAAGAAGCTGGTTGCCAAAACCGAGGGCACCCTGTCGACCAGTAATACCCTGTTTATCGGTTTACTGATTGCGATTGTACTGTTAATTGGGGCGCTGAGTTTTTTACCGGCACTGGCTCTGGGACCGATTGCTGATTATTTTACAGCGATAACATAAGGCTGACGGGAGTTGAATGATGTGGAAAACAATGGTTTGAAAAAAAATATTTTGATTGATGCCATCCGACAATCATTTGTTAAATTGTCACCCCGGGTGCAGTTAAAAAATCCGGTGATGTTTGTGGTTTTTGTTGGGGCGATCATGACCACCGCTCTTTATTTTTTGAGCTTTGCCCAGATTATTGATGAAGGGGCCGGTTATACCCTGGCCATTGCCTTAATTCTCTGGTTTACGGTTTTATTTGCGAATTTTGCTGAAGCCATTGCTGAAGGTCATGGCCGGGCCCAGGCTGACAGTCTGCGCCGGGCCCGCAAAGATGTGACTGCGCACAAGTTGAAATCCCCAAATGATTTGGCGGTATACAGCGAGGTTCCAGCAAGTCGCTTGGTCAAGGGCGATATTGTTTATGTCAAGTCAGGCGAGCAGATTCCCATGGATGGTGATGTGATTGAAGGGGCGGCATCAGTGGATGAAAGTGCCATTACCGGCGAATCGGCACCGGTGATCCGCGAATCCGGAGGAGATCGCAGTGCCGTCACCGGGGGCACCACGTTGTTATCAGACTGGTTGGTGATTCGGGTGACGGCAGCGGCAGGTGAAAGCTTTCTGGATAAAATGATCGCCATGGTTGAAGGGGCATCGCGAAAAAAAACCCCTAATGAAGTTGCGCTGCAGATTCTGCTGGTCGCATTGACGATTATCTTTCTGGTGGTGAGCGCCACCTTGCTGCCCTTTTCCTATTTTGCCAGTAAACAGGCTGGTATTGGCAACGGGATTTCGGTTACCAATGTCATTGCGCTGCTGGTCTGTCTGGCACCCACAACGATTGGAGCGCTGCTTTCATCCATCGGGATTGCCGGTATGAGTCGGCTTAATCAGGCCAATGTGCTGGCCATGAGCGGCAGAGCCATTGAGGCAGCTGGCGATGTGGATGTGCTATTGCTGGATAAAACCGGCACCATTACGCTGGGAAATCGTCAGGCCAGTGTCTTTATCCCAATTACCGGGGTTTCCGAAAAGGAACTGGCTGATGCAGCGCAATTGTCTTCGCTGGCTGATGAAACGGCGGAAGGGCGGAGTATTGTGGTGCTGGCCAAGGAACGGTTTGATTTGCGGGGCCGGGACATCAAAGCCCTAGGAGCCAGCTTTGTGCCATTCACCGCAAAAACCAGAATGAGTGGGATTGACTTTCAGGGTCAGCAGATTCGCAAAGGGGCGGCCTCAGCGGTTAAAGTATTTGTTTTGGCTAATGGTGGCAACTATCCCGAAGAATGCGATGTGTTGGTCAAAAAGGTCGCCAATGACGGAGGAACTCCGCTGGTGGTGGCCAGAAATAATCAGATTCTCGGCGTGATCTATCTTAAGGATATTGTCAAAAATGGGGTTAAGGAACGCTTTGAAGATTTGCGCAAAATGGGAATTAAAACGATTATGATTACTGGCGATAATCCGATGACGGCGGCGGCCATTGCCGCTGAGGCGGGGGTGGACGACTTTCTGGCTGAAGCAACTCCGGAGGCGAAACTGACTCTGATCCGGGACTATCAGGCCAAGGGACATCTGGTTGCGATGACTGGCGACGGCACCAATGATGCTCCGGCGCTGGCCCAGGCCGATGTGGCGGTGGCTATGAACACCGGAACCCAGGCGGCCAAAGAGGCTGGCAATATGGTCGATCTGGATTCCAGCCCCACCAAACTAATCGACATTGTCCGTATCGGCAAACAATTGCTGATGACCAGAGGGGCGCTGACAACCTTTAGTGTGGCCAATGATGTAGCCAAATATTTTGCCATCATTCCGGTTTTGTTTTTCAGTATTTATCCGCAATTGATGGGGCTCAACATAATGGGACTGACCAGCGCCAGAAGTGCGATTTTTTCGGCGATCATCTATAACGCCCTGATTATTGTCGCTTTGATTCCCTTGGCTTTAAAGGGGGTCAAGTATCGGGAAATGGCAGCGGGAAAGCTACTGCAGCGAAATCTGCTGATTTACGGTTTAGGCGGTTTAATGGCTCCATTTGTGGCGATCAAATTACTGGATATGGTGTTAACCGTCCTGGGTCTTAGTTGAGGTGAAAGAAAATGGAAAAAATCAAAAGTGCATCGATGGTGTCAAAATTACGGCCAGTATTGGTCAGTTTTCTGGTACTCGTTCTGATTTGTGGGGTGGTTTACCCGGTTATTGTAACAAGTATTGCACAAATGGCATTTCCAAATCAGGCAAATGGTAGTATCATTACTATAACCCAGGAAAATGGAACGACGATTGATGTGGGCTCAGCCCTGATCGGTCAGACCTTTACTAAGCCCCAATATCTGATCGGCAGACCACAGGGAACTTCGCAATTATCACCGGTCAGTGAAGACCAAAAGGCGTTGATACAGGAACGGGTGGCCTGGTGGCAGGCCCTTGATCCTGAAAATACTGCTAAGATTCCCAGTGATCTGGTAACGGCGTCGGGCAGTGGGGTCGATCCCAATATCTCCCCGGAAGCGGCAGAGTATCAGGTTGAACGGATTGCTCAGGCGCGCAATATGCCGGCAGTAGCCGTCCGTGAAATTATTGACCGCTATACAACCGGGAAACTGCTGGACCTCTGGGGAGAAGATGCAGTCAATGTCTTGAAAGTAAATCTGGCCCTGGATGGGCGCATCCAGTAAAATAATGCGATGAAGGTGGGAGAACAGATGGTGGATTTCAGTGATACCCGTCCCAATCCGGATGATATTTTAGAAGATTTGTTTATCAAAGAACAAAATAAGAAAGGGCGCTTGGAAATATTTTTCGGTTACGCAGCCGGGGTTGGAAAAACCTATGCAATGATCGATGATGCCCAAGAGCAGCTGCGTTGTGGCGTCGATGTTCTGGTCGGTTATGTGGAAGAACACACCCGCCCGGAAACCATTCAAATCATGAATGGGCTGCCGATCTTGGCACCCAAAATGGTGGAATACCGCAAGCTTCAACTAAAAGAGTTTGATCTGGATGCTGCCCTGGAACGAAAACCGGAATTGATTCTGGTCGATGAACTAGCTCATACTAATGCACCAGGAATGCGCAATAAAAAAAGATACCAGGATATTGAAGAGCTCCTCAATGCTGGAATTGATGTTTTTACAACGGTCAATGTACAACATTTGGAGAGCCTCAACGATGTGGTTCAAAAAATCACCCACGTCGGCGTCAAAGAAACCATTCCTGATTATGTTTTTAATCAGGCTGATAAGATCAGGCTGATTGATATTGAACCGGATGAATTGTTAAGGCGCTTTGAAAGTGGCAAAATCTACCGGCCGGAACGAACCCAGAAAGCACTGGATAATTTTTTCACCCGGGAAAATCTCCGGCTGCTCCGGGAAATTGCGATGCGAAAAGTCGCCAATCGGATCAGTTCTGATAATCAGAATGAGCCCCGACTATCAAAAAAAATGGCCAATATCAGGCTGATGGTCTGTATCAGTGCGTCACCCTCATCAGCCCGTTGTATTCGCTGGACTGATCGCACGGCCGAAGCCTTTCAGGCACCCTGGACAGCGGTTTATGTGGAAGATATGGATAGTGATGCGATGACCGATGGCGAAAAAAATAGGGTTCGTGATCATCTGGCTCTGGCCGAACGGCTGGGGGCTGAGATTGTCACCCTCAATGGACATGATATAGCCACAGTAATTGCCGAATACGCCAAGCTGTCTGGAATTACCAATATTGTTATTGGCAAAAGCCGAAACAAAAAATCGCTGATCAGTTATTTTAAAGCCAGCCTTGAAGAAAAACTGATTGCTATGCTGCCAAGTATTGAAATTCATATCATTCCTGGCAACCCGGGGATCAAAAAAAACGCCTTATATCAGCGTCGGCGATTGCGGATTAGCCGGAACCTGTTCTTATCCTGGCAGGATAGCGTAAAAACCCTGCTGATCATTGTGGCAGCGACCTTAATTTCGTTAATGCTTCAAGCGCTGAATATTAGTGATCAGAATATTATAATGGTTTATATTTTGTCGGTTCTGATCATTTCGCGGGTCACGGTCGGCTATCTCTATGGGGTTTTGGCCTCTTGCCTGACGGTACTGGTATTTAATTATTTTTTTACGGTCCCCTATTATACTCTGCACGCTATTCAGGAAGGGTATCCAATTACCTTTGTGATTATGCTGTTGGTCGCGCTGATTACCAGTACCCTGACGGTTCGGATCAAAACCCAGGCTCGTCTGGCAGTGGAGCGGGAACACCGCACCGAGGTGCTCTATGAGATCAATAAAAAATTGCTGGCATCCCGGGATTTTGAAGAAACAATTGGGTTGATCAATGCCTATATGGTCAAGATTTTTGGTCGGTCGGCGATTTTCTACAGTCAGGATCCAGAGGATCATGATTCCGATACTTTTTTACAATCTGAACTTGAGGACGATGCTGCTTTTCTTAAGTCAGAAAGCGAGCGGGCAGTAGCTCATTGGGTCTTTATGAATAAGAAATGTGCTGGAGCCGGAACCGATACCCTGATGGGAGCCGGGGCTTTTTATATGCCGATTATTGCTCGGAGTAAGGTGTTGGGGGTTATCGGCTTGTCTTGCGCAAACGGTGTTCTTAACCAGAACAATCGTCTGTTTTTGAGGATGATTGCTTCGCAGGTTGAGATGGCTCTGGAACGTCACTATCTTTCCAATGAGCAAAGGCGGATACTGGTTGAATCTGAAAAGGAAAAAATGCGAAGCAATTTGCTTCGGGGTATATCCCATGATCTGAGAACCCCGCTGACCGGAATTTTAGGAGCAAGCTCAGCGATTTTGGAAAGCGGTAGCATCATGGATCAGGAGACCCAGGAAACCTTAATCAATAATATTAAAGAGGATTCCCAGTGGCTGATTCGGATGGTTGAGAATTTGCTGTCGGTTACCCGAATCAATGAGGGTCCGATGAATGTGACCAAAACACCGGAGGCGGCCGAAGAAATTGTAGCTGAAGCGATCAGTCGAATTCGCAAACGATTTGCCAGCCGCAAAATTACGGTCAAGGTACCGGAGGTGTTGTTAATCGTTCCAATGGATGGTACCCTGATTGAACAGGTGATCATTAACCTGTTGGAAAATGCGATCAAGTACTCGCCAGAAGATTCGGTCATTGCGGTTGAAGTCAAAAAAACCGGCAATGAGGCGGTCTTTGAAGTAAGCGACCAGGGAAACGGTATCACTGAGCAGGATTTCCCTTATCTCTTTGAGACCTATGTACCGGATGGCAAACGAAACGCGGATTCATCACGGGGAATGGGGATAGGTTTATCCATTTGCCGTTCCATCATCAAGGCCCATCAGGGCAAAATAGATGCGGAAAACAAAGCACAGGGTGGTGCAGTTTTCCGCTTCACGTTACCATTACAGGAGATGTGAGAAAATGGAAAATAAGTCAGTCATCTTGATTGTTGAGGATGAAGCGGGGATTTCCAACTTCATTGCGGCTATATTAAAAGCAAATGATTATAAAATGATCAAGGCGGTCACAGGGAAAGAAGCGATTTCCATGACAGCATCTTATTCGCCGGATCTTATTTTACTGGATTTGGGTTTGCCGGACATCGATGGTATGGAGGTGCTAAAAACCATTCGGGAATGGTCAACGATTCCTGTTGTGGTGGTATCGGCCCGGGGACATGAACGGGAAAAAGTCGAAGCCCTGGATTTGGGAGCCGATGACTATATCACCAAACCCTTCGGCACTGCCGAGTTACTGGCAAGAATCCGCACTGGCATTCGGCACAGTCCTAAAAATCGAAGTGAAAATGCGTTAGAAAGCACCAGTCTGCGTATTGGCGAGCTGGCTATTGATTATGATAAGCGCTTGGTGACGGTGGGGGAGAAGTCAGTTCATTTGACACCGATTGAATATAAAATAATTGTACTATTGTCAAAAAATATCGGTAAAGTGTTGACCCATGACTATATCATCAAAGAAGTTTGGGGTCCCTATACCAATGAGATTCAGGCGCTGCGGGTGAATATGGCCAACATTCGCCGAAAAATCGAAGAAAATCCAGCCGAGCCCCAGTACATTGTCACCCAGGTTGGCGTCGGTTATCGGATGGTGGAAGAATTGGACGTGTAAAGAATTTAAGAATATCAGTATTGACTGCCAATTGATTGAGGTTTCAGTTTTTATTTGGCAGTTTTTGTTGTTAAAAATCGATAAATCAGTGTAATGTTTCTTGATTTTTATTAATTCTATTGACGATCATTACCTAAAAATGGCATACTAGATTTGACTGGATTCAATCAAAAATTGAAACGTAACTGTCAAAAAGTAATTAAGAATACAAGTGCTTTAAACCAATCATAATGTAAAACAGATAAACCTTACTGCGCAAGTAAAATAACCGTAAAAATCCGGGACAGACCGATTTGTATGAAACATAACGGAAACAGAGAAGATCAGTATGGCAACGTATGCATAAAATTAGAGATAACAGGAAGAGATCACCAGGGATAAACGTTGACCTGATGATTGAAGAAGGAAAAATATGAATTTAACAGTATTAAATATTGCAGTCATCCTGATTATTCTTTTTTTATTTGGTCTGGGGCTGTATTCTATTCTTAAAAAAGGCAGGAAACGAAAAAAAGAACGGGAGATACGTCGGTTTAATGAGCTGGTTCAGACCTTCATCGAGTCTGAGGAAATTCCGGTGTCCCTTAAAGATGATCAATTAAACTATATTTTTATCAATCTGGCGATGGAAGAGTTTTATGGGATCGACTCAGAAGACATTATTGGCCAGGGCGATTTCGAGATCATGGAAGAGAAGATGGCGATCAAGGAGCGAGAAACCGATAAAAAGGTGTTGGCGACCAAAACCTTTGTGACCGATGAGATGTTATGGCGGGGTAAGATTTTCAAAACCACCAAATTTCCAGTGGATCTGCTTAACGGCAAATTTGGTGTTGGTGCCTATATCCGCTCGGCATCGGAGAAGAATCGGGAAAAATATCTAAAAACATTGATGTCAATCAGTGATGGTGTGATGATTGTTGATCCCATGGGCAAAATTGAAATGCTTAATAACACAGCGGAGGAAATGACCGGATGGTTGGCCAGAGAAGCACTGGGGAAACACTATTCTCTGGTTTTCGTCCTGGAAGACGAAAATCAGACAGATCTCGTGCCGGATCATATTGCGGAAGCGTTTCGAGACAACACCATGAAAGAATTCGACACGCATGTGCTGCTGGTTTCCCGAGATGGAAGAAAATATCATCTTGAAGACAGCGTTGCCCCCATCAGTGATGAAGAGGGGCATATTGATGGTGCCATTGTTATCTTCAGAGATATTACCGAAAAGAAAGAAAAAAGAGCGGCCATTGAGTATAATAGTTTTCATGATGCCCTCACGGGTTTATATAATCGACGCTTTTTTGAAGAAGAACTGGTTCGTCTTAATACCGAAAGAAATTTGCCTCTATCAGTTATTATTGGCGATGTCGACGGGTTAAAACTGACGAATGATATTTTTGGCCATGAAGCTGGCGACGAATTGATCAAGAGGGTTTCAGAAATATTTAAAAAGGTCTGTCGGGCCGATGATATTATCGCCCGCTGGGGCGGAGACGAATTTGCCATTCTGCTGCCGCAAACCGAAAAAAAAGATGCCCAAAGGCTTTCGGATCGAATTAAAGATAATTTCAGCAAAGAAAAAATTAAGTCGATCCAGGGAAATGTGTCTCTGGGCGTCGCGACAAAATATGAGCCGGAAGAAAATATTGAAGTCATTATTGCCAGTGCTGAAGACAACATGTATATGAAAAAAACCATAAATCGGGGAAAAAAGAAGGAAGATACCTTTAATAATATTCTTGATAAGCTGTATGGTGAATTACCAGCCGAAGCTGAACATGCCCGGAGAACCAGTGAGATATGCAAAAAAATTGCCCGCAAAATGAATTTGTCTGAAGCTGAGGTTAACAAGGTATCAAAGGCCGCTTATCTTCATGATATTGGAAAAGTGGCGTTGGATAAAGAGGTCGCCAAAAAAAATGAGTATGTGATTGATGACACCTATAAAGAGATGAAAATGCATCCGGTGGTTGGCTTTCGGATTCTCAATGCCTTTGATCATACCGTCGATTTGGCCAACATTGTTTTGGGACATCATGAACGTTGGGATGGAAGCGGCTATCCTCAGGGGCTCATCGGTAAAGAAATACCCAAACTGGCCCGGATTATCGCAGTCGGAGAACGATTTGATGACATGACAGCGGAAACGGATTATCGACCAGCGATCAGCATTGATGATGCACTGGAAGAAATGAAGCGGAATGTCGGTACCCACTATGATCCGGATGTTGTTGCCGCACTGGAAAAAGTGATACGTGACGAGCATACCTATACAACGAAAATAACCCGCTAAGGGTATAAAGAGGCCTCAGCAATGAATTAGTGCTGAGGCTTTAAATATTGCTCGATAACTTTACAGAAAATTTTTACCATGCCGGGATCAAATTGGGACCCGGCACAGGAGATAATTTCATGGATGGCTGTTTCAGGGGAAAGGGCACCCCGGTAGGGGCGGTCATTGGTCATGGCGTCGTAGGAATCGACAATTGATAAAACCCGACATTCAATCGGAATGTCTTCACCGGCGAGACCCAGGGGGTAACCGCTACCATCCCATTTCTCCTGATGTTTTAAAATTAGATGGGATATTTCTTTTAGTTCCGAGGATTCATTGGCAATTCGTTCGCCGATGGCGCAATGGGTTTTCATTACCTTCCATTCATCTGGGGTTAAAGCACCAGGCTTTTTTAAGATGCTGTCGGGAATACCGACTTTGCCGATATCATGGAATTTGGTCAGCAACTGAATCCGATCCATGACATTCTGGGGTAAACGCAGCGCTTGTCCAATAAGAGTGGCCAGGGTATCCATGCGACTGGTGTGGCCTTCGGTGACATAATCTTTGGCTTCCAGGGCCTTCATTAACGTTTTAACCAGATTGTTGCGGGTACTGGATTCTTTTAGAAGTTTGTTCTGATACATATTATTGTCGGCTTCCTGAAACAGAAAGTTGGTATTAACCAGGCCGCATGGGTGATAGGAATAACCGTAGGAAAGAGATATTTTAAAGGTTGCATCAGGTAGTTCGTTTAAGCATTTTAAATGGCCATTCATTTTTTCCAGGGCGGATTCGATGGTATCCGACGGTTGATTTTTGACAATTACCCCGAATTCATCACCACCAATTCGGGATACAATTCCCAATGGTTGAAAACATCGGCCAATGACCTGACTGGCCGAGACAATCACCTGGTCTCCCAGCAAATGGCCCAGCGTATCATTGACAAATTTAAGGCCATCAATATCCAGTAATAAAATGGTTAAATTTTTGATGTCCCGGTTGTTGAGCTGTTCCAATTCAGCTTCAAAAAAACGGCGGTTGGCGATATGAGTCAGGGTATCTTTATCCACCAGATCCCGGAGTTTCTTTTCCATGATGACCCGTTCGGTCATATCCCGGATCATAATTAAAACTTCGTCAAAGCTGGAAATCTGAACCCGGACTTCAAAATAATGAAGAGAATCTTTAAAGGTTATCGAAAAATAATAATCCGATAAAACCCGGGTTCGCATAACCAGGTCAATCACCTGTTTTAAATCAGCCATCAGAATCGGATTGCGCATGATTTCCAGAAGGGCATATGATCCGGTTTTTAATGAAGGATTAAGGGGTGTAATCTGTCCTTCGTCATTGCTGATCAGTAGGATATCGGGGATGGTGGCGATTAAAGCCCGGGTTCGGCTGTTGATTCGTTCCAGATCCAGCAGTTTAGTTTGTAGTTCAGAGTAGTAATTCTTTTTAAATGAGTTTTCACCCAGGCCGATTATCGTTTCCCGGGTGATCGCTTTTTTATTTTTGTGATTCCAATACTCGTCCATAAATCATTCTCACCTCTTCTTTTGTCAAGACTCTGGGATTGGTCACCATACAGGGATCATTGAGAGCGTTTTCCACCAGATAGTCGAGGGTGCTTTCTTTGAGATTGGGCACCATAATACTGGCAGGAATATTTAGGTTTTCCCGCATCGAAGCGATCCGGGTTGTGATCATTTCAAGTAGTAAATGATCGCTGACATTATCGACCAGCAGACCCAATTGTCTGGCGATATCCCGATAGCGGTCAGGTACGGTTTCAAAATTAATGCGGATAATGTGTTCAAGCAGAATGCTATTACATTCGCCATGCGGTAAATCCAGAAGGCCGCCCATGGAATGGGACATGGCATGGACAGCACCGAGACTGGCATTGGAAAAGGCCAATCCGGCCTGGAGGGAACCCAGCATCAGCTGAAACATCGTTTCAATGCTTCGTGCAGGTGTGATGGATTGTTCGACGTCTTGATTAATCAGACGAATCGACTCCAGAGCATGAACGTCAGTCAGGGCTGAATGGGTATTGGATACATAGGCTTCGATGGCATGGGTCAAGGCATCCATGGCAGTACAGGCAGTTAAATAGGGATCCATCGACATCAGCGGAACCGGATCGATGAGGGCCAGATCAGGGACCACCTTTTTACTGATGATTGCCCGTTTAATATTGGTAGCGGTATCCTTGATAATGGCAAACTGAGAAACATCGGCTGAGGATCCGGCGGTGGTAGGAATACAGATAAGCGGTGGCCCGGGCATCTGTACTTCATCGACCCCTTCGTAATCAAGGATATTGCCGCCGTTGGTTGCCACAATACTGATGCACTTCGCACAGTCGATGGCACTACCGCCACCAATGGCAATGATCAGGTCGCAACCCAGTGATAAAAAAAGCTCTGCACCGATCATCGCTTCGATATCTTTTGGATTAGGGGTGGTTTCATCAAAAATACAAAGTTTTTTAACATGGGGACGGATCTGATCGATGGTTTCGTGATACCAGTCAAAATCATGAATATTTTTATCGGTTACAATCAGCGGTTTTTTGGCATTAAAATGAGATATGTAGCGCCCAATCAACAAGCGGGCATCGACACCAATGATTATTTCCGGGATCACAAATTTTCTTAGTTCCAGTAGGGTTTCAGCCATAACAATAACCTCTCTTCTCATGTGAAAATCTGTTACTTAAGTATAACAGTTGAAATTCTTTCTGTAAACATTTCGATGATGTTAGATACAATTATCGTAAAAAGGTTTATCTTTAATAAGTACCCGCATCCGATGAAAATTAACGTAAATTTAACCGGATGATAATATTAATGACCATCTCCTCTGGTTATAATTTGTGACATCAACAATGGGGAGGAATGTGTTTGGATATCAATCAGAATAAAGAAGAGCGGTTGAGAGGAGAGCTCTTGGAAATACTCTATCAAAAAAAAATCTCGACCGTTTTTCAGCCCATTGTGTCATTACAAGACGGAACTGTTCATGGCTATGAGGCGTTGAGTCGGGGTCCAGCTGATTCGTTGCTTCATAATCCGGATATGCTCTTTACTTGTGCCCAGAAATTCAACAAGCTCTGGGAGTTGGAATTTTTGTGTCGGTCGAAGGCCTTTGAGGCGGCTTTTAAAATCGAAAGCGAATTTAAACTTTTTTTAAATGTAAATCCCAATATTATGCAGGATGTCCAATTCAGAAAAGGCTTTACCCGGGAGTACCTGGAAAAATTTGACATTGATCCCAAGCGCATTATTTTTGAGATTACCGAGAGTGAGGCCATCAATCACCTGGTGGACTTTATTAAAACCATTGACAATTATAAAGAACAGGATTATCGGATTGCCATCGATGATGCCGGGGCCGGATATTCGGGATTGAATTTAATCTCGGATATTCATCCCAATTATATTAAACTGGACATGAAACTGATCCGGGATATCGATAAAGACATGACGAAACAATCTCTGGTGCGGTGTCTAAACGAGTTTTCGGAATATACCGAAACGGCACTGATTGCCGAGGGGATCGAGACGAAGGAAGAACTGCTGACACTCATCGAAATTGGGGTTCAGTATGGACAAGGTTATTTTATTCAAAAGCCCAATGGAATTCTAAATTCAATCTCAAAGGATGTGCTTGAAATTGTTATGAAAGAGAATGCCAAGAAAAGAAAGTTGTTGGATAATCGGGTTCTCGATGACCGGATTGAGAGCATATGTAAGCTGGAGAAGACCATAACACCGGATATCCTTGTTTCACAGGTTCATGAAATGTTTAAAGAAAATGAAACCCGCGCCGGTTTTTGTGTGGTTGAAGATCAGATGCCGATCGGGGTGATTACCCGAAATGCCCTTTATAAACGGATTAGTGGTCAATATGGTTATATACTTTATGCTAATAAACCGGTTCGTACTATCATGGATACAGATTTTATGGACGTGGATTGCCTGGCCACCATTGATGTTGTCGGGAAAAATGCGATGCAGCGGGATTTTGACAAGATTTATGATTTTATTGTGGTAACCCGGGATAATCAGTTTCAGGGCATTGTAACGGTTAAAGACCTGATGGAAAAACTGATTGAAATTGAGTTTGTTTATGCAAAGCACTTGAATCCATTGACTGAGTTGCCAGGAAACCTGATGATTGAACAACAACTGGAAAAAGCCCTTAAATCCAAAGATAAAAAAACGATACTATATTTTGATCTGGATAATTTTAAGGCCTATAATGATTTGTATGGCTTTGAAAATGGTGATCGTGTGTTAAAGGAATTTGCCGAGATCTTAAAAACCAGGATTCCAAGCGAGCATTTTATTGGTCATATTGGTGGGGATGACTTTATTGCCATTGTTCCTAAAAAGAAAACCGAGCAGCTATGTATCAGTATCATGCAGGCCTTTAATGAGGCCGTGATTAAATATTACAGTAAGGAAGATATAGATAAAGGCTATATCACCTCCAAGGATCGCAAGGATGTGGAGGAGAATTTTCCATTTTTGTCAGTTTCAATTGCTGGTGTGGCCAGCGATCACAGCAAAACGATTTTTGAACTGGCAGAAACAGCGGCGAAAATAAAAAAGAAATGCAAGAAAAAAACGGGCAGTAATTACCTGTTGAGTTAAACTGAGTAGTCAAAAAACAGATGCGCATCGCGTGTCTTTTTTTTTACCAGTGGACTGAAATCCCGGATGATTGAAGCTTTCTAGAAATGGGTAAATATGGTCTGAGATAAAGAAACGAGGTGACTAAAATGGATAAGGAATTAAAACCTCAGGTTGTCGTCAGTAAATGCATGGGCTTTGATGCCTGTCGTTATAATGGACAAACACTGCCGGATAAGTTCGTCGAAAAACTAAAAGATTATGTGGACTATTTTCCAGTTTGTGCCGAAGTGGAAATTGGCTTGGGAGTGCCCCGTAACCCGATTCGCCTGGTGATGGAAAATGAGCAGCTTGTTTTGTATCAACCGGCATCGGATATTGAATATACCAGGGAAATGATTGCATTTAGTGATGCTTTTTTTGACAGCCTGAAGGCCGTGGACGGCTTCATTTTAAAAGGGCGTTCGCCATCCTGCGGCACCAAAGACGTCAAAGTTTATCTGGGTAAGGCGAAGACCACGGGTTCAATGAAGGGTCAGGGCATTTTTGCAGCCCAGGTATTTAAACGCTATCCCTATCTGGCCATCGAAGAGGAGGGCCGGTTAACTAATTTTAGAATCAGAGAGCATTTTTTGACCAAACTTTATACGCTGTGCCATTATCGCCAGGTGGAAAAAGCCAAAACGATGGCGGCACTGGTTAAATTTCAGGCTCAAAATAAATATTTGCTGATGGCTTATAGTCAGAAAGAGCAAAGAGAATTGGGGCGAATTGTTGCCAATCATGATAAGGTATCGCTCGAACAGGTCTTTAGTAGTTATAAAACCCATCTTGGCATTGCTTTTTTGAGAATTCCCCGGTATAGTAGTTATATTAATGTGATGCTGCATATTTTTGGTTATTTTTCAGAACAGCTTTCCAGCGGCGAAAAAAACTTCCTGTTAGATAGCTTTGAAAAATATAAAAATGGGAAAATCCCCCTCAGTGTGCCGATCAATATCCTTAAGTCCTATGTCATTAAATATAACGATCCCTATCTTCTGGAGCAGACCATCTGGGCACCGTTTCCGGAAGAACTGATGGATATCAGTGATTCGGGAAAGATGGCAGAGCGGATCAGTAAATAATTAAAAATTGGGGGAGCAGAAAAGATTTGAATTTTAAGCCGAACTGTTCTCAAACCGGATTCTATGGTATGATTTATATGAGGTAACAATGAATATTTATGAAATGCCCGAGTTGCCCATCAAGGATGAACTGATCTCCGTACTGGAGCACAATCAAACGATCCGGATCGAACGGATTATCAGTACGGGTCAGCAATCAAACTGGTATGATCAGCAGGAGTACGAGTATGTGATTTTGCTGGAAGGAAGGGCTCAGTTGGTCTTTGAAGATGACCGGAAGGTCACCTTGGTAAAAGGGGATACTCTTTTGATTCAGCCGCACCAGAAACATCGGGTCGCCTATACCTCGACGGATCCGCCCTGCATCTGGCTGTGTGTGTTTTATTAAAAGTGGCGTTCATTACCCAATTGGTACAAACCGTAAAATTAGATTCAATATCAAAGGATAAGTGCGGAGATAAGAATGAAAAATGAAATGACAGGCAAAATAAAGATCTTAAAAGACGGGCCCTATGTGGTTACCGGGAATATTAAGCTTTCTGAGAAAATAATTTCTTCTCAGGGAAAGGGCTATGTTTATCGGGAAGGGCGGGAGTTGCCGCAAGCGAAAACCTATACCCTATGCCGCTGCGGAAAGTCAAAGAATCCGCCTTTTTGTGATGGCGCCCATTCAAAATGTGATTTTCATGGTGATGAAACCGCTTCAAAGGCCGACTTTATCGATCGGGCTGAACTGCTTATTGGGGCTGATCTGGATATGCGCGATGACCACCGCTGTGCGTTTGCCAGATTCTGTCACCGCAATGATGGTACCGCATGGGAGCTGATCAGGCAGTCTGATAATCCTACGCTTAAAAATGAAGCCATTAAAGCAGCCAGTGAGTGTCCGGCCGGGCGGTTAGTGGCAGTAGAAAAAAGTGGCGCATTCATCGAACCGGAATATGAACCCGAAATTGTGATTCTCCAGGATCCGGAGCGGGGGGCCAGTTGTGGTATTTTTGTTAAGGGGGGGATTCCGCTTCAATCGGCGGATGGCAGCCTATATGAGAAACGCAATCGGCTGGTATTGTGTCGCTGTGGTGAATCTAGCAATAAGCCCTTCTGTGACGCGACACACATTCATATAAAATATTTGGACGAACAGGCGTAAACCAGGTAGCGTTTTATGTAAAAAGATGATACTTGACAAAGGCTCGTTTTGCTTTTATCTGGTAGTCTACAGGTTCGGTCAAGATTGCCAAGGCTGCTTTTTATCAGTTGATTGGAAACAGCAGAATTTTCGGACGCGTTTTGGAATGAGGAAGTGGATGGATTTACAAAAGGTATTCTTAAATTTAATCGTGTATGCATTACCGATCATTGCGGTTGGCTACAGTGTTGTGGGGATAAAGCTCTTAAAGCAAAAAGTCGAGGGCCAGTTTAATTATTTTTCGGCCCTGATGTTTTCTTCGGCAATTTATGCGTTGGGGTACTTTCTGTCGCTCAACTCGCAAAACATTAAAATGATGATCATAGCCCGGGACGTTGCGAATCTGGGTGTGATATTTATTCCCACGTTTGGAATCTTATTTGTTTCCCAATTCGCAAAAGTCAAAATTTCCCAGCCAATCAAATATTTACTGATAGCCCTTTCAGGGATACTCTGGATAGTATATATTACCGATCCGATTCATCATCTGGCGTTTTACTGGGTGGAATTGACTAAAGTAAATGGTTTTTCGGTAGCCAGTACATCCAAAAACATCGGCTATTATCTGATTCTTACCTACTACATCGGTTTTCTGCTGTATTTAATAGTCACTTTGATCAAAGCATATAAAAAATCGAATTCCCCAAGTTGGAAAAAAAGTTATCGTTTCATCCTTGTGGCAATACAGGTGTCATGGTTTGCGGTGCTGGTGATCCTGATGGGGGCTGATAAATATGTGGATCCGACACCGATTGTGATTTTGTATATTTCAGCCATGATTGCTTTAAACGAAGTAAAAAATGATTTATTTGAATTGGAAATCAATCGTTGGAAACAGACTTTTTGGAATATTGGCGAGGTGGCCTTTCTGATTAACAGTGATGCGGAGATTATATGTTTAAATCCAGCTGCCAGTCTTTTTTTTGCGGAAAAAACAGAAAGTGATTCAGAAATTCTGAGAATTCTAAATCGTGGTAATCGTAAACGCACGCCAGTAAAGGTCAGAACGGATGAAAAAATCCATTGGTTTTATGTAAATAAAAATGATTTCGACGTTAAGCGGAAGCTGGTCAGCTATATGCTGGTGGATTTTAGCGATCGTTATCAGGCAGAAATAGCATTAAAAGAAAGTGAAGAAAAACACCGGCTACTGATCACCCAAATGGCCCAGGGACTGGCGGTTCATGAAGTTATTTTTGATCAATCCGGCAATCCCGTGGATTTTTTATATTTGGATGCCAATGAAAGCTATGAGAAGCTGGTTGGGATGAAGCGGAAGGAGATTATCGGTAAAACAGCAAGGGAAGTAATGCCGGGAATGGATCAGCAGTGGATCGTAAAATACGGTCAGGTAGCCATGACCGGTCAGCCAGTTCGTTTTGAATTTTATGACCGGTATGTGAGCAAATATTTTGAAGTGGTAGCCTATTCTCCCCGCTTTAAACAATTTGCGGTGATTATTACAGATGTTACGGAGCGCAAACAGGCTGAACAGGAAATCCGATATTTGAGTTATCATGACTACCTTACTGGTCTTCATAACCGGCGGTATTATGAAGAAGAACTGGAACGACTGGATGTTCCCGATAATCTCCCAATTACGATGATCATGGCAGATGTCAACGGTCTTAAACTGATAAACGACTCCTTTGGCCATGCTATGGGTGATGAGTTGTTAAAAAAATCCGCCCGGTTGATCTTAGAAGCTGCTCCAAAGAACAGTATTGTTGCCAGACTGGGGGGCGATGAGTTTATTGTGATTTTACCGCAGACGGATATTTTTCAGGCCGTTGAGGTGATTAATGACTTGAAAACAAAGACCTCAAATGAAAAAATCGACGCCTTTGATATTTCCATATCATTTGGTTGCGAAATAAAGGAAAGTGAAAACCAGGATATCCAGGAGATTTATAAACGGGCTGAAGATGACATGTATCGGCATAAGCTCTATGAAAGTACCAGCATCAAAAACAAAACCATCGAACTGATTATGAATACCCTTTATGAAAAGAGCAGTCGGGAAATGCTTCATTCTCGGAGAGTCAGCGAGATCTGCAAATCGATTGCGATCGAGATGAGTCTGAGCAAGGATGCGGTTAACCAAATTGGGGCTGCCGGTCTGATGCACGATATTGGCAAAATGGGGATTGATGAAAAAATCCTTAACAAGGGCGGCCATTTGAATTTCGAGGAGTGGCAGGAAATACAGCGGCATCCAGAAATTGGTTATCGGATTTTGAGTTCTTCCAGTGAATTTTCCGAAATGGCAAGGTATGTGTATGAGCATCATGAACGCTGGGATGGGAAAGGTTACCCCAAAAAATTGAAGCACGAAGAAATATCCATACAGGCAAGAATTATTGGGGTGGCGGATGCCTATGATGCCATGACCTGTGATCGCTCTTATCGTAACGGTCTGAGTCAGGCAGATGCCATTTGTGAACTAAAAAAGCACGCCGGTACTCAGTTTGATCCGGAAGTGACAAGGATCTTTATTGAAAAAGTGCTGACTCAAGAATGATGGTTTGTTGGAAATTAATGCATGCTGAATCAGAAAAAGAATGGCATTCAAAAGTATCCAGTCTTCAAAAAACAGAAAGAGTCTGAAATCAGGCTCTTTTTTAGGTCGAAAATAAATGAAATATCATTGATTTAACGACCATTTCACTTCAGTTTCAGAATCATTTCTGATATAATGAACGAAATCATTGGGGATATCGGATCGAACGGATTTATGAATGCGACATAAGTGGTTGTTGGATGGATATTTTTGATAATGGTTATTTTTTAGGCTTTAATAAACACTTCGAACGAAAAAAAGCGATTTATGTAGTGGGAACGGGTAGGAAAGAAGGTTATGATGAGGATAGGATATGCATGTTTAACGGTTGGTGTGCTGAATACGGAATTGAAAACGTGCTTACTGAAAAATGCGTCCGAAGAAAAATTGACTGAATTGATTAAGCACAATCTGAATGCTCTCGAAAAGATGATTGACTATAATATTGAAAATCAGATTGAGTTGTTTCGAATCAGCTCATCACTGATTCCGTTTGGATCGAGTCCGGTCAATCGGATTGTCTGGTGGGAAGTTTTTGAAAAACAGTTTAAAAAAATCAGCAAAAAAATTGCCAAAAGTGGCATGCGCGTTTCCATGCACCCGGGACAGTATACCGTTTTAAACTCGGCAGACGAAAATATTGTGGCGAATGCCATTGCCGATTTGGACTATCACGCCTGTGTCATGGATAGCCTTGGACTGGGTCCTGAAAATAAGATTATCCTCCACGTCGGGGGAATATATAATGATAAAAAACAGGCAATTAAACGCTTCCTGAGAAATTACCAGCGATTGAGTGAAACGGTAAGAAAACGATTGGTGATTGAAAACGATGATAAATCATATACCATCAGTGATGTTTTAATCATTGGAAAAGCCCTGGACATCCCGGTGGTTTTTGACAACCTGCATCATCAGGTGAATCCGTGCGATGAAAAGCAGTCGGATACATATTGGATTGACATCTGTAAAACTACCTGGAAAAGTCAGGATGGCAAACAAAAAATCCATTACTCCCAACAGCATCCGGATAAAAAGCCGGGCTCGCACTCCAAGACCATCGGAATAAACGAATTTATGGCATTTCATCAGGAGTTGGATGGCAGAGATCTGGATATCATGCTGGAAGTGAAAGACAAGAATTTATCGGCGATTAAATGCATTAACTGCATAACCGCACCAAAAGAAATTAATCGCCTGGAACATGAATGGAGCAAATATAAATATGCAGTATTGGAAAGATCGCCCCTCGATTATCTGGAGATTCGAAAACTGCTTAACAATAAGGACAGCTACCCCTGCATGGAGTTTTATAATCTGATTGAATCATCCTTTCAAAAAGAAGCCACCATGGGAAACTCAATTAATGTGGCGCAACATATCTGGGGATATTTTAGAACGATTGCATTGCCCAGCGAGAAAAAGTATTTTCTAAAACTGCTGGATCAATATGAAAAAGGGGAAGCCTCCATTAAAAAGGTGAAGAAAAATCTGTGGAAAATGACGGTGAAGTATGAACTAACTTACCTGTTGGATTCGTATTATTATGTTATTATCTGAATAGAATGTATGGGGACGGATTATCGAAAAAACATTTCGATGATGAGTCAGAAAGTTGTGAAGGGAAAACCATGTTAAATGCTGAAATCAGAGAATTGATTAAATACCTGAAAAGCATCGTTGCGGAGGAAAAACCGGACAAGGGTGTTTTAGAAAAATACGGAAATGATCCGGATTTTATTGAGCTCAATGAAATGATAGGGGATATTCGCAGCGCCTGTAAAAAGCATTTTGAGATGATTTTTGACTTATTTCCGGATCCAACCATTATCACCACCATGGAAGATGGAAAGTTATTGTCCTATAACCGGGCCTTCTATAAATTGATAAACACCAGAGGGAAAAACATCATGGCTGATGTGACGAATATTCATGATTTGTACTTTGAATTGGACAAACGGGATCAGCTAATTGAAGAATTGAAGCGAACCGGTGTCAGTGAGAACATGGAAATCATGGTAAATGATGTGAATGGTGAAATGTTTGTCGGATTGGTATCAGCCCAGGCCATTAGCATTGAGGGCGAAGCACACATCTTGAGTGTCATCCGGGACATCACTGAAATTAAAAGACTGGAAGAGGAAATAAAAAAGTTATCAATTAAGGATAAACTGACCCAGGTGTTTAATCGTCAAAAGCTCGATGAGTTTTTGAAATTTGAATTGGAACGCTCCGAGCGGACAAAGGCACCTTTTTCGGTTATGCTGGTTGATGTGGACTCACTCCGCAATATCAATGAGACTTATGGGCATCAGGTAGGGGATGAGATGCTGGTGGCAGTGGCCGCGATGCTTAAGGACAACGTCCGGGTGACGGATATTGTGGGACGATGGAGCGGGGAGGAATTTTTAGTGATTCTTCCCGATACTGATGAAAAGGGTGCCGTTATATTGGCAGAAAAAACCAGGAAAATTCTTGAAAATACGCACTTTAATGCCGTTGGGAAGCTTACTGCCAGTTTTGGGGTTTCTGCCTATCGCAAAGATTTATTGCCGGCAACGTTGATTTCGCGAGCCCATACAGCCCGAAACCGGGCTAAAGAGAAGGGTCAAAACCGGGTTGAATATCAGTAGTGATCAACATATTAAAAATCATGGACGAGGTGACCTGTGGAAACAAGACAATTAAAAATTTTAGTGATTGATGATAACCCGGATAATGTGATTGTCTTAAAAGCCATGATTCGTGATGTGTTTTCAGATGCTACTGTTTTGATGGCTTTTACTGGGAGAACGGGGTTTGAAATGGCGGTGTCGGAAAATCCGGATATTATTCTCATGGATATTATCATGCCAGAGATGGATGGTTTTGAGGTGTGTCGTCAATTAAAAGCCACCCCCGATCTGGCGGATATTCCAGTATTATTTGTGACTGCTGCCCGAGGCGATCGGGAACATCGGATTTTAGCGTTGGAATGCGGCGGGGAAGGCTTTATTTCGAAGCCGATTGATGAACAGGAACTGCTTACTCAGCTTCGGGCAATGGCAAAGATCCGATGGGCCAATCTTCAAAAACGAAATGAAAAAGAGCGGCTTAACAACCGGGTCAGAAAGCAGAACATCGCCTTAAAGGCCGCCCATGCCCGTACCCTCAAACTGCTGAAATCGCTGGAAAAAGAAAATGAAGCCAGGAAAAAAAGTGAAAAAGCGTTGGTCGAAGCCCAAAAATTGGCGCATCTGGGAAGTTATGAATTCGATTTAAAAAAACATAAAATCAGTTGTTCGGAAGAAGTGCTGAATATCTTTGGCATTGCTTCGATTGATGAAGTGAATACCAAGGAGCAATTTCTTGGATTTGCCCATCCGGAAGAGATTCCCATTATTCGCGAAAACATCGAGAAGGTGATGGTCGAAAAATCAACGGCTGATTTTATTTTTCGGATCTTTCGTCAGGATGGCGAAGAGCGAATTATCAATATGCGGATGATTCCCCAGTTTGATGAGGAGAAAAACCATATTGGAAATTTTGGAACCGTTCAGGATATTACCCGAATTAGAAAAACGGAGGAAGAAATCAGGTATTTGAGTTACCATGATTACCTGACCGGTTTGTTCAACCGGCGCTTTTATGAAGAAGTCCTGATAAAACTGGATACGGAAGATAATTACCCATTAACCTTGGTTATGGCCGATGTCAATGGCTTAAAAATGATCAATGATTCCTTTGGCCATGCGGTAGGGGACGAATTGCTCCAGAAAGCTTCCAATGTCATCAAAAGCGGCTGTCGTGAGAATGATGTGATAGCCCGACTGGGTGGTGATGAATTTGTTATTATTTTAACTAAAACGGATGCTGAAACAGCGGCCCTGATTATAAAAAGACTGGAAGTATTGGCAGCCCGGGAAAAAATTCGCGGATTGAAACTTTCCATTGCTTTTGGCAGCCGCACGAAAACCAGGAAAGAAGAGAACATCCAGCAGATATTAAAAAATGCAGAAGATGATATGTATCGGCATAAGCTCTACGAAAGTGCCAGCATGCGCAGTAAAACCATCGAATTGATCATGAATACTCTTTATGAAAAAAGCAATCGGGAAATGATGCATTCAAGCCGGGTTGGTCACATCTGTGAAAAAATCGGTTTGCGAATGAAGCTGGATCAGGATGAAATCAATCAGATTCGGACAGCGGGACTGATTCATGATATCGGGAAAATGGGGATTGATGAAAAAATCCTGAATAAAACGGGCGCTCTGAGTAAGGATGAGTGGCAGGAAATTAAGCGACATCCTGAAATTGGATATCGGATTCTCAGCTCGGCAAATGAGTTTTCGGAAATGGCCAATTGTATCCTGGAACATCATGAACGCTGGGATGGGCATGGATATCCAAAAGGTTTAAAGGGGGAGGAAATCTCACTGCAGGGAAGAATTGTGGCAGTGGCCGATTCCTTTGATGCCATGACCAGTGATCGCGCGTATCGCAAAGCACTGGCCTATGATGAGGCCATTACGGAAATTAAGCGCTGTGCCGGGACCCATTTTGATCCCCTGGTGGCCAAAATGCTGGTTGAAGTTGTGCATTCGGAAATGATTCGTTAGCGACACCTGCTGATTCGGACATGGGGCAGGATACTAAGGGGATACGGATGGGAACACAGGCAAATAAAACCATTTTTGAGCTGATTCGGATTATGAAAGAGATTTATAAAAAAGATCTGACTATTTATGATGATGCTTTTTTGATTAAATCACTGGAGCGGCGGATGATGAGCATCAAGCTCAGCGTTGCAGAATATCGCGTGTATTTACAGCAAAATCGCGCGGAAGCCGATTTATTAATGGCATCTTTTCAGATCACTTACAGCCAGTTCTTTAGAAATGCATTGACCTTTGCGGTGCTGGAAAAGCTGATTTTGCCGCAGCTCTTCAGTCAAAAGCCGGAAAATGGTGAAATCAGAGTTTGGTCGGCCGGTTGTTCCACCGGCCAGGAAGCTTATTCGATCGGAATTTTGCTTGAAGAAGGGATCAAGTCGGTGTCAAAGCCGAGGCGATTTCGGATTTTTGCCACCGATCTTTCACCGGAAGCCTTAAGCGTTGCCAGAACGGGTCTGTATGATGGGGATGACATTGCAAATATTCGCATGCATCAGCTGAAAAACTATTTCGAAAAACAGGGCGATGTTTACGCAATTGGATCAAAACTAAAAGAAAAAATCGATTTTTCGGAGTATGATTTGTTGGATTCCCATTCGAGCAATCCTCCGGATAGCATTTTTGGTGATTTTGACATCATATTTTGTTGCAATCTGCTTTTTTATTATAGCGCCGATGTGAGACGGTCAATTGTCAGAAAACTAAAACGTTCTCTGGCCAAAGGCGGTTATTTGGTCACGGGCGAGGCGGAATCCATCTTTATGGCAAAAGAACCGGATTTAAAGATGCTATCTTCCAGTGTGCCTATTTTTCAGATCAGTCGGTAATGGGATGAACAGGATATCGTACCAAAAATTTATTGCGCAAAAGAAAGATTAACAACCATTGTGCTGAGTTGTCAAAATTGTTGCACCTCATAGTCAGGGTCCCGGGAGAAAAGATGAACATTAAAAACTTAAAAGTGAAGACTCAGCTTGCGATTGGTTTTGCGACCATCATATTTTTTGTTATTTTATTGGGGATTTTGGTTTATATGCAAACCAATACCATTGTGAATCAGGCGGAAACCATGTATGACCACCCCTTTAAGGTTACCCGGGCAATTGACCGACTGGATTCGGACATTTTAAATATGCGGGTGGGCGTTAGAGATCTGCTGTTGGCCAATAACCAGGAAGAACGTAATAGTGCCATTGAAGCGATGCAGCAATATGATGCTGATATCCAGATCCAATTTGATATTGTCCGCGAGCTTTATCTAGGGCCTAAACAGGATGTGGATGCGGCATATAATGCTTACATCAACTGGGAAACGGCCCGGGCCGATATCGTGGCGAATGCTCTGGCCGGAGACCTGGAAACCGCCCGAAAAAGTCTGTTGCCGGGCGAAAAGGTGGGAATCTACCGGGATACCTTAACTGAAAAAATGGCAGTGGTAGAAAATTTCGCCAGTAATAAAGCGGATGAACTCTATCAGGATACAATGGATTTATATACCCGAATAAAATTGCAGTTAGCCATGATTGTATTAATCATTATGGTGTTATCGATACTGATTAGTTTTCTCTTGCTTCGAAATATTCAGGAACCGTTGAATGAACTCACCCGAACAACGGATGAATTTCAAAACGGAAATCATAATGCCCGAAGTGTTTACGCTTACACGAATGAATTTGGGAGCCTATCGACTTCTTTTAATACGCTGGCGGATGACATTCAAAAAAACCTGGAGCTGAATGAACGAACAGCCAATTTTATTAAAATTATGTTAGCAGAAGAAGATGCCCAAAATTTCTTTAGAAAGACTCTGAATACCCTGTCCCGCTATACTGATTCCCAGGTAGCAGCGGTTTATCTGCGCAACGCCGATACGAATCAATTTGAGCATTTTGAATCGATCGGATTGGATGAAACAGGCCGGGCGGCGTTTGCCGGAGACACCCTCGAAGGCGAATTCGGAGCAGCCCTTGCTAGTGGTCATTACACCCATATTAAGGATATTCCGGAGGATTCACGATTTGCCTTTTACACCGTCAGTGGGAAGTTTATGCCCCGGGAAATTATCACCATTCCGATTATTTTTGGCGGCGAGGTTATTGCTGTTTTGTCCCTGGCGGCCATTGGAAAATACAATCAAAAAGCCATTGATTTTATCGAAAAAACAATTAGCACCATGAGTGCCCGAATTGAAGGGATTTTAGCCTATCGTACCATCAAAGCGTTTTCTCAAAAATTGGAACATCAAAATCGGGAACTGGATGCCCAGAAGAATGAAATGGAAGAACAGTCAGTGGAACTCATTCATCAGAATATCGAGTTGGAAATGCAGAAAAAAGAGCTCGATGAGGCGAACCAACTGAAAACAAACTTTTTATCCAATATGAGCCATGAATTGCGGACACCGCTTAACTCGGTCATTGCCTTATCTGGAATTTTGAACCGGCGCCTTAAAAATGAGATCCCCGATGAAGAATACAGCTATCTTGAAGTCATCGAGCGGAATGGAAAGAATCTATTGGCACTGATAAATGATATTCTTGATATTTCCCGAATCGAGGCTGGTCGGGAAGAGGTTGAGATTACCACCTTTAATATTAACCAATTGATCGATGAGGTGGTGGAAATGCTGGCACCTCAGGCTCGCGAGAAAAATGTGATCTGTCGCAATGGATCGGGCAACATGGCCGTCTATATTAACAGTGACAGCGATAAGTGCCGTCATATTTTGGAAAACTTGGCTGGCAATGCGGTTAAATTCACCGAGCAGGGTCAGGTTGAGTTATCCATTGGTCAAGATGATGAAAACATAGAGATTCGGGTTACTGATACAGGAATCGGAATTGCTGAAAACTATCTGCCCTATATTTTTGATGAATTCAGACAGGGAGATGGTAGTACGTCCCGTAAGTTTGGGGGAACCGGGCTGGGGTTGGCTATTGCACAAAAATATGCCCAGCTATTAGGGGGAACCGTTCGTGTGAAAAGCGTGGTCGATGAGGGATCCGAATTTATTTTGTCACTACCGATTCATTACGCACCGGGTAAAAAGGTAATCAAACCAGCCTATCAAGGACAACGGGAAAGCGGTCAATCTGCAACGAGCATGATAACACCCCAATTGTCTGGAAAACCTTCGACAGATCCCTCGACAAAAACCCTATTGATGGTTGAGGATAGTGAACCGGCGGTAATACAGATTAGAGATTTGCTGGCTGAAAGCGGCCACACGATAAAGGTAGCCCGAAATGCCAAAGAAGCGTTTGAAATCATGGAAGAAGTGATTCCGGATGCCATGGTTTTAGATTTGATGATGCCAGGAATTGATGGATTTGAACTACTCCATACCCTCCGGGAAGCTGAAGCAACAGCTCATGTTCCGGTGTTGATTCTGACCGCCAAGCATATTACCCAGGACGAGCTCAAAGATCTGACTAAAAATAACATTCATCAATTGATTCAAAAAGGTGATGTGAATCGGGATGAGCTGAAAAAAGCCATCGCCTCCATGCTCTATCCGGCGACGCATAAAAAAAAGATCAGGCCCCTGAAACCCCGAGCCGATCAACGTAAGCCATTGGTGCTGGCGGTGGAAGATAACCCGGATAATATGTTCACGGTGAAAGCCTTATTGAGCGATCATTTCCGGGTTTTGGAAGCAGCTGATGGCCAGGAAAGTATTGAAATGGCCAAACAATTTGTTCCCGATCTGATTTTGATGGATATTGCCTTACCGGGAATTGATGGGATTCAGGCCTTTAAAGCGATTCGGGCCTTGCCGGGATTGGCGAAGATCCCAATCATTGCGTTAACCGCCAGCGCCATGACCCAGGATCGGGAGGGCATTTTAGCCCAGGGATTTGATGCCTTTATCCCTAAACCGATCATTGAACGGGAGTTTTTGAAAGTTATACGAGAGGTACTCTATGGCTGATAGACAATTGAAATTTTTAGCAATTGATGATAATCAGGATAATTTGATCACCATGCGGGCACTGATCCGGGAAGCATTTCCCGAAGCCTGGGTGCTGTCAGCCACCACCGGAATAAAAGGGATTGCAATTGCCAGGGAAGAAGATCCTGATGTCATTCTTCTGGATATTGTGATGCCGGAAATGGATGGCTTTGAAGTGTGCCAAAGACTTAAGAGTGATTCTCAGACAAAAGAAATTCCAGTTGTTTTTATCACCGCCATTAAAGGGGATCGTGAGCATCGTATTCTGGCACTTGAGTCTGGTGCGGAAGCGTTTTTAGCCAAACCCATCGATGAATCAGAATTGACTGCCCAGCTCAGGGCGATGGTAAAAATAAAAGCCGCCAACCGTCAAAAAAAAGACGAACAAGGCCGCTTGACCCAGATGGTGGAAGAAAAAACGGCGGCCCTGAAAGCTGCCCATATCAAGACCATGGAATTACTGGAAAGCCTTAAAATCAGTGAAGAAAGAAACCGCCGACTGATTACTCAGATGGAGCAGGGCCTGGCCGTACATGAGGTGCAGGTTGATGAAAATGGAAAACCAACGGATTGTAATTTTTTATATGTTAACGCTAGTTTTGAACGGCTGACCGGATTAAAAAGTCAGGATATTCTGGGGAAAACCCTATCAGAAATCATGCCCGATTCAAAGGATTTTCTGGTTGAAAAATATGCGCAACTAATTAAAACAGGCGCATCTATGCGTTACGAAAAATATTTTCCACAATTTGCAAAGTACTTTGAAGTGGTGGCCTATTCCCCAGAGCCCCAGCAGGTGGCAGTGATCATTTCTGACATAACCGAGCGGAAACAGACCGAAGAAAAGATCTGCTATTTAAGCAATCATGACTATCTTACCGGAGTTTACAATCGCCGCTACTATGAAGAAGCCCTAGTTAATATTGATCGGGTTGAAAATTTGCCGCTGAGTTTGGTTATCTCTGATGTGAATGGTTTAAAGTTGGTTAATGAATCGTTTGGACATGCCTTGGGTGATGAGCTGCTAAAAAAAGTGGCCGGAATTATCCTGGCAGAGTGTCGGAATCAGGACGTGGTGGCCCGGCTCAGTGGGGATGAATTCATTGTGCTGCTACCCCAAACGGATGAGGATCAAGCCGCAAAAATTGTCAAACGGATGAAAGTCGCAGCACTGGAACAATCCGTTGGAAACATTGATTTCTCGATTTCGTTTGGTTATGAAACCAAAACCGAGAGTCACCAGACTATTCAGGAGGTGTTAAAAAATGCTGAGGACAACATGTATCGTCATAAACTCTATGAAAGTGCCAGCATTAAAAACAGAACCATCGATTTGATTATGAATACTCTTTATGAAAAAAGCAGCCGGGAAATGTTGCATTCACAACGGGTCAGTGAAATCTGCGAAAAAATCGCAGTGAAAATGAATTTTGATCAGGATGATATCAGTCAGGTAAAAGCTGCCGGATTAATCCATGATATTGGAAAAATGGGGATTGATGAAAAAATACTCAATAAACCGGGTGGACTGGATCCAGACGAATGGAAGAAAATTCAACGACACCCAGAAATTGGCTATCGGATTTTAAGTTCATCCAGCGAATTTTCAGAGTTGGCCAGATACGTACTGGAGCATCAGGAGCGCTGGGATGGAAAAGGTTACCCGAAACAACTGATGGGAGAAGAAATCTCCATCCAGGCTCGGATTATCGGGGTGGCTGATGCCTTTGATGCGATGACCTGTGACCGGGCTTATCGTAAGGGGCTGAGTGTTAATGAGGCGGTGGCTGAAATTAAAAAATGCGCTGGTAGCCAGTTTGATCCGGAAGTCGCCAATGTCTTTATCGAAAAAGTTTTGAATGAGCATCGCACCCAAGCGATTGATTAAAAAATACTCAACGGCGATTGTTGATACGATTAAACTCCAGGCAGGGTTTTAAGCAAGTGCATCAATAACCTCCATTGAGTAGATCACTCCATGAAGGTTATCGATCACAACTAAATTTGAAAAGAGGTTTGCTATGTGCGAAAAAAAACAGGATGTCATTGAAGCGGTAATAAAGAAGTTACAAAAAGGAAATCAGGTCTTTGTGACAGCGGAAAAAAACCCCGGAGATGTTTCTCAAAAGGTACGAAGTAAGAATGTGGAAGCGGGTCAGAAGCCCGATGTGGTAGTTGTGACCTGTTCAGATTCACGGGTGCCGCCAGAACATATTTTTTCGGCTGGAATCGGTGAGTTGTTTGTGATTCGAACTGCTGGCAATGTTATTGGTGATTTTGAACTGGGCAGCATTGAATATGCCGTCGGTCATTTGGGGTCATCTGTAGTGTTGGTGCTGGGGCATAATCACTGCGGAGCAGTGGCTGCCGCCATGCAGGGGCATGGTCATGGGTATATTACATCGATTGTGGAAGAAATACAGCCAGCTATTGAGGGTGAGCAAAATGTTGCTATTTGTGAAAACCTTAATATTGACAATAGCATTAAGAGAATCCTTCAAAGTGAAGCCATTAATGAACGAATCAATGCAGGTGATGTCAAGGTGTTGGGGGCAAAATACAATCTCGAATCGGGAGTCGTGGAGTTTTTCGGGTAATCGATTAACGCAAAACGCAGTTATGGTGTGCCAGCGGGATTAAGGAAAAAGGAGACCAAGATGAAACGAAAACTGGTAATGCTGATGGGCGTGTTTGGAATAGTGGCCCTATTATTTATGAGTTCTGGTTGCAAAAAAAACGAGATATCGAAACCATCGACAGAGGTGCTGAATTCGTTTGACACATCCTTGGTTGAAAAGACCAATGACTTTGGATTCAATCTCTATAAAAAGCTGGCAACGGGAAATGAAAACATCATGATCTCACCCGTTGGCATCTCTCTGGCCATGGAAATGGCTTATAACGGAGCTGTTGGTACGACCCGGACGGCCATGGCAGAAGCCTTGAACATTCAGGGCGTTGAAGTGGAGAAACTCAATAATAATAATCGGGCCATGATGTATCTGTTGACCTCGGCTGACCCCAAAGTGACCTTAGATATCGCCAACTCGATTTGGATGTCTGATGATTTCAAATTTTCCGAAGGATTTGTAGAGACAGTTAATAATGAGTATCAGGCGACGGCCAAACAACTGGATTTTTCAGATCCCAAGTCTGCCAAAGTAATCAACAAATGGGTGGAAGATCAAACCCGGGGAACCATCGACCAGATTGTCGCACCACCGATTGATCCGCAAACCATTATGTTTCTGATTAATGCCATTTACTTTAAAGGAGCCTGGACCAGTCCCTTCGAAGAGTCGCTCACTACCGACCAGAGTTTTAATCTGGCTGGTGGACAGATCGTGACTGTGCCAACAATGTACCAGAGCGGTTCGTTTGATTATTTAAAAACAGCTGACTTTCAGGCACTACGGCTTCCCTATGGCGAAGATGAACGGATGGCGATGGTGCTGTTTTTACCCAATCCGGATTTCAGTCTGGGCGAATTTTTGCAGCAGCTCAGTCAGGATAGCTGGTCAAACTGGATGGGTCTTTTCGAGCCAAAAGAAGGGAGCCTGATGCTTCCGAAATTTACCATGGCGTACGAAAATTCATTGAATCCGGTATTGTCGGATATGGGCATGGAAATCGCCTTTGAAGCTGGTAAGGCAGATTTTTCGAAAATGACCGCGTCAGCAGCGCAGGGGGATGTATACATCAGTGATGTTAAGCATAAAACCTTTATACAGGTTGATGAAGCTGGTACTGAGGCCGCCGCCGTTACCTCGGTGGAAGTGGGAACCACCAGCATGCCCGTTTACGATTTTGAACTCAATTTTGATCGTCCCTTTTTCTACGCCATTCAGGATCGGGAAACCGGCGCCATCATTTTTATGGGGATGCTACAGGATCCCCGTTCATAAAGGCATTGTCCGGTGTTGCTCTGATCGACAGCATCGGGCATTTTTATTCATAATAGGGATTCTTTAAGATTAATTGTGAATTTCAAGATAATTCCATAAAAATGTTGTATTTTCAAGCATAAAAAAGTAAACTTAGTGATGTAAGTTCAGTAAGTGTTTGATTGAGATTTAATCGCATGGTGATGAATTTCCGGAACATAACGACTTAAAATTACCGGCAAAAGAGAGGAAAAAATGGGATTTTTAGAGATTTTAAAGGCAATCTTTCTGGGGATTGTCGAAGGTGTAACCGAGTGGCTGCCAATCAGCAGCACCGGACACATGATATTAGTGGATGATTTTATTAAACTGAATATGTCCGATCCATTCATTGAAATGTTTCTATATGTCGTTCAGTTGGGCGCCATTCTGGCTGTGGTTTATATCTATTGGCATAAACTGGTGCCGTTTTCATTTAAAGATAAAAAAATAATGATCCGTAAAAACACGGTCATTCTCTGGTCAAAAATTGTGGTGGCCTGTATTCCGGGAATCGTGGCCTATTTCCTGTTGGACAGTCTCTTCAATACCTATTTTATGAATTCGATCACAGTGGCAGCGATGCTGATTCTCTATGGGATTCTTTTTATTGTGATTGAAAATTACAACAAAAAGCGCAAACCGGAGATTGTCAAGTTATCGGAACTCAGTTATAAACGGGCCCTACAGATTGGTGCCTTTCAGGCGTTATCGATTGTTCCGGGGACATCCCGATCCGGAGTAACCATTCTGGGGGGGATGATTTTGGGGACATCCCGAACGGTGGCTGCCGAATTTACCTTTTTTATGGCCGTTCCGGTGATGTTCGGGATCAGTTTATTAAAATTGATTAAATTTGGTTTTGCCTTTACTCTTTGGGAAGCGGTGATATTGTTAGTGGGGATGATCACGGCCTTTATTACGTCCATACTGGCCATTAAATTCCTGATGACCTATATCAAAAAGCATGACTTTAAAATTTTTGGCTGGTACCGCATTGTTCTGGGTGTAATTGTCTTGTTGTATTTCTTTATCACCGGTAACTAGGCTGATTGATAATACTACGAGTTGAAAGGAAGAAAAATGATTATAATTGAGCAGGAAAAGTGTATTGGTTGTGGTGCCTGTGTTGATGATTGTTTTACCCGGGATCTTGTCATTGCCGATGATAAGGCCAAAGCCCTTAATCAAACCTGTATTAAATGCGGCCATTGTATTGCCATCTGTCCGGTTAATGCCGTCAGCATAACTGACTACGATATGAACGAAGTGAAGGAGTACGACGCTGCAAGTTTTGATATTGAACCGGAAAAACTGCTGAATTTTATTAAATTCAGACGGTCGGTTCGACAGTTTACTGATCAGCCGGTTGAAAAAGAAAAGCTGGACGGGATTATTGAAGCGGGCCGTTTTACACCAACTGGGGGTAACCGACAGCCAGTGTCTTTTGTGGTCGTTTCGGATCAACTTGTGGAGTTGACCGGACTGGCCCTGGAAAGCCTTAATAATCTGGGAAAAGTGTTGCTGGCCGATGCCGAAAAGACCCCGCCCTTGATTGCCTATTATGCGAAGCGGTGGTTGCAGATGTATGAAGGTTATCAGACTAATCCAGAAAAACCCACTGATCTGTTTTTTAATGCCAAAGCCGTTTTGATCGTTGTCTCAGAATCACCCATTGATGGTGGCCTGGCTGCGACCTCCATGGAACTGATGACTCATGCCCAGGGACTGGGAATGTTCTACAGTGGCTTTTTTGTCCGGGCAGCGGCCAACAGCGACAAACTGCGACGCTTTCTGGGGATTGAAGATACCAATAAACAGGTCATTGCCTGTCAGGTGATCGGATATCCCAAGGTCGCCTACCAGCGCACCGTGCCTCGAAAAAAACCGGAAGTATCCTGGCGATAAGACTATCAGCCTGGCGTAATGGAATTAAACACGAGGTGTAAGATGGCTTATCTGGAATTTCGAAATATTCAGTTGAAATATGATCAGCGACTGATTTTTTCAGGCTTTAATCTGGCAATTGAACGTCAGGAAAAAGTTCTTTTTTGTGCGCCTTCGGGCCGGGGAAAGACCAGCCTGGTTAAAATGTTGCTGGGATTTGTGATACCCGATGTCGGTGAGATTTCGGTGGCAGGGGTTACCCTTAGCGGTGCAACTGTCAATCAGATTCGCAGCAAAATTACTTATGTCAGTCAGGATGCCGATCTTCCCAAAGGGAGGGTTAGCGATGTTTTTGCGGACGTTTTTAAATATCAGGTTAATCGCCATTTAAGTTATCACGAAGCCGTTTTGAGTGAGTGGCTTACGACCATGGCACTGCCGCCAGACACCCTGGAAAGAGATGTCGATGCGCTGTCCGGAGGCGAACGGCAACGGTTGGCTCTGATTCTGGGGATTTTGCTGGATCGTGACATCTGGATTCTCGATGAAATCACCACCGGACTCGATCTGGAACTCAAGACAAAAATAGTGGAGTTGTTGTTGGGCTATGATAAAACCATTTTAGTGGTCTCCCACGACGAAATTTATCAAAATCGGGGACTGCGGGAGGTGAATTGGTAATGGGCGTTCAGGAAATCCCTTTTTATACCCCGTTGTTGTTGTTGATCTTTGTGGTACCGATGGCAATTATCAACAATAAACTGGGAATTGGCCTTAATAAACGAATTATTTATGCGCTCTTCCGGATGACCGTTCAGTTGGTATTGGTCGGTTTTTTTCTGCAATATATCTTCTTATTTAACAACCTCTGGGTAAACTCGGCATATATTTTATTTATGATCGGAGCGGCCGGGTTATCGACAGTTAAAACCTGCGGATTGACGATCAAAAATCAGTTTATACCGATTGTGATCGGATTTGGAGTTCCCAATCTGGTGATGATTCTTTTTATCAACCAATTTGTGATTGGTCTGGATAATATTTTTGATGCCCAATACTACATCCCCCTGATGGGCATGCTCTTGGGCAACAGTCTGAGCGGTAACATCATCGGGATCAATACCTTCTACAACGGTTTAAGGAAAAATGAGCGGCAGTATCAGTACCGGCTGGCCTTGTCAGCCAATCAGTGGGATTCGACCCTGCCCTGGTACAAGGAGGCAATTATCGCCTGCATGAATCCGATTATTGCCTCCACCGAAACGATTGGTCTGGTCTCTCTGCCGGGGATGATGACGGGCCAGATTCTCGGCGGTTCGATGCCAATGACGGCGATTGTCTACCAAATTGTGATCATGGGGGCGATTCTGATTTCCCGTTATTTTGGGATTCACTTCTCGATTCTGTTAACCCGGAAACAGGCCTTCGATGATTATGACCGGCTAATCATTTAATCTTAGCACAAAAAATTCCCGTTAATCAAATAATTAGTTCATTTATTTCTACCGTTGATCGTGATAAGATGAATAAACATTGAATTCGTTTAAAAATTGCGAGGTAGCAGATGTCCTATAAAGATTTAACCCCCAGTACTGTCATTGACTATATCAAAGCATCTACGGATATTTTTCCAGCTAATGCCCAACTAGAGGTTTATGAGGTCGGTGGTGGCGAGGACGACGGCGATGGTTTTGTCAACCATATTTATCGGATCTGGGATGAAACTGGCAAGTCGGTTATTCTCAAACAGGCCAAACCCTATTTGAAGCTATTTGGTGAAGGAGCGCCGTTGACTGCCAAACGTAACCAGCTGGAATCGGAAATCATCAAATTGCGAGCCGCCATCACCCCCGAGTATCTGCCGGAAATGTATCACCTCGATCCCGATAACAATCTTTTTATTTATGAGGACTGCGGCCGTCTGAAGATTATGCGTTTTGAATTGACCCGGGGCAAGCGTTTCCCTAAATTCCCCCGGCAGATGGGCGAATTTTTGGCCAAATCAAATTTTTATACTTCCGAGATTTATCTGGATCAGATTGCCCATAAGGGGCTCGAATGCAAATTTATGAATCCCGAGATGCGGGTCATTATGGAAACAATCCTGTTTTTGCGGGAGTCTTTTATTGAAGGAGAAGTTGATTTACCGGCAGGTGATCCCAATCATCTGGCGATGAGTGATCTACTTTGGGAAAAGCGGGAACTGCGGGTGGAGCTGCTGAAGCTGCGGGGCATTTTCATGAAGAAAAGCGAATGCCTGGTGCATGGCGACTTGCATACCTCCAACATTATGATTGACGAAAATGAGATGAAAATCATTGATATGGAATACCCATTTATGGGTCCATCCTCATCCGACACCGGCTATCTGCTGGGCAACCTGGTTTATGAATACATTGCCTGGTTCCATCATGAAGAAGGCACCAAAGCCTCCCGGAAAGCCTACCGCCAGGAAATATTGGGTTACATCCGTGATTTAATTACCGAATATCAGCGGGTTTATTGTGCTTGCTGGGATCAGGATGCCAAGCCGATGTATCGGGAGTACACTGAGTATCGGGATGATTTGTTGCGAACTTATATCAAAGAGGTCTGCGGTTTCACCGGTTGCCAGATTGTCAGTCGGGTTGGTGGGATTGTGCCACTGCCGGACTTTGATGTGATTAAAAATCCGGTTAGCCGAAACTGTGCAAGACGTCTGTCACTGCTGATTGCGGATGCACTGATCATGAAACGGGAAGAAATGGAATCGGCAGAAGACATCATTTCGCTGATTGAAACTATTACCTATCGCTATTTTGATGTGATGAAGGCGTTAAAAAACCAAAGTAAAGCCAGTCAATAAAACCTGTATATGAAAAACTCAAGTGATTTTCTCACTTGGGTTTTTTGTATGGTGAAATGTCAGTCGAGGGAATGTTTATTTTTACAGAAATGTGGTAGAATAGTAGTACGAAAATAGGTTGGAACGAACAGAAATCTTTTTTATAAAAAAAGGAGGGCTAAGCAAAACAAGGGGTTATTAAAAGCCGGATGGGTAACCGGAAACGCGTCTGAAATCGGTTGCAATCAAATCGGCCGATCAAGCTGCGGTTAAGAATTTGGGATAACAGGCAGAAAGGGAATTCCAGCTATTCGCGTAAAATTATCATTCAGGAGGAAAAAGTCATGAAAAAAAATAAATTAACAGTTTATCTTGTGGCCATAACGATTATGATGGTTTCGGTTCTTTTGATGGGGGCCAGTTGCAGTGCAACATCGGCTAACGTCAGCAATGCAGTGATGACAACCGGAGTGGATGACAGTTCATTACCGATTGATGAAGTCACCTCATTTCCAGTCAATACCGACGTTTATGTAGCAGCGGAATTGCACAACGCACCGGATGATACCGACATAACCTTTATCTGGTATCTGGAAGATCAGGTAGTCGATTCCGTTACCATCAATAACGGTGATGTCAGTGATGCACCATTGTGGGGTATTCTACCTGCTGAGTTGGTTACCACGCCGGGGAACTATGCTGTTGAAATTTACATTGATGACCGGGAAGATCCCGATACCGTCAACGAATTTGTTGTTAAATAAAGAAGCAGCAAAGGAAAGATTAATCAAACGATGGAAAAAAATGAAATAATCGCGAGTATTGCCAGACAGTATGAAGAAAACGGAATTGCCTGTAAAGTTGGTGGTGAAACGGATCTTTCAGTAAATCAGGAATTAATGGATGCCAAACACGCCACGGGGAAAATAAAAATCCATTATGAAAATCTGATTTTATTGAAGGAAGCGGAAAAGACGATTTATTTTTGGGAGTTGTCTAAAGAAATAAAAAGCGGTTTTTCTGTTGGATTCAGCAGTGAAAGCTTTTCACAAAGTGGGGCAACCTTATCCCGGAAAGTAAAGGCGGTTCAATACAGCACGGATGGAAAGGTCTACGAATATAATTTTGATTTGGGGCAGTTTAACAAAATTGCTAAAACTGTTGCCAAGGAAAACGGTTGGAAATTCAAGGTCGTGTTGTCAAAGAAAAAAGCATTATACTGAAATAGCGCAGGCAAATGCCTGCGCTTTTAAATGCCATTAAAAAGCTGCGTTAGATAATTCATAGGGTGTTTCCTGATAAACGTAGTAATTTAGCCAGTTGCTAAACAGCAGATTGGCATGTCCCCGCCAGCGCACCACCGGCGGCTGAGTCGGGTCGTCATTAGGGTAGTAGTTGATTGGAATATTGATTGGTTTACCCTGGGAAACATCACGGTCATACTCACCCTTTAATGTCAGGGGATCATATTCACTATGGCCGGTGACAAAAATCTGGCGGCCATTTTGAGCCATGACGATATACACCCCAGATTCCTGTGAGGTGGCCATGATTTCCAGATCGGGATGGGCCTCAAGCAGTTCTCGACGGATTCCGGTGTGTCGGGAATGGGGCACGTAAAAAGTATCATCAAAGCCTCTAAAGAGTTTGACATAGTCTTGCTCCAGATGGTGTTCAAAAACACCAAAGGCTTTTTCGGGTAACAAATACTTCTCAATCCCATAATGATAATAGAGCCCGGCTTGGGCACCCCAACAGATATGCAGCGTGGAAAAGACATTGGTTTTGCTCCAGTCCATAATCTCGGTGAGTTCATCCCAGTAGTCAACCGCCTCAAACGCCAACGTTTCGATTGGAGCCCCAGTAATAATCAGGCCATCAAACCGTTGCGCTTTGACATCTTCAAAATAACAATAGAAAGAGCCCAGATGTTCAGACGGGGTGTTTTTACTTTCATAGGTTTTTGTTTGCAACAGGGTTACCTCAATCTGCAGCGGTGTATTCCCTAATAGTCGCAGCAGCTGCGTTTCAGTGGTGATTTTAGTCGGCATCAGATTGAGAATGGCAATTTTTAAGGGCCGGATATCCTGATGACTGGCCCGGTCAGCATCCATTACAAAGATGTTTTCATTGGTCAGAATCTGACTGGCGGGCAGATTTGTGGGTATTTTTATCGGCATTGGTTTACCTCCGGGTGGTTGATTAAAAATTAAAGCGCCTGAGAAAAGGCCTGATCGAGATCAGCCAGAATATCATCACTGTGTTCCAGTCCAATCGACAAACGGATCATATCTTCGGTCACACCGGCGGCAATCAGGTCTTCACCAGACAATTGCTGATGGGTAGTGGTGGCAGGATGAATCACCAGTGATTTGGCATCGGCAACGTTGGCCAGATGCGTAAACAGGGTCAGGCTATCAATAAATTTACGGGCGGCGGCGATGCCGCCTTTGATGCCAAAGGTGAAGATCGAACCAGGGCCTTTTTTAAAGTACTCATCAGAAAGAGACTGATAAGGATTATCAGGGAGTGACGGATAGTTAACCCAGGAAACCTGAGGGTGGTTGGTCAAGTAAGCGACGACTTTCTGAGTGTTTTCAAGATGCCGATCCAGGCGCAACGACAGGGTTTCCAGACCCTGTAACAGCAGAAAGGCATTAAAGGGACTGATGCAGGCACCGGTATCCCGGAGTAGCTGAACCCGGGCTTTGACAATAAAAGCCGCAGCGCCGATATCAGTGGTGTAGGTAATACCGTGATAACTGGCGTCGGGGGTGGTGAACAGCGGGAAGCGGCCACTGCCAGCCCAGTCAAAGCTGCCGCCGTCAACGATGATACCGCCAATGGTGGTGCCGTGCCCACCGATAAATTTGGTGGCTGAATAAACCACGATGTCGGCACCAAAATCCAGTGGCCTAAATAAGTACGGGGTGGCAAAGGTGTTGTCGACAATCAGTGGCAACCCGTTGTCGTGGGCGATTTGGGCCACGACTTTGACATCGACAATATTAATAGCCGGATTCCCCAGAGATTCGATATAGATGGCCTTGGTATTTTCGTTGATGGCAGTGCGGAAATTTTCAGGATCATCCGGGTTAACAAAGGTCGTTGTAATACCGAGCCGGGGCAGGGTGGCGCTTAAGAGATTATAGGTTCCTCCGTAAAGGGTGGATGTGGCCACCAGCTCATCTCCAGCACCGGCGATATTAAGAATGGTAGCGGTAATCGCTGCCGAGCCGGAAGCAAAGGCCAGGGCTCCAACACCGCCTTCTAAAAGTGCCATCCGTTCTTCCAGCACACTGGTGGTGGGATTCATAATCCGGGTGTAAATATTGCCCGGTTCTTCCAGACCAAATAGCCTTTGGGCGTGTTCGCTGTTATCAAAAACATAAGAGGTGGTCTGATAAATGGGAACTGCCACCGCATGGGTGGTGGGATCAGGGCTTTGCCCGCCATGGAGCTGGAGCGTTTCAAATTTTCGGGTATCCTTCATAATCATATCTCCTTATATCGCATTAATGAATTACATATCATACCAGTAGGAATTATAAGCAATATATCATAATGACCAGATCTTGTCAATACGTAAAGCAAAGAATGAAAAATTAACATGTTTTTAATCACTATTTATTTGACATTGATAAAAATTAGGTCTATAATAAACCAAAATACACGTTACAGTTCAACAAGGTTGTGGAGAAGTTCATTTTCTCCGTTGTAAGGTGTCCTGAGAGGAATATCATGGCAGAGTTAAGAAGAAACTTAAATGAATATTATTACGTTAACACCCAAAGCTATTGGTTTTTTAGCTTTGGTTATTTTGCGTACAATCAATTAAGTTCCTTTGAGAATCCGAACCCATGAGAAATTTTTAGCGATACAGGTGTATTGAATAAAAGTTGATTTTTAGGAGGCTTCTTAGGAAGTCTCCTTTTTTTTTCGCAAGTCAAAGGCCAAAGATCATGCTAGCAATTTGGATGCTGACTGCGAATCACCAGAAATCAGTAAGGCGGTTTCTGGTGGTCTTCGGTGCACAGAAGATAAAAAATGGGGCCGAGTAGTCAGTTCGTAAATTAATGGAGGAAGAAAATGATAATAGTTGTTAAGCCCAACACAAAAGAAGAGGATATTCAGAGGTTAATCAAGATGATTGAAACACAGGGATTAAACATTCATTACTCAAAAGGTGTGGATCACACCATTCTAGGAATAGTAGGGGATACAACCTTGGCAGATGTGGAAAAAATTCGTTCAAACCGTATTGTGGAAAATGTGCTCAGAGTTCAGGAACCCTATAAAAAAGCCAATCGGCTGTTTCATCCCGATGACACCATCATTAATGTTAAAGGCCGAAAAATCGGCGAAGGGACAATCAGTGTGATGGCTGGCCCCTGTTCGGTAGAGAGTGAAGAACAGGTCGTGGCGATTGCCAGAAGTGTTAAAGCTTCCGGGGCAACCTTTCTGCGGGGTGGAGCTTTCAAGCCGCGAACCTCACCCTATGCGTTTCAGGGTCTGGGATACGAAGGACTGGAGTTGCTTAAGATCGCCAGAAAAGAAACCGGACTGCCGATTGTCAGCGAACTCATGTCGCTTGAGCATCTTGAGGCTTTTGAAGATGTCGATATTATTCAGGTAGGTGCCAGAAATATGCAGAATTTTGATTTACTCCGGGAATTGGGAAAAATTGATAAGCCGATCCTGCTTAAGCGGGGGATGTCATCGACGATGCAGGAATTCCTGATGTCGGCTGAATACATCATGAAGGAGGGCAATGATAAGGTCATTCTCTGTGAACGGGGAATCCGTACCTTCGAAACCGCCACCCGAAATACCCTGGACATCAGCTGTATCCCGGTGCTCAAACAAAAGAGTCATTTGCCGATTATTATTGACCCCAGTCATGCCACTGGATTGTCATGGACTGTTGAAGCATTGACAAAGGCTGCGATCGCTGCCGGTGCTGATGGCGTGATGATCGAGGTTCATAATAATCCTGAAGAAGCGCTGTGTGACGGTGAACAGTCAATTACGCCGGAACAATTTCATAAAATCATGATCACGGTCAAAAAATACGCTGAATTTGAGAACAAGGTGATGTAATGAAAAAACGTGAAGATTCCATCGTTGGCTTTATCGGCCTGGGTCTGATGGGCGGGGCTTTGGCCATGGGACTCAGGAAACAGGGGCCCAGAGAAATCTGGGCGTATGACTTAAATCCGTCGGTGATTAAAAAGGCGTTGGATCAGGGAGTGATTGACGAAGGGGTCTGGGATTCGGCGGGGCTTCAAAAAATGCTGCCCCAATGCGATCTGGTGTTTATTTGCCTGACCCCAATGGACACCCTGGCTTTTTTAGCCCTGTACATGGAAGACTTCAAACCGGGGGCGATTGTCACGGATATAATCGGGGTCAAAGAAGTGGTTTTTAAAAACCTTGGCAATTTGCTACGCAAAGACATTGATTATATTCCCGGACACCCGATGGCGGGCAGTGAAAAAGAAGGGTTCGGCGGGGCTGATGATCGGATCTTTAAGAACCGGAATTATATTTTGACCCCTCTGCCCACCAATCAGCCGGAGAATATTCAGTTAATCCGGGACATCGTGACCGATCTGGGCTTTAACCATATTGTTGAAACCACCACCGAAATTCACGACCAGAAAATAGCCTTCACTTCTCAACTTTGCCATGTGATTGCGGCGGCACTGGTGGATTGCGAGGACGATCTGTCAATCACTGATTTTGAAGGCGGTAGTTTTGGTGACCTGACTCGAATTGCCATGATCAATGCCCCGATGTGGACGGAATTGTTTATGTGCAACCGCAAAAATCTGCTTGATCAGATCGAGAAATTTGAGGCCAGCCTGGTTGCCATGAAGGAAATGATTCGTTTGGATGAAAAAGACGAATTGATTGATCGACTTCAATCAGTTCGGGAAAAACGTATTGCCATGGGGGAGATTCGGGCGGCGAAAAGCTTAAAAAAACTGTGAGTTTGCTTAAGAGATATGCTGTGAAAACTATTACATCAGCCTGAAAATGATTACGCTATTGACTTAATTTAATATGGGAGTATACTCTAGATAAAGAAACATTTGAAATTATAATTTTTGGTGGGAACAAAACGAAGAGGGTAAAAGTTAAATAAATAATTGGAGCAAAAAAATCATGAAATTATGTCATCTGCCATCTCTTGGTATGAGAAACATAAAAACGGTGCTGGCAGTATTCATCTGTGTGGTGGTATTTGCAATAATGGGACCGGAGTTTAATCCATTGTTTGCTGCAATTGCAGCGGTGCTTACCATGGGACCGAGCATTGAAAATTCCATCGAAACTGGTTGGAATCGGATATTGGGAACGATCTTTGGTGGAATAGCGGGGCTGCTGGGCATTTTTATTGCTAACTTAATCCCATATGAATACGCTTATGTAGTTATTATTCCCTTGGGAATTATGATCCTGATTTATTTATGTAATAATTTTCACAAAGCGGGTGCCATTGTGATTACCTGTGTGATGTTTCTCAGTGTGATGACGACCTATCCCCAGGAAATGGGCAGTTACATGCTGGCAATGTTAAGGCTGCTTGAAACAGCGTTTGGGATCATTGTGGCGTTTTTAATCAATCGGTTTATCAAGGTTCCGGAATGCGACGAAAAGTCAGCTGATGAGGGAACACAATCGGAAAAAGAGCTGGTCACCGGGGCAGAAAAACCGGGTAGTGATCATCAGAGATTTAAAGTGTCGAGTTTTTTGTATATGCTATTTAAACCCTAGGTTTTACGTTTTTTCTGGATTTTTGTGACGTCTGGACAAACTAAAATATAATTACCCCTCCCCTTAAAAAAGAGACCACTCGAATACCAGGTGGTCTTTTTTTTAGTGAAAAAATTATTTAAGATGGCCGATCACTGTCAGTTTATCCCTGAAGATCGTAGCCAGTTCGGATAAGGCAAAAGGCTTGATACTGGCAATTACGGTGGTCGCCGGACCGGTGGAATCCACCACATTCAGATCATTGGGCATCGTTTTAAACTGGCACTGATGAATGGCGGCAAGATTGGTGGCTTCGTACAAAATTCCCTTGGAGCCGCAGGGTATAATCTCATTAACGGCGGGATTTTTTATTAAGGTTTGAAGATCCTGATAATTGGCGATTTCTGGATCATCATCGAGAACAAGAGCGGCCCCGAATTTGGGCTTGCCAATACAGATCAAGATATCCCCTGGCGTAGAGGGGGTGATTCGTAATTGCGGGGCGATGCCCGCAACAAAAATGCCAAAGCCGGTCATACAGGTTTTGAAATTTTCTTCAGTTGAACCGTTAATGGGTAGTTCCCCGATGCCAGCCCGAGCCAGTTCTTCCTTAATTCCCTGGATCAGAGCGGCGCCAGTGGGCTCCATTTCACCGACGATGGTATTGGAAAGACTGATAATCTCGGTGCCGCAGGATAGCAGCTCAAAAAGACAGACCCGGGTGGCAAAAATCGAAATATATTTAGTAGGAACACACAATTCGTCCCCGGGCTTCTCCCCGACACCTCCGCTACTGTCACAGGCCGTGACCAGGAGGGTATCGGGAAGCTCAATGACCGATAGGTCACGATATTGATAGGTATTCATAAGATCCTCCTTCGGGGGGAGTGGTTTTCCATATAGTGAAACTGTCGTGGACTTGGTGAATTATTTGGTTACTGCACAAACAGATTTAATTTAGGACTGCCATGATTGGGTTTCGTTTACCGAAGCGACCTGATTTTTAACGGATTGTGGTAAGGCTTTAAAAATCAGGGCTGCAATCAGGGCGTTGATGCCACCGACAAGGGCCAGAGGCAACATCATTGCGATGACACCAGGCCAGGTTAACATCGGGATCAGCAGCGGTGAACACAGTAACAAAAGAATCGGACCGTTAAAGACGGCGGCAACGATAACGCTGACAATCAGAGCGACGATTTCGTTGCTGGCTTTTTTAACAAAAACATAGGTATACCAGGTGGCCACCATGATCAGTCCCATTCCCAGACCAATGGCAAGGTGAACCGGTAGGGTCATCGGGAATCCTGAGGTGAGGGCGGTTAAAAGATGACCAATAATCGCAATAATTGCGCCAGCCACAGGGCCCATCAGCAGGGTGCCTAAAAAAGCCGGTAGTGAATCAAAGGCAATGGTGCCAAAGACTTTTAACTGAGCACCTACAAAAGAAAGGGCGATTAAAAGTGCCATAAAAACTAATTGTCGGGTGTTGATTTTCATAACAAACTCCTTGATTATTATTATAAAGCATTTGATAGCCAAAGAAAAGACGAACCGATTCCAGTGCCAAACAAAAAAGCCCACATCCAATACAGATGTGAACTTTACCGTCGTCCAAATGGAATCATTTTTGGCAGGTCTCCTGAGTCCGCTTCATCGCATCTTGTCCCTTCCCGTGAGGTGGTGATGACAAGTGCTCCAACGATACAGTGGTGGGTCCCTACAGGATTTCAACCTGTTTCCCTATTCTCCTTTTACAAGGCACCAAAAAAGCTTTATTTACTTGGAAGCATAATAGCATATCGGGAATCGATTTGTCAAATTAAAATTGACTGGGACTAATAATCAGTCCAAGCAAAAAAAGCAAACCGGGAATTGAGAATTTTTAGAATGGGGGTAAATTCTGGTGTAAATCAACCCCGAAAAAACCAGACCGATCGAAAATTTCTGCCAAATATTCCAGCTATAATTCATTGTCTAAAACCCATGGAGTATGATACAATACAGCTCAAAATGATTAATACTATGAGGTATAAAAATTGATTCTAATGATCGACAACTATGATTCTTTCACCTATAATTTAGTCCAGTATCTGGAGGGACTCAATGAAACGGTGATCGTAAAAAGAAATGATAAAATCACTCTCGACGAGATTGCAGCGATGGCACCGTCGATGATTGTTTTATCACCGGGGCCATGTACCCCCAACGAATCCGGCATCTGTCTGGATGTGGTTCACCGTTTTAAGGGACAAATCCCGATTCTGGGAATTTGTCTGGGCCACCAGATCATTGGTCAGGCCTTTGGCTGTACGATTACCAAAGCGCTGGAGCCAGTTCATGGCAAAGTTCATGCGATCGCCCATGACAATATCGGAGTCTTTGACGGTCTTAATAATCCCCTGAAGGTGACCCGATACCATTCTCTGGTGGTGGAAAACCGGGATATTCCCGATTTTTTTGAGATTACCGCCCGAACCGATCAAAATGAGATCATGGGGATGCGCCATAAAAACTACCCCATTGAAGGGGTGCAGTTTCATCCCGAAGCGATTCTCACCGAAATGGGTATGGAATTATTGGATAACTTTTTTCAAGCAACAAAAGAAAATGGTGCAAGATGCTAATACAAGAAATAAAAACCGACTTAACCAGTTTTGAAAGCTATCTTTTATTTAAAGATGACCCCTATAGTTTCTTCCTCGACAGCGGGAGAGACCCGGACAGCCTGGGACGTTATTCATTTATCGGCGGGGATCCGTTACTGGTCTTTACCAGCAAGGACAATGACATCACCGTTAAAACCAAGACGGAGACGAAAACGGTTACGGGCGATCCTTTTGCTGAACTGCAAAAACTCTTAAAACAGTATAAAATGGATTATTCATCGCCGTTTCCGTTTATCGGCGGAGCGGTTGGTTATTTTGGCTATGACCTCTGTCATCATCTGGAAACTTTCCCCCGGACGGCAGTGGATGATGTCAATGTCCCGGATTGTTTTATGGGCTTCTACGATGGCATTGTGATCGTCGATCATAAAGAAAACAAAACCTATGTAGCCGCCCTGGGGATTGAAGAAAACGAAGCAGATATTGTCAGCCGTTTGGTAAAAAAATTTGTTGGTGATCCCAAGGTCGCCATTCGTTCGGACTTTAAAATCAATGAAAATCTGGAATTCCGGGGTAATTTTACCAAACCGGAATATCTAAAAGCCCTGGATGCGGTGCATGAGTATATTTTAGCTGGAGATATTTATCAGACCAATCTGACGCAACGTTTTAACGCTGATTTACAGATCACGCCTTTGGAGCTATACAGTGAACTGCGAAAGATTAACCCGGCTCCCTTTGCCAGCTATATCGATTTTGGGGTCGGTCAGATTGTCTCTAGTTCGCCGGAGCGATTTATTCTGGTTCAGGGCCGAAACATTGAAACCCGACCAATTAAAGGCACCATGCCCCGGGGCAAAACCCCGGCCGAAGATGCCGCCAATCGTGAAACGCTGGTCAACAGCGAAAAGGATAAGGCCGAGCTATTGATGATTGTCGATCTGGAACGAAACGATCTCGGAAAAATCGCCAAAACCGGCACCGTTAAGGTACCGGAATTGTTTAAACTGGAAGAATACCAGACGGTCTTTCACCTGGTTTCCACGGTGATTGCCGAGTTAAAAGACGAGCTGGATGCCATCGACTGTGTTAAGGCGACCTTCCCCGGCGGTTCGATTACCGGGGCACCAAAAATTCGGGCGATGGAGATTATTGATGAACTGGAGCCGACCCAGCGAAACATTTATACCGGTTCGATTGGTTATATTGGTTTCAATGGTGATCTGGATCTGAACATCGTCATCCGGACAATTGTCTGTAAGGATGGCAAAGGCTATTTTCAGGTCGGCGGCGGGATTGTCTGGGATTCCGACAATGAGTCCGAGTATCAGGAAACCTTTGATAAGGGGCGGGCCCTGATGGATGCATTGAAACGGTATTAAATACAACTGTGTTACTTAAGTGCCGTGAGCTTTACGACCACTTTCGCACAAAACAATTGTTACACTGTATGGCGGACAGTTCGCTGAACTGTTCGCCTACACGTTACACAATTGTTTGTGGAAACTGATCGTAAAGCAATAGTTGTTCGTAATTTAAAATTATGCGGTTTCCAAATAGAGGGAGAAAAATGGACTACGTCAGTTATAATGGGGAAATTTCAAAAAAACCGCAGATGCCGCTGGATCAGGGCTTTCTTTATGGCTATGGGGTGTTTGAAACCATCAACGTGGCTCAGGGCAAGCTGGTTTTCTTTGAGGATCATATGGAACGGCTCAAACAGAGTGCCCTGGTGATGGGCCTGAAGCTTAATCGCCATCCTGATCAGATCCAAAGCGAGTGTCAGCAGATCATCGCCAAAAATACGATGATTCGGGGCGGCCTGAGGGTGACGCTCAGTAAGGGCGTAAAAGCTGATAATTTGCTAATCACTGCCCGGGAAAACCATTATGATCGTCGGATGTTTGAACAGGGACTAAAAATTTGCACCAGTGATACGATCCGCAATGAAAAATCCCGGCTGGTGAGCATCAAGTCCAACAATTATCTGGAGAATCTGCTGATATTAAATGAAGCCAAAGCCCAGGGGTTTAGCGAAGCGATTTTTTTTAACACTCAGGGCTATCTGGCGGAAGGGTGTATGACCAATATCTTTTTTATCAAAAACGGCCGAGTCAATACTCCGGCAAGGGATTGTGGGCTACTGGCCGGGATTGTCCGCAACCGGGTGATCGCGTTGCTAAAAACCAATCAGATCCCGATCACAGAGGGGTATTACAGCAGTGATCAATTACTAGCTGCCGACGAGGTTTTTATCACCAATTCGCTGATGGAAATCATGCCAGTGAAGCAGCTCGATAAACGGTACTACGGGGTTGGATCGGAAACGCTGACTACCCGGATCGATACGTTGTTTCAACAAACCTGGGGGCAGCGTTAAACGTTTGGATAGTTTGAATTATTAATTAGCCAAAATGAAGCACCAGCCTTGCCATGGAGAGAAAAATTTGTGGCAGGGCTTTTGTTGATGAAAAAAGCGTAATAATTTGTGACCGCTTTTGTTAATTGGAAGCAAACTGTGTTAAAATACGTTTAATAAACAAAATAAATAGCGGGAGCTAAAACCAACGCAATGGTTGTTTTGGTAGTACAAAATGGCAAGCTGCCAATTAATTTTAAGAAGCATGAGGTGATAAAATGAGTACACAATTGGATCGCGAAAAAGCATTGGCATTGTTAAAAGAATACAACGAAAGTGAATCCCTGGTTAATCATGGTCTGGCGGTTTCGGGGGTGATGGAACATTTTGCCAGACTGGAAGGCGAAGATCCGGAGTACTGGGGCATTGTCGGTCTGCTGCATGATCTGGATTATGAAAAATACCCCGATCAGCACTGTGTTAAAGTGGTCGAAATTTTGGAAGCGAACGATTACGAGCGCGCCTTTATCAATAGTGTGGTCAGCCACGGCTTTGGTCTCTGCGCCGACGTCGAACCCACCCATCAAATGGAAAAAATTCTTTATGCCACCGATGAACTGGCTGGGCTGATTACTGCCTGTGCGTATATGCGGCCCTCCAAAAGCGTTAATGATCTGGAACTGAAATCGGTGAAAAAGAAATTTAAAACCGCCAGTTTTGCCGCCGGGGTTAATCGGGAGGTGGTTGCCAAAGGCGCCGAAATGGCTGGTTATTCGCTGGATGAGCTGATGCAGGAAACAATTCTGGGCATGCGGGCCGTGGCTGACGACATCGGCCTGGGAAGTAATGAAGCTTAATCTTCCGACTCCGGTAGAACAGGCCTTTAAGCAACTGGAAAGCTGTGGATTCTGTGGATATCTGGTGGGCGGCTGTGTTCGGGATTTTTTGCTGGGCGCCCCGCCGACGGACTTTGATATGACCACCGACGCCACTCCGAATGAAATAATTAAGTGTTTTGCCAATCATCGGGTCATTGAGACTGGCATCCGCCACGGTACAGTTACGGTCATAATTGAAGGAATGGCGATTGAAATAACCACCCATCGGATTGAAGGTGATTATTCGGACAATCGCCACCCGGATACAGTAGCATTTACCCGAAACCTGGCCGATGACCTGGCCAGGCGGGATTTTACCATTAATGCGATGGCCTATCATCCCCAAAAAGGTTTAATTGATTTGTTTGCGGGCAGTCAGGATCTTAAGAATAAGATGATCCGCTGTGTTGGCGATCCTTCCCAAAGAATGGCTGAGGACGCTTTGCGAATTCTACGGGGCCTCCGTTTTGCCGCAGTTCTGGGGTTTGATCTGGAACCCGAAACCGGCAGGGCAATCCGGCAAAATTGTGGACAACTTCGTCATATTTCGGCCGAGCGGCTTGCCGTTGAACTGGATAAACTGATCTGTGGAAAAAGTGCCAAAGCGATCATCCTGGCAGAAACCGCCGTGCTGGGGGTGGTGATCCCGGAACTTTTGCCAGCTAAAAACTTTGATCAGAGGAATCCCCACCATTGCTATGATGTTCTGACCCATACGGCGGTGGCCATGGAAACATTGGCACCGGTGCCCCGGCTGCGCTGGGCGATGTTGTTTCACGATCTGGGAAAACCCGCAACCTTTACCCGGGATGCGGATGGCGTCGGTCATTTTAAAGGTCATAGCAAGGTATCGGAAGGGATGGCCCGGGAGCGCCTCACCGCTTTGCGGCTTAGTAGAAATACCGTTGATCAGGTTTGTCTGCTGGTAAAATACCACGATACCCTGATTGAGGCCGATAAAACCAGCATTAAGCGTTGGCTGAATCGTTTATCGGAGCCGCTGTTTCGTGATCTGATTGCAATCAAGCGGGGCGATAACCTGGCCCAGGCGCCCCAGTATCGTGACCGATTGGTGTCGTTGAAAAAACTGGAAGTACTACTGGATCAAGTGATTGCCGAAAAGGCCTGCTTCTCGCTGAAAGACCTGGCTGTTAACGGCCACGATCTGATTGACATGGGGATCACCAACGGGGTCGAAATCGGTCGGATTCTTAATCAACTGCTGGCCGGTGTCATGGACGAAGTTTATCAAAACGAAAAAGAAAATTTGATGGAAAAAGCAAAGGAGATACACAAATGTTAATTGACACCCATGCCCATATTGACGATCAGAAATTTAATGAGGATCGCGAAGCGGTACTGGAAAATGCCCGGGCTGCTGGAGTGGAGCTGATCATTAATCCCGGTGCGGATGAAGCCTCCAGCTTCCGGGCCGTGGCAATGAGTGAAAAATACCCGATGGTTTATGCCACGGTGGGGATTCATCCGCATGATGCCAAGGATTACGATACCCACAAACACGACGCCCTGTTAACGGAATGGGCAAAAAAAGAAAAGGTGGTTGCCATTGGCGAAATCGGTCTGGACTACCACTATGATTATTCCCCCCGGGATGTCCAGCAGGAGGTCTTCATCCGCCAGCTGATGATCGCTAAAGCGGTGGCGCTGCCGATCGTGATTCATAACCGGGAATCGATGGAAGATATGGTTCGGATCTTAAAGGAATATTTTGCGCCGGAGTACGGTGGCATCATGCACAGCTACAGTGGCTCGGTGGAAATGGCCAAGGTCTTTTTGGAGATGGGCTTTCATTTGTCGATTTCCGGCCCGCTGACTTTCAGCAATGCCCGGAAACTACCGGAAGTTGTCGCAATGATGCCGCTGGAGCGGTTGCTGATTGAAACGGACAGTCCTTACCTGACACCGACTCCCCATCGCGGCAAACGAAATGAGCCGGCCTATGTGGGTTTGGTAGCGGCTGAAATTGCCCGGATCCGGGGGATGGCGGTGGAAGAGGTGGCCGAGATTACCACCCGAAATGCCAAAAGGGTATTTGGTATTGGTGAAAAGACGAAATAAATAAAAAACGCAAATCAATTATTCATTTTCCTTGACAATCAATAAAAATTCAGATAAAATGTTTAGCGTACCTTCGGGACAGAAAATGAATAAAGGGGTATCGCCAAGCGGTAAGGCAATGGACTCTGACTCCATCACTCGCAGGTTCGAATCCTGCTACCTCTGCCAAAAGAAAGTTAACCTGCTCTTTAAGATGTCTTAAAAAGCAGGTTTTGTCATATCTAATTGTTTGATGGTGGTAATCATCAAATCGTGAAAAAATAGGAGAAAATCATGTCGGATCAAAAAATCAGCGTCTTTGATATTTATGAATATCTTCCACAAACTAGTTGTAAAAACTGCGGTGAAAATAACTGTATGGCTTTTGCCGAAAAACTATTGCAGGGGAAAAAAAATATCGGTGCCTGTTCGGCCCTCAGAATAGCAATTAATGAAGAAAACCGCCAGGAAATTCAGAAATTAATCGATAAAAATAGAAACTAATGAGCAGTCAAACAATCAGCATTGTTTGTCTGCTTTCGTCTTTTTTAGTATAATCTAAATAACAATAAAAGAAATGATCCTGATTAATCTGACGACGATTGACCTGTGGTAAGCGGGATGGCCAAAGAAAGAATCAGGTCAACGATGGAGAAGAAATGGAAAACCCCAAAATCCGGATTTTTATCGCCGATGTCCGCAGCTTATCGAAGCCCAACCGTTTAGGAGCAGCCATGAAAGCAGTATCAACAGAACGGCAGAAAAAAGCCGAGCGGTTAAAAGCACCGGCAGCGAAGGCACTTTCAGTTGGTGCTGAAATATTATTGAAAAAGGCATTGGCGCAAAGTTATGATATTGATGGACCACTGGTGATCGAGACCGGAGCATCTGGTAAACCATGGTTTGCTGATTATCCGGAGATCTGCTTTAACCTCTCCCATTCCGGTGATTACGTGGTCTGCGGTCTGGGTTCCCGACCGGTCGGGGTGGACATTCAAAAAATGGCTCAGCCGAAACTCAGGCTGGCTAAACGCTTTTTTGCCCCAAGCGAGACAGACTGGCTTATAGCTTTGCCACAAGAAAAACAGAAGCAGGGCTTTTATGATCTTTGGGCGCTAAAAGAAGCGTATATGAAATACACTGGCAAAGGCTTTAATTTGCCGCTGCATACTTTTGCGATTGACTGTCACCAGGAAGTGGCAATAAATCCTGAAACAGCTACTATTTCAGAAGGGCAAAAAATGCCGGTGGTGTTTAAAAATTATCCGGAGCTGGAAGGCTATGTTATCTGGTCTGTCACGGATACAGTTGATTTTCAGGAGTGTCTGGAGTGGGTCACATTATAGGAGCAAATTAATGGGAATACCAACAAATCAAAAAGAAAAACTGCAAACCCTGTTCATTACCTTTTTTAAAATCGGACTGTTCACCTTTGGTGGTGGATATGCAATGATCCCGCTGATCGAATACGAAACGGTAGAGCGGCATCGGTGGATAAAAAGCGAGGATATTCTGGATATTTTTGCCATTGCCGAAGCCACTCCCGGAGTCATTGCCATCAATACGGCAACCTTTGTTGGTTATAAAGTGGCTGGTTTTTGGGGTTCGTTGCTGGCAACCCTGGGGGTGGTGATTCCGTCCTTTACAATTATCAGTGTAATTTCCCTGTTCTTCCAGGAGTTTCAAAGCCTGGAATGGGTGGGGTATGCTTTTAAAGGGATTCGAGCCGGTGTCATTGTGTTAATCTTGGGAGCGGTGGTTAAAATGGGCAAAAAGGGGGAGTACACGCCACTGACGGTGCTGATCTTAATGCTGGCCTTTAGTCTGGCATCCTTTACCGATATCAATGTCATTTATCTCTTGCTGGGTGGTGCTGTAACGGGCCTTTTTTATCAGGTCTGGTTAAACCGAAAACAAGCGGATGATAAACGTGACGAGGTGAAAAAATGATATATCTCGATTTATTTATAACCTTTTTCAAAATTGGCTTGTTTACCATCGGCGGCGGATATGCGATGATTCCGCTGATTCAGCAGGAAGTGGTGGATCACGGATGGCTGACGCTATTGGAGTTGACTGATTTCATTGCCGTGGCGGAATCGACCCCGGGGCCATTTGCGGTAAATATTGCCACCTTTGTGGGTATGGAAATGGGTGGGCTTCCGGGAGCACTGACCACCACCACGGCGGTGGTGTTGCCATCTTTTATCATTATCTTGCTGATTGCCAAAGCGTTCACCAACTTTCAGCAGAACAAATGGGTACAGGGGGCTCTTTATGGAATGCGACCGGTGGTAATTGGATTGATTGCCTCGGCAGTATTGCTGCTGATGTCCAGTGGATTTATTGGTCATGAGGCGCAAATTAACTCAGTCGGCGGTTTTTTTGCCAGTCTTCAATATCTGGAAATCATTATTTTTAGTATTTGTGTCTTTGTTTATTTTCGCTTCAAACTCCATCCGATCAAATTGATCCTGATTTCTGCGGCGTTGGGGATGTTGTTTTTTGGGGTATTGCCGATGTTTTATTAGGTGCTGAGATCTACTGTTAAGCAGTAGGTCTTTTTTTGTCAAGAATACCGATGCGGTTTTGGCAGAAATGACTTAAGGAATAATTAAAACGGTGTGATAATCACAGAAACATCACAGAAACATCACAAAAACATGATATGTTAATGAGGATGACACAAAGATGTCATAAAAGCCTGCTATGATAAAAAAAAGGAGGAATTGAGATGACTGTTATTATTGATGTGTTAACAGCCTGGCTAAGCGTTATTTTTGCCGTTTTGTTGTCCATCATCTACTTATTGCGAATTGTCAATAAGGGCACTAGAAAAAATGAAGTTATCGCAAAAATCAATCACAATTTGAGAAATTCACATAAAACCATGGGAATCGCTTTTGTGATCACTGCCTGTATTCATGGGTTCTTTTCCTCGGGAGAAATTCTGTCATTTAATTTTGGAACCCTTTGTATGGTCATGGGAGTTCTGTTGGGACTAACCTATTTCCTCAGAAAAATGCTCAGGGGAAAGTGTACCTGGATTAAACCGCACCGCTGGTTAACCGTGGTACTGATTGTTTTTCTGGGGGTTCATCTTTGGGAGGTTGGCGGAATCATGGGCCCAGAAGTCTTTTTTAACAGATCATTAAAGGAAGTCGAGGCTTCGGTAGAAAAATTATATGGCACAAAAACGGTTTCAGCAACAGCCGAGGCTGATCAGGGCAATTCCGTAACAGCAGAAAACTCCAGTGTGTCGACAGCGGAAAGTACCCCGGCAACGACAGTGGATGCCTCTGTGACCGATACGGTGATGACCAAAACCAATCTGTTTTTGGGCAGTGTCGATTTGCAGGACGGCACCTATACCGGGGTGGCTGAAGGTTACGGACCAGAGCTGACAGTTAGTGTTACGGTGGCTGATAATGTGATTACTGCTGTTTCGGTGATCTCTCATAATGAAAACAATGTCAAATATTACGGAAAGGCTATTGATGCAGTACCGGCCGCCATCATCGCCGCTCAGACTCCGGTTGTGGATACCATTTCCGGGGCAACCTATACTTCAACGGGAATTATGCGGGCCGTTATCAATGCACTGGAGCCAGCCGTGATTTCGGGAACCTTACCCAGCCTGTAAGATGATGTAGCTGATTTTAGTTACACGGATAAAAAAAGCGGAAAATGTGATTAGACAATTAAAAGTCTTTCGGTTATGGTCATAAATGATAAGACACCCCTGTTCTTTAAGTTTCTTAACGAATGAAATTTAAAGCGTTGGGGTGTTTTTTAATATAAAATTATTTCAATATTTAGGCAAAAAGAGGGTAACAATATTTAAAAAGCGCAATTTAAGTTTAGCCGAAAAAATTTTAAGGAGGGTCGGACATGCCAAAAATGTCAAATATTGAAACGATCAAACAGCGGGAACAACCTACTCTGGTTATTCGAACGATTACCAGGGTCGAAGAATTGCCGCAGTTAATCGGTGAGAGCTACGGAAAGATTGGCGCCTATCTCAATGAGATCGGGGAATTGATGACCGATGTACCATTTGTTGCCTATCATAACATGGATATGCAACATCTTGATGTAGAAATCGGATTTCCGGTAGCCAAATCATTGCCTGGACAGGGCGACGTCAAACCGGGACTGATTCCAGAAGGAAAAAATATCTTTTGCATGTATCGGGGGCCTTACGCCGAAATGGAACCGGTTTATGGGGAGATGGCACAATGGTTTGAGACCAATCACTGTCAACCGGAAGGAATTGCCTATGAATATTATTATAATGATCCGACGTTTCCGGAAAGTGAATGGCTCACTAAAATTGTAATGCCGATTAAATAATGATAGAGCAGTTTTACAAAGGTAAACTGCTCTATCAAAAAATGTCAGCTCACATGTTTTAGTCAGACAAAAGCTCTTTTGCTACCAGGGCATTGGTTTGACATAGCATGGCTAATTCTATACAGGAGGAAGAAAGATGAAATTTGAATTAAGAGATTGGAAACTGGATGATGCGGAAAGTTTGGTTCATTATGCCAATAACCCCAAGGTTGCCTGCTTCTTGCGAAACTCGTTTCCATCACCCTACACGCTGGATGATGCCCATATGTTTATTGATCAGTGTATGCACCGAGATCAGACCAAACAGTCAATCAAAGCCATCGTCATTGACAATGAACCAATTGGTTCGGTGGGATTACTGCTTCAGGATGATGTCAGCTGCAAGACGGCCGAATTGGGATACTGGTTGGGTGAACCTTTCTGGGGAAAAGGGATTATGACCAAAGCGATTATGCAAACCTGTGAAAATGGCTTTGCCAATTTTGATATTTTTAGAATCTATAGTCGTCCTTTCGTTGATAATACCGGTTCCCGAAGAGCGCTGGAAAAGGCAGGCTTCCAGCTGGAAGGAATCTGCAAGAAAGCGATATTCAAAAACGGGAAGATCACTGACTATTGCATGTATGCCCTGATTAAATAAATAGAATAATAAAATAGCAAAAAGATGCTGAATGAGGTAAAAATCATTCAGCATCTTTTGATTATATCATTTGTATCGCATCCATCGGGCAGGCTTTGGCGCAACGGGTGCAGCCGGTACAACGATAGTATTCATCCAGCACCGGATAGGCTTTCTGATAGCGATCGATGTCGGTTTTTCGCAGGACAATACAGCTTAAGGGGCAATCGCCAGAGCAGATCCCACAGGCCATGCAGAGTTCATAGTTGACAACCGGTTTTTTCTTATCAGCCATGGGTTAGGCCCTCCATTTCCAGATCGCAAAAGCCCAGATCCTCCAGGGCCGTTTTGGTGGGGATGCCAGTTTTTTTATCCCAACCCATAAACTGGTAGTGAATGCTCATCATTTCATCCATGTCAAACTGCTTACCTTTTAACGGTCCTTCCGTCAATGGCGGTTTGCCGCTGAGACGGTCATTCATTTTAAAATCCCGGGGATTGATCCCCTCCCGGACGTTAAAGGCCTGGCGTAGGGTTTGCATCCGCAGGCCGATGGTCATGTATTCGTTGGGGGTCTTATTCCAGCCGGTGGCAGCGTTGAGATAATTAAATAGTTTAAAGTGATTCAGTCCGCTGACCAGTGCAAAAAAACAACCTCCGGAGCCATCCAGAATTTGTTTGATACAGGCATTAATCATCGATTTGAGGCCGACTTGATTGTTTGCCTCGTATTCGTTATTTTTATCTTCCCCCAGTTTGACCTTGGGCGCCCAGCTTATATCCTCCCAGATCCGCATGTAGGTGTAATAGCTGCCAGCACCGATAGTGTGGCGGCCGGGGGTGGGGTCGCAGGAATAATGAATACCGAGGATTGGATCGAGCCGGGGGTCATGCATGCCGGGTTCCTGACCGCCAGCATGGATGGCCAGAGGTGCCGATTCGATACCTAAAATTTCACTGGCTTTTTTAACACCGTGCTGTAAAATCGCCCCGAAGCCGGTTCCGGCAATCATTTGTTCAACTAGGGTAATAATGGTAGCGACATTCCCCCAGGAGAGATCCAGGCCGCCGGTTGCTTCCTGACTTAACCAGCCTTTTTCATAACACTCCATGGCAAAGGCAATGGTGTTTCCCGCAGAAATGCTGTCCATCCCACCCCGATTGAGGAGTTCATTGATCATAAAGATGGAATCCCGGTCTTTATTGAGAAGCAAGGCACCAAAGGCGGCGACTGTTTCATACTCAGGCTTGTGGGTATGGGAGAAGCGGCCGTTGCTTAACTCGCTGATGTCGCACAGACCGCCGCAGCCGATGATACAGGAATAACAGTGATATTTCTGCGTTTCATGTTTTTGAATAAGATCTGGATTCATTTGACGATACTTGCGATAGGGGAAATCGGTGATCGAACCCTTCCAGTTTTTTACAGGCGTGTCACCCATGGTCATCCCCATCGTATTGGTAAAACCAGTTCCCCATTTTTTGATGATGGCCGTGGATAACATGCCGTCGATGGGGATTGCCTTATCCGTGGCAACCATGGATTTGCCCATCATGGGTAAGATGGCCCCGGTCGTCATTGGTGGAAGATTGGAAGCTTTGATTTTTCGGGCATAGTTCTGGCTGATGGCTTTGAGGGTTTCTGGATTCTCGGAACGGATCATCTTTGAACCTGCCAGAACAACAGCTTTTAGTTTTTTTGAACCCATCACCGTGCCCACCCCGGAGCGGGCCGCCATCCGGCCGCCATCGTTGGAAATTCCGGCGATTTGTGATTGGTGTTCACCAGCCGGGCCAATGGTGGCAATTGCCAGCTTTTTGTTGGCGGTAATCATCTGCTTGATGGCCGCTTCGGTGGCAACGGTATCCAGGCCCCAGAGCGTAGAGGCATCCAGGAGTTGGGGGCCGTTGTTATCAATAAAGAGCAGCATCGGTTTGGGAGCCTGGCCCTTAAAAAAGATGCCATCATAACCGCATTGCTTTATGGCTGGTGAAAAGGTGCCACCGCAATTGGCGTCACCGAAGCCCCCGGTAAGCGGAGATTTGCAGACCGCCAGCCAGCGGCCGGTCATAAAACTGCCTGTGCCGGTAAGGAGACCACTGACAAAGCCGAGGATATTGTCAGGCCCCAGGGGATCAGCTCCGCTGGGCATATATTTGTATAAAATATATGCCCCGAGACCGACTCCAGAAAGAAAATGTTCATAAACCGTATCGGGAATTTTGATTTCGTCAAAGGTGGCGTTTGAGAGATCCACCATCAGGATTGTTCCGCAATAACCTTTCAAATAATACCTCTCATCCTCCCGCCAGGGGCAGCATAAAACTGATCACATCACCGTGTTTTAACGGGGTGCTTAATTTCACCCGTTGGTAATTGACATGGCAGATCAACAGCGGTTGTAAAACCAGGGGAATTTTTAGCCGACGGTAAACAGTCAATAATCGAGCGCCTGGGGGTAATATCATCATACCATCCTCATCCAGGTGGGTCAGGCTGGCAATGGGCGGGGGAAAGACCTGGACTTTCATTTAAGCCTCGGGAGCTCTTTCCGGGCAAAGCAGTCTCAGAATGTCGCAGCATTCCTGGTAATTCATGATCCGGGGAACCGGGTAGGTGGGATTACCTTCTTTAAGAATCCGTTTGGCCAGTTCGGGAATATCCTTTTCTTTCAGTGCATAAATAGTGGTGGGGATGCCCATATGGAGGTTCATCGATTTGATTTTTTCGATGAAGAATCCCGCCAGGGTTTCGTCATCATACATGGCTTCGCCCAGACCGGCATAGAAAGCCAGTTCGGCCAGTTTTTTTTCAGCGGCTTTTTTGGAAAACTCAAGAATATAGGGCAAAATAATGGCATTGGCTAAACCGTGGGGAACCCCGTAAAAACCACCCATGGCATGGGCAATGGCGTGGACATAACCCACATAGGCCCGGGTGAAAGCCAGTCCGGCATCAAAGGAGGCTTGAGCCATTTTCAAACGGAGATCCAGATCCTGGCCATTATGATAGGTGTCTTCAAGATTATTAATAATGATTTCAGTGGCATTCAGGGCTTTTTCTTTAACAAAAGCAGTGTCATATTTTCCGATGTAGGCTTCCACTGCGTGGGTTAGGGCATCCATTCCGGTAGTGGCAGTCAGGGAAGGAGGGAGGCCGACGCTGAGCTCCGGATCAAAAACCGTAGCTAGGGGAACCAGTTTGGGATCGCTAATTACAAATTTCTCATGATTTTTGACATCGGTGATTACGGCGCAGATGGTTGCTTCAGAACCGGTACCGGCAGTAGTGGGGATGGCAAAAAAAGGTGGCAGTCTCCGCGTCAGTTTAAACAGTCCCCGCATTTTTTCAATACTTTTGCGGTTGGTGACTTTAGCGGCAATAATCTTGGCGCAGTCAATGGGAGAACCGCCGCCAAAGGCGACTACGCCCTGACAATTGGCGCTGTAATACAGAGCCAGACCATCCTCGATATTTTCGAAAGTGGGATTGGGTTGAACCTTGTCAAAAACGATGGCGTCGATGCCATTGGTTTCCAGAGAACATAAAAAGGAATCCAGCAAGCCCATTTTATGCAGGGGTTTGTCGGTAACAACCAGAACTTTATTCACCCCGGAAATCGCAATGATCTCGGGAAAACGGCGAACCATGCCAGGGCCCTGAAGAACCGGAGGAATTGGTAGGGGCAGAACCTGGGCGACTTGCTTCATGACTAATTGAGAACTGCGGTATGGAACATTTTGAATGGTCTTAAGTACTCTTTGCATCAGATAACCTCCATTTTGTTACGGTAGCATTGATTCGAGATTTAGGGATCGAAAGCACAAGGTCAAGTTTATTATCGTTCATGAATCATCCCTTGGCTTAAATATGGTATTCATTATATCACAACGAAAAATAAAGAAACTAAATGGCTTAAATTTAAGGTTCTATAAAGAAATTTGACATTTTGGGATGAATTCGGGCTCGGGTTGGTTTCATCCCCGAACCCGGTGATGACAGGTCAGCTTAAAGACTGAGGTAAACCTGTAACAACACGAAAAAAGGGTTATTATTCAATACAGCCTTGTGGAAACTCAGGCGAACAGACAATTTCTTCATAATCCAGCTCGGCATTGTTGACCATCCAGAGGCCATGAATGTCACAATAGGCATAAACCCGGATAACATCCAGTGATTCGACAGTGAAAAGGGCTTCGGGTGGATGTTCGGGGGTCAATTGTACATATTGACCCCCGTTTCGGGTTTGGACGAAGATCCATAAAATGGAGTGATCAGTTGTCATCGGATGGGGAACGCTACCTACTTTAACCTGAAGCTGGTGGTCGGAAAAAACAAGCACTGGAAGGTGTTTTTCCTTGACAGTATCGACGGTATTGGGGGCCAACAGTGTCTGGGAGTGGTTGCAATATTGGGTCAGGGTGCCGTTTAGTTCCAACAGCACGGCGTTACAGTCATTACATTGGTAAAACAACTTGGGATCCATACGATTACCTCTTTCACTTTGATTTGAATTCAGATATAGCGTTTAATCAAGTCCTCGACAGCACTCTGGGGAACGTGTTTGTCGACGAGGGGAATGTGATCAAAAAGTTCCGGGCGTTTATCCGCGTAGGTAGGCGCTGCGTGTTGGTAAAGGATGCCAATCGGAATGGTGTCACCGAATTCCATCGCCTTTTCGATGGCGGCCAGTTTATTGGTCGGATCATGGCGATCATCCAGGGGTTTCACGCGTTGCTTATAGTAGGCAAAGGTATTGATTTTATTAAAACTGACACAGGGCTGAAGGATATCCACCAAAGCGTAGCCGGGATGCTTAATAGCAGCGATCATCATTTCTGCCAAATGCTTTTTGTCGCCGGAAAAAGAACGGGCCACAAAGGTGGCGCCAGCGGCCAGGGCAACCAGCATTGGATTAAAGGTTTCGCCCATGTTGCAGGCAGCCGCTTTATGAAGCGGATCGCAGGGGTCGGAGGTGGGTGATGGCTGACCCTTGGTCAGACCATAGATCTGATTGTCGTGGACAAAATGAGTAATATCGACGTTACGGCGAACATTGTGAAGAAAGTGATTACCCCCTTCGCCGTAGGAATCACCATCACCGGTATTGACAATTACAGTCAGATCATTATTGGCAATTTTTATAGCAGCGGCCGCCGGCAGGGAGCGGCCATGAAGCCCACTAAAGCCGTTGGCGGTAATGTACTGGTTAGTTTTGGCGGCTTGACCAATCCCTCCGACCAGAACCACCTGTTGGGGTGGGGTAGCCAGCTGATTCAATACTCCGGTGAGGGTTTCAAGGATGGCATAGTTGCCACAGCCAGGGCACCAGGCGGTGTCGTAAGTGGTAAATGCTGGTTTGTTCATGTCAAAAGCCTCCTTTAAGATTTTTAATACCATTGAGAATATCGTCTACTGATAACTGGCGGCCATCATATTTGAGGATGCTGTGGTCGCAGTTGATCAGCGCTTCTTCCCGGATTAATGATGCCAGTTGGCCGGTGGCGTTTTGTTCGACATTGATTATTTCGACCACCTGGGTGGCAAAATGACGAAGCCGTTCGGTTGGCAGGGGATAAATATCGCCGAAAATCAGGGCGCCATAGTTATTTTCGTTTTGATTGAGAATGTCTACGGCTTCTTTAATGGCTCCGCTGGTGGAACCAAAACCTACCAGCAGTAACTGACATTGATGGGAGCCCCAGAATTCCGGTTCGATCAATTCTTCTTTCAGGGCGTTTAGTTTAATCAGACGTTTGTTAACCATTTGATTGCGGACGGTTGCCGATTCAGTAATCTTTCCCCAGGGATCATGTTCATCACTGTCCACCCGAACCAGGGCGGGGCTTTTCCCCGGGATAGCCAGTGGTGAGATGCCGTTTTCGGTGAGGGCATAGCGTTGATATGGCGGATCGTTTGTTGCTGAAACTGCCGCGTCTGATTGATCAAAGCGGACAATTTTACTGCTATCAAAAATCGGGACGGTGGTGGTGGAATCGGCCAGATACTGATCGCTTAAGAGGATTACCGGTAGTTGATATTTCTTGGCCAGGGCCAGACTCCGGGCCGTCTGATAGAAACAATCGGCATGATCCCGCAGGGCGATGACCATTCGGGGGAATTCCCCCTGAGAGGCTGAGATGACAAATTGGAGATCACTTTGTTCAGTTCGGGTGGGAAAGCCGGTAGCCGGTCCGGGACGCTGGACATCAACAGCGACCAGTGGGATTTCGGCAATACCGGCAAAGCCCAGAGCTTCCACCATCAGTGAAAAGCCTCCGCCGGAGGTGCCGGTCATGGCAGTAGCTCCGGCATAGGAGGCTCCAATGGCCATGTTAATAGCGGCAATTTCGTCTTCAGCCTGTTCGACGGCAATGGCCATGGAGCTGCTTTGAGCATTAAAAAAATCTAGCAGACTGGTCGATGGTGACATTGGATAGGCCGAGTAAAAACGGATTCCAGCGGCTACGGCCCCCAGGCCAATGGCGGTATTGCCAGACAGTAAAAGCTGTTCTGACGTTTCAACCGGTGATTGGTGATAATTGGTATTTAATAAATCATAACCCATTTTGATGGCGGACAGATTGACATCGACCAGGTCAGCTCGGAGCGTTGCTTTTAAAATACTTGCAGCATGATCAAGAGGAATATCAAAAAGTTTCAGCAGGGCTCCGGTAGCCACGCTGTTGATGACCTTGGGGTTGCCAAGGTTGGCAGCAGTCTTTTTCAAAGGGCACTTAATAGCCCGGAAATCATCAATCACTAACGACTCATCGCATAAAATGAAGCCATCATAGGATAGTCGGGACTGGTGTTCCAAATAGGTGGTCTCATCGATGGCAAAGATCCCGTTCAAGGTGTCCCGATGGGCGTGAAGCGGTTGATTGCCAAAGCGGATTTGGGTAAAATTGTGGCCACCTCGAACCCGGGACATAAAATCACGGATTGTAAAAAGATGACAACCCGATTGTTTTAGCATTTTTTCGAAAATTGCGGACATTGTTTCAATGCCATCGCCGGCGGCGCCGCCTAAAAGTATGTTATACATACAAACCCTCCATTCAAAGATAATAGCCTCAAAATAAAGTAGGCTTTGTTACTGATTACCCAATTATTGGAGTTTTAAAAGAATGATTCTGATTTTCTTGAGTTTTAATACGAATTACTAAAAAGTTTTGATTTGGCTGATCAAAAAAGATAGAATAGGAATTAACAATGAATTTCGAAATAAAAGGGGGAAAATTATGTTAACACGAACAAAGCGCCAACGGTCATTTGCAGTTTTGTCGGTTCTGATTCTAATGGCTTTGCTTCTGGGAGGATGCGCCCAGTCGGCAGCGGTGGATTACAACAAGTCAGAGAACTGGGCCTATTTACCAAGTGAAAGCGACCGCATCAGGGATTGTGATGTATTTTTTGTGGCGCCGACTGTTTATCTGGGCACGGATGCGGTTCATTCCCTGGATCTGGCTGACGAAGCGACCAAAGCCCAGTTTTTAGGGGCTACCAATATGGAAAAGGGGCTGTATGACGGATCAGCTAATTTTTTCGCCCCCTATTATCGCCAGGCCGGATTGAATGCCTATACCATGGATCCGGTCAAAGCCGAGCAGTATTTTGATTTGGCCTATGCCGATGTTGCTCAAGCTTTTGATGTTTACATGGAAGATTACAATCAGGGGCGACCCTTTGTACTGGCTGGGTTCAGTCAAGGATCAGAAATGCTGCTGCGGCTGTTGGAAGAGAAATTTTCCGATCCGGCATTAAATGAAAAGCTGGTGGCCGCCTACTTAATTGGCTGGCGGGTAACTCCGGCAGATCTGGCTCAGTATCCGCATCTGAAAATGGCTCAGCAGGCCGGAGATACCGGGGTGATTGTCAGCTTTAATTCCGAGGCGGTGGGTGTCGAAACCTCGTTGATTGTTCCCGATCAGACCCTGGGGATTAATCCCCTAAACTGGAAAACCGACAGTACCACGGCGACGGCGGCAGAAAATCGGGGGGCTGTCTTTACCGACTACGCCGGGGCCATTGTCAAAGAGATCCCCAACCTGACTGGGGCTTATCTGGATCCCAACCGGGGTACCCTTCGGGTCACCGATGTCGCAGTGGCCGATTATCCACCGGTGCTGGATATTTTTTCGGATGGTGTGTATCATCTTTACGATTACCAGTTCTTTTATCGTAATCTCCAGGAAAACGTTACCCAGCGGATTGCTAATTATCTGGGGAAGGCATCCTGAGACTTTCTTAAGCGATTTATTTTTTCTTGTCAATTACAAATTATTAGGCTATAATATACAGGTCGTGCTAGATGGAGAGTTAGCGGTGCTTTGTAACCTGCAATCCGCTGTAGCAGGGTTGAATTCCCCATCGAGGCGCCAGGGTTTGAGGTCTGCCAGAGGAAAGTGGCGTTGAGAGTTGGACCCTTCGCAATAGAAACTTATGAACCCCGTCAGGTCAGGAATGAAGCAGCGGTAAGTAGGATCTTCTATGTGCCGGAGGATTATCTGATTTGAGCCAACTACCTGTGTAACGCTTGGAAACTGGTAGTCGAAGTGGGGTGCACGACAAAAAAGTCTATTGAATGCTAAACAGAGTTTTGTATTCAATAGACTTTTTGCGTTGCGACAGAATCATGATACTTAATGGTCATCATGGAATAAAAATTAGAGATAATCTATATTTTAACAAGCATTCTTGCTATAATGAAAAAAGTTCAATCTGACGAGAATCGGATACCGCTGTGGCGGAAAGAACCGTTATGAAAGTTTAAATTAAGAATGTGAGGAAATACCCATGCGATTTTTTCAAGTGAAGCCAGCAATTTATTATGGGGAAGGTTCCCTGAAACAAATTGAGAAACATAATTTCAAAAACGTCTGTATTGCCACTGACCAGGGGATGGTCAAGTTTGGTCTGTTAAAAAAACTGACCGACGAGCTCGACGCCAAAGGGATTAGCTATCATGTTTTTGCCGATATCGAGTCCGATCCTTCGACTGAAATTGTGGAAAAAGGATTGATGCATATTATTATGAACAAACCCGATGCGCTGATAGCCATTGGTGGTGGATCGGTCATCGATGCCGCCAAAGCGATCATCTTTTACTGTGTCAATTTCAAACGGATCTTTTTTGAAGACCGCTATGTTCATAAACCGACGTTTATTGCCATTCCGACTACTGCCGGAACCGGTTCCGAGGTCACCGAATACGCCGTCATCACCGACAAACAGAAGAATACCAAAATTCCCTTAACCGATATTCTGATGATGCCGGATGAGGCGATTCTTGATCCGCAGCTGATTGAAAGTGTTCCAGCCGGGGCCACCGCTGCTACGGGAATGGACGTCATGACCCATGCCATTGAAGCGTTTATTTCCACCCAGAACAATCCCTTTGCCCGGTGTTATGCCAATAAGGCCGTGGAACTGGTTTTCCGTAGTCTCTATCCCAGTTACATAAATGGCTCGGATCTGGAAGCCAAGGGCAGCATGCAGATTGCCTCCTGTATGGCCGGGATTGCTTTTAACAGTGCCGGTCTGGGTATTACCCATAGTATTGCCCATGCCTTCGGTGCGATGTTCCATCTGCCCCACGGATTGGCCAATGCCATTGTATTGCCCTATGTGATCAAATACAACGGCCAGGACGAAAAGGTTCAGCACCAGTATGCCCGGCTGTTAAGTGGTTCCGGTATTCTTAATGTCTCCGGTAACGCTACCGAAACCCTTTATAACAGTGTGGCAGCACTCAGTGCTTCATTGAATATCCCGGCTTCACTAAAGGCCTCAGGGGTTTTAGAAGCCGATTATCTGGGTGCCCGGGAAGAAATGCTTGATAAGGCGATGGCTGATATCTGCACCACGACCAACCCGGTGGAAGTGACCCGAGAAAAACTGGGAGGGGTTATGGATCAGGCCTATTACGGATTCTAAAAAATACAAAAAAAGTGTAAAACCAATGATTACACCCGGTTAAAGACCAAGATCTTTAACCGGGTGTTTTTGTTTGGAGATATTTCGATAGTCCGCTAGGCCGCTAGGCTTTAATCAACGGAATGATTTTAGATAAAACAAAGGCGTCATCAGCTTTATAGGTATAATAACTTTTAATAGTGGGGGTATTAAAATCCAATAACGGGATTGAAATAAGCGATTGGTTTTCCAGGTATTGAGAAATCAGACTTTTAGGCAAAAAACTATAACCAATACCATCTAATAAGAAGGGAATCAGTTTACTGCTATTGTCAATTTCAAATTTGAATTGATAATGAGGTGGAAATAATTCTCGGATGAATAGCCCGACTTTCTGGAGCGCAAAATTACAGAAAAGATAATCAAGAGCGATCAGATCTTTCTGAACAATGCCACCAGCAAAATCGGTATTGTTTTTGGCGGTTACCAAAATCAGTTCATCTTCTTTGAAGGGGGTACAAACATAGCCGTTTTTTGTAAAAGGAATATAGGTAAAGGCGATGTCAATTAAACCGTCTTGAAGAAATGAAAGCACTTCAAAGGAATGATTGATAATGATTTTGGTAGACATCGTCAGATCGTTGGTCAGCACCGAATGGATCAGGGGATACAAATAATTTTCATAAATGGAGTTGGTGGTTCCAAAACGCAGCAGTTTGCTGTTGAAATCGGAGGCGTTGATTTGTTCAATGGCACTTTCTTCCAGTTCGAGGAGGCGCTTGGCATAGCCTAAAAATAATTGCCCCTCGGGCGTCAGGACAACCTGTTTTTTATCCCGAATAAACAACGATTTTCCCAGAGATTTTTCGAGCTCAGTGATCCGGTTGGTAACGGTGGATTGAGCCACAAAAAGCAATTTGGCAGTCTGTGTAAAATTTTTGGTGGATGACAATTGGATAAAGGTTTTTAATTGCTGGGTATCCATATGAACTCCTATGATCATAAATTCGAATTGATAAGATCGGCAAGATCTATTTTACAAATTATACAACATCTACTATAATTAAACAATCAATTCAAAAAAGAATTCCCGGGAGGATCAAAGATGGAAGATTGGAATGTAACACTGTATCGTCAATTCGAAAAAGAGCGGGTACAACCGTCAGTCGATTTAGTAAAGCGAATTGAAGGCGATTCCTTTAAACGGATCATCGATATTGGGTGCGGATCGGGAATGAGTACGTTACCATTACGAGAACGTTTTAGAGAGGCTGAAATTTTTGGAGCAGATTCGTCATCATCAATGTTGACGCAAGCAAAAGAAACGATGAACGATGTAACCTGGCTGGAAAGAGACTGTAGCAAACCGATGGATGATTTAGGACAGTTTGATCTGATTTTTTCGAACGCTGCCCTGCAATGGTTTGAAAATCAGGCAAGGGTGATCAAAAACTTAAGTGGCATGTTACAGCCCAAAGGGGTATTAGCGGTTCAAATTCCCTATTTTTCGGCGATGACAATTGCGGATTGTATTGAAAAAGCCGTGCAGAAATATGATCCCGATATATTCAAGGGCATTGAAAAAGATTTGCACAGGTCTTATGCACCGGGATTTTATTACGATGAATTGACCAATCATTTTTCTACAATCGAATTATGGCAAACAAACTATTTCCATCGAATGAATGCTCCTGAAGATATTTTAGAATTTTGCATGAGCACCGGATTAAGGCCTTATGCGAATCGATTCGCAGAGAACCAAAAGGCTGAATTTTATGATAAGGTATTGAACGAGATAGAAAAAGGGTATACTGTTCAGAAAGACGGAAAGATCTTATTTGAATTTAAACGGATATTTTTTATAGGGACGAAATAACCGGATTTTAAAATAGGGGAAAGAGGAAGATGGAATGATTATGACAATTATTTTTTATGGATTGGCGGTCATTGGACTCGTTTTTTCCTTCGTGAAAAGCAGGGAAAAAACAAAGATGGCCTTGATGAAGGCTCTAAAAGCCTTTGAGAATATTTTACCCCAATTTCTGGGAATTGTGTTGCTGATCGGGGTGATCCTCAGTATCCTGTCACCGCAGCAAATTTCGCAACTGATCGGGGAAAACTCAGGATGGGTGGGGGTGGTCATTGCCACAGTGATTGGTTCAATTACATTAATACCTGGTTTTCTGGCCTTTCCTCTGGCTGCCGCGTTGCTTGAAAATGGCGCAGGGTATATGCAAATTGGCGCTTTTGTGTCAAGCTTGATGATGGTGGGGATTGTAACCATGCCGGTTGAAGTTTTATATTTTGGGAAAAAGGCCACATTGTTAAGAAATGGCATGGGATTGGTCTTTTCGATTCTGGTTGCAATGGTCATTGGAGGCATAATGTCATGAAAAACAAGAGCATTGAATTAATGAAGCGATATCGCTTTTTTGCGATCATGATTGTCGTCACCCTCGCGATTTTGGTGGTTAAACCGGACATGGGGGTTAGGGTTTATAGTCTGGCATTCAACAGTGTTTTTGAAATGCTGGGAGTTTTACCGCCGATATTTATTTTGATTGGCCTTTTGGATGTATGGGTAAAAAAAGAAACCATGGTTAAATATATGGGCAAAGATTCAGGCATTATCGGGGTATTGTTGGGCTTTTTTCTTGGCTCCGCTGCCGCTGGTCCACTTTATGGTGCTTTTCCTGTTGCTGGAGTATTTCTTAACAAGGGCAGTCGACTGGCAAATGTTTTTATCATTGTTGGTGCCTGGGCATCGATGAAAATACCGTTACTGCTGTTTGAAGTGGCAGCCATGGGCTGGCAATTTACCCTGATCAGGCTGGTTATGGATATCTTTGGTGTACTCGTAATTGCCTATAGTATGGAAAAAATCCTCAATGATGATGATGAACGCCAGATTTATGAATTGGCCCGAAAGATGTCACAATAGATTTAAAAATAAAAGACACTCCCGGCAATATTGCCGCGAGTGCCTTTTGTTTTTTAAAATTAAAGGATTACAAATAAAATTAGGACAGTGATGCAGCTAAGCCAAATAACGCAATCATCGCGACGATTGCAATAACTGCAAAAACGATGTTGATAATAATCAGTACCAGACCAATGGTTTTGCCAGTCTTGGCTTTTTTATTATCCGGATCAGCCGCATATTCTTTTTTGCCGTAGACAAAAGCCATGATAGCGGTAACCAGACCGGCCAGGCTGACAATCGAGGCGATGGTACTCAGACCGACCGTCGTCAAAATGATATTGACGCCAATACAAATTAAAGAAATAATGCCAAAGGTAAACCCCTTCATTCCATCTTCAAAACTCATTATCATACTCCTTCCCTATTTCAAATTTTTATAAATCAATTATACCCGATTATTGAGAAGAGAAACGAATATTTTTTTCAGAAATCAAAAAAATTTACAAAACGGGACTATTTTGTCAATGTTACCGTGACATCTTTAGGCAGGGCCAAACCAGCGGCCACCTCAACTGCCTTGATGATACCCATCGGAACCGGGCAGGCACTATGTTTGCAATCAATGCTGCAGGCCTCATAAATCGGGCCTTCGCCAACCTTGTTCATAATGCAAGTCATGCCATCCACTTCTTTTAAACGATCAGGTAAATCGCTGAAAGCCGGGCAGTCGGAAGCAATATCCAGTAATACCTTGAATCCATCCGATTTCTCAGCCGTTACCTCTGTTGTAAATCCACAAACTCCACTCATAATGATTGCTTTTGCCATGACGATCTCCTTTTGGCCGTAGCGACGGCGTAATTTTGCTAGTAAAGCATTTTGTTTAGTATAGCACAAGCTGGATAAAAAAATGATTTCGGCTATAATTAAACCATGAAAAATTTTGAAACCTTTAAACAATCCTATCAAATAAAACTGAATCCCCAACAGGAACAGGCGGTGGTTCGAACCCAGGGCCAGAGTCTTTTGCTGGCGGTGCCGGGCAGTGGTAAAACGACGGTCATTATCTGCCGGATCGCCTATCTGCTGGAGGTTTTACAAATCGATCCGGGGGAAATTCTGACCCTGACCTTTAGCCGGATGGGGGCCCGGGATCTTAAAGCCCGATATACCAGACTGTTTGGTGAAGCCCAGGCAAAAACCCTTCATTTCAGCACCATCCACAGCTTTGCTTTGGGGGTGATCCGCCATTATGAGCGGAGCTACCGGCGACGGGCTCATGCGGTACTGGGGAATATCACGCCAGTGATCCGGGAGTTATATCGGCAGCTTTTTCAGGAGCATCCGGGTGAAGTTGAATTGGGCGAAATTTGTCAACGGATTGGCTTTTGCAAAAACATGATGCTGACCGAGGCAGAAATAAAATTGCTGCCACCGTTGGAGGTGGATTTTCTGGCAATCTATGAAGCCTACGAATGTTATAAACATAAAGAACAACTGATGGATTTTGATGATATTTTAAAATATGCCTGGGGACTATTAAAAAAATATCCGGAAATGCTGGCTTTTTTTCAGAATAAGTATACCTATATCCATTTGGACGAAGCCCAGGATACGTCAAAGATTCAGTTTAAAATCATTGAACTTTTAACCGGGAGAAATGGGAATCTCTTTATGGTGGGGGATGAGGATCAGAGTATTTATGGTTTTCGGGGCGCTTTTCCTGAGGCTTTACTAACCTTTAAAGAGACCTGGCCTCAGGGCGAGGTACTACTGATGGAAACCAACTACCGCAGCAGCCGGCAGATAGTCGACAAGGCCAATGCCTTTATCAAGCTAAACTATGAGCGCTACCAAAAAGAAATGGTGGTGCCAGAGGATAGGGCATTTACCGGAGTGCCAATTGTTCGGGAGTGGGTGACATCCAGCGAAGCCCAGTACCAATTGATCATTGAAGCGATTCGCCGGGAAGGCAAGGAAATCGCGGTGCTCTATCGTAACAATGAATCGGCTATTCCCCTGGTGGATCTCTTCGATGTGGCTGGAATCACGTATCAGATCAAGGAACATAGTCCACAGTTTTTTGGTCATTTTCTGATTAAGGATATCCGGCTTTTTTATGAGTTTGCCGTTAATCCGAATGATATCAATTTGTTCATCCAGCTTTACTATAAGATGGATGCGGCTATTTCCCGGGAAACCATCAACCAGCTGGAGCGGCGATTAAAACCTGGCGAAAATGTCCTTGACAACCTGATTCGGGTTAGTGGTGATCGGGACTGGCAGGTTAAACGGGTCAAAGAACTTAAGGTTGGGTTTAAAAAACTACTGACAGTGCCACCGCAGCGAGGAATTGTGATGATTCTGGATAGCCTGGGTTACCGTTCTTATCTCAATTTCAGGATCAGTTCCGGGCAATCCGAAGAGAGTATTGAGCAGAAGCTGACGGTGCTTAAGATTCTTGGTGGCCGGGTTAGCAATTTTGCAGACTTTTTTGACAAATTGGAAAGCTTGGCAGAAAAATTGCAGGAGCCCCAAATCAGAAAAACGAAAACACCCCGAGTAACCCTGTCGACCCTCCATTCAAGCAAGGGGCTGGAGTTTGAAAAGGTCTTTATCATTGATGCCACTGAAGGGCAGATCCCCAATGTCTCCAATGCTCCGGAGGACGCCAAGGCCTACGCCGAAGAAGTCCGGCTCTTTTATGTCGGTGCCACCCGTGCCAAACAGGAACTTATTTTTCTTTGTGTTAAACACCGGGATAAGGACATCAAACCATCACCGTTTATTTCCTATTTAATTGACGGCCTGCCTCGCAAAAAAGCGGCGGCGGAAAAACAAGGGCTCCGGCATCGTGAGAGTTTTGGCCGTCAGCAGGGGAAATGGCAGGATTATCATACCGGGGCAGCCAGCGGCGCTACTGTTGATCTGGGGGCTTATCAGCAGGGACGGGTGGTGATCCATCAGCGTTTTGGAGCCGGTACGATCCTGACCCGTAACGGTGATATTGCCAGTATCCATTTTGAAACAGCCGGGGAAAAGAAAATGAATCTGGCTGTCTGTCTGGAAAACGGCGTGATTAAATGAGGGGTTGTATTTAATCAGGTTGTGGGAAACTACTGTACCGACCAATTGTTAATCTGTTATATGCTGCAGACTCGGACAGGCTATCGCCATGTCCGCTCTGATGCAAACAACATGATGTAACAATTGTCGTTACTGGTGCAGCTGTTGTAAATCGTTAAGGCAGTAATGTTTTCTTGACAAAAATATAAATTAGGGCTATACTCAGAAAAAACAAACCGGTGATGGTGGAGTAAAGTCAGTAGCGCATTTAAAGCGAGTCGGGGGCGGTGAGAGCCTGACAGGAAGCGGACTGGCATAATGGGCACCTGAGGGTGTGAGGAAAGGGCAGGGCCTGAGTATTTCACAACGTTTCATCTACGTTAAGGGATGGCAGATGTGATGGCATTTGCAGATCAAGTGCACAGGTTTGATTAAGCCTGTGAATAAAGGTGGTACCGTGGGTTATTATGACTCATCCTTTTATTGTTGTAGACAATAAGGGGATGGGTTTTTTTATATCAGGAAAGAGGAAAAGAAAGATGGAAACTTTAAAAAATTTACAAGCACTGGTCAAGCGACTGGAAGAGAAAAGTCCTTTTTATCAGCAACGTTTTAAAGCCGCCGGAATTGTTGCAGCCGATATTAAAACCATGGCTGATTTTGAACAGCTGCCGTTTACCGATAAAGGTGACCTGCGCAATGCCTATCCCCTCGGTTTACAGGCCGTGCCGGATAGTGAGGTGGTGCGGATTCATTCTTCATCGGGAACGACCGGTCAGCCGGTGATCATTCCCTATACCGCCAACGATGTGACTGATTGGGCGGAAATGTTTGCCCGTTGTTATCGCTATGCCGGAATGACCGAAGAAGACCGGATTCAGATTACCCCGGGCTATGGGCTCTGGACTGCCGGTATTGGCTTTCAGGCCGGGGCCGAGAAAATGGGGGCGATGGCGATTCCGATGGGGCCGGGGAACACCCAGAAACAATTGCAGATGATGGTCGATTTAAAAGCTACGGTGCTGGCATCGACCTCATCCTATGCTTTGTTGCTGGCCGAAGAGGTGGCCAACCAGAACCTCGGCGATCAGATTCATTTAAAACGTGGTGTCATCGGTTCAGAGCGTTGGGGCGACAAGATGCGCAGCCGGATTGCCGAAGAGCTGGGGATTGAGCTGTTTGATATTTATGGCCTGACTGAAATCTACGGTCCTGGCATTTCCATTGATTGCAGCGAACACGACGGGCTGCACTACTGGTCGGATTATCTGTACTTTGAAATTCTTGATCAAGAAACCTTAAAACCGGTGCCGGAAGGAGAGTACGGCGAACTGGTGATCACCACCTTCCGGAAGGAGGGGGCGCCGCTATTGCGCTACCGCACTCACGATATTACCCGCTTTATTCCCGGACCCTGTGCCTGTGGATCCGTCTTTCCCCGCCATGATCGGATCATTGGACGCACTGACGACATGGTCAAGGTTAAAGGGGTTAATATCTACCCCGGTCAGATTGATGAGCTCTTAAAAACTGTCGAAGGGGTCAGCAGTGAATATCTGGCTACCGTGGATCATCAGGACGGCAAGGACCGGGTGGTTCTGGCGTTTGAAGTTTTAAATGGTATTGATCAAAAAGCGATAGAAGAAGAGGTCAAACGGCAGTTTAAATCCCGGGTGGGTTTAAGTGTAATTCCCCAGGCCAGTTCGCTCGGATCGTTGCCCCGATCCGAGAAAAAAAGCGTCCGAATCATTGATCGTCGCTTCAGTTAAGCGGATATCCCCGGAAAATCATGGGGGTCCGGTAGTTGCCAAAAGCTGTCTTTCCAAAAAGTCGCCAGAAAAATTGATTTTTTATCCGGAATTAGGTATAATGAAATCGGCCACCTTGATTTAAGAGGAGAAAAAAATGAAAACAAAAAAACAAAAGAAAAACCGATTCAAAATCGTTCTCAACGAACCCACTGGAGAGAGTTCCGGGTGTAAGATCATTGAAGATACTGAAACAGGAATCAATTATTTATATCATTTTGATGAATTTGGCGGCGGACTCACGGTACTAATTGATGAAGAAGGTGAACCTTTAGTTGCCCCTGAAAAATAAAATACCAGACCCTGAAAGAGATTTTCTTTTTCAGGGTTTTTGTATGCATTTTATTTCCGGGAAAAGTTTATTTTTATAAAATAGGTGTATAAACAGAAAAAGGATATAAAAAAACCAAAAATTTATCACCGATGTGTTTGGCAGAGAACAGAATAAAAAACGGAGGAAAAAATGAATACTTATATTGAAGATATTTTTGCCAGAGAAATACTGGATTCCCGGGGCAACCCAACCATTGAGGTGGATGTGATACTGGAAGATGGCACCATGGGTCGTAGCATAGTCCCATCAGGCGCCTCAACCGGGGCCTTTGAAGCGGTGGAACTGCGGGACAAAGATTGCAGCCGCTATCAGGGTAAAGGGGTATTAAAAGCGGTCGACAGCGTGGCGTATGCCCAGGAGTTTCTGGTTGGGATGGATGCTTCTGATCAGATAGCCGTTGATGGAGTACTGATTTCACTGGATGGCACCGAAAATAAAAGCAAGCTGGGCGCCAATGCGATCTTGGGGATTTCCATGGCTGCGGCCCATGCAGCGGCCAAATCGCTAGGGATGCCCTTTTACAAATATCTGGGCGGCGTGAATGCCAAACTGTTGCCGACCCCGATGATGAATATTCTAAATGGTGGGGAACATGCCGATAATAACGTCGATATTCAGGAGTTTCTGATTATGCCGGTGGGTGCTCGGGACTTTCGGGAAGCGGTGCGGATGGGCTCAGAAATTTTTCACCAGCTTAAAAAAGTGCTTGGCGAAAAAGGGATGGCCACCTCAGTGGGCGATGAAGGCGGTTTTGCCCCGAATCTGAAATCAAATGAAGAAGCGCTGCAGTTGATTGTAGAGGCCATTGAAGGCGCTGGCTATCTTCCGGGTGAAGATGTCCAACTGGCGATGGACGTAGCAGCTTCGGAAATTTATAATGAAGAAACCAAAAAATATTTTTTGGCGGGTGAAGGGGTTGAAAAAACTGCCGAGGAAATGATTGCGTTTTATGAAATGCTTATTGACAAGTACCCAATTATTTCGATTGAAGATGGTTTGGACGAAGAGGATTGGGATGGCTGGAAAATCATGACTGAGCGGCTGGGGAAAAAGGTGCAGCTGGTTGGGGACGACATTTTTGTCACCAATACCGAGCGGCTAAAACGGGGGATTGATAACGGCGTAGCCAATTCAATTCTGGTTAAGGTCAATCAGATTGGTACCCTGACTGAAACCCTGGATACTATTGAAATGGCCAAGCGGGCTGGTTATACTGTGGTGGTTTCCCATCGCTCCGGTGAAACCGAGGATGTTACCATTGCCGACCTGGTGGTGGCCGTCAATGCCGGACAGATTAAAACCGGGGCACCATCCCGAACGGACCGGGTGGCCAAATACAATCAGCTGATGCGGATTGAAGAACAACTGGGTTTATTGGGTGACTACGCCGGGAAAGATGCATTCTATAATATCAGATAAATAACAAAATAAGGAAGTGAAACAATGTATTTAAAAGGATTGGGCATTGCCTGTCATCCGCCGGTGTTGATCCCGGAGGTTGGGCAAGGCCGAGAAAATGAAGCACAAAAAACGATCCGGGGATTACGGGATCTGGCGCTGAAGGTAGCCGAAATTAAGCCGGAGGTGATTGTTTGTATTACGCCTCACGGGAATGTATTTCGCGATGGCGTAGCGGTGGTTTATGAAAATCACATGCAGGGTGATCTGCGCAATTTCGGGCATCCGGATATCAGCCTGGAAAAAGATTGCGATATGGGGCTGTTGGATGAGTTGAATATGAACTTTGGTAAAAATAACTGTCATACTATTTTTTTAAATCAGAAAATTGCCAAAGAGTATAAAATTGGCCTTGAACTTGATCATGGGGTGCTGGTGCCGCTTTATTTTATCGAAAAATACTATCGGGATTATAAAATTGTCCATATCACCATCGGTGATCTGAGTTTGATTGAGCTTTATAAAATGGGGACAGTGATCCGGGAAGCTATTGAAGCTCGGGGTAAAGAAGCGATGATTCTGGTTTCCGCTGATCTTTCCCATTGCCTTAAAGATGAGGGGCCCTATGCTTTTAATCCGATGGGGCCGTTGTTTGACGAGAATATTGTCAATGGCATCAAAACCAAAAATTACTACTCAATTCTAACTGTTCCCCACCAGGTCTACGAACCAGCCGGTCAATGCGGGTTAAAGCCAATTGTGATGGGATTGGGAGCCGCAGATGGTCTGGATACGGAAGCCACAGTCTTTTCTTATGAGGGGCCTTTTGGGGTCGGTTATATGTCCGCCTTTATCGATTTGACCGATAAAAAAATTCCCAGTCTGCTTACTCGTTATGAAGAAGATAAAATGATTACCTATAAAGAGCGGCGTTTAAATGAAAGTCCTCTGGTAGCTTTGGCACGAGCCACCATCAATACATGGGTGCAACGAGGCCGAAAGCTGAATTTTGATCATTATAAAAGTCAGGTTGAGATTGAACCCGATGTCCTGGGTGAACTGGAAAATAATCAGGCCGGTGTTTTTGTCTCGCTGCATAAGCATGGCGAACTGCGGGGGTGTATTGGTACCACCGGGCCGGTGACCGAAAGCATTGCCCAGGAGATTATTCGTAATGCGATTGAGGCGTCGACTTATGATCCCCGGTTTATGCCAGTCGAAGAGCAGGAACTGATGGAGCTGGAAATCAAAGTGGATGTACTGGGTGTGCCTGAAGTGGTTAACAGTATAGCCGAACTGGATGCCAAAAAGTACGGGGTTATTGTCGAGAAGGATCTCCACCGGGGTTTGCTGTTGCCTGATCTGGAAGGGGTCAACACTCCGGAGGAGCAGATTGCCATTGCCAAACGAAAAGCCGGTATCGCTGAAAGCGACAGCGATGTGATTTTGCAGCGCTTTCAAGTGATCCGGCATCAATAAGCATTAAAAGCGGGTCAATTGATCTAAAAGTTTGGAAAAGGCGATTGGCAAGGCCAGGTCATCGATCTCGGACAGCGCCTTGAACTGATGGTCTGCCTGGGTTTGCTCCTGGTTGGGAATGTGGTGGGAAGTTGACACTGTTTCCCGAATTGTGTTGTCTAAATCAAAACCATAGATGGACATCTCCCAGATAATATGAGAAAAAACATGGCGGTTGGTGCCAATAAAAATAGGTTCATCTAGCTCGTGGAAATTTTCTGCGAGCTTTTTTTTGATGTCCTGGCCGTGACCAGTCACGGTTTCGGTAATTGGAAAGGACCACAGCCCGGATAACAGGCCGGAATCTGGACGGCGCACAAAAAATAGGCAGCGGTTTTGTTTAACGATGCCAACTTCCATCTTTTTAGTGAGCTGTTTCGCTTTTTTCTTCTTTACCGGAAGCTGTCCGGTGGTTCCGGCAGCATGACTCTGACAGCCGCCGCGAATCGGACAGATCAGGCATTTGGGACTTTGGGGAGTACAGATCACAGCGCCCAGTTCCATCAGTGCTTCATTAAAATCGCCGGCGGCATCCGGTAGAATCTCTTCGATAAAGCCTGTCATCTTTTTTTTTGTTTTGGCATCGCCGATATCGTCAAAGCTGTTGCCATAACGGCTGATCACCCGGAGGACATTGCCATCGACGGCACTAACCTTCTCATTAAAAGCAATGCTGGCGATGGCCCCACCGGTGTAGGGGCCAATGCCTGGGAGCTTTTGCAGTTTGGCGAAGGTATCGGGCATGATTCCTTCGTAGTCGGAGACAATAATCCGGGCTGCCTGGTGGAGGTTGCGGGCCCGCGAATAATAGCCCAAACCCTCCCAGGTCTTAATGACCTCATCGACCGAGGCTTGAGCCAGGGAAAAAACAGTGGGAAACTTTGCAATGAATCGGTTATAATAGGGTATTAATGTATCAATCTGGGTTTGTTGCGCCATGATTTCCGAGATCCAGATATAATATGGGTTCCGGGTTCGGCGAAAGGGCAGATCACGCTGCGCTTTTTCAAACCATTTAAGTAGATCGGTCTGTAATATTTCAATTTGATGCTGATTTATTTTAGTATCAAGCATTTGGTCTCCGTTCGTTAAAGTTCATTCAATTCATAGTATAAAATAAGGCACAAGATGTAGTATAGAACAGTTTCCTAAAAACTATCTTGTTCGGGTTCAATCAGTCCCGAAAGGCCAGGACAAGAATTTACCCCATCCCCCATTATGGCCTTAGAATGGGCGAAAACACGGTTTATAATTGGGATGGGGTCACCATTTGGACCCGTAAACGCCACAAAAAACTTGACATAAAATGGGTAGGATGGTAAACTTACTGTAACAAACGTGTAACTTTTATTTATGCAATTTTGACAAAATGAAAGGTTTTATTTATGAATAGAGAGAGAGAAACCGGTGGTTTTCTCAAGAAATATCCCGGCGTCAAGATTGGAATCATTGCGATGATTCTGCTTCTTGTTGTGGGTGTTTCCAGTGCTTTTACCGTTGAAAAAGAAGTTTCTGTCAACTTCGAAGGCAAGGTATACACTGCCAATGGAAAACTACTCGAATCCCTAGAAGAAGTTCTGATTGCCAATGAACTTCCGGTCAGTGACGAATATAAATATAGTGTGCCGTTGACAACGTTGTTTAAAGATGTCATTGATGTAACAATTGAAAAGAAGATTTCCGGAAATATCCTGGTTGATGGAAAAACCATTGCCTACTTGTCAGGCGGTGCCACTGTTGGCGATGTTCTGGAAGAGAATGGCGTTAAGCCGGATGAGGATGATAAGGTTGAACCGGGGTTAAATACCCCGTTAACTGAGAAAACCGGAACAATCAAAGTAACCCGGATATCCTACGTGGAATCAACGGGCATTAAAGATGTGCCGATGAAGGCCACCATCAGAGAAAATCCTGAGTTGCCTATGGGCACCCGAATTGTTGTTCAAGTTGGACAAAACGGCAAAGCCAATAAGAAAGAAAAGATCCGCTACGAAAATGGTGTCGAGGTCAGCCGGGAAGTAATTACCTGTGAAGTAATCATGCCAGCGGTGGAAGAAATTATTGAAGTGGGTCCTTCGACAACCATAACAATGCCGAAAGCAGTAGAGGTTTCTTCTGTGTCTGGAAATGTCAATGTCGAAAAAAGCGAAACTGGCGATGGCAGTGCATCGATCAATCCAGACAGCGGTTTTAAAGGAAGTATGGTGGTTAGTGCCACTGCTTACACCGCCACTGGCAATAACACCGCTTCGGGAACTGTGCCACAGTCAGGCCGAACGATTGCCACCTGGGGAGGAATTCCTTTCGGAACCAAAGTTTATATCCCGGCGCTTGGCGGTGTTTATACCGTTGAAGATCGGGGTGGCGCCGTCGGCTATGGAATTATCGATATTTATATGGATAGCGAAGCTGAATGCGAAGCCTGGGGCCGACAAAACATTGAAATATACTTTGTTGAGTAGTTTAAAAAGACGATGATTTTCATCGTCTTTTTGTTTGTTGATTTTTAGTGGCGGAATAATGGGGTGGGAGGAAAACGTAAAATGGCGGATCGAAAAAAAGTGCTGTTGGGAAAAAATAGAGGTATCGTTTTTGTACTCAGAAAAAACATTATTCTAAAAAAATACACTTGTACTTTGTATACAAAGCTTGTTATACTAATCTCATGAAATGAAATAGCAGCGATTTTGCTATGGAACTCGGAGGAAGACATGGAAATTAAAATTGTTAAAACAGCAAACCCCAAGGAAAAGCCAGAAGAAGATTCGTTGATCTTCGGTGTCGAATTTACGGATTATATGTTTGAGATGGACTATACTGAAGGAATTGGCTGGCATGATGCAGTCATCAAGCCTTACGGCCCCATTGAGATCATGCCTTCAGCAATGGTGCTTCACTATGCCCAGGAAGTTTTTGAAGGCTTAAAAGCATATAAAACGCCTTCCGGTGAGATTCAGCTATTCCGACCAGATGAAAACTTCAAACGAATGAACCGCTCCAACGCCCGGATGTGTATTCCGCAAATCGATGAGAATTTTTTACTGGAAGCCTTAAAAGCCCTGGTAAAGATGGACGAAAGCTGGATTCCTAAATCACCGGGAACATCGCTTTATATCCGGCCATTTGTTTTTGCCACCGATCCATTTATTGGGGTGCGGGTTTCCAAACGCTACAAATTTATGATTATCATGTCGCCAGTGGGATCTTATTATAAAGGGGGGATGGTTCCCAGTCGCATTTATGTGGAGTCGGAATTTGCCCGAACGGTTCGTGGTGGCACCGGAGAAGCCAAATGCGGTGGTAATTACGCCGGCGGTCTGGCGGCCCAGCAAAAAGTGCATGAAATGGGCTTTGAACAGATTCTCTGGCTGGATGGTGAAAAAAGGCAGTACATCGAAGAAGTGGGAACCAGCAATGTCTTCTTTTTAATCGATGGCGTTTTTGTGACTCCTTCCCTGGAAGGCACGATTTTAAATGGCATTACCCGCAAAAGCGTAATTGAATTATTAAAACATTGGGGCGAAACCGTGGAAGAACGTCGAATCACCATCGACGAGTTATATCAGGCTTATCAGCAGGGAAAAATCTCGGAAGCTTTTGCTACCGGCACAGCGGCCGTTATTGCGCCGATTGGGACGTTAGGGTGGAAAGATGTGGAGATGACCTTTAACGACGGTAAAATCGGCAAATATTCCCAAAAAATATATGATACCCTCTATGATGTCCAAACTGGCAACAAGGAAGATCCGCTAAATTGGATTGTCAAATTATAAAAATTAAAAAAATGAAAAAAGTTTAATAAACCACTTGACAATAGGTGTTTTCACTGGTAATATTAGTCTTGCATTTTGAATTACGAGAGGTACCGAAGTGGTCATAACGGGGCGGTCTTGAAAACCGTTAGGGTGCAAGCCCACGTGGGTTCGAATCCCACCCTCTCGGCCATCAAATGCTTGAAAAGTGAATAGTTAGATTTGCATTATTACCTTTGGAGAAGTACTCAAGTGGCTATAAGAGGTGCCCCTGCTAAGGGTATAGGCCGTTAACGCGGTGCGTGGGTTCAAATCCCACCTTCTCCGCCACCATGAACTACGCATCAAATATGATGTTAGATAGAACCTGTTACGATTGTAGCAGGTTTTTTTAATTAGAGAATAAATGAATAGTGAGGCATGAAAAATGGAGAATCCAGAGATTGTTAGATTAGATCCGCCAAAACGTCTTTATAAATTCATGAGATTTGATAAAGATGGCTATTGGATGGATACATTAAAAAAATTTCGTTTGTTTATGTCAAATCCATTAGAATTTAGTGACCCATTTGAAGGTGGGATATTTCTTTTTTTCCTTGCGTCGCAAGCATATCTATCAGTACAGCTTTAGGTCAACTACATCCCATATTAAAAGATCGTTTATCAAATTTTAAGACCGTTTGCTTTTCTGGATATGTAGTTTTAAAACCAGAATTTAGATTAAAGAAGACATAATAGTTTTTCTTTCTGAATAAAAAATAAAAACCCAAATCTCTCAATGACAAGAGATTTGGGCTTATTAATTGGTGTTATTTGGATGAACTGGCCAGTTTTTGCGAGACCGTTCATCAACTTCTTTCGTAAGCGCTTAACAACAGTTACCAAATCAACGGCAACAATCGATATCTTACCTTTTTGCAATACTCATCATATCCCTGTAGCTCATCTTTAAGCAAGGCTTCTTCCTTTTGGATGCGAAGCACTAACATTGGTACGATTAAAAGCATCGGTACAATCGCAACGTAAGAGCCCAAAGCCAACGGAAGAAATAGGGATATTACAATCATTCCCGTATACATCGGATGTCGCACCAATGCATACGGCCCTGATTCTATCACTTTCTGTTCTCTTTCCACCTGGATAACTGCGGACGCAAACATATTTTCCCGAAAGACAATAAATATAAAAAGATATCCCAAAAGTGCCAAGACAGCTGATGTAAAGATAAGCCATAGTGGCACTACTGACCAGTGAAAACGATAATCAAGTCCTGGTAAAATAAATCCGAGATAAAATAATTTAAATATAGCTGGCGATTTATTGGTTTTATCTTTTTTTTGAACCGTTGATCTTCGCTCTAGAAATTCAGGTGCTTTTTTTGAAAAATAAAGAGTGATTCCAAGTGTAATCAGAGTAAAACCACCCCATACCATCCAAGCCTCCCAAAAATACAGACTTCCTGCCGGCAGAAAAAAGATTACCCACAATAATATAGTCAGAATTAATGGAACTAGAACCTTTTTTCCTTTCATAAATAATCCTCCGTTCATTTATAATTTAAATATTTTTGAATAAGTGCCTTGTGACGCATTTGTGCTGGTGACAGCACTTGCTTTGCCATATCATCCATCAGTTGTTCTTTGGACTCACCCAGGCCAATCTGACCATAAAGCATTTCTTTCAGTTCTGGCACTGCCTTAATAAATTCGCTTCCTTCTCTGGCAAGACGCTCCACTTCTGGATCATTCTCTGCCATTGTACGTAAAGCAGCTAAACGTTCCCCAAATGCCACCGCTCTCTGATAGTCATTGGGATGTTCTTTGAAATATTGCGCAATGCCGTGTAAATTCTCCTTAAACTGCTCGCCCCACTGAAAATCTTCTATGACCCCAAAGACTTTATGATGCTGTTGAATTGCTTCTGGACTTTCCCGAATTTTATAAGCCTCTTGTATGGGGTTAAGTATCTTAGTTATCTCTTGGAAAGTATCAGAGTGAAAAGTGGACTGCTCTATTGGAATAAGCGTGTCATTTAGCAACTCATCCACTTTCAACAACTGCATTTCAATTCTTGCCTTTTCTCTTATTAGCTCCTGTTTCCAAGAAGAAAGAAATTCTCTTAGATCATGCATTTCTCCTGCATCACCTAAAATTTTTTTGATTTTTGTCAAATCCAAACCAAACCCCTTTAAATGCTGAATCATACTCATCCTTGCCATCTCTTCTGCCCCATAGATACGATACCCATTTGCTGATCGCCTTGGTGTTTGTAACAGTCCGATTTTATGATAATACAAAATGGTCTTAGTTGTACATCTTGTCAGTTTTGCAAATTCTCCAATTGTTATATCGTTCATCACACTCGTCCTCCCTAAAAACATTATAAACCTCACTCTTAGGGTGAGGTCAAGAAAAATATGATGTATTCATTAAGCACATTAATAAGGTAAATTTCCACTATAACTGCTGTCGATGATAAATTCAAAAATCCTAGCGACTGACGGTAGCATCCAATTAATAATTAGCCTGTCAGAATGAAGTGCCCGGTCTGGCAAGTTGGTTTGATTGAATGTGAATACGGTTATTCATAGGTCATGTCAGTTGCTATCGGAAGGAATGCCAAGAATACAAGGTCTAGGTATCCTAGCATTATGGTATTTTACGGATTAAGTTATAGATGTAGCAGATGCGTGTTAAGAGATTTAGTTGTATAAAAACGGCTAATTTTGAAGCGGTTTTTGATTTTGAGTATGACCTTCTCCGCCACCAAGAACTACGCATCAAATGATGTTAGATAGAACCTGTTACGTTATGTAGCGGTTTTTTTTATTGGAAAAAAGAAATGCTATTCTTACTTTTAGCGATTATCTGGAATTTTGTTCGATGTGACGATATAATTAAGAATAAAACAATATGAGGTATGATTTATGAAAAAGAAATTGGCAGTGCTACTGGTGTTATGTATGGTTGTCACACTCGCGGCTTGCAGTACTCAAACCAAAGAAAAGTCAGCGAATGAAAAAAGTGATATTTATGTTGGTTACACAACCGATACCGATCAATTCATTGATGTCCCGAATCTCCGCCAATATGGCGATTATACCTGCGGTACCACCTGTGTGCAGATGCTGATGAATTATCTATATCCACAGATTGGGGATAAGAATCTGTCAACCTACGAACATGATCTGGGAACCACGCCTGAGAATGGTACGACGCCTCAGCAGATTTACAATTATTTTAAATCCCAAGGGGTTAATGTTGAGAAAAAAGAAAATATTTCAATTGAAGAACTGGTTTCATTGATTGATGCTGGCGATCCGGTGATGATGTGTATTCAAGCCTGGAGTGATAAATATAACACAACCGATCCCAATGCATCAGACCACGCCTATCTTGCCGATGGTCACTGGGTGATTTGTGTAGGCTATCAAAAGACAAATGATGGATATCAATTCTATTTTAATGATCCAGCCTGCGTTGGTTATTGCCTGATGTCTCAGAGTGATCTCGAAAACCGTTGGATTGACATGGATTGAACAGGTACGATCTACACGCGCTTTGGCTTAGTCATAAAGGGTGCATCTGAATTTAATAATGATGGGGTGTTCTATCTAAATTAAATGATCTTTTTGTCAATAAACTGATTTATAGGATTATTTTGATAGCTGTCATGCAGTATTGTTTATCCAGTCATGTTTGGTGTCATTGATCAATTGCTTTTTGAAGGTGATGTATATTGCGAACTGTTTAAAATCGATGGAAATGGCTATATGAGTTATGACAGAAAATGGAGGTAGAAAGCATATTATATGGAATTAACCCAAATTAAGTGATAACCACATCCCAGACACTGCGCCGATAGAAAGTAGGTTTTATCAAAAAAGACAGAGATAAGGACGTGAAGATGAAAAAGAAAATTATTAAAACAGCAGTTTTATTTATCAGTATCGTAACATTTATTGCACTTTTCGCAATGGTGTTCGGGAGTGCGAATCTTGTCATTGCAATTAGTACCGTCTTTGCAATACTGATATACTTGTCGAAAAATATGACTGCGAATCCGATAGAAAATCTTATAAGATTGGTAACATTTAATGTTGTCATGGGCATTGTTGCATATATTTCTTCGATTAATATTTTTTTGGCCATTCCGATTGATTTTTTAAGTCTGTTCATGATTGCAAGCGCACTAAGCTACACCATTAGTTCACCAATGTCTACCCCGTTTAGCTTACAGTATGTGTTTTTAATTTCATTTCCGGTTAGTTTGGAAGAAATGCCACTGCGACTGGCTGCTTTAGCAGCGAGCGCTGCTTGCATCATGTTTGTGCAATTAGTGGTAAACAAGGACAGTGTTAAAAAACAAAGTAAAATTATAATTCCAGAAATTTGCAGTGGTCTCGAAAATAAGATCAGCAATGTCAAAAATAATCTGAATGATGAATTGGTTGATTGTAAAATAAAAGCATATATCAGTCGTCTGAAACAAGTGATTTATGAATCGAGAAAGGACAACTATTATTTTAATAATGAAAGTGAAATCAAATTTAATGTTCTGATTGCTTTGGAAAATATAAATGACCTGTTAAGTCGCCTTAAAAAAGACAACGAAGCGGACGCTTTCCTTGATGAGGCAGTGGCTTTAATAAACAGTTTTAAACGATCTGTAAAAGATTGCGATGTCAATCAAACAAATCATTTAGACCCTTTGTTTGATGCCTTTTTTCAAAAATATAATCTCGATAATACAAAAGATCTAGTAATGATGAAATTGGTTTATCAGTTGCAGTGCTTAAGCGATTATTTGAATAAAATGAGGAATCTGGATCAAATCAATAAAAAAGAGATTACAAAAAATGAACTACGAACAAATAATTTTAAGTCAACAAAAAAATTTAAGGTAAAACTTTCGATCGATCCATTAAGTCGGTCGTATGCGTTTCGATTGGCCTTTGCAATTTCTATATTTGCATTTATCGTAAACTATTTTAACCTTCAACATGGCAATTGGATTCTGTTCACAATTTCTTCACTAACCTATCCGTTCTATGAAATCTCAAGGCAAAGAACGGGAAAACGGATTTTTGGCACAATAATTGGCGGAGTTATTGTTATTATACTCTTTTCGTTTTTACAACTAAGAGATGCAGGAATAATCGTGATGGTAATCACCTTATTTTTGACAATCTTCTTTATGGATAATTACACCTATTCAATGATATTTTCAACAATAACGGCAATCAGTTCGTTTGTGTTAGTGGAGAATTCAACGAATCTGAGCCTTGACAGAATTATCTATGTTATTATTGGGGGCGTGTGTGCCGTGTTATTGAGTAAACTCGTTTTACCCTATCAAGAATCTGACGCAGAAAAAGATTTGAAGAAAATGTATAATGAGATTATTGTTGGCTTTTTCAATGATATTGGAAGTGCGCAGAATTATACGGATGATTTTAAACATAAGATAATGAATTTTATGCTTTTTACCGGCATGATTGAGGATAAATTATCGGCGTTGATAAAAGTTTCAAATGCGGAAATGATCACGTCTTTTATTGGCGTCAGACATGCATTGATCCTTAATATCTATAACGAATACCGCTGGTTGCTGGCAAATAAAAACTGTATCAAAGATTATAAAAATATCTGCCAGGATATCAGCAAAAATGACAAGTATCGAAATACCGAAAATGATGAACAGTTAATTGGAGAAATAATCAGTCAATATTCATTAAAAAATAAAGTCGTCGTTTGGGAAAGTATCGAAATAATAAGATCAATGAATCAATTGGATCTGTTTAAACGGTCGAGTGGGAATTAGCGCATGTAAAATTTAAATGGTCTTTGACAAGGTCATTGTAAATTTTTTGTGAGAACCAGCAGAAAAAACGATTTTGCAAATGCTATGTTCCAGTCGGTAATAATGGGTATATAAAATACAATCATTATAGACCGCATCAAAAGGAGGAAAGAATGTTAGTTTCAAAAAAATGCCAGGAAGAACAACTGCAAAATGTTTATGCGACCCCAGTGATGGGATCAGTTGCAAGTGACGAACTAATTCCCCAATATACGCTGCCGGAAAATCCATTGGCACCGGAAGTCGCCTACCGTCTGATTAAGGATGATCTGATCGATGAAGGCAATGCCAGACAGAATTTGGCGACATTTTGTCAGTCCTACATGGAACCGGAAGCGGTGAACCTAATGGCCGAAACGCTGGAAAAAAACGCCATCGACAAATCGGAATACCCCCAAACCGCCGATCTGGAGAATCGTTGTGTCAATATTATTGCCGATCTGTGGCATGCCGCAGATCAGGATGATTTTATCGGAACATCAACGGTGGGCTCATCGGAGGCCTGCATGCTTGGTGGGATGGCCCTGAAGTTTGCCTGGCGCAAGCGGGCAGCAGAAAAAGGGGTGGATATTCTGACTCGGAAGCCGAATCTGGTTATTTCTTCAGGTTACCAGGTTTGCTGGGAAAAATTTTGTGTTTATTGGGATATTGAAATGCGCTTGGTGCCCCTGGATAAAAATCATATGAGCCTTAATCTGGATCGCGTGTTAGAATTCGTCGATGATTATACAATTGGTGTTGTCGCTATTATGGGGATTACCTATACCGGTAAATATGATGATGTAGAAGGTTTGAATAACCTTCTGGAGGAATACAACAACAGTCATGATCTCCCTGTTTATATTCATGTTGACGGGGCATCGGGGGGGATGTTTGCGCCATTTATCTATCCCGATTTAGAGTGGGATTTTAGACTCAAAAATGTTGTTTCAATTAATACCTCGGGGCACAAATATGGCCTGGTTTATCCCGGAGTCGGTTGGATTTTATGGAAGGACAAAAAATACTTGCCGGCAGAGTTGATTTTTAATGTCAGTTATCTGGGAGGGAGCATGCCGACAATGGCCATTAATTTTTCCCGTTCGGCCAGTCAGATCATTGGCCAGTATTATAATTTCCTGCGCTATGGGCGACAAGGGTTTATTTGTATCCATCAGCGAACCCAGAATGTCGCAGTTTATATCGCTGCCGAAATTGAGAAAATGGGTCTCTTTGAAATCTACAACGATGGGAAAAATATCCCCATTGTTTGCTGGACGCTCAAAGCGACGGTAAATAAACCATGGAGTCTGTATGACTTGGCAGATCGGGTGAGAATGAACGGATGGCAGGTTCCGGCCTACCCCTTACCGGAAAACATGGCGGATTGCATCATTCAACGGGTGGTTGTAAGGCAGGACTTTAATATGCAAATTGCAACGCAGTTTATTCATGATTTTAACCAGGCGATCAAAGAACTGGATGCGGCGAAGCTATTGATTCATGGCAAGGACACCGAGAATAAAGGACCTTCCGGTTTTATTCATTAAACTAACAAGACCCTGCCGTTTTCCCGGTAGGGTCTTGTTTCGTGTTATTGATTCATGTAGACAACCTGATTGCGACCGTTGGATTTGGCCTGATAGAGAGCTTCATCAGCCAGTTTGACAAGGTCTTCATGACGGGAATGATGATCAGGCAGCAGCGTGGCAATCCCAATGCTGACGGTAATACAATCTTTAACCACCGATCCCTCATGGGGAATGGCCAGCGCTTCAACTTTTTTTAGCAGGCGATGGGCATTAAGTAGTGCTTCTTCTTTGTCGGCTTCGGCAAGGAGGACGATAAATTCCTCGCCGCCGTAACGAACCACCATATCTGTAGGCCGGGACAAAGCGGTTCTCAGGGTATTGCCGATTTTAATCAGGGCGGTGTCTCCAGCCATATGGCCATATAAATCGTTATAGTCTTTAAAATAATCGACATCAATAAAAAGCAGTGAGATCGGACGTTTCTGTCTTAAACAGCGGTTCCATTCCATGACAATGGTTTCATCATATTTCCGGCGGTTCCACAGTTCGGTCAGTGGATCTCGGAGGGAAAGTCGCTGTAACTCATGGTTGATTAATTCCAGTTCATAATTTTGTTGTTCGATCCGGTCGTTGGAAGCGGTCAGTTCGCGGGTTCGTTGGGCCACCAATTCATCGAGATGATCATTCATTTCCGCCAGTTTTTCCCCCATGACAATGCGGTATTCCAGCGACTCGGTAAAGGTTTTGGCCAGTAACAAAGAATAAAGGATTGCAAAGATCAGTTGTCCGGTGGATGAGTTAGCATCACCCTGAAAGAATGTTTGGAGAAACGATAGCCAACTGTCGCTGATCCAGGGACTAAGGGTAATGATATCCATCAGACAGGTAGCAATTAGAAACAGACCGCCCAATATGATCAGGCCGCTGTTTTTTTCCCGGTGTAGCGCAATTTTAATCAACATGGCAAACAGATAGACAATCATCGAGACGGTCCACGTTTGATAAAGAGGATTAACAATGGCTGCAATCCAGGTTGGGGTGAAAAGAACAACGAGTGCGTAGACACCAGCAATTACCTGCGTTGATCGGACGATGAGCTGATTGAAATACAGTGGTAAAATCGAGCGAAAAAACATCAGAATCAGTGGAACCCCCAAGTAGAAAGAAAGGGTCTGCACTTTATAAATAATTTCAAAATCTAAATCCTGAAAAAATGAGAACAGGAAAGCCTCGCCGATAAATAACGTCCGGATTGCCACCAGGACACAGAACAATCCAAAATAAAGGGGAGCACGGTCTTTTCGGCGAAAACAGAATAAAGCCAGGTGATAGATGCCCATCATCATCAGGGCACCAAAAAGGAACAATTCATAGGCCAGACCGAGGTAGCGGATAGTAAGAAGTTGGCTTTCTCCGCCCAGCAGAATGCTATTGAGCAGACCGCCACTGGGGCGGTAGAAATTGGATACTTCCAGGACAATCTCGTTTTCTCCCGACACGGCATTAAAAGCGACGACCTGGGGCTGATATTTGGGAACCATGGTTTCCCGGGTGGTGCCGATGGTACCGACGGTGGTAATCAGCTCACCATTGATAAAAAGCTTGTATGCTGTACGGACTTTGGGAATCTTCAGTGCCAGAATTTCATTGTCTGTAGCAGTAAATTTCAGACGATAGGTAGCATACCCAGATCCGGGTATTTTTTCGTCGTTGATTTGATATTTATTCCATGAGGAAGGAAAGGAGACATAAGCGCTGAGCGTACCCTGATCGACACTGGCTGGTTCCAGTAGCTGGTTCCAGTAAAAAGCCCAGTCGCCATCGAGAGCAATGATTTGATTTCTGAGATCGTATTGGGTTAAATCAAGACGACCATTTTCAGCTTTTTTCTCGATCTCAGTTGGTTGTGCGGAACAGCCCCCCAGTAAAAAAAGCATGAAAAAAATAATCGATAAGACGATGCTGCGTTTGATCATGAGGACTCCTTTCTGAGGGCCAAAACAAGAGAATTTTAATTGGCCTAAAATTCAGATGGAGACGTGATGGCCACGCCTCCAATGGTGAAGGGTTTTTCAAATTCAGATGATCAGTGGTCATGCTTTAATGCCCTGATGTATTGCGCTTAAGTCTATTTCATTATACAATGGGACAATCAATTCAGTCAAATGAGATTTTGAGTAAGATCAGGATAATTTGATTCGATCAGGATAAAATACTAAATAATGAGGAAAACAATGACAAGAGCAAATATTGAAATGAAAATCACTGAATATCCGATATTTGAATATGCGTTTTTTAGTCCATCAGAAATCAATTTCTATGAGGCGGTTCGAACCATCTGCAAGTTGGAATGTCAACAATATGGGAACTCCTGGTCCTGCCCTCCGGCAGTCGGAACCCTGGAAGAATGCAAAGCCCGATGTCTCGGCTATGAGCATGCCTTTATTTTTAGCACCATCTCGGAGGTCAGTGACATTCTCAATATGGACGAAATGCTGGCAACCCGCAGTGAACATATTGAAATCGTCGAGGCAATCAAGGATAATGTTTTTGATAGATATCAGAACAAGTTGATTCTGACAGCCGAATCCTGCGCCATCTGTGAGGACTGCGGCTATCCTGATGAGGCCTGCAAGCATCGTGACAAAATGTATCCCTGTGTTGAAAGCCATGCTATTTCGGTGACGGATATCTGTGAAAAGCACAATCTGTCATTTTTAAATGGATATAATGTAATTACCTGGTTTGGTATGATCTTTTTTTAAATAACATTAGTAGCATTAATTTGCCGATTTAGAAGGTAGTCAGTATTCCAAGAAAGTAGGTGTACGATGGATTTATCATTTTTAGGGATTGAACCCAATCCCATTACTGTTTTTACCCAAGCTGACAAAGCGATTTATTTGCAAAACCCTGAGGACATCGATGATGGGATTCGGGAGTTGGTCGATGCCATTAATGCCATTCCGGTGTTCTTTTCGATGAGCGCTTGCCAGGGCTTCCTGATTGAGGCGGTGCGGGACGATCATTGTCCGGAAACCTATGTCGACTTTTATGTGATTGATGAGCAGTACCAGCTGGCACAACTGCTGCTGGGTTCGCTGGGCAGCAAATTTAATGCCAGTATTGACTGCAAGGTTGTTTATGAAGCTGATTTTGATGTGACGGCCGATGACGAAATCGTACCGAACGGCATGGTTAAGCTGCGCCACAGCATTGAACTTTTTGAGTTACCGCCGGATTTAATGGCGAGCACCTATTTGGAAGTCGTGAACCATGTCCGCAAATTTGGAGAAGCAGTAAAGCAAACCGTCTGAAAATTATTTAAGTGTTATCAATTCACAGGTATCTGAAACGGATGAAAGCGGGGAAGAAATGATGGATAAGCAGGTCAATGCGTTATTTGAACCATTTACTATTAATAATCTGGAGCTGAAAAACCGACTGTTTATGCCGGCGTTGGGAATTGCGACAGTTGATGACAACGGTGCCTATACCAATGAGGCCATCGCTTTTTATATGCGCCGGGCCCGGGGCGGTGTAGGCCTGATTATCACCGGCGGAAATCGGATCATTGATTCAGAAGAAAAAAAGACGTTTTGTACAGCACCGACGCCATCGTTTAACCCTGCTGCGTATATTGCGGCCGGGCTTAATTTGACGCGGCAGATCCATACACAAGGAACAAAGATTTTTGTTCAGCTGGCTGCTGGTTTGGATAAAGACGAGCGGTTTGAATACAGCAGGCGGTGCAATATAATGACCAGTGCCGAAATACAGGGGCTGGTGGCGTCCTTTGCTGATGCGGCCAAAATTGTCAAAGCCGCTGGTTTTGACGGTGTCGAAATTCAGTTGGGTGGTCTGCTGGAAGATTTTACCCTGTCAGTTTACAATCAGCGCCGAGATGGCTATGGCGGTGAGCTTAAAAACCGCTTCCGGATTGTCACCGAGACTCTGACTGCGGTCAAAAACGCCTGTGGCCGGGATTATCCGGTGATCGTGCGGCTGGCCATGAAGAGTTATCTTAAACCCGGCGGCCAGCAGGCACTGCCGATGGAAGCATTTACCGAACAGGGCCGTGATTTGGAAGAAGGTTTGGCTGCAGCAGGTATTTTGGCTGGGGCCGGCTGTGATGGTTTTGATGTGATGGCGGGGGCCAGCTTGTTTGAGGATGCCAGCTACTGGAAATACCCACCGGTTTATTTTGGCAATGGAGTTTATTCGCATCTAAGTGAGGCCCTTAAAAAGGTTGTAACGGTGCCGGTATTAGTTGCCGGAAAAATGGCTGATCCGGAGCTGGCCATAAACTCGCTTGAAAACGGCCAGCTGGATATGGTGGGATTGGGTCGGCCGTTACTGGCCGATCCCGATTTGCCAAAAAAACTGGCAGACGCTCAGACCGAAGCGATCCGACCCTGTCTGGGGTGTAATGACGGCTGCCTGGCTCAGCCACTTGCCGGGTTTACTGCTTCCTGTACCGTTAATCCGGGCTGTAACCGGGAGTTGCTGGATGCGATTAACGCTTCCGAAAACCCTAAAAAAGTGGTCGTTGTCGGTGGCGGGCCGGCCGGTATGGAAGCTGCCCGGGTCAGCGCATTGCGGGGTCATCAGGTGATTTTGTTTGAAAAAAGCTATCGGCTGGGGGGGAAGCTTAAATACAGCAGCCATCGGATCTTAAAAACCGCCGATGACGAGCTGATCCGCTGGTATGAAATTCAGCTGGAAAAACTTAAGGTCGAGATCTATCTTGATGAACCGGCTACCCCGGAAAAGATCGCCACCATCAATCCCGAGATTCTTTTTATTGCCCAGGGATCAGAGGCCCGAAAGCTACAATTCCCGGGGATGGATAGCAAAAAAGTGACCAATGCCATTGATGTGATCACTGACAAAACCTATGTCGGCCCTCGTTGCCCGGCCATTGGCGGCGGTTTGGCGGGGTGTGAAGCCGCCCTTCATCTGGCGATGCATCGCCATAAGATGACGATTGTGGAAGCAGCGCCCGAAATCCTTTCGGCGGGTATTCCGCTGGCTCCAGCCAATAAACAGATGCTCAAGGATCTGCTGCTTTATTATCACAGCGAAATTATCACCAGCGCCAGCTTAAAAGCAGTAACGGAAGAGGGGGCAGTGATTGAAAAAAATGATCAGGAACGCCTGCTCCCGGCTCACCATGTGATGATTGCCGTGGGTTTTGAACCGACCGGTCACTTATTTGAAGAACTAAAGGACGACTACGCCAAAGTGTATCATCTTGGGGACAGTCAGGCGGTAAAAAATATCCGGGCCGCCATCTGGGCGGCCAATGAGGCTGCGCGATTGAGCTGATTTAATCGATCACAATAATAGAATATAAAAATTTAAGATTTTAAAAAGTTGGAATTTTTAAAAGTTTCAAAATTTTCATAAAATAAGATTAAGAGGAGGAAAATTTGACCGACAACTTGCAGAAAAAATGGGTTGTCTTTGTGTTAGCAACCCTATGCTGCCTGCTTTGGGGAAGTGCCTATCCCAGTGTGAAGATCGGCTATGTTTTATTTGACATTCAGACGACGGGAGCCCGGGTATTATTCGCCGGGTATCGTTTTACTCTGGCTGGGATGATGACTTGGCTGATAACCCGTGCATACAATAAAAAAAACGTCGTGCCAAGCGGTGCGGATTGGCGAAATATCATATCTTTAGGGGTGGTACAAACCACCCTTCAGTATGTTTTCTTCTACATTGGGCTGGCCAATACGACTGGCGTGAAGGCGTCTATCATTAATGCGACTTCCACCTTTTTTGCGATCCTTTTTGCCCATCAGATTTTAAAAAATGAAAAGATGACCCGGGCCAGAATTGTTGGCTGTCTGTTAGGAATGGCCGGGGTGATTATTATCCAGCTTAATGGTCGCCAGATTGACAGCAGTTTCGCTTTTTCGGGCGAAGGGTTTCTTTTTCTGGCCTGTATCGCATCGGCTTTCGGTGCGGTTCTGACCAGAATCTATACCCGAAAAATTGATGCCATGATCCTGACCGCTTATCAGCTAATGATTGGTGGGGGGGTATTGATTGTCGTGGGTCTGATCATGGGTGGAGCGATTACCCAAATAACTATTCCGGGGCTGTTTTTGCTGGGTTATCTTGCTGTTTTGTCAGCAACGGCTTTTGCCATCTGGACGATTCTGCTTAAACACAATCCGGTGGGAGTCGTCGCGATCTATGGTTTTATGATTCCGGTATTTGGGGTAATGCTGTCGGGGCTTTTTCTTGGTGAGGCATTTCTCAGCCTGCGGATTCTTGTTTCTCTGGCTTGCGTCAGTGTGGGGATCTGGCTGGTCAACCGGGAAGGTGGCAAGCAACAGGAAATACAATAGTACGTCATGGTTTTAGATGATAAATGATATGAACGCAATTTTTGAACTGCATCAACTTTGAGGCAGTTTTTTTTTGAGCTAGGAATAATTTGCGTAGTCATTAAGCGGGTCAAGGATAGGATTGTTTTTTAATGCTTTAAAAACAATTCGAAGTGATGTAAAGGAACTTAAAAAACAAATATTTGACACAAATGAGCGATTTGAATACATAAAAAAATTTGACAACTGCAGTTTTATGGGTTAGGATAAATTAATAACTGCGGTTAAATCAGTTTTCAATACAGAAAAGCAGGAAAATTTTGTTTGAAACAACAGATTGCGTTAGTGTGAAAACAGAGACAACGGGCTTCAGGTAAATCAGCATTTAAAGACATTGAAATTATATCCTTAGGCATTAATTTTAATTATTCCACTAGAAAAGCAATATCATAAATGATGTTGGAAGAGATAGAAACACTGGTTGGTTCTAGCAATTACGACAACAGATACGAATTGCTTTTTTTTATTAACTTTTTTTGTAAAAGTGAATCAAATCAAAACCGCGATCAAAAGAAAGAGAGGTTTTTGTAATGATACGTTTTGAAAACGTAAACAAGAAATATGGGAATTCAGTGATACTCGACGATTTAAATTTTAATATTGAAGCAGGTGAGTTTGTCGTATTGATTGGTCCGAGTGGTTGTGGAAAGACAACAACGCTAAAGTCGATCAATCGGCTAATAAAGCCAGATCAGGGAAAGATATTTGTAAATGGACAGGAGATCTCTCAAGTCAACCCCGTTAAACTTCGACGAAAGATCGGCTACGTCATCCAGCAAATTGGTTTGTTCCCAAACATGACAATTGAACAGAATATTGGTGTTGTGCCGAAACGACTGAAATATGACAAAAAAGAGATTCAAAAAATCACCCGTGATCTGATGGAAATGGTCGACATGTCATATGAGGAATATGCCCATAAATATCCTTCCGAGCTTTCCGGTGGTCAGCAGCAGCGGATTGGTGTGCTAAGGGCCTTAGCGGCATCACCGCCAATTGTCTTGATGGACGAACCCTTTGGCGCGCTGGATCCGATGACGCGCGCGACGCTTCAGAAAGAGATTGCCAACCTGCATAAAAAACTCAAAAAAACGATTGTTTTTGTAACCCATGATATGAACGAGGCTCTTGATCTGGCGGATAAGATTGTTTTTATGGAACATGGAAAAATTGTTCAAATGGCGACACCAGAGGAGATGCTGGCAAATCCGGCGAGTCCGTTGATTCGTGACTTTATGCGAAAATCGGCACTGGCAGCGGATACCTTAAATCTCACGGCCGCCGATTTTTTGAGTGCGAATGTCATCAGTGTTCAGAAAAAAAAGAGTATCCGTGAATGTACGGATTTAATGGCCCGGCATCATATCGATTCACTCGTCATCAAGAATGAAGATCAGACGTATGCTGGTGTCGTAACCATTAAGGATATCAAAAAGCATGGGAAGTCTTCTGGGGTAATCGGGGAGATTGAACCGTATCAGAATATCACATCCGACATTTTGGAAAATGCCAAGGACTCGTTTGATAAACTTTATAGTTCAGGTGACAATTATGTGGTTGTTCTGAATAATGACCAAACCATTGCAGGCATCATCACGAAAACCAGTATGGCAACAGCCATGGCTGATACCTTGTGGGGTGACATGCAATGAGTTTTTTTGAAACATATGGTGATCGCTTGATCACTGCTTTCCAAATTCATTTATTTTACGTCCTCACTTCAGTGGTGATCGGCTTTGTAATCGCATTACTACTGGGGATTCTGCTGTCTCGTGTTCCTCAATACGCAAAGGTTGTTATGCCGTTGCTTTCAGTATTTCAGACAATTCCTGGAATTGTGTTTATTGGAATCCTTTTTCTATACCTCGGGATGATTCCCGCAACGGTAATTTCTGCGTTGGCAGTTTATGCCATCTTTCCGATTCTAAAAAATACCTATACTGGTCTCCTTGATGTAAAAAAAGAATACATCGAAGCAGCCAAAGGATGTGGGATGACCCCGCTTCAGACTCTGATCGAAGTGGAACTGCCGCTCGCTTCGCCTTCGATTATTACCGGATTAAGGATGTCAACCATTTATACCGTCAGTTGGGCGGTACTAGCAGCGATGATTGGACTGGGGGGATTGGGCGAATTTATCTATATCGGCATTGCCTCGAATAATGATCAGCTGATTCTGGCAGGCGCGATTCCATCCGCAATTATGGCGATTATCCTCAGTTTACTGATTGATGTGCTGCGGCGAGCAGTTGTACCTAAAGGAATAAGGAGTGTGAAATAATGGATGCATCAATTGTTCTGGAACATCTTTATCTGGTCGCTATGACAGTGATCTTCTCAGTGATTGTTGGCTTACCAATCGGTGTTTTGGCATATTTAAAACCGTCGGTGCGAAAAATAGTATTATGGTCGGTTGAACTATTGCAAACAATCCCTGCGCTGGCACTGTTGGGACTGATTATTATTGCTCTGGGCCCGGGAAAAATGACCGTGATTACCGGTTTGGTTTTGTATTCGCTGTTGCCGATTGTTCATAATACCTTTGTTGGTTTGGAAAGTGTTGACAGCGGGATTAAGGAGGCTGGAAAAGGAATGGGATTGACTCAACTTGATCGACTGATATCAGTCGAAATACCCCTGGCTTTTCCGATGATTTTTACGGGGATCCGGATTGCGACGGTGACGACGGTTGGGGTCGCTGTTTTTGCAACTTCAGTTGGAGGAGGTGGTTTGGGCAAAGTAATTTACCAGGGAATTCGAACACAGAATATGAATTTAATCGTCTCAGGGACTGTGTCACTGATGATCATGGCGGTATTATTTGATGTGTTGATGATCTGGATTAATCGCCGCTTGGCGAAAGGAACTCGCAATCAAGCATTTTAGAGAAGGTCTTTTTTATGCTGCATATTGTCAGAAGTGGAAAGAAAAATAAGTTTTTAGAAATGAAAGGAAAAGAAAAATGAAAAAGATAATGAGTTTACTGATCGTTTTACTGCTGACTATGACCGTTGCCGGTTGTAGTTCGGGAAAAGAAGAGGCATCTATTATTATTTATGATGGTACGTTTTCAGAAATGCGAATTATTAATCAGATGGTAAAAATGGTTGTTGAAGATCATACGGATGCAACGGTTGATATTCGCGATGAAATGGATGAGGTCAATACATTTAAGGAAATGGTTGCTGGCAACGTGGATATTTTGAATTCGTATGATGGAACGCTGCTGACAACCTATCTCAAGCTGGATACAACCGACATTCCGGAAGGGATGACCTTATACGACTATGCCAATCAAGTGGCATCCAACGAAAAAGGTGTCCATATGCTGGATAAATTAGGATCTGAAAATACTTATGCGATCGGGGTACTTCCGGAAACGGCGCAAAAGTATAATTTAAAAACGATTTCTGATCTGTCGGCTGTATCCGATCAGCTTGTATTTGGTGCTGAACACGGCTTTTATACCGAAGAAGGAAGTATGAAGTATGGTCCTTTTACCGAATTTTACGGTCTGAACTTCAAAGAGAACAAACCCCTCGATATGGCATTGAAGTATTCAGCAATTGAAAGTGGTAATATTGATGTTACCATTGTTTACACAACCGATGGGATGAACAAAAAAGCAGGGTTGGTTGTTTTAGAAGATGATCGCAGCTTTTTCCCGGAATATAATGACGCTTTGCTCGTCAGAAATGATTTGTTTGAACGTTACAGTGAAATCGCGCCTGATCTGGAAGCGGTATTAAACACTTTGGGAGGACAGTTTACCAATGAAATGATGACAGATCTGACTTATGAAGTAGATGTAAATGGAAGAACACCAGAAGATGTTGCCCATGAATTTTTACTGAGTAAGGGTTTGATCTCAGAATAGTCTGAAGAATTGACGTTTACAAAAGTAATCCTGGTGAGCGATTACTTAATAATAATAACAGAAAACCTTTGATTGAAATGTTTACTGATCCTACGATACTGTGAAAAATAGATTAACGATTGGTCGGCATGGTACATTTATCGAAAAAGAGATCTTAAAACCTCGCAAAGAACCCGATTTTCATGTTGAAAACCGGGTTCTTTGACAGTCTGAACCTCACAAGAGGTTCTTTTGTTATATAGCGAATCGGCAAAGCTGATCACATAAAATGCATTGGACAAATCGCAAATTCGATGCACTTTTATGGGTGGTTCGATCAGATGGCCAATCCCATAAAGAGGAAATCTATAATAAATAAATTATTATATTCAAAGATAAAATATCTGTTTATTGATCGCTTTGGGATAAACGTGAACCTTGATGACCCGTCCAAACGTTTGACTATCATAATCTAAATCTAAATTCGGGAGTTCCTTTGAAAACCATTTGGGAACATGTTTACAGATGATCTCCAGTCGTTTGAATTCATTTTCTTTAAAAAATGGTATGAGCACCTGTTTGGAGCTATAGGATGTTTTGCCGGACATAACATCTTTTAAATCGATGTAAAAATAACCTGATCCGCCTTGAAACAGATGGCTGTGGGTACTTTAAGAAAATTCTCGCTCACGGTCAACCTTACGGCTGTTGCAGATGATTCTGCCAAGACAGACGCCACTTTGTTTGGCGTATTTGACCAGACCTTTGCAGATATTATTAGCGGCATAGATGGACATCATTTCGCCGGAAGCGACGATATACACTTCCTCGGTTTTACCATCACGAATTGGCATGGCGAAACCGCCATAGACAACATCGCCAAGGACATCGAAGAAAACAAAATCCAGATCATTGGTGTAGGCACCGTTGACTTCCATCAGATCAATGGCGGTAATAACACCACGGCCGGCACAGCCGACACCGGGTTCCGGTCCCCCAAATTCCACACATTTGATGCCTAAAAAACCATCACGGATAACCTTGGCATTGGTAACTTTCTGAGCGCCTTGCTCACTTAATACATCCATCAGGGTTTCCTGCGGTTTGCCACCAAGAATGACTCGGGTGGAATCCGCCTTTGGATCACATCCGTGAATAAATACTTTTTTGTCGTAAAAATGCGCCATGGCAGCGGCGGTGTTTTGTTATTCGGTGAAGGATTGGGCGTTTTGACTACAAATAATAACGTGAGTCACATTTAGTTCGTTAGGTGGAAAAATATATGGAATTAAATGGTGAAGCATCAATAGTTCTGTTTGTTATTATTTTTAGTTCATTTTAGTAATGTTTGGTTGCTTTTGATGTTGATATGTATTCTAATACGTCAAAAATGAAATGTCAATACGTTTTCCACAAATAATTCAGTAGGTCGTTTACAGGTTTATTAAACGTTTGTCACATTTAACACATTCACTGTTGCCGCCGGACAAAAAAATGATGGGGGCAAATTGTGGAAAAGGATTTATTAAGTGCACAAGAAGTTGCCGATATTCTAAAAATTGCCAGAAATACCGTTTATGGGCTTATCAAACGAGGTGAATTATCGTCTTCTAAAGTTGGGAAACAGGTCAGAATATCACGGGATGAGGTTGAACGGCCAGATGGTGGTATTGCGACCAAGCTTTAGCGACTGTTTCAGGGCTGTCAAAGCGCGTTGGCTGATACGAAGGCGCAATCAGGTAAATTCAGCTTCGCTTATAGTTCTATTGGATAGTTCTTTATAACGTTTAGTTGCGGTTTAGCTACTACTGGGTCAGGTAAACTGTCAATCATTCAACAATACAAAACAGGTTCAGGACAACCCCGCCGTTGTCCTGAACCTGTTTTTAGTTTCTATTTGGTGAATCAATCACCCTTCCACTCGGCGCTGCTTAATCAGCACCAGCGTGACGGCCAGCACCGCCACCCCGAAGGCCAATACCAGTACCATGCTGGTGAAGATCGACTGAAGATTGTCAACGTTGAAATTGACAGCTGAAGTAATTTCATTATTGGCCTTAACGTACCAGTAAGTGGGGGTAAAGCTGGCCATGGTCAGGACATTGTTGCCCAATAGTTCCTGGGGAACAAAGACGCCACTGAGAAAGCTGGTGCCCAGAGCAAAGACATTGGCGATCGCAGACATCGCTCCCCGGCTTTTGACCAGATTGCCGATTAAGTAACTGATGCTTAAGGCAGCCAGGGTGAAGACAAAGGAGTTTAATAGCAGCAGCAGACCAGTGGTAGTAAACATAAAGCTGCCGTACATGACAAAACTTGCTGAAATCAGCACCAGCCAGGTTAGGAAAGCAAAACTGATATTACCGAGGATCATCTGGAAGTTCATGTTGGCTGAACGGATCGGCGAACAGAGATTGCGTCGTTTTAAATCGGTGTCATTAAAAACCAGCATTACCGAACAAACTCCCAGAATCAGAATCGCAAACAGGGAATAGGAGAGGTAATTAAAGTAATAGCTGGATTTTTCGGCATAGATGGAGTGGCTGCCATTGCTTAGCATGGTTACATCGCTTTGCTCGGCAAGATCGTTTGCCACATAACGGGTCAGATCCTCCTGAGTGAGACCAGGTGTGTAAGTAGTATAGGTTTTGACGGTGTTCAGGTATTTATTGATCAGCAGATCCATATAGACATTACTGGTGGAATCGGGAACGGTAGTTTTTTCCAGCTGGACGTCCTGGCCACTTAACAGCCCTTGGGTAAATCCGGCAGGAACCCGGAGGATGTATTCCACCTGCCGGAAAAACAGGGCATCTTGAAGCTTTTGGGTATCGTCGGGAAGATCCACCAGATTGGCATTTTCATCCAGATAGGTTTTTAAACCATCCACCAGTTGTGAATCTTCATCATTATTGATAAACGCAATATTGACCTTAACCTTAGTAAAATCGGTATCTTGGGGTGGATTATAGTTGCCACTGAGGAGAAGCGCCAGAACCATAAAAACCACCAGGTAGATCAGAATCTGACCGCGGTTTTTCTGGATTATTCTAAAAAAAGCTTTATAAACTTGCATATTTCTGTCTCCTTATAACAAAATACGTGATGGCACTGAAGAGAAGAATAAAGCCGCAAAGCAGCAGGATGTCGGTATAAAACTGGGTGTGGGTATTATAATAGTACAGGGTATAAAAACTGTCAGTGATCAGACTGATCGGGTTGAGGTAACTGAGGATGGGTGCCTTAGTCATCACAATGTACTTTATGTCGGCAGACATCATCCCGGCCAGAAAAGACATGGTCATAGTGGAACCGATCAGGACGCCAATTTTAAGACCTTCATTATTTTTAATGATGGAACCAATGCAGGCGCCAAAAGTCACGCCAGTAAGGCTTCCCACGATACAGGTCAGAGCAATATAACCAAGCTGATTCCCGAAACTGATGCCGAGCACACCAACGAGAAAGCTCAGCAGAATCAGCAGTTCCAGCAGCTGAACGGTGGTGGCCGCCAGCATCGAGGAAAGAAAGACCGTCAGTTTGTTGGTGGGAGCCAGATTGATCCGGGCACCTACAGCAGAGAGGTCGGCCTGAATTGCCACCACCTCTTTGACCCCGAGAAACCCGCCATATAAACAGGTCATGGCAATCAGAGCATAGAAATAATTAACAACGGGATCAGGATTGGACTGGCTGGCCGATACGGCTTTGAGGTATTCGGTGCGGCTGGAAATACCAGCCAGAATGCCACTATCCAGAGCGGTGGGATTCTGAGTAATTATGGTTGTGATGGTAGCCGATGATTGTTCAAAATCATCCAGAAATCCCCGGATGATGGTCTGCTTTAAACCCGACTGGTTCACCACCAGGCTCAGATCAGGATCAAAAACAATATAACCGTCAATTTGATTATCTTTGAGCAGGGTATCAGCATCAACCAGGGTTGTGTACTCGACGATAAACAGATCATCTGCGCCATTGATTGCCTGGGTGAAAGCCGGGTTCTGATCCAGTTCCTGATTCTGAACCACCGCCACATTGACCTTCACAAAATTATCGGTGCTGGAAAGGTTGGAAAAGGCCAGGTTGAACAGGATTGCCAAAAGAATTGGAAACAGAAAAGTCCAGAACATCAGTTGCCGGTCTTTAAAGATGCATTTTAGGCGATAGCGGTAATTAAATAAAAACATGGCTCCTCCTAGTCTCGCAGCTCTTTGCCGGTGATTTCCAAAAAGACATCATTAAGCGTCGGCGGCTCGGAATAGATTTTTCCAATGGCGATTTGCTCAGCTTTCAGCGTGTCCAAAATCGGGATTAGATTATTCTTGCCACGTTCGGACTTGATCACCAGCTGATGGTCACGCAATTCGGCAGAAATGATATGAGGCAGGGCGCTGATCCCGGCCAGATCGAGATCTTCGGGGTTGAGCAGTTCAAGGTTGATGTGTTCCCCGGACTTTATCATTTTCTTAAGCTCTTCGTTGGTGCCCATGGCAATGATCTTACCCTTATCCATGATGGCGATGCGGCTGGCGATCTGCTCCACTTCTTCCATATAATGCGAGGTATAAATGATCGTAGCGCCCTGTTGATTTAGCTTCTGGATTCCTTCGAGAATATTGTTACGACTCTGAGGATCGACGGCTACCGTCGGTTCGTCCAGAATAATCAGTTTCGGTTTATGGGCAATTCCACAGGCGATGTTCAAACGCCGCAGGAGACCACCGCTGAGTTTTTTGGGGTAGAATTTTTTAAAATCGTTGAGACCCACAAAATCGATGGCCTCAGCCACGAGTTTTTTGCGGGTTTGTTTATCAGATATGTACAGACCGCAAAAGTAGTCAATATTTTCATATACAGTCAGTTCATCAAAAACAGCGACATTCTGCATGACAATCCCGATGTCCCGCTTGAGATGGTAGGCATCCGGAGACATCGGCTGATCAAATATATCAATTGTACCCTTATCGTATTTTAAGAGCGATAATATACAGTTAATGGCGGTGGTTTTTCCTGAACCGTTGGGGCCCAGTAGCCCGAGGACTTCGCCTTCCTGTACTGCCAGATTGAAGTGATCGAGAGCGATCAGATCGCCATACCGTTTGACCAGATTTTTAACATTGATGACCATTTTCTTTCTCCTTTATCGGTATGCCTGCTTAAGTAGCAGCGCAAACAGTTTTATATTCGTTGATGTCATTATTTTACGCCAATGGTACATGCTTTGGTAGTGATATGCCTCCTGATCAGGTATGACAAATGTCACCATTTATGTTAAAGTAGTGATAAAACCGTAATGCGAACAGCGCTACGATTCTGATAAAGGCAGGTAAAAATGAATAAGCTGATTGATAAGGTAATTATTTTTGGGTTCTGTCTGGCTTTATATCTGACCACGGTGGATAATATGCTATTGATTGCTCCGGTACTGGTGGCGGTGATTTTTGCGGCGGCATCTAGTTATTTAACGGAAGGGCCGGTCACGGCGGGGTTGTTTGGCGGTTATTTACTAATCTGTTTTTTTGATCCGGTTTATCTTCTGTTTGTCCCGTTGATCGGCTATGATATTCTGATTTCGCGCTTTAAATGGCTGTGGGTACTTGTGCTGTTGCCAGCGGCCACAGGATTTTCGGCGCTGAGTGGCACGGCGGTGGTACTGATACCAATCTTTATGCTGGTGGCCTATTTTCTTAAAAAACGCTCGCTTTCGCTGGAAAAATTGAGACAAGATTATAAGGCTCTTCGGGATACCACCCGGGAAACGGCTTTGCAGCTGGAAAAAAAGAATAAAATGTTGCTGGAAAAACAGGACTACGAACTGAATCTGGCCACTCTGACTGAACGCAACCGGATTGCCCGTGATATTCATGATAATGTCGGCCATATGCTGTCCCGGAGTATTTTGCAAACCGGGGCGCTGTTGGCAATCAGTCAGGAAGCAAAAACCCGGGAAGGGTTAATTCAAATCAAAGAAACCCTTTCAGAAGCCATGGATAGCATTAGAAACAGTGTTCACGATCTTCACGATGAATCTCTGGATTTGCAGTTGGAACTGCAGACGCTGATTAAGAATTTTGAATTTTGTCCGGTTAAGTTTGACTATGATGTGGAATCACCGTTGAATAAAGACGTGAAATATTGTTTTATCGCAGTGGTCAAAGAAGCCTTTTCCAATACGATCCGTCATTCTCAGGCCAATGAAGTGGAGCTGGTAGTACGGGAACATCCGGGATTGATCCAGTTGGTGGTGCAGGATAACGGCAGTGGCAGTGCCAGTCTTGATGGTGACGGTATCGGGCTAAAAAACATCAGTGACCGGGTGGCTGCCCTGAATGGCAATGTTCATATCACCACGGAGCGGGGATTTCGGATCTTTATCTCCGTACCTAAAAATGATTAGCAGAAATATAGTGGGTAATTTAAAAAAACGAACGAAATTTGCTTTGATGTCGGTTTTAGCAAACCGTTTAGAAACATGAAGACAAACAGTACAGGAAAATGCTGTTTGCTCTTGTGAAGAAATTGTTAAGAACAAACCGGCAGCGAAACGCATGATCATTTAGTAATTGACCAAGAATGGAGGAAACATGAAAATACTTGTTGTCGATGATGACTGGCTGGTTTGTGCATCACTCAAGACCATTATTGAAGCTCAGGGGGATATTGAAGTGATTGGAATCGGGCACAATGGCGAAGAAGCCATTGACTTATACCACCAGTTGAAGCCGGATGTACTGCTGATGGATATCCGAATGGAGGTGATGACCGGGCTGGAAGCCGCTGCGGCCATCCTGGCCATTGATCAAACGGCCCGAATCTTATTTTTAACCACCTTTTTAGATGATGAATATATTATCAACGCGCTTAAACTAGGAGCAAAAGGGTATATTATCAAACAGGATTTTGAAAGTATTGTGCCTGCTTTGAGAGCAGTGCAGATTGGTCAAAGCGTTTTTGGGCAGGATATTGTGACCAAGATTCCGAGGCTGATCAATCAGCAGGAACCCCGATCAGGAGATTGTTTGGATCTCAGTGAGAAGGAACGGGAACTGATCGATCGGGTTGCTCAGGGGCTTAGTAATCGGGAAATTGCCGAGAGTCTGTATTTAAGCGAAGGAACCGTCCGAAACCGCATTAGCGTAATATTGGAAAAATTGAATCTCCGGGATCGGACTCAGTTGGCTATCTTTTTCTACAAAAACCTAATCTGAGGTTTTTCGGTAAAAAACAAAAAAGCCATCTTAATAAACGCATTTTGGGGATAATCTCTTTATGATGAAAGAAGATGGGAACATGAAAAGGATAAGAACCGGAATGTGGATGTTGTTGCTCGGATTAATACTAATGATTTCGTTGTCGGCTTGTGTCAACGCAGTGGAAACAAAGCCGCAAGCTGTGACTTTCCTAAGCAGTTACCAAACCCATATCCAGAATGTCGGCTGGCAGGACTGGCAGTCGGATGCCGATGTCAGCGGAACGACGGGCCGGTCACTGCGCCTGGAAGGGATCCGATTAAAAGTAAATGATCACCCCGATCTCGGCATTACCTACCAAACCCATGTTCAGAATGTCGGCTGGCAGAACTGGGTCGATGATGGTGCCGAGGCTGGGACGACAGGCCGGTCATTGCGGATGGAAGCAGTTCGCATCAAACTCACCGGTTCTGAGGCGGAGAAATTTGACGTTTATTATCAGGCGCATGTTCAGAATCAGGGCTGGCAGGAATGGGTTAAAAACGGCGAGTTAGCGGGAACCGAAGGGCTTTCCTATCGGATGGAAGCAATCCGGGTGGTGATCACCCCCAAAGGAGCAGCCCCACCAGACGACATAACCGCTTTTAAAAATGTAATTGTAATGATTTCAGATGGATGCGGTGCCAACCATATTTTAGCTACCGACTATTTCACCGGTGGTCAGGCTGGAATCCAGGTTTACGAGAACTTTCCGGCCCAATATTATATGAGCACCTACTCAACCGGAAAAATTGAATCGACAGATGATGCTCGTTACACCTATGATCCAGCCACGATTTGGAACAGTTTTGATGAACTGAAAAATAGACCGACAGATTCTGCGGCAGCCGCTACTGCCATGGCAACTGGTACAAAAACCTATAATGGCGCGATTGGAGTAGATCCCAATCAGAATAATTTACGGAATCTGACTGAAGATTTTGAGGCAAAAGGAAAATCCACCGGAGTGGTCACTTCCGTGGAACTCAGTCATGCCACCCCAGCCGCTTTTGTGGCACATGACACCGATCGCAGTAATTACAGTGGGATCGCCAACGAAATGATCCGAGACAGCAATATTGATGTGATTATGGGTGCCGGAAACCCTTTATATAATGATGACAGTGTTAAACGTAACAGCATCGATGCGGAGCACTATCAATTCGTTGGTGGTCGGGAAACCTGGGAGGCCTTGGAGGCGGGAGTCTTGGGCAATGATGCTGATGGTGATGGCGATCCTGACCCCTGGCAGTTGATCCAGACCAAGGCCGATTTTGAAGCCCTCCAGAGCGGAGCCACACCGGATCGGGTGATCGGCGTGCCACCGGTTTATACGACCCTGCAGTATGGCCGGACTGGTGATGTTAATGCCCAGCCTTTTGTGGTAGAAATGAATAATCAGGTGCCAACGCTGGCGACAATGGCCCGGGCGTCACTTAATGTACTCGACAATAACGAGTCCGGGTTTTTCCTGATGATTGAAGGTGGTGCTGTTGATTGGGCCGCCAGTAAGAATCAGAGTGGTCGAATGATTGAAGAAGAAACTGCTTTTAACCAGGCCGTGGCGGCCGTGTGTGACTGGGTGGAATCAAACAGCAGTTGGTCAGAAACCCTCGTGATTGTCACCAGTGATCACGAAACCGGCTATTTAACGGGCAGTAGCGGTGTTTATAATGAGGTGATCAATAACGGAAAAGGGGTCATGCCGACGATGGTTTGGAACAGTCAAAGCCATACGAATCAGTTGGTGCCTATTTTTGCCAAAGGGCCGGGCTCTGAGTTATTTAAAAAATATGCTGTGGGTTCCGACCCGGTTCGGGGTGCCTATATCAACAACACCGATATTAACCGGGTGATCCGGGAATTACTGGAATAACAAATAAACCTGTTACGTAGCATGTCAAAATGCTGCGAACAGGTTTTTCTTATGGTCTTTTAGATACGGAATTAGGAGCGGTAAGGGCCCAGTACGGTGTTAAGAATCGCAGTCAACTGCTCGGGTAGAATGCCAAAAACAATAGCCACCCCTTCTACCTGACAGCGGTGGCTATCGCTGTAATGCTGATCAGATTTTTCTTCGGTGAGGGAAATCATACAGCTTTGCCCTTCGGCAGTCAGATTGGCCTTGATATGGCCGATGATTCCTCCCAGTTCAGTAATTTGGGCGGCGATCTTTGTAAGCGCTGCATCCAGGGTGGTTACTGCTTCTTCAAAGCTTGACTCAATTGTTAAGCGATATGAGCCAACCAGGCTGGCATCATGGGTTTTTACTGTAATCGCCTGGGGGATTTGCTGATGGCGCTCTGGTTGATGGGCGGGCACAGCGTGGTGATGGTCGCCATGACAACTACAATTTTTGTCATGATGATGGTGAAGTTGTTGGTTATTCATTGATTGATGTCTCCGTTTCGGAATTTGAGATGGTTCCCCAAATAACTGGATCAATCGGCTGGGCAGCACTGATCCGGAAGCATTTGGCGTGGTCGTTAAAGGATCGGATGGAAGTCTCCACTTCGGACAATGTCTGGTCATCGACCAGATCGATCTTATTGATCAGAATCACATCGGCAGCTTCCAGTTGCCCTTCGAGGAGCATCTCCATGGGCCGCAGCAGTCGCAACCAGCGTTTGGCATCGGTGATACAGGTGACCTGAACCGTCAATTCTGGCAGTGACTGGTTGATGGTCTGGCGGATGTTATCGGGAAAGGCCACGCCAGTCGCTTCCATGATTATCAGCTCGGGATTGAAATCGGCTCTGATCTGATGTAGATTCAGAATCAGTTCTCCGGACATGGTACAGCAGACGCAGCCGGAAAATAAATTGGTTACCTGGTAGCCGTTTTTTTTGAGTAAGCTGTCATCAACACTGACTTCGCCGATTTCATTTTCCAGAATGACCACCCGGGTTGTATCAGAGGGCTGATTCCCGACCAGGTGGCTGGCCAGCTGCAATAAAACACTGGTTTTTCCGGAACCCAGAAATCCGCCTAAGATAATAATGTTCATATTAATTGTAAACTGTTTTGCTTAAACGATTTGCTTCATCGACGATCCAGCCGTTAACTTCCTGAACCTTGGGGTCAAAATAATCCAGTGAGGTCAGCATCCCATTGAAGATGAAGCCACCATCCCCGGCAAGGCGATCAAAGGTATTTCGAACCGCTTCCCGGACTTCTTCTTCATCGACCACTGGCCAGGTGCTCGGCATTCTAAACTCAAAGCCGCCGTTGATTGCCAGCTTGGCCCCATATTTCTGTTTCATTCCCACCAGATCATTTTCAACTTGAGCGGGATCCCAGACGTTAACCCCGATGTCCACCATTGAGGGGATCAAATCTTCACAGCGCCCACAATTATGGTAAAAAATTGGAATGTTCTCGTCTCTGACCAGATCCAGGCATTTCTTATAACGAGGCACAAATATTTCTTCAAATAATTTTGGCGAAATAAAGGGGTTGAGTTTTGAAGCGGTATCATCGAGCAGGTAATAGCCTTCCGGTTTATAAAAGTGGAGCAGATTTTTGGTGATATAGAGGGAGTGTTCCAACATGTAGTCAAGCAGCTCTTCAACCTCTTCCTGTTCTTCATAGATGGCACAAAGTCCTTCGGTAAAGCCCATAAACCCGATGAATTGCTGAAATAAGTCGGCAAATCCGCTGAGAACAAAGGCCGTTTGGTCAGGATCCTGAACGTATTTTTTACGGTCTGCCCGGGCTGCTGCTTCCCAGTCAAAGCCGGTGTAGTCTGGCGCTTTAATCACATCCCGCCATTTAGTCACATCGGTCAAAATAAAGTCATTGGGTTTTGGCAGGGCGGCAAAATTAATTTCTTCACCGGTTACAAAGGTGACGCCCCAAGGGTCGACACCGCCCCCAGGCCCCCGAAAGCTCCCTAAAATACAGGGGTCGGCCATGGTAAGAAGCGGTGCATTAGGGCCGAAATAAGATGAAACCGGCACATATTCCGGCATTTCGCCCCGGGCCACCCGCAAAAAATTTTCTTTTTGAGTTAAATGAGCTGTCATGCTTGTCCTCCTTAATGGTTGAATTATAAACAAGTTTAATATTCGAAAGTGGTTTTGTCAATACATTTGTAATAATAATTAAATTTACTATAATATCGTTTACAAAAACAATGTTTGCTACGATATCATAATATAATAGATATAATACTTAAAAAAGTATGTGGAATGATCTGTAATTTAATGGGTGTCGAAAAAACTCAGATGGATGGTAACTGTAATTTTAAATAAATTCAAAATATGTATGTGAGACAATTCAGGAAGAGCTACTGACAAGAGCCGCTTAGTCAACGGGTTTAGATAATTCGCTAAAAACGCAGTTAGCTGGTTGTGCCGGACTTAAACATAGCATATAATCTAGAAAAGTAGAAAAATGCAAAATAAGTAGTCAGTGAAATCGGGGAGATCCGGTTTTTTATGAAATGAGTGGGAGAGAGGTTGCAATGAGAAGTTCGTCGAACCATTATCAAAACATATTCAGGTTAATAGTCAATGTGGTTTTAATTGCTTTGCAATTAGGAATCATCGGATTGGTTATCCTGCAGTTTTCTGAAGATGCAGTGGTTGCCTATTGGATTGTTGAAGGGGTGGCAGTTTTTGTGGTACTTAATATTGTCTATCGCAAAAAGACTGCCGCCTATAAAATTTCATGGATCATTCTTGTGTTGGCGTTTCCGGCCATCGGAATTGTGCTTTATTTTATCTGGGGTCGGCAGCGGGTACCTAAAAAATCAAAAAAACGCTGGGATGAAGTGAATCAGCGTACCTTTTTAAGCCTGGAACAGAATCAGGCTGTTTTAGAATCGATTGATGACAAGAGCATCAGAAAACAGGTGGAACTGGTTCATCGGCTGAGTGATCTGCCGGTTTGGCGAAATACCCAAACGACCTACTTGAAGCTGGGCGAGGACATGCATCGAGCGAATCTGGCAGCAATTAAAACTGCTGAAAAATTTATTTTTCTGGAATACTTTATTGTTACGGGCGGTAAAATGTACGATGAACTGATGGCTGCCCTCTATGAAAGAGCGGCGGCCGGGGTAGAAATCCGGATGATGGTGGACGAGATGGGGAGTCTGTCGACTCTGCCCAAAGATTTTTATCAGAACTGTGCGGCACACCGGATCAAGAGTATTCCGTATAACCCTTTTTCTCCATCGCTGTTTAAATTTATAAGCTTTCGTGATCACCGCAAGATGACCATTGTTGATGGCCGGGTGGCCATCACCGGTGGCATTAATATCGGTGATGAATACATCAATCATAAGGAGCGTTTTGGCCACTGGAAAGATATGGCAATTCAACTCGAAGGGGCGGCGGTTTTTAGCCTCACGACCATGTTTATTAATATGTGGGACTATTCTACCGGGGCGGTTTCGCAACTCGATGACTTCAAGGCGACAGTCGATCCGGAGACAGACAATGAATTGGTGATGCCGTTTTGTGATGGGCCGATGAACCCCCGAAATCCAGCGGCCAACACCTATATGACTATTTTTGCCAACGCTAAAGAGTATCTTTATCTGACCACTCCTTATCTGATCCTGGATACGGATCTGACGAATTGTATTTTACTGGCAGCCCGTAGCGGAGTGGATGTGCGAATTATCACCCCGGGTATTCCTGATAAAAAGCTGGTTTATGCCACCACCCGGGCATTTTATGGCGAGCTGCTGGCGGAAGGAGTGCGGATTTATGAATACACCCCGGGCTTTATTCACGGCAAGGTACTGGTCACCGACGATCAGGTTGCGATTGTTGGCTCCATCAATATGGATTACCGCAGCCTAACCTGGAATTACGAATGCGGTACCTGGGTTTACGGCTCGCAAACGGTGCAGGAGATCAAAGCTGACTTGCTGGATTGTATCAAAGCGAGTCGGGAAGTGCATTATTCGGATTGGGAGCAAACCGCATTTTTAACAAAAGTGGGGCAGGCAGTTTTAAGAATTATGGCACCATTGATGTAATTGAAAGGATATGAAATGAAAATATGTGCAATTCAAATGCAGGTGATCCTAAGACAGATTGACGTTAATTATCGTAATGCCGAGGGCTTAATTCGTCGGGCTGCAGCCGTCGGGGCGGATGTAGCCGTATTGCCGGAAATGTGGAGCGGTGGGTTTGTTACCGATGATCTGGATGAGCGGTTGGCGGATGGGCAACGGGCGAAAGCGTTTCTGAGCCAATTGGCAGGGGAACTGCAGATTAACATTGTCGGTGGTTCGGTGGCCACTAAAAAAGGCGGCAGTTTTTACAATACCGGCTACGTGGTAAATCGGCAGGGTACGATTATTGCCGATTACGACAAGGCCCACCTGTTTAGTTATGCCGGTGAAGACAAGCGTTTCGGGGCGGGCCAGCAGTTGGTGACCTTCGTCCTTGATGGCATTCCCTGTGGGATCATCATTTGTTATGAGATCCGTTTCCCCGAATGGGCCAGAAAACAGGCGCTGTCTGGCACAAAGGTGCTTTTTGTACCAGCTGAGTGGCCCTTGCCCCGGGTTAATCACTGGCGGGTTCTGAATCAGGCCCGGGCGATCGAAAATCAGTTTTTTGTGGTCGCCGTCAATGGCTGTGGTGCCGCAGTAAAGGATCAACAAAACGCCGGTAACTCGATGATCATTGATCCTTTGGGCAAGCTACTGGCAGATGCTGGAGCTGACCCGGAAGAAAAATTGATTATCGCCGATGTGGATGTGGCTGAACTGGATCAAACCAGGAAGAGCATGACCGTTTTTAAAGATCGGAGACCCGAATTATATTAAGAAAAAAGCATGGATAATCATATTAAACCCCCAAAAGATGCGTTGCCTGGCAGCGGATCTTTTTTTATGGCATCAATAGAACAATGCTCATTGTTTAAAAGCATGGTTTCTGGGTAAGATGACCATAAAAGCGCTTGGTTTAACAGACTATGATGAACAGACTGCGACCAGATTGTTTGATTGAAGAAGGGAAACAAGTATTTTAGGCAATTGCGAAAGTGTCGTATGCGGTGCTTTTAGTGTCGCAAGAACGTGAGAAGTATTAAAAAAAGGAGGCTAAAAGTGAACGGTATAGTAAAACAAATATTCAGTGGGCTGATCATTGCGGGTATCTGCATCGGGATGGTTCCAATTGGCGTTATGGCTAAAGAACAGAACCACGACACCGAATTAATCGATAACGTGGCTTTGGAAGCCGGCGATGAAAACCAGAGCCTTAATGACGGAGCCAAACAGTCAGAAATTTCGCTTAACAGCATTCATACCGGGGATTACTGGTATGATACGATCGGCGGTGGGATTAGAATTGTTGCCTATACTGGAAGCGGTGGCAATGTCGATATCCCAGCTACAATTGATGGAAAAAGTGTGCTCGAAATAGGCAGCGATGTGTTTAATGGAAACACCAGCTTAACAGGTGTTAATCTGCCAAACAGTGTGACAAATCTGGGGCTGCGTTCGTTTTATAATTGTCCCTATCTGGATTCGGTCTTTTTAGGAAATGGTTTAACGACCATCGGAAATGGCTCGTTCTGGGGTGCCCAGGCACTGAACAGTATCATTATCCCCAGTTCCGTCACGACCATCGGTTATGCGGCTTTTGCCAATTGCAATGCTCTGACTAAAATTACTTTTTTAAACAGTACCCTGACTTTTGATGGACAGGTGTTTGGAACCATTCCCCATCTTACCATCTACGGCTATGCCGGTTCCACTGCAGAATCCTATGCATATGCGAATATGCGACCCTTTGTGAGCCTGCCTGCTTCCTATGTGGATGTGTATTATTCTACGCATGTTCAGAATGTCGGCTGGCAGAGTGCCAAAAAAAATGGTGAAATCAGTGGGACGGTTGGCCAGGGCCTGCGTCTGGAAGGAATCAAAATTCTGGTGGATAACAGCGAAGTCAATGTGGTGATTCAGTATCAGACCCATGTTCAGAATATTGGCTGGCAACCAATGGTCAGCAACGGTACCCTAAGTGGAACAACGGGTCTTAGTCTGCGCCTGGAAGGAATCCGGGTTGAATTGGATGGTGTGGATGCGGGTAAATATGATGTTTATTATCGCGTTCATGCCCAGAATTATGGTTGGTTGGACTGGGCTAAAAACGGAGAGAGTGCTGGTACTGAAGGGATGGCCTTGCGGTTGGAAGGAATACAGATCATCGCCGTACCAAGTGGTTCAGCGGCCCCGGGAGCGACCGCCATGCCGTTTGTCAGTAGCTTGAATTAGCAAAACCAAATCAAAAGAAAAAGACTCGGATGAAATGCTGCAACTAAATGCAAACGGCGAATAAAAAAAGATTTTGAATAATACATATTTTTTTTAAATATTTTTGTTATTTATGATAAAAGAGGGTAAAAACAATACCGTAGTGATAACTGTGTAATGTCACATCAGTTGGGGTGTGATGTACACAGAAAACAATTCCATTGAAAGGAGGAATAGTGAAGTGAAAAAAATGTCGAAATTGATGGCTTTGTTGCTGGTTGTGATGATGGTGTTAATGTTAATACCGGTATCAACATTTGCCGCAGAAGAAGTTGTTGAAGAACCAACACTCGTGGTTCTGGAAGTTGAGGGAGCGCCAGTTGATGAGGTGCTAAATACCGCAGTAGAAACGCCAGCAGCAGAAACTCCTGCAGCAGAAACGCCAGCGGCGGTTGAGCCAGTGGCAGAAGTACCTGCAGTTGAAACGCCAGCTGCTGAAACTCCAGCTGCTGATGCACCAGTTGTAGCCGTTGCTGAAGCCCCAGTAATCGAAACTGCAGCAGATGAAGGAACCATTGAGGTAAAAGCAGTTCCTGCACTCGGTTTATGGAGAGATGCAACAACTTTTATTGATGTACTCCTGAACACCGTCGGTGCTGACTACTCTTATGATGCAATAACCAATGCCTTAACCTTAAACGGTTTTGTTGGAAAACAGGTTGTTGCAGCAGATATGGGCAGTAATTTTGCCATGATCCTCAAAGGTGATAACCTGGTTGTGAATCCTGATGGCTGCGCATTTGATGTCGTTGGAAACCTGACAATGGGCGGACCTGGCGAACTGACGGCAGTTGGCGAATATTCAGCAATTCATGTCATGGATGGTGATCTGGTTCTCAATGATGGAGATTATGAATTAACCGCTTTATCAGGCGATAATACCCATGACACATTTGGTATTCTCGTTGATAATGGCGATTTAATCATCAATGATGGTTGGCTTGATGCAACTGCAGTCCATACTGGAACCGGCGGAGCTTTTGGTCTTTGGGCAGACAATGATCTGGTAATCAATGGCGGCGATATCGATGTCATTACGGATTCAGTTAGTGGCCAGAGTATGGGCATTGGCGCTGGCGATGATGCCATCGTTAAAGGCGGATACACAACTGTTAAATCAACCACCGAAACTGGAGTAGCAACTGCATTATATGCAGCCAGCTGGGTTGTAATCCGAGATGGTATCCTGGATCTTTGTACCTCTGGCGGTGTTAATCCTCTAGCTATCTATGGTGGCGAAGGTGTTTGGATCAGTCCTTGCTATGGTGACGTCGATCTGACCGCATCCTGTCTGTATCTGGAACCATATCTCTGTTACCAGAAATCATCTTCTAACCCAAAAACTGGTACTCAAGACATGGGTCAAGATGCATTAATGGCTACAATGAGCTTATTAGCACTGATGGGTATGGCTTATCTAATCAGCAAAAAAGAAATCAAAGCATAAATACACACACTATTCAAAAAAAGGCAGTACAGTAGACGAAAACCATTGGTTTTAATTGCGTTCACTGATTGTTAAAAATGAACTCCGATTACTGATCGATTCATCACGAAACGGTCAATAAAAGGAGTTCTTTTTAAGTGGCCCTTCAAAAAGAGCACAAACGAGATTATTTTAATGTGAGTTGATAAAATATTTCATTGACATCGATTACCGAGGTCGATAAGATTAATATAAAAAACTGGTGATAAATCTGTGAAAAATTTAAATATTTAGTTAAGAGGGATATCAATGGATGCAAATGATCGAACAAAAGAACGGTTGGCTCAGGGGATTAAAACGCTAATGGTTACAAAGCCTTTAGATAAAATAACCGTTAAAGAAATTGTTGATCAGTGCGAATTAACAAGACAGACGTTTTATCGTTATTTTCAGGATAAATATGATTTGGTTAATTGGTATTTTGATAAATTGGCGCAACAATCAATTAAACAGATGGGAGTCAGCCTTACGCTGGAAGAAGGTTTAACCCGCAAATTCGCCTTTGTGCGGGCAGAGAAAGATTTTTTTACAGCGGCATTTAAATCCAGTGACTGCAATTCAATTTTTGATTACGATTTAAAGCTGATAACCGATTACTATACCAATCGGATTGTTCAAAAAACGGGAAAGCCCCTGGAAACGGATGATCAATTCCTGCTGGATATGTATTGTCAGGGATCCATGGATATGACTTTTAAATGGGTGACCGAGGGAATGATCATGGAGCCGGCGGAATTTGCTAAATTACTGATTGATGCAATTCCGGAAAAGCTTAAAAACTATTTGTTATTTTTATAGGTTCATATTTTTTTATTAAGCCGATCTTTATCTGATTAGTGACAAGTTCCCTGTCATCGGATAGCGATCGGCTTTTTTGATTAGATAAGTTACACATTGCAATAATTGTCACATATGTGACAGATAGATGGCGGTGTCAATTGAATCCTATCAAAAAATTGGTAGAATTAGAGAAAAGTGTAACTGTTTACAGTTGAGAAAAATTTGGAGGTACCCAAAATGGCAAGAACCTATTATTTTCCACCAGTTGTAATTATGGAACCCGGTGCAATCGAACTCATTGCTCCGGAAATCAAACGGATGAATGTCAAAAAAGCGTTAGTTGTAACCGATCAGGTACTCATCGATGCTGGAATTGCCCAGGAAGTACTCGATGTGTTAGATAATGCTGAGGTGGCATATGCCATGTTTTCTGATGTTAAACCAAATCCGACGGTTACCAATGTCAACGCCGGGTTACAGGTTTTGCAGGATAATGAGTGCGACTTTGTGGTCAGTATCGGAGGCGGATCGCCTCAGGATACCGCCAAGGGAATTGCCATTTTAGCCACCAATCCCGGAGATTTGCGGGATTATGAAGGCGTTGGCAAAACTGCTAATAAATCATTACCAATTGTAGCGATCAATACGACTGCGGGAACCGCCAGTGAAGCGACCATAAATTATGTTATTACCGATGAAGAACGCAAGTTAAAAATGGTTATTGTGGATCCAAACTGTCTGGCCACAGTGGCGGTCAATGACCCCAATTTAATGGTAAAAATGCCAAAATCCTTAACAGCAGCAACTGGCATGGATGCTCTAACTCATGCCATTGAAGGTTATACCACCGCTGGAGCTTCCCGGTTTACTGATTTATTCAACTTAGAAGCGATTAAAGCGATCGCCGGTAGTTTAAGAGAAGCAGTTGCCAACGGCGAAAATGTGGCGGCTCGGGATGATATGGCATATGGACAATTTGTTACCGGTATGGGCTTCTCAAACGGCGGTTTGGGAATTGTTCATTCCATGGCTCACCAGCTGGGCGGTTTTTATGATCTGCCCCACGGCGTCTGCAATGCCATTCTGCTTCCATATGTTGCAGCCTTCAATGCTGATGCGGTGGGCGATCGTTTAAAAGCAGTGGCAGAAGCAATGGGTGTTGATACAGCGCACAAAAGCAAAGAAGAAATCAATGAACTGGCCATTGAAGCCATCAAACAACTGTCTAAAGATGTTGGGATTCCCTCTGGACTGGCAGAAATTGGTGTTAAAGAAGAAGATTTCAGCGAATTGGCTGATCTGGCGTTGGCTGACATCTGTACCGGCGGAAATCCAAAATGTCCAACCAAAGAAGATGTGATTGCCATTTACAAGGCGGCATTTTAATTTTGGGTATGAAAGACATGAAAGTCTGATTTTAATAAACGGTGGAGAAAAAAGATACGGTGACTAAATTAAGAGGATTTATCCGAACCGGGATAGATCCTCTTTTTCGTCGTCAATCAAAGGTGGATAAGCCAGCTGCATAAGAATTAGGGAACGGGAAAGAATATTGGTTGATTACCAGGACTTTGAAGCGTATTTTTTGAGATTTTGGGTATATAAAAAAAAGTTATAGTTGCAAGTAGCAGCTGAAAGGGTGAAGCCGCATGAATGACGTTAGGTATCAATCAGTTCTGGAACATGCCCCGATGGGTTATGCTTATCACAAAATTGTCTGTGATGAAGTCGGTATGCCTTGCGATTATGAATTTATTGAAGTCAATCTGGCTTTTGAACGGCTGACAGGGCTCATTGGCGCTAAAATACTTGGGAAACGAATCACAGAGGTTTTACCGGAAATTGTTAATGACAGCTTTGATTGGATCCGTTTTTATGGCGACATTGCCTTAAATGGTGGTGAAAAAGAGTTTGAACAATATACTGCAGCCCTTAACATCTGGTGTCGGGTCGTTGTACATTCACCCCAAAAAGGTTTTTTTATTACCCATTTTATCGATATCACGAAGGAAAAGACACAATTGGAAGAATTGAACAATTTCTTTGAATTGAGTCTGGATTTTTTATGCATTGCTGATATGGATGGATATTTTGTCAAGACAAACAGGGCGTGGGAAGAGGTGTTAGGATATACTAATGAAGAATTGATCCGGACAAAGTATCTGGATTTTGTCCATCCGGATGATGTTCAGGTAACCCGGGAGGTGATGAATCGCCTTAATGAACAGAACCCGGTGGTTAACTTTACCAATCGTTATCGGGCCAAAGATGGAACCTACCATTGGATTGAATGGTGTTCCCGGCCCCAGGGAAAGCTGATTTATGCCGCCGCCCGGGATATTACGGATCGAAAAAAAATCGAACAGCGATTGGAAAAGCGGATGCTGGAGTTGACCAGACCAGCCGAAGATACCAGTACAATTGATTTTTCTGAATTAATCGATCTGGAGACAATTCAGAGATTACAGGATCAGTTTTCCGATGCAACCGGTGTTGCCTCAGTGATCACCATGACCGATGGGACACCAATAACCGAGACCTCCAATTTCACCAGGCTATGTCGGGATATCATTCGCAAGACCCAACGGGGCTGTGAGAATTGCTATAAATCGGATGCTGCAATTGGTGCTTATTCAGTCGAGGGACCGATAATCAAAAGGTGTTTAAGTGGCGGTTTGTGGGATGCCGGAGCGGCGATTACGGTGGGTGGTAAACACGTAGCTAGTTGGCTGATTGGGCAGGTCAGAGATGAAAATATTAAAGAGTCCCAATTAGTCGCCTACGCCCGGGAAATCGGTGCCGATGAAGAAGAAGCCTTGGGGGCATTTAGAGAAGTGCCTCGGATGTCTATCCAACGGTTTGAAAAAATCGCAAAATTACTCCATACCATTGCCAATCAGCTGTCAAATCTGGCCTTTCAGAATTTGCTTCAAGCCCGCTTCATTAATGAAAAACGGCAAAATGAAAAAGAGATTCTTTACCTAAGCTATCATGATTATTTAACCGGACTTTTTAATCGCCGGTATTATGAACAGGAATTGGCAAGACTGGATAAAAAAGAAAACTTACCATTGACCCTTCTGCTGGGAGATGTTAATGGATTAAAGTTGGTCAACGATACGCTGGGACATCTGATGGGGGATGAGCTATTAATCAAAACGGCCAGGATTCTCAGCCAAGTCTGTCGCAAGGATGATATTCTTGCCAGGCTTGGGGGTGATGAATTTATTGTAATCTTGCCAAGAACCGCAGGACATATCATTGAAGATATGGTTGCGCAGATAAAGGAGTTGACAGCAGCAGAAAAAGTTGGTGGAATGGCGGTTTCCATCTCTTTCGGCTATGAAACAAAAAATAACGAGGCAGAAGATATCGAAGAAATATTTAAACGTGCTGAAGATGATATGTACCGTCATAAGCAAGACGAAAGTACGACAATACGACCCAGACTCAAATAGTGAACCCACCGTTTTTACGGTGGGTTTACTATTTGGCAATCCGCCTATTGGTTATTTTGGATAAAAACGGACGGTTAAACTTCTAAATGACGGGGATAACTATAATCCTTCTCCATCGGTAAAAAAACGTAACCTTCATCTTGAAGTGTTTCAATGACGATGGGAATAGCATTTCGGCTGGATTCTTTGAGTTCCGCATGACATAAAACAACTGATACATCGTTTTCCCGACATCCTTCAATAATCGTTTGGGCAATGACATCACTTGGCGGTGGATCGGAGCAGCCGTCTCCGGAAGAAACATTCCAATCGCTGTAATTAAAGCCCCGGTTAACGATGCCCTGGACACACGCCTCATTGGAGTTTGTTGAACCACCTGGAAAACGAAAAACATGACTGGTTTCTTTTTGACCCGTTATTGATTTTTGGAACTGATCCAGTTGATCAACATCGGCAAAAAATGCTTCCGGGTCGCTGTAAAGGCTGTAATCATGGCTGCTGGTATGATTAGCCAGGGTATGGCCTTCATCAACAATCCGGCGATACATGGCTTTTGCATTGTCATTGTCATGGAGTGTGGTAAAAAAAGTACCCTTGGCATCATATTCATTGAGTACATCGAGAAGCGCTCCGGTATTCTCGCTGGGGCCATCATCGAAAGTCAGAAAAACTACTTTAATCCCGGCAGTGTCTCCACTACGAAGTCGAGCTTTTATATCGGCCAGCGGATCATCATCGGTCACCTGGGGGTTGGTTTCTGTTTGGGTGTTTTGTTGGTTATTATTGTTTACAGTTACGGTTTCTGTTTTGGCAGCATTGGAATCAGACGAATTAGCAGATGAAGTCTGAAGAATCTGTTTTTGGGTATTGAAGGCCTCGGCCATTTTATTCATTAAAAAAAACAAAGACATGGTAATGATAACGAGAATAATCAGACTCATCGCCGAAAATGTAAGAAAACGCGGTAAATTTTTAATTCGTAATTTTGGTGTACTTTTCTTTCTCATCGCTACCTCTATTGTTTTAAAATCTGAACATCGAGCAGTCTCGCTGAGGCTAACCTGTCTAAATTGATTGTAGCATAAAAACAACTAAATGTGTAATTTATTTCTTGTTTTTAAAAAAAATTGAAATCGCATTTTTGCTGAAAAAAACGATTGTAGTAGCATTAGACAAGGCTGAACTGAATCGTTCAAATCCTTTAAACGGTTTCAAATTTAAGCTCCTTTGGTAATTGGGTTGAATTCAAACCGAGCTTGTGATAGGCTATTTTTATTTGAGGAGCAGGCCGATGGATATAATTGTGGTGATCAGCCAGATGTTGGAATTGTTTTTGATTTTGGCATTTGGATATATTGCAGCAAAGAAAAAAGTTGTCAGTGGAAATTTTGGATCACAACTTTCGAATTTTATTTTAAGTGTTACGTTGCCATGTATGATGCTGGCCTCGGTGGCAAACATGCCGACGGATACGGATAATTCAGATGTTATTATGATGTTTATTATTTCCATTCTTTTTTATGTGGTGATGCCGTTTATTTCTTATTTGATTGTCCGAATCCTGATGGTACCAAAAGAAGACCGTTACTTATACATGTATATGACCATTTGGTCTAATGTTGGCTTTATGGGTTTTCCTGTGATCGCATCCATTTTTGGAGAAAGTGCGATTTTTTATGCCACGATCTTTAATCTTATTTTTAATGTCAGCAACTTTACCCTGGGGATTATGCTAATGTCGAAGGAGGGCCGTAACGCACTAGATGTAAGAAAGTTTTTATCCCCGGGGATGGTGTCATCAATTATTGCGGTTATTATGTTTGCCGCCCATTTTAAATTTCCGGAGCTTCTTAACGATACGTTAAAAACCGTCGGGTCGACGACGACGCCCCTGGCCATGATTGTAATCGGCATTGCCTTATCAGGGATTTCAGTTCGGAGTGTTTTTGCTGAGTTCAGACTGTATCCCTACGTGATTATTAAGCAGATTTTATTGCCCTTGCTGGCCTGGGTAATTTTAAGAAATGTGATTGCAAATCCCTATTTGCTGGGAATTGTGATTATTATCATTGCGATGCCGGTGGCAACATCTTCGGTACTTTTTGCCAATCGCTATGAAAACAATGTTGCGCTGGCTACAAAAGGAGTCTTTATCACGACCCTGGCTTCGGTTGTTACCATTCCAATGATCACGTTTCTGCTAATGTGAAAGCTCGGCACAGATTCCCGATACTGTTTCTATAAGCTTTAAATTAAATGCGAGTAAGAGTAGACGATAATAAGGTTGTTCAATAAAAGGCTATATTTATACGAAAAAATGTGCTAGAATGAGCATAAATTTAGTGAAAACTAAAAATAGTAATCACAAGAAGCGGAGAAAACGAAATGATCGAATTAGCAGAAGTATTGGATCTGGCCGATAAAAGTGGATTTACGAGAGCAGCCAAACTTGAGATTTCCACCATTGATTTAAACCCCGAAGTCAGACAAATGTGTGCCGATAATAAGTGTCAGATCTATGATACCAATTGGGCATGTCCACCAGGATGTGGAACATTAGAGGAATGTGGAGTAAAGGTAAAAAATTACAAGTATGGCGTGATCGTTCAAACCACCGGCGAATTAGAAGACAGCTTTGATTTTGAAGGGATGGAAGAAATCAAGAACAAGCACAATGCCAGCTTTGATCGGCTGGTTGAGGCCCTGTTTGAAAAAAAAGCGGATATGCTCCCATTGGGGGATGGATGTTGTTCACTGTGCCAAAAATGCACCTACCCTGAAGAATCTTGTCGCTTTCCAGAGAAAGCTTTCTCATCAATGGAAGCCTTTGGAATTCTTGTCAGTGACTTGTGTAAATTAAATCAGCTTGAGTATTACTATGGTCCCAACACCCTAACCTATGTTGGCTGTGTATTATTTAACTAACCAGTCGAAGTTACAACAGAAACCTTCAAAACAAGCCAGAAAGCAAATAGTGTCTCCCTTTTCGTCGGGCTATAATCGCCAATCCGGAAAGGGAGATTTTTTTTATCAACTGCGAAGCAAAGTCGGAAAAGACAGCGTGCGATTTGATTTGTAAATAGATCCAATTTCCTAATTAGTAAAAACGATCGATTTTATAAATAACTGTTGACATAAACATTAAATTGATTTAAAATTGTCTCAGTTGTTAAAATGATTAAAATAGGCGGCAAAATAGTACTGTAAAAACGAAGGGCAATAAAGTGATATAGCCAAGTGATGTAATCGCTATCACATTCCCCAAAAACAGTCCATCTGAGAATTTATCAGTAGTGAAAATAGCATCAGTTGTTATGTCATCCTATGAGAAATTAGGGGTTACACGCACACACGTGGAATCGTTAATATAACCGATATCATCCAGATATCATAAATCGATATAAAATTGGAGGAAAAAATGTCAAAAATCGAAGAAGTTAAAGCAAAAGTTGAAGCGGGAAAGTCAAAGCTGGTTCCGGTATTGGTTCAGGAAGCCTTAGATGAAGGCAGTGCACCGGCGGAAATTCTTCAGGCCATGGTGGATTCCATGGGTGTGGTCGGAGATAAATTCTCATCTGGTGAAATTTTTGTCCCGGAAATGCTGATTGCTGCAAAAGCCATGTCAAAAGGCGTGGAAGTGTTAAAACCGCTGATGGCTGGTGACGGTTCAGCGTCGCTGGGTACTTGTATTATCGGAACGGTGGCTGGCGATCTTCATGATATCGGTAAAAACCTGGTTTCGATGATGATTGAAAGTGCCGGTTTTGATATGGTCGATTTGGGCGTTGATGTCCCCGCTGATACCTTTGTTCAAGCGGTAAGGGATAATGCAAATGTCAAGTTGGTGGCCTGTTCCGGTCTGCTGACGACGACCATGCCTGCCTTGAAAGAAGCAGTTCAGACAATTAAAACGGCGTATCCGGATTTAAAAGTGATTGTTGGTGGGGCGCCAGTTACGCCAGAGTACGCAACTGAAGTTGGTGCTGATGGCTATGCTCCCGATGCTGGCAGTGCTGCAGTTAAAGCCAAAGAATTGGTAACCGCGTAACATTATCGGTTTATAAAAGAACAAGCGGGCGATGCTCGAGGCAGGTTCACAACGATCCATATAATTTTAGGAGGTATTAGAATGCTGACAAAAAGACAGAATTTACTGGAAACGATTAAAGGTGGAAATCCCGATCGCTTTGTAAAACAATATGAGTTTATGAATTTGATTATGGAGGCGCCCATCGGCGCCATGTGCGGACCGGGACAGACAATAAAAAATGGCTGGGGAATTACCTTTACCTGGCCGGAAGGTCAATTGGGTGGATTTCCGATTCATGATGATGCGCACAAGGTTTTAAAAGATATCACGGATTGGCGCAGTCAGGTTAAGGCTCCAGCGGTGGAAAGCTCAGATGAAGCCTGGGCGGCGGCAGTTGCCCATGCGAATGCCGTAGATCGTAATGAAGAGTTTGTAACTGCCTTTGTAGCACCGGGAATCTTCGAAATGACCCATCATCTGATGAGTATGGAAGATGCTTTAATGGCCCTGTATGAAGAACCCGAAGCGATGCATGATTTGATTGATTATCTGGTTGAGTATGAACTGGCTTATGCCGAAGAAATGGTTAGTCGCCTCCATCCCGATTGTATTTTCCATCACGACGACTGGGGTAGCCAACGTTCTTCGTTTGTGTCACCGGAAATGTTTGAAGAGTTTTTTGTTCCGGCTTATAAAAAAATCTATGGTTTTTACAAAGATAATGGCGTGGAGCTGATTGTTCATCACAGCGATTCTTATGCCGCCAACCTGGTTCCTGCGATGATCGAAATGGGAATCGACATTTGGCAGGGGGTTATGACAACCAATAATGTGCCAGAACTGATCAAAAAATATGGTGGCCAAATCTCTTTTATGGGTGATATTGATAGTGGTGTCATTGACTTTCCAGGTTGGACACCAGAGATTGTTTTTGAAAAAACAAAGGAAGCCTGCGAACGGTGCGGAAAACTTTACTTTATTCCCGGGGCCAGCCATGGTTTGAATTTTGGTTGCTTCCCAGGTGTTTACGAATCAAACGACGAAGCCATTGACAAAATGAGCGCCTTAATGTTTTAAGAAAAACGGATTTAAAATAAAGCCTGAAAAAACCCCGCTGAGAATTTTTATCAATTCTTAGCGGGGTTTGTAATTTTACTTGAACGTGGCAGTAGGATTGCCATTCTCAATTTTTAAGGTAATTTCGGAAACTGAGAACAAATCAATATTCGACCACTCAACGGTAGTGCCAGCCGAGTCAGCAACCATCAGATCCCAGTATTGTTCTTCAACCTCGGTATCGAAAACAATGTCAGTTGAGCTTCCGGTTAGCAGTGTATCGGTTGTCAGAAGATCATCACCCCAGCTGGCTTCACCAGTGGGCGATACATAGATTGCGTAAATCTCGATACCAGTGTCGTTAATAATGGTAAAATCCTGAGAATAAACGGTGGTATCATCAGAATCATTAGAAGCCGATGAGCTGCCACAGCCGGTAAAAATAAACAACGATAGCGAAAAAACCAATAGAACACTGAAGAATTTCATTTTTTTCATACTTTTCACCTCATAAATAAATTTAACGTAAGACAATCATAACAACAAAAAAGTGGGATGACAATTCAAATACACGGCGAAAATATCCGTTTCGCACTGTCAGGAAGTTGCAAATAAATTGTGAAATCGGATTTAATATGATAAAATTATCAAAAACAGTTAATGAATCAACGGTCAGATGGAGGACAGCATGGTTTATATAGCAGTTTGCGAAGATGAACAAGTATATCAGGAAAAAATTGAGCGGTATTTAAAAGAATACAGTGACATCAATTGCTGTGATTTCGAAATCGCTTTTTTTTCGACGGCAGTGGATTTTTGGGCCCATTATCAGCCCGAATCATTTTGTATCGTCTTTTTAGATATATATTTGGAAGAGGGCAACGGCATCGAAATTGGCAGACAGCTGCGAAATGCAGGGGAAGACTGCCAAATGGTTTTTATTACCTCAAGTAGAGATTTTGCCATCGAAGGCTTTGAGTTAAAAGCCCAGCATTATATCATCAAGCCAATCACAAAAGAAAAAATCTTTGAAGCATTGGATCGTTGTCAAGCAGTGCTGACAGAGGGGGGGAAAGCGATTCGTATTCCCAATGGAAAGCTGGAAGTTCCCATCCGTCTGAAAGATATTATTTATGTGGAAGTGTTTAATAAGATTTCGGTTATCCATACAGAAAAGGAAGAAATTAAAACCTATCTACCCTTATCTCAGCTGGAAAGTCTGTTAGGCGGCACACCATTTTTGCGCTGCCACCGTTGCAGCATCATTAATATGAATCACGTCGAGGATTATACGACTACTGATTTCATTATGAATAATGGCGATCGGGTGGGAATTCCCCGAAGTAACAGTGTAGCTGTCCGACAAAAGTATCTGGACTTTATCTTCGCAAAAGTTAGAGGTGAACCCATTGCTAAGTAGTAATCTGAATATCATTTGGGGGATTGCGTTATCAATTGGCCCTTATTTTATTTTAGCCTTTATACCGGTCTGGAAGCAGCTCCGATATTCGAAAAAAACGGTAATTATAGTGGGTACCTTGTGTATGGTATTAAACATTATTTCAGTGATCTTGATCATTGAATGGGTTCCGAATTGGAACAGTTTGCGAGCGTTTCACAGCGTCTTTTTTTTATTGCTCTACCTGGGGGTTTATACCGCAATGGTTCGGGGAACGCCCGCTAAGCTTTTGTTTGTTGGATTACTGGTTAAAAGCTATGCCGAGTTTATTGTCACCATGGCCAAGTTTCTGGAGATTGCTTATCTGACTTATGGATTGCATCGGGTTTATGTTCAAACCTCTTATTCTTTCTACTTTAACCTGTTTCAATGCGCCATCCTGGTGTTGACGTATCCCCTGGTATGGATTTTTTTCAGAAAGAAAATTAGTCAAGTGATGGCGACTCGCAACAAGGCCTGGGGGTACCTCTGGATTATCCCGATGGTTTATTATATTATCAGTCTGGCCTTTGGCGCTCTGAATGCGACCCTGATTGCTCAATGGCAGTTTCTGGTGTTTAATCTGGTTTCCTTTTTAGGCTTTTACCTGATTTATTATGTAGTCATTGAAATGCTGGAACAAACTCAGAAAAACATCCTTCTGGCCGAAAGCAATGAGGTTATTAAACAACAATTGCTATTTCAGTCTGAGTACTATAAAAAATTTGGAGTCTGTATTGAAGAGACCCGCAAAGGTGAACATGACCTGAGGCATCATTTAAACACAGTACTGGGATTGATCCAACAGAAGAATGGGGATAAGGCTGAAAGTTATATCGCTGAATTGCTGGGGAACCGTTTGAGCATTGCAGATATTATGTATTGCAGCAATGATGCGGTAAATGCCATACTGGGCTATTACGCCAACATTTGTAAGCTGGAAGCGATTGATTTTACCGTCGAAGCAAGGGTACCCCAGGATTTAAGAATTGATGAAACGGATTTATGTGTGGTTTTTGGAAATATTTTGGAGAATGCTCTGGAAGCCAACCGGCGAATCATCTCGGGGGAAAAAATGATTAAACTGGCATCTCAGTTTATTGGCAATAAGTTATATATTACGGTGGACAATCGTTTTAGTGGGAAAATCTCAATGAAAAATGGCGTCTATCTTTCTCAGAAAAGAGAGCAGTCATCCGGTATTGGAATCGTGTCGGTAACAGCCATCGCCCAAAAATATGACGGCGAAGCCCGATTTGAAGCCGATGATCAGATCTTTAGCGTGGCGGTTGTGTTGTCCAACAACAGCCGGACAATCGCTCCAGATCGTCTCTCGATCCGGGATGGTCGGGGAATCAATAATAATCCTTGTCAGTTGGAACATTAATTACTATAATAAATACTAGTAAAAGTGCCGATACAACGGTCAGAATTATGTGTAGCGATCAGATCGATGTAAAATTTGGCGAAAAATTGTGAAAAAGGGAGTAACAAATGAGTTTTGAGTTGATCCAGGAAATCCCATCACCCAGTGAAATTTTAAAAATGATGCCTTTATCTGAAACGGGCAAAAAAATAAAAACCCAGCGGGATCAGATGATCCGAAATGTGTTTGAAGGAAACGATGATCGTTTTATCTTAATCATTGGGCCTTGTTCAGCAGATAATGAAACAGCCGTGATTGATTACGTGAATCGTTTAAGTGCAATTCAGAAGGAAGTGGCCGATAAGATTATCATCATTCCGCGAATATATACGAATAAACCACGAACCACCGGCGAAGGGTATAAGGGGATGCTTCATCAACCGGATGCCAACAAAGAAGCAAACATGGTTGAAGGGATTAAAGCCATTCGCCGATTGCATATCCGATCCATTGAAGAAACAGGTTTGTCCTGTGCGGATGAAATGCTATATCCCGAAAACTATGCCTACCTGGAAGATTTGCTCAGTTATGTGGCTATCGGGGCCCGATCGGTAGAAAATCAGAAACATCGCTTAACGGTCTCGGGTCTGGAAATTCCGGTGGGAATGAAAAACCCGACGAGCGGCGATATTACAGTAATGCTGAATTCCATTCAGGCCGCTCAGGCAGGACACACCTTTATCTACCGGGGTTGGGAAGTAAAAACAAATGGAAATCCACTAACCCATGCGATTATGCGTGGATCGGTGGATCAGCATGGGCGCAACTATCCCAACTATCATTATGAAGATATTATGCATCTGATTAAGTTATATGAAAAACGTGATTTTTCCTGCCCGGCAATTATAATTGACTTGAATCATGCCAACTCCAACAAGCGTTTTGGCGAACAGCCACGAATTGCCCGAGAAATCCTACGTAATCGTCATTATGATGCCAGCTTAAAAAAATATGTGAAGGGTCTGATGATTGAAAGTTACATTGAAGAAGGGAACCAGCCGGTCGATGGCGGGGTATATGGTAAATCCATCACCGATTCCTGTCTTGGCTGGAAAGCTTCAGAAGAGTTAATTCGAACCATTGCTGAAAAAGTATAATAAGCAAAAAGAACGTCAATTGTTTGTCAATAAGCAATTGACGTTTTTTTAATGACTAAAAACGATCAGAGGCGGGATATTTAAAAAAGTAAGTGACTAAACGTATAAACAGAGGGTATCAAATTACTAAGCATTTATATTTAAAATAATCTGACAGTTCTAATATGTGTTGAAAGGGTTATGAAGGATGAATCAGATAATCAGACAAACGATTGCTGTTATGATGGGCTTCATAAAAAAGTGTTTAAAAAACCTGAGAGTCATTATTTATAATATAAAAAATAACGGAGAAGGGAATCGAGACCAGGATCTTAATTATCTAAAAAATCATTTGTTTTATGATATTATTTTCTATTTTATTCTGTTGGGGCCGATTCTGTTCTTTTATGGCGCCTATCTATTTTATGAAGAAGGCAAATATGTGGTATCGGTTATAGAGTTTTTACTTTACTTTGTCTCCGCCGCTGTCCTGCTTAGTCATAAGATCAATCTGCGAATCAAAAAACTATTTTTTCTTCTAATCGGTTATTTTGCCAGTGTATTGGTGCTGATTGTGGCAGGGCCAATGGGGGCCGGAATGGTTTGTGTGACAGTTGTTCTGGTGTTATCGGGGTCGTTATTGGACAAAAAGTGGGTTTCAAAGTTCATTGCCTTTAATCTATTCGCGTTTCTGGTTATTACGATTTTGATGATTCGTGGCTTTTTCAACGAATTTGCCATTGTTGATTATCAGTCAAGATGGCCAATAGTTGCCATCAGCAGTCAGATTCTCGGGATTGGTTTGTTGTTTATTATCCAAGTCATTTATGATGGGCTTGATAAACAAGCGAAAGTCATCATCCGATCCCAAAGAAGCCTGGAAGCCAGTGAACAAAAATACCGCTATTTAAGTTATCATGACCATCTGACAGGGTTATACAATCGACTCTTTTGGGAGGAGGAGCAAAAGCGGATTGACATCAATGAACAACTGCCAATTTCAATTATTGTTGGCGACATCAATGGGATTAAACTGATGAATGACGCCTTTGGCCATGAAGCTGGGGATCGGATGATCATCGAAACATCCCGAATTATAAAAAACAGTTGTCAGAATGGAGAAATTATTGCCAGAACCGGTGGTGATGAATTTAGTATCCTGATGCCTAAAACATCCCGTGAAGCGGCGCTGATACAGATGGAAGCAATAAAGCAAAATTTTGCTGTACATAATCGGCGAATTTTGAATGAAGCATTTCATATTAACGTGGCCCTAGGCTCGGGAACAAAAGAAGAACCCCATGGTGATTTGAAGGAAACCATCAAAAGAGCCGAGTTATACATGAACCAACGCAAGCTATTGGAACAGCGCAGCTCCCATAGTGCCATTATCGCTTCGATCAAAGCGACGATGTATGAAAAAAGTCATGAAACCGAAGAGCATTCTGAACGCTTGGCCGCTTTGTCCCGAATGATTGGCGAAGCCCTCAATCTTTCTCAAATCGAACTGGACAATCTGGAATTGCTGGCGACACTTCATGATATTGGCAAGGTGGGAATTGATGATCGGATTCTGGCAAAACCCGGTAAACTGACTGAAAAAGAATGGATTGAAATGAAAAAGCACCCGGAAATTGGCTATCGCATTGCGTGTGCTTCACCAGAGCTGGTATCGATCTCTGAGTATATTCTTTGCCATCACGAACATTGGGATGGTAGTGGTTACCCAAAAGGCCTGATCGGAGAAGAGATTCCGCTGTTGTCACGAATTATTGCAATTACGGATGCCTATGATGCCATGACTGAGAACCGGATCTATCAAAAAGCAACCAATTGTGAAAATGCGTTAGCTGAAATTCAGAAAAACGCGGGCTCTCAATTTGATCCCGACATTGTTTCGGTATTTGTTGGAATTATGCAGGCAAATCCGGTCTGTGATGAACTGTTTAGCCCAAACCGATATTCATAAAAAATGAAAAACGATATATAAATAAGGCTGGTCTCTTCATTTAGAAACCAGCCTCCAGTTATGCAGTGAATTATCAATTATTGAACAGTGTTACTGATAATTTGCAGAATTAAAAAAACGGATCTGTCGTATCAGTCAAGAAATAGATCAATGATTAATGTGAATTTATCGGGTTTTTGAAACATTAGACCATGTCCTGCTTCGGGAATTAAAATAAGCTTGGAGTTCGGTAATCGACTGGCCAGATACTCGGCATTTTCGGAGGGGAGAATCAGATCGTCTTTACCATCGATTACCAGGGTTTCGTGATTTAGAAAAGGAATGCGATTGCAGGAACCTTCCCATTTATTGATAGCATCGGCCTGTTTCAGGATGGAATCATTATTCATAACCCCCAGTGGGCGGTGAAAAATTTCCCGAATTCGATCCGGATTATGTTTTATCCATTCAGGAGGGAAGATCAGTCGTAGCCACTCATAACCTTTTTCTGACGGAATTCCCAGTGTGTTTTCAAGCCGGAAAAGAACCTTCGGTTCAGGCGGAAAGATTTCCGGATGACAAAGTGAAGCGTAAAGAACCAGTTTGTTAACAATTTCAGGATGCCTTAAAGCTAACTCCTGAGCGATTGATGCACCCATAGACCATCCCAGTACATGAGCCCTTTCTATTTTTAACGCAACCAGCATTTCATAAGTATCTTCAGCAAACTGTTCAATTGTGAAAGGCTTATGACCAGAACTTGTTTCACCCATGCCGCGGTTATCAAAGATAATGACCTTGTATTTTTTTGACAGCGAACGCAGAAACCGTTCCTCCCATAAGTTCATGGTTCCGCCATAACCCATTATTAAAAGCAGGGGGTATCCGGATCCATAAACTCGGCAGCTCATATTTATGTCTTCAACTCTTACCATTACAACACCTCTCTTTGAAAGAATCGCCATTTATTTAATACCCATAATGAATGAATTTATCAGCAAAGGGCGATAAATTTAAAAAATAGATCAAAGTATTATTTTTTAAAATGGCATAATAAAGCCAGATTGATTCTTTACAAAAGAGTTACAAACGTTTACAGCACAGTTGTTTACTTTTACCATAAACATGATACAATATAATTGAATCAAGGATCAACCAAATCCTTTTCCAATTAAAATGACAGGATCATAGAAAAGTAAAGAATCACTTTACTGAATGAAAAAATCAGGGAGAAGATTATCGATCTCTAAGAAGGTCAGAAATAAGCTTCGAGGAAATGATTTTATCGATCATAGACTCTACGGTGGGAAAATTCTTAAAGTCATAAGAATTGAGGAGTACATCGTTAATCACAGTCAGATTTATTGGCGATCGGTATTCACATTATGATCTGCACATTTAAAAAGATGTGTTCATAATAAAAATAATGGATCAAGAATAGGTAATCAATGTGAGAAGAGAAGATGATTTTCAATTGAAATTCAGAGAAACAAAAGGGAGAAATTTGGACGCGAGAACAGATTGTTCAGAAATTTATTTCATGAAAAATTCCTCAATGCACAAACGGCAGGAAAGGATTATAAAACGAAATAAAAAGTAAGATAATCCCGAAAGCTAGTGAACTATTTACATTGGAAAAGCGAAACGGGAGATTTTTGATAAGCAGAAAGGGGTGAGTCCCAAAAAATGACAACTGAGATTGTAAGCTGAGGCCGATTCTACAGAAATAATTGTGGAATCGGCTTTCAGCTTTTTTGCGCTTAACGGTTATATTTTAAATAATAGAGCTGAATCCGGTCGTAGGATCTGTTATAATCAATAAAAATGTCGAATTGTCGATTTGATGAGTGCCAATTGGGTAAAAAAAGAATAAGTAAATGAGTAAATGAGGTTGGGAGATTTAGTATGATTGAGTATTTCAAAAACAGTTTATTTGATATCCGATCTGATCAAATGGATGCCGATGCCATCCATGAAAGTATCGTATCGGGTGTCAAACTGAAAGGGGCTCCGCTGATCATTCTGTTTTGCGCGATAATTGTCGCTTCGGTTGGCTTAAATACCAATTCGACAGCGGTCATTATTGGAGCGATGTTAATTTCACCTTTAATGAACCCGATTATTGCCATGGGGTATAGTCTGGCGACCTATGATGGATTATTACTACGGAATGCTGCCCTTAATTTTATGATCCAGATTATTATCGCTTTGATTGGTGCTTCCATCTATTTCTCGCTGACCCCGATTCATGAGGCCACCAGTGAATTAATCGCCAGAACCGGTCCTTCTTTTTTTGACATGCTAATCGCCTTTTTTGGAGGAACTGCTGGGGTTATCGGTGTGACTAGAAAAGAAAAAACCAATGTCATTCCCGGCGTCGCTATTGCCACTGCACTCATGCCGCCAATGTGTACCGTAGGCTATGGCATCGCCAACAGCAATCCGGATTATATTCTCCCAGCGGCTTATTTATTTACGATCAATGCTTTTTTTATTATGCTGGCAACCTTTGCCTTTTGTAAGCTGTTAAAGCTCAAGCAGGCGGCGGTGGTTAAAGAACGCTTCAACAAGATTTTGAAACGGGGGATCATTATGGGGATGATTCTGATCACCATCCCGGCCGCCGTTTCAGCTGCCTATGTGGCGGTAAATTCGATTATTGATAATAATTTGACCAGCAAGGTCGAAAATTTTGTCAATGCAGAAGTCAATTCATCGACAACCACCACCATACGAGCAACCATTGACCCAGATCAAAAAAATCTGCGACTGGATTTGATTGGGGAAGTTTACAGCCCGGATCAGATTGATCGGATCAAAACAAATATGGCCGACTATGGAATGGAAGGCTATTCCCTGGAAGTGGTTCAGGACATCCGAACGACCCTCTTTAACTATTTTGAAAAAGCGAACAGTGCCGGGATACGAGAAGGTGAAATTGTGATTGTCTAGAAACGACGAAGAATTTAATATTAACCTGAAAAACAGCCACAAGATCCGAACCGGATTTTGTGGCTGTTTTAGACGCGTTAAGGAGCAATTTATTTTTTAGTTAAATAATTATGACAGGCTCGGGCGGCTTCCCGGCCTTCATTGATGGCCCAGACCACCAGACTCTGGCCCCGGCGGATATCTCCGGCAGCAAAGATATTGTCCACGCTGGTCTGGTAAACCCCGTAATCGGCTTTGACATTGGAGCGTGGATCTCGTTCCAGACCCAGTTGGTCAACCAGCTGGTCATCCGGCCCCAGAAAGCCCATCGCCAGTAAAACCAGATCTGCTGGCAGAACTTTTTCAGTTCCGGGGATTTCACGCATGGTCATCCGTCCGTTTTCATCAGCAATCCACTCAATTTCGATGGTATGAACTTCTTTAACATGGCCGTCGGCATCACCAACAATTTTTTTAGTGGTGGTACAGTATTGGCGAGGATCGCTGCCATACAAGGCCACTGCTTCTTCCTGACCATAATCAAGCTTGTAGGTTTTGGGCCATTCCGGCCAGGGATTGGTTGATGCTCGGGAAACCGGCGGTTTGGGCATGATTTCCAATTGCAGAACGCTTTTACAGCCATGACGAATCGAGGTGGCAACGCAGTCGGTACCCGTATCCCCACCGCCGATAATGACCACATGCTTGTCTTTGGCAGAAGTGAAATTACCATCTGTCAGGTTGGAGTCCAGCAGGCTTTTGGTGTTGGCTGATAAAAAGTTGATTGCGAAGTCAACGCCGTTAAGATTTCGACCTTCCACGGGCAGATCCCGGGGTTTGGTGGCTCCACCACAAAGTACTACCGCATCGTAATCGGCTTTTAGATCGGTAACGGCGTAGTCTTTACCGACCTCGGTATCGGTGACAAAGTTGATTCCTTCGGCGGTCATCAGGTCAACCCGACGCTGAACGACATCGATCTTATCCAGCTTCATGTTGGGGATACCATACATCAGCAGTCCCCCAATCCGATCAGCCCGTTCGTAAACCGTAACGTTATGGCCAGCTTTATTGAGTTCCGCTGCGCAGGCCAGGCCAGCTGGTCCGGAGCCCACCACGGCGATTTTTTTATCGGTTCGAACCTTTGGTGGGTTTGGCGTAATCCAGCCTTCCTTAAAAGCATGATCGATAATGGTGCATTCATTGGTTTTGATGGTTACCTGTGGTTGGTTTAGCCCGACGGTACAGGCCCCTTCACAGGGAGCCGGGCAAACCCGGCCAGTGAATTCAGGGAAATTATTGGTGTTAAGCAGTCGAATAAGGGCTTCTTTCCATAACCCCTTGTAAATCATATCATTCCATTCAGGGATTAAATTATGGATTGGGCAGCCAGAGGCTCCGCCAGCAATCATCATACCAGAATGGCAATAGGGTACACCGCAATCCATACAGCGGGCGCCCTGAAGGCGTTGTTTTTCTTCCGGCAGCTCTAAATGAAATTCCTGCCAGTCTTTAATCCGTTCAAGAGGTTCCCGATCCTTGGGCACTTCCCGGTTATATTCTAAAAATCCTGTTGATTTTCCCATAATTGTTTACCTCCTCTCTAGTTTCCACTTACCCGGGACAGATCCCGGTTATTTTCTTCGAAAGCCGCCATTAAGGCCTCATCGCCGGTAAGACCGAGGGCTTTAACCCGTTCCATGGCATCCAGCATCCGTTTATAATCTCGAGGTAAAACCTTGGTGAACTGTTTTGCGTAGTGATCAAAGTCATCCAGGATTTTTTGAGCCAGTGAGCTGTTGGTACAATCACGGTGTTTGGTGATGAGTTCTTTAAGTTCAGCCAGTTCGACCGCATCGGTGATTTTTACCAGATCGACCATTTCAGCATTACAAGATTCACAGAAGTTCTCATCCAAGTCCAGCACATAAGCAATTCCACCGGACATTCCGGCGGCAAAATTTCGCCCGGTTTTTCCCAGAATGACGACCTTTCCGCCGGTCATGTATTCACATCCATGATCGCCTACGGCTTCTACAACAGCAGTAACCCCGCTGTTTCTTACACAGAAACGTTCGCCAGCGGCACCCCGAATAAAAGCCTCGCCCTCGGTGGCACCATAAAAGGCGACATTTCCAACGATGATATTTTCTTCCGGAACAAAAGTCGCTTCTTTAGGTGGATAAACGACCATTTTTCCACCGGATAAGCCCTTACCAAAATAGTCATTGGCATCACCTTCCAGCTTGATGGTCATGCCTTTGGGCATAAAGGCACCAAGACTTTGTCCCGAAGAACCGTTGAGGTTAATGGTGATGGTGTCTTCAGGAAGACCTGCTTCACCATAGCGTTTGGTCACTTCATTTCCGACGATGGTACCGACAACCCGGTTGACATTTTTAATCGTGGTGTTGATGACCACTTTTTCAGCTTTTTCCAAAGCAGGCTCGCAGAGCTCCAGGAGCTCGGTTAGATCCTTGGATTTTTCGATATTGTGGTTTTGCTTGATTTGACAATATAAACCGCCGCCTTCTGGAATGGCTGGTTGGTATAAAATACTGGAGAAATCCAGTCCTTTTGTTTTCCAGTGATCGATGGCTTTGTTCATTTCCAGTTTATCAGAACGGCCAACCATTTCATCAATGGTTCTAAAACCGAGTTCAGCCATGATTTCCCGGAGTTCCTGGGCAATAAATTTCATGAAGTTAACAACATGACCAGGATCACCAGTGAATCGCTTGCGTAGTTCAGGGTTTTGTGTTGCTACCCCAACCGGGCAGGTATCCAGATGACAGACCCGCATCATGACACAGCCAAGAATAACCAGTGGCGCAGTCGCAAAGCCATATTCCTCAGCACCGAGCAAAGTTGCCACTGCTAAATCTTTACCGGTAAGGAGTTTACCGTCCGTTTCAACTTTGACTCGGGTTCTCAGGTTATTCAGTACCAGCGTCTGATGGGTTTCCGCCAGTCCAAGTTCCCAGGGCAAACCGGCATGGCGTATACTGGTTCGTGGTGAAGCACCGGTTCCGCCATCATAGCCACTGATTAGAATTACATCTGCTTTTGCCTTGGCGACACCAGCGGCAATGGTTCCAACACCAACTTCAGAAACCAGTTTGACGTTGATGCTGGCTTCACGGTTGGCATTTTTTAAATCATGAATCAGCTCGGCTAAATCCTCGATGGAATAAATATCATGGTGTGGCGGTGGTGAAATCAAGCCGACGCCAGGTGTTGAATAGCGAGTCTTGGCAACCCAGGGATAAACTTTACGTCCAGGCAATTGTCCACCTTCCCCTGGTTTTGCACCCTGGGCCATTTTGATCTGAATTTCCTGAGCACTGGACAGATAGTGGCTGGTCACTCCAAAGCGACCGGAAGCCACCTGTTTAATCGCGCTGAGTCGAGAATCGCCGTTGTGCAGAGGAATGTGTCGTTCGGGATCTTCGCCGCCTTCGCCGGTATTGCTCTTGCCGCCAATGCGGTTCATGGCAATGGCCAGACATTCATGGGCTTCGCTGCTTAATGAACCGTATGACATCGCTCCGGTTTTAAAACGGGTGCAGATGCTTTCGACGGATTCAACTTCATCAATGGAAATTGGTTCAAGATCTTTAAAGGTCATCATGCCTCTTAACGTACAGGTTCGTTGGCTTTGTTCGTTAATCAGAGCCGTGTATTCCTGATAAGTCTGATAATCATCGTTTCGGCAGGCAGTTTGTAGTTTATAAACGGCCTCGGGGTTATAGGTATGGTATTCACCATCGGCCCGCCATTGAAAGTTACCTCCGGATTCCAGCGCATTGGCATCACCAAAGGGATTACGGTAGGCTTCATCATGACGCATTTGAGATTCTCGGGCGATTTCGTTGATACCAATCCCTTCGATTCGCGAGGGGGTTCGAGTGAAGTATTTATCAATAACGTCGGAGTTGATCCCCACGGCTTCAAAAATTTGGGCACCATGATAACTTAGAATGGTTGAGATACCCATTTTTGAGAGTACCTTGATGACCCCTTTACTGACGGTTTTGATATAGGTTTTGACCGCTTTTTCATAGTCTACATCGGTTAACATTCCGCGATCAATCAGATCAGCAACGCTTTCGAAAGCCAGATAGGGATTAACAGCGGTGGCGCCATAACCGATCAGTACGGCAAAATGATGAACCTCCCGGGGTTCGCCGGACTCGACAACCAAACTGACTCGGGTTCGGGTCAGATTATTAACCAGATGATGATGCAGACCAGCAATCGCCAGTGCCGATGGGATGGGGACCATTTGTTCATTGACACCCCGGTCAGAAAGGACGATGATCGTATTACCGTCAGCAATTGCCTGATCAGCGGCGGCAAAAATGGCGTTCAGGGCTTTTTCCAGACCGTCACCACCGGTATTGCTTTCAAACAAGGTGGATAAGGTAATGGTTTTGATTCGAGGATCATTAAGCTCCCGGATTTTTTCCAGATCTTCATTGCTGAGAATTGGCATATCCAGACTAATCTGATGGCAGCTTTCAGGCAATGGATTAATCAGGTTTCCTTCGCCGCCGAGATAGACTTCTGTTCCGGTGATCAGTTCCTCCCGGAGAGCATCAATCGGAGGATTGGTTACTTGGGCAAACATCTGCTTGAAATAATTAAACAGCACCTGCGATTTGTCAGACAAGACGGCCAGCGGAATATCATTACCCATTGCCCCAATTGGGTCAACACCGTCTTTGGCCATTGGGATGATTAATGCTTTTAAATCTTCGTATGTGTAACCGAACGTTTTTTGACGCTGAATCAGGGTTTCCTTATCGGTGACATACTTGGTCTTCGGCTCCGGTAGTTTGGCAATGGGGATGTTATGTGTTTCAAGCCATTTGGCGTAAGGCTGCTGTGAGGCAACGGCGTGTTTTAGATCTTCATCATTGATGATTTCACCTTTTTCAGTGTCAATCATCAACATCCGTCCTGGTTTTAAACGCTCCTTGCAAAGGATGTTTTCAGGGGGAATGTCTAAAACACCGACTTCTGAGGACAGAATAACCATGTCATCCTTCGTTACATAGTAACGGGAAGGACGGAGGCCGTTGCGGTCAAGAACGGCACCCAGACGAACACCGTCGGTGAAAGCAATGGCAGCAGGTCCGTCCCAGGGTTCCAGCATTCTGGCGTGGTAGTTATAGAAGGCTTTTTTCTCAGGACTCATGGTCTGGTGCTTGGCCCAGGGTTCGGGGATCATCATCATGGCACTGTGAGCCAGAGAACGTCCGGTCAGACTCAAAAATTCAAAGGCGTTATCAAAGATGGACGAGTCACTACCATCGACATCAACGACCGGGAAGGTCTTTTCCAGCTCATTACCAAATAGCTCGCTTTGGAGAAGGGATTGACGGGCGTACATCCAGTTGACATTGCCTCGAAGGGTATTAATTTCGCCGTTATGAATCACATAGCGGTTGGGGTGCGCTCTTTCCCAGCTGGGGAAGGTATTGGTACTGAAGCGGGAATGAACCATGGCGATGGCAGTGGTCACATCGGGATCCTGTAAATCCAGATAAAACTGTCCGACCTGATCTTCGGTCAACATCCCTTTATAGACGATGGTACGAGATGAAAAACTGGCAGCATAAAAAGATAGACCGGCTTTTTTTGTTTTCTTTTCAGTCTGTTTTCGAATGGTATAAAGCTTGCGCTCGAAATCCATGGTATCGGTTAAGGCCGCATCTTTTTGAATAAACACCTGTTTGAGGAAAGGCATACTGTCAACGGCGGTTTTTCCCAGATCACAAAGATCCACCGGAACATCACGCCAGCCCAGTAGGGTTTGACCTTCTTCGATGATAATATCTTCCAGAATTTTTTCGCACTGACTTCTTTCGTGGGCATCGGTGGGCATAAATAACATCCCCAAACCATAGTCGCCGGGTTGGGGCAGAGTAAAGCCTTCTTTAATCGAAGCTTTTTCCATAAACTGGTGGGGGATCTGGATCAGAATTCCGGCACCATCGCCAGTGTTCTGTTCGGAGCCCCGACCGCCACGGTGTTGTAAATTAACAAGTGTCGTTAAGGCCTGCTTTACAATATCGTGGGATTTTTTTCCTTTGATATGGACAATTGCTCCAATACCACAGGCATCATGTTCAAAACCGGGATCGTAAAGTCCCTGCTTTGGTGGTAAATTAGTGTGTTTCATACGCATTATAACCTTCCTCAGAAAAATCTTTTGTAATGACCAGAATACTATTGGTTGAGTAAACATTCAATAGTATTTATTATTATAAAATGGGAATTTATTATTTCCTTCTATATATATTATCGGTATCCATCATTATTGAAAGAAATATTAGTAAAATTTTAAGCTAAAAAAATCCCCGATTGTTACAAACACGATGGAGTCTTATAATTATACTATAAAGAAAGATAATTACCACAAAAATTTCTCAATAGAATTGAATAAACTAAAAATTTTTTACAATGTATTTTGCAAATTGATGCAATTATTGTTTTTAAATGACGTTCAATTGTATGCCAAAATCGCACAGTCAAGCCCCAGATTCACTAGCAGATTTTGTTGACAATCTCACAACGACTATTTGATGAGAAATTAATGTTTTTTTAAGATTTATGGTGATAAAAATAGCTCTATCACGAAATAGAACCGATTGAGTTCTTTTCAGATAGAGCATTTTAATTTAAAAATGTTTGAATTTAAAACATTTCTTTACTGAGTTGGTCGATCACTTCGCTGGTAGCTTCATAAACCCCGGGGAACGAACTAATATTTAATCCTTGACTTAAATTTGGTATAAAATAGAGCTTGCCGCATTCCTCGCAGGCTTTTTTTGCATCTTCATAAATTTTTTCACGTGTCCAGCCAGGGAAATCAACCCGACCGCTATCGATGTCGCCCATAAACGAAATTTGACCACCATATTTTTTGATCAATTCTGGCACATTGTTTGTTGTCATAACGCCCTGCCAGATATCAACACCCATTTCGATCATTTCTGGAACGAGCGTCGCAGCATAGGAGTCGCTGTGGTGAACAATCAGTTCCACACCATTGGCTTTCCAGAAGCCGTAGACTTTCTTGTAAGCAGGCAGAATGAACTCATCAAACATTGCTGGAGAGATAAATGTTGAGATTTGGCTACCCCAGTCATCATGATGGAATAAAGCATCGGGTTGAATGTGTTTAAGATACTCTGCGGCATAGGCCAATTCATACTCAACAACATAGTCGATCAGTTCTTTCATGGCTTCGGGTTCTTCGTACAAAGCCATCAGAGCATCTTCCATGCTCATCAGATGGTGGGTCATTTCAAAAATACCGGGAGCACAAAATGCGGTGACAAATTTGTCGTTGCGGTCAACTGAATTGGCATGGGCAACGGCAGCAGCCCAGGCTTCTTCGGAGGTTTCAATGGCCGGTGCTTTGACTTGGTTTTTCCAATCGGTGATATCTTTTAAGGCTTTGTGTTCGTCATCATGCATGGGAAATGAACCGATTTGATCGGCAGGCCAATCGAAGGTGATGCCCCATTTGTTTTTTACCCGTGTACCAGGAGCCGGTGCCAGTGGCAAATCCATGGGAGCCTCCATGATCAAATCCATAAACTCGTATTGATTGACAAATCGATTGGGGTTTCCGCCTTTGATGACTTCCATTAAGTTTTGTCGTTTTGTTAACATAATAATACCTCCTGAAATTTTGGTATGTTTATTAGAATAGTGGAAATGGTTGGTTTTTGGAATTGTTGCAATAGATTTTTAAGAAGGATGAATTTAAGCGGTAACCAGCTCTTTTGCTTTAACGGCAGCACTACCGGCATCAGGGGCATAACCATCAGCACCGACTTCAGCAGCATATTCCGGGGTGACCGGAGCGCCGCCAACAATAACTTTCATCTCTGGATGAGCGGCTTTAATGGTCTGTACTGCTTCTTTTAAGGCTGGCATGGTGGTTGTTAACAAACCGGAACAAGCCACCAGTTTGACATTTGCGTTATCGTTAACCGCTTGAACAAAGGTATCTGCGGGGACATCAACGCCCAGATCAACCATATCAAAACCAGCACTTTCAATCATCATCGAAACCAGGTTTTTACCAATATCGTGAAGGTCACCAGCAACTGTACCGATGATGCAGGTGCCCAGCGAGGTGGAACCATCGCCAGCCATCAATGGTTTTAATACTTCTACGCCTTTTGACATGGCTTTTGCAGCAATGAGCATTTCCGGGACAAAAATTTCGCCGGATGAGAATTTATCTCCAACAACGCCCATGGAATCAACCATGGCCTGGAGAATATCTGCGGGTGAGTTTCCTTCATCCAGTGCTTCCTGTACCAGTCCGGGAACCAGTTTTGATTTTCCGGCTTCGACCTTTGCTTTGACTTCTTCAATTTTTGACATGTTTTCCTCCTTGTGTGGTGTTTTTATTAGCGATGCTTGCGTGTGTGCGCAAGCGAATCGTCAAATACATTAAAGTGATGAGTGAAATGACCTCGTTTACAACCAATATTGTAATTGCTTGCGAGCAATTACAATATATATGATCAATCGCAAAAAGTCAACTAAATTCGTAAAATAAAAATAAACAACTAAAGATAGTCTTTAGAAAACGATTAATATCTTGGCAAAAAAAAAAAAATGAAGATGCCACTATTGTTTGCGAACAAGAGTGGCATCTTCAATATACAAATAATTTTTTACTTGCGTTAATTGGGGATATTCTTCAAGCAATCGATCAATGGTACAGTTGGCTGAACTGATCAGAGACTTAATTAGCAAATGATTCGAATCAATTTTCAGCGAGTAAAACATCTGATTGATACAGAGATCGAAAATTTCTTCTTTCGAAATGAGTATTTCCTTTTCATACTGTTTCATGGTTAAAGCCCGAATTACCCCAAATGAGGCAGTTACAGCGCAATCCAGGGTGAGACCTTTTTCAGAGATGGGAATTTGACTGTTATGAGCAACTAACGTTTTATAGAGCTCATAAAGATTGCCATCCCGGGTAGCTTTCTCAAGTAAATCGAATTTATTCATTTCGTAAATAAAGCGGTCGTAGTGTGGATCAATTCCGGTCAGCTTAAAATGCAATTTAAAAAAGGTGATTAATTGTAGCAATTCATCATCAGTGGGGAGATACTTAAGCAAATGCGAATAGAGCGTCTCATAATTGTTATTGAGCATATCACTGGCGATAATGTCTTTGGTTTTAAAATAATAGGTGACCAAACCCAGATTGACTCCGGCTTCTTTGGCGATCATAGTGTTTGGTGTGTTGGCGTAACCATTTTCAAGGTATAGCCGTTTGGCGGTATTATAAATTCTATCTCTGGTATTCATGATGGACTGTCCTCGTTCTTTTGTATTATACAGATATAATAGCATAAAAAATGAAGCATCGTCCATGTCTAATTTATTGAAAGAGATTGTGCTGATTTTTTTGAGATGGAAAAAAGACAAAAAGAAAAGAATCAAGATTTAAGATGTACATATTCGGGTAAAAATTATATAATTAAACATCAACCGAATTTTCAAACTGATTCAATCCTGAAATTAAGAAAGACGAGGGTTATGGAATGAACCGAATTAAGTTAGTGCTTATGATGGGTGTAGTGATGATTTTGGTGTCCGTTCTGGCAGGATGCGGCGGAAACACAAATAGTGGCAGTACTACCGGTCAATCTAATGTTTCAAGGGATACTGTTTATGAGTTTTATGATAAGGTACAATTGGATCAGGACAAGGAACAGGTCGATGCCGAATTGGGTGTACTTCCAACTGAAAGTGCCCAAATGAAAAACAGCTTTGCATATGTGAATGATAACACCGGTTTTGGGGTAAGTGTTCTATTTAATGAAAATGGACTGGCTACCAGTAAAACCTTGTTTTATCCGATGACCGAAGATCTGGCTTTTTTAACAACGAAACCGGTAACCAAGGCGCAGGCAGAGAGTATCCCCGATGGAGCGACATATGACGAAGTCAAAAATATCCTCGGTGGTGATGGAACCGAAACCAGTGCTACCCAGATTCCCTTTGAAGATAATAAAGTCAGCTATATAAGGGTGTGGGTTAATCAGGATGGAACCATGCTTCAAGCAGTCTTTCTAACCGATGGAACCACGAGTAATGTGATGTTTTTTGATTAATAAGAACAATATCTCAAACTGTCTTCTAGCAGCTTGAGATATTTTTTATAGGGTAATTACTATTGCATCTGATCAGGTTTGCTGATGTTGTAAATAGTAAAATATATTGAATACTCGTAAGATTTCAGGAGTGGAGAAATGATATCGGTAAGTGCCATAGTCATATTAGTTTTAGTCATTATAATCGGCCTTGTTTTTGCATTGACAAATGGGCTTCACGATGCCAGTTCGGTGGTGGCAACCTTTATCAATTGTGGAGCCGCCAGCCCGAAACAAGCCATTGCGGTTGCCTCAGCGTTTGGTCTGATTGGGGCGGTAGTCGGCGGAAATCTGGTGGCTGATGCGATATCAGAGCTGATTGATCTGCCAACCAACGCTGCTTTATTGACGATTCTTTTTGCGGCAGTTTGTGGAGCGACCTTATGGAATTTAATTACCTGGAAATTGGGGTTGCCTTCCAGTTCCACCCATGCGTTAATTGGCGGAATCATTGGTGCTGTGATCGTATCCTCTGGTTATGAACATGTCTTATGGGGCTGGGCGGAACTATTTGGTGAGAATCACCAAATCACCGGTATCATAAAAGTGATCATGGCCTTGTTTTTGTCTCCAGTTATTGGCTTTATGATTGCCTTTTTTTTGGAAAAAATGACAAAGCTGCTGTTGCGAAATGCCAGGGTTTCCATTAATAAGCGAATTAGTAAAGTTCAGTGGTTCATTGTGGCGGGTCTTGCGTATAGCCATGGATCCAATGATACGCAAAAGATTATTGGACTATTCACATTGGCTCTGGCTGCCTGGAGCGGTACGGCCGTTCATTCGGCACCGATATGGGTTCGAATCAGTGGTGGAATTGTCATGTTTATGGGTACCTTGTTGGGCGGATGGAGTATCATGAAGACGCTGGGACGGGGTATTTTTGATATTAAACCGCTGCATAGTTTAAATTCGCAATTGTCCTCAGTATGTTCGATTTTAGGGGCAAACCTGGTTGGTGCACCGGTTTCAACAACGCATGTTGTCGTTGGCGGGATTATGGGAGTGGGCGCTGGCGACGAATATAAAATGGTTCATTGGGGAATTGTAAAAGAAATTCTGGTAGCGTGGTGCATTACCATTCCCTTGTCGGCTTTGGTTTCTGCCTTTATTTATACCATAATAACAGTTGTTTTTAATGTGATTTAGAAAGTGAGAAAAACATAATGGAGAAAAGAAATATCATTGACCGGATTTTTCCAATTAAATATCATTTTCATCAGATGCTGTTTATGCAGGCTCAAAGTAATGCTTTAGGGGTAGGTGCTCTGTCTGATTGGCTAAAAAGTTCCGCAGAATCGGACAGCGACGCACTAACCCGATATGTTAAGGAAGCTGATGATATACGGATGGAAATGGAAAAGAATCTGACTGAAGCATTTGCAACGCCTTTTGACCGGGGGGATATCTACTCTATATCGGTGGGGATGAACCGGGTTCTTAAATATGCACAATCAACATTGATTTCCATGAAAACCTTTGATGTCAAAGCCAATGATACCATCATCAGTATGGTGGAACAGTTAAACTTAGGCGTAGAAATTTTTGCTGAGGCGGTTCAAGATCTTAAAAAGAACCATGGCAAATCTGAGGAAGCGGTGGTCAAAATGAGAGCGACCCACCGGGAAATCGAAAAACTCTATATGGATGGCATGGTATTTGTATTTGCCGGAGCTGATCCGATGGAGGCTCTAAAGAAACGGGAAGTTTATCATCATATTAAAGATGCGTCAACTAACCTTGAAGAAACGGTGGATGTTCTTCATCGAATTATTGTGAGATTGACCTAGCATCGTTTGAAAACTATTCTATGAAAGCCCACTAAAAAAGTCTACGTAGATAGGCTCTTTTTAGTTGCGACACCTTTCAAAAATGTAAGATAACGCCAGAATTATGTAAGGCGAATCAATGGCAGAAAAAATTCAGCGTGATAGAATTAGTATAAAGTAAATGTTTGGAGGCGCTTTATGCCAGTTTTAAAAGTTAGCGATGTCAGAAAAGTATATGGTTCAAAACAGGGTGGTAGTGTGTCAACGGCACTCAATGGTGTCAGTTTTGAAATTGAAAAAGGCGAGTTCGTTGGGATCATGGGTCCATCAGGCGCAGGAAAGTCTACCCTGCTAAACGTAATTGCAACAATCGATACAGTAACGGCGGGAGAGATTTCCATTGGCGGGGAGGATATCTGTGGCATTAAGGAACCACAGCTTTCAGATTTCCGGAGAAGTAAATTGGGATTTATTTTTCAGGATTACAACCTGCTGGATACGTTAACCTTAAAGGAAAATATCGCCCTGCCCCTGATTCTATCAAAAAAAAGTCTCAATGAAATAGAGGAGACCGTCAATCAAGTTGCCATGGAATTGGGTATTGAAAGTTTTTTAGGCAAGTACCCCTATGAAGTATCCGGCGGTCAAAAACAGAGGGCATCCGCAGCCAGAGCGATGGTTAATGCACCCGAACTAATTTTGGCTGATGAACCAACCGGAGCCCTGGATTCCAAATCGTCCAAAGATCTGCTGCAATGCATGCAACGATTGAATGAAAAAAATCAGGCGACGATTATGCTGGTAACCCATGACGCTTTTGCGGCAAGTTTTTGCAAACGGATTATCTTTATTAAGGATGGGATCCTGTTTATGGAAATATTCAACACCGGCACCAGAAAGGAATTTTTTGACAAGATTCTAAAAGTCCTGTCTTCGTTAGGGGGGGATAACAGTGAACTTTTTTAATCTGGCGATCAATAATATCAAAAAGAAATTCGGCAGTTATTTAATCTATTTAATCAGCACCATCTTTGCAGTGACCATTTTTAGCATCTTCTGCTCAATTTATTTTAATCCGCAGTTTTCCGGGTATCGGTTTGGAGCCGGCAAGATTACCGTTTTGTTTCGAGCCGCCGCCATTGCGATTGTTCTGTTTTCCTCAGTTTTTGTACTCTATTCCAATAAGTTTTTTGTTAAAACAAGAAAAAAAGAAATTGCCATTTATTCGCTGGTAGGGATGAAAAAAGGACAGATTGGACGGATGATGTTCTATGAAAATATCATCATGGGACTGATTGCAACAGTTTGTGGGACAATTCTAGGAATTGTATTTTCACGCTTTTTTTCAATGATCCTATTAAAGCTTATGGCTGACGGGACAGCAGTCACTTTTTCCGTTCAATGGCAGGCAGTCTTAACAACCGTGGTGGCTTTTCTGATTTTGTTCATGATCAGTTCGTTAAACGCCTATGGAATTATTTACCGCTATCAACTGATTGAGTTACTATCTGCAAATAAAGAAAGTGAAAAACTGCCAAAATATTCAGTGATGGGGGGAATATTAGCAATTGTGTTGATTATTATGGGGTACACAATCGCCATGGTCATGAATGTCAATGAAGGGGGATTTCATCTGATGACCCCGGCACTGGTAATTTTAGTTTGTGTTGTCATCGGAACATTGCTACTTTTTAAAAACTTTATTCCCATGGTCATGTTGGCGCTGAAAAAGAACAAGGCTTTCTATTTTAAAGCGGAGAATATTATCAGTATCTCTCAGATCGTATATCGAATTAAAGCCAATTCGAAGATGTTAAGTTTTATCGCCATTACCTGTGCGATTACCATCACAATGATGAGTGCAACCTTCTCCATGTATCGCGCCTTGGACGCTCTGGTACCCTATTACTCGCCATTTTCATATATGAGTAAAAATATCGACGATCAACAGCTTAATGAGATGCTTGCTGTGATCAAGCAGACCGGCGAAGTCAAGGTGACAGCAACCAATCAGTTTGAAATTATAAAAACACAGCTTCAGAATGATGATTACTCAACCGAAACGGATAACAACCCGGGAATGACGGTTGATGGGTATATGATGTCACAAAGTACCTATCAGTCAATCATCAAGGACACCAAAGTTGAAACTGGTACGTTTCACAATATCAAAACAGATTTCAATATGGATTTAAAAGATGGCGAATGCTATTTTATTGATGGGAATACAAAAAAAGATTACTGCCAGAATTTAACCGGCAGTGTGATGAATCTGCAGTTTTCAGATATGACAGATGGCTATCGTATTGTCGGGGTTTCCTTACATAAATATATTGGTATTCTGGATTTATATTTAAAACCAACGATGGTATTAAGTGACACGGATTACAACAAATATCGGGAACAGGCCGGAGCAGATGCTGTTGTCAGTTTTACCGGGATTATGTTTGATCATCCCGCCGATTCAGAAAATACGGTGGCGGCATTAAATAAAATTATCCCGGAGAATACCCGATCCAGCAGTACCCTAGGCATCGCCAACCTGAGTTATATAGGGGTCTATCAATCGATTTTTTCACTGTACGGCGCCTATGTGTTTATCGGATTATTTATCGGCATCTTATTCTTACTTGCCTCTGGCAGTATTATGTATTATAAACAAATCATTGAGGCCCAGGAGGAAGTGAGTCGTTATGATATCCTCAAAAAAATAGGAATGAGCAGGGTGGAGATAAAAAAATCCGTTGCCAAACAATTGGCGATCGTATTTGGATTGTCGTTATCAATCGGACTTCTGCATTCGGTTTTTGCCTTGCTAACCTATAACCGGACCATGGATTTGGCCGGAAAAGAGTTGCCGACGATGATCAACGCCGGCATAATTGTGGGGATTTACATTATCATCTACTGTTTTTTCTATTTACTGTCGGTCAACAGCTATATGCACATTATTGTCGGCAGGAAAAAATAATCTGAAAGTGCTAAAATGACTAAAAAGCCAAATACATAGTTTTATAGTCAGAGTGGATAATTCTATGTTATAACATTAGATAAAAGCTTATGTGCTTCGCTGCCGGTCGTCTGAAACAGGCGGCGAGGCTCATTGTATTTCGGTAAAAAGCGTGGATTATTGATAGAAAGCGTGAAAGTATTGTTTAAAGTATTATTAATTGAAGATGACAAAAAAATAGCGGACATTGTGGTGGAAAATCTGAAGAAAGCTGGCTATGATTCCCTTGCGGTCACAGATTTTTCGGATGTTTTGCCTGAATTTATGGCCTATAAACCGGATCTGGTATTATTGGATATCATTTTGCCATTTTATGATGGGTATTACTGGTGCGGTCAAATCAGGCTTCTCTCAAAGGTTCCGATTATTTTCATTTCATCCAAGAGCGCCGACATGGATATCATCATCGCAACCAATATGGGCGGAGACGATTATCTGATCAAACCCTTTTCCATTGATGTTTTGCTTGCCAAGGTAGCTGGACTTTTGCGGCGCACCTATTCCTACGATAACACTGAAATGGATATTATTTCCCATCAGGGTCTTATTTTTAATATTGGTAGCGGGGTGGTATCCGTCAATGAAAAAAGTGTTAAACTGACAAAAAATGAAGCCCAGATCCTTGGGTTACTATTAAAGAGCCGGGGCAATACAGTCAGTCGGGAGCGAATCATGCGAAGTCTCTGGAAAGATGCCAGTTTTATTGATGACAATACCCTGACAGTCAATATCACCCGTTTAAGAAAAAAACTCAAAGATTTGGGGCTCGAAAATTATATTGAGACAATCAAGAATTCAGGATATAAAATATGAATATCAAAGACTATTTATGGGATAAGAAGTATCTGATCCTTATCAATATCATTACGACGTTGTTTATCGGGACTATCATATATATCGGCGAAACCGTCTCATTAAGCCGTTCAAACGGTTTGTATGTGGTTGCCGTAGCACTATTTATATTTGCAGTTTATTTAGTAGTTGATTTTATCAGTAAGAATAAATATTATAAGCAGTTAAAAAAAACAGCGGACTTAGAAGGTCTGGACTGGGTAAATTCGCTGCCCTTGCCAGTTACTTCAGAACAACGGATGTTTAATGAATTACTGCTAAAACAATATCAGGCTATTAACAGAAAATTAAGTGAATACCAATCCAAAAGCATTGAAAACCGTGAATTCATCACTATGTGGGTTCATGAAATAAAAACACCCATTGCTGCATCAAAATTGATCATTGAAAATAGTCTGGATCATCCCTCAGAAGAAGTGCTCTACAGTATCGAAGACGAAATCGAGAAGATTGAAGATTTTGTCCAAATGACACTGTTTTATTCCCGAACCGACGATTTTGCAACAGACTATATCATCAATCGCATCAACCTGAAAAAGGTGGTTAATGAATGTATAAAAAGAGCGTTTTCGAGTATTACAAATAAAAACTTGAATTTACAACTAAAAAGTCTTGATTTACATATTGATACGGATGAAAAGTGGTTGGGTTTTATTATCAAACAAATCCTCGACAACGCCATCAAATATTCGAAAAAGAATGGGGAAATAAGTATTTATGGAGAATCATTTGAAGAGGAGGTGACATTAACGATTGAAGATCAAGGGGCTGGTATAAAAGAAGAGGATATTCTCAGGGTTTTTGACAAAAATTTTACTGGCAGCAATGGTCGTAAATATGTCACGTCCACGGGAATTGGATTGTATCTGAGTCAGAAAATAGCCAGAAAGCTGGGGCACTGTATTACCATCTCATCTAATTCTGGAAAGGGAACAAAAGTAGTTATCCATTTTCCTTATTGGAATGATTATTATGATGTTTGATTAAAAAAACGAGTTGTTTAAGCAAAAATAATATTAAAATCTTTAAGCATTGTCTGAAATGATGGCAGAACATAAAATATTTATGTTATAGTAATATATCCAAAATGGTTTGAGTAGTAGAAAAGAAAAGGATTACACCATGAAAGATAATGTAAACAAAACCAACACCGGCAACAGGGCAGGAGGACATCATGAATAAGAAATTTGGTATACTAAGACGAGGATTGGCGATCATGATTGTTTTCTGTTTGTTGTTTCCAGCGGTGAGCCAGGCAGAAGATTCGGTTAATCCGGGAGTTCAGTCCGTTATGGCAACAGCGTCGGCGGAAATCAATGTGCCATTAAATGACGGGACTGAATCAGGTAATGGGGAGCCCACCGAGATTGAAACCCTGGAACAGCTGCCGGAAGTGAATACCAACGAAAATCTGGAGCAGCAAATCATTGTTGTTTACGCTGAAAGCGGTGAAGACAATGTTAAAGAGCTGGCCTTGACTACCGAGGAGGTGGCTTCTGGAGAGCAGCTTTCGAATCGGGTTGACCTGATCGAAGTCAGTGAAAAAACAAATGTGGATGCGCTGATGGCTGATCTGGCTCAGAATCCTAATGTCCTGGCAGTTGATAAAAATGACAAAATTCAGGTGACGTCATTGCCCAATGATCCTTATGTGACCAATGGTTCGGCCTGGCAGTTTCAACGAGTCGGTGCCGATCAGATCTGGAACCAGATCTCCAATGCCGACCCGGTGGTAGTGGCGGTTATTGATACTGGATTAAATGTCAATCATCCGGATTTGATTGGCAATACCGTGACCGGGTATGATTTTGTGACCGGTAAGACAGATGTGGTGGATTTGGCTGGCCATGGTACTGCTGTCAGTGGGTGTATTGCGGCGGTTGCCAATAATGGAATTGGCACAGCGGGAATTTCCGGTTTGGCCAATGTTAAAATTGCTCCGTACCGTACCGGGGGGATGTACAGCGGAGATACTCAGCTGGATGTGGCTTATATATGCGCAGCTATTCTCAAAGCTGCTGAACGTCCGGAGGTAAAAGTCATCAATATGAGTTTCGGCGGATACGGAACCTTTTCTTCACTGGCTGTAGCAGTTAGTGAGGCAGTCAGCGCCGGGAAAATAGTAGTGGCATCATCAGGGAACGAAGGCGAGTCAGGGAATTCCCGGGTGGGACAATATGCTTATCCGGCATCCTATGACCATGTTATATCGGTAGGTGCTACAAATAAGGATAACACCCGGGCTTCCTTTTCTCAGTATAATGATCAGGTGGATTTAGTGGCTCCGGGCCAATCAGTTTTAACAACCGCAAAAAGCGGCGGTTACGAATACGCCAGTGGCACGTCGTTTTCCAGTCCGATTGTGGCTGGTGCCTGTGCGGTATTGATGGCGGCAGATGCCAGTCTCAATGCTGAAGCGGTTGAAACGCTTTTAAAAAGCACAGCTTTGGATCTGGGAACAACCGGTAGCGACCCTTACTATGGTAGTGGGTTGATTCAGTTGGGTTTGGCGGTGGCAGCCATTCATTCGAGCGATACGGCGGGGACGACCTATCGCACTCACGTCCAGAATGTCGGCTGGCAGGACTGGAAAAGTGATGGTCAGATCAGTGGTACATCAGGTCAATCTTTGCGACTGGAGGGAATTGAAATCAATGTGAATGATCTGGGCAACGATCTCGGGATTGAGTATCAGACCCATGTTCAGAACATTGGTTGGCAGGGGTTTAAGCATGATGGTCAAACCAGTGGAACCTTTGGCCAATCACTGCGGTTGGAGGCGATTCAAATTCGTTTGACTGGCGCTGCAGCAGCCAACTACGATGTCTATTATCGGGTTCACAGCCAGAATTACGGCTGGTTGGATTGGGCTAAAAATGGCGGCAGTTCCGGTACTCAGGGTAAGTCACTGCGACTGGAGGCGATTGAAATTCGAATTGTTCCTAAAGGTGCAACAGCACCGGGATCGACCAGTCGGCCGTTTGTCAGTTAAAAAGAATTGCCAATATAAATTTTATGAATAAAAGCAGTTTTTTTGGGTACATGAACGTATAAGAAATCATTATGGGAAGGAGTGTCTGGAGATGATTATTACCTGGGATAATATCAGCGAAATAAATAGACGTATTACAGAACAGGATCTGGCGTATAAGGTACACTTGAGCGATGCCTGTGGCGGACAGAGCATGTGGATTGAATCGATGGATAAAGATAACCGGTTTGATAATCTGGATGTTTTGAATGGGTTGATCAAGAACTATTTTATCGAAATTCATGCTGATATTGAGTTTAGTTGGGATAAAAAATCGTTCTGGTCAAAAGATCGTTCCCTGATATTTTAATTGGCCAGTGTTTTTATAAAGTGACATAGTGGGACGGCCCACTCAAATACAACACCTAAACAGGGAGCTTTACAGCCCCCCTGTTTAGGTGTTGTTATTTTTTGATGTATTTATTCACCAGGCGATAAGCGGTTGTTTGGCTTAACCCCAAAGAATCGGCCAGGTCATTAATATTGCCGTAAATCTCATAATAATCTTCAATCAGTCCCCGTTTGTAATTTTCAACCAGGTCATCAAAAATGATCTGTCTTTTTTTAATTCCCTCATTGGCGAAAAAGGCACTCAGTTGCTCGGGCAGTTTATCAACGCCAATCACGCTGCCAAGACTCATTACAGCCATCTGTTCCACTGCATTTTTTAACTGTCGGACATTTCCTGGCCAGTCGTATTGAATCAGCGATTCGATCACTGGATTTGAGAAAACCTTGTTCTGGTTGTATTTTTTGTTGTATTCTTTCAAATAATACTGAGCAATCGGGAAAATATCATCCCGCCGTTCCCGAAGTGCGGGGATGGTTTGGGTGATGCCGTTAATCCGCCAGTACAGATCTTCACGAAAAGTATTTTTAGCGACCAGATCCTCTAAATTCTTGTTGGTGGCGGTGATAATCCGGGTATTGACAGTTTTTGATTCCAGTCCACCAACTGAGGTGAAGCGCTTATTTTCCAAAAAATCCAACAGTTTGACCTGAATATTGGGTTGTAATTCTCCAATTTCATCGAGAAAGAGGGTGCCGTTATCAGCCATTTCCACCAGGCCCTTTTTTCCTTTGGGACTGGCACCAGTGAAGGCGTAGGGGACATAGCCGAAGAGCTCGCTTTCAATCAGGTTATCAGGAATGGAAGCGCAGTTTATCGAAATAAACGGGTTGGCTTTACGGGGGCTGCAATCATGAATAAACTTGGCCACCAGACTTTTACCGACCCCACTTTCGCCCAGTAACAGAATTGGGATATCGGATTTGGCCGCTTTTTTCAGTTTGTGCAGGGTCTGGTAGAGGATGTAGCTGCGGCCAACAATGTTGTTACTGGCTTTGGTTCGTTCCTCACGGGAACCTTTGTGCGCTTTTAGTTCATCATCTTCATCGGTTTCTTTTTCCGGATTCAGATAATCCAGATCAAATTTTACAAACGACTCCCGTTTTAAGGTGTTGTAAACCAGCATTACCAACTCGTGATCGGTATTATAAAGTGGAGTGGTGATGGTGATGTGTTCCTCATCGGTAAGCAGGGATCGTTGGCGGGAGATGATGGTGTGTTTTTTTTTGATTGCAGTTGCCGTCGAAGGGGGGGTCCAAAAGCCCTGGAATGAGGTTAAGAAATTTAACTTCCACATTTTTTCGGCAGAAATGCCATGGTATTCCAGACAGGCCGGATTGGCATAGAGAACCTTGCCATCCTTATCAGTAACGGTTACTTCAATAAAACTATTCTCCAGAATGTCCAGAAAAAATTCGCTGGAAAGGGTTTTCAGATACGCCTGATATTCCGGACTGTGATTAAATGCATTGGTAATCATTATTTACGTATCACATATTCTAAGATATGTTCTCCTTATTATTTAGTGCGATTTCATCGTGCCACGAAAGTACAGCCTGATAAAAATCGTTTTCATCGATGAACTGATCATAAATCAAAATCGTCTGTTATTCAAGTGAAAAAGAAAATTATCGGGATTTTTCAAAAATGAAAAATAAACGGGTCGCTTTTCATTTCTGGAAAAAATAAATTGTTACGAATGGTCAAAAATGGCTATAAATTGAATATGCTGCATATCACAGTTTTGGCACGATAATTGCGATACATATTGGCAGATCAAACACGATATCTCGTAAATATATTAGAAAGGAGAAAAAAGATAGTGTAATCGATACAACTACGAGAAAGAAAAACAGAAGCCATCGCATAAGACCAGATGATTAGAGGAGAAGGGCAATTTGTTTTTTGTTTGTGAGTTTCGCAATTATTAAGTTCTATTTTAAAAGGAGTACAAAATGTTTAGATTTACTACAGATCAATTTGTTTACGACATTAATGGCACCAAAATTGGTGGACAACCGGGTGAGTATCCGACGGTTTTAATTGGCAGTATTTTTTATCGGGGCCATAAAATTATAAAAGATGCAGAAAAAGGGATTTTTGATGAAGATGCAGCGAAAGGCTTACTGGATACCGAAGCCGAATTGTCAGCAGAAACCGGGAATCCCAGAATTGTTGATGTTCTTGGCGATACCGAGGTGGCATTGACCAAACATGTCGAGTTTGTATTAAAGAATACATCCTCACCAATCTTACTGGATAGTCCCAGTCCGGAAGTTCGAATGGATACCCTTAAACACTTTGCTAAGGATGAAGCTGCCATGAGCAGAATTATTTATAATTCGCTGGAAGAAAGCTGCACCGAAGAAGAATTGGAAGTGTTAAAAGAGTGTGGTGTTAAAACAGCTGTTATTCTGGCCTTTAGTAAGAAAAGTCTGCAACCGGCAAAACGGGTAAAATTGCTGGTTGGGGATGAAAAACATGAAGGCCTATTGACCAAAGCGAAACGGGCAGGGGTCGAACAATTCCTGATTGATCCCGGCGTGCTCGATGTTGCCAGCAGCAGTTGGACGGCGATGGCGATTCGCGATATCAAGGAACAATATGGTTTACCAGGTGGCTGTGCAGCGTCAAATGCTTTATACCTCTGGAAAAAAATGCGGTCCAAAGGAAGCCCATATTTTGAAGCGGCAGGGGCATCAGTATTTACTTTCCCAGTTACTCATGGTGCTGATTTCATTCTCTATGGACCAATGGCAAATGCAGGCTGGGTATATCAGGCAACTGCGACAACCGATGCCATGATGGCTTATTGCAACAAAATTACCGGCACAAAACTGGGTACTTTGGAAACACCACTAATGAAAATATTCTAAAAAAATTCTAAAAACAAATTTAGAAGGAGGATTACGTGTGATGGAAGAAAAAAAACCAGCTACCAAGATGAAGGATAAAACCGTATTCTATGTTTCTGCGGGGATTGCATTAGTATTTGTATTATTAAGCTTGCTTTTTACTGAAGGCACAAGCGCTGTTTTTAATCAGCTGTTTGCAATCATTACAACGAATTTTGGATGGTTATATTTAGTAGCGGTGGGGATTTTTATCGTTTTTGCCATCGGTTTAGTGGTCAGTCCCTTTGGAAAAATCAAACTGGGAAAAGATGACGACAAACCGGAGTTTTCGAATTTTCAATGGTTTTCGATGCTGTTCGGAGGCGGAATGGGGATTGGACTGGTTTTCTGGTCGGTGTCAGAACCGATTATGCATTATCTGACCCCGCCAATGGGTGAAGGCGGAACGCAGGCGGCTCAGGAGCTGGCGATGCGAATCGTTTTCTTTCACTGGGGATTACACCCCTGGGTCATTTTTGCCATCGGAGGTTTAGGTCTGGCTTATTTCCAATTCAGAAAAGGCATGCCATTTCTGATCAGTTCAGCCTTCTATCCATTGATTGGTGATAAGATAAAAGGGCCGATTGGTAAAACAATTGATATTCTGGCTGTTTTTGCCACCATTTTTGGGGTAGCAACCAGCCTTGGTTTCGGATCAAGCCAGATCGCTTCAGGGCTTAACTATATCTGGGGTATCGAAGCATCACCGATGACCATATCAATTATCATTGCAATTATGACAGCCATCTTTACACTGGCGACTGTTTCTGGTCTACATAAAGCCATGCAGTTGGCAGCAGACATTAAAATTTGGCTGTCAATCGCCTTTATGGTATTTATCTTTGTTTTTGGTGGCAGTGTTTATATTTTAAATAATTTTACCAATTCATTGGGCGCCTATCTGCAAAACCTGGTGGGACAAACCTTCTGGATGGGAAATGTTGAGTGGGTTAATGGCTGGACCGTCTTTTATTGGGCATGGTGGATTGCCTGGGCTCCGTTTGTTGGGCAGTTTGTCGCCCGGGTTTCGAAAGGCCGTACGATCAGAGAATTTGTTATTGCGGTATCCTTACTGCCTTCCGGTTTTTCATTAATCTGGATTGCCATTTATGGTGGTGCCGCCTTTAATCTAAACGCAATAAGCAATGGTGCCATTGAAGCTGCCGTTGGCGCAGATTATACGACTGGACTCTATGCACTGCTGCAACAGCTGCCAGCATATGGGATCACCTCGATTCTGGCAATCTTCCTGATTGTCGTCTGTTTTGTTGGCGCAGCCAATTCAGCCACTTACGTGTTGGCAATGCTGACTTCCGGCGGCGATATGGATCCCGATAAAAAGCTTCGCGGCGGCTGGGGGATTGCCCAGGGTCTCATTACCATCGTGCTGATCCTGGTTGGTGGAACATCAGCTTTAAAAGTTTTACAAACCGCTTCAATTGTTGCCGCCTTCCCCTATATGCTGGTCATGCTGGTCATGTGCGTCAGTATATTAAAAGCCCTGAAAGCCGACTACAATGAAAGCCAGGGACTGATAAACAGTAAAGAGTTAAACAACATTGGCAGTGCACAGCAGGCTGTGGAAGGTCAAGAATAAATAAAGAAAGAGGTATTTTAGATGTTACCAAAATTTGATGTATTAACGGATGAACAAATTAATAAGATTCACAAGAACAGTATGAAGATTCTAAAGGAAATTGGGATTGAGTTTTCGTATGATCCGGTCATCGAAATTTTCAAAAAACATGGTCAACGGGTCGAAGGACACCGCGTTTTTCTGGAACCGGACTTTGTCGAAGAAATGGTTGAAAAGGCCCCAGCTCAGTTTACCCTTCATGCCCGTAATCCTGAACACAATCTGGTTTGCGGTGATGGTAATACCATTTACATGCCGGGTTATGGTGCTCCCTTTATTTATGATGCAGAGGGTGGTAAACGCGATGCGACCATGGCCGACTATGATAATTTTGTGAAACTGGCTGGCGCCAGCAAGAATATCCACATGACCGGTGGAACAGTCGTTGAACCAACGGACGTTCCCGATGACATCCGCCATCTTAAAATGGCTTACAGCCATATTACCAATTCTGACAAATGTTTCATGGGGAGCTCTTCCGGATATGAATTTGCCAGAGACTCCATTGAGATGACCGCCATTCTTCATGGGGGACTGGATGTGATCAAAGAAAAACCGGCTCTGATCTGCCTGATCAACTCGGTTACACCGCTTAAATATGATGATCGAATGCTGGGTGGTTTAATGGCTTATGCTGAAACGGGACAGCCAATGGTTATTGCTTCATTGGTAATGGCCGGATCAACCGGACCAGCTACCATGGCAGGGGCGCTATCCTTACAGAATGCGGAAGTCCTGGCAGGAATTACCCTGGCTCAGTGTATCAACCCCGGGACTCCAGTTGTTTATGGATCAACTTCTACCGCCTCAGATATGTCAACCGGTTCATTATCAATCGGTAATCCGGAAAATGCCTTGTTCGCATCAGCCAGTGCCCAGTTATCACGCTTCTATGGTGTTCCGTGTCGTGGGGGCGGCGGTTTGAGTGATGCTAAAACCGTTGATGCCCAGGCCGGTTATGAATCGATGATGGTTCTCTTTGCGGCCAGCACCACCGGCGTCAACTTTGTGCTACATACAGCCGGGATTCTGCAATATTACATGGCCATGTCTTATGAAAAGTTCATGGTAGATGATGAAATCGCCGGTATGGTATTGCGCTACCTAAAAGGTTTTGACTGTGACAGCGATGAAAAAATGGCTTTTGATGTTATCAAGACTGTAGGACCAGGCGGACATTTCCTGACTCAGAAACATACGCGTAAGAATTTTAAAACCGAATTCTTCCGACCAGCCTTAAGTGACAGACAGTCATTTGATGCGTGGGCCAAAGATGGGTTGGATACCAACCAGCGAGCCAAAGCCCGATGGCAGGAAGTGCTGGCTAACTACACTGCACCAGAGCTGGATGCTGACGTGAAAGCCAAAATTGAAGCATTTATTGAAAAACGAACCAAAGAATTGATTAAATAACAATAATAAAGGTATAAAAGGAGAAGAATAATGAGTACAATTTTTGATGAAATTAAAGATGCAATTGTGGATGGTGATGAAGATTTAGCAGTTGAGTTGGCAGAACGAGTTATCGCTGAAAAAGTAGATCCGGTACAGGCCGTTCAGCTGGGCTTTATCGGAGGGATTGAAGAAGTTGGCAAAGCCTGGACAAACGGCGAAGCTTTTCTACCGGATGTTATGATGGCAGCAGATGCCATGAAAGCCGGAATGGATGTTCTTGAAGAAGTGTTGGCTGCCGGTGAAGGTGATGGCGGCTATGAAGATAAGGGTAAAATCGTTCTGGGAACCGTTGAAGGTGATATTCATGACATCGGCAAGAACATTGTCGGGGCCCTGCTGACATCAGCTGGCTTTAAAGTTTACGATATCGGGATCGATCAGAAAGCCGAAGAATTTGTTGCCAAGGCCGATGAAGTAGGTGCCAAAATTATTGCTGCCAGTGCTTTGTTAACCACCACCATGAAATCGCAAAAAACATTGGTTGAATACCTCAATGATAATAATCTTCGTGATAAGTACAAAATTATTATCGGCGGTGGCCCGACCAGTGCTAAATGGGGCGAAGATATTGGGGCTGATGGCTGGGCCGAAACAGCTGATGAAGCTGTCGAGCTGTGTAAACAGTTATTAGCCTAGATTATTCTCAGAAACTATGATAAAATAATTTAACATTGCCAAAACAGGTGCCAGAATGATTTTAATTTTGGCACCTTTCTGGCATCAAAAGGAAGTGAACAAGATGGTATTCTACGTTTCAATTATACTCATTCTGTTGTTTCTCATTTTTGGCTTTTTATTCCCGGAGCAATTATTGGCCGCTACCAGTCAGTTGTTTGGAATAATCACCAATGATCTGGGTTGGTTTTACCTGGCAACGGTGCTGGGGATTCTGGCTTTTTCGCTTTTTCTGGCCTTTAGTCGATTTGGGAAAATCCGTTTGGGAGATGACGATGCTCGTCCTGAGTACTCCAACTTTTCCTGGTTTGCGATGCTCTTCAGTGCCGGGATGGGGATTGGCCTGGTTTTTTGGGGTGTTGCTGAACCGATTTTTCATTATGCCCAACCACCGATGGGGATCGAACCTGCTTCAAATCAGTCGGCGATGATGGCGTTTCGTTATACTTTTTTGCATTGGGGACTGCATCCCTGGGCAATTTATGCAATTGTCGGACTGGCTCTGGCTTACGTCACCTTCCGAAAAAAAATGCCCTGTCTGATCAGTTCCACCCTCTACCCCCTGTTAGGAGAAAAAAGCAAGGGGCCAATTGGTCATGTAATCGATATCCTGGCATTGATATTAACGGTGATCGGCGTGGCGACGTCACTGGGAATGGGTGCCTTGCAGGTTAATGGCGGTTTAAACGCTTTGTTTAATATCCCCAATAATATCACAACCCAGGTCATTATTATCATTGTGATCACGGTGCTATTTTTAATATCCGCAACCACTGGCCTTGACAAGGGAATAAAAATACTCAGCAACACCAATATCATTATTGCCGTGTTGCTTTTGCTGTTTGTTTTTACTTTTGGCCCCACCGTGTTTATTCTCGATACTTTTTTTGTCAGTCTCAGTGGTTATCTGCAAAATCTGCTGCCGATGAGTTTGGCCTTGTCACCGTTTGAAAAAGATCCCTGGATTGGCACCTGGACAATTTTTTATTGGGCTTGGTGGCTTTCCTGGGGTCCCTTTGTAGGAACCTTTATTGCCAGAATCTCAAAAGGTCGGACGGTGAAAGAATTTGTTTTGGGAGTTATTATCCTGCCAGCGATTTTTTGTTGTATCTGGTTTACGGTTTTTGGCGGGACTGCTTTATATTTTGAAATTTTTGATGGAGCTGATTTAGTCTCCAAGGTGACGAATGACGTGACGATCGGCTTGTTTGCGACTCTGGCCCATTTGCCACTGGGGAGCATTTTCTCCGTTGTGGCAACCATTCTGATTATGACATTTTTTGTGACTTCGGCCGACTCCGCCACCTTTGTCATTGGGATGTTTTCCCGAAATGGTGACTTAAATCCGGATACCCGCATTAAAATTATCTGGGGGACGCTACTCTCTTTAATGGCGATTGTCCTGCTCTTTAGTGGGGGACTGGTTGCCATGCGAAATACTTCAATCATTATGGCGCTACCATTTTTACTGATTATTATTATGATGTGTGCGGCCATCTACAAGGCATTTGCCAGCGAGAAAAACAATTAATTTTGTCCTAAAACGATCACATGATCGGATGAGATAATCAAATAAGAGGGGAAGAAGGTAATTGGAAATGGAAGAAAGAAGTAACCGTAATAGAAAGTCGATTAAGACTAAACTGTTGTTTATACCGCTTATTTGTGTGCTGGCAGGAGTCATCATGATCGGGGCAATTTCTTCGGTTCTGACACGGGACAGCTTATTGGCCGAGATGCGGGAAAGCGGCTTTTCATCATCTCAGCGCTTTGTCAATCGGATTGAAGATAATACCGAAGCCGTTAAAACGATGAATGAAATGCTGGAGGCGCAGATTCGGAGTGTCGGAAATATTATTTTTGCCAATCGGGATCGGGTCAGCGATGAGTATTTAACGCAACTATCTGAGCAAACCGGTATTAATCCTATTTACCTCTATAATCCGACCGGTACCATTACCAACGCCGCCTTTGGCGAATATCTGGGCTGGACCGTTCCGGCAGATCACCCCATCCATGAGTTTATGGTCAGCGGCGCCCCGGAACTGATGGAAGATATCCGGGCCGATAGTGAAACGGGAAATCTGTTTAAATATGGCTATATCAGAAGCAACACCGGCGAGTTTGTTCAGGCCGGAGTATCAGCGGATCGGGTGCTGGAACTGACGGAAAAATTTGGCTATCAGGCATTGATTGATGAATTGGTATCCGATGAAAGCATTGTTTCGGCCAGTTTCATTGACAAAGATCTGGTCGGAGTGGCCAACAGCAACAAAGACGATATCGGCAGGAGCTATCAGGAGGATGAGACCATAAAAAAAGTCGCGCTTGATGGTGAAATGATAGCGCAGGAACTGTTTGACGAAACGGAAAACGCCAACGTCTACAATGTGATCTACCCGGTTGTCATCAATGGTGAACTTCAAGGGGCCCTAAATATTGGCTATTCGATGACGAGTGTTCAAGCTGCAATTACAAAAAATATTCTATTGATTGCGCTGGCGGGAGTGTTCGTTTTTCTGGTATTGGGATTTATTTTATACAAACTTTCGACATCCATCACCAAACCGATTGCCAGTGTCAACCACATGATCAAAGAAATGGGTAAAGGGCATCTGGGGATTCGGCTGAATCTGGAATCCGAGGATGAAATTGGCGAAATGGCTCAGGTGATGGACGAGTTTGCCGACGAACTTCAGAACGTGGTGATCGGAACCATGAACCAGATTTCAGATGGGGATGTGTCGGCTGATATTGAAGAAAAAGATGAGTTCGACGAGATCACTCCAGCACTCAAACGTACCATTGAAACCATCCGCAATTTAATCCAGGAAGCGACCCGGTTATCTCATGCAGCAGTAGCTGGAAAACTGGAAACCAGAGGGAATACGGAGGTATTTCACGGGGGTTTCAGAGACATTGTCGAAGGGGTCAATGCCACTTTGGATGCGGTCGTTGGTCCGCTCAATATTGCTGCTGAATATGTGAATAAAATTGGCCAGGGCGAAATTCCCGACAAGATTACAAAATCCTATCAGGGCGACTTTGACAAACTGAAACAGAGCATTAATGCCTGTATTGACGGACTGGGCGCTTTAAAAGAGGGAAACCGGGTGCTGACCTTAATGCGCCAGAATGATCTTAGCCAAACCATTGAAAATCAGTATCAGGGAATCTATGGTGAAATTGGTGAAGCGATTAATGCGGTTCATAGCCAACTGGTCCACATTGTGCAGATTGCCAATCATATTGAAGCCGGGGAACTCAGCGATTTAAGCGAATTGAAAGCCATCGGCAAACGAAGTGATAAGGATACCCTGATCCCGAGTCTGATTGGAATGATGGAGAACATTGTCCTACTGGTGGCAGAAACTCAAAAAATGGCGGACACTGCCGTTAAGGGGGATCTGAGTTTCAGAGGGGATCAGACAAAATTTACCGGGGAGTACGAAAAAGTCATTGCAGGTTTTAATCAGACTCTGGATGCCGTGATTCATCCCATCAATGAGGCCTCTGAAACGCTCAAAGAATTGGCGGCCGGAAATCTCAATACCCAAATGGATGGCGATTATCAGGGCGACCATGCCATCATTAAAGAAGCGATGAATCAGACCATTGCGAATCTGAAACGTTATGTTGATGAGATTGCCATTACGCTGGCAGAAATGAGCCGGGGAAATCTGGATCAGGAGATCACCTCCACCTATTCCGGGGATTTTCTGGTGATTAAGGAAGCCCTTAATGGCATCAGTGCCAGCTTGAGCAGCACCATGTCCGATATCGATGTGGCCGCCGCTCAGGTGGAGATTGGTGCCCGACAGATTTCTGATGGTGGTCAGGCGTTGGCCCAGGGAACCACCGAGCAGGCCAGCTCGATCCAGGAACTGACTGCCTCCATTGAAGAAGTGGCCGGAGAGACCAAACAAAACGCCAGCCGGGCTAATGAGGCCAACGAGTTGGCCGTGCGCGTCCGCAAAAATGCCGAAGTGGGCAATGGACAGATGAGCAAAATGATCTCGGCCATGGGTGATATTGATGAATCATCGAATAATATTTCAAAAATCATCAAGGTTATTGACGATATTGCCTTCCAGACCAATATTCTGGCCCTGAATGCGGCTGTCGAAGCGGCCCGGGCTGGACAGCACGGCAAAGGCTTTGCAGTAGTTGCCGAAGAAGTCAGAACCCTGGCGGCCCGCAGCGCCGAAGCTGCCAAGGAAACCACCGGACTGATTGAAGGCTCCATGGAACGTGTCGAGGTTGGAACAAAGATTGCTGATGAAACGGCAGAAAGCCTGAGAGAAATATTAAACGAAATTGAGAAGGTAACCGGCCTGGTGGGCAATATTGCCCGGGCGTCCAATGATCAGGCCTCAGAAATTGCCCAGATCACCCAGGGGATTGAACAGGTTTCTCAGGTGGTGCAAACCAATTCGGCGACAGCAGAAGAAAGTGCTGCCGCCAGTGAAGAATTAACCGGTCAGGCTGAAATGCTTAAGGCAATGGTTGGAGCCTTCAAACTTAAGGAAAACTCCCAGCGTAAAAAAGAAAGTACTGATGGTATCAGTAGAAGCGCCAAAGCGGAGTCGAGTCAACCCCAGATTATACTGGATGCGATGGAAATGGATAAGTATTAAGCGGCGAAAGTCAACACTGGTCAGAAAATAAATTAAAACGGTTATTGGGGAGGGTATTTGATGCTTATAACAGAAATAATTTGAAAGAATAAAAAACCGAGACTGCACGTTTACGTGCGGTTCTCGGTTTTTTAGGTGACATCAAAATAAATTGGAGATTATAATTTAGCCAACAATTCCTGCTTTTTCTGATTGAACTCTTCCTCGCTGATAATGCCTTTTTCTTTTAAACCGGCCAGTTTTTCGATCATCGCAATTGGGTCTTCAGCTGTCTGCTCGGTGGCTTCGGTTTGGAGAGGTTCAGCCGGGGAATGCTCTGGTGTTGCTGCAGTGGCAGCATCTGGCGTATGGGCCTGATAAATCTGGATGACGCGCTCGGCTTCCCGGGCATAGAGGATACTGATGGTTTCGATGGCATCAATGGTTTTGATCTCGGTGTCATTGGGGTTCATACCCAGGGTCAGGGACAAGTCCAGAAATGAAACGGTACTGGGCTGGGTGGTCAGAGACAAGATCTGGTCGTAGGGAAAACTTTTTTTGGAATTCAATTCCCGATCATAAAGTACAATTCTTTGGCTGGTGCAGGTGATGAACTTTTTGGCAACTAGGCTGCCCAGCCCCCAGGCAAAATAGACCAGCTTTTCGCCCGGTTCCAGAAAACCTGCAACAATTTCCCGAGTCGTGGGATCAAGCTTGGCAGCGATGAAGGAATCAACCTGGTTGTCATCAATTGCGAAATCATTACCACCCAGACGCTTTAGGTATTCTGTCAGGGTAATAATATCAATGGCTTTGACTTCTTCTACTGGGGTGGTGATTAAACTAATCTGGTTAACCAGGATTGTGCAATGGGCATCGCCCTGATTGATGGTGATGCAAAAGAGTTTTTCCCGGGGGATCGATCCGACTGCAAAAAATGACTGATTTTCAGGGAAAACAATTTTAAAATAAAGGTTACTGGTTGTCAGTAGCAGGGTTTGTCCCTTGTCATCTCTAAATTGAAACAGGAATTTTTCCTCAAGATTATAGCCGGGAAATGTTTTTGTTACATTTTTTAAGGCTTTTTCGTCATCAGGGTGCAGACTAATTTTTGTAGATACCGGACTATTGGCGGGCATTAAGAGTTTATCATTGAAATCTTTTGTGAATTTGAGTACCTCATCATCGCTGGCATTGATCAGAGATTGGGCAGGTACTTCAGGAGGATTGACAAGCTGTTCCACCAGGGTATCGGTATAAGTTTTTATCCGCTGATCCATTTCTGCTCTTAACCGTTCCTGTTCTTCTTTTTTTAGGGCTAAATCCGCTTGAATTGAATCAATACTTTCCTTGGCCAGATCGGTAACATCTTTAAATAGATCTTTTAATCCCATGAGTAATCTCCTTTTTCGTTATAAAAAGTTAATTTTATTTTACCCGTGAAGGAGCAAAATAGCAAATTAAAACAGCCGTCTGAATTTTTTTTAAGAAAAATTCAGACGGCTGATAAAATCATTCAGTAATAATGCTTAGCCTCTTAAAATCGAAAGGGCTTCTTCCCGACCACAGTCCATCAGGTATGGAATCTTGGTGACCTTGGCACATTCTTCCGTTAAGGACATCAGTTCGTTACGGGTGATGCTGTCAGTATTGAAACAGCGGGCACCGGCCATTAACTGTTGCAGGCCAACCCGGATTTTATCGGAGTAGCTATAGATGCCGATAGCGCCTAATGGGATGTTTTTGATTTCTTTGGCCCCGACAATTTCTTTGACAGCTTCGTAGCAGACAAAAATTTCTTCAGGTGTCGAACCAAATTCACTGATTGTTTTTGGTAGGTTATTTTCTTTCATCCACTGCTCGATGTTTTTACCAACCATTCCCGGAATCATCAGCGCTCGGCCCATACAAACGGCTTTGACATAAGGCGCACCAAGAGCTAGTGCTTTGAAAACACCGTCTTCACTGCTGAATCCACCGGCAAAAGCCAGATCAGGAACCCGTTCCCCCTGAGCTTCCAGTATTTGAGCAAATTCAACTGCGGCTGAATGAAGGTAAATCGAAGGCATACCCCATTCTTCCATCATACGCCAGGGGCTCATTCCGGTTCCGCCAGGAGCGCCATCGATGGTTAACAGGTCGATTTTAGCTTTAGAAGACCATTTGATTGCCATTGCCAGTTCTCTTAAACCGTAAGCGCCAGTTTTTAAAGTAATTCGTTTATAACCCAAGGCTCTTAAGCGCTCAACTTCGGCCATAAAGCTTTCTTCACTGATGAAGCCCAGACGACTGTGGCGTTCAAATTCGTGAATCGCACCGTCATTAAAGGCCGCCTGAATCACGGGATCCATTGGATCAGGAGTGACAATGTAACCACGTCGCTGCAGTTCCATGGCCCGCTCAATGGTATTAACTTTGATTTCACCACCGATACATTTGGCCCCTTGGCCCCATTTCAGCTCAATGGTTTCAATCTGGTGTTTGTTGATGATGTATTCAGCAACACCGAGACGGGTATCTTCGACGTTCATCTGAATCAGGATTTCACCCTTGCCGGTATGATATCGTTTATAGGCTTCAATCCGGCGATCCATGTCGGGCGCTTCGATAACCATATTGTTTTTATCAAGAACCAGACGTGGGTCGATGCCACAGACGTTTTCGCCACAGACGATGGTCACACCAGATACCGCCGCACCCACAGCAAAATGATCCCAGTTTTTCCGGGCAATTTCAGTTGATCCTAAAGCACCAGTAAAGATTGGAACATTCATGGCCACTTTAGAGTCCCAACCATAAGCACATTCAGTGCTGACATTGGGGAAGCGGGTATTATCGGGTGTCCCTACTTCGCCGTTGGGTAAGCCTTTGGCACCCAAGGCATACCCCTGAATATTTAAATGAGAATAATCGACCGGATAATCCTTATCGCCACCGGCGGTGACATCACCGAAAGGACCTGGATAAATCAGCTCCCGGCCTCGGAAAGTGGCCTTGAAAACTTCGCAATTTCCGCGACAGCCGTCCACACAGCGTGAACAGAGTCCGGAGCATGGGACAACACTTTTAGATCGGTTGAAAGTACCTGTGGCATCATTGCCATTCGGTTGTTGAAGATTCATAAATTTTCCCCCTTGAAAATTAGTCTTATCTTTATCAGTCAGCAGGCATAACGTAACGGCTGTTCTCGCCATTGAAAACAACCTTATCCGGATGAACTGATAAAAAAACTTACTTTACCATTATAAATCAAACGGGAATAAAGTCAATAGAGTACACCTTTTTACAAATGATAACGTGAACAATTGCGATGATTTGCCAGTATTGTCCCAATGATTAAAATAAAAAACGAAAACGACGAGAAGATGGATTGTTACAGCTTCCCGTTGTTTTCGTTATGAATCAATGATAAAGATGGTTAAATATAAACTTTTTCATCAATAATCTCGGTATTGAGGACAATGCTCAGGTTGCCATTACGGCAGCGCAGTTTATCAATAAATTCTTTCTGATCGACATCGTCCTTCAGGCAGATGCAATAGATGATTTCAAATAATGCGCCAAAATCGCTGGTTTTAACCCGCTGGATTTTATAACTGACGGTATAGTGTTTAAGAATGTCATTAAAACAATCCTGAAAGTCGATATCTTCAGGGATCGTGATTTTTAACTGCATGTTCTTTACCTTGGGCTTACCATACTTGGTGATGCTAAGGATAACCATGACGGTACAGAGGATTACGGCAAAGATAGCACCGTACAGGATGTAACCCATACCACAGGCGAGCCCAACCGCCAGGGTAAAAAATACATAAGATATATCAATGGGGTCGCCAGGGGCACTACGAAAACGGATTAGACTGAAGGCGCCGGCCAGACTGAAGGCTCGGGCAACATTGTTGCCGACTAACAGAATGATAATGGCAATAATCATCGGTAGCATGATCAGGGTGACCACAAAACCTGGGGAATAACCGTCTTTGCCCCGGGTGCGGGTATAGACAAAGCTGATAAACAAGCCCATGGCCAGAGCTGCAAAAATAACACTTAGAGCAGTTTGGATGGTCAGGGTTTCTGTCAGGGTAGTAGAAAAAAGTGATTCAATCATATAAGTCTCCTTTTAGTTATTAACACAGGGTGTCAGTTGACTGTTGTCATAAATAGGCAGAGGAATCAGCTTACCGATACTCTGTTTGCGATAATCCTTATAGGCTTTTCCGTATTTAGAAAAACTGCTGCTGTAAACATCAAGCTCGGTTAAAGCGTGAGTCAGCCACAGGGGGATGGCGCCAAGGATCTTAATCTCCATCAAGTATTGATCGGCGGGGATGAGCAAATTGCCAAAATCGCCTTTTTCCAGAGAGAGACAATGCTGGCGACTTTTTAAGTTGTAGTCAAAGGTTACCCGGAGTTCGGGGTCGTCTTTGCCGACAAAGGCAATCCGTTCATAGCCGATGTAGGTTTTGGGAGTGACCGGATGATTTTTCAGGAAATACTCGATTTCCTCCAGCACCAGCTGATTCATGGTATTGATTTCGCTGGGGTACTGGAGCTTTGAAATAAAGTGGGAAGCTTCTTTGAGACTAAGGGTAGCCCGCCGTTTGTTAACGACCCCGCCGATTTTCTTTTTCAGCTCCAGAAAAACCTGATCCTCCGGGGAGTTGGGAATGGAATAACTTCTCAGTCGGAGTTTTTCTTTGTAATAGGGCTTGGAAAGGGAATGGCGGATAATATCATAGTTTTCAGTATCATAATAGATATTGTAAATGGAGTAGCTGCCATTTTTCAGCGTGAAAGCGTCGGGTTTCATATGTGCCAGCAGAATTGGCATCAGCTGCTTGAGCTTCGTTTCATTTAACTGATATTTATTTTCATAGCGTTTAAATGTTTTGGTGATCATGGTATTACCTCCGTAGCATTTATATATATTTTTCTGCGTTATCGCTGCTTTTCTAAAGTATACGCCAGCAGTTTGTTAAGCGTTTGTTAACTTTGTGTTTTTTTTGTGAACGTTCTGAAAATAAAAAAAGACACACCAAAGGTGTATCTTCAAGGTTGTCGATATACTACCGTACCGACCAATTGTTAATCTGTTGTTCGCTGCGCCATGCGAAATCCGCTTTGCTCCTTTCGCATTGGTCGCGGGCAGTCGCTAACTATAAGCAAGCTTATGATTGGCTCGTTGCCTTCGCGAAGAATCGGACAGGCGATGCCATGTCCGCTCCGATGCGTAGGATCTGACCCCTAGGTCACAACATGATGCAACAATTGTCGGTACTGGGTTAGCTTCTTGCGGGATTAAATTTTAAGCGTAAACCAGAAAACCGAGCCTTCATTGAGTTTGGAGGTGACGCCGTAATCACCATGGTGCATGTCCAGAATCGATTTGACGATTGATAGCCCCAGACCGGTGCCGGTGACTGCCCGTTTGTGGGTTTTATCGACTTTGTAATAGCGATCCCAGATGTAGGGGAGATCTTCTTCGGCAATCCCTTCGCCGGAATCCGCCACTTCTATTTTAACCCAGTTGGCCAGATTGTCAGCGGGATTGGGAAAAATGGTTTGGGTGACGGTGATTTTTTTGTCAACACCGGTATAGTTGATGGCATTAGTCAGCAGGTTATAAAAGGCCTGGGAGATGCGGGTTTCATCGGCCGAGAGATTGACCTCCTGGTCGGCGATAAATTCGATGGTATAGCCTTCCATTTCCATTAGTTTATTCATCCGGTTTATTGAGTCGCCAAGGCTAGTGGTCAAGTTGTAAGGCGCAGGATGAATGCTTAAATTCCCGGTTTGCAATTTAGAGATATCCATCACATCGTTAACCAGGGTGGTAAGGCGTTTGGTTTCATCAACGATAATCTGGGCATTTTCGGCATTATTTTCATCCGGTAAATCGCGCATTGCTTCGGCATAGCCGCTGATGAGAGTGAGCGGGGTGCGCAAATCGTGGGAGATATTGGCAATCAGCTCCTGTCGCAGCATTTCAACCTTGGAAAGCTCTTTGGCTGTATAATTAAGGGTATCTGAGAGCTCGGCGATTTCTTTATAGCCTGTGCCTTTGAAGCACGTGGAATAATCGCCGGTGGCCAGCATTTTGGCGCTGTTATTAATGGCCTCAATGGGTCGGGAAATCAGTCGGGCGATCACGAGGGCCAGGATTACTGAGAACAGAATCATGAAACCGGTAATATAATATAATTGCACCCGTAGTGTATTCACCGTCGCATTCACTGGGGAAATCATTGAGTTAAGCACCAGGGTTAATTCCTGATTGTTCGCATCAACAATGACCTTGGAATAAATAAGCGTATCCTTATCCTTTTCTCTTTCCTCAGTCGGGCGGGGAGTCTGAGCTTCGGCGTTTTCGACAGAGTCAGGATTTGAATCGGGAGCGGGTTCAGGGATCACCTCATTGATATAACCATCATGGTTATAATATTGAAATAGTTCACCATTATTATCGGTCACTTCGGAATGCAGGGCTTTTTCATCAAACTCTGGTTTGCTGTGGATAATACAGCCTTTGACAACATGAGAAGAATAGATTGTCTCTCCCGAACTTGATAACACCTTGATACAAATATCATTGTCTTCTGAAACTGTCGAAATGATGGTTTTGATATTTTCGTCATTAATGCTCTTTTCAATGGTGCTGGCGGTGGCTTTGATTTCATTGATTTTGATGCCTTTGTAAAAACTGTTCAAAAAAACAACCTGAAAAAACCACAGCAGCATCAGCAATACACCGCAAAAGCCAAGCAGGAAGAGAAAAATTTTCCATTTGACGCTGATTTGAAGAGGGCCGGTTTTTTTCTGAGATGATCTTTGGGCTGGTTTCATGGGTCTAACCTTCAAACCGATAACCTACGCCCCGGAGGGTGGTGATCAATCCGGCATAATCGCCAAGGCTTTTGCGGAGCAGTTTAATGTGGGTATCCAGCGTTCGGTCATCCCCGTAAAAATCATAACCCCACACCTCGGTAATCAGTTTTTCGCGGGTCAGGGCAATGTTTTTGTTGCGAATCATATAAAAAATCAGGTCAAATTCTTTGGGCGACATGTCAACATTTTCGTTATCAATGAGGATTCTTCGGGCAGTAAAGTCAGCAGTCAGGCCGTCCTTCACAAAGATGTCATGTTCCTGGGACTGCTCCCGGCCGGCTCGTTTCATAATGGCATCAATGCGCATCATCAATTCTTTCGGCGAAAAGGGTTTCACCACATAATCATCAATGCCCAATTCAAAACCGTGTATTTTATCGTATTCTTCGCCCCGGGCTGACAGCATCAGTACCGGAATGTTCTGGTTCTTTCGAATTTCTTTGACAGCCGAAAAACCATCCAGTTCCGGCATCATAATATCCATAATAATAATATCAAAGGTTTCTTTACGGCACAGCTCGACAGCTTCCATCCCGTTGGCGGCCTCTACGGCCGTATGGCCTTCAAAAATCGCATATTTTTTAATCAGTGCTCTGATTTTTTCTTCGTCATCGGTTATTAATATCTTATACATCCTCTTCACCTCTTTTGCTCATTATAATATAAACAGAATAATATTGCTAAGTGTTTATTACGTGAACAGGCGCTGATTACTGGCTGAAAAATTCTTTAAAGTTTTTTCTTGTGTGACATTATCACAGAAACAAATAGGAAATGACGGTAAAATATTGTCATAATAACGAGCAGTAAAATTTGCACTAATAAATTATACAAGGAAGGTATTATTATGTTAAACTTATTATCAAGAAAATCAGAATCACGGAATTCAGTCAATCGAATTTCCCCGGATGAAGCGAAGCAACAATTGGAGGCCAACAAAGACATTGTTCTTCTTGATGTGAGAGAACCCGCTGAGTATGTCAATGGGCATATTCCCGGCAGCATCAATTTGCCATTAAGTCAGGTTCAGCGGGTGGAGGAACTCGTACCAGAAAAGAATACCACTATTTTTGTTTATTGTTTAAGCGGTGGCAGATCCCAGGGGGCAGCCAGCCAAATGGTCAAAATGGGGTATCAGAACGTATATAATTTGGGTGGCATCAATGGCTGGAGATATGAAACGGTCAGTGGAAGCCACTAAATAAAAATGAGGTGTGCATGGGAGAACAAAAGATTAAGGCATTAACCAGAAAAATATTTCTTAAATTGTCACCGCCAGGAAATGGGGACATTATCGGTGATCAGGAACGGATTCTTAGCGCATTGACCCACGAATTTGGGACAGTGCGTTTTTCCCGTTGTCTGCTCAAAAAAGTATATCCGCTGTGCCGGGAAGCCAATTGGGAAATCACTGTGACTTTGGTAAATAACGGGACAACCTGGGAGCTGATACAACTGGAAGCTGGCGATCAGTGCGAACGGCATTTTGGAGTAGCCGTGGATCTGGGTAGCACCTCAGTGGCTATGAAATTGGTTGATTTAAACTCTGGTAGGGTATTGGGCGAGGAGAGTAGCTTAAACCATCAGATCCAGTATGGCGATGATATTCTCAGTCGGATCTTTTATGCCAAGAATAAACCGGAGCGTCTTTGTGCCGTTCAGCAGGCAACCGTCAACACCTTCAATGAACTGTTAGAGCAACTGGAAATAACCACCGGAATCAGGACTCAGGAATCTTGCATCATGGTTGTTTCCGGCAATACCACAATGATTCACTTTTTGTTGGGCATCGATCCCTGGCCAATTTTTGAATATCCCTTTGCGCCAGTGTTTAACCATACCGGGTATCTGGAAGCTCGGGAGCTGGGTATCAACACGGATGGTTATCTTTTTTGTATGCCCTCGGTGGCTAACTATTTAGGTGGCGATACCGTCAGCGGTTTGCTGGTGGCTGGCTTGCACGAAAAGGAAGAATTGGGCCTGTTTATTGATATTGGTACCAACGGTGAAATGGTGCTGGGAAATCAGCATTTTCTAGTGGCTGGAGCTGGGGCCGCTGGACCGGCATTGGAAGGCGGCATCAGTAAAAATGGCATGAAGGCCACCGTTGGAGCAGTGGATTCGGTTGTGATTGCCGAAAATGAGCTTGTTCTGACGACCATCGGTGGGCACAGGCCACTGGGCATTTGTGGATCGGGGATCGTTGACCTGATTGCCCAAATGCTGTTAAATGGCTGGATTGATTTTTCCGGTCGTTATAATCCCGAAAAATCCGGGCGAATTGTCAGCCGGGAAGGGGAATATGGGGTGTTATACGCCAGTCAGGATGAATCCGGCAATGGTGAAGAACTACTTTTTACCCAGCGGGATATGAGCCAGTTTATTGACACCAAGGCTGCCGCCAGCACAATGGTTGCTTATTTACTGGAGCGGCTGGGGGTGATGCCGATGGATGTGGAACGCGTGTATGTGTCAGGCGCTTTCGGAACCTATATCAATCTGGAATCGGCCATTACCATCGGCCTTTATCCGGATTTACCCCGGGAACGCTATGTGTTTTTGGGTAACAGTTCTCTGGAGGGGGCTTACACTCTGTTGATTAACGGTGAAAAAATGGACGCAGTGGCAAAGCTTCAGGAACGGATCGAATATCTGGAATTTGGTGCCGCTACTGATTTTATTTCTCGAATGTATGCCTCCCGGTTTTTGCCTCATACTGATTTTGATCTCTATCCCACGGTTAAAGCAGCCCTGAAAAAACGGGGACGTTTGCGATAATCTAAAAAAAAACAGGCCGTCCGGTAATGGAAAACATCCATTGCCAGGCGGCCTTTATTGTTGCGCAAGAATTATTTTTGATCGATCTGGGGCAAACTGTCAAAGCCTTTCTGGAGATCTTCATCGGTGGGAACATAGTCGGTCATGTTACCGGCATTATAGTTCATGTAAGCCGTCATATCAAAGTAGCCGGTTCCCGTTAAACCAAAGACGATCGTTTTCTTTTCGCCGGTTGCTTTACAGGCCAGGGCTTCATCGATGGCTGCTTTAATGGCATGGGAGGATTCCGGGGCGGGCAGAATTCCCTCAACACGGGCAAACTGGGTGGCCGCTTCAAAGACGTCATTCTGGGTATACGCTTTTGCCCGGATATAGCCGTCGTGATATAGTTTAGAAATAATCGGGCTCATACCATGGTAACGCAGCCCACCGGCATGGTTGGGCGAAGGCATGAAGCCACTACCCAGGGTATACATCCGAATCAGTGGGGTGGTTTTCCCGGTGTCACCAAAATCCAGAGCATAACGGCCCCGGGTTAATGAAGGACAGGAAGCAGGCTCAACAGCAACAAAATCAATGTCATTCTTACCTTCAATTTTGTCAGCCATAAATGGCGCAATCAGTCCCAGTAAATTGGAACCGCCACCGGCACAGCCGATGATGATATCCGGTTTAATGTCATACTTATCACAGGCAGCCTTGGTTTCTAAACCGATGATCGACTGGTGCAGACCGACATGATTTAAGACACTGCCCAACACATACTTGCAATTGTCGGTGGTGACCGCCACCTCAATGGCTTCACTGATGGCGCAGCCCAGCGATCCGTTGGTGTCCGGGGTTTCAGCCAGAATTTTTCGTCCGGCGTTGGTGGTATCAGAAGGCGAAGCAATGACCTTGGCCCCATAGGTTTCCATGACGGCCCGACGATGGGGTTTCTGTTCAGCGGAAACCTTAACCATATAGACAGATAGATCCAGATTAAAGTAGGCACAGGCCATCGAAAGTGCCGTTCCCCACTGGCCAGCTCCGGTTTCAGTTGTTAAGGAGGTGAGTCCTTGCTTTTTGGCATAATAGGCTTGAGCAGCGGCGGAGTTTAGCTTATGCGATCCGGAGGTATTGGTACCCTCATATTTATAGTAGATTTCGGCTGGGGTATCTAATTCTTTTTCCAGACAATAGGCTCGAACCAGCGGTGAGGGCCGATACATTTTGTAGAAATTACGAATTTCTTCGGGGATTTCAATGTAGGCATCAGTGGTATTGAGTTCCTGATCGACCAGTTCTTCACAGAAGACCGGTAGTAGTTCTTCTTTGGTGCAATACTCGCCAGTACCGGGATTGACAAAAGGTTCGGGCAGTTCTTTCATTTTGGCCCGAAGATTGAACCAGTATTTGGGCATCTCATCTTCACTTAAATAAATCTTATAAGGTATCTTTTCCATGGTATTTTCCTTTCTTATTGCAATTCTACTCATTACAGACAAAGAGCCTGTAAATACAAAAAACTCGTCCTCTACTAAATGTAAAGGACGAGTATAACGACTCGTGGTGCCACCTTTTTTCGCAGGATCAAACCTGCCTCTGCAGAATACCAACATATTCCTCAACACTGACGTAGTTGTCACGTCATGGAATACTCAGCTTAAGCCTTTGACCATGCCCTCAGCGGTCCATTTGAAGGATTGCGTTCTGCAAGGCTCTCAGCATACCTCGCTCTCTGTAAGGGCATTTTCCAACGTTATCTCCGCATCAACGGTTTATATTAATTTAATTAGATATATTCTAAATGAAAAATTAAGAAAAGTCAATCAGTAAATTCTAATCTTGACAATTATTCGGAAATGAAGTACAATCGATTTGTAAAGAAATTGTAACGAAACGAAATTTCGATCTGCGGATTGAAATGGATGGGGAGGTTTTATGATAGAAAAAGCGAATAAAAACCCGCATAAAAGAAAAAAGTCGATTTTAAAAATCGGAATGGCCAGCGTGATCATCACCTGTGTGGTGGGGACTGCCAGTTCCTTTGTTTTTGCCAAGGAGATCAAAGTAACCGTTGATGATAAGGAAAGAGTACTCAGCGGTGGGATGTTCCAGAATGTCGGGGAAGTACTGGAGGATAATGGTATCGAATTGGACGATCAATATACGGTCAATGTCGACACCAATTCGGTGCTGTTTACCGTTGACACTGTCGAAGTGAAAAGTAAAGCCAGTGGGGAACTGTCTTTTGATGGGAAAACCATTATTTATCAGACCGAAGCCAAAACGGTCGGTGATTTACTGGGAGAGTATAATATTGAACTGGGTGATCTGGATCGGGTGGTACCGGGACAATCAACGCCATTGGAAGATGTAAAAGAAGTTAAGGTTATCCGAGTTCAGATAGACGAACTACCAAGCCGACAGGTCATTACCTATACAACCCAGAACAAAGATAATCCGGAAATGGAAGTGGGTAAAACCAAGGTGGTTCAGGTTGGTGTTGATGGCGAATCCAGCCAGGTTGAACGGGTTCTTTACGAAAACGGTGTGGAAGTCAAACGGGAAGTGATTTACGACGAGATTGTCAAAGCACCAATTCCCGAAATTGTTGAAGTGGGAACAAAGGCAGTTGCGGCGACACCCGCTCCGGTGGTGGAAACGCCAGCAGTGGAAACACCGGTGACGCCAGTACCAGTAACACCAGCACCAGCGGTTCAGACGCCAGCGGCGACAGCTTCAACTGCTACGAATAGCATTCCTGAAGGTGCGGTAAAAATGACGATCCAGTGTACGGCTTATACAGCAACCGGAAATGCCACAGCATCAGGTGTGATGCCAACAGCCAATCACACGGTAGCAGCCTGGAGTGGTCTGCCGTTTGGAACGAAGATCTATATCCCGGCTATGGGGATTACCTATACAGTGGAAGATCGAGGTGGGGCAGTAACTGAAGGAATCGTTGATATTTATATGGATTCCTACGAAGCCTGTATTCAGTTTGGCCGTCAGAATCTGGAAGCCTATATCGTGTATTAAACTAAAAAAGGATGTGCCGTGGCACGTCCTTTTTGGTTTCATCATTTTGGGAGACTAAAAAAAGCAGAAGCCGATCACACGGTTTCTGCTTTATTTTTTTAGATGCCTGAGAACCTGGGCACGGTAGTCAAATGGATTCGCGATATCCCGGGTGTATGGAATCGAAGCGATGTTGAGTGTCACTTCAGGTTCAATACTTTCATAGTTCAAGATCAGGGTATTGAAGGCATCAGTGATTTCCTGATTGATCAGTAATTGATTTTTGACCGAGGTGTTTTCCATCAGTATGCTAAAAACACTGCCATCGAGGATATAAATCAGGTGTGTACTGTAGCAATGGGTTTTGATGATCTTTAAGGTTTTATAGAGAATCTCATCCCAAAGTTTTGAACCATTCATGGTTTTGAGTTCATCCAGATGACGAATTGTGATCATTTCCAGAGTCAGAATGGTTTCGCCCCGTGAAGCCCGTTCCATGGCATATTTCAGATCCTTGTAATAAGCTTTTTCAATGGTCAGTCCGGGACTTTCTTCCAGATTATCATAGGAAGCAATCTGTTGTTCGAGCGTTTTTTTAAAGCGGAACAATTCGCGGATTGTCCGGATTAACAAGGCGCTGCTCAATAATACCATTGGGATCACAACCAACCAACCAACCTGATATAATTCAAAAGGAATCTCCAGGTAAAAAACAGAAATAAGGGATAATACCACGTAGCTGCCAAGGAGTAGAATCATAAAAAAGATACTGGCCCCATACGGCATGGCGATGGTAAAGATCAGACAAGTGAACAAAATAAATACGACACAATAATCAATGAACGTAAACTCAGAAGCGGTGAAAATCAAAAAAGTGCCAAATACCATTAATCCCATAAAGAAAAAAACAAGCGGCGGAACCATGTCGGTTAGGCTGGGCTTTTTGAGGGGGGGATGGGTTGCTTTTTTTTCAGGTTTAATCTTTTTTTCTTTGCTCGTTTTTGTTTGCGTTGTTTCAGTTTTATTGGGAACGGGTGGTGTTTTTTTATGAGTTGGCGTTTCGGTCGCTAAAATGGGTCGCTCCTGAACGATTGGTCGGGCAATTTCCGGTTCGGGAGTTTGGGTAGGCATTTGGTTATCTAAAACAGATCCAGCGGGAGGTGATGCGTTGTCTGTTTCCGGAAATCTGGCATTGAGAATGGCATCGACAGTATTTGGCTGCGATCGCTCAGCTGTGGTTGTCTCCGTGGATGCCTTGGGGAGAGTAGCTCCCTGCTCCGATTCAAAAGCATATGGTGTGGTTCGACCCAGTATTTTTGACAGGGTGGGCAGTTCATCATCATCCTCGATTTCGCCAATGGGTGTTGAAAAGCCACCCATTTGTTTAGGGGGAGGGGATGGATTTGTGAAGTGATCACCATCAAAGGCCAGTCTGTTGGTACGTGTTTCGAAAGGACGGGAATTGAGTACGGCTTGATCGAGAGCGTCATCATCCGAAATATCCACCCCGGAAAGAAAATGTTCACCGGGTTGGTAGGGATTCTGGATGGATGCTTCAAAAACATTGGGGCTGACTTCACGGGAAATGAAACCGTCATCAGTCAGCGAAGCAAGCTTCTCATCAATTCGTATTTCGCATTCCTGGATGGTGGCATCCAGAAGCTGTTTTTTTTCGAGAATAATATCCAATTTGTTGGGTTGGATTTTGTCATTATTCATAAGTATCCATCGCTTTCGCTAATAATTTCAATGCAATATTTTTTGGTGATTGACTTTATCACCATAATCGTGGATGATAAAGGAGCTTTTAGAGGTCGGCGAATCATTATAATAAATTTGAAATAGTCCTCTACAACTACACATTATAGCAAAGATTTTGTTTACATTAAAGAGAAAATCGAAAAAAGCCAGTAAATACAAAAAAATAATTTTTATCAACAGTGATTGATCAGTTTAATTCTTAAGTTGAAAGTTGAAAACCCCTATATTATCGGGATTTTGGTAAGGGGATGAGTTGTTTCAATTTTTAGCTGTGCATATGTGGATAAGTAAAAAAAAAACAATCAACATATGCATTGAAAAACAATGGATCAAAAAATCCCGTAGTTTAGGGAGTTACAAGGAAAAGGTGGTAGAATTTCAAAAGTTATCCACAAACAGTGGATACAATTGGCGGAATTGTGGATAAATCTGTTGATTATCCGGTGAAATACTGAAATGACGACGATTAGGAGGAGTTAATTGTGGATAACTTTTTAAAAAAAGGGGAGCGAATCGAAGACTTAGGATTAAATAATTTAAAAATAATCCAAAATCCCGAATTTTTTTGTTTTGGAATGGATGCGGTTTTGTTATCATGGTTTGTTTCTTGCCAAATAAAAGGATCGCCTCATATCATCGATCTGGGATCTGGTACAGGGATTATTCCATTGCTGCTCTATGGCAAAACCAGAGCGGCCTCGATCACCGGTCTGGAAATACAAGAACCGCTGGTAGAAATGGCCAGGCGGAGTATGGCACTTAATGATTTATCAAAGCAGATCCAGATTATCCAAGGCGATATTAAAGCGCCAGGTGACGAGATCGTACCAAACACGTATGATGTGGTGGTGAGTAATCCCCCCTACATGCGGGCCGAGGATGGACTTAAGAACAATTGTGAAACAAAAACAATTTCTCGTCATGAAATTTTATGCAGCATCGAAGATATTCTTGTTTTTAGTAAACGCATGTTAAAAGATCGAGGACGTTTGTTTCTGGTTCATCGTCCCGAACGGTTAGGCGACATTATTTCACTGATGCGACTGTATAAAATCGAGGTCAAACATCTGCAATTTGTTTATCCTTCGATTAAAAAAGAAGCGAATCTGGTTTTGATTGAGGGGCGAAAAAGCGGGAAGCCGGGGTTAAAAACCGCTGCCCCGCTGATTGTTTATCAGCAAAATGGTGCATATACCCAGGAAATTTATGATATTTATGGAATGAAAAAGCCGGAATAGTCAGGCGATTTAATTTTGTTAACGTAGGAAATACGCGGGTGCTCATGACTTTTGACACACATAAAAAAGCGGGAGGAATCGATGGCATTTACATATTTTTTTAGAGATTTACATACCTTGGAGCTGATCTGCAACCATGCCATCCCAGAACTTTGGTCAATGCCGACGATCAAGATCTGGGATGCCGGTTGTGCCATGGGGCCGGAGCCTTATACCCTGGCGATGTTATTGCGGGAGCGGTTGGATCAGGGTGATTTTGAAAAGGTAAAGATTCAAGCGACCGATATTGATGGCAGCGACCTTTTTGATCAGATTATTTATCAGGCTGAATATCCCTGGGAGCAGGTGCAGCGGATCCCGGTAGAAATTTTTAACAAATATTTTATCAAGGTCAAAAATCGGGATTTTTATCGGCTCACCGCTGAGATACGGGGTGCAGTTACCTTTTTGAAGCACGATCTGCTGACGCTAAACGCTATTGGAAAAGACTTTGGACTGATTGTATGTAAAAATGTCCTGCTGCATTTTAATGAACAGGAACGCATTGATGTTCTTCAGATGTTTCATGATTCACTGATGGATGGGGGATATCTGGCCATGGAGCAAACGCAAAAGTTGCCAGCCGAACTGGCCGATCAGTTTGAAGCGGTGGTATCAAATGCTCAAATTTATCAAAAACGTTGCCAATAAAAAGGTGTCCAGAAGCAAGATCTGGACACCTTCTTTTATGAACGGCCTCGTCGGGCCTTGAGAATACGAATGTCTTCCCCCAGAAAGGGAATGGTTTTAAAATGGCCGCAGATTCGGGAGGAAAGTCGTTCGTCATAAAGTTCCTTGATTTTTAGAACCGTCAAATTACTGGAAATGATCATCTTTTTTTCGGCATTGAGGCGACTGTCGATCACTTCGTAGAGCTGTTTTTGACTATATTCTGAAGAAAACTCAGCCCCTAAATCATCAATAATCAAAAGATCACAGAGCAGCAGAGGTTCATAAATCTCAGTGGAGGTTTTCTTTTCCCGGAACAGTTGATCCTGAATGCTGGCGACCAGATGGGCGGCGGTGACGTAGACAATCCCGTAGCCTTTTTCGGTGAGTTTATTAACGATACAATTGGACATAAAGGTTTTGCCGACTCCAGGGGGACCGGTGAAAAGCAGCTGGTCTTCGATGGTTTCAAAATTTTGACAATATTTTAACATATTCTGCTTAATGCTAAGCGCGTTACTACGATGACTGGCTGATCCGGAACCAATCGGCTGTTCGGAATAATAGTCCGGGTTAAAGCTCTCAAAGGTTTCCCGTTGAGCCCGGGTTTTTAAATCATAACTGGAAAAACTGAGCTCGGCCAGACATTGATTCAGACAGGCACAGATTCCCTCAGGGAGAATTCCAGTGTCTTGACAAAGCGAACAATAATAAGAGTGGGTCAGCAGAGCGGCCTTTGCTCCGGCCAAGTCTTTTTTTTTGTCTTCAAGCGCACTCATCTGCTGGCGGATAGCCGTGGTTTTATTGACTTCTTTAGCGATGGTGGCTCGGGTCAGGGCGACCCCCAAGCGGTTGATTTCATTGTCCAGTTCAGAAAGCTCGGGAATCTGGTTATATAGGATGGCTTTTTTCTGTCGTTGTTTGAATTGGTAGGCTTGCTGCTTTTCTTGCAGCAGGGCAAAGGCTTCATTATATGTCTTCATTGTTTATCTCCAGTTCCGGCCATAAATCTTCGGCATAGTCAACTTCCATATCCAGATAAGCCTGTTTTCGGGCATCACTCATCGGTTCAAGGGACTCTTTATGAGTAACTTTTGGTTTTGGCTTGTCATTTTTTATATCATCCAAGGTTTTAAAGCCTTGTTCGTGCCAATTCTTCAGAATACCGTCAATATATTTCATATTGGGTTTGTTGGTTCGGGATAAAGCCTGGACAATGATCTCCATTGAAAAACCATAGTCATTAAACCAGGTATCCATCATCTGTCGTTCAGAAACCATCGGATTTCGTTGGATACCCAGATATTTAAATATCTGATAATAGGCCGTTCGTTGATGTGCTGAGTTTTTGATATAGGCTTCGGCTTCGATATGATCACGAACCTCAGCAGCATAAAAACTTCGTGCTACGGTTTCCAGATAGGAGACGACTTGAGTCGGGGTAAAGGTGCGATCTTTTTTATTGATCATGTTAATGGAATATTCGACAATCAGAATCACCGCTTCTGGAGTAAAATTGTATTCATCCAGCCAGCGTTTAAACAGCAGCGTTTCTTTTTTGGTGATCGTCCGGCTTTCATACATATCCTGGATGGTGGTATACATCCGTTGAATCCGGTCTTCTAAGCTATTGGAAGACTGGCTGTTTTTAGGTACAGTCGTCTCGGGAATCGCCTCATTTTTATAAAGAATGGTACCTGTGATATTATAAAAACGAACCAGGGCATCCCGGGTTCCGGTGTATTCAATGGCAATGATTTTTTCAGCTGCCCAGTAGTCCCAGGCTTTTTTAACATCGGTTTCCAAAAGATTTAGATCTTTGGCAATATCTTCGTTGCTGATGGGGGTCAGGCCCTGATTAAAGCATCGCTTTAAGCCGTAAAGATAGACCTTCACGTAGTCTCCTCGGGCTGTTGGCATATAATGATTAATAAAAATATTTTCGATGGGGGTCACACCCAAGTCATCATGGCTGGAAACTAATTCAAAACGATTCATTTTCTACCTCAAGTTGTGGATTAATATACTTTCTCATGACTAAAAATCTTTAGTTTTGATAAATAGTATGTTAAGCTATTATATCACATTGATAATAATTTGTGAGGAATTCCTGTTTTCATTAAGCAGGGAAAAGAATTCTTAAAGAGTATAAGAAAAACGGCTCTGTTGATAAAAAAACGGCATAAAATCGAGAGTTTTCTTGATAAAACTGAAACTTATGATATAATAACCAATTGGATATTGCATATACATTTGCACTGAAAGGAATAAATATGGATGCTTTTATTATAGAAGGAGGTAACCCCCTACAAGGTGAGGTTGCGATCTCCGGGGCAAAAAATGCTGTGCTGGGGATTATTCCGGCAGCAGTACTGTGTGCCTGCTCAAGTAAAATAGATAATGTTCCCGATATTAAAGATGTTAACAAGATGATTGTTATTTTGGAAAAACTGGGAGCTGAAATATATAGAGAAAAAGATACCCTAATCATTAATACTGAAAAATCGATCTCCTATGATGTGTCAGACTATGAAGAAGAAACCGGCCAGATGCGAGCTTCTTATTATCTGCTGGGAGCGCTGCTGGGACGATATCGTAAAGCGATTGTGCCATTGCCCGGCGGTTGCAACATCGGGGATCGCCCCATTGACCAGCATATCAAAGGCTTTCAGGCTTTAGGCGCAACCGTGGTGATAGAACATGGCCAGGTAAAAATGGAAGCGCCGGAACTCAAAGGAGCGCATATTTTTCTTGATGTCGTCAGTGTTGGCGCTACCATCAATATTATGTTGGCGGCAGTTCGTGCTGATGGCAAGACAATTATAGAAAATGCTGCCAAAGAACCCCACATCGTTGATGTGGCTAACTTTTTGAATTTGATGGGAGCAAACATCAAGGGGGCGGGAACAGATGTCATTAAGATTGTCGGCGTTGAAGAAATGCACGGCTGCGAGTATTCGGTGATCCCGGATCAGATTACTACTGGTACCTACATGATGGCCGCAGCAGCCACCGAAGGGGATATCTTAATTAAAAATGTCATTCCCAAGCATATGGAGGCGATTACGGCTAAGCTCAGCGAAATGGGGGTCGTCGTTCTGGAAGAGGATGACGGAATTCGGGTTATCGGAAAACATCCATTAAAGGCAGTTAACGTTAAGACCATGCCTTATCCGGGTTTTCCCACCGATCTACAACAACCGATGGCGGTATTAATGACCATTGCCCAGGGAACCAGCACGATCACAGAGAGTATTTTTGAAAGCCGGTTTAAATATGTAGATGAATTACGACGGATGGGTGCCAATATTTCCATCAATAGTCGAACCGCCAGTATTACCGGGGTCAAGTCCTTATCAGCTACCAAAATCCGAACCACGGATCTGCGAGCCGGGGCGGCCATGGTAATTGCAGGGTTAATTGCTGATGGTGAAACAAAGATCACTGAAATTGTTCATATTGACCGGGGTTATGAAAACCTTCAGGAAAATCTGCGAAATCTCGGGGCAGTAATTCGTCGAGTTTCCGAGAAAGATCCTGCATGTCTTTAGCGGGTATTAGCGGCAGATAGGATGACTATCTTAAATCCCGTAAAGTTAGGTTAAGTCAGGTTTAAGCATCATTCGCTAGGATAATCCTAACAATTCAGCTGGTCCTTGGCGCATTTAAATGGAATAATTTTACAAGATATTAAAATGAACAAGGGAGCAAGGATTGAAATTTTGCAGTTTATATAGTGGAAGTTCAGGAAATAGTTTATTTGTCTCAAACAACAGCACAAAAATACTCATCGATGCTGGCCTCAGCGGAAAACGAATCCAGAGTGCCATGGATGCCATTGAAGAAGACCCCCGGGAAATTGGTGGTATCATGGTGACCCATGAACATAGTGATCATATTCATGGGGTTGGGGTGTTGTCACGGCGTTTTGACCTGCCGATTTATGCCAATGAAAAAACTTGGGCAGCAATGAAAAAGGACTTGGGAAAAATTGCCGAGCATAATGTAAAGATCTTTGATTTTGAAGAGCCTTTTATTGTTCAGGATCTCCAAATTGAAGCGTTTAAAACATCTCATGATGCAGCGGATTCAGCCGGTTTTGTCGTATCTGACGGCAAAAGCCGGTTGGGAATCGCCACCGACTCGGGGATTATTACGCCAGAAATGCGCAGCGCGTTATGCGGCTGTGATCTGGTCGTGCTGGAGTCGAATCATGATGTTTCAATGCTGGAAGCCGGATCGTATCCATTTTACCTTAAACAGCGGATAAAAAGTGATTTTGGCCATCTGTCCAATGAAACTGCCGGAGATCTGGCGTTGGCACTGGTACAGGAAGGTACCCGGCAACTGGTGCTGGCCCACCTTAGTCAGGAAAATAACTATCCATTGTTGGCCTATGAAACCACAGCCCGGATTCTTACTGGTTCCGGTGTGGTATTGGATGGAGATGTGAAGCTTTCAGTGGCAAAGCGAAGCTGTGTGAGTGAGGCAATTAATCTATAACGAACTTCAACTAAGATTGAGGTGAAACGATGAACGACGATCTGAAAAAAGAAAAAAAACCGAACTCCCTGATCATCGGCATGATCGGAGCCATTATTGGTGGCGTAATTGTTGGGGTGCTGCTTCTAGGTGTCAACTTTTTTTTCGACAATAATAGTGTGATCCAAGGCGCCAAGAACGAGATTATAGTCAACCAGGGTTCGGCGGACACGGTAGTCGAAGCTATCGCCCAAACCGTGCCACCATCAGTGGTGGGGATTGAAACAACCGGAGTGTCTATGACTGTTTATGGACCGCAGGAGGCGAGTGGTGTTGGTTCTGGATTCATCCTAACCAGTGATGGGTATATTGCTACCAACCAGCATGTGGCCTCTGATGATGTATCTGCGTTAAAGGTTTCGCTGGCAGATGGGAATACCTATGATGCCAAACTGGTCTGGTCGGATGCGACGCTGGATATGGCCATTATCAAAATTGATGCCAAGGATTTGCCGGTGTTGGAATTGGGAGATTCGGATAATGTGGTTGTTGGAGAACTGGCAGTAGCGGTTGGAAATCCGATGGGACTAAATTTTGAGCGAACCGTCACGGCGGGAATCATATCTGCACTGAATCGGAGCATTCCATTGGAAAATGGGCTGGCAGAAGATCTGATCCAAACCGATGCGTCAATTAATTCAGGAAATAGTGGGGGCCCGTTAGTTAACAAAAACGGTGAGGTAATTGGGATTAATACCTATAAACTAACCACTGGGGAAGGAATGGGCTTTGCTATTCCAATCAATATTTTAAAACCGATTCTCAATGAAATTGTTTCAACTGGCAAATTTGATTCCACTGTGATGGGTATTACCGCCTATGATCGGGCTATTGCTGATTACTATCTGACTGACAGTGATGTCAATTTTAACGAGGGGATCTATATTGCTTCGGTACAACAAGGTGGTGGGGCTGCCAATGCAGGCTTGGCTGCGGGGGACATCATTAAAGAGATTAATGGCGTCAAAACCAATACCATGCTGAAAATGAAAGAAATTCTCTATGCAGTTAATGCTGGGGAAAAGGTCAGTGTGACCTTTGAACGGAATGGGCAAAGTCAGACAAAAGATGTGGTTGTGACGGCGGGGCAGTAAAGTGAAAACCGTTTGTATTGAAAATTTATGAAAATCACATTGACAGTGGATTTTTATGGTGTTATAATCAAAAACATCTTAAGGGTAAGCTTAATAGAAGTCAAAGAAGACCGAGCTATTAAATTGATACCTGGGATTTAAGGCGCTTATCAAAGGTGATAACAGAAGTTTCTGTTATCACCTTTTTTTCTTGCTTAAGTAGTTGAATTAATTTATCAAGGACGATAACAGTCATGAATGTTATCGTCTTTTATTTGAAGAGATTGTCTCTGACTATCATTTGAATGCGCATACGAGAGTGGATTGCCAGTGTAATAAGAACATTAGGCGAATACTTAAATGACTGAAATTATAAATTGCATAAGAAGATGGCTTTATAGAAAAGATTGTCATAATAAAATGATCGAATCAAAATTATTTAAGAAAAGAGGAAGTTAATATGATTAATTCTGGTGATGTCGCATTTGTTCTGATTGGTTCAATGCTGGTATTCTTTATGACGCCCGGTCTGGGATTATTTTATGGTGGGATGGTTCGTCGAAAAAACGTCATTAATACGTTAATGTCGGTATTGTTTTGTTGCGGACTGGCGACTGTTATGTGGTTTGCCATCGGCTATTCAATCTCATTTGGAGAAGATGTTGGTGGACTGGGTGTTATCGGAAATCTGAGTAATGCTTTTTTTAGCGGGGTCAGTGCCACCGAAGCCGGACCTTATGCGGCCAATATACCAGGTGCTTTGTTTGCTATTTTTCAGCTGATGTTTTGTATTATTACACCAGCTATTCTGGTAGGAGCCTTAGAAGGCCGGATGAAATTTTCTGCAATGTTTGTATTTATTGCGATATGGTTATTATTGGTCTATTACCCATTGGCCCATATGGTTTGGGGCTTAGGCGGTTTTATCGCTGGATTGGGAGCTGTCGATTTTGCTGGCGGAAATGTTATCCACATCAGTTCCGGAGTATCGGGTTTGATTGCCTGTATCATTCTTGGCAAACGAAAAGGCTATGGTATTCTAGCGTACCATCCGCATAATATTCCAATGGTTTTCACCGGTGGTGCGATTCTTTGGGTCGGTTGGTTCGCTTTCAATGGGGCATCAGCGCTGGCGGCGAATGGACTGGCGGTTCAGGCGATGGGCAATACAATGATCGCATCAGCTGCTGCTATGCTAAGCTGGATGGTGATGGAATCGATTCTTTATAAAAAAGTGACGGTTCTGGGGGCGGTGACAGGTGCAGTAATCGGATTGGTGGCAATTACCCCAGGTTCCGGATATGTACCATTTAGTGCGGCCTTAGTGATTGGTGCCTTGGTTAGTCCAATTTGCTTATTCTTTATGACAAAGATCAAACAGAAGTTTGGCTACGATGATTCGCTGGATGCCTTTGGTTGCCATGGAATCGGTGGAATCTGGGGTGGTATAGCGACTGGTCTGTTTGCTCAGTCAGCCATCAATCCGGTTGCGCAGTGGGACGGATTGTTTTTCGGTGCCACCCAATTATTTGTGGCACAATTGATGGCTGTAGGTATTTCTGTCATCTACTCAGCCGTGATGACTGCAGTCATAATGCTCGTTCTTAAAAAAGTCATGAACATCCGTGTTTCGCCGGAGGCTGAAGCATTGGGTTTGGATATCAGCGAACACAGCGAACAAGGTTACCCGGCTTTCTCAGGAATAGATCAATAATAGGATAGTGAAATACGATTGGGGAGCTACAAGAGTATGACTTCTCAGTCAGAAAAGAAAGGAAAACGTATGAAACTGATTGAAGCAATTATCCGTCCGGAAAAGTTGGAACCGTTAAAGGATGCCTTTTTAGAAGCAAAAATTAATGGAATGAATATCCGGCAGATTCTCGGATGCGGGAATCAATACGGCTGGGTGGCCCATAATCGGGGAACCTCAGTGATGATGAATATGATTCCTAAAATCGAAATAAAGATTGTGGTAGCCGATGATAAGGTTGAAGAAATTGTAAAATTAATTATGGATATTGTCCGAACGGGTGAAATTGGTGATGGTAAAATTTTTATCAAACCAGTGGAAGAGTGCATTCGGATCAGAACTGGCGAGCGCGGCGACATTGCACTTTAAAGTTAAGGAAGCGAACTAAGGCGATTATATTTAAATATAGTCGTCTTTTTTTTATTTTAAATAACTGACAGGTTAGTGATTCTTAAAATTCTAGGATTGACTCACGGGTTGAGTAATGCTATAATTCGATTTGCTGAGCCGGAAAAGGGTCAGCTAAAATTAAATAGTAGCATCAACCTTAAATAATAGCGAAAAGGTTCAGTCGATTGTCAATGAGGAGAATCGACCCAGTAATGAACCGGATCTGAATTGCGATGATCAAAGACGATAACAGTTTTTTTGTTGTTGTCTTTTTTTGCGTTGAGCGCCTGAATTACTGATTCATCAGATAATTCAATCAACTTATCAAAGGCGATAAGCATAGCGGCCGGCCATAAACGCGGGTTTTAAAGTGGGTTGATCAGATAATCACTGAACCCTAATCAGTGATAGGCATAAATAACAAAAAAAGTGAATTACGGAGGAAATTATGATTAATTCAGGAGATGTAACATTTATTCTGATTTGTACCATGCTGGTGTTTTTTATGACCCCAGGGCTGGCATTATTCTATGCAGGGATGGTGCGACGGAAAAATGTTCTTAATACGATCATGTCGGTGGTGTTTTGCTGCGGACTGGCAACAGTGATGTGGTATACGGTGGGATATTCCCTATCCTTTGGTTCTGATCTTGGCGGTCTTGGCGTGATCGGTGATTTAAGCAATGCGTTTTTTAGGGGCATCAGTGCATCGGCACCAGGACCCTATGCGGACAGTATACCGGGCCAGCTCTTTGCAATTTTTCAACTGGTATTCTGTATGGTTACTCCAGCGATTGTGGTTGGCTCGTTGTCAGGAAGAATGCGGTTTTCGGCATTGTTTATTTTTGTAACGTTTTGGATGTTGCTGGTTTATTATCCAATGGCTCATATGGTTTGGGGTCAGGGCGGTTTGATTGCCGGCCTCGGTGCGGTTGATTTTGCCGGAGGCTTTGTTATCGAAATCAGTTCAGGGATTTCCGGTTTGGTGGCCTGTATTATTCTGGGTTCCCGTAAAGGTTATGGTATTAAATCCTATCATCCTCATAATATTCCGCTGTTTGTCATCGGAGGTGCGATTCTTTGGGTCGGTTGGTTTGCCTTTAATGGTGGTTCAGCTCTGGCGGCCAATGCATTGGCGGTACACGCAGTAGTGACCACCCTGTTGGCATCGGCAGCAGCGATGCTAACCTGGATGCTGGTTGAAATGGTAGCATATAAAAAAGTGACGGTTATGGGTGCCATAACCGGCTCGATCGTCGGCTTGGTTTCCATCACTCCCGGAGCTGGCTTTGTACCTACCGAAGCGGCCTTGTTTATTGGTGCTGTTGTGAGCCCAATCTGCTTTTTCTTTTTAACAAAGGTTAAGGTTAAATTCGGCTATGATGACACCCTGGATGCTTTTGGCTGTCATGGCATCAGTGGGATCTGGGGAGTTATTGCCACCGGGCTGTTTGCTCAAACGGCCATCAATCCGGTTGCTCAATGGAATGGGTTGTTCTTTGGTGACACCCAGTTATTTGTGGCTCAGCTGATTGCGCTGCTGATTGCGGTGCTTTATTCGGGAACAATGACCGCAGTAATTATGTTAGTCCTCAAAAAGGTCATGGCGATCCGGGTTGCTCCGGAAGCCGAAGCCCTGGGCTTGGATATCAGTGAACATAGTGAGGAAGGTTATCCCGCTTTTTCTGGAATTGACCAATAGTAGCTTATCGACTAAAATAGCAGAAGACGGTAATTCTAATACGAAAGGATAAAGAAATGAAACAGATCGAAGCGATTATTCGTCCGGAAAAGTTGGAACCCCTTAAAGATGCTTTTATGGCAGCAAAGGTCAATGGTATGAATATCCGGCAAGTGCTGGGATGTGGTAATCAGTATGGGTGGGTAGCGCATAACCGTGGCACCTCGGTAATGATGAACATGATTCCCAAAATTGAAATAAAAATTGTGGTAGCTGACGATAAGGTAGAAGAAATTATTCAGTTGATTATGAGTGTGGTGCGAACCGGTGAAATTGGTGATGGAAAAATCTTCATTAAGCCGGTGGAGGAATGTATTCGGATTAGAACTGGAGAACGCGGTGATATAGCATTGTAAAAATGCTGTCTAGAATTTTAAGAAGAGCCCCCGATATTTACGAATGCAAATATCGGGGGCTCTTTTAAACGTGCTCTTTTACAAAAACAAATGAAAGGATTGACATTTTCATTGATAATATTATAATAAAGGAATAGTTACAGAATTTCAGAAATGAATATAAAAAAAAGTACAGATAGCGAGGTGAGGGAATGAAGAAAGTAGTTGATGATGAACGTCTAATGGTGAAAATCTGTGAGATGTACTATAACCAGGATATCAATCAAAAGTTGATTGCCAAGGAATTGGGTCTTTCTCGTCCAACGGTGTCCCGGATTCTTCAGAATGCCAAGGAGCGAGGGATTGTCAAAATTATTATCGATCCGATTTTTGGCAACAATTATGTCGATCTGGAAAAAAAGTTGGAGAGTCGTTATGGTTTAAAAGAAGTTTTCATCGTGGATGTAAAACAGGATAGCCGGGATCAGAAGGATGAGTTGGCAAAAGCGACTGCCAACTATCTCGAGCGGTTAATTAAAGATGATACGATTATCGGGGTTTCGATGGGTTCTTCCATTGGTCAGATCTATCGTTTTATATCAAAGGGAACCTCAAAGCGGGTGACGTTTATCCCCCTCATCGGTGGGATCGGACATCTGGGCATGGAGCTCCACTCCAATACCATTGTGGAGGCCTTGGCCAAGGCTTTTGGCGGCGTTTCTTACTTGCTCCACGCCCCGGCCCGAGTGTCTGGAGTCAAGATCAAAGAAGAATTAATGAAGGAGCCGGATATTAAGCGGATCATTAAAATGGGTGATGGCCTTGACGTAGCGGTGGTTGGGATCGGCGTTCCCAATCGCGGATCGGCGATTATGTCGACCGGTTATTACGATGAAAAAGACATGGAAACCATGCGCCAAAAAAATGTGGTGGGTGATGTCTGTATGCAGTTTTTTGATATCAATGGCAGCACTGAAGCGTTTGAGTCTGATAATTGTGTGATTGGGGTTGACATCAAGAAACTTCGGCGGGTTCCTCATTCTATTGGTGTGGCCAGTGGTTCTGAAAAAGCCCGGGCGATTCAGGGTGCCATCAAAGGTGGTTTCATTAATGTCCTGGTTACTGATGTGGAATGCGGAAAAAAATTGCTGGAATTCGATGACGCTTTTGAACAAGTGGATAAAATTGGATTTGGGACTCCAGAAATCGAGAGGGCCGACTGAAAATGATGTTGTCAAAAGAGGAAGCCTTAAAAGATGTTAAATTATTTGCGCTGGATATGGATGGAACGTTTTATCTGGGTAACGGTCTAATTGATGGGGCACTGGACTTTATCGAAGCGCTCCGAAGCCATCAAAAAGATTTTATTTTTATCACCAATAATTCATCCCGGGGGCCCAGCTTTTATCAGGAAAAACTGAAGAAAATGGGCTGCTTTGTGGAAGCCGACCGGATTATTACCTCAGGGGATGTGACCATAAACTATTTAAAAACCTTTTATCCCGGACAATCGGTCTATCTGATGGGCACGCCACTGCTGGAGGAGAGTTTTAAAAAGCACGGCATCAAGCTGGTCCAAGAGCAGCCAGATGTGGCAGTGGCCAGCTTTGATACCACCTTGACCTATGAAAAGCTTAAGAAAATCTGCACCTTTATTAATAATGGCGCAGTTTTTTTATCCACCCATCTGGATTTGGTCTGTCCTACCGAAACTGGTTTTATCCCCGATTGCGGTGCCATGTGTGCTCTGATTACCAAATCCACCGGAGTGGAACCCAAATACTTAGGCAAGCCTTTTCCCGAAACCATGGAGATGATTTTAGCCACTACCGGGCATAAAAAAGAGGACGTGGCCTTTGTTGGCGATCGCATCTATACCGATGTGGCCACCGGCGTCAATAACGGCGGCAAGGGCTTTCTGGTGCTGACTGGGGAGACAAAAATGGCGGACGTAGCGAATTCAGCGGTGGTTCCGGATTGTGTTTTTGACTCGCTGAAAGAAATGACCAACTATCTGTAAGCCTGTTTATTTTAGCTAAAAAGGGGAAGATAATAAGAAGACGAATCGAACATGTTGATGACGGGAACGAATAAACGAATAATGGAAAGGAATGAAAGATTCATTAACAGGTAAGAAGTATGCACAGCAAAACAGTTACGATTATTAATCCCAGCGGTTTACACGCCCGGCCAGCGGCGGAGTTTTGTCAGAAGGCCGGAGAATTCAGAGCAGATATGCGAATTAAAAAATTGGGCGACGATCCCAAAGAGGGCGATGCCAAATCGCTCTTGAGTATTATGGCAACGGGGATTGGTCAGGGCGATGTGGTTGAAATTTTTGCCGTCGGTGAGGATGAAATGCTGGCCGTGGAAACCCTGGTGGCACTCGTCGGCAGTGGTTTTGGTGAAGTGTAATTATTATAAGACGTAAAAAAACACCGCGAGGTGTTTTTTTTAGTGGGCGGATATTCGATCAGGCATACGCCCCGGGTTATTTTTGTAAATAATCGGTTTTAAATCGGCTTGATGCCACTGCAGTTCGTCCAGGTTGATACCGAAGTCCAGTTGACCCTGGGTGGCGATCAGGAGATGTTCCAAATTGCAGTTACCGGCCCGCTCGCCGATGCCGAAGAGGGTAGTATCGACATACTTGGCACCACAGCGGAGCCCCTGGATGGAGTTGGCCACGGCCATGCCCAAATCGTTGTGCATGTGCACCTCAATGTCAATGTTGTCAGGAATCCGGCTGATCGTGGCTTTGCAGAGACTGGGGGACATGATCCCCACGGTATCTGAAAAACGCAGGGTGGTGGCCCCCAGTTGCTGGGCGGTTTCAATCAGTAAAACGACAAAATCCCAGTCGGCCCGGGAGGCGTCCTCCAAACCGATGGTCAGTTCTCTTTTTTCGGCATGGATAGCGGCGGCGCAGGCACTTAGGGTTTTAAGTACCTGGGATCGGGTGGTGCGCAGCTTTTCACGAATCAGCAGATCCGAAGCCGGGACACAAACATGGATAATGTCGGCGCCGCAGCCGATGGACTGGCTGATATCAGAGCGGTTCATCCGGTTCCAGCCAATAATCTTTGCCTGCTGACAGGTCAGCTTGATTTTTTCAAAGGCCCGGCATTCCTCTCTGCCCATGGCCGGGGTACCGGCTTCGATCCGGGCAACCCCCAGGGTATCCAGAGTTTTGGCGATGGTGATTTTTTCACGGATCGAAAAGGCGATTCCGGGGCTTTGTTCACCGTCTCTTAAGGTCGTATCAACAATATATCTGTTTGTCATTTTGCACCTCTCTGGCAAGGGTTCGCAGTTCCCGATCGGACAGGTTTCGGCCTAACTGGGTGCAGCGGAATTTGATATGCTTTAAAATGCTATGGGCGGCTGACTCGGATAATTGCGAATCGTTTAGTTTATACAACAGGCTTTGGCGGCCGGAGTGTTTGCCCAGGACAATTTCCCGCTGGTTGCCAACGCTTTGGGGACTAAAGGGTTCATAGGTATTGGGGTTTTTTAATACCCCATCGACATGAATACCGGATTCGACCTTGAAAATATCGGTTCCGATGATCGCCTTCATTTTGCCAACCGGCTGGCCGGACAGTTTTTCATAAAGGTCACGCAACTCACTTAAAACAGATAAGTCACCGGTAAACAAGTCCGGTTGACTTAGTTTTAGCCCCATCAGCACTTCTTCCAGCGGCGGGAAGTGATGATGGTTGGCAAAACCGCAACTGATACTCTGTCCGCCAGCCGATAGCCATTCCAGAGCGATGGCAGTGGCACAATGGTGGTGATTGCCGGGGCAGAGATCCAGAGTGTCAATGCCGCTGTCCAGCAGGGCCTTAAAAACTTCTGAATAATCCCGGGTCATCAGGTCTTCCAATCCGGTGATCCGGATCTTTTGGTGGTGACAAGAATGTAATTTGCCAACGGGAATATTTTTTTCCACCAGCTCATTTGGCTCCAGTTTCCAGAGGGCTTTCGGTTCTTTCGTCCCTGGGCCAGCCGAAGCGAGCGATTCGGGAAGAATCCGGGTCAGAAAAAAACGTCGTTCCCCCAACCATTGTTTTAAACCGGCAGCAGTGAGAGGAAAATTAAGCCGGTTAACCAGGTCCGGGGTCAATTCGATTTTGTTGACGCCACAGGTAAAAAGCAGGTCACAGAAATGGTTAAGATCCTGGCCGGTCATCCCGGATGTATTAAAGGTTGTCAAGGTCCGATCAATAATAGTAACCATTTGCCTACCCCGCTTTCGTTTGTTTGCTTTTAAAAGTTTGGCCATGAAATCCCGTACCGACCAATTGTTAATCTGTTGTTTGCTGCGCCGAGCGAAATCCGCTCCGCTTCTTTCGCTCTGGTCGCAGGCAGTCGCCAACTACAAGCAAGCTTGTGATTTGCTCGTTGCCTTTGCGAAGGATCGGACAGGTTTATCAACCTGTTCGCCCCGATGCAAACAACATGATGTAACAATTGTCGGTACTGCGTCAATGCGCTGTACCCAGGTTTAAAGTAGCCTGATTCTTTTCAAAGTAAAGAGCTAAATAACCAGGTCTTCGACCACCTTGCCGCCTTCGATGTGTTCGTCCATAATCCGTTCCACATCGTCGACGGTTACCTTGCCATACCAGACGCCTTCGGGATAAACAACCACGATGGGACCCTTGTCGCAGATGCCGAAGCAGCCGGTGTTGTTTAACATGACGTCACCGGATAATTCCCGCTCGTCGATTTCTTCAAGAAAGGTCTGCAGGATTTTCACTGAATCCTGTTGAAAACAATACCCCTGTTGGGTACCGTTGATCCGGCAGCTGGTGCAGATAAAAATATGATGTTTAGGACTAACCATTTTTAAATTCCTCCTGATCGTTTATATTTTAATTATATAGTCAATTAAAGATTTAATGTAGGGGCGATCCGTGATCGCCCGCACACTGAGCAATTGTCAGTTCGAGTTACAAAATTCTTTAATTTGACTTAGATAGATGATAATAATTGGTCGGTACGGTAGAGCAATGCTAGAAATTACCGGCGGTGCGCAGTTCGGACTTTAACATTTCCTGAGCTGCGGTTTTAACGGCATCTTCAATGCGGTCGTAGGTTGAGAAGACTTTGATGCCTTTGCTTTCTAACCGTTTGGTGGGCAGGTCACCGATGCGCATGGTGATGGCCCCGTTGCAATCATTTAAGGCTTTTAGAATGGTACCGATCTTATCTTCCTTTTCGGCACATTCTTCTTCGCCGCTACAATACTTGCCGATCACCCGTTTTTCTTTAAACTGAACCTCATCGTCAAGATAATCATAGATATACAGTTCAGTGGCCTGGCCGAAATGCTGATCCACCAGCATCCCGCCTTTGGAGGTGATCGCAAAGCGCAATCCCTTTGGGGCCACCAGAGTCTCTGTTTCACTTTTGGCTTCATTTTCCCGGAAATCCAGGGAGATGTCGCTGTCCAACTTGCCGATGGCATCGGCCCGGCATTGTTTGCAGTGATACATTTGTTTTAGATGAACACCGCACTTATCACGAATCGCATTGATTTGGTGGTTGGTGGCAATTTTCAGGCCGTAAAAAGCAGACCCTTTCACAGGAATCAGGGGCATCACATTGGAGATAAAGCAGCCCATATCTTTTACCGTTTTGACCACTTCTTCGATGTGCCCGTCATTGATTCCCATCAGGGTGACCGTATTGATTTTGACAATCACCCCTTCATCGATCAGGAGCTTGATCCCAGAAAGCTGGTTGGCCAGAAGAATTGAGGCAGCGGCTTCGCCATGGTAGCGGTTGCCCATAAAATCCACATGTTTGTAGATTTTGGCGCCAATAGCCGGATCAACCGCATTGACGGTAACGGTAACATGGGATACCCCCAGTTTGACCAGCTCCTTGGCATAGTAGGGAAGCATTAAGCCGTTCGTAGAAACGCAGAAGGTAACATTGGGGTCATATTCATGGATCAGGGTCAAGGCCTTTCGGGTTTGTTCAAAGTTTGCCAGCGCATCGCCGGGGCCGGCGATGCCAACGACGGTCAGGTTGGGCACCTTTTTTTTCACCAGTTTAAATTTTTCAAAAGCGGCCTCGGGGGAAAGAATATCGGTGGTCACACCGGGACGGCTCTCATTGGGGCAATCAAATTTACGGACACAGTAATTACACTGAATATTACATTTAGGGGCGATGGGGAGGTGCATCCGAGCGTTTTTCTGGGAGGCGCCACAGCTATAGCAGGGGTGGTTGGCGGTTTTTTCTTCGATGGTCTGCGCCTGCGGGATTAGTGGGTCAGTTGTTTTTTTGTATTCCAACACTTTCATTTGTGCCTCCGTTTCCGGCTCTAATCCGTATTTGGATTTGGGTCCTTCATTATAATAGGTGTTGTAGAGGGTTTCCCGGAATCCCCCTTCCACTGTTTTAAGAATGGTGTTGGTGATCTGATCCAGCAGTACCTGGGAGCCTTCGTAGCCCAAGGTTCGAACCCGCTGGCCGCCGATGCGGTCATGGATCGGGAAGGCACAGCGGATCAAAGGAATCTGATGTTTTTCTTCAATCCGGCGACCGTCTGAATTTCCCAGCATCAGGTTGGCGCCCAAGCGCAGGGCTTCTTCTTCAATGGTTTCAAAGTCCACATCATTTAAAATCACGTAGTTGTCAACAAAAAGCACATCGGCCAGTTTGGAAAGCTCGGCTTCAATCTTTTCTTTGAGCTGGGGACAAGCAGAACCAGTGGCGGCAATCACGGGCATCACGCCATTTTCACAACAGAGGCGGACTGCCGAAACGACAAAATCGGGTTCGCCGAAAATGGCGATGCGACCCAGGGCATTGTACTTATGGGAGTCGACCATGCCATCAAGATAACGCCCTCTTGCTTTGTCGATTTCCTCAGGAATGGCTTTTTTTGACAGTTCGGATAAGAGCTCCATTAAGGCATCGGTATCCCGGAGACCCATCGGCAGGTTCAGCCGTTTGTAGGGGACACCATAGTTTTCGTAGAGGTAAACTCCCGGAGATTCGTCAGGCTTGATGGTGTCGGACAGTTCGATGGTAGCCCGGGCTCCCGCCATTTTCTGAATTTCCGAAATCGGAGTGCCATGCATCGGCAGCCGATAATAAGAGCTCTGGTGGACGCCGTCGAGATTTTCGGAAAGATCCGGCAGCAGGATATATTCCAGTCCAAACTGATCCAGCACATCTTTTAAATAACGGGTGTCCGCCGGAGAAAGCATGGTCGTGACGATATTGATCTTATTATGTTTGGCAGTGTCCATCTCGACATGGGAGACAATCGCCCGGAGTGCCCGGGTGAACCCTTCAAATTGGGTGCCGCCGTAACCCGCAGATTTGACCGGAATAATTTTTACGGTCTCATCAGGATGAGCTGCGTAGAAATTCTTGATGATAAACTCAATGTCTTCGCCAATGGTTTCAGCCAGACAGGTGGTCGAAACGCCGATGACTTCGGGTTGATAGAGCTTGATCAGATTTTCCAGGCCGATGATCAGATTTTTCTCGCCGCCGTAGACGGTACCTTCTTCAGTCAGGGAAGAGGAGGCAATGTCCACCGGCTCATTGTAATGCGTAGCCATGTGACGGCGGATATAGGTGCTGCAGCCCTGGGATCCATGGAGGATATTCATACATTTCTGAATGCCATAAAAAGCATTGGCGGTTCCCATTGGCATGCACATTTTACAGGGATTAACATTTAGGTTGACTAAATTTTTAGACATTGTTGATACCTCCTATGATTTCCCAGACTGGACTGTTCATCGACAGGTTGATTTCTGAGGCGAAGTTCAGGGTGCCTTCGTAGCCCGCCAGAGGATGCTTCCGTTCATGGTTGTGGTCACAGAAGGCGACCCCCAGTTTATAGGCCAGCGGCCGTTCCTTGACGCCGCCGACTAATATATCGGCTCCCATTTCCTTCATAAAGGCTTCCAGTTCGGCCGGATTGGCATCGTCTAAAATGACGGCATCCTCGTCGACCAGATGCGAGATGACTTCGTAATCATCCTTGCTCCCGGTTTGAGTGCCCACCATCACGGTGTTCATGCCAAATTCGTTGAATTGTCGGATCAGGGAGATTGCTTTAAAGCCGCCGCCAACATAGATGGCCGCTTTTTTTCCTTCAAGATTTTTTTTGTATTTATTTAAAAGAGGGATGACTCTATTTTTTTCTTCTTCAATAAAAGCTTTAGCTCTTTGGATGACCTCTTTATCACCGACCGCGTAGGCTATCCGCATCAGCGAATCGGAGGTGTCAGTGACGCCGAAAAAGCTGACTTTAATAAAAGGAATTAAAAAGGCTTCTTCCATCTGTTTGGCCAGATAGGTCATTGAACCGGCACATTGCACCAAATTGAGTTGGGCTGAAGGGGCTTGTTTTAAATCCTCAACTTTGGCGTCGCCGGTAATATTGGCAACGACTTCGACACCGATGCGTCTTAAATAATTTTTGATGATCCACATTTCCCCGGCCAGGTTAAAGTCGCCGAGGATGTTGACGCCACATGTTTTTTCAGGTAAAACCGCTGGGGTGATCAGGCTCATGATGGCATTACAGGCCATTTTATAGCCGGTTTTCTTGGTTCCGGAGAAGCCCGGGGATTTAACAGGGATGACCCGGATACCGTACTTTGCTTCGGCGTTGCGACAGACAGCATCGATATCGTCACCGATGACGCCGACAATACAGGTGGCGTAAATAAAAATGACTTTGGGGGCATGACTGGCCATGATTTCATCAATGGCGGCCACCAGTTTCTTTTCGCCGCCGAAAATCACGTCCGTTTCCCGCAGATCAGTGGAATACGAGTTCCGGTAGCCTTCTTCGTCGCTGGATAGACTGCCGCGGATATCCCAGGTGTAGCTGGCACATCCAATCGGGCCATGAACAAGATGGAAGGCGTCGGTAATGGGGTTTAAGACAACCCGGGCGCCGCAGTAAACACAGGCCCGTTGACTGACTGCCCCAGAGACACTTGCTGACTCACACTTGATGCCGTCGCCGCTGCATTCCGAAAAACGGATCGACTGGGCTCTTTCTGGTAAAATTGCCGCATCATTTTTCATTGTACAGCCTCCTTTCAAATAAAGGGGAGGAAAACCTCCCCTAGTGGATGTTCTAATTTACCGTACCGACCAATTGTTAATCAGTTGTATGCGCGCAATTCGTACAGTTGCATTTCAGTGATGCTATAATTATCAGTTTATGTTGCAACTGTTCGCCTTGAGGCACACAACACGATATAACAATTGTCGGTACTACGTTAGCTTTTAAAAGCCAGGCTTTATCTAAACTACATTACCATTTCCAGATCTTCATCTTCACAGTCACGATCCTGACGGTCCATGAGGGCGTTGAGGATCAGTTCAGCCAGTCGGATGGCACCTTTGTAGCCGACGATCGGCAGGTAAGAATGGACATAACGATCGATGATCGGGAAACCAACACGAACCAGCGGGATGTCTTCAGCACGGGCAACTTGCTTGCCATGGGTGCCGCCGATTAATAAGTCAACCGGATCATTTTTAATCCATTGGTGAAGTTCAAACAGGTCACCGGCTTGTTTGGCGGTACAGCCTTCGACGCCGAATTTTTCCAGTAAAGCGGCAGCCTTTCGGTCAAAGGCTGCTCCGGGAGTACCGGTTACCATGTACTTGGGGATCATCCCCATTTCCAGGGCGATTTGAGCCATCCCCAAAACGGTGTCGGGATCGCCGAAAATCGCCACGGTTTTATTGTGGGTGTATTGATGAGAATCCAAGAGGATATCCATTAACTGGCCCCGTTCTTCTTCAATTTCATAAGGTACTTCATTTTTAGAGAACTGATTCAAAGCCATAATGAAAGCATCGGTGTTTTCGACGCCAATTGGCAGTGGCAGGGTTTTGTAAGGCACCTTGCATTTTTTCTCCAGGGTGTCAGCGGCAAATTCAGAGGTCAGTTCGCCTAAGCCCAGACTCATTTCACAGTTGCCCAGATCCCGGATATCAGCAATGGTGGTGCCGCCTTTGGGATACATGGTGTAATTGCCGGTCATTGGGGCATCTAAAACGCCACTGGTATCGGGCAGCATAATGAACTCGGTGCCCATCAGCTTCATCAGCCGTTTCATTTCCCGCATGTCGCCAGGGTTAACAAAGCCGGGGAAGAGGGCCAGCTTACCATTTTTTTCGCCGGTTGATTCAGATAGATATTTAATAAATCCGGAAATCATGTTATAATAGCCGGTAATATGTGAACCAACATAGCTTGGCGTATTGGTGTGAACGACCAATTTGCCTTCTGGTACTTTGGCATCCTGGATGTAACCACTCAGGTCATCACCGATGGTTTCACTCAGACAAGTGGTATGAACCGCAATGATTTCGGGGTCGTAAATATCAAAAATGTTTTTAATAGCCGTTTTTAGGTTGGAACCACCGCCGAATACGGATGCGCCTTCGGTAAATGAACTGGAAGATGCAATGGCAGGATCTTTAAAGTGCCGGGTTAAAAACATCCGATGAAATGAACAGCATCCTTGAGAGCCATGGCTGTGGGGCATACATTGGTGAACACCCAGGGCTGCGTACATCGCACCGACTGGTTGACATGTTTTTATCGGATTGATTCGTAAGGTGGATCGGTCCGATAATTTTTTTGGGGTTAATTCTAACATTATTCCATACCTCCTAAGCTGCCAACTAACGTGGGTTCACTTTTCCATGGGGCTTGAACCATATTCCAAACCGGGGTATAAGTGGCCATTGTAATGTCTTTGGCGAAATTGAGTGCTCCTCTGAATCCAGCGTAGGGACCGCTGTAATCATAGGAATGTAGTTGTCGTGAGGGAACGCCTGATTTTTGAACAATAAATTTGTCTTTAATCCCCGAGAAGAAAATATCAGGTTTTAGCAGTTTTAAAAATTCTTCGGTTTCAAAATGGTTAAAGTCATCGGTAATAATGGCACCTTCGGAAATATCAGACCATAAGCCGTCATATGTTTCCAGCGGAACACCAGCTGCTTTTAGCTCTTCAAGTTTTTCCGGGGTATGGAAGGTTTTGTAGTTTGCATCGTCTTTGGTGACGGTAATACTTTCAATGTTTTTGGAATCGGCGTCGATTTTAATTGTGGGAATAACATCCCGACCTTCGTAGTCATCACGATGTCCAAATTCATAGCCAGCCAGGATGACTTCTACCCCCAACGATTTTAACAGATTGATGTAGTGATGAGTTCGCGATCCGCCGACATAAACAGCGGCTTTTTTGCCATCCAGCATCGATTTGTAGTAACTCATGCCAACAGCAATTTCTTCTTCTTCTTCAGCAATAACCGCTTCGGTTCGAGCTAGTAATTCTGGATCATCGAAGTAGGTGGCAATATCTACCAAAGATTTTTTAATACTATCCAGACCGATGAAGTTTACTTTGATCCAGTCCATGCCGTATTTGGTTTTCATCATTTCAGCAATATAGTTAATTGAACGATGGCACTGAACCAGGTTCAGATCGGCTGTATGGGCATTTTTAAGATGATCATAGCTGCCGTCACCAGTCATTACCGAGACAACGTTATAGCCGATGCGCTTTAAGATCCGTTCAACTTCCCAGCCGTCACCACCGATATTGTATTCGCCTAAAAGGTTGACCGAGTATTTCTGAGGTTCAGCATCACCGGTACCGATAATGTATTTCATCAAACCGTTGTTGGCAATATGGTGACCGCCGGATTGGCTGACGCCCTTATACCCTTCACAACTGAAGGCCAGCACCTTGATGCCGTAGAGTTTTTCAGATTCAGCGGCAACGGCATGGATGTCATCACCGATCAATCCAACCGGACAGGTGGAGCTGATCATAATACATTCCGGGTTGAAGATTTCAACCGCTTCTTTAATGGCCTGTCGTAGTTTTTTTTCACCCCCGAAGACAATGTCGGTTTCCTGCATGTCGGTGGAAAAACTGTATTGGGTAAAGTCTTTGATATTTTCATCACCCTTGGCTTTGTTTCGTCTTGTTCCCCAGGTGTAGTAAGCACAGCCGATGGGGCCGTGAACGATGTTGACAACATCTTTTAATGGGCCGATAACAACCCCTTTACATCCAGCGTAGCAACAGCCACGGTTGGTCATAATTCCGGGTATCGCCCGGGTATCAGCAGCGATGACCTGTGGTTCACCGCCTTCAATTTCAATGACATGTTCTTTTCGGTTTTTATATATTTTAGAGCTGTATTTATCGAGTACTTTATCTCTAGAATCCATTCAAATCACCTCTTTCTAAAATGCATCCGCATTTTTTTCGCCACTTCGTACCCGAATGGACTCTTCAATTGGGATGACGAAAATTTTACCATCGCCGGGGTTACCGGTTTGATTGTTGTCAATAATAATGGAAACAACCTTGCTGACATCCTTGTCTTCACAGATTACGGTAAAAAATCGTTTCGGAATTAAACGGGATGATTCGGTTAATGCCTCACCCATGGATGAGACAGGCATTTCACCGGCTTCAACAATATCCTGGATGATTGATAAATCAATACTTTTTTTGCCGCGACCAAGTACCTTTAAACAGGTAAAAGCAGGATACCCTTCATTGACAAGGGCTTCTTTGGTCTGGTTCACTTTATTCTGCCTGATAATCGCCATAACTTCTTTCATATCAATTCCTCCTTTTACAGGCCGGCTGTTCCAGTACTGATTGTATACGCTTCTTCTACTGGAGAAATGAAAATACGACCATCTCCAAAAGTACCTTCCTTGCCAGTTTTTGCATTTTTCATAATTATTTTAACAACATCATCTTTGTCTTCGTCTTTGACAATACAAAGTAGCATGACTTTGGGGATTTCATCATAATAAACGTCCCCAACTTTGATACCTTTTTGTTTTCCTCGTCCATATACATCCAGTTTTGTTACAGCTGAGAAGCCAGCGGATAACATTTCGGATAAAACAACGCCTGTTTTTTCAGGTCTGATAATTGCGCGTACCATTAACATATGTAAAACCTTCCTTTCGCTCTTAAAGCATTAATCTTAACGTACCGACTAAATGTCCATCAGGCCGTGTTCCATCAACAGTTCTTCCAAACGATCCTGGTGCATTGGGGTAGGTACCACAAACATCTGATTGCTGTCAACCGCTGCCGCCAGATTACGGTATTCCTGAGCCTGATTGGCAGTGTCATCAAATTCCAGAACGGTTTTTTTATTGATTTCGGCCCGCTGTACCATGTTGTCCCGGGGTACAAAGTAGATCATCTGGCTGCCCAGCTCTTTGGCAAAGGCATCAACCAGTTCTTTTTCACCATCAACATTACGACTGTTACAGATGATCCCACCAAGTCGAACGCCACCACTTGAAGCGTATTTCTGAACCCCTTTGGCGATATTGTTGGCTGCATATAAGGCCATCATTTCGCCCGATGCGACAATGTAGATTTCCTGCGCTTTTCCTTCGCGGATCGGCATTGCAAAACCACCACAGACAACGTCACCTAATACATCATAAAAGACATAATCCAGATCGTCGGTGTAGGCACCGAGTTGTTCGAGCATCCCGATGGAAGTAATAATCCCCCGGCCAGCACAGCCAACACCGGGTTCCGGTCCACCTGATTCCACACATTGAATGCCCCGGAATCCTGGTTTTAAAATCGCTTCCAGTTCGATTTCTTCGCCTTCTTCACGAAGGGTATCCAAAACGGTTTTTTGGGCCAGACCACCAAGCAACAACCGGGTTGAATCGGCCTTTGGATCACATCCGACTACCATAATGTTTTTGTCCATTAAGCCAAGTCCGGCTGTCAGGTTCTGGGTTGTGGTTGATTTACCAATACCACCTTTTCCATAAATAGCGATTTGTCTCATAATCTGTTCCTCCTGAGTGTGAAAAATTTTAAGATCCAATGCAAGTCTTTGAGCAAAAAGAAAGAAGTCTTGACCTTTCACAACAGTGTAAATGGTAAGACTTCCTTGTCTAAAAAACTTATTTTGTTTTGCATAAACGAAAAGGTCTTAATCGGCCGCCCTGATTGAGCAGCAAATTAAGACCTCTTTGTCTAAATAGGGGTGGATGTGAGGGTAACAAAAAGGTCTCAGCACTTACCCAATTGTAAGGAGCTGAGACCACATTGTCTTTGTCAAATCCGTATTGCATTGTTTTCTATGGGCTTATTATCCATGGAATTAAGGGATAAGTCAAGCTGCTTCGCTTGTAAACCCTTTTCAAAGTGAAATGGGTTTAAGAATTGGCTGGTAGTGCGACTGTTTTTTTTGAGCCCAAACCGGGATTGTACTTTAGTTTGCTGATGCGTTTATGAACTGTCAGATAGGATGAAATCATTTTCACGGGTTGCTAATGTATTTTGAAACAATTGACAAATTCTTGCTTAAATAAAACTTAAGAGATCCTTAAATATTACCCAAACGATCAGCCACAGCTGGAGCAGGAAGAACAGTCGCCGCAGGATTTTTTCATCGGATCATGAACCAGTATGGCCCGGACGGTGGCGGTTTTTAAATCAACTGTTACAATATTATCCTGAATGATTTCCATTTTGCCATCACTAAAAACAATGGTCATTGGTTCGGGAACAAGTACCTCCGGATCCAGGGTGCCCGGTTTCATTAGCGGCTGGACGAACTGCTTGCCTTCCGGGGCGGTGATCATCAAACCGTTGTTGCCGGTAATCAGGGAGCGGATTTCTCCGGCGGGGGAATAGTTCACTGAATTTTCGTCACAATTAATGCCATGAGCGTTGCTGTCATAGGCGATCACAATCCCGATGGGGGTGACAATGGGCTCTGGCAGGGCGGGTTCAAAACTTTTTAATTTTCCGTTTTCATATAAGGAGAAACCGTAGCGCACCTTTACCAGCCCATCGGGACTATTGATTTCGATGGTTTCCTGAGGCCACATGGTCAGACTCTTTAGCGCCCCGCTTTCATAAAAGCAGAGACTCACGACTTTGGCGGAAAAGGCCCCCACCGCCAGCTTAAAGGATATTGGTTTGGCCAGCGCGTATTCGTCATGCTCGGTCCAGTAGCCGTTGATCCGACCGTTTAAGGGAAACAAACGGTGGATTCGGCCATTTTCATAAAAGCTGATCCGTTCGGCAGACAGGTTTCCCAGAGAGGTGATCACCTCGGTTGCGTTTTCCAGATCGATACTTTTAATCTGGCCGCTTTTGAAAAATTCCAGAGCCAGCCCTTCCCGATTTCTCAGGTTGGCAGGGCCATGGTGGGGGATCAGCATCCCGACCGGGGTATTAATGGTATTGGGTTCGTCGAAGGCACAGCCTTTGGGAGAACCATCGGTATAGGTTTCTAAATAGGTAATTCCCGTGAGGGTACCATATTTTTCAGTTTGGCAGGTTGACATAATAAGCTCCTTCTATTCACAGACGACATGGGTAATAACCACATGCGTAGCGGAATTTTTTTTATTTTCGACCCGGTATTGCAGTTGCATTGCCGGTAACTGGTGTTCAAACCATGGCGGGATATGATCGCAAACCAGATTAAGGGCATAAAAGGGCGTTTCTTTTAAAAACGGCAACAGCGCTGCTTTTGAACTGAGCTCCGGGTGTTTTTTTTGTACCTCGGTTAAATCAAAATAGTAATACCCGGGGATCTCGGTTTCTACCGGAGTCCGGGTTAATAAAATAGCATCGGCCTGTGCTTGCTCATTCTGGCGAATCAGATCGGCCTGGATGGCGTCTAAAAGTTCCAGATCAAAATCTTCAGATTCACAGATAACAAAGCCGGAACGGTCAAAAATCTGATAGGGGACGCCGCTGATTGATCGGGCAATAATAATCCGGCAGTCATTGAAGGCTCCCAGCATCTGGCTGATGTTTTCCCGGATTGAAGCCAAACCACCCGATAGATCACAAGAAAAAGGGATCCGTTCGGATGGACGCCAGTGGGCTGCTTCTTTGGAAAAGAAGACAAAATTCGACATCTCATCAAAGCGGGCCAGTTGGCCTTTGTCATCACAAAAGACCGCCATCAGGTTTAAATTTTCTTTCATTTGTTTACCTCTTATGATTAAATCTTATAATACGAAATCCAGTGTAAATTAGTTGTAGTATAGCACAGAAATAAAAAAGTGCGACTGAATTAACACTAATTCGATGAAAAAACGATTGCAGAAATTTGGTGGTTTAAGAATAATGACCGGTTGTTTGGAACGAAAGGTGGCAAAAAGGCGCGGATCAAAAAGAAAACCCCCTGATAAAATCAGGGGTAAGGTTATCGATAAACTACCGTACCGACCAATTGTTAATCTGTTGTTCGCTGCGGAATCGGACAGGCTATCGCCGTGTCCGCTCCGATGCGTACAACATGATCTAACAATTGTCGGTACTGGGTTATCTTTTTTGACCGTCATACCCCCGAAAAATCAGGAGGACTGGGCTTAAGAGAAAAGCTATTCCAAATCATCATCACTAAACTGGTTTTCCAGTTTTTTCTGGCGTTTTTTTACCAGGGTGCCGGAAACGAACAGGGCGATAAAGATCAGGGCAAACAGCATCGCAAAGATAAAGGCCGTCAGAGCGCCCAGGGCCAGCAAATTGTCTTTTAAATAAGCGTGATTTAGATACATCGTAATGGCATAAATGACGGCAAAAGCACCGGAGCCGATCAGGCTGTAGATCAGGTAGTTTTTGGTGGTGGGTTTACTGTAGAAATCCCATTGGCCCTTTTTGTAACAGCCGACCATGACCCCGCCACAGCAGATAATAAAGATGGCCCATTCAAATCCCCATTGGCTAAAAGGGGCATTGAGAAACATCGACTGAACGATAATACTGCCAAGCAACAGCCAGAAAACAATCCAGAAACAAACATGCTCGATTTTATATAATTCCAGTTCCTGGCGCTCATCAACCACTTTTTTAATTTTTTTCATTGTCGTTTTCCTCCCAGAACAAATCGTTCAACGTTTTTCCCAGCGCTTTACAGATGGCGATGCATAATTGTAAAGATGGGTTAAATTTACCGGTTTCAATCATCCCGATGGTTTGGCGGGTGACGCCGACCCGTGTGGCCAGTTCGGCCTGTGAAATGTCTTTTTCAACCCGGGCTACTTTCAATTTTATATTTTTCATCTGATCACTCCTTACATGACGTATAGTATACTATAAAAAACAAAAAGTCAAATATATATTGCATTATGACATGTAAAAAAAGCAGGCTGTGATTGTCTGCTGGTTGTGAAAAGGCCTTTTGAGGCTGGCTGGCAGCAATCAATTTTTAATTGTAGTACAAGGAACCTAATCAAAAAATGACAACTGCTGGCTACCGTGCTCCAGTTTGTAACGGCCGACAATGTCCTCCATTTTGTAGAGTAGCCCATAATGCTGGCATTCTCTGGTAAAGATCGTCCAGAGGTTTTTGGCCTGGGGGCTGGCGCAGCTGTAGGCATTGCCGAAGTGACGGAGGTACTCTTTTTTGATGCCAGGAAAATGGGCATCCAGCTGATCATAAAAATAAAGGCGCTGGGAATCCCGCAGGGTCACCCCGAAGGCGGGATAAATAAACTTGGCGCCCTGCTCGGCCGCGGAAGCTACAATAGCCTTAATGTTTGCCAGGGTATCATTGATAAAGGGGAGAATCGGCATCAGCAGAATGCCGGTAAAAATACCGTGATCCGATAGCGCTTTAATGGCTGAAAAACGGGCGGAGCTGGGAGCGACCTGGGGTTCGATTATTTTAGCAAGCGCATCGTCGGCACAGGTAATCGTAATTTTGATAATCACAGGTGATCGCTTCTGAATTGCTAAGAGCAGATCCTCATCCCGGGTAACAAGCGGGCTTTTGGTGGCAATGGCCACCCCATAACCATAGCGTTTAAATAGCTCCAGAGCCTGACGGGTGAGCTGATGTTTCTTTTCCATGGGATTATAGGGGTCGCTCATGGCGCCGGTACCCACCACGCCCTTTAAGGTTTTGCGGCGCAGGTTATCTTCCAGAATGGTCAGGGCGTTTTCTTTGGCCCGAACCTGGTCGAAGGCGTCAATCCCATAGCAGTCGCTGCGGCTGTCGCAGTAAATACAGCCATGGGAGCAGCCCCGGTAGATATTCATGTTATAGTCGGTGCCGAACCAGAAATTATTTTTGGTTCGGGTCAGCATATTTTTAGCTGGGATGGTTTCCATAAGCGACCTTTCTTTCGTGTGTTATGAGCGGACAATCAAACCCATTAACTTAGCCAGTCCGGCGGCCTGAAAGGTGGTGACTACGGCCCCGCTTAATGCTTCAATGGAGACGATCAGGCCATCAATCTGGCAGGAGGTGAAGTCCAGTCCTTTGAGGGGCGTTTTAAAAAAACTGGTTTGGCTGAAATTAACATCGTCCAATTTGATTTGGGTAAGTTTGCACTCGGAAATGGTGGCTTCGCTAAAATCACATTGGGAGATTGCCAGGGTTTTGAGTTTGGTCTTGCTGAAATTGGCATATTGAAAACTGGAGTCCGTGGCCAGAAAATTTTCCAGCTGAGCCTGAAAAAAATCAGCACCCACCAACTTACAGGCAAAAAACTCACAGCGATTGAAATAACCCTCGGCAAAACTGCTGTTGGATAGGCTGCAGGACTTAAAACGCAGATCTCGGCCGTCGATTTTTTCAAAATTGCAGTCAGAAAAATCACAGTTTTCAAAAAGTGATTCCCGAAACGAGAGATGGGAAAAATCTTCGTTGTTAAAGGTTAAATCTTTAAAATGCTGGCCTTCAATATCCACTTCTTCGTCCCGGGCCCAGGCCAGCAGGGATAAAAAATCCTCGGTGAACGCTAGGACAGGAGGAATGTTTGGCGTTGATCGTTTCATAAAACCTCCGGTAGTATAATATATTATGATCAGTTTAACACGATTTTTAAAACTGTACAATTAAATGGGCTTCAGATATTTGCAATTTCCAGCGATAAAGCTTATAATTTTTTTAAGAGTCATTGTGATAGTACGAACAAACAGGAGTAAAAATGAAAACATCTCAGCGCATCCAAAAAATGGGGGAACCCGCTCTTTTAAAATATTATCCACTGGTTAATGAGGCCCAGAAAAAGGGCAAGAAAGTTTATTTTTTAAACATCGGCCAGCCGGATATTAAAACCCCGGCCGGTTTTTTAGACAGTGTTAACTGTATTGATCAGGAAGTCTTATCCTACCAGGCTCCGGAGGGGATTATTGAGCTTCGGCAAGCAGCCTGCGATTATTACCGGCGGCTGGGTCTTCATTACGACGTCGGTGATCTTTTTGTCACCAATGGCGGCAGCGAGGCCTTGTTGTTTACCTTTATCGGGATCTGCAATGCCGGGGATGAAATCCTCACCGCCGAACCGCTCTACAGTATTTACAAGGAAATGGCGGCGGCCACCGATGTTAACCTGGTTGGTTTTAAAACCTACGCTGAAGACGGCTTTGCCCTGCCAGCGGCGGCGGTGATTGAAGCAGCCATTACACCCCGAACCAAGGCGCTGCTGATGACCAATCCCGGGAATCCCACCGGTAAGGTTTTTTCCCGGGAAGAAATTGAGGTGATGGTGAAACTGGCCATCAAACACAATCTCTATCTGATTTCTGATGAGGTTTACCGGGAGTTTGTTTATGACAGTCAGGACTATCTGAGTCCGGCCCAGTATGACGAACTGGCCCAGCATTTTATTCTGATTGACAGTATTTCCAAACGCTACAGCGCCTGTGGCGCACGGATTGGTTTTATTGTCTCCAAAAATAAAACCCTGATGAATCAGCTTAAAAAACTGGTCCAGATGCGACTGTCGGTTTCGACAATCGATCAGATTGGAGCGGTTTCGCTGCTGAAGCTGGATGGACATTTTTTTGATGGGGTTTTAAAGGAATATACCCGCCGACGGGAGATCGTTTACGCTGCCCTTCAGGAAATCCCCGGTGTCATCTGCAAAGAACCCCGGGGGGCATTTTACTTTATGGCCAAGCTACCCATTAAAGAGGCCAGTCATTTTATCGAATGGCTGATCACTGATTTTGACGATCAGGGTGAAACAGTGCTCTTATCCCCGGCCAATGATTTTTATTTAAACCCCCAGGACGGGGCTGATGAGGTTCGGATTGCCTATGTGCTTAATGGCGAGGATATGAAAAAGAGTATGGAAGTATTAAAGCATGGTCTGGCTGCCTATGAAAAAGCTTTTCCAGAGCAGTGTAAATAAAAAAACAAGAGGAGAATAAATTGAAAATCAAGTCAGTACAGAAGGGGCAAAATTATCTGGGCTTTCTCTTTATAAAGTCGCAGATGACCAAAACCGCTACCAATGGCAGTCGCTATTTTAATATGGTCTTGAATGATGCCGATTTTGACGAAATCGATGGGAAGAAATGGGACGTAAAACCGGAGGAAGAGGAAATCTTCACCAATGGCAAACTGGTAAAAATAAAGGGGAAGGTTCAGGAATTCAACAACCGGCTACAGCTGATCGTCGAAAAAATGCGATTGGTCGATGAATCAGATGAGGTGAGCATCAATGATTTCATTGAAACCGTACCGGTGGATATTGATGAAATGCTGGGTTATATCAATGATACGATTGATGATTTTACCAATGCTGACATTGCTGCCATCACCAGTAAAATCTTTAGTGATCAAACCGAGATTCTGAGCTATTTTCCAGCCGCCAAAAAGCACCATCATGCCATTAAGGGCGGATTGCTTTATCATATTTATTCGATGCTCCGTATCGGCAAGAGTCTGGCGGGAATTTATCCCTTGATCAACCGGGATCTGCTGTATGCTGGCATCATCCTTCACGATATCGGAAAAATCAATGAGATGGTTTCGGATGAAAACGGATCGGTATCCGATTATACCCCTGAGGGCAAACTGCTGGGGCACATCACCCAGGAAATTGTCGAACTGGAGCTGGTCGGTCAGTCTCTGGGCGCCGATCCGGAGGTTCTGATGATGCTTAAACACATGATTCTTTCCCATCATTACCAGCCGGAATTTGGCAGTCCCAAACGGCCAATGTTTCCGGAAGCAGAACTGCTCCATCACATTGACATGATCGATGCCCGGATGTATACCATGGAACAGGCCCTCAACCGGGTGGAACCGGGAAGCTTCACTGAAGCCAATTGGAGCCTTGACGGAATCAGTCTGTATCGCCGCAATTTTTTATAGGAGCAGCTTATGAGCCTTGTCTATCAGGAAAAAAAGCGGGTGGCCTGTTACGAATCGGATTCCACCGAGAAAATGCTGCCCACCACTGCCATGAACTATTTTCAGGAAGCCTCCACCAACCAGGGTAATCAGTTGGGTTTGGGTGGGGATTACTTAAAGGAAAACAATCTGGCCTGGTTTCTGGTCAAATATGCGATTCGCTTCTACGATTATCCCCGCTACCAGGATGAGGTGACGGTGACGACCCGGGCGACCGGGATGGAGAAATTCTGTGCCACAAGACGGTTCACCGTCGAGGATGCAAGTGGCGTGGTTAAGGTTACCGCCGATACTCAGTGGTTGCTGATTAACCGGGAGACCGAAAAAATGGAGCGTATCGACGAGCATCCGGAGATGGATGCCTATGAGTGTTTTGATAAAGGGGAACCGATCTTTAAGAAGCTACTTAAAATTAATCACGTTGATCTGGAAAAGTGTTTCTCGGTACGGTTTCTCGATATTGATTTTAATCAGCATGTCAACCATGTCAAATATCTGGCCTGGGCCATTGAGGTTCTGCCCTTGGAGGTGGTTAAAAGCAAGGTCCTGGCTGAAGCCAAAATGATTTATAAGGCCCAATGCTTTTACGGCGATCAGGTCCGGGCGCTCGGTGAGAAATTGGGGGAAAACCAGTATCGAATTGATATTGTTAATCAGGACGATATCATTTTGTGTCAACTGGAGCTGATGCTTAAGTAAAAGAACCGCCTTCATCGGATTATTTTATGGTCTGGTGGCGGTTTTTCTTTTACCCGGAAAGGATGGGAAGATCAGAAGCTGTAAGAATTGTGATATTTACAAAAATATGAATAAAACGCTTTCAAAGAATATAAAATGATGTATTTGTAAAAAAATTGATATAAAAATGAAAATAAAATTTAATAATAGAGAATAGATACACAGTTTTGGATAAAAAGATGAGACAAAAGCATCTAGAGTAAAAAATGATACATGATTAACAATTAAAACTGGGAATAAGTTCAAAATAATAGTAAAATTTTATCATAACTATTGTTTGATTTTTGTTATGGAATCGGTTAAACTTATAGTAGTTGTTAAATATTTATCAAAGTATTGGAGGAGAAAAAATGGGATTTAAATCAGATATTGAGATTGCACAAGAAGCTACACCACAGGATATTCGTGAGATAGCAAAGAAATTGGGTTTAACAGAAGACGATCTGGATTTATACGGGAAGTATAAAGCAAAGGTCGACTATAACCTGTTAAAGAAAACAACCGGAAAAAAAGCCCGGTTAATCCTGACCACTGCCATCAATCCAACACCAGCCGGTGAAGGAAAAACGACCACCACAATCGGGGTTGCCGATGGATTATCACGAATTGGAAAAAATACCCTGGTAGCCTTGAGAGAACCATCCTTAGGACCGGTATTTGGTGTCAAAGGTGGAGCCGCAGGTGGCGGATACGCTCAGGTTGTGCCAATGGAAGATATCAACCTTCACTTTACCGGTGACTTCCATGCCATCGGAGCCGCCAACAATTTACTGGCAGCAATGCTGGATAACCACATCAAACAAGGAAACGAACTGAAAATCGACGCCAAGAAAATCACCTGGAGACGATGTATTGATATGAATGACCGTCAACTGCGAAATGTCGTTGATGGTTTAGGCGGATCCGGAGACGGCGTTGTCCGTGAAGATGGATTTGACATCACCGTAGCTTCTGAAGTTATGGCAGCCTTCTGTCTGGCCAGTGACATCTCTGATTTAAAAGCCCGACTGGGACGCATCATCGTTGGTTACAGCGTTGCCGGAGAACCCATCACCGCTGAGCAGTTAAAAGCCAACGGCGCTATGGCAGCCCTGTTAAAAGATGCCTTAAAACCAAACCTGGTACAAACCCTGGAAGGCACACCTGCCTTTATCCACGGTGGACCCTTCGCCAATATCGCTCACGGCTGTAACTCTGTCATCGCAACCCGTATGGCTATGCATTTTGCTGACTACGTGGTTACCGAAGGTGGATTCGGAGCCGACCTTGGCGCTGAAAAATTCCTCGATATCAAATGTCGGATGGCTGGTTTAAAACCGGATGCCGTTATCATCGTAGCCACTGTCCGCGCCCTTAAATATAATGGTGGCGTAGCTAAAGCTGATCTGAACGCAGAAAATCTGGACGCTTTAAAAGCCGGACTGCCAAATCTGTTAAAACATGTTGAAAACATCACCCAGGTCTTTAAGTTGCCAGCGGTTGTTGCCATCAATGAATTCCCACTGGATACCGAAGCCGAGTTGGCACTGGTCAAATCCGAATGCCAGAAACTGGGCGTTAACGTGGCCATTTCCCAGGTATGGGCAAAAGGCGGCGAAGGCGGAGAAGAACTGGCCAAAGAAGTGGTTCGTTTAATTGACGAAAGTGAAGGCACCTTCGAATACTGCTACGAACTGGATATGCCAATCAAAGCTAAAATCGAAGCCATTGCCACCCGTATTTACGGCGCAGACGGTGTTGACTTTACCCCAGTAGCAACCAAAGAAATGGAACGATTGACAGCCCTTGGCTTTGACAAGGTGCCAATCTGTATGGCTAAAACCCAATACTCCTTAACCGATGACCAGACCAAACTGGGTCGTCCAACTGGCTTTAGAATCACGGTACGTCAGGTTAATATCTCAGCCGGTGCTGGCTTTATTGTCGCTCTGACCGGAGAAATCATGAAAATGCCTGGTCTGCCAAAAGTACCGGCAGCCGAAAAAATTGATGTTGATGAAAACGGCGTAATTGCTGGTTTATTCTAGAAATAAAGCCCGGAAGAATTTCACTTGAAAGAGCTATCTTAAGTGTTTTCCTCTAAATCATGATAAAAATAATAAAACCCTTGCTGAGTGCATCAGCAAGGGTTTTATGTTCTTCACTTTAATATTGTTTCTCCTTGATCAGGCCTTTGCGGTAGGCAGTGATCAGCATTTCCAGATCTTCAACCTGAGCCATGATCGCTTTGCCGGTATCGGTGTCGCGAACCCGTTTTCGTTCGGTGGTTTTTTCCACCACCATCAGGGTGGATTTGATATCGACTCCATCAGAAATGGCCTTTTCTACGGATTCAAAAGGATCGTGGCTGATCAGAATCAGCCCATAGGAATTGTAGGTCAGGGTATAGCCAGCGATGCCGGTGGTTTTCTGGTAGGCCCGGGCAAAACCACCGTCAATGACCAGTTGTTTCCCCTTGGCCCGGATCGGGCTTTCACCAGAGGTGGCTTTCACCGGAATATGGCCGTTGATCAGGTGACCATGATCCGGGTCAACCCCGAATTCGATCAGAATTTTTCGGGCCAGCTCGTCATCGTCGTCAATCAGCAGGTAGAAGGGTGCGTGATGTTCTTTATGGGGCACTTTGTCATCGATGAAATAACGTTCAAAGGTGGCCATTTTGTCTTTGCCGAAGAGGGGTGAATCCTCATGGCACCATAAGAACCACAAAAAGTCGGTGCGGGTGGGGTTTTCATCCTGGTCAGTTTTGCCAAAATAGGCTTCCCGAGCCATCTGGTCGAACTTGTCCATCAGACTTTTGCCGATATAGGTTTTCCCGGCGATCTCTTTGGCTTTAAAACTGCCGTCTTCATTTAGTAAGACGCAGGCGTGAAAAAGCAGGTTGTCATTAAAGACCTTGTACATACTGCCCTTGGCATACATAAAACGGATATGTTTCTGAAGCTTTTCACTGTGTAGAAAAGCATAAACAAGACGATCCATCACCAGCGTTTCTTCTTCAGTCAGGACACAGGGATCAGCCGGATTCAGGGTGGGAAAATTGGTATCATTAAGCTGGTAAACAACCCCCTCAACATCGACGGTGTTATTGTCAAAATCAATGCGGCGCAACAGCTGCCGTTTAGCCATGTTGTACTCGGGGTGGTTGTCGATCATGCATTCTTCAAGCTTGAATTGGATCATCGCAATGGCCTTGTGCATTTTGGCCATTAGTGCTGTTTCCTGATCAGAGACGGTGTGGCTATCAGAAATTTTGGGAGTAAACTTGGTACAGGGATCGTCACCATAAACCCGGTTGGCAAATGAAGCAAGTGGTAACAGGTTAATGCCGTAGCCGTTTTCCAGCACATCCATGTTGGCATAACGCAGGGCAATTCGGACGGCGTTGGCGATACAGGCGGCGTTGCCGGCAGCAGCGCCCATCCAGAGAATGTCGTGGTTGCCCCACTGCATATCCAGTGAATGATGGCGCATCAGAGTATCCATGACCTCGTCAGGACCGGCACCCCGGTCATAAATATCGCCGATGATATGCAGGTGATCAATGGTCAACCGTTTGATCACCCCGGAAATCTCCACGATAAAGTGTTGGGCTCGTTCCAGACTGACCAGGCTCTCAATAATCTCATGGTAATACTCCCGTTTATTAAAACGGTGTTCGTCTTCCTGAAGCAGTTCCTCCATAATATAGGCAAAGTCTTTAGGAAGCGCTTTGCGAACCTTGGAACGGGTATATTTTGAAGCCGCCGCCCGGCACACCTTAACCAGCCGGTAAATGGTCAGTTTATACCAATTATCCAGAGATTCCCGACTCCGTTCTTTTTTTATCAGATCAATTTTTTCTTCGGGATAGTAAATCAGGGTAGATAGTTCTTCCAGTTCTTCAAAGGCAATGGTGTTGCCCAGTTCCTGATGTACCTTGCGCTTAATGGCACCAGAAGCGTTTTGCATGACGTGATTGAAGGCTTCGTGTTCACCATGAATATCGGTAAGAAAGTGTTCGGTTCCTTTGGGCAGGTTGAGGATCGCTTTGAGATTGACCACCTCGCCAACAGCACTGGTAATATTTGGGAAATTTTGAGATAACAGCTCCAGATATTTTTGATTTTCTTGTAATTGCATTTTTGTATAACCGTTCATATCGACCTCTATCTTTAAAATTCAAATTATGATGTAAATGTTTTCGTCCTGATTATACACTTGAAACCATTAAAAAGCCATTAAAAAATATCAAGGTCAGCTAAAGACAAAAGTCGGATTCCGTGATAAAATGAGACACATGAAATAACAGGCCAGTCTGAAAAAGACCGGGTAAACGATCACAAATCTTAGATTTAATATACAGGTGGGAAAAATGGAGACAAAAATTATTGCCGCGGTAGAAGCAATTGACGAAAAACGGGCGATGGCTCTAGTGGCTGCAGAACTGGAAAGCGGAAAAGACAAGAAATCAATTGCCAATCAACTGAATTTTGCTCTACAGAGGGTGGCGGTTCGTTATGAAGAAGGGGAGTACTACATCGCCGATCTGATTATGGCCGGGGAACTGGTATCTAACTTGCTGAGCATGATGGGCATGGACAGCACCCAACTGATTGATGGTCGTAGCCTGGGTAAGATCGTGGTGGGTACGGTATTTGACGACATCCACGATGTCGGAAAAAACATTTTTATCAGTATGCTCCGGGCTGAAGGGTTTGAAGTTATTGACATGGGTACTGATGTTTCCACGGAACGGTTTATCGAAATTATTCGTAAAGAAAAACCCGCTATTCTGGGGATCAGCGGAATTCTCACCTCAGTAGTAGAAAACATCAAGGAAGTCATTGATGAAATCGTTGTCCAGGGGCTCCGGGAAGATCTGAAAATCATTTTAGGAGGTGCTCTGGCGGGAACCGATTATGCCAAATATGTAGGTGCCGATGACTACTCCAGTGATGCCATCGAAGGGGTCAGCATCTGCAAGCAATGGCTTTTGAAGTGAATGGGTGATGGACAATGAGAAAAATTCTATATCTTGATATTGTCAATGATATCAAAGGAAAAATTGAAAAAGGTATTTTGAAACCCGGAGATCTATTGCCATCGGAAAACGAAATGGCTGAGCAGTTTGATGTCAGCCGAACCACCCTGCGCAAAAGTCTGGCTTTGTTGGTAAATGAAAAATATATCTACACCATCCCCGGCAAGGGAAACTATGTTTGTGAACCCACGGCCAATCAGTACCAATTCTTTTTTGATGAAATCGACAGCCTGAAGGGGGAAGTCGAAGAAGTCAAGCTGGTCAGTGTGGGCGTTATTACCCCGGGTCGGAAACTGATGCGGGAATTGAAGATCGGTTCCTTTGAAAAGGTCATTAAAATTCAGAAAGCCACCAAAATAAAAGATGAGGTGATCCAATATGCGTCGATTTTTCTACCCTATCAGAAGGGAAATCCGATTGTGGAAGACGTGATCAACTTTGCTAATTTTCATGGGCTGATGGAAAAGGGGAAACTGCAGTTCCAGCATAAAAAAATACTCAACATCGATATCGTTCATCCCCCTCTGGAAGTTCGGGAAAACCTGCAGCTTGATCATGACGACTGTTGTTTTCTGGTATCTCAGAATATCATTTCCATGGAAGATAACATGCCGATCAGCTATAATGAATTCTATATTAAACGGAATTACTTTACCCTGACAGCGGAAACAACTTTTTAATAGCGCTGGTGATGATGTGCTAGTTTAAAGCGAGATAAACATGAAAGCATTTCCTGGCAGCGAGCATCTTGCTCCCAGGGGATGTACCCAACCTGAAAGGTCGAAGAGATATTTTTAAATTCGGAAAATTGAAGTTAACGTAAAACAAAAGCCATTTGCCCTAATCAGGTAAATGGCTTTTTTATCTAAATAAATGGTGATCCCGAATGGACTTGAACCATCGACCCCTACCATGTCAAGGTAGTGCTCTGCCAGCTGAGCTACGAGATCACTTTTTGCTGCTTGATCATTTTACCTGAATCCTTACAAAAAGTAAAGCTTTTTTTAAAAAGAACTTCACAATGAACTTCTGGAACACGGGTTACAACAATCAGTATCCTTCCTGCATTGACTGCGATCTCCGCAGTGGTTGTAGTCTGGTGGAAGATACCAAATACGACTGTTATGTCAATAACCCCTTCTGTTCAGACTGTTTGTGGGTTTGAAATTTTATTCGCTGCCCCTGATCGTTGGACGAACAAAAGGCCTGAGCGTTGCCCAGGCCTTTTAGCAGTTTAATGGATTCAGTCACGATCAGGGTTCGGGGATAGCTGTGAGATCATCCAGGTTCATCGATGAGAAATCAGTGAAGACAACGTTGGATGGCGGGGTAAACTGACTGTCGGCAATAACATCGGCGGAAATATCAGTGACGATCGAGCTCATCACGACCGTGCCATTACTGAGAATTTCGGTTTTCAGCGGTACGCCATATTTAGTTGAAAACCACATGTGCATATCCATTACCCCGTTTTCAGGATCGTTTTCGGTGGTTTCAATATAGATCACTTTTTCACCGTCCAGGGTTTCTACCCGGGCTACCACGTTATCCGGGAAAATGTCGGTAATGTCGTCAATGCTGGTGACGCCTTCATCCAGGTTCAGGTCGCCCAGATCGGTGGTCATTTCCTGATCTTTAAATGAAAATCCGGTTGTCTGTCCTTCGGTATACTGGTAGGTCACCCCTTCAGCGGCATTGTAGATGGTGATCTGTTTGCCAATCTCCGGCATTTCCATTTCCATCCGGAAATTGTCCCCTTTGGTATAGGTGGTGGAAGTGGTGCTGAGATTGTCGGTCATAACTGTTTTTGTGGTCATTTTAAGAGAGTCTGGATAGTTAAAATTCAAGCTTTTCAGGAGCGCTGCGCCACTGAGGCTTTCATCGAGGGTGGCGCTTTTTTCGCCGTTGCCAGTACCTTCATCGGTTTTGGCGGTATTATTGCTGCCACCACAACCGACAAATAGAAATACCGACAATAATACAAAGAACACGAGTAAAAATCTGTTTTTTTTCATTTTATTTATCCTTTCTTTTTCATTCCGAATGAGTTTTCCGCAAACAGCAGGTTATTGTTTTATCGATAATGCAATAGCCTGACTGTGCTTTGCTGCTCTAATGTATACCCAGGAAAGACCGTAATAATCACAGATACACAATAAAATTCCGGATATGCCGGTAGTGGATACGTCTAATGAAATTCTAAATCTTTTTTCGGTATAATGGTTAAAATTTTCGTCTACCTGGCAAAGGGGGGGCGGGAGCATAAAAATCAGAATCAAAAGGAAAAAAGATGTATATTATCGATTTGTTTGCTAAAACCGGTCTGGAAACCCTTTATTTAACTGGGGTCATTATTCTTGCCGGACTACTTTTGGGAATATTGGAAACACAATCCAATCGCAATTTTAACAAGGGCTTGGGCAGAAACGCCATCATGGTCACCGGGATCGTTGGAACCCCTGTTCACGAGCTCAGCCACGCCTTGATGGCGCTGGTCTTTGGTCATAAAATCACCGCCATCAAATTGTTTCAGCGACCAGATCGGGATGGGGTGATGGGGTACGTCAATCATGCTTATAATCCTAAAAATATCTACCATCAGGTGGGGAATTTTTTTATTGGAATTGCCCCGATTTTTGGTGGACTGCTGGTAATCATGGCATTGCTGGCGTTGTTGCTACCCCAGGTGCTGGAAAGTTTTATGGGAGTGGTGACCCAGAGTCTGGCGGTCGAAACCTTGAGCGTGGCCTCATTTAGTGAGCTGTTCAGTGCCTATTGGGAATTACTGCAGCTGCTTTTTGCCGGTGAGAATTTTAAGAATGGTCGCTTTTACCTGTTTTTGTTTTTAGCGATTTGTATATCTTCCCATATCTCCTTGAGTCCGGCCGATATCAAGGGCGCCTTCAAGGGCCTGGTTTTTATATTTTTGATCTTGCTGATTCTCAATGCCATTGGTTTGTCTCAATCCATTCTGGTTGTTGATATGCTGAGATATAATGTTCTGATGACCTCATTTTTAATGATTGTCGTCATTTTTTCTTTGATTGCTTTTGGTATCAGTCTAATCTGCAGAATTTTTGCCCGTTGAATTTACATAAAAAACCATCCCAATCATGTGGATGGTTTTTTGTTTAGCATGGAACAAAAATTATACAATTATTCCCGATAATCTTTGTAATTTTTTGGTTGCTCCGATATAATATCAGTATGAGATGATAACAATCGAAGGGATCAATGCGATTTTAGAGTTGCATGAAGATCCCGATCTTGCATTGGGCTGGTTGATGGAAACGAAAGACGGCTGGTTTGAGCAGATTAAATTTATTTACCCAGGAAATGGAGCAAAACAATGAACAATCAGGTAAAAAAAATTGGAATGCTAACAGGTGGGGGTGACTGTCCCGGTTTAAATGCGGTGATTCGGGCAGTAACCAAAGCGGCAATCGCCAATTACGGTTACGAGGTGATTGGCTATAAGTTTGGGTACCGGGGGTTATACAATAATGACTTTATCAAATTGGACGCCCATAGCGTATCGGGAATTCTCCACAAAGGAGGAACCATCCTTTACAGCTCAAATAAGGATAATCTTTTTGACTACCAGGTGGAAGAAAACGGCCAGTGTGTTAGAAAAGATGTGTCCGATGTGGCGGTAGAAAATATGAAGAAAGAAGGGGTGGATGTTCTGGTGGTTCTCGGCGGGGACGGTACCCTGACCAGTGCCCGAGATTTTGCCAGGAAAGGAGTCAAGGTTATTGGGGTGCCTAAAACCATTGATAATGATTTATCTAAAACGGATGTGACCTTTGGTTTTAATTCAGCGGTGGATGTGGTGGTGGATGCCCTGGATAAGCTGCATACAACAGCAGAGTCCCACCATCGGATAATGATTCTGGAAGTAATGGGCCGAAATGCCGGCTGGATTGCTCTTCACGCGGGGATTGCCGGTTCTGCCGATGTGATTCTGATACCGGAAATACCGTTTTCGCTGGATGCCATCGTCACAAAAATGAATGAACGCAGCCAGCGGGGCCTGCCCTTTAGCATCATTGTGGTGTCCGAAGGGGCCATGGAAAAGGGTGGGGAGCTGACAATCGCCAAAATTGTCAGTGACTCTCCGGATCCGGTGCGTCTCGGAGGCATTGGCAATAAGCTGGCCATGGCTTTGGAAGCACGAATCACGGATCATGAAATTCGCAGTACGGTCTTGGGTCATCTTCAGCGGGGCGGCATTACCTCGGCTTATGACCGACTCTTGTCGACCCGTTACGGGGTGGCAGCGGTGGAGCTGATTGCCAAAGGTAAGTTTGGAAGTATGGTAGCACTTAAGGATGGCAAGATGACCTATGCCCCGTTAGAAGAGGTGATCGGCAAGAATAAACAAGTGGACGTCGATTCGGAGTTGATTCAGGTGGCCAAAAGTCTGGGAGTATCCTTCGGCGAATGACAGGGGATTACTGCCAAGCTGACTCGTGTTTAGCTAAAAAAATGCCCGGACAAAAAAGTATTTCTGCCTGGGCATTAAGGGAAATCAGGATAATTTAATAACTGCGGGTAAAGACTGCAGTAGAAAATTACTCAGTTCTTATTCTGGAGTTACTTCGGGGGTGTCGCTGGTGATTTCGTCAAGCTCTTCTTCGAGAACTACATCATCGTCGTCGACTAAAATTTCTGAAAGGACTTCAAAGAAGAAACCTTTTGCAGAAGCCAATGATTCGTTGTGGGCGAACATTGCCAGTTTGTGGTAATCGACAAAACCATCTTCATCAGCATAAGGTTTGAGTCGTTGCAGAAAAAATTCTTCGGTGATGGCGTCTTCAAACTTTTCCTGGACCGTGTTAAAGACTGTAATTAATTCGCTTTTTTTCATTGTTATTACCTTCTTCAGCGTTATTTCAGCCGATGCCGACTGATAAATTAATTATAGGAGCGGGAAGCCAAATAAACAAGGTTTATTTGCAAAACCAGACAAGAAATTTGAGAGAAACCCTTTTATAAAGAAAGCATGGATTTTTGACGCCGCTTTATAGTATACTTGATAATAAATTAGAATGATTTAAATTAGCCACTTTAACGAAAGGAAGTGAAACGAGTCAATGGACTTTTTATTGGAATATCCACCAGTTTTGCTGGCTCTATTTGCCGGATTGTTCACCTGGTTTGTCACTGCTTTAGGGGCATCTATGGTCTTCTTTTTCAAAGAAATTAATATTAAGGTATTAAATGCCATGTTGGGTTTTGCCGCCGGGGTGATGATTGCCGCCAGCTTCTGGTCACTGTTGGCCCCAGCCATTGAGATGGCCGAAGGAAGCCCCTTGCCAGCTTATGTGATTGTGTCCCTGGGCTTTTTGGGGGGCGGTTTTTTTCTTTGGCTGGTGGATCGCCTGCTGCCTCATGTTCATCCCGGTACCAACCACCGGGAGGGAATTAAAACCTCCTGGCAACGCAGTGTATTGCTGGTTTTAGCAATTACTTTTCATAATATTCCCGAAGGTCTGGCGGTGGGGGTGGCTTTTGGTGGTCTGGCTTCCGGTTCTCCGGCAATGACCCTGGCTGGGGCTGTATCACTGGCTGTGGGGATTGGGCTGCAAAATTTTCCGGAAGGAGCAGCGGTATCGATTCCTCTGCGGCGTGAAAACATGAGCCGGCGCAAGGCCTTTTTGATTGGTCAATTCTCTGGTATGGTGGAGCCCGTTGCAGCGGTGATTGGGGCAGCGGCAGTAGTCTTTATCGCCCCGATGCTGCCCTTCGCCCTGGCATTTGCCGCCGGTGCCATGATCTATGTGGTGGCAGAAGAGTTGATTCCGGAAGCACGGTTGGGTCATGAGGGTGATATTGCCACCATCGGTGTTATGTTCGGTTTCACCTTGATGATGATTCTGGATGTGGCTTTGGGATAAAAAAATAAGGATGTCTCCGTGGAGACATCCTTTGACTGATTAGAAATGGGTGGACATGCTTTCGGCAAAGAGAGCGATGCCGCCAAAAATCAGGTAAACGCCAGCGATGATGCCAAAACCCAGCAGCATTACAAAGGGGTTGAAAATCAGGAAAACCGATAAGAAGATATTAATGATTCCCGATGCCAGCAACCAACCGGTTCCGGTGGCCCCATTTTTTTTCATTGCCGAAGAAGCTGCAATTTGATTCATACCGGTGGATAAGGCAATAAACGCCAACATAAAGGCTAAGGTACTGGCCCGGGACAATGGATCTGAGAAGATCAATAATATCCCCAGTAGGACTGCCATGATACCGGATGTCAGACTCCAGCCATTTTTGATTTCGCTTTTGGTAAAAATAATGATGTGAAAAATACCGAAAATAAACAGACCGGCAATAAAAAACCACATAATCATTTGGGCTGCGAACATTGGCGCAAAAAAGATCAGACCGCCGAGGATAACCATCAGGACAGCAACAACAATTCCCAGTGTTTTGGACATTTTTAAAAAATCATTCATCTTTTTTCCTTTCAAAAATAAATTTCAGTGTAAATTATGTCGACTCAATTTTATATTAAGCGGAGAAGATAATCAAGTTAAATATAAGAAATGTAGAATTTTGAGAATAATAAAAAAATAATAAGAAAACTAAATTCATTAAAAGATATTTAATAGCAATAAAAATAGAAGGAGGCAAAAAATGTTAATAATCGGACCTCACCTGTCCATTGCTGGTGGATTTACCAAAGCCGGTCAAGAAGCGGTTGCAATTGAAGCCAATACCTTTCAGTTTTTTACCCGGAACCCCCGGGGCGGCAAGGCAAAGGCTCTTGATCCCAAAGATGTGGCCGGACTTCGGCAGATTATCGAGGAGCGGTGTTTTGGCCCGCTGCTGGCCCATGCCCCCTATACCTTGAATATGTGTTCATCCAAGCCGGAAACCCGGGAATTTGCCCGGATGGCATTTAAAGAAGATCTACTGCGACTGGAAGAGCTGCCCTGTGAGCTTTATAATTTTCACCCTGGCAGTCACACCGGACAAGGGGTGGAGCAAGGTATTAGCTGGATCACCCAGATTCTCAATGAGGAAATGTGGCCTGAGCAGAAGACCACCGTGGTGTTGGAAACCATGTCCGGCAAAGGCACTGAAATTGGCAGAAGTTTTGACGAATTGAAAATGATCATCGATCAGGTCGAATTAAACGATAAGATAGGGGTCTGTCTGGACACCTGTCATGTTTACTCAGGAGGATATGATATCGTCGGAAACTTGGAGGGAGTACTGGAAGATTTTGAACGGATCATTGGCTTGAACTATCTCAAATGCCTGCATTTAAATGACAGTATGATGCCGTTTAACAGCAACAAAGATCGCCATCAAAAGATTGGCTTGGGAACCTTGGGGATTAATGCCTTTAAGCAGATTGTCACTCACCCCCAACTGAAAGACCTGCCTTTTTTTCTGGAAACGCCCCAGGAAGTAGATCAGGATTATCAAAAAGAAATTGAATTGCTCCGATCTTTTTAGATTCGGGGAAAAATCCGGCGTCAAACAACAAAAAACAGGGATGGCTGAGCCATCCCTGTTTTTTGTTGTTTGACGCCAATTCTTAGTTGGCGCTGTGACTTGTATCGAGTTAGATTAATAAGGATAATACATAACCCAATAGGACGTCTTCGTTAATGTCCCAGGGATCCGCCATAATGCTTTCATCCGCTTCGGTTAATTCCGGATGTTGGGCCGCATGGGTTTTAAAATAGTTCAGATATTCAGAGTCGATGGTTTCCATATCATACCTCGCTAGTATTTTCCGTGATCGATTACATATTGATGAACCGCCTGGAGTTTATTAAGATCCAGGCCTTTGCCCCGGATAATTGCTTTGCCGGTGGTAAAGATATAGCCGCCGCCGGGTGCGCCGGCATCGATCATCTTTTTGGCAATATCAATACATTCTGCGGTGGGGTGGGAGTTTAGGACTTCAATGGGATAATTGCCCATGACGCACATGGTTTTACCGACCTTTTCTTTAATCGTCTTCATGTCGCCGTATTCAAAAATTCCGATCACATGGGGGGGCAGACTGGCCAGATGATCATAAAACTTCGCCCAATTCCCCTCAATAAATAAGGCGACGGTGTAACCCAGCCCAGTGAGGGTATTGACCAGTCGGGAGAAGGTCGGCCAGTAAAAACGCTCAAACTGCTGGGGACTTAAAAAAGCCGGCATGTGCAAGGGCATAAAAATAGCAGGGATTCTTTTTGGCGGACCGGAATAGCTGGTCACCCCCCAGCGTAGCATCAGCGGAAACAGAGCTTCACAGGCCTGTTCCACCAGTTCGGGGCAGCGGTGCATATCCACTGAAATGCCCATAAAACTGCGGAGCTGATCGGCCAGAAAATCAAAGGGGGCTTCGATCATATTGTCAGAAATAATCGGAACTTCCGCTGTATCACGGCAATGGGCGTCAATTTCCTTTAGAATTTGGCTGTGGCGCAGATAACTAAGGGCGCCTTTGGCCAGGTTGAGTCCGCCCAGCATTCCGGGTTTTGCAAAGGCTTTGTACTGCCGGGGCAGAACCTTTTCTACCAGGGTTTTAAAGGGATCCTTAATCAGCTCTTCATACTCACTGGGCAGCATACCGCAGACTTCAGGATGCTGCATGAAGCCATCTTTATTGGGTACGAAATTTTGGGATTCGATGATGGTGTACATTCCCGGACAGCGCAAAAAAGCCGCAAAGGCGGCATCGACCTTCATATCCTGATAGTAAACGGGCAGGCATTCCCGGAGAATCTCCAGATTCCAGGTGGCTGTTTTCAGGTGTTGACCACAATAGTCCACCGCCACTTCCGGGCTGTTTAAGGCAAAAATAGGGATCCGGTCTGGTTTTTCCAGATTTACGGCTTTTTCAATACGGATCAATCGTTCGTCCAATAGTCCTTTGGCATCACTCATTTATCGCGACCTTTATCCTTTTGCGTTGAAATCAGCTGAAATATTATATGTGTTCAAATTATCATTATTTTTGACAATTGTCAATCTTTATTAAGTTGAAAAGTGTTTAAAAATAAGGCTTGATTCGGGCACCGGAATGTGCTACGATAATGTTAATAAGTGAGCAAGTGTTCACATACAGAGGAGAGGCAATGAATAAAGTTTTGAAAAACGATCATACCGAAGAAACCTTGTTTGAGGTGGCTGAATTTTTTAAGGTGCTGGGTGATCCAACCCGCATAAAAATCGTCTCGGCGCTGTTTGAAAATGGCGAGTTGTGTGTGAACGATATTGTCAACCTGGTGGATGTCAGCCGGACGGCGGTATCCCATCAATTGCGAATTCTTAAAGACAAACGGATCATCAGTTATCGAAAAGAAGGTCAAATGAAATTTTATCATCTGGATGATGCCCACGTGGAAGTGATTGTCCTCTTAACCATCACCCATTTAAGCCATCATTAGGAGTTATTGAAAGAGGGTATCAGCATGAAGCTATTTTTAGAAGGACTTAACTGTGCCAATTGTGCCGGAAAAATTGAAAAACTGGTTGGTAAAATGCCAAATGTTCAGGCAGTCAGTCTGTCTCTGGCCACCGGATCATTGGTGATTGATGAAGGGGAGGGATTTGCTCAGGACGAAACCTATGATGCCATTGTCAAACTGGTGCATTCGCTGGAGCCCCATGTCGTGGTTTCCAAAAATCGTAAATCAACGGCTGCAGTCGAACCCTGTGGTTGTGATGGGCATGGTCACGAACATGCCCATCATTCGGGTGAGAAATCTCAATCCGCAGGGCATTCCCACGCAGGAGCTCTGGGCGATATGGATAAACGGCAGAAACTGGAACTGATTACAGCCATTGGATTATTTATTCTGGGTTTCGTGTTTCAGGCGTTTTTGCCCGATAATCTGGAAGTGGTCACGATTGGAGTTTTTCTGGGGGCCTATTTATTGGCCGGGTATCGGGTGATTCTGTTGGCCTTTCGTAATATCGGACAGGGTCAGATCTTTGATGAAAATTTTCTGATGACCATCGCTACCTTTGGGGCCCTGGTTTTAACCGAATGGCCGGAAGCTGCTGGGGTTATGATCTTTTTCGGCATCGGCGAATATTTCCAGGATCGGGCTGTCGACAATGCCCGCCGTTCGATTGCTGAAACGATCAGCTTTAATGCGATTACTGCCAATCAGGTCGGCCCCGAAGGTGAGGTAGTTATTGATGCTAAACGAGTCAAGGTGGGTGATGTGCTGGTGATCAAACCCGGCGAAAAAATCCCTGCCGATGGGATCATCCTGCAAGGGATTTCCCATTTGGATACCTCACCGCTGACGGGTGAATCCTATCCCCGGAAGGTCCAAAAGGGGGATGAAATCCTCAGCGGGATGATCAATGGTAATGCGGTGCTGAAGATGTTGGTGACCAAAGACTACGAAAACTCAACGGCCATGAAAATTATGCACCTGATTGAAGAAGCCAGTGATAAAAAAGGTAAAACCGAAAAATTCATTACCCGGTTTTCTCATTATTATACCCCGATTGTGGTTTTTTCAGCAGTTGCTATGGCCATTATTCCGCCGCTGCTGATTCCCGGTGCGTCCTGGGAAACCTGGTTTTACCAGAGCCTGATCTTTCTGGTGGTGTCTTGTCCCTGTGCCCTGGTATTATCGATTCCGATCAGTTATTTTGGTGGGATTGGCCGGGCTTCCAAGGAAGGGGTGCTGATTAAGGGTGGAAATTATCTGGATGTTCTTTATCAGGCAGATGTCTTTGTCTTTGACAAAACCGGAACCCTGACTCAGGGTGAATTCAAGGTCATCAAAACTGTAGCGGCTCCAGGCTTTAGCGAAGCAGAAGTGTTAGCGGCCGCAGCTGCCGGGGAACACTATTCCAACCACCCCATTGGCAAGGCAATTACGGCCCATGCCCAAATTAATGTTGATGAAACCCGGTTAAAAAATTATGCCGAAATTCCCGGCAAAGGTACCCGGGTGGAAGTGGACAATCAGGTGATTCTGGCCGGCAACAAGAGTCTGATGATCGATCATCAGATTGCGCTGGCCGAAAATGATGAAGCGGGTACCATTGTCTATATTGCCATTAATAAGCAACTGGCCGGATACCTGGTATTGGGGGACAAGGTCAAAGATAATACCTTTGTCACCTTGCAACAGCTAAAGAAACTGGGCGTCAAAAAAACCGTGATGCTGAGTGGGGATAATGCCCAGGTTGCCAACCAGATCGGTCAGCAGCTCCAGCTTGATGAAGTGATGGGCGATTGCCTGCCCCAGGACAAGGTGACAGCCTTTGAGCAAATCAAGGCTGACAATTCGGATGGTAAAACCATCTTTGTCGGAGACGGCATGAACGATGCCCCGGTTCTGGCCATGGCTGATGCCGGGATCGCCATGGGAGCTCTGGGTTCAGACGCTGCCATTGAGGCGGCCGATATCATTTTGATGAAGGACGATCCCATGGATATTGTCAAATCGGTGGACGTTGCCAAATATACCCGCCGGATTATGATTCAAAATATTGTCCTGGCACTGGGGATTAAAATTACGGTCCTGACCATGACCTTCTTTGGCATGGGTGAGATGTACCTGGCAATTTTTGCTGATGTTGGTGCCGCCATTCTGACTATTTTAAATACCACCCGGATTCTCCGGTATCGGGGGAGCTGGCAGAAGGTAAAATAGCATCACAACAAAAACACCGATCGCCGTGATGGCGATCGGTGTTTTTGTTGTGGTGCGCCTGGCATGGGCGCAATCTAACGGGTGAAAGTCCCGAGTAGGGGTAGGTAGTGCCAAGTGCACAACTTAAGGCAAGGAGGTTATCCCCGGCGACGGGGAATCTGAAGGAAGAGGGCAGTCAAGTGACGGTTGAAACGATGCGAACCCTCAAGGCTTATATTAACCAGTTTTATGGGTCAAGGATTTCGATAGAATCCCCAATTTTAATGACCCCACTTTTAATGACAGCAGTAAAGACGACCTCATTTGCCAGCGAGCAGATCTCTTTATTATCAGAAATCTCACAGCCGAAGCACTTTTTGCCAACTTGGGTAATTTTCTGGATTGTTTCTCCAATTTTCAAAAGAGTTCCGATTGGCAGTTTATAGAGTTCAATATTTTCGGTAATGACATTCTCATTAAAACGTTTGGTGCACAAACCGGAGAGATGAAGTTGTTCCATTTTTTGGATGCTTTCTATCCCGAAAAAACTTACCTGTCGTAGATTCTTACCACCATGTCGGTCACCCTCGACACCAAAATCCTTGATAAAAAATCCTGATGGCTCAAGAGAAACAGGACGTCCCTTTTCAACGCTCTTAGATAATTTGATAACGCAGCTCATTGTTCTACCCCTTAATTAATACGTGGTTGGTTTTCAAAGTCAGGAATCAGGATTGTTAAATTTGCCAGATATTCAGATTAATGGTTAAGATTATTCTGTTGTAGCATTTTTAGAACGACGGATATGCGTTTTTAAATCTTTCGGGGTGTTCAGATTACTGAACATTTCCCAACCTGGACTATAACTTTGCGCAACAGCTTCGTCAATATAATGCAAATTTTCGGTTTCAAAACACTCGTAAATACTTTTTCGGCCAGAGTAAAGAAAGCTTTGGATTTGGGGGATCAGATCGACACTGTAAAAAGCATTAAATGGTTCAATCCACTTGTCAAAGCGAGTCACACAGCCCAAAATATGGGGATTGTTGTGAATGATACTGGCCATGTATTTAACATAATCGCTATTGTGGTATGGCATGTCACAAGCAGTGACATAGAGAAATTCTGATTTAGAAAGCAAAAGTCCTGAATAGATACCAACTAGCGATGCCGATTGCTTCAGGGCGTCCGGATAAACTCCCCTTAAACCAGAAATATCAGGAATATCATCGCGGTGGCAACCGACAACAATGATATCATCAAAGTCTATAGAAAGCTGTTTGACGATCTGGTTTAAAATATTCTCGCCACCAATCCGCAATTTCTTTTTGTCGTATCCCATCCGCTGACTTAATCCACCCACCAGAATTGCAGCAGTCTTTGTTTTCGCCATGATCGTTTTTTTTTCCATAAACTATTTATGCCTTTCGGTAGCTATTTGTTTTCTGGTAAACGCCTTTTGGAATAAAATGGGGAGCAGTTGTTGAGTAAACCAAAAATAAATTGTTCTGGGTTTAGATTTTTATTATATTCTATATTCTGAGATTTGTCATTGATGTTTTACTGTATTTACTAAATTAATCCTTTACTTAGTTATCGTACTCGCAAATTAGTAGTTTTTTAGTTGATTCGTTTACTGACGGAATTACTGGAGTGGTTGCGTTTTGAAAGTAAACAACAATTCGAAGGTGGTTTTAGAAATGAAAGTATCATAATTTGGTAGAATTAAACAGTTGCTGGAAAATTTGAATAAAAAAGACATCAGCACTTTGGATAAAGTTAAAAAAACGGTTTTCGTTGAATGATTCAAGTTGAGTACAATAAAGTACAGCTTAATCGATATAGAAGGAAAAAAGAAAAAAAATGGAAATCGATCCTGTTTATCAGAGAAGTTAAATTAACCTTCGGTCAGAGTTGAAATGATGAATAATGGGGGCGTGAGGCGTTTTAAACACGACAAACTCTGATAGAAACCAAAATCCCTAAATACACTTGATGTTAAAAAAGTATCAATGACAAACGAGGGTTTTTCAATTATAATTGACTTACTCAAAGAAAGGGGAAAAATATGGTTAATTTAATAATTAATGGGCAAAGTGTCAGTGTCGAATCGGGAACAACAATTTTAAAGGCGGCAAGTTCCGTGGGCATTGAGATTCCAACCCTGTGCAGTTTTAAAGATTTCACTCCTGAGGGAACCTGCGGGATGTGTGTGGTAGAGGTAGAGGGTTCTAAAGAATTTGAAAAAGCTTGTTCAACTCCAGTGGTTGAAGGTATGGTGGTTAATACCGATACATTTGTTGTTAGAAATGAGCGACGTAAAGCAATGAAAGCATTGATGGCAGATCATAAATTTGATTGCATGTCTTGTTACAAGTATGAGGCGTGTTTCTTTGTCGAAAACAATGCTAATTTGATTGACTATGATACATACAAGGCAGTGGAAACAGAGGGATATGCGGATCGACCAATTGATGACTCAAATCCATTTTATACGTATGAGCCCAGCAAATGTGTTTTATGTGGTCGATGTATAAAAGCTTGTGATTATTTGCAGTGTAATCACGTCTTAGCTGCATTCGATCCTGAAAAGGATAACATTATTAAAACTGTTAATGATCTGCCAAGAGGTAAAACAACAGAGTGTGTCAGCTGTGGAAATTGTATTGCTGTATGTCCAACCGGGGCATTAGCGCCTAAGAAGTTTAAACCGTTTAGTTATGCAAAACATGTACAGACTGTCTGTCCTTATTGCGGAGTCGGCTGTACCTTGAATTTAAAAGTAATTGATAATAAAATTACTGATGTATTTAGTACCGAAGGAAATGTAAATGATAATTTACTCTGTGTAAAAGGTCGATTTGCTTATGATTTCGTAGGCAGTCCGGATCGATTAACAACACCCTTGATCCGAAAAGATGGGGTATTGCAGGAAGCAACCTGGGAAGAAGCCATTTCATTAGTTGCTAAAAAGTTAAAAGAAGCAAAAGCTGAAGGGCCACAGGCTGTAGCCGGATTATCATCGGCCCGCTGTACTAACGAAGACAACTATGTATTCCAGAAGTTCATCAGAACCGTGGGTGAAACCAATAATGTCGACCACTGTGCCCGTTTGTGTCATGCGTCCACGGTTGCTGGTCTGGCTAAATCTTTTGGTAGTGGCGCAATGACCAACAGTATTGAGGAAATCGCCATGATGGATGTGATGCTCGTATCGGGATCAAACACAACTGAGACACATCCTGTTATCGGTGCTAAAATAAAACAACGGAAAGCTCAGGGGGCAACTCTGATTGTTGCCGAACCCCGTAAGATCGAACTGGCAAACTACGCGGATGTTTTTTTACAAATCAAACCAGGAACGAATGTTGCTTTATTTAATGGACTAATGCGTGCTATTTTAGATGCCGGCCTCGAAGATAAAACTTTTATCAATGAACGAACCGAAGGCTATGAAGCATTTTTAGAATTCATGAATACAATCACTGTCGAAAAATGTGCCGAAATTTGTGGTGTTGACCCTGAAGAAATGAGAAAAGCAGGAGTTCTTTACGCAACAAAAGATCGTGGCGGTATCTTCTATTCTATGGGTGTTACTCAGTTTAACACCGGTACGGATGGGGTTATGTCCACGGCCAATCTGGCAATGCTGACCGGAAAAATTGGTCGGGAAGGCTGTGGTGTAAATCCGCTTCGTGGCCAGAATAATGTTCAGGGTGCCTGTGATATGGGAGCCTTGCCAGGAGATCTGCCAGGTTATCAAAAAACAGCAGTACCGGAAGTGATTGATAAGTTTGAAAAAGCCTGGGGATTAAAATTACCTCAGAACGCTGGAAAAACTTTAACCGAAATTATTAATGGTGTTGGGGATGGCACGATTAAATTCCTATACATCATGGGTGAAAACCCGATGGTTTCTGATCCTAACACCAATCATGTCAGAGAATCTCTGGAGAAGGCCAATTTCATCGTTGTTCAGGATATTTTCCAGACGGAAACTACTGAATTTGCCGATGTTGTTTTACCGGCTTATGTTTATGCTGAAAAAGATGGAACCTTCACCAATACCGAACGCCGGATTCAGCTTATAAGAAAAGCTGTTGATGCCCCAGGGGTTTCAAAAAATGACTGGGAAATCATTGGATTAATTGCTAAGGCAATGGACGTCAAAGGCTTTGATTTTACCAGTGCGGCAGAAATAATGGACGAGATTGCATCGGTAACCCCAAATTATGCAGGGGTTTCTCATGAACGACTGGAAAATGGCGATCGGATTCAATGGCCGTGTTTAAGTAAAGACTCTGAAGGCGCAAAATTCCTTCATGCCGAAAAATTCACCAGAGGTCTGGGTGCCTTTATGATTGCGGACTATATCCCGCCAGAAGATCAGGCCGATGAAGAATACCCACTTATTTTAATGACTGGCCGAATTCTTGAGCATTATCATACTCGAACCATGACTAAACGTTCACCAGGGATTGAAGAGATTGCCGGTGATGCGTTTGTGGAAATCAATCCAGCAAAAGCATTGGAATATGGTATCGCAGAAGGTGATGTCATTAGTGTTACCTCTCCACGGGGAAGCGTTTCAGCGAAAACTCGTTTTAATGAAGGGATCATGGAAAATAATCTTTTCATGCCATTCCATTATGGCGATGTCGGAGCGAACTGTCTGACGGGTGGTACAGTCGATCCAATTGCAAAAATTCCGCCGTTGAAAGTGTCAAAAGTTCGAATTGCCAAATAATAACCATAAAAGTTGTCTAATTAAAGGGGTGCGATAGTGCCCCTTCTATTTTTTATTGAACAGGTGATAGCGTTTACTTGACAATTGTCAAAAAATAGTGTACTATACGAATAAACATGTACACACAAGTCACACAAGTTTTCATGAACTGATTTTCTAAAAAAGAAGGGGTATTTAAATGCTGGACTTAAAGGTTTTGACACAGGCGGTTGGAGATTTAGAAGAAGAAGAGGTAATGGATCTACTCAATGATTTTGTAGCGACAAATCCTACTGAAGCGGAAGCACAGGAAGCGGTTGCCGCCTGTCAGGGGGGGATGGCGCTGGTCGGTGATCTTTTTGAAAAAGGTGAGTACTTTGTTGGCGATCTGATCTTCGCCGGCGAATTGTTGACCGAAGCAATAAATGTTCTAAAACCGGTGTTAGGCGGTGATGATTCGACAGTTGCAGGAACGATCGTGATTGGTACGGTTCATGGCGATTTGCATGATATCGGCAAGAATATTTTCAAAAGCATGTCAGAAGCAGCGGGATTTGAAGTGATCGATCTGGGGATCGATGTAGCGCCAGAAATCTTTGTGGAAAAAGCCAAAGAGTGTCAACCGGCAATCATTGGGATGAGTGGGGTCTTAACATTGGCGATCGATTCGATGAAAGAAACGGTCGATGCTTTGAAAGCTGCTGGCATCGATGCTAAAATTATCATTGGCGGAAATCCGGTTACTAAAGAATCCTGTGAATATGTGGGTGCTGATCAATTTACTACCAATGCAGCAGAAGGTGTTAAAATCTGCCAGGGATGGGTCTAAGTCTTAATAACCCCAAACTAAAATGAAAATATGAGGATAAAGAAAGAGCATCGCTCTGATCTTTATCCTTTTTTAATTGCACGAGAAGGGAGTACAATAACTTTTGATTGAAAAAATACATCTTTTCTCACGTTAAATTAAAAGATTTGTAGATATTTGTATATACAGGTCGATATAAGTATGGTATAATTTCGACAAACGATTTCATCAAAATCGGAAAACTTTATGCTTAGGAGGAGAGGGTGAATAATTTTTTTAGTCCCGCAGAAATCTGCGAGAACATGGTAAATGGCTGTAATAATAAAGCCAAGCTGTCAATTGGTAAAATGATTGTATTGGGCATTTTTGCCGGCGTCTTTATTGGTTTCGGTGCTTATGGTTTTACAGTCATTCTTTCTGGTGCTGGTACTGGTTTTGAAGCCACTTTTGCCAAATACATCGGCGCCGGCGTCTTCCCGGTTGGCCTGATGCTGGTGGTCATGTGTGGTGCCGAACTGTTTACCGGTAATAATCTGATGACCTTATCGGTATTTAAAAAAGAAATTACGGTTGGTGCGATGCTGCGTAACTGGGGTGTAGTCTGGGCAGCTAATCTGGTAGGATCTGTTTTACTGGCTTATTTAATGTCACAAAGTGGTCTCTATGGCGAAGCAATGACCGCAAAAGCCATTGGTATTGCCGAAGCTAAATGTGCGATTCCGTTAATGCCAGTGATTATCCGGGCGATTTTCTGTAACATGCTGGTTTGCCTGGCGGTTTGGATGCAATCCGGGGCCAAAGATATCATCGGTAAGATCTTTGCGATCTGGTTCCCAATTATGCTCTTTGTTTTGTCCGGTTTTGAGCATAGTGTAGCTAACATGTTCTTTATTCCCATGGGAATCTTCTGCGGTGCAGATATAACCTGGGCTCAGGCGTTCCTGAACAATATTCTTCCAGTTACGCTGGGAAATATTATTGGTGGGGCCATTATCATTCCCGCTTGCTATCATTTTATCTATGCTAAAAAAACAGCGGCATAAAACGTCACAGTTTAGTAACTTTTGCTCTTCATTAGAGAAGAGCAAAGGCCTCTAAATTTAAAGAAATAAAAATTTGTATGATAAATATCAATTATACCATTATCAAAAAAAATAATTTAGGTTATAATTAAAAGGACTTTGAAAAATATTAAATTAGAAATTCCAGGTGTGATCATTTAGAAAAAGCCAGGTTGATAAATTTAGCGGTGGTATTCAATTTACACCTTTATAGGGAGTGGAACTTAAATTATGAAACATAGCATTGTAAGATCCATCGAAGGATTATATGAGGATCGAACCCTGGAACTGGTACGGATTGCTATTCGAAAAGGGTTTAAACCAATTGATATTTTTAATTGGCTCCAAACCGGAATGGAACGGGTTGGTAAATTATACGAAACCAGTGATTATTTTATTGCGGATTTGATTTTTGCCGGGATCATTTTTCAGGAAGTGATGGAGCTGGAAGAATTAAAAGAAGTTACCAAGGTAACCCCTAAAAATAAGATCGGGCGACTATTGCTTTTTTCGGTGTTCGGAGATTGTCACGACATTGGCAAAAATATTTTTGGTTCCTTTGCCAGAACCGCCGGATTCGAACTCATTGATTTAGGGACAGATGTATCGCTGTATCAGGTCATCGAAGCCATTGAAACCGTCAAACCGGATATCATTGGCATGAGTGGTATGCAGCAGGAAACCATTTATGAAATGCGGGCGGTAGTCTGTGAATTGGTTAACCGGGGCATCCGGGATGATTATCGGGTCATTATCGGTGGTGCTGTCATTGATGAAAAGGCAGCTCAGATAGTTGGTGCCGATTTTGCCACTAAAGATGTGATGACTGGGGTAGAAAAATGCAAATTATGGATGATTGAAAAAACCGGAAAAAAACAATAAATAGAAAATAGACCAAGGTGGTAGAGAAATGGGATCCCCCGAATATTTAAAAATAGTCGATGCAATAAAAAATAGAATAACCAGTGAAGAAATTAAACCGGGTGATGCCATACAATCTGAGAATCTTCTCTGTGAAGAATTTAATGTCAGTCGCATGACTGTCAGAAAAGGGTTGGCAGTACTTGTCAATGAAGGGTATATTTACTCAATACCAGGTAAAGGTAACTATGTCTGTGAGCCGAATCTGGATTCGTACACCCTTCATTTTGATGAAATGATGACGACTGAAAAAAAAGGTGAAGAAATCCGACTGATTGAAGTCAACGTCGTGAAGCCCAGCTACGAGGTGGGATTTAACCTGGAAATCCCCGAAAACAAACATGTCATCGTGGTCAAACGGGTATTTGTCAGCGATGGGGTGGTAAAGGCCTTTGATGTTAAGTATATTCCGTATTACCGGGGCATTCCGATTGTCGAGAAAGAGATTCGCTATGCGACCTTTCCGGAAATGGTGGCCAAAAAGAACTCCATTTTTGCGATGACCAAAAAGCTGAAGATTCGGGCCATGGCAGCAACCGGCGAAGTTAGTCAGGTGCTGGATATCATGGAAGGTGATCCGGTGCTGGTGGTGGAACAGAAGCTGATGGACGAAAAAGATCACCCCATTGGATGGGGTCTTATGTACTTTACCGGTGACGATTCAGGGTTGGAGGCAGTCGCTTCCTTCGATTAGTTATGAATAACTGAGGTATGGGATGAAAGAAAGTATCTTATTAATTGCGTGTGGAATGATTCAGGACGAGATGAGCTTGGCGATGAAGAATACCGGCATCAATTATGACACCATTTGGATGAGTGCAGAACTTCATAACAACCCGGATATGCTAAATCAGGAACTGCAAAAAGAGATCAACCGTCATCAGGAATACGACACCATTCTGCTCAGCTACGGGAATTGCGGCAAGGCCCTAATCGGATTGCGTAGTGACCATGCCCGATTGGCGCTGTTGCGCTCTGAGGATTGTATCCAGATTCTGCTTCATAATAAGGAGAAACTCAAATCGATCCGGGGTGAAACCTACTTTATCACCCGCGGTTGGATGATGGGGAAAAAGTCTTTAAAAGAAGAATATCATTATGCCATCAACAAATATGGACCCAAGCGGGCTGAAATGATCATGGAAATTATGTTTAAAAACTACAAGTCCCTGATGATGATTGATTCAGGTGCCTATAATCTGGATGAGTGGATTCATTGTGCCCGCCACCTAAGCCAGGTGCTGAAACTGGATTTTGTAATCACCCAGGGCGATGTGGAAATCCTGGAAATGTTTCTGTCGCTTAAATGGGATCACCGGGTGGCCGTGATTGAGCCGGGACAGGAAGTGACGAAGGACGATTTTGGAGTGGAATGTGTCGTGGCATCCTGTGCCAATATGTTTAAAATGTAAAAATGCGGATTTGATTGACTTACTCGGGAGATACGAAAAACGTGTCTCTCTTTTTATTTTGTGCTGCCGCAGATTGTTGCGCCAAAGGGCTGACTCCCGACAGTCATACAGGTGTAGACAGACAAATGGGAAAACAGTATAATAATAAATGAGTTTTACGGATGATAAACAAGAGAGGAAAACCAATGAAACTGGAACAATTATTAAACGAACTAAAAATAATCGAAATAAGAAACAGTCTTCCGGATTGTGAGATAAAAAAAATTTGCTATAATTCACGGGAAGTCGTCCCCGGCAGTTTGTTTGTAGCCATCCCTGGCTACGTCACAGATGGTCATTGCTATATCGGTAATGCCATCGATGGCGGTGCGGTTGCCGTAGTTTATCAAAATGATCTGGCTGACTATCAGCCGGACGTCTGCTACATTAAAGTCGCCGCTTCCCGCTATGCGCTGGGTATCTTGGTAAGCTGCTTTTACGGGAAGCCATCGCAGTCGATGCTGGTCACCGGGATTACCGGAACCAATGGCAAAACCTCGCTGACCTATATGCTTAAGCATATTTTTGAAAGCGACGGTAAGAAATGCGGTTTGATTGGCACCATCCATAATCTGATTGGCGACCAGGTGGTCGATAATCGTGGCCGAACGACCCCGGAATCGCTGGAAGTCCAGGAGATCATCAAGGAAATGAAGGATGGCGGCTGCAGTCACCTGTTTATGGAAGTCTCCTCCCATGGTCTGGCGCTGGATCGGGTCAATGGGGTGGATTTTGATTATGGTATTTTTACCAATCTGACCCAGGATCATCTGGATTATCATAAAACCTTTGAAAATTATTTCGAAGCCAAAGCCAAGCTCTTTTTTCAGGTAAAAAAAGCCAATATAATCAATGGCGATGACCCCTGGGGCCGGAAGCTGTGTGAAATGCTGGCGGAAAAATCGACGGCGCCAGTGATCACCTATGGCTTAAAAGCGGATCGTGATTATTATGCCAAAGATCTGCTTTTTAGCGCACAGGGAACGGAATTTACGCTGGTTACCCCAGCGGCGGAAGAAAAGCTGTTTTTAAATATTCCCGGTGAGTTCATGGTGTATAATGCCTTGGCGGCGATCATTGTTGCTGTGGAAGAAGGGGTGCCGATGGCTGTGATTCGGGACGCCCTGGCGATAATGCCGGGGGTTGAAGGACGGATGGAAATTCTTGATGTGGAAGCGCCCTTTGATGTGGTCATTGATTATGCCCACTCGCCGGATTCGCTGGAGAAACTGCTCCAGTCGGTGCGAAAAATATTTACGGGTCGGATTGTATTAGTTTTTGGATGCAATGGTGATCGGGACAAGGAAAAGCGGCCGATCATGGGCCGGATCGCTGGCACCTATGCCGATATGGTGGTGGTCACCTCGGACAATCCTGCCAGTGAAAACCCGATGGATATTATCAATGCGGTGGTGGCGGGGGTTCGGGAGAAAACCGATCAGGTTGCCACGGTTGAAGTCCGCCAGGAAGGGATTTATTATGGTGCCACCCTGTGCGGTCCGGGCGATGTGCTGGTGCTGGCCGGGAAAGGCCATGAAAAACAGGAAATTATGAAAGACGAGACCCTCTATTATAACGAATGGGACACCGCCCGGGAAGCCGTAGCCCGGTTGAAACTGAAGTCAATAAATTAGATAGCGACGAGAAAAAAGCACCCAGCGGGTGCTTTTTTCATTTTAGGGTTAAGACAATGGGGCAATGATCAGAACCCATTACGTCATCGAGAATATCGGTGCCAATAACTTGGGGCATCAGGTTTTTGGACACGAAGAAGGAATCGATCCGCCACCCGGCGTTGTTGGCACGCGCATTGAAGCGGTAGGACCACCAACTGTATTTGATTTCTTCGGGATGTTGCACCCGCCAGCTGTCAATCATGCCGATACTGAGGAAATCATCGATCCAGGCCCGTTCTTCCGGCAGAAAACCGGAGCGCTTGGCATTTTCCTTGGGGTTTTTTAAATCAATTTCCCGATGGGCGATGTTGATATCCCCACCGACAATGACGTTTTTACCAGCTGCTAATAGTTCGTTCACATCTTTTTGCAGGCAGCGGTTGAAGTCCATTTTATAAGCAAGCCGCGCATCATCTTTCTGACCGTTGGGAAAATAGATATTATAGAGGATGAAATCCGGGTATTCCATAATAATCGTGCGGCCCTCATTGTTAAAGGTTGGATCGGATAGACCGGTGCGGATGGTCAGGGGCGCTCGTTTATAATAAACCGCTGTGCCACTATAACCTTTTTTTTCACCGGAATGAAAATAGGCAGAGTAGCCGGGGATATTAAGCAGATCGTCCTCCAGCTGATGGTCATGGGCCTTGGTTTCCTGAATGCAAAGAATATCCGGATTGGCTGCTTCAATAAAGGGCAGAAAGCCTTTTTGGGCGGCTGCTCGGATGCCGTTGACGTTCCACGAGATAATCTTCATATGTTACCTTCCTATTTGATTAATAATATAAGTAGTTATTTTAAACTGAGATGATCAAATTGTCAAAATTTTGCAAACCTGCAGTTTCTGGTTCGTAGGAGTAAGCATTGCTCGCCCGGTAATCAGCACGATTTTGGTCTGGTAGCAATTTGGGAGTCGTTTACTCGCCTTTTTCGAGAGATTCGAGGGTTTCGAGCCGATCCATGATGGCCAGCAGTTCATCTTCGAGTACAGCCTTCTCGTTGGCCAGCTCCTCTAAGACGGTGTAATCCCTGGTGATTTCTGACAGCTTCTGGGTGACAAAATCCAGTCGTTGATCTTTGGCTTCAAGATCCAGAAGCAGTGCTTCCTGCTCTCGTTTTTCCTTGTAGGTCAGCCCCGGCTTGCGGGTTTTTGTTTTTTCACTGAGGCATGGTTGGTTTTTTTTAGCTGGCAGATTGGGGTTTTCGCTTTTGGTGTTTAATCCGGTTAAGGGGTGCTTATTAATAAAATCCGAATAATTACCGGTTTGGGTAGTGATCTGACCCTTGCCGTCAAAAGAAAAAATCTGTTCACAGGTACGATCCAGAAAATAACGGTCATGGGAAACGGTCAATACCGAACCCTGGAACTCGTCGAGATAGGCTTCCAGAATCGTCAAGGTGTCAATGTCCAGATCGTTGGTGGGTTCATCAAACAGCAATACGTTAGGAGCCATCATCAGAATTCCCAGCAGATAGAGCCGGCGCCGTTCGCCGCCGGAAAGTTCGGAAATATAGACCCACTGGCTATTTTTATCAAACAGAAAAAGCTCCATCATTTGAGCGGCGGTGACGGTTTCACCCCGAGAATTTTCCATGACTTCGGCTTTCTCCCGAATATAATCAATGGCCCGGAGGCTCAGATCCATATCCTCTGATTCCTGGGAAAAATAACCGAGCTTGACAGTATCCCCCAGTGTAATGGTGCCGTCATCTGGCTTAAGCTTTCCGGCCAAAAGATTGAGCAGTGTCGATTTGCCATAACCGTTTTTTCCGATGATGCCAATCCGTTCGCTGGGACCGAGAATCATTGAAAAATCGCTGATAATTTTCTGGGGGCCAAAGGACTTGCTTAAATGCTCAATTTCAATGACTTTTTTACCCAGCCGGGAAAAGCCCACTGAGATTTCCAGCTGGCTTTCGGACAGATCGGTGGACTGTTCTTTGATCTCTTCAAAACGCAAAATTCGGGCTTTCTGCTTGGTGGTTCGGGCCCGGGCACCCCGCCGGATCCAAGCCAGTTCCCGGCGGTAGAGGTTTTGGCGCTTGGCTTCGATGGCGGTTTGAGCTTCCCGGCGGATCGCTTTCTGTTCTAAAAAAGCTGAGTAATTGCCGCTGTATTCATAGAGCTGACCTTTGTCCAGTTCAATGGTTCGGGTCGCCACCCGATCTAAAAAATAGCGGTCATGGGTCACCATCAGCAGGGCACCTTTGCGGTTTAACAGGTAGTTTTCCAGCCAGGCAATGGTGTCGTTATCAAGGTGATTGGTCGGCTCATCGAGAATCAGCAGATCACACGGTTTTAGCAGGGCCGAGGCCATGGCCACCCGTTTGCGCTGGCCACCGGAAAGCTGGCCGATTTTTTTATGATAGTCGTGAATACCGAGTTGCGACAGGATCGTTTCGACCTGGGATTTGAGATTCCAGAGGTTTTCGTCATCAATGCGCTGAGACAGTGACAGCAGCCGTTTTTGCAGAACAGCATCTTCCGGCGAATCATCAAGCACCGCCAGCGTGGCTTCATAGTCCCGAACCAGGTTCATTTCCGGTGAGGTGGCACAAAAGACCTGGGAAAGCACCGTGGTATCAGGGTCCAGATCGGGATCCTGGGGTAGAATTTCGACCCGCTTGGTGCCGAAAAACTTAACCGCACCGGCATCGGGGCTATCGAGCTTTCCGATAATCTTAAGCAGTGAGGTTTTACCGGATCCGTTGACCCCAATCACCCCGATCTTGTCGGTATCGGCGATAGAAAAAGAAATATCATGAAAAAGGGTTTTAACCCCATAGGTTTTTTTTAAGTTTTCAATACTGGCAATATTCATTGACTCGTCCTTTATGTTTTCATTTTGCTGATATTTTATCATAAATTGGGGGATCTTGGAAAAACTTTACAAAAAGTCCTGAAAATAGTATTATGTAGTCATTACGATTCGAAAAAGATTAAAGTGGGGTGAACAGAATGATGTTGGGTAAAACCGTTTTTATTGCAAAAAGTGCCGATGTAGTGGGTAAAGTAAAGCTGGGTAATTTCATCTCGGTATGGTTTCAAGCGGTCATCCGGGGGGATGTGGACAGTATCACCATTGGCGATCGCACCAATATTCAGGATGGGACGGTGGTGCATGTGGCCCCGGGTTACCCTACGGTCATCGGTGCCGGCGTGAGTATTGGTCACAATGCCATTATTCACGGCTGCGAAATCGGGGATAATGTTCTGATCGGGATGGGAGCCATAATTCTTAATGGCGCCAAAATCGGCGACAATTCCATTGTTGGTGCCGGTTCGCTGGTGACCCAGGGCAAGGTCTTTCCGCCTAACTCCCTCATTATGGGCAGCCCGGCTAAGGTCGTTCGGGAGTTGAAGTCGGAAGAAATTCAGAGCATTCGGGACAACGCCGAAGAATATCTGGATACCATGAAAGGCTACATGTAGACCGCTGAGCCCTGAATGCCATTAAAAAAAGACCCAAGGGGTCTTTTTTAGATGGTTAAAACTTGACTGGGGTCAGGCGAAAGCGTTCCAGTGGTTTGTGCAAAATGGTGACCAGGACAACCCCAAATACGCCCTGCAATAGGCTAAACGGGACGTTGACCAGTGGGCCGGCAATATTGCCGTACATGATCACTTCTGCAATGTAGTAAACCGCTGTCATCGCAATTACTGCCGGGAACATCCCAAGGAGGATGTTTTTGTCAGGGAAGCGCTTCATCAGATAGCCAAAAATAAAGGCCATTGAGCCTTTGGCAATAAAGGTTGGCAACACATAGGCTCCATAACCGCCAAAATAGTCAGCGCTGGCCGAGCCGATGGCGGCAGCAATCAGACCGCCCCAGGGCCCCAGAATATAGGCAGATAACAGTACCGCTCCATCGCCAGGATGGATGTACCCAGTCGGTAGGGGAATCTTGATCAGGGAGGTCATGATGAAAGTCAGGGCCATCATCAATGCCGTGTAGGTGATTTTTCTGGTTTGTTCGTTCATTTTATTTCCTCGTTTTCTAAAAAATGCCAGGCACTTGCAAAATGGATTAAGATTGCGCAATCATTATGGATGAAGACAGGCCATAGCGGCCAGGTGTTTTTGCAATTACCGATAAAAAATACTAAGCCGCAGAAAACCGTTGGCTTAGTATAGAATTATCCCATATTATTTTTAGAATTCAAGGGTTTGAATGACCTGATTTTATTAAAAATCTGACCCCATCAAACCTGCTCAATAAAGATACTGACAGCGCTCACGCCGGGAAGATCGGTTTTATCCGGATTATTTGGGGAAATGGTCAGGCTGATGGTATAGCCACTGACCGTTCCCTTTAAATTGGTGGATTCAGAAACGGTTTCCTCGGTATAATCCGGGGCGACAGCCAGCAGGCTCTGGTAAAAACTGAGGATTTCATCAGTGGAAAAATCCGAAACGTAGGCCGCTTTCCAGCCTGGTTTGCCCGCAGCGGTGGTGATCTGGTTCGATTCGGAGACGGTAGTTACGCCATACAGCGGAACCATCTGGATGGGATAATTGCCAGCCAGCAGATTGGCTTCATCAACATAGAGATCGGCCTGATTTTGGGAAATGACCGTTTGCATTTCCTGGGGCACCACAACAGCAGTGGTAGCGGTAGTATCCGGCAGGTTATTTTTAATTTGTTCAGGCTGTTTAGTAGTAGTTGTTGTTTCTTCAGCGGTTGTTTTTTCACCGGTCGTTTTTTCATCACCCATCAGCTTTGGGATCATAAAGATGGCGCCAGCAACTAGAACCCCAATCAGGACAACTGAAAGAATAATATAACGTATTTTCATAATGACTCCTTTTTGGAAATGGATGGATCAATGGGAAACGGCGGTAGTCACATCGTTTTATTTCCCGTTGATCTGTGTAACGAATGAACAATTGATCTTCATTATACCCTATATTCTTAATTTTTTGAATAAACATTTCAAAAAACTTGATTTTATTAAGGATATTGGATAGAATATAAAACAGACCTTTTTACTTTAAATCGTTATTAACTATTGTATTAAACAAACTAAAAAGATAAATGTCAGGATAAGGACGCTGTGGGGAATGCTTTAACAGAGAGACAATCACTTCGGTGAAAGATTGTCAAAAGATACCTCAGAGAGATCACCTTTGAACAGGATTTCTGAAGACTTAAGTTGACCATTGGTTAATTAAGCTTAGGAAACCCCGGGGAATCGTTAACTTCATGGAGTGGGCAGTTTGCTGCCAACTTGGGTGGTACCGCGATTTTTCGTCCCTTGGATTTTTCAGGGGGCGTTTTTTGTGTTGAGCGAGTCTGGTGTGATCACATGCTTATTACTTAAGAGTAGAAGATAAACAATGCAGTTATGTAACTAAGAGAGACTGAATGGAGGTATAAATATGGCGCAGTTTAAAACATTAATAGAAGGAAAAGTTGGCGACAGAGAAGATGCAATCTCAAAACAATGGGAAACGATGAATCTGTTGCAGCAGAGTATTGATAACCGGGCGGGGAAACAGGACTTTGTCTTTTATGAGGGGCCCCCAACGGCTAACGGACGTCCCGGAATCCACCATGTGTTGGCTCGGACCTTAAAAGATACGGTCTGTAAATATAAGGTTATGGATGGCTATCGGGTGCTTCGCAAAGGTGGTTGGGATACCCATGGCCTGCCGGTGGAAATTGAAGTGGAAAAACAGCTGGGATTGTCCAGTAAACCGGAAATTGAAGCCTATGGCATTGATAAGTTCAACGAAAAATGTAAGGAGTCAGTCTTTAATTACGAAGGCCAATGGAAGGAAATGAGCCGCAAAATGGGTTATTTCATTGATATGGAAGACCCTTACATTACGCTGGATAACAATTATATTGAATCGGTCTGGTGGATTCTCGATAAATTCAATAAAGAAGGGTTTCTCTATGAAGGGCATAAGATCATGCCCTATTGCCCCCGCTGTGGTACCGGTCTGGCCTCCCACGAGGTCGCCCAGGGCTATCAGGAAATCAAAAGCAACACCGTCGTCGCCGCCTTTAAACGCAAGGATGCCAACGAATACTTTTTAGTCTGGACCACCACCCCCTGGACGCTGGCAGCCAATGTGGCGCTGGCTGTTCATCCCGAGGCCGATTACATCAAAGCCCGCAGCGATGGTGAAGTTTATATCTGTGCCAAGGTGCTGGCGCCCAAACTGCTGGGCGATGACTATGAAATCATTGAAGAAATGAAGGGAAAAGCCCTTGAATACGTTGAATATGAACAGCTGATGCCCTTTGTAAGACCTGATAAAAAAGCTTTTTTTGTCACCTGTGCCGACTATGTCACCACCGAAGATGGTACCGGGATTGTGCATATCGCCCCGGCCTTTGGGGAAGATGACTACAAGGTTGGCCGTGCCTACCATCTGCCGGTACTGCAGCCGGTGGCCGAGGACGGTAAATATACCGACACCCCCTGGAAGGGTCAGTTTGTTATTGATGCTGATCTTGATATCATCAAATGGTTAAAGGCCGAAGGCAAACTGTTCAAAAAAGAAAAGGTACTGCATAATTATCCCCATTGCTGGCGCTGTAAAACCCCCTTATTATACTATGCTAAACCAAGCTGGTATATTGAAATGACCAAGATCAAAGATACCCTGATTGAAAATAATAACGGGGTCGAGTGGTACCCGGATTTTGTCGGTGAAAAACGTTTTGGAAACTGGCTGGAAAACCTCAACGACTGGGCGATCTCGAGAAGTCGCTACTGGGGAACCCCGCTGCCGGTGTGGCGCTGTGATGCGTGCGGCAAGCTGGAAACCGTTGGTTCCCGGAAAGAACTGGTGGAACGGGCCATTGAGGCGATTGACGAAAACATAGAGCTACACCGTCCTTATGTGGATGATGTGCATTTCACCTGCCCCGATTGCGGCCAGACGATGACCCGGGTCAAAGACGTTATCGATTGCTGGTTTGATTCCGGTTCGATGCCCTTTGCCCAGTATCATTATCCCTTTGAAAACAAAGAACTGTGGGAAGAACAATTCCCGGCTGATTTTATCTGTGAAGGGATTGACCAGACCCGGGGCTGGTTCTATTCATTACTGGCGATTTCTTCCTTTGTCACCGGTAAAGCGCCCTATAAAAAAGTGCTGGTCAATGACCTGATCCTCGATGCCGACGGCCAGAAAATGTCGAAATCCCGGGGTAATACGGTTGATCCCTTTGAAATGTTTTCTGAGTATGGGGCGGATGCGCTGCGTTGGTATCTGCTTTATGTTTCGCCGGCCTGGACACCAACCCGTTTTGATGTCAAGGGGATCAAAGAAGTGCAAAGTAAATTCTTTAATACCCTGAAAAACACCTATCATTTCTTTGCCCTTTATGCCAATACCGATAACATCGATCCGAGAGAATTTTTTGTCCCCTATGCCGAGCGTCCGGAAATCGATGCCTGGATTCTTTCTAAATACAACCGCCTGGTTAAAGAAGTGCGCGAAGAAATGGACGTCTTTGATCTGACCAAAGCGGTTAAAAAAATCCAGAACTTTGTTAATGAAGATTTATCCAACTGGTACATCCGTCGGAACCGTCGCCGCTTCTGGGGGACTGAACTAACTGAAGATAAAAAAGCTGTTTACAACACCACCTGGGAAGTGCTGGAAGGGGTGGTTCGGCTGTGTGCCCCCTTTGCGCCATACATCACCGAAGAACTGTATCAGAAGTTGACCGATGGGGTTTCGGTCCATCTGGCCGATTATCCCACCGTCAATGAAGCGCTGATTCAGGATGCCATCGAAGAACCGATGGATCTGGTACGGGAACTGGTCAGCCTCGGTCGTGGTGCCCGGGAAGAAGCCCAGATCAAGGTGCGTCAGCCGCTATCCAAGATCATTGTCGATGGCAAGTACCGGGAAACCCTTGGCGATCTCTGCGTCCTGATTGAAGAGGAATTGAATATTAAAAAAGTCGTCTTTGAAGACAATCTTGGCGACTTTATGAACTATGCCTTAAAACCCGACTTTAAGGTCGCCGGCCCGATTCTTGGTAAAAATGTCAAGCTGCTGGGCAAGGCTCTGGCTTCAGTGGAAGCCAGTGACGTGGTGGCCAAGCTGGAAGCGGATGGCAGTTTTGTGATTGAGCTGGATGGGGAAAGCATTGAACTGCGTAAAGATTTCATCGATATCCGAATTTCGGCTAAAGAAGGCTTTAATGTCCAGATGTTTAACAACAAGTTTATCATTCTCGATACCAGCCTGAATCAGGATTTACTCGACGAAGGCTGTGCCCGGGAATTTGTCTCCCGGATTCAGCAGCTTCGAAAATCCAATGGCTATGAAGTGATGGATCGGATTGACATTACCTACAGCAGCGACGAAGCGATGGCTCGGGCCATTGCCATCTATCGCGATTTTATCATAACCGAAACTCTGGCCAATGCGATCACGGTTAAAACCGGAGTCGGTGAAAGCTTTAATTTAAATGGCCACGATACTTGGATTGAACTTCAGAAAAAATAAAAAATAGAAAAACGTGGATGTCAATAAACTACCGGTCCGACCAATTGTTAATCTGTTGTCCGCTCCGATGCGTACAACATAATGTAATAATTGTCGGTTCTGGGTTATCGTTTATGACAGTTTGAACGACAGCAGGTGATATACTCCTCTTATAGTGAACAGTTTAAATAAAAGAACTGTTTATTTTAAGGACGAGCATATCACCTTGATGCTGTTTTTTTTTTGTTGAAATTTGTACGTTGAGGGTAAAAAAAGAATGGAATCAAAAAAAGTTGACAAATGTCAAATTTTTTTTAATAAAAGCTTATGTAATTAGCCGGTTTGACCGATATATAACGAAATGCGAATGTTGAATATGGGTATTTATCAGGAAGTGTCATTTTAACGAATTCACTTCGTATTTTTAAACGATCATGATTATCAGGTAATTCAGTGAGGAAGGAGGTGACCAAATGAGAATTAACCACAATATCATGGCAATCAACAATTATCGGCAATTAACCAATAATACTAACCAGGCGGGTAAATCTCTGGAGAAATTATCTTCCGGACAGAAAATTAACCGGGCCGGGGATAACGCTGCCGGACTGGCGATTTCCGAGAAAATGCGCGGCCAGATCCGGGGGCTGGATCAGGCTGGCGCCAATGCCCAGGACGGCATTTCCCTGATCAAAACGGCTGAAGGGGCTTTGAGTGAAACTCATTCGTTGGTACAGCGGATTCGGGAATTATCCGTTCAGGCAGCCAATGACACCAATGTGGCAGTCGACCGGGAAGCGATTCAGAGCGAGATTGATCAATTGACCAAAGAGGTCGATCGGATTGGCAATACCACCGAATTCAATACTAAAAAGCTATTAAACCAGGGCAACGCCTCTGTCAGTGTCGCTGATCAGCAGAACCTGATGTCTAGCCTGAAAAAGTGGTGGCTGGATGAAGCCGAACAGCTGGTCTTTGACAGTTACGGGATCTCTGCCAGCGGGATTAATATGACGGTGGAATTTGTTAATGATTCTTCCAGTTCTTACGCGGCGATGGTTGAAGCAGGCTATGCCGCAACTGGCGGTGATGCCCATGGTGATCCTAATATCACCGGAAAAGCCGCCACCGATCTGAATTTAAAAATCAATCTAGCTTATGCCCAGCCCACCGATACCATGGATGGTGGTACTTATTACCAGTATGTGGACCGGGTCATTGCTCATGAAATTACCCATGCGGTGATGGCCTCGACGATGAATATGGGTGATTTGTCCAGCTGGTTTATTGAAGGGGTGGCAGAATTTACCCACGGTGGCGATGACCGGCTAAAAAGCAGTATTACAGCCCTTGGTGGCGGCGATAACGATGCCGGGGTGGCGGCTGTTGTCAGCCAAATAACTGCGGGTCGCTTTGAGGATTGGGGCGCCGGGAATAGCCATGACTATTCTGCGGCCTATCTGGCGGTCCGGTATCTGGATAAGGCAACGGGTGGTGATGTGGATGCGATTCTTCAGTACTTGGCTACTCCTGCCAACGCCACAAAAAATTTAGATGATGCGTTGGCGAATGAAGGAACGTTTGCAAATACAGCAGCTTGGCTAAATTCATTTAAAAGTGATGTAACAAATATGGCGACATTGCTTTCAGAGACAGGTGTTGTTTTAAATTTCGGTTCGGCCGAAACCGATACAGGGTCGGCGACAGGTCTTGACGCAGCTGGCGGCGCTGCCGAAACCGCCGAGTCGATTATGCCGGAAGCCGCCGGTGCCGGTGCGGCCGAAGTCGATCAGCCGATGTCTGGTTTTAATATCATCTGGCCGGATCTCACCGATTCGGCGGCCCAATCGTTCACGATTCAAGTCGGTGCCAATACCGGCCAGAGTATGGCGGTCTCGACCAGTGATATGCGGGCTTCCGCCCTGGGGATTGATGCGCTGGATGTCTCGTCCTACTCAAAAGCGAACGATGCAATTGCGGCCTGTGATTCGGCGATCAGCATGGTCTCTGCGGAGCGTTCCCGTTTGGGGGCGTACCAGAACCGCCTGGAACATACGATAAAAAATCTGCAGACGTCCTCGGAAAACTTGACCTCATCGGAATCCCGGATTCGGGATGTCGATATGGCTCGGGAAATGATGGCCTTTACCAAAAATAATATTCTTTCTCAGGCAGCCCAGGCGATGCTCTCCCAGGCCAATCAGCAGCCCCAGGGGGTCTTGCAGCTACTGGCTTAAGCGGTGAATGAGTTGTAGGTAAATGCAAAACTGCTGTGAGCTTTGCGCCCACTTTCGCACGAAACAATTTTTTACACTAGGGCGAACAACATTTTCTTGTGCTGTTCGCCTACACGTTACACAATTGTTTTCGCGAAGGCAACGAGCCAATCACAAGCTTGCTTGTAGTTGGCGACTGCCCGCGAACAATAAGAAATTCGCATCGCGATTTCTTATTGTTGTGGAAACTGCACTCAAAGCAAGCATTGTTCGAGTATTTTTCATTTCTCAATTACCTTAATAATTTGAAACAGGAGGCGATAAAATTGGGCAGACAGTTTAAAGCCCGGTGCAATCAGTGTCAGACCGAATTTGACGTCCGGGAAGGCGGCGGTTTATATTTCGAATTGCTACACTGCGACAGCTGTGGGGCAGAAAAGGCGGTCCGTCAGGAAGAAATTCAGGAAAAGATAAACGATCAGGATCCGACCCTAACCTATCAACAGAAGGTCGAGGCCATTGCCGGCAGCTGTGAGGACGGCCACTACCGTTTTAGCGCCAAGGCCCGCTGTCCCAATTGTCATTCCGATGATTATAGCCCTGCAGTTGACGCCAATGGGCAGGTTCGAATGGCCTTTTATGATTAGACAGTAACAATTAAAAACCCCAGGTTTAACGACTTATTAGTGTCGTGAAAACCTGGGGTTTTGCTGCGAAAAATATAAAGCAGGCTATTTTTCAAACTGCGGATAATACCCTAAAAACTGAAAATACTCGGCCTTTTCCTCAATAATCGGCAGCAGGTTGACCAGAGTGTTTTGGGAGATATTGCCGGTAAAATCGACAAAAAACAGGTATTCCCAGTTTTCTTTTAACAGCGGCCGGGATTCGATCTTGCACAGGTTGAGTGAAAACACCGAAAAAATTCCGATGATTTCATAGAGCGCCCCGGGACGATGGGGCAGATGGAAAGCAATGCTGACCCGGGTGGGGTTTTCAAACAGTTCAATCTGTCGGGAAATAATCACAAACCGGGTGACGTTGGTCTGGGAAAAGTTGATATTTTCCGCCAGAATTTCCAGATTATAGATTTCCCCGGCCCGTTTACTGGCAATGGCCGCCATGGTCGGATCGTTCTGGCTGGCCACGTACTCAGCGGCGATGGCGGTGTTAAAGTAGGGAATGCATTTCCAGTGGGGATAATCTTTTAAAAATTCTTCGGATTGGGAAAATCCCTGAGGGTGGGAATACACTTCGCAAATGCTCTCCAGAGAGGCGCCTTTTGGGGCCAGCAGACAGTGGCGGGCCTTGATTTCCTGCTCACCGACGATATAATACTGGTAGCGGGACAACAGGTCATAAACCGCCGCAATCGAGCCGGTGGATGAGTTTTCAATTGGCAGCACGCCGTAATCAATGGAACCCTGGCTCAGAGCCACAAACACATCCTCGAAGGTTTTGTAAGCAAACAGTTCACAGTCGTGCTTAAAAAAAGCCAGGCTGGCTTCTTCACCATAAGAACCCTGGGTGCCGGCATATGCCACCCGCGGTTCTTTTTTTAAGGATTGGGGATAGATCGCGAAGGCCTGATTTAATGCAGCAACGGGATTCGTTTGAGCCTGCATCTCAGTAGCCCAGATTCTGGCCTACCAGAATCACCTTGATCCGGCCGGGAGTCCGGCTGTGACGGGTGGTCACGATATTGACACACATACAGTCATCACTATGGCAATCGGCGCAGTTACCGGTTTCATAACAGGGGGTTTTGGCATTTAAGCGAATAGCGTTGACCGGTGCCGCTACATTCTGGGCCCGATAAATGGCGGCATCGACATTGGCGACCACCTTATTGATCCCGGCGATGACAATTACCTGCTCTGGGCCAAAACACATCAGAGCAACCCGGTTGCTGAGTCCATCAACATTGACCAGTTCGCCATCCATGGTGATGGCATTGGTACCGGTCAGAAAGGTATGGGCCAGCACACCTTGGGCGACCACCTCTCTTTTTTCCTGGTGGGTTTTAGCCAGGCTGCGATCTATATAGTGATAGTTGCCATTTTTAACAGCATCAAGCAAGCCAATTTCCTTGATTGATTCGGAACCGCCATGGGTAACACTGGCACCTTCGGGAATCAGTGACAGAGCCAACTCCAGGGCCTCACTGGCAGTTGAGCAAAAATAGCCTTCAAAATTTCGTTTTTCAAGTTTTTTAATTAAAGATTTACTGAGATTTCGATAATTCTCTTCCTTATAACCCAAAATATTACCTCCAGAGATAAGAATAATCTTATTATAATCCAAAGCTAATAAAAAAACAAAATTTATTACCAAAATGGGGTATAATATTAGAAAAACATGCAATCGCAGAAGAGGAGGACGTCATGCATAAGTATAAAGGAATTATTTTTGATTTAGACGGTACCCTGGTCAATTCACTGGAGGATTTGATCGATTCGGTTAATGGGATTATGAAATATTATCAATTTCCCACTCACTCCTATGAAGTGGGAAAACAATTTATTGGCAGAGGGCTTAGAAATTTAACCCGGGATGCCTTGCCGGAAAAGTATCGGGATGATGAAGCCTTTGTTGACAAATTGACGGAGATGGTGCGATCGGAGTATTCCGCCAACTATCTTAAAAAAACCAAACCCTATCCAGGGATTACTAAACTGCTTGATTATCTTAAGGCCAATGAGATTCCCTGGGCTGTTTGTACCAATAAGCCTGATCTTGAGGCCAAAACACTGGTTAAAGCCCTGCTTGGGGAGTATGACTATGTGGATGTCCGGGGTTTTACCAAAGATGCCCTGCGCAAACCCAATCCGGAGGTGTCGCTGGAGTTGGTAGCCAAAATGAGGCTGACTCCCCAGCAATGTCTCTACGTCGGTGATTCCACGGTCGATTATGAAACGGCGATCAGAGCCGAAATGTTGCCGGTGTTATGCACATGGGGCTTTGAATCCTTTGAAGTACTGACTAAGCTGGAAGATGCTATCTGGCTCCATAACCCGATGCGGATTGTCGATGCCCTGCGTTATGGCCGGGAAATGTATGCGGTATTTAATGAACACCCGGATCCCAACCCGGATGCACAAAAGAAAAAACATCGTTAACGTCCGGGAAAAAATTCTGCAATGAAAATATGTAAACGTTAAACAATATGTAAACGAAAATCAGATTTACATATTGACAATAAAACCAGGTCTTGTTATAATAAAAAATTTTACTTTTCCTTAAATCTGTGGTATACTAACGTAGAGAAAACCACAGAGAGGTGAAGTTCATGCCAAAAGCTACGATTATGGACATTAGACGCGAGGTGGAAAATTATCTGGGCAGACGAGTCAAACTTGAAGCACATAAAAGCAAGAAAAAACTCTACCAAAAAGAAGGGATAATTGAAAGCACTTATCCCAGTATTTTTACCGTCCGGGTTCAAGAAGATCAACGGAAAGAACAGAAATTATCATTTAGTTATTCCGATCTCTTAACTCAAAGTGTAAAAATTGTATTACTAGATGAGAATGAAGCGGATGGGGCACTGTTGGTTTCATAACGACAAGATAAACGATTCACATAAAGGGAAGAACTCCGGTTCTTCTTTTTTTGTTGCAACAATCTTGCGTAATTATAGTAGGCTTTTTATGAAACCGATGGTATAATAACCGGGTATTGAAAATTTTGGAGATAAAAAATGAATGATAAGAACCTGAAAATCGAATCAGAAATTGGTAAACTCAAAAAGGTGTTGCTCCACCGGCCAGGCAAGGAACTGGAACGGATTGTCCCGGATTCACTAAAAGAACTATTATTTGAAGATATCCCCTGGCTAAAGCGGATGCAGGAGGAGCACGATGCGTTTGCGGCGATCCTTGGAAAACGGGGAGCTGAGGTGTTCTATGTCGAGGATCTGCTTAAAGATATTTTAAGAAATACCGCCGTCCGGGAGAATATCATTGAAGAGGTGATTGATAAGAACCCCTCATCGGGAAACTATATCGATGGCTTTTTACATGAATACCTGATGTCGCTGGACAGCAATGCTCTGGGCGATGCTCTGATTGCGGGAGTGCTGCAAAAGCAGCTCGATCACCTGGAACGGCATCTGGTCTTGACCGACTATTTAAAAGGTCCGGAACCGTATGCTTTTTACTTAAATCCGCTGCCGAATCTATATTTTATGCGGGATCCGGCGGTGACGATTCATGACGGGATGGTGATTTCAGCCATGGCCACTCGCACCCGCAAACGGGAAAGTCGCTATCTGGCGGCGATTTATGAACATCACCCGCTGTTTAAAAACTGTAACAATAAAACTTTTTACCAGGATACCAACTTCTTTTCGGTGGAAGGCGGCGACATCCTGATTTTAAGCCCGACAGTAGTGGCGGTGGGCTGCAGTGAGCGCACCGAGGTTCAGGGGGTGGAAGAACTGGCCAAAAACTTGTTTGCTGCTGAACTTGGCATCGAACAGGTGTTGGCGGTAAAAATCCCCAGTAACCGAGCTTTTATGCACCTGGATACCGTTTTTACGATGGTGGACGTTGATAAATTCATTGTTTACCCGGGGATTCTGGAGCAGGTGGAAACCGTGATTATGACGCCGGGAAAAGGGGACTATCTCAATTACCAAAAGCTTGACAGTCTTAAAGAAGCCCTGAAAACAGTGCTTGGCTTGCCAACCATTAACCTGATTGAAAGTGGTGGTGGTAACCCGGTGGCAGCTGCCCGGGAACAATGGAACGACAGCACCAACACCCTGGCGATTGCCCCAGGGGTGATTGTTGCTTATGCCCGGAATGAGCGCTCCAATGAGGTACTTACCCAAAATGGCATAGAAGTGATTGGCATCGAAGCCTCCGAGCTGGTTCGCGGCCGGGGCGGCCCCCGCTGCATGACCATGCCCTTGTATCGGGACGGGTTTTGATTTCGAAAAAAATGAATTTATAAAAAAGCTTAACAAGCGATAAACGGAGGAAACGTGATGAATTTAAAAGGACGTCATTTATTGACATTAAAAGATTTTAGCCCGGCGGAGATCCAATATCTGATTGACTACGCAGCCGAACTCAAAGCCAAGAAAAAATCAGGAGTGGTCGGCGAGCTGCTCAAAGGCAAAAATATCGTGCTGATTTTTGAAAAAACCTCAACCCGGACCCGTTGCGCCTTTGAAGTTGCGGCTTTTGACGAAGGGGCCAATGTCACCTTTTTGACTAATAGTCAGATGGGGAAAAAAGAATCGATTGAGGATACAGCCATTGTGTTGGGTCGCTTTTATGATGGTATTGAGTTCCGCGGCTTTGAACAAGAAACAGTCGAAATGTTGGCTGAGCATTCCGGGGTACCAGTCTGGAACGGCTTAACCGATCTGGATCACCCGACTCAGGTATTGGCCGATATGCTGACCATTCAGGAAAATTTCGGCAGTGTTAAAGGCAAACGGCTGGTCTATGTTGGCGATGCCAGAAACAACATGGGCAACGCCCTGATGATCGGTTGTGCCAAACTGGGAATGCATTTTGTGGCGGTAGCGCCCGAATCATTATTCCCGGAAGAGGCGTTGGTTGCTGAAATGAAGACCCTTTGTGAAACAACCGGTGGAACCATCACGCTGACGGCCGACATCAATGCTGGCGTCAAGGGAGCCGACGCCATCTATACTGACGTCTGGGTCTCAATGGGCGAAGAAGATCAGATGGCTGACCGGATCAAGCTGTTGTCGCCATACCAGGTTAACATGGAAATGATACGAGCAACGGGCAATGACGAGGTGATCTTCCTGCATTGTTTACCGGCCTTCCATGACCAGGAAACATCGGTTGCCCGGGAAGTCAAGGAGAAATTCGGGCTGGATGAAATGGAAGTCACCGATGAAGTTTTCCGCAGTAAACATTCCAAGGTCTTTGATGAGGCCGAGAATCGGATGCATACGATCAAAGCCGTCATGTGCGCCTCTTTGGTTGGCTAAAATGCCGGTTTATTCAGCCAGTTTATTAGGTGGTTTCGAAATGAAAAAGCATCGAACAATGATGGCTTTGGGTGCAGTTTCCACAAACGATTTTGTAACGTGTAGGCGAACAGTACAAGAAAATGTTGTTCGCCCTATTGTAAAAATTCGCGAATAAACGAGCCAATCACAAGCTTACTTGTAGTTGGCGACTGCCCGCGACCTCGAAGAAATCCGCATCGCGGTTTCTTCTGGTGTTTGTGCGAAACTGGGCCCAAAGCTCACGGCATTTTTTCAATTACCTAAGGTAATTTATGACCAGGAGAATAACATTCAATGGAAATTAAAGATATAAAAAAATTACAAAACGGTTCCGACGTCCGGGGGGTGGCCCTGGAGGGGATTCCCGGCGAGGAAGTGAATTTCACCCAGGACATGGCCATGAAAATTGCCTTTGCCTTTGCCACTTGGCTTAAGCAAAAGCTGGGAAAAACCCCCTTAACCTTTGCCGTTGGCCGAGATAGTCGGCTGTCCGGGCCCCACATCGCCCAGGCAGTGGCACTGGGGCTTATTAGTAAGGGTAACCAGGTCTATCAATGCGGCATCAGTACCACCCCGGCGATGTTTATGACCACCCTTGATCCGGTTATCCAGGCCGATGGGGCCGTAATGGTCACTGCCAGTCATCTGCCCTTTAACCGCAATGGGCTGAAGTTTTTCACCAAAGACGGCGGTCTCAATAAAGAAGATATCACGGCGATTCTGACGCTGGCCGAGACCATTGAGACCAGCTTTACCCCCGGTGGACAGGCCCGGGATTATGATTTTTTGCCCAGCTATTCAAAAAATATTCTAAACATCATTCGTGCCAAAACGGGCAGCGAGCAGCCCCTGGCAGGCGCCCGGATTGTGGTTGATGCGGGTAACGGTGCTGGCGGTTTTTTTGCCAGCCAGGTGCTAAAGCCGTTAGGGGCTGATACCACCGGCAGCCAGTATCTGGATCCTGACGGCCATTTTCCCAACCACGTGCCCAACCCCGAGGATGCCGTGGCGATTGAACACATCACCAAAGCGGTTCGGGACAACCAGGCCGATCTGGGGATCATCTTTGATACCGATGTCGACCGGGCCGCGATTATTGATGAAAAAGGTAACGCCATCAATCGCAATGACTTTATCGCTTTTATGGCCAGTATGCTGTTATCCGACTATCCCGGTTCGACAATTGTTACCGACTCGATTACGTCAACCGGGTTAACCGAGTTTATAGAAAATCATGGTGGGCACCATCATCGCTTTAAGCGGGGCTATAAAAACGTCATCAACGAGGCCATCCGCTTAAATAACGAGGGCATCGAGACCCACCTGGCCATGGAAACCAGTGGCCACGGCGCCATCAAGGAAAATTATTTTCTTGATGATGGGGCCTATCTGGTGACGATGGCGCTGATCAAGTTTGCGGAACTGTTTAAGGCTGGACAGCCGATTAGTTCGTTTCTGGCTGGTTTAAAAGAACCGGTGGAGGCTAAGGAAATCCGCTTAAAAATTACTGCTGATGATTTTAAAGCCTATGGCGAAAACGTGTTGACGGCGTTTGCCGCCTTCGCTGCCAGCCAACCCGGTTGGGCGGTGGTCAGTCCCAATTATGAAGGGGTACGGGTCAGCTGTGATGCCAGTGCCGGCAACGGCTGGTGTCTGCTGCGGATGTCCCTCCATGACCCGATTATGCCACTGAATATCGAATCCGATACAGAGGGTGGTACTGCGGTGATTGAGTCGGTATTGCAGGGCTTTCTGCAAAAATTTGAAGCCTTGGTTTAAAAATAAAAAAAGCCGGATGGATTTGCCCATCCGGCTTTTTTTTCGTTTAGACGATTGAGTCACGGTTCGTCAATTTCAAGCCCGGCCACAAAGCCGTCAATCAGATCCATATGTTGGGACATGGCAAAGGCGGCGTTCAAGGGTTCCTTGTTCTTTAGGGCATTGAGAATATGACGGTGTTGGGTGTCGATTACTGGCCCCCGGTCGGGATCATCGAGAATGGCAATTCGGATATCCTTGATCAGTGCTTCAATCAGGGTTGCCGAGGACTGCAGAACATTGCGGATCATCCGGTTTTCGGAAGCCAGGGCAATCTCATAGTGGAAGCGTTTGTCCAGCTCGGCCCGAACCGTTTCGTCGGTTTCGGTTTCGATGGCATCACAGATTTTTTCCAGACTGGCCAACCGTTCCGGGGTCATTTTTTTGGCGGCCAGTTTGGCGGCCTCGGTTTCCAGGGCTCACCGCAGCTCCTGCACCTCACTGAGCTGGCCGTTACTGAGCCAGAACATAATCGTCAACGGTTGGGTCAGGGTGTCTTCAAAATTTTCGGCAATAAAATTGCCTTCACCCTGTTGACAGACTACCAGACCGATCATCTCCAGCGCTCGAATGGCCTCCCGGATCGTCGCCCGGGAAACCCCCAGCTGCTCCGCCCATTGTCGTTCCGAGGGCAGGCGGTCACCACTTTTTAAATTTCCCCGGATAATATTTTCTTTAATCTGCTCGAGGATCTGCAAATAGATTTTTGTATGGGCAATTTCTTTAAACATCTCAAAGTCACTTCATTTCATTCAATTTTTTTACTTTTCCAGTAAGTGTCATAATACATCATTCTACCACAGTCGCTTTCAAAATTCAAAAAGATCAAGAGGTGGCAGACAAATAATTTCTGAAAACGTTATTTTATCACTTGACAAATATTTACGAAACACATATAATGGCAACAGGTTAGTGGTCTGACCACCAGACCAATAGTAGAATTTTATCAGAATTTTGTCAAGCGGTTTATGAATGGGTTTATGTGGGTTTAGAGTTTTTGTCAACAGCAGTTGTGTTGACGGCGAAATATTTCAATCAGAAAGTGACGTCCTTGCTGTCTGTACCGAAACAGACAGCAAAAGAAATTTCGCTACGGTCTTAACTTAAACAATGATTGGTAAAATCAGGCGTTTGCGAAATCAAAAACATCGAACATTGATTGCTTTGGGTGCAGTTTCCACAAACAATTTCGTAACGTGTAGGCGAACAGTTCATCGAACTGTCCGCCGTACAGTGTAGAAATTCGCGAAGGCAACGAGCCAATCACAAGCTTGCTTGTAGTTGGCGACTGCCCGCGACCTTGAAGAAATTCGCATAGCGATTTCTTCTGGTGTTTCGTGCGAAACTGGTCCCAAAGCTCACGACACTGTCGCAATAATTAATTTATTTTATGGAGGGTGAGTATGAAAATACTGGTATGTATCAAACAGGTTCCCGGCACGTCCAACGTCGAAGTGGATCCGGAAACAGGGGTTCTGATTCGGGATGGGGTTGAATCGAAACTCAATCCCTATGATTTATTTGGTCTGGAAACGGCATTCCGTTTAAAAGAACAATTGGGCGGCACCATTACGACCTTGTCGATGGGGCCGATGCAAAGTAAAGAGGTGTTGCTCGAATCCTTCTATATGGGCGCCGACGCCGGCTGTTTACTGTCTGACCGGAAATTTGGCGGGGCCGATGTGGTTGCCACCAGCTATACTCTGGCCCAGGGCGCCAAAAAACTGGGCGACTTTGATCTGATCATTTGCGGCAAGCAGACCACCGATGGCGATACTGCTCAGGTCGGTCCAGAAATGGCCGAGTTTTTGGGGATTCCCCATGTCACCAACGTCATCAAAATTCTGGTGGCCGATGAAGCAGGCCTGACCCTGCAAATGAACATGGAAGAAAGTGTAGAAATCCAGCGGGTGCCATACCCCTGCCTGATTACGGTTGATAAGGACATTTACACCCCACGTTTACCGTCCTACAAGCGAAAACTGGAAATTTCTGAAAACCCCGAAATTACCGTTTTGACCCTGAAAGATATGTACGACACCGATGCCAAAAAATATGGCCTCAGTGGCTCACCGACCCAGGTAGAACGGATTTTCCCGCCGGAGTCCAACGTCGAAAAAACCAGCTATGAAGGCGATGGAACCGTGCTGGCTCAGGCGCTTCATGGCATTTTAACCGAAAAAAAATATCTGAGTAAAAATAATTAGGCGAGAAAGGAATAAAATCATGGCAGGAATTAAAATAATTACCGAAAACGTTGATCAGCAAACCTTTGAGGCACTGGCAGAGATTTGCCCCTTCGATGCCTTTTCATATGTAAACGCTCGACTGGAAGTCACCGCCGCCTGTAAAATGTGCAAGATGTGTTTAAAGAACGGCCCCGCCGGGGTGCTTGAACTCGAAGAGGACGAAAAAGTCGCTATTGATAAAAGCCTCTACACGGGCATTACCGTTTATGTCGATCACATTGAAGGACAGATTCATCCGGTTACCTTTGAGTTGATTGGCAAAGCCCGGGAACTGGCTGCCGTCATCGGTCATCCGGTTTACGCTCTGTTTATGGGCACCAATATCACAGACGAAGCGAGTGAGTTGCTTAGCTACGGGGTTGATAAGGTCTTTGTCTACGATCAGCCGGAACTGAAGCATTTTGTGATTGAGCCCTATGCTAACGTTCTGGAAGACTTCATCGAAAAAGTTAAACCATCTTCGATTTTAGTTGGTGCCACCAACGTTGGTCGCTCCCTGGCCCCCCGGGTGGCTGCCCGTTACCGCACCGGTCTCACCGCCGACTGCACCATTCTGGAAATGAAGGACAATACCGATCTGGTTCAGATCCGACCAGCCTTTGGCGGGAATATTATGGCCCAGATTGTCACCGAAAACACCCGGCCCCAGTTCTGTACTGTCCGTTATAAAGTATTCTCGGCGCCGGAACGGGTTAACGAACCCTGGGGAACCGTCGAAATCATGGCAATCGGCAAAGATAAACTGGTCTCCGCCATTGAAGTACTGGAAGTCATAAAAAAAGAAAAAGGGATTGATCTTTCCGAAGCTGAAACCATTGTGGCCGTTGGCCGGGGCGTGAAATGCGAAAAGGATCTGGAAATGATCCGCGAGTTTGCCGAAAAAATCGGTGCGACGGTAGCTTGTACCCGCCCCGGCATCGAAGCCGGCTGGTTTGATGCCCGTCTGCAGATCGGCTTAAGCGGCCGAACCGTGAAACCCAAGCTGATTATTGCCCTGGGGATTTCCGGCGCCGTCCAGTTTGCTGCCGGGATGCAGAATTCTGAATATATCATCGCCGTCAATAACGATCCCAAGGCCCCGATCTTTAATATTGCCCATTGTGGCATGGTCGGAGATCTCTATGAAGTGATCCCGGAATTGTTAAAAATGATTGCTGAACCGGATACCGCTGCCGCCGGGAAAACCGTGGCAATACCGGAAGCCACAGAAACACCAGAAAGGATGGTTGGCTAAGATGAATTACAAAAAAGTGGAAGCAAACGATATCGATTTTTTAAAGGCGCTGATTCCCGCTGAACGGATTTTTGTTGGCGATCAGATCGGTGAAGATTTCAGCCATGATGAGTTGGGCAGCATTCATTCCTATCCGGAAGTGCTAATCAAAGTCACCACCACCGAAGAAGTATCAAAAATCATGAAATACTCGTATGAGCACAATATTCCTGTTGTCGTCCGGGGCTCCGGCACCGGGCTGGTGGGAGCCTGCGTCCCATTGTTTGGTGGGATTATGCTGGAAACCACACTGATGAACAATATTCTCGAACTGGACACCGAAAATCTGACTGTGACCGTGGAACCCGGGGTATTGTTGATGGAACTGTCCAAATTTGTGGAAGAAAATGATCTTTTCTATCCTCCTGATCCCGGTGAAAAATCGGCCACCATTGCCGGCAATATCAGTACTAACGCCGGTGGCATGCGAGCCGTGAAATACGGTGTCACCCGGGACTATGTCCGGGGTCTGACGGTGGTTTTATCAAACGGTGAAATCATCGAGCTGGGCGGCAAAATCGTTAAGAACAGCTCCGGCTATAGCTTAAAAGATCTGGTCGTTGGCTCCGAAGGAACCCTCTGTGTGATCACCAAAGCGATCCTTAAACTGTTGCCCTTACCCAAGATGACCTTAAGCCTTTTGATTCCTTTTGATAATATCGGCGATGCCGCTGGAATTGTGCCCAAGATCATCAAATCCAAGGCGATTCCCACGGCCATCGAATTTATGGAACGCCAGACCATTCTGTTTGCCGAAGATTTCCTTGGTAAAAAATTCCCGGATTCTTCCAGCAACGCCTATATCCTATTGACTTTTGATGGCAACTCCAAGGAACAGGTGGAAGCCGAATACGAAGTGGTTGCCAATCTCTGTCTGGCTGAAGGGGCTAAGGATGTCTATATTGTCGACACTGCCGAACGGAAAGAATCGGTCTGGTCTGCCCGGGGCGCCTTTTTGGAAGCGATTAAAGCCTCAACCACCGAAATGGATGAGTGCGACGTGGTGGTTCCACGAAACCGGATCGCCGAGTTTATTGAGTTTACCCATGAACTGGCCCGGGAAATGAATGTCCGAATCCCCAGCTTTGGCCATGCCGGCGACGGTAACCTGCATATCTATGTGTGCCGCGACCAGCTTGACCAACAGGAATGGGAAGCCAAGCTTAACGAAGCGATGGACCGGATGTATGCTAAGGCCCTGACCTATGAGGGACTGGTTTCCGGCGAACACGGCATCGGCTATGCCAAACGCCAATATCTGCTCAATGATTTTGGCACCGAACATCTGGCCCTGATGGCTGGAATCAAACAAACCTTTGATCCGAAAAACCTGTTAAATCCTAAAAAAGTCTGTCAGATGTAGGAGGAGATATGGATAACCTGTTACTGTTCTTTATCGCCCTGATCCCGGTGATCTGGCTGATTGTCTCCCTGGGGGTCTTAAAGATCCCCGGCCAGAAGGCCTGTCCGATTGCCCTGGCGATGACCATTGGGCTTAGTATTCTGGTCTGGCAGATGCCGGTACTCGATAGCCTGACGGCGGCTCTGGAAGGGGCTGCCATGGCGATCTGGCCGATTTTTCTTGTTATTATTGCGGCGGTGTTTACCTATAACCTGGTCACCCACACCGGCGGGATGGAAACCATCAAAAAAATGATGAGTTCGGTCTCCACCGATCAACGGATTCTGGTTTTAATTCTGGCCTGGGGCTTCGGAGGTTTTCTGGAAGCCATAGCCGGGTTTGGTACCGCCGTGGCAATTCCCGCCAGCATTTTGGCGGCTCTGGGTTTTAATCCGGTCTTTGCCGCCATTATCTGTCTGATTGCCAACACCACCCCGACAGCCTTCGGGGCTATCGGTCTGCCGGTCAGCACGCTGGCGTCGGTAACTGGCCTCAATGTAAACGATTTGTCCTTTACCATTGCCATCCAGCTGTTTGTGATGATTGTGATTATTCCCTTCATTCTGGTCAGTCTTACCGGCAAAAGTGTTAAAGCCATCAAGGGGGTTTTCCTGATTACCCTGATGGCTGGTCTGTCATTCGGGTTGCCGCAGATTTTTGTCGCCAAGGTGCTGGGTGCCGAACTGCCAGCGATTGTCGGCTCGGTGATCTGTATGGCGGTGGTGATCACCATGGCCAAGGTCTTTTATAAGGATACCGCCGCCAAAGATGGGCAAAAAATTCCGCTAAAGACCGCCGTGATGGCTTGGCTTCCATTTATTTTGGTTTTTGCCATTATTATTCTCTGTTCGTCGCTGTTCCCGGCCATTAACGGGCTGCTCAAACAGGTCAGCACCACGGTGCAGATTTACACCGGCCCCCACGGCAAGCCGATGACCTTCTACTGGCTGGCCACCCCGGGAACCCTGATTATCATTGCCACCTATCTGGGCGGGCTTATCCAGGGCGTGAAATTTGGCGAGATCAGCACGATTCTTGGTAAAACCGTCAAGCAGATGTTTAAATCCGCCATTACCATCATGTCGATTGTGGCCCTGGCCAAGGTGATGGGGTATAGCGGCATGATCGGTGTCATTGCCCAGATTCTGGTGCTGGTCACCGGCGATTTCTACCCCCTGATTGCGCCGTTGATTGGAGCCCTGGGGACCTTTGTCACTGGTAGTGACACCTCGGCCAACGTGCTCTTCGGTGGACTCCAGGTGGAGGCAGCCAATGCCATCGGCATGAGTCCCTACTGGCTGGCCGCCGCCAACACCGCGGGTGCCACTGCCGGGAAGATGATCTCGCCCCAAAGTATTGCTGTGGCCACCGCCGCCACCGGCATCATCGGCAGCGAAGGCAAGATTCTCCAGGCCACCATGAAGGTTTGTGCCGTTTATGTTATCGTCATTGGACTGGTTGTCTATTTCGGAGCACCGCTACTGGAAGGGCTGTTGAGTACTTTTGGATAAAAAATACTGTCAGATATAAATCAAGACACTGGAGAATAAACGTCTCTGGTGTCTTTTCTCTAATCAGAAAGGAACGTTTATGGAAATTAAAATACCCTATGGAAAAGAAAAACAAGCGTTGGTGCTTGAGGAGGCGTGCTTAAATGGTGTGCTGCTCTCGCAGATTGAAGATTATCACCCGGAGCTTAGCCAAAGCGAGCTGGTGGCCGAAGCGATTGCGAACCCTGAGGGCTCGGCAAAGCTTAGTCAGCTGGCGATTGGCAAACAAAAGATCGTGATTATTGCCAGTGACCATACCCGGCCGGTGCCCAGTAAAATCATTATGCCGCTGATGCTAAAAGAAATCCGCCGGGGCAATCCCGATGCGGAGATCACCATCTTAATTGCCACCGGCTTTCACCGTCTGACCACCCGGGAGGAACTGGTCGGTAAATTTGGCGAAACCATCGTCGATCAGGAGCGGATTGTCGTCCATGATTCCGGCAATGACAGCAGCTTGATGGAAATTGGCACTCTGCCCTCCGGCGGGGCCCTGATCATCAACAAGTTAGCAGCGGAGGCTGATCTACTGGTTTCGGAAGGCTTTATTGAGCCCCATTTCTTTGCCGGTTTTTCCGGTGGCCGGAAGAGCGTGCTGCCGGGCATTGCCAGCCGGGTCAGTGTGCTGGCCAATCATTGTGGCGAATTCATTGCCCATCCCAACGCCCGCACCGGGGTGATTGAGGGCAACCCCTTACACATCGATATGCTTTATGCTGCCCGCACCGCCAAACTGGCCTTTGTGGTCAATGTCGTGATCAATTCCGAAAAAGAGGTGATCTATGCCGTGGCCGGGGATTGCGATGCCGCCCACATCAAGGGCCGGACCTTTCTGGAGCAACTCTGCAAGGTCAAGGCCACACCCAGCGATATCGTCATCACCAGCAATGGTGGCTATCCGCTGGATCAGAACATTTATCAGGCTGTGAAAGGGATGACCGCCGCTGAAGCCGCCGTCAAGCCCGGCGGGGTGATTATCATGCTGGCTAAGTCAGGAGATGGCCATGGCGGGGCCGCCTTTTTTAACACCTTTAAAGATGAAAAAAATCTTGAGCGGATGTTGGCCGGTTTTGTGAGCACCCCCCGCAACGAAACCATCCCCGATCAGTGGGAAGCCCAGATCCTGGCCCGGATTCTGTTAAAAGCCAAGGTGATTTATATCTCGGCTGCCCCGGATGAGATGATTAAAGAATTCCAGATGACCCCGGCCAAGGATGTCAATGAAGCACTGGCGCTGGCAAGAGCGCATTTAAAGAATGAAGCGGCCACCGTGACGGTGATCCCCGATGGGGTGGCGGTGATTGTGGAATAAGACCAGCGGGAGGAAAAACGCCCCTTTCTTAAATTTGAAGCAGCACTGAAAGGTAAAAAATTTTGAATGTGGCTCGAATGTTGATCATTGTCGTTCATATTTGACCTTTAAATAGCATCAGGATTGTGAAAAGGGGTGTAAAGCAAATAAAAGAGCCCGCATCATACCAAGGGCCGCTCCGGAAAAACCCGGTCGTGCCACCCGTGGTATCATACGGGCATCTCTTCAATTCTAGCCCTGCGCAATTTCTTGCAATAGATTACAACATTGTATTATACCTGGATTTTACGCTTGTCAAGAACAAGTAAGAATTTAAAATCGAGAAATGGTTAGATGTCGTATAATCGTATATGAATCACTGCCCAAATATCCCAGTAAAGCAGATATTATGGCCGAATGTGTGTGGGTATGGCGTAAAGGTTGAATTGAGTTGCGTCACAATCGCCCCACCACCTTTAAGCTGGGCTTGGGTTCCGGAATAAAGCTTCGTTTGAAGGGCATCGAAACCATCTTCACCGTTAAAGCCATAGGGGCCGGAGTCGGCTTTAAACAGAATGGCGGCCCGGAAGAGGGTCATAAATTCGCCAAAAGTCAGGTCTTCATCGATCTGGCGTTGAATGACATGTTCAATGGCCTGGTAATCATTGCAGGGATCAGTAATGATCTCGTGATAGGATAAAACCCCTTGGCCGTCACCCTGAGTCTGATCAATTTGGGTTCGCAGATACTGGGAGAAGAAATAGGACAGTTCATAAGAGGCCAGACTGCCATCCCAGTCAAGTAGCGATTTGCCGGCGGCAATTTCAGCCGCATCGACGCCGTTATACCAGCGGATGTTATTGGTTCTAGTTCGGTTGTCAATCCCTTTACTTTCATAATAAAGATCTTCAGCTGCTCGTGAAAGGGCTTCGTCCATCCAGACATCACACCAGTTGGGATCACCTTCAACCAGGACATCGCAGTTAAAGCTGGCCATATGTTGTAGTTCATGGGCTAGTGAGAGATAGCAGCGGTCTACAATGGGATGAGTGACATCCAAATTGGCATAACTTTCCATCATAGCTGGATAGGTGTCGATATAAAAGATTTCCATCTGATTGGAAGGCTGATCAGAGTTACCCTCAGCCAGGAGGTCGTTCTCTTCAAAATAACCAGCAGTATAAACATCCGGCAGTTGGGCCTGGGCGGCATCATTGTCAATATCAAAACAGAGGATAGCGACTTTACCATTGCCGTCCAGATCGGGGACAGCATAGAAATTTTCAGTGACCAGGGGATAGATAATCGTATCGAATTCTGTCCCGATTTCAGCGGCCTGGTCGTCAGTCAGTTTAACTACGGCGTCTTCGGCATTGTCCACCCAGATCTGAACAAACTGACCGTCATAAGCACAACGGCCGGTAATTGGCGCCGGATCATCTTCGGTTTCACTGGTTACATAGAAAGAATGGGTATCGCCCTGGACATAGGTTTGACTGGTTTGAAGGGTCGAAAGATCGAGGCGGGACAGATCATACCCGGTGTCAGATCGGACAATGCGATCAATGCCCCGTGGTTCGGGGTCTTCGGCAGTGCTTTCCGTCTGGGCCGATGCGGAAACGGCCGGTAAGGCGCCGGTGGACTCGGTGGTGGTAATATCGGTTGATTCGTTTGTAATTAGAAGCATGTCACCCACAAAGGCAGTCCCCTGATCATCGACGTTGGCAACCGCCGTGACGGGATCAGACCAGTCTCCGGTGGCGGATTCTGTTACTGCTCGTACTTTAAACCAGTAGCGAATTCCCGGGGTCAGGTTGATTTTCTGAACGTAGGTTTCAGAAATGGATGCCTCAAGCAGGTCATAGTTTTGGCCGTCTGATGACATGGCGATCTGATACGAACTGGCACCGTCAACGGTCAGCCAGAAAAGATCAATAGCCTGATCGTTGGCTTGAGCGGTCAGTTTGGTAACCGCGGTTTCAGAAGCGGTTTTTCGGGTCAGGGTGATTTCGATGGCTTCCAGCCGCAGGCCCTGGCCTTCAGTACCAGCGGTGGCACCATTCTTTACCCAGTCCATCCAGCCGACATTCTGGCAGTGGACCCGGTAGGAGAGTTCAAACAAATCGGCATCAGATCCGGTTAAGGCAAGTTCAATGGCTTCCAGCCGCAGGCTCTGCCCAGATGTTCCGCTCATGGCGCCATCAAAACACCAGTTTTGCCAGCCCAGGTTCTCAACGTGGGTCCGATAGGAAATGCCCAGATCGTAGCTTTCTGGATCAAGCTGAATTTGAATCCCTTCCAGCCGCAGCCCATCACCGGTGGACCCACTGGTTTGGCCATTTTCCGTGACATCGTTCCAGCCCAGATTCTGGATATGGGTGCGGTAATCGATGGTGGCCTGCTGAAGGTCATCACGTTCGGAGCTGGGCTCGAGTTCTTTGGTAAAGGCCTTGATGCAGACGTTGATTTCATCAAGCGAGATATCCTCCCAGCCATCAATCCCGTTGGCAGAGACAAAGCTTTGGCCGGGATTGGCTGAGGCCTGACTGCTGTAATAAGGAAGCGCTTCTTCGACAGGAATCGGTGTGGCCAGCCATGGATTGGTATATTTGATCACCACTGAGAAGGATTCAAAGGCGGCCAGCGCCACCGACTGATCAAGGCTGATGGTATAATAACCGGCCAAATCAAAAGAGGCAGTCTGGGTGGTTTGGAGTCTGCCGCTGGTGGGGTCGTCGGCATCGGTCAGATCGGTATAAATATTTATTTCAATCGTAGTGTTGGGAGCGGCCGCATAGGTCGAGATTGCAGCCAGTTCCTGGGCATCTGAAGCCGTAAAGATATTGGCTCCCCAGGCGCTTTGATTACCATAGCCTCGGGTTAAGATACAGCCCAGATAATCGTACTGATAGGAACGGTCATAATTATTGGTGGCTTCAGCATTGTGGAAAACACCCACTTCTTTGCAGGCTTGGCTGTCGTAATAGGATAGGTAATAAAAGCCGCCTTCGCCAAATTCTTGTCCATAAGAGTTCTGGATGATCCAGGCACCGTTGCCTTCCGGCGTAGTGACGAAGTTGTTTTTATCATAATTGTCGTCCCAGCCAACAATTTGAACGGCATGGCTAATGCCCTGGCTGCCATAATAGTAATAAGCGTTCGTTTGGGCATTATAATAGTCGCTGTTGCCGGTCTCCGAATGGATGAATGTGGCGACGGCGCCGCCATTGATAATAGCTTCTTTGACGGCAGGAGGGTTACAATAGATAGACTGCATTGACTGGACATGATAAAGGGGAGACAGCCCTTGCTGTGAGGCCGACATATATGGATCATCTTCCTCGCTGACTGGACCGCTGTAACGGCCCAGGTAGGCAGCAGCCATTAAAAAGTTACCGCCAGTATCAGGCTGGGTGTAGTCAAAACCGTTATTCCAGACCAGATTGTTTTCGGACAGATCGACTGATGTTTTTTGTTCCTGTTTGAGATAGGATTCCAGCGATCCCATTACGGAAAAGGTCCAGCAGGCACCCCAGCTGCTCTGGTGCCTAACCGGAGCGGTCAGGCCGTAATCGCGCAGATCATAGGACGCCGGCAAGGTTTGGCTTGTCGCTGTGGTGCTTTGAGTCGGGGCAATCGAGGAGGGGATCACGCCGCTGTATTCGGAAGAGGCGGTGGTCATGTCGTTTTTCATAGCCTCCTGATAGGCGATGAAGTCCGGGTTTAAAGGGCCGGACTGGAGTTCTGCCGCCCAGGCAGTCGTGGGCAGGAACAGTAAACCGATTACAATTAACAATAAATTAAGTTTTTTAAGCATCTCTCTTCCTTTCGGTTCAATCAGCACTGAGGGCAAAATGAAATATAACCCGGAAAGTAACTGGGAAATACTCCGGAGACGGCTAAAATTCGCAGAATCAGTCTGACTGATCATTCAAATAATAAAAACTGATGATAAATAAAAAAGATATCTTTCTCAATACGGACTACTGATTTAAAGCGGCAGAAAGAATATTGAAATCTTTTTTAAAAATGATAGTTTCATTAAAACATAAAAGTGAAAATTATGCAATGTTTTACAGCTGACCGGTATCGTGGTACAATTATTTGTACAAAAAGACAATGAAATCATGAGAACAGCCCGCAATGCCGAGTATCTGGATATGATTGACCGCAGCATCGAGCAAGTTAGGCAGGGTAAGGTGGTTGTCAAATCAATGGCTGAGTTAGAGGCGCTGGCAGATGCGTAATCTGACCTTTTCAATCAAAGCACATTATGAAGATTAATATAAATATAAAAAATAGCGAGGTTTAAGCTCTTTAGCTTAGACCTCGCTATTTTCATAAAGCCGAAAAACTTTATAATTCGCCCTGCTCAGCCGCCACCGGGCCATCCAGCAGCAGATAGGACTGTAACTGAATCGCAAAGACAACACTGTCGGGACGGTTGAGGATTTCCATCAGTTCCGGATGTTTCCCGGCGAACGTGGTCTTGACCGGCTGGACTTCAGATTCTGCCAGGGGCTTAAACAGTCCGGAAAAGGTTACCGAGACGATGTTGGCTCCCTGGCTCTGGTGCTGGCGGCTATCGACTAGGACACTGACCCGGGGATTGGCCAGCAGATTCTTAAATTTGCGGGACTCCCGGGTGGAGACCTGATAAAGCGTGGTCTGATCGTCGCTTAGCAGATAGGTCATCAATGAGCAATGGGGGTTTCCATCAGTTTCGGTACATAAAACACAGAGAGAATTGTCGCCCAGAAGGCTTTCCAGTTTGGCTAACATAGTTACCACCTTTCATCAGGCGGGAGGAAGAGGCCTCCGGCCTGAGTCAATAAATTCTTGATGAGCCGATAAAAGGTCTGGTACTGAATTATCCTATATTATATCAGATTCTAAAGGGATTTTCAGATCTGAACCGAGTTTTTTTAAATTTGCGGGGATTCACAAAAATAATCCGGTGGGGATAGCGGATCACGCCAAAGCTGGCATTCTCTTGTCAGGGGGTGCGGTTTTGTGAGCTGAAATCAGCGGCGGCGCTTAAAAATTTGACAAATGCTAAATAAAGTGAATAGGGGGAAGGAACGTGGCGAAAAACGGTGATATTGCTGGTTTTTTTGAGGGGGGGAGCGTATAATATTAAGCAGTGAGTAAATTCGAATCGTTTAATTTAAAACTTAGGGGGAGGTGTCACCGCTAGCGGTGGAAAATACCCATACTAACCGTAGCAAACAGAGAGGGCTGATTCCCTCGGATTTTGACGACTCCCTTTAAAAAGAATAACCCACCAAATCTATTTTTGATCAGTTCGATCAGATTATATTTGGGCAAGTATTTCCAAAATCTTTGGTATTCCAAATTGGGAATAACTCATCAGATCGATTAGAGGTGAATTAGGTATTAAAAGTTTGACGCTAGTGATTATCTTATAATTCCACAGGGGTATTGGTATTTCTAGCAAATAAAAAAGCTAGAAAAAAGCATTCTAAATTCATCGAAGAGAATAAAAAGAAAGATGCTTTAATTGACTTGCGGATCAATTATTATTTTTAGTTTATGAAAGGATATAAATGAATATATTATTGAATAGATTAGATAATTTAAATATTAGCGATAGGAGCTTTGAATTTATACCTGATGATATTAAGAAAGATATTAATATTGAGGGAGTTATAGTTGGAGCAAATGGAAAATTAATTGTTAATAAAATGAATGTAATGGCTTTAATAAAAAAACAAACTTAAAAAATCAAATTGGTGTAAATATGTATAATGCATTATTAAGAAAACCAATGATGGTTTATTTAATGCCAACAATTGAAGAAGAATTTGTATGGTCAAAAAATGAATGTGATGAAAAATATGGTAATAAAGCAATACATTTAAATAATTTTGCACAAGCATTTTCTTTAGGAAGTTGGTTTATAAAAGATTCTTGTATTTCGGCTACGTATATTTATTGGCTTAATCTGTTTAATACTTATAATTCACAGACAAAAAGGGATATGGCAGTAACTTTAAGTAATGGTTCTATAGCAGAGACATTTTTAACAGTTGATGAAGTAAAAGAGGCAATTGAAAGAATGTATGAAGTGTATAGCTGTCTGCTACCAGATGAATCAAAAATGGGTCATATCAATTGTACGAGCAGTGGGGGTACAACAGTATGGGAAATTGACAAAGCAATTAGTAAGGAAGGAAATAGTTTTTCAAGGGCTCTAATACTATTGCAAGAGGCAAGAAGGACAGGCGAGTTAACAAGTAAGATTGATAAGTACTGTTCAATTTTAGAATGTCTGTATGCGATAAATGAAAAACACAAAACAAATATATCGCATATTACAGCAGCTTATATTGGTAAGAATAATGAGGAAAGAGAAAAAATTATTAATTATATGAAAGAAGCATACGGGATACGTTCGGATAGTTCTCACGGTGTTAATTTAAAATATTTAAAAGAAAATAATTGTGAAAGTTTAAAAAACTTATCAACAATTGTTGATGATTATGTTCGAAGAGTTTTTAGAAAAATTATCTCTGAGAAAGAATTGAATTATGACCTTACACCTGAAAAAAAAGCAAATACTCGAAAATATTTTCAAACATTAAAACAAAGCATTATCCCGATTGATATTTATGTTAACTGATTTGGAACACAAAGGGATAATGGTGCTGTTCATCTATTCAGTTGACTGAGTCATATCTGAAAATCAAATCCAGAAAGAAGGCTTAACATGAATAAAACAACCCCAAAACTCCCCGGCACAGGCATGCGGATTCTTTCTTTTGTGCCGGTCGTCAATTGTTTTGTAATGATTTACCTGGGCATAAGTTATGCCGAAAAGTTGACGCTCATTCTCGGCGGTGCCTATTTATTAATTTCTCTGATTTTCCCGGATGTTTCACCGCTGATCTGGCTTGTTGTTGTGATTCACTATATCATTTTCTATCGGCAAATTAAAAGGAAAATGATGGAGGTTAGAAAAGTGCCTTCAGAAAATGCCACAGTCAAACAAATTAAAAATACGCTACCAGAAAAGCAAAGCTTCTCAGATATTACCATATCAGGGGAAGTGGAAAATAAACAAACCATTCCAGAAAAGGGCTCTTCGGTACCGATCCCCTTTACGGTATCATTAACCTATCATAATCCCCATGAAGAATTTTTTGAGGATATCAAAAAATATGCTGATAAAAAAGGGGCAGAAACCATTTTCGTACCCTTTATGTCCTACTGGCCGTCTTATCGAAGTATGTCAGGTCCGCAGCGAAAATGGTATTTTTACTGGCGCTCTGAAATAAGAAAGAAAAACTATCTTGATACTGATTTGTCTTACATCTTTATCTACATCTATGAATTATTAAACGGGGTTGGATATCAAACACCCGGTGAAGGCTATACCCTGCTGCTGGAAATCTGGGAAGCCTATCGGGAAGCTTTTCCCAAATTGAATAATTATCTGTATGACTGGTCCTTTGACTTCGCCTATCTAAATGGAATTGAGCCAAGCTTTGCAAATTACGAGTCTTCTTTTCATAAGGCCTCTTTTGTAACGGATACGATTATCGAACAGCATCGTCAGGATGTGCCGATTAAACTGAGCTTTGAACTGGTTGACGCCTTATGTGATTACTCCATAAAAGGCAGTAAATTTTATCAAAGCGGCTATCACGAAGTGATGAAAGAGGCGATACCCCGGATTGTCTCACTGGCGGATGCTTTTTTAAGGAAAAAAAGCCAGCAGGGGCTTTTGGAAACATTCGGTCCCGAACAGGCCATCACCAAAGAGCGTTATCTGTACCGAAGTGCCCTTTGCCCCCAGGCCAATCAGACCATTTCTGTTACAGTCAAAGAATATTCTTCAGCGCCGCAGTTAAGAAATTATGTTAACCAGCTCGTCCGTTTTGGGGAAAATACCCTGCGTGAGATTTATGGAACGAAAGGGCGGTTGCGGGGCATTGAGATCGATGAGGAAACCGGAAATCTGATCGCTTCGTTTCTGAAAAAAGAATACGGATTAATAGAAATCGAAGCAAATAAAGAAACCAAACCGGCAAAACTTGAACTGGATTTTGAGAATATCGATGATCTGCGTAAGCAGTCTGATGCCGTTCGCTCAATCTTACAGGTGGAAGATGTGGCCAGCGAAGAGCTGGTCGTACCAACGAAAAAAATGTTATTAACCGAAGTTGAAGAGGTGAACGCCATTTACAAAGCCCTTTCTGAAAATGAACGAGCGTTTCTTAAAAAGCTTTATGAGTCGGATTACGAAGCCGAGTTGGCGCCAGTCGATACTCAAACAATTTCTGCAATCAACCGACTGGCGGACCGTTATTTACAAAATGACTTAATCAGCATCGAAGGCGAACGGATAATTATCGAAGATGACTTTAGAGACGAAATTGATTTTTTGTTCAAAAATCCCCCTGAAATTGAAGTTGTTATAGAAAACCAGGCAGATTTTGATAAAACCCTGTTACCGGAAAAGCTTCAGGAATTTGTCACAGAAATATTGCCGGAGCAGCGGCAAAGTTTGATTGCTGTTCTGACCCTTAAAGAACCTGAAATTGAGCTGGAGCGAATTGCCGAAGAGGCAATGACGATGCCGGAATTACTAATCGATGACATTAATGCTCTGGCAATCAATCTTTTGGGTGATATTATCATTGAGACGCAGCTTGAGGTTGTTGCGGAGTATGCGGTTATCCTGAAAAAATCATTAAGAGGAGAATAAAACGATGGCACCAACAATTAGCCGCCGAGAATCCGGCGCATTAATTAATTCACTGACTGCCGGCGTGGTACCCAGAATTGGATTGCGCCATATTGCCGTGGGCCGGCAAAATGAAGTAAACGCTTTTCTGAACGATATGAATACCATCGAAGACGGCGGCGCATCTTTTCGACTGATCTCGGGTCAATACGGAAGCGGTAAAAGTTTCCTGCTGCAGATGATTCGAAATAACGCCATGGACAAGAATTTTGTTGTCGCTGATGCTGATCTTTCGCCGGAGCGGAGGTTGACTGGTTCCAAAGGTCAGGGGCTTTCAACCTATCGGGAATTATTACAGCATCTTTCGACGCCGACCCGGCCGGATGGTGGATCGCTGGAAGCCATTCTGCAAAAATGGATTATGGGGCTGCAGTCCGCCGTCAGCAAGGAAAGTGGTTATCGCCCCAATGAACCTCAACTTGTTGGTGCGGTTAGTGAGCGGATTGCGGAAACAATGATGGAGTTATCGGAGCTGGCCTATGGTTTTGCTTTTTCCAATGTCATCGATTCCTACTGGCGGGGAATGAAAACAGGCGATGACGATCTCAAACAAAATGCCCTGCGCTGGTTGCGAGGGGAATATGCGACTAAAACTGAAGCCAAAAAGGATCTGCCGGTTGACTGCATTATTGAAGATGGGAGCTGGTATGAAATACTAAAACTTTTTGCCGTCTTTGTCAAAAAAGCGGGATACAAAGGCTTGCTGGTCTTTCTGGATGAAGGGGTTAATCTTTACAAAATTCCCCATAAACAGGCAAGAGACAGCAACTATGAAAAACTGCTTACTATTTTTAACGACACAATGCAGGGAAAAGCCCAAAATATTGGCGTTTTTTTTAGCGGAACCCCGCAGTTTATTTATGATGAGCGGCGTGGACTTTTTAACTATGATGCCCTGCGGACACGGCTCGAAGACAACCGCTTCAGCAGTCAGAATTTTGTTGATTTTACCACCCCGGTTATTAAACTGAACCAGCTCTCGCCGGAAGAACTATTCATTCTGATGGAACGTCTTTGCGAACTCCATAGCGCTCATTACAATTATGATTGCAGGCTTGGTGAAAATGAATTGACGGTATTTTTAAAGACTGTGGTTTCTCGTCTGGGGGCTGATCAGCTCTTGACGCCCCGGGAAATTACCCGGGATTTTTTGGGCTTGTTAAATATCCTTTATCAAAATCCGGAGACGAGCTTTGATGCTTTAATGAATGAACAAAATTACGCCGTCAAAAGTGCTGAAAGCGACCCCGAAACAATCAGCAGTGATCATGATGATCTGTTTGCCGAATTTGACATATGAGCAGGACAGCCTTTGAACGATACGCACCTTTTATCCAGGAATACATTTATCGAAAAAAGTGGACGGATTTACGGGAAGTCCAGGTTGAGGCCTGTGAGGCCATTCTGGACACCGACGACCATGTCATTATTGCTTCGGGAACTGCATCGGGTAAAACGGAAGCCGCTTTTTTTCCGATGCTTACGCAATTGCAGCAGCTTCCGTCAAACACCATTGCAATTATGTATATCGGCCCGCTAAAGGCGCTAATCAACGATCAGTTTGAGCGTTTGAGCGATCTGCTGGAAGAAAGTGACATTTCGGTTTGGCCCTGGCATGGGGATGTTTCCCAATCCCTGAAAAAACAGGCCTTAATCAAAGCAACAGGCATTCTTCAGATTACGCCCGAATCTCTGGAAGCGCTGATCATGCGACGACCGGGAGAAGCGGCTCATTTGTTTGCGGATTTACGTTTTGTCGTAATTGATGAAATCCATGCCCTGATGGGTGCCGACCGCGGCTTGCAGATGATCTGTCTGTTAAGCAGGCTGGAAAAACTGACCGGCTGCAAACCCCGAAGAATCGGGCTCTCGGCGACGCTTAATGATTATCAGCCGGCGATGACGTTTTTATCTGCCGGAACCAGAAGAGAAACCATTCCGGTGGGAATTAAAAGCCATCAGCGAACCGTTTTACTTGCGGCTGAAAGTTTTGTCCTGCCCGAAGAGGATGCCCCAAAAGATGATGTTTTAGCTGCTTATAATGATTTTATCTATGAGCATTGTCATGATAAAAAGTGTCTGATCTTTACAAACAGCCGGGCGGGTGCGGAAGAAGTGATCAACGAGATGAAAGCGCTGGCCGTTAAAAAGCATGAACGGGATGTCTTCTTTGTCCATCATGGCAGTGTTTCAGCGATGTTGCGTCACGAAGCCGAGGCCGCCCTGAAAGAACAGCAGGGACCGACGGTCACCGCGGCGACTTTGACGCTGGAGCTGGGAATCGATGTCGGTGATCTGGATTCGATTATTCAAATTGGGGCACCTTTTAGCTGTTCAAGTTTTGTTCAGCGGCTGGGCCGGTCGGGCAGGCGCACCGGAAAGTCTAAAATGCTGTTTGTCAATCAGTTTGAGGAAGACCGGGGCAGTCCCTTTGCGATGATCCCCTGGGATCTGATTCGGACAATTGCCGTGATCCAATTATATCTGGAAGAGCGCTGGGTGGAGCCTTTTGAAGTTAAGCCAAAACCTTTTAGTCTGCTGGCCCATCAGACTTTAAGCACCCTTTTTACTTATGGGGAACTTAAGCCTCCGGAACTGGCCCAAAATGTCCTGACCATGGCACCCTTTGCGGGCATTGATCAAAATGAATACCGCTTACTTTTGCAAAAAATGATGGCCGACGATTATCTCCAGCGCATGGATTCTGGTGAAATAATTATCGGCTTAAAAGGAGAAAAAATTGTCCAGCATTACAGTTTTTATGCGGTTTTTCAGGATGAGGAAGTTTACCACGTTTTTAGTCGAAACGGTGAAATCGGCACTTTAAGCACTTGCCCGGCAGTGAGTGAAGTGTTTATCCTGGCTGGTCGTAGCTGGCAGGTTTCTTCGATTGACGAGGATCGGAAAGTGATTTATGTCAAACTGGTGAAAAACAATCGGATTCCGAAGTGGATGGGGGATCATTCTGGTTTGATCCATACCAGAATTGTTGCGCAGATGAAAAAGGTCTTACAGGAAGAAATGCTGTATTCCTATCTCCAGCCGGGTTCACAGGATCTTTTAAGCAAAACCCGTGATTTTGTGAAAGACAATCATCTTTTAAACTCTGAGTTTATTCCCGGCAATACGAATTCTTTTTATCTGTGTCCCTGGGTGGGGACAAGGCAGCTTTTTACCATTAATAATCTGCTGTTATGCGGTCTGAAAGAGGAACTACAGATTTACACGATCAGGGAGGGAAAACATCACTTGGAAATTCGAAGTGATTTAAGCATTGCGGAGTTTAAGGCGGTTCTTAAAAAAGCCCAGATCGATATTAATAACCCGGAGGCGTTTATTTCCGAACAACAGCAGCTAAGGATGGATAAATATGACTATATGGTTCCAAAAGAGTTGCTAAGAGAGGCGTTTTTGAGAAATGTGCTGGATGTTAAAGGGGCGCAAGAAATATTGAAGGATATTTGTGGCCCCGGGGCCAAGCAAACTTAATTTAAGGCACACTGTGTCAATATCGTTTTGAAACTTCCCAAAATAAACGGTAAAAATTACCCATTAGCA
>NZ_JAIPPU010000064.1 GCF_026646375.1 Acetobacterium wieringae
TGTCGTCAGCTCGTGTCGTGAGATGTTGGGTTAAGTCCCGCAACGAGCGCAACCCTTGTCTTTAGTTGCCAGCATTAAGTTGGGCACTCTAGAGAGACTGCCAGGGATAACCTGGAGGAAGGTGGGGATGACGTCAAATCATCATGCCCCTTATGCTTAGGGCTACACACGTGCTACAATGGGTGGTACAGAGGGCTGCTAAACCGCAAGGTCATGCCAATCCCTTAAAGCCATTCTCAGTTCGGATTGTGGGCTGAAACTCGCCCACATGAAGCTGGAGTTACTAGTAATCGCAGATCAGAATGCTGCGGTGAATGCGTTCCCGGGTCTTGTACACA
>NZ_JAIPPU010000065.1 GCF_026646375.1 Acetobacterium wieringae
GCCGAAAGTACTTGGTGGGCAACTGCCTGGGAGGATAGGACATTGCGGGACTTTTAAATAATCCTCAGTAGCTCAACGGTGGAGCACTCGGCTGTTAACCGATAGGTTGCTGGTTCGAATCCAGCCTGGGGAGCCATTAAGAAACAAAGCGGATGTGAGCAGACCGTTTCATATCCGCTCTTTTAAGCAAGGCCCCTTGGTCAAGCGGTTAAGACACCGCCCTTTCACGGCGGTAACAGGAGTTCGAGTCTCCTAGGGGTCACCAATAATTTTAAGCGGCCTGGTAGTTCAGTTGGTTAGAATGCCAGCCTGTCACGCTGGAGGTCGAGA
>NZ_JAIPPU010000067.1 GCF_026646375.1 Acetobacterium wieringae
ATCAAACTTATATAATAGATGTCATATCACTAAATATATATGCAGTTTTCAAAGTGCTAACGGAATTCAATTGTTTGTAATCTGCTTTATTGTTCCGCTGCCGCGGTAAGGCAAATTCAAAGAATTCTCTTGGTGGAGATGAGGAGAGTCGAACTCCTGACCCCTTGCTTGCAAGGCAAGTGCTCTCCCAACTGAGCTACACCCCCAAGTTTTCTTGTCGAAGACTCAAAGAATCTTCATTTTATTTACTTTTAGAAAGCTCAAAAGAACCCTCAAAATTAAACAGTAGGCAATTCTCCCTAGAAAGGAGGTGATCCAGCCGCACCT
>NZ_JAIPPU010000068.1 GCF_026646375.1 Acetobacterium wieringae
CCTGGGAGGATAGGACATTGCGGGACTTTTTTTAATGAAGCCGTGCAAAAAAATACAGATATAAACATTGATTTTCAAGTGAACTTGAATCAATATTTATATCTGTATTTTTTTATGGGGCGAAGCCCCAAACGCAGGCGCAGTGAAACGGAGACGGAGTTGCACGGCTTCATTAAAACGGCAGTGACTTTAAGAGACGTTAGAGACGAAAGCTTTTATATTGAAGCCATCTGGCGACTGACGCGACGGAGGCGCAGCGTTAGCTACGCCGAAGTGCCGCATGAGCGAGTTAAACGGCAGTACAATTGAG
>NZ_JAIPPU010000069.1 GCF_026646375.1 Acetobacterium wieringae
AGCACCTGACTTTTAATCAGGGTGTCCCGCGTTCGAGTCGCGGATAGATCACCAATGGAGAGGTGTCCGAGTGGTTTAAGGAGCTGGTCTTGAAAACCAGTGATGCTTTACGGCACCGTGGGTTCGAATCCCACCCTCTCCGCCAGCCCAAATAGCTCAGTCGGTAGAGCAGGGGATTGAAAATCCCCGTGTCGGTGGTTCGATTCCGCCTTTGGGCACCAGTGTGGCGGTATAGCTTAGTTGGCTAGAGCGTTCGGTTCATACCCGAAAGGTCACAGGTTCGACTCCTGTTACCGCTACCA
>NZ_JAIPPU010000070.1 GCF_026646375.1 Acetobacterium wieringae
CCCCGGCCCCATGGTCCCAAACCATGTGCGCTACCAAACTGCGCTACACCTCGAAGATAATATAACAGTTTTACTTTGGCAGGGGTAGAGGGACTCGAACCCCCGGCGCACGGTTTTGGAGACCGACGCTCTACCAACTGAGCTATACCCCTAAATTGGTGGATCTTCAGGGACTCGAACCCCGGACCTACCGGTTATGAGCCGGGCGCTCTAACCAACTGAGCTAAAGGCCAACTGCATTTTTTAATGGTCGAGGTGAAGGGACTCGAACCCCCGGCCCCATGGTCCCAAACCATGTGCGC
>NZ_JAIPPU010000071.1 GCF_026646375.1 Acetobacterium wieringae
TGTTTTACAGGTTTTATGGTACTATTCTCTTTTCTATGACCGTTGCTCTGCGATCATTTCCGACCTGCAAAGCTTTTCTATTATATCGTCGTTTCTTATGATTGTCAAGCTGTTTTTTTGTTTTTTTCTGAGTTGTTTTTTGGAGGCGCCACCCAGATTTGAACTGGGGGTGAGGGTGTTGCAGACCCGTGCCTTACCACTTGGCTATGGCGCCTGATTAAAATGGAGCGGAAGACGGGATTTGAACCCGCGACCCTCGCCTTGGCAAGGCGATGCTC
>NZ_JAIPPU010000072.1 GCF_026646375.1 Acetobacterium wieringae
CCATTAGATTGGCCGTCCAAAAATCTGTGATGATGTCGTTGTTTTCAGAAATCCTCTGATAGGCGAACACTTTGGCATACTCTTTCTGTTCCGCAGATACCATTTGCCAATAGTCCTCAGTATGAAGTTGTCTGTTCTTAAATCTACCATTAGTTTCATTCATTTACTCACATCTCCTAAAGTTCAGTCCTTCACGGTTTGTTTGCAACCGCACCGCTAATACGACCTCTGCTGACTTCTCATGACAAATCTTGTTTCAACCACGACCGCAAAT
>NZ_JAIPPU010000073.1 GCF_026646375.1 Acetobacterium wieringae
ATTATTATAACTTATTTTTAGGTTTCTGTGTCCAACCTCTTGTGTACATCATAATCTTAACCCCTGTCATCAACGGTAACGCATTGATCTGGATCAATCTCACAAATTACTACCTGTCAAACAGATTTAATCAATTGCTTATTATATGAGCATTATTGCCGGGAATAAACAGGGGTTTTAATTTTAATTCACTCAAACTTCGCACATTAAAAACACTTTAAAACGTTGATACAAAAGACTTTTC
>NZ_JAIPPU010000013.1 GCF_026646375.1 Acetobacterium wieringae
GCGAAGCCCCAAACGGAGGCGCAGCACAGCGGAGCCGGAGTTGCACAGCTCCATTTAATGACGAGTAATCAAATATAAAGTTAAGAGATGCTTTCAGATAATCATAAAGCAAAGAACCACTTGCATCCAAGTCAATATCGAAATATACTGTAAGTGAAAAATATAAGCGTTATAAAAAACTGAGGTAGTAATAATCAGCAGTACGGTTGCAATTACTTAAATGTGCTTTTAAAATGAGGGATAACGATGAATAATATTTTGCTGGTGGAAGATGATCTAAGTCTTATTGATGGTCTGGTATTCTCATTGAAAAAAAACGAATTTCAAGTCGAGGTTGTCAGAACTGTCAAAGAGGCATTTACCCAATTGGGCGCAACACAGTATGATCTTTTGATCCTTGATTTAACATTACCAGATGGAAATGGGTTTGAGATATGCCGACAGGTCAGACAGACATCAACGGTACCCATTATCTTTCTAACAGCATCGGAGGAAGAGGTAAATATCGTAATGGCTTTAGATATGGGCGGTGATGATTACATCACCAAACCTTTTAGATTGAATGAGCTAATTTCCCGCATCAATGCGTTATTAAGACGGACAAAACTTTCGCAAGTTTCGAGCAAAGTAATAGAATCCAATGGAATCACGATTAAACTCGATGAAAATCGGGTTTTGAAGGAAAATCAGTTGGTTGACCTCACTGGATCAGAATACCGGCTTCTATGCTTATTAATGCAAAACCCCGATAAGATCTTAGCCAGATCCCTGATTCTGGATCGTCTTTGGGATGAGAATGGTAGTTATGTTGATGATAATACACTGTCCGTTTATGTCCGCCGATTGCGCAATAAGATAGAAAATAATCCTCAAAAACCGAAAAGCCTATTGACGGTAAGAGGTGTTGGATACAAATGGAATCATCTGAAATGAGGAAAAAATGTTAGTTACAAACGATAAAAGTTTAAAGCAGCAGGGATTAATTATATTGTTAATACTATTAATGATGATCGTAACGATGCAGGCAACTGTGATGTGGATGACTGCAACTTATAAAGAAAATATCGTGATACATGATGCAGAGATCGCTGGCAAGCTGCTTAATGGTGGAATCGATGCTCATCAGATTGGAATGGTGTTTACTGACCAGAAAGACGATGAAACGACAATTAAAGGTGCTACGTTGTTAAATACAGTTGGCTATCATGATGGTATGGTCAACAATTTATTGCCGTCAGTAGATCAGTTTTACAAAAAATATGCATTTATCATATTGGTATATTGTTTAGTCTTTTCTGTGCTGATAATAACGGTATTTTATTATTTTGGATACCAACGAAATAAAATGCTGGAAGATGCTGGCAAAAAAATCCAAACGTTTATGGATGGAGATACGTCGATCCGGTTAGACGATGGTAGCGAGGATAATTTTTCTGTTTTTTTTTCTAAAGTTAATATGATGGCAACGGTGTTGAGTGCTCACATTGAAAAAGAAAGACACAATCGGAATTTTTTGCAAGAAACAATTTCGGATATTTCACATCAAATGAAAACCCCACTGGCCGCATTACGACTGTATAATGAGATTATTATAGAAGAAAAGACTGGCAATCAGGTAGTGGAAGAGTTTATCAAAAAAAGTCAACGTGAATTGTTGCGGATGGAAAACTTGATCCAAAATTTATTAAAACTAGCAAAGCTAGATGCCGGCACGATTGTTCTGGAAAACAACTGCCATGAGTTAAGACCATTTCTGGAAAAATGTGCAAATAGGTTTATGACTCGGGCAGAACGTGAGCGTAAAAAAATCGCGATTGTTTGTGACACCGCCATCAGAATGAATTTTGATGAAATGTGGCTGGGTGAAGCGTTGGAGAATATCATAAAAAATGCGCTTGATCATACCAAAGCAGCGGATCAAATTGAAATACGTTGTGAGGAAAATAGCCTGGTAATCGAAATTTTGATTAAAGATAACGGTGCTGGTATCCATCTGGAAGATCGTTATCATATTTTCGAACGTTTTTATCGCAGTCGCTACTCAAAAGATTATCAGGGTATTGGTATCGGGCTAGCCCTTTCAAAAACAATTATTGAAAAGCATAATGGCACCATTACCGTGCAAAGTGAATTGAGTAAAGGGTCAGTGTTTCACATTACCTTTCCGAAGCTTACAAATTTGTAAGAAAGGATTCACGGGGGAGTCATCTAACCATGCTATCATTATAATATGAAAGGTGAGGTGTAAACATTGAATATTTTATCAACGGTAAATTTATGTAAAACGTATGGAAAAGATGAAACCAAGGTTACCGCATTAAATAATGTGTCGCTTTCCATATCAAAAGGGGAGTTTATATCGGTTATTGGACCATCAGGTTCTGGGAAAAGTACCCTATTAAATTTGATTGGCGGTCTCGAGCAACCGACATCAGGAACGGTGACGATTGATGGTCAGGAGCTCCATAAAATGAAGGAAACGGAGCTTTCGATATTTCGGCGTCGCAATATCGGCTTTATTTTTCAGTCGTTTAATCTGATTCAGGAGTTAAATGTCGAAGAAAACATCGTATTGCCGATCTTGCTGGATTATCAAAAACCGGATACGAATTATATCAATGACTTAATGGCCTTGTTGGGACTGTCAGCCAGAAAACAACATCTGCCCAGTCAGCTTTCTGGTGGTCAGCAGCAGCGAGTAGCCATCGGCAGGGCATTGGCCAGCCGGCCGTCAATTATTCTTGCTGATGAGCCAACTGGAAACCTCGATAGCAAAAACAGCCAGGAGGTAATGAATTTGCTCAAATTATCTGTAAACCAGTATAACCAGACCGTCATGATGATTACGCATAATCACAATTATGCGACTTGGGCCAATCGTGTATTTCAGGTAAATGATGGAGTAGTAACAGAGCTTGGTGGAGTAAACGATGAAAAGCTATCTTGACATAGCGTCCCGGTATCTGGTTGCCCATCGAAATAAAACCAGATTGACGATACTGAGTGTTGCCATGGCGGTGGCACTGGTTGTTGGCATATTTTCAATGTTAGATGCGTTGGTGAAATTTGAAAAAGCCCAGATCTTAAAGAGCGAAGGTAATTATCATATGCTCATTCGAAACCCGATGCAAAGTGAGATGGATTTTATTGGAAGTCGCATCGACGTAAAGAATGCGGGTTTATTAGAGGATTTGGGTGAAGGTAGAATTGTAGATCAGACTTGTGCCTTGGGGTATATCGATGAGAATTTTGCCAGTAACTTAAACATCACCCTATTTGCGGGAACTGCGCCGATAAATGATCACGAAATTGTCCTTGAAAAATGGTATTTAAATCAGCTGGCTTTGAATACAGGTGATACGGTTAGTCTCACCCTGCCAAATGGGACAGCGGATGATTATGTAATTAGTGGTGCAATTAACGACTGGGGTGCCACCAAGGCGGCTGCGATTCCGTTTGTCTTTGTTTCAAAACAAACGGCGTCGAAAATGACTGCCGTATCCAGTCAGTATTTTATACAGTTTAAAGAAGGAGTGGCGATTCAGAAGGCTAAAACCGAAATGGCTGCCAGTTTGAATATTCCGGAGGATCGGATTGGTTATAATGAAGGTCTTCTGGCGCTGATGCTGGAAACGAAAAACAATCGAGTATTGACTTTCTATCTTATCGGAACCGTGTTGTTCGGTTTGGTGTTGGTTACTGCAGTGGTGATGATCTATAATACATTTAATATATCGGTGATCGAGCGGATAAGGCAATTTGGCTTATTGCGGTGTATTGGAGCTTCAAAAAAGCAAATCAGGCGAATGGTACGGCGAGAAAGCTTGATTATTTCACTAAAAGCAATCCCATTAGGGATTGTAGCTGGAATGGTGATAACCTTTATCTGTTCAGCGGTACTAAAAATATATAACCCCCAACTTTTTGGTGACATTTCAATTTTTAATATCAGCGCTGTCGGTATTGGTGCAGGAGGACTGATTGGTTTTCTGACGGTTTTTATTGCCTCAATGTTACCGGCAAAAAAGGCCGCCAAAGTATCTCCCGTTAATGCGGTAACTGGAAGTGCCGAAGTGAACACTTCAACCAGGCATAAACGAGGTATTTTGACCAGGCTGCTTCCGATTGAATTTGCAATGGGTGTGGATAATGCCTTGAAAAAAAAGCGGACATTGATTTTGATGAGCAGCTCAATTGCGATCAGTATTATTTTATTTTTGGGTTTTAGTGTTCTGGTAAATCCTGTTTTTATGGGATTCCAATCAGATCAACTCGATCCCGTAGATCTGACCCTGACGTCAGAACAGGATATACCACCAGAATTATTGCAAAAATTATCGCAGATTAAAGACATTGAAATTTGGGGTGAGCCTACAGCGTATCAGATAGAACTTCGGTTAAATAACAAAAGCGATGATCAGACCGTGGCTAAAATAGCAGCTATGATTGATGAGACTGTAATTCTACACGATAAACGCCAGCTAAATGCTGAAGCCAAGAATGCGTTTATGACTATCGCTGTATTTGTTTATGGGTTTATCGCAGTTATCGCATTGATCAGTATTTTGAACATGATCAATACCATGAATACCAGTGTTGTGTTTCGATCAAAATATCTGGCCATGCTCCGTGCAGTGGGGATGTCGACGACGCAGCTGAATAAAATGGTGTTGGTGCAGTCGATTACTTATAGTCTGACAGGGTGCTTCCTGGGGTGTGTTTTTGGGGTACTGTTGCAAAAGAAACTGCTTGATTTGCTGGGTACTGTCTGGACGTTTCCGTTATACCAGATCCTGATAATCGTTGTTATTTGCTTGTTGACGGCGGTTGTAGCCGTCGTTGATCCATTAAAGAAAATAAACTCGATGGCGATTGCAAAGGCGATTAGCTCGATATGATTTAAAAAAATCGGATGAATAAGGATAAGTGCAAACCATAAAGAAACCCCGCCCGATTAAAATCCGGTGGGGTTTCTTTAAAAAAGGGAAGGGAAAGGAGGGGGCGTAATCTATAGTGTCTTCCAAATAGTCTTCTGGTATTCCAAGATTGCGCGATCGCTGGAAAAAAGGCCGGAGTATGCTACGTTGCAAAGAGACATTTCAAACCATTTGTTTTTATCCTGATAGAGCTTATTGATATGATCCTGAGCATTGGCATAAGAATCAAAGTCTTTTAAAACAAAATAGGTATCATTATACAAAAGCAAGGAGTCGTAAATGCTTTGGAAACTAGCCAGGTGACCAAATGTACCGTCAATCAGTTGATGCATAATTTTTTGAATCCGATCATCATTCTCATAAATTTGAACAGAGCTGTATCCGCCGTTCTTTTGATAATGAGAAACTTCATCAGCCGACAAGCCAAAGGTGATAATATTGTCATCACCAACGGCCTCATGGATTTCAATGTTGGCACCGTCCATGGTCCCCAGTGTAACTGCTCCATTCATCATAAATTTCATATTGCCAGTACCAGAAGCTTCTTTTCCGGCGGTCGATATCTGTTCGGAAATATTGGCAGCGGGGTAGATAATTTCACCTAAAGACACATTAAAGTTTGCCAGAAAGACCACTTTGATCTGATCCCGGATAGCTTTATCATTATTGACAAGATCGGCAATCGCGTTAATCAGTTTAATAACTTCCTTGGCAAAATAATATCCCGGGGCGGCTTTACCAGCAAAGATAAAAGTACGGGGGACTATTTCCAAATAGGGATTTGCTTTTAAATGATTATACAAATGGAGGATCTGCAAAGCATTCAGAAGCTGTCGTTTGTATTCATGAATGCGCTTGACCTGGATGTCAAAAATAGATTCGGGATTTACGTCGATGTGATTGTGTGATTTGATATGGTTGGATAAATGAATTTTATTCTCCAGCTTGATGCGATTGAACCGCTCAAAAAACGACGCATCATTTTTAAAACTCATCAGATTTTCGAGGGCATAAAGATTATTGATCCAGTCGCTGCCAATGGATTCAGTAATCAAATCTCGCAGACCGGTGTTACTGTTAATCAGGAAGCGACGGGGCGTAACACCGTTGGTCACAGAATGGAAACGTTCGGGGAAGAGTCTATAATAACCGTTAAAGGTTTCCTCTTTTAAAATTTTACTGTGAAGGGCAGCGACACCATTAACAGAGTGACAACAGATAATAGCCAGATTGGCCATGTTGACTTGACCGTCCTGAATGATTGATAATGAGCTGATTTGCAGCTCATTAAGTCTCGATTTTATTCTTAAATCTTCCTGGAATTGACGATTGATTTCTTCAATAATCATATAGATTCGTGGGAGTAAAAATTTCATCATATCAACCGGCCATTTTTCCAGAGCTTCCGGAAGAACAGTGTGATTGGTGAAGGTTAATGAGTTAACGGTAATCTTCCAGGCATCATCCCAGCTTAGACCTTCTTCGTCCATAAAAATGCGCATCATTTCAGGGCCGCACAGAGCGGGATGAGTGTCATTGATGTGAATACAGATTTTTTCGGCAAAATCATCCAAACAATTGTTATTATACCGTTTAAACCGTGTGATCATCCGTTTTAAACCGGCACATACAAAAAAATACTCTTGTTTGAGACGTAATTGCTTGCCATCAAACTTATTGTCATTGGGGTACAAAATTTGAGTAATTGCCTCAGCCTCGGATTTATGACGGACGGCATCAAGAAATTGTCCCTCATTGAAACTGGGCAGGTCGAATTCTTCAATCGGTTCCGCGCTCCACAACCGTAATGAATTGACGGTATTATTGTGATATCCTTTAAGGGGAATATCGTAGGGGACGGCTAAAATCGGTTCGTAGTTTTCATGCACAAAGGTCAGCACTCCATTGACTTTTTCGGAATGAAGATTGCCATAGAACTTTACAACAACGGACTCATTGGGTTTTCTGATTTCAAAGGGATAACCGTGTCGTAACCAATTATCGGCCACTTCAACCTGTTCACCATTGATAATTTTCTGTTCAAAAAGACCGTGCTTGTAGTGGATACCATTGCCATGAAAGGGAAATCCCAAAGTGGACGAGGATTCTAAGAAGCAGGCCATTAATCGTCCCAATCCACCATTTCCTAAACCTGGATCAGTCTCCTGATTCAGAATTGTCTCATAATCCAGTCCGAGCTCAGCCATGGCAGTTTTGACTGTATCCTCCATGTCCAGACTGTTGACATAGGATTTTAGCAATCGGCCAATCAAAAATTCTATGGAAAACAGATAAACGCGTTTGTGGGGGATTTCATCGTATTGAGATCTGGTTTTCGCCCACTGGGACGCAATTTTATCCATGACAATTTCAGCCAAAGCCTGATATTGGTCAAGTACAGATGATTCAGAAAGATATTCACCAGATACTTCTTCTATCTTTTTAGTATAGGCAGATTTAAACGCTGCGATTTCTTCAAGACATTGTGATGATTTCATGAGTATTCCTTTCATGTAATAAACTAGTTTTTAATCCATTCGCAATTTAGTCGATTTTATTTAAGAAGAAGGTAAATCTTTATTTTATTACCCTTAATCATCAGAAGAAAACAAAAAGATTACGGCGAACCGCAATCTTTTAAAGTCTATCTATATAAGTTGACAGGAGTTGGGTGTTACCATCACAATGGCGTATGAAAGTGGCTGCAGGACGATGGGGTTTAGAGAGACGGCCTCGCCGGAAATCAGGTCTAAACCGTTGCAGCCGGCGAAATCTGGGTGTTTAAACAAATGAACGGCTCGAGTATTGCGATTGAACAGGCAAAAACAGAGGGAATCCTCGTTTCGTCGTTCAAAAACGAAAAGATCATCGCTGGCTTCATAGGGTTTCCATGAGCCGTTTTGAAAGACCGAATGATCGGCTCGGAGTTTGGTGATCAAGCGATACCAGGCGAGGAGATCGGAATCCTCATTCCCCCAGGGGTAGGTGCGTCGGTTGTAGGGATCTTCAAAGCCTTGAACCCCAGCCTCATCACCGTAATACAAACAGGGAACTCCCGGAAAGGTAAACTGGATCAGACTGAGCAGTTTTAAGCGTTTTACCGCCAACTCATATTGCGTATCGTCCAGACGATAGGTTTTATGGCTATGGTTTCCCAAAAATTTGTAGGCTTCGCCCAGAACGTTAAGTATTCGTCGCCGGTCGTGGCTGCCAATCAGGTTCATGTTTCCCATAAATTGATCTCGGGGATAGTGTTCATAAAGGGACATCATAATCCGGGCGGCGAGTCCGGAGCTTTTTTCCCCAAGGATAAAGTCGATAAAGGTTTCCCGGAATGGGTAGTTCATGACGGCATCCAATTCATAACCGGAGAAATAGGTGCGCAGTTCATCATAGGCCACTTTGCGGGAGGCATCCTCCCAGACTTCACCAATCAGAACGCTGTCAGGGTTTTCATCCAGCATGGCATCTTTGAGACCCGTGATAAATGGATCCGGCAGTTCATCAGCCACATCCAACCGCCAGCCTGAAGCACCAGCCTTCATCCAGTGACGGATCACGCTGTCCTTGTTCTTATAGATAAACGCTTGAAAATTAGGATGCATTTCGTCGGTATTTGGCATCGCATCAACACCCCACCAACATGAGTAGGTATTGGGATAGTCAGAAAATATATACCAGGGATAATAGTCAGATTCTTTTGATTGATAAGCACCAACTCCAGGATAGTTTCCGCAACGATTAAAGTAAAGGCTGTCATCACCGGTATGGCTGAAAACTCCATCAAGAATGATGGCGATTCCGCGTTTTTTACACTCAGAAGCCAGTTTTTCAAAGCTTTCCTGGGTGCCTAAAGCGGGATCAATGGTCATATAATCACCAGTATCATAGCGGTGATTACTACGGGATTTAAAAATAGGATTCAAATACAATATGGTAATATTCAGACTTTGGAGATAGTCCAGTTTCTCGGTGATCCCTTCCAGGGTACCGCCAAAAAAATCCCAGTATTTGATACTACCGTCTTTTTCCCGGAAATAATGGGGGGTATCGCTCCAGTTGGGATGAAGAATCGCATCCCGATGGAAATTATTCAGATTAAAGTCGGCACCTCGATGGAAACGATCCGGAAAAATTTGGTACATGATACCTTGGGTATACCAGGCCGGTGTCTGACGCCCGGGATCGTAAACAGTAATTTGATAAGAAGATGGTTTTGTTTCATAAATCCGCCCTTCACCTCCTAATTGATCGTATTGGGTGCCATAGGCATAGGCTCGGCCCCGGGAGAAAAAGCTGAAGTCATACCAGAAGATGCCGGGGACGGTAGGCATATCCAGAGTGATTTCCCAATAATTAATTTCCGGGGATTTGATCATCGGGTGGGTTGCTTCCTGGTCATTAAAATAGGTTCGAAGTTTTAACTTTTCAATTTCAGTGGCATAAACCCGCAGTGTGACGGATTTGCCAATTGGCAGGGCGCCAAAGGGAAATCGAAATGCCGGTTCCCATGAATGATGACGAAATTTCATAATTTTATCACTCCATTAATTTATTATAATATGAAAGATAAATGTCAGCTGATTGCTTCCAGTCAAAATGGGTGTTGTAGGCATTTTTTACCAGTTTTTTATAGGCTGCGGGAGAATTATGGTATAGCGATACGGCATGTTGAATGGTAAAAAGCATGTCGTGGGCGTTGTAGGTTGCAAAGCTGAAACCATTACCTTTCTTGGTCTTAGTGTCAAAATAGGTGACGGTATCTTTAAGGCCACCAGTCTCCCGAACGATGGGGACAGCGCCATAACGCATGGCAATCATCTGAGAAAGTCCACATGGTTCAAATTTGGAGGGCATCAGGAAGAAATCGCTGGCGGCATAGATTTTTCGGGACAGCGCTTCATCAAAGTCAATGATCGTGATCATTTTATCAGGGTAGTTGTAAGCGATGCTGCGGAACAAATTTTCATAAACAGCGTCACCAGTTCCCAGAATCACCAGCTGGAGATCCAGCTGTAAAATTTCATGAATAACATTGGATACCAGATCCAATCCTTTTTGTTCAACCAGTCGGGTGATCATCGAAACCATTGGGACATCGCCCCGAACCGGCAGGTTGAAATATTCCTGTAACGCTTTCTTGTTTTCGACTTTCTTTTTTTCAGGGTTATCATATGGGAAAAATAAAGCTGGATCGGTTTTGGAATCATAAATGGATTCGTCTATGCCATTGAGAATTCCGACAACCTGCTGGTCGAGATGACGAATCACGCCATCCAGTCCTTCACCATAATAGGGATCTTTCAGTTCAGCAGCATAGGTTGGACTGACAGTGGTGATCAGATCGGCGGCATACAGCGCCCCCTTCATCAGATTGATTTTTCCATAAAACTCCAAATCTGAGGGTAAGAAGTCCAAGTGCAGATAAGGGCTGATATCATGAAAGCCGTAAACTCCCTGATAGCGGATGTTATGAATCGTGAAAACCACTTTTGTATTGGGAAAAGCTCGACGGTACTGATGTTTGAGCAGGTAGGCTACGGCAGCAGTCTGCCAGTCATTACAGTGAACAATATCTGGAGTGAAATCAAGTAATGGCAGGGAATCCAGTACTGCCCGGCAAAAAAAGCTGAATCGTTCTCCGTCATCATAATAACCGTAAAGCGAGGGTCGTTTGAAAAAGGCTTCATTATCGATAAAATAAAAAGTTACGCCTTCATGTTCAGCAGTCAAAAGCCCGCAATAGTGTAGCGTGTCGGACATCCACATCTGAAAGTGTTTGAGTGGTTTTATTTTCTGACGCAGATCGTCAGGAATAGTGCTGTAATAAGGCAGTATTACCTGGGTTTTTACATCTTCAGGAAATGATTTTGGCAGAGCGCCCAGCACATCTCCTAATCCACCACTTTTTGAAAAGGGATATGCTTCGGAAGTGACAAATAGGACGTTTAACATTTAAATTACCGTGCCTTTCTTTAAAACAATGGGAGCATGGGGTTTGCCAACTAAGGTGGTGTGGTCGCTGATTTTTGTGTCCTTATCCATAACCACATAATTCAAATTAACATTTCTCCCGATTTCGCACCGTTGCATGATGATACTATTTTGGATATGTGAACCAGCATTCATTTTGGTATCCCGGAAGATAATGCTGTGAGTAATGTTTCCTTCAATGATGCAGCCGCTGCCCACAATCGAATTGGATACCTGGGCCGGATCTTCATAGAGGGTAGGGTGGTTATCTTTGATCTTGGTATGGATGGAATTTTTGCCCAGGAAAAGCTCCTGCATGATCTCATATTCCAGCAGATCCATACTAGTTTTCATATAGTTTTCCAGACAGTTCACCCGTTTGATATAACCAGTATGTTGAGCACCAAAGACTTGCAGGGTGTCAATATTGTATTTGATCATATCAATTAAATCCCAGTCACCCGTGCGTTCACTAAGATCCAGCAACTCCATCAGAATTGATTTTTTGATAAAAAACATTTCCGTAAAAAAATGCCCAGTCGTACGTTCCCGCTTGTAATGAAAGCCGCTGACTCGATTTTTTGTAAATTCCAGATAGAGATCGTTATCCTTAAGATGATAAAGAGGATCATCTTTCTTAAAAATCAGGGTAATGTCACTGTCATTTTTTAAATGGATATCATAAGCGTTTCTGAAATCAAAGGTAGTGACCAGGTTGGGTGTGGCAATCAGCACGTGTTCAGCCGCTGTGGCATCCAGAAAGCCCCGGTTATTTTGAAGATTACGGAGATTAACCTTAATCAGACGTCCGATATGGTAGTTATTTGATCCCGAAAGAATCGAGAGATCCTGAGTTTTTCGGCTCAGAGACCACTCCTTTCCGGTTCCCAGATGATCTACCAGGGAACTGTATTTATGGGAGCCGATGACACCAACATGGGACAGACCGGAATTGACCATATTGGAAAGGGTAAAGTCAATGAGACGATAACGTCCACCGAAAGGCAAGGTGCTCAGGCTGCGATGTTGAAGAAAATCCTTTAAGGAGTCATCCTCACCATCCACATTTAAGATAAGTCCAGCAACATTTTTCATTATTTCTCAATCCTTTCAGTTATTGATGACATGTATTTCCGGCGTGGGTTCGGTGGGGTCAATAACATATCGGGCATCACCTTTAATTCTGGCCCGGGCCCCAACGATGCAATTCTCTAAAATGGCGCCATCCTCAATGATGGCTCCCGTATGCACAATGACATTTTTCAGGCTGGTTTTTTTATGAATCACCACATCATGGGATAAAATGGAATTTTCAACCTTACCAAAAACAATACAGCCATCACAGATCAGGCTGTTGCTGATCTTGGCCTGGGGGCCAATAAATTGGGGATGGCGACTGGTGTTGTTGGAAAAAATTCGAAAATTACGGTCGCTGAGATCAAAATCGCAGTCGTAATTCAAAAGATCCATATTGGCATCATAATAGCTTTGGACGGTGCCTACATCCCGCCAGTAACCGGAGTAAGGGTAAGCAAAAATTCGTTTTTCACTTGCGTGGAGCATGGGAATCACATTATGACCAAAGTCGTGTTCAGATTCGCGGTTTCCGGCATCGTCAAGCAGCGCTTTTTTTAATTCTTTCCACGTGAAGATATAGATTCCCATGGATGCTTTATTGCTTTTAGGGCGTTCTGGTTTTTCCTGAAATTCCTTGATACAATGATCCTCATCGGTGTTGACAATACCGAAGCGATGAGCATCTTCCCAGGGGACGTCCATCACGGCAATGGTCAGGTCGGCTGCTTTTTGTTTGTGAAAGGCCAACATCTTGGAATAGTCCATCTTGTAAATATGATCACCAGAAAGAATCAGCACGTATTCAGGATCGAAGCGGTCAATAAAATCCAGATTCTGATAAATGGCGTCAGCGGTTCCCGAATACCAGCGGCCCCCTTTTTGACCCATATAGGGGGGGAGGATGTGGACGCCACCTTGAACTTGATCCAGAGCCCAGGCTGAGCCATCACCAATATAATTGTTGAGGATATAGGGGCGGTACTGTGTTAACACTCCGACTACATCGATATCCGAATTCATACAGTTGCTAAGCGGAAAATCAATGATCCGATATTTTCCACCGAATAAAACAGCAGGTTTGGCGTTGTTAAAAGTCAGCGATCCGAGACGGCTGCCCTGACCTCCCGCCAGTAGCATAGCGACACATTCAGTATTCAAAGTGATACCTCCTTAAATGATTTTCCAGATTTCTCGTTGATAGTCGGCAATCGAACGATCACTTGAGAAAATCCCGGAATTTGCGACGTTACTGATGGACATTTTAGTCCAAATGGTCGAATTGCGGAAGAGATGATCCATCTGATTCTGGGCATCGGCATAGGCGCTAAAATCTTTTAAAACAAAGTAGCCATCGTTGTACAACAGCAGTGAATCATAGATGGCCTGAAAGCTGAGTCCATGGCCCAGGGTGCCGTCGATTAGCTGGTGCAGAACCTGCTGAATTCGGGGATCCTGTTCAAAGATGTCGATGGAGCGATAACCGCCGTATTTTTGATATTGATGAACCTCATCGGCAGACAGCCCAAAGGTGACAATATTACTGGGCCCAACGGCTTCAAGTATTTCAATGTTGGCACCATCCATCGTACCCAGAGTAATGGCGCCATTCATCATAAATTTCATATTTCCGGTTCCAGAGGCTTCTTTACCAGCCGTTGAAATCTGTTCAGAAATATTGGCCGCCGGATAGATGATCTCGGCCAGGGAAACATTGAAGTTGGCCAGGAACACCACCTTCAATTTGTCATGGAGCGTCGGATCGGTATTGACCAGCTCGGCAATGGCGGTGATCAGCTTAATCACTTCTTTGGCATAGTAATACCCTGGGGCCGCTTTACCGGCGAAGATAAAGGTTCGGGGGGCCATTTCCAGGTTGGGATTTTCTTTCAGTCGATTATACAGATAGAGGACATGGAGGGCGTTTAGTAATTGTCGTTTATACTCATGAATCCGCTTAACCTGGATATCAAAAATTGAGTGGGGATCGACGTTGATATTGTTGTGGCTGGCCATGTAATTTGCGAGTCGGATCTTATTTGCCAATTTGACACCATCAAACTTTTCATAAAAAACCGGATCGTTAATATTGTTTAGCAGCTTCTTTAGATGGAACAGGTTATGTTCCCATGCTGAGCCAATGGATTCAGTAATCAGCGTTTTCAGCTCCGGATTGCTGTTCATCAGAAAGCGTCGGGGTGAGACACCATTGGTTACCGAGTAGAACCGATTGGGGAAGACCTGGTAATAACCGTTGAAGGTTTCTTCCCGGAGGATTTTGCTGTGCAGGGCAGCTACACCATTTACAGAATGACTGGATACGATCGACAGACTGGCCATATGGACATAGTTATCCCGAATAATAGAAAGGCTGTGGTTACGTTCCAGATCGTAAGGAAATTTGTTATCCAGCTCCAGCAGAAACCGGCGGTTAATTTCTTCAATGATCATATAAATCCGCGGCAGTAGATCCTTCATCATATCCACCGGCCATTTTTCAAGAGCTTCCGGTAGGACGGTGTGGTTGGTGAAGCTCAAAGCGGCGACGGTGGTTTTCCAGGAGTCATCCCAACCCAGGCCTTCTTCATCCATTAGTACCCGCATTAGTTCGGGGCCGCATAGTGCCGGGTGGGTATCATTAATGTGAATACAAATTTTATCGCTGAAGCCATCCATCGAATTATTATTGGAACGTTTGAAATCCACAACAATTCGCTTGATTCCGGCGCAGACAAAAAAGTATTCCTGTTTGAGACGCAAAAGTTTGCCGTCGAAGCCATTGTCATTGGGATAAAGAATCTGGCTGATGGCTTCGGCTTCAGACTTATGCCGAACTGCGTTTAAAAAATGGCCCTGATTAAAGCTGGGCAGGTCAAAGGCTTCCAGTGGTTCGGCACTCCACAGTCGCAGTGAATTCACGGTTTCATTGCGGTAGCCCTTAATCGGAACATCAAAGGGAATAGCCATAATCGGTTCGTAGTTTTCGTGGACAAAGGTCAGATTGCCATTGATATTTTCCGAATGAATCTGGCCGTAGTATTTAACAATCACCGACTTATCCGGATTGCGGATTTCAAAGGGGTAGCCGTTTTTAAGCCAGTTATCGGCCACTTCAATCTGTTCGCCATTAATAATACGTTGTTCAAACAGCCCGTATTTATAACGGATGCCATTACCGTGAGCGGGCATTCCCATGGCTGAAGAAGAATCCAGATAGCAGGCCATTAGTCGTCCCAGACCGCCATTGCCCAACCCGGGGTCTGACTCCTGGGCAAGAATGGCTTCATAATCCAGCCCCATTTCAACTGAGCACTCCTGAACAAGGTCTTCCACGCCTAAATTACTGAGATAGGACTTCAACAGGCGTCCAATCAAAAATTCAATGGAAAAAAAGTAAACTTGTTTGGATTCATTTTTGTTATAGAGGGTGTTGGTTTTGGCCCATTGCGAGGTGATACTTTCCATCACCATTTCAGCCAAGGCCTGGTATTGTTTAAGTAGGGACGCTTCAGCAAGACAATTTCCCGAAACTTCTTCGATTTTCTTCGTAAAGGTGGCCTTATAAGCGGCTTTTATTTTTTCTCGTTCTGAAGAATTCATGGTTGTTCCTTTCAATAAAGAGTGTCTTTATTTTTTAGTTTTTGTTTTTTTATCCGGTACCGATTTGTTTTTGGCGCTTGTCCGGGGGACAACCGCTTTTAAAACGACCATGGCGGAGGGGGGGATATTGATGGAAACCGAATAATCCTGACCATGAAGCGGGATAGCCTGGGCCTTCATGTTTCTTTTCATTTTAAAACCAATCCCGCCATAGTTGCTGTCATCGGAATTAAAGGCCAACCGATAATTGCCGCCAGCCGGAACGCCAATTTGATAATCGGTATAGTTTAGCGGACAAAAGTTGATAATGGTAATCAGTGTATCTTTGTCCTCGGCCCCCATTCGTTTAAAAATAAGAATGCTTTGTTCGCTGTTGTTGGGTTCCAACCACTCAAAGCCTTCCCAGCTGTGGTCATCAGTCCAGAGGGCTTTTTCTTTACGATAAAACTTATTGAGTTCTTTGATGTAGGTGTGAATTTCCCGGTGCTTGGGATAATCCAGGAGGAACCATTCCAGCGATTCATCCACCCGCCATTCCAGGAACGGGGCAAACTCGTTCCCCATAAACGACAGTTTTTTGCCTGGATGGGTCATTAAATACCCAAAAAGAAGGCGGAACTGATCGAATTTCATATTATAATCCCCAAACATTTTGTCAAGGATGGTTCGTTTGCTGTGAACCACTTCATCGTGAGAAAGGGGCAGGATGAAGTTCTCATTAAAGGCATAAGCCATCGAAAAGGTTAACAGATTATGGAAGCGATTCCGAAACATTGGATCAGTTTTCATATAATCCAGGGTATCATGCATCCAGCCCATGTCCCATTTCAAGTTGAAGCCCAGGCCGCCCTTGTCCACCGGCCAGGTGACCATCGGATAGGCAGTGGAATCTTCGGCTGACATAATGGCAAAGGGAAAATCCCGAAAAATAACGGTATTCAGTTCCCGGAGGAAGGCCAGCGCTTCCAGACGATCGGTGCCACCCTGAGCATTGCGGTAAGGTTCGCCATCAAGTCCGTGGTTTAATTCAATCATGCTGGCCACTCCATCGATGCGCAGTCCATCGACATGGTAACGGTCAAACCAGAAATAGGCATTGGAGATGAGAAAATCGAGTACTTCCGGCTTACCGTAATCAAAGACCATCGTCCCCCATTGCTGATGTTCGGAAAACTCATATTGACTGGTACCGTCAAAATGACGTAAACCCTGATCATCTTTGCAGAAGTGACCAGGCACCCAATCCAGAATGACCCCGATGCCGGCCTGGTGACAGCAATCAATGAAATGCATCAGGCCCTGGGGATCGCCATAGCGGCTGGTAGCAGCGTAATAACCGGTCAGTTGATAACCCCATGAACCGTCAAAGGGATGTTCCATAATCGGCATCAGCTCAATATGCGTATAGTGCATTTCGGTTAGATAGGGAACCAGCTGTTCGGCCAGCTCATGGTAGGTCAGATAATCTCCGGTGGCATTCCGTCGCCAGCTACCCAGATGGGCTTCGTAAATATTGATCGGCATTTTGAGCCAATTGGTTTCATTTCTTTTTTGGCACCAGGCGTCATCCTGCCAGGTATAACCATCGAGTTCCCAGATAATGGAGGCTGTTTTTGGTTTTACCTCGCTATAGAAGGCGTAAGGATCGGCTTTATAGGCCAGCTCACAATCCTTTTGGCGAACTGCATATTTATAAAGTAGACCTTGCGAGAGATCCGGAATATCCAGTTCCCAAATCCCACGGGCACCAGAAACATGTTTCATGGGATGAGTGGTGATGTCCCAATGGTTAAAATCTCCAACAACCGAAACACTTTGGGCTTGGGGGGCCCAAACCCGAAAAGTGACCCCTTTTTCATTCAGGTGGGCACCAAAATAGTGGTAGCTGAGAAAACGCCGGTTAGTGGCTGAATCTGCATGGGCATCGTTTTTTTTCATGGTAGATGTGTCCTTTCGTATGTGGTTGGAATCGGGTGAATTAAACACCTATTATTTTATCACAAGTCTTGTTATTGATCGGTCATCTTTTTAAATAAAAAAATATTATGAGAATCTTATACCCAAAGTCGTGGCTAAAAAGGGAATGGCAATTCATTGTTTTGATATAACGACCAGTACAGATTGATCTTCCCCCCCAGATTCAAAATGACACAAATAAAGTAGATGGCTACCATCAGGGCAAAAAGACCGCCCAGACTACCATAGAGTGTACTATATTTGGTGGAATGATTGATAAATAAGGTAAAAATACGAAAAGCGATATTAAGTCCCAGGGTGGCAAACAAGGCTCCAGGAAAACCGCTTTTAAGCTTTAAGGGTTGTGCGGGGGCTAAGACATAGATCATATTAAAAATAAAGGTTGAAACGATCCAGGAAAAAGCAATCGCAAAAAAACTCAGAACCGGATAATAATAAGTATATAACCCAATTTTCTGAAAAATAACAGCACCGGCGTCTGCACTGAAAATATAGGCCACTGCAATTAATAAAATAGCCAATGTGAAAAGAATCGTAAACAGAAACGAATAGAGCCAGATTTCTTTGAGATTTCGGGTTTCTTCCCGGCCATAGGTTTGATTGATACCGATCATGACTGCCCGGGTGGCCAGGGACGAAAAGAAGAAAGCCACAAGAATCAGAATGTACGGGGAGCCGGAACCCTGACTGATCAGGCTACTTAGTAAACTGGTTACATATTCATAGGAAAGTGCTGGCAAAAATGTTTCTAAAATTTCATAGAGATAGGTTTCGAAGGGTTTGATAAAATTTCCGATAAATGAAATCAGAAAAAGCAGTAAGGGAAAAAAAGCCAACAACAGGTAAAATGACATTTGCGTGCAGATTCCTGAAAAATCGGTTTTTTCGAAATCCTCTCTGATAAAGTTGATCAGTTTCACAAGTTTTAAATTCATGATCCGTTCGGTCATTTGGCGGCCTCTCTTTCACTCAATAATGACTGTTTTGTTCCGTAAAGATTCACAACGCCGCCTAAGGTAAGGCTGAAACAGATCAGATAGACAACAAAAAACAATGAGAAGGGTCCTTGTAAATTAATGAAAAAGCTGTTGAAATCAAGGACAGTATCGGCAAACAGGGCATAGAGAAACAGAATGATAAACCAGCTGGTACTCACAAAAGCGCCGCCTGGCAGGGCTTCCCAAAAACCAAGATGGTTTTTGGGAGCATACATATAAATCAGTGTAAAGATCAGGGTCGGTACAATAAGCAGATAAAGCAGCGTAAAGAGAATGATAAAAACTGCAAAAAATTGCGACAAATTCAGAGCGTTAAAAATAAAAGAAAGCAGTTTTTCGCCGAATAGATAGAAAAAAACCGTAAAAAAGATAATCAGCAGAAATAAAAACAGATATAGAATCGATTGAATCCAGAGCGCAACAATTCCCCGGGTTTCTTTTTGGCCAAAGATCCGGTTTAAAGAAGTGATCAGGGAATGCATGGCCGAAACGGAAATATATAAAATGAAAAATCCCAGAATTAGATTCGTTCCCAATGAAAAAGAAATGGTATTGGCATTTTCCATGGCCAGATTAACATAATTCATTATTGATTGCGGTAGTATTTTTGAAAAGGCAAAAATCAGGGTTTCGTTGACACTGGCAGAAAACCAGTTGATGAAGCTGTAGAGCAACATCAAAAAAGGAACAAATGCCGACAGGGTTCGGTAGGACATCTGAGCCGAAAGGTTGATAATATTATTCTTTCTTCCCTGGACAAATAAAAAGCGGCTGAAGCATTTAAGAAACGTCATGAGCTCCTCCAAATCCACTTATAAACTTGAATTGATTGAACCACAGTATAACATAGTTTCGATTTAAATTGAAGTCAAACCGCTAAAGTAAAAAATGGAAAGTTGGAAAAAAAGATGGTATAATAAAAATCGATAGTATAGAACAAGCGCATCACACCGAAAAATTCAGAAAATAGCAGTATGGAAAGGAAATAGTAAATTAAATGGGAAAAACGTTAACAGAGAAGATTATTGCGGCGCACCTTGTAGTGGGAGAAATGATCAAAGGTGAAGAAATTGGAATTCGGATTGACCAGACCCTGACGCAGGACTCCACCGGAACCATGGCCTATTTGCAGTTTGAAGCCATGGAGGTGCCCCGGGTTAAAACCAAAAAATCCTTGGCTTATATTGATCACAACATGCTTCAGGAAGGCCCGGAAAATATGGATGATCATCGTTATATTCAGAGCGTGGCCAAAAAACATGGTGTTTATTATTCAAAACCGGGCAACGGCATTTGCCACCAGGTTCAGATTGAACGTTTTGGGGTGCCAGGTGATACGCTGTTAGGATCGGATAGCCATACACCTACCGGTGGTGGTATCGGGATGCTAGCCATTGGTGCCGGTGGTCTGGATGTGGCTGTCGCCATGGCGGGTGACCCTTATTATATCACCATGCCAAAAGTGGTTAAGGTGGAATTAACCGGGAAACTGCGGACTGGGGTATCCTCCAAGGATGTCATCCTGGAAGTGTTACGTCAATGTACCGTTAAAGGCGGGGTCAATAAGGTGTTTGAATACACGGGCGAGGGTGTAAAAACTCTGACTGTACCGGAACGGGCCACGATTACCAACATGGGTGCCGAACTGGGGGCAACCACCTCGGTATTTCCATCCGATGAAATGACCCGGGTATTTTTAGAAGCTCAGGGTCGTGGCGCAGATTATATTGAACTATCCGCTGATGCCGATGCCATCTATGATGAAGTTGTCACAGTTGATATGGATGCCTTAGAACCACTGACTGCCTGTCCGCACAGTCCTGACAAAGTGGTCAAAATTTCGGAAATTGAAGGTTTAGCAGTTAATCAGGTGGCGATTGGCAGTTGTACCAATTCATCCTGGTTGGATTTGATGAAGGTGGCCGCCATTGTCAAAGGCAAAACGGTGGCTGAAAATGTTTCCCTTGTAATTGCCCCAGGATCGAAACAGGTGTTAACGATGCTGGCTGAAAACGGTGCTTTAGCTGATCTCCTAAATGCTGGCGCCCGGGTGCTGGAATGTGGTTGCGGTCCCTGTATCGGCATGGGTCAGGCACCATCTACCGATGCGGTGTCGCTGCGAACCTTCAACCGGAACTTCTTTGGTCGTTCGGGAACACCTTCAGCCGATGTCTATCTGTTAAGCCCGGAAGCTGCAGCGATATCCGCTTTAGAAGGGGTACTGACGAATCCATTAGGTAAGATTGAGCTGCCGGAAATTGCGATGCCGGAAAACTTCTTGCTCAACGATACCATGGTGATGGCACCAGCACCAGAAGGGACGGAAGTGGAGGTCATCAAAGGACCAAATATCAAACCCTTCCCAGCTACCCAGCCACTTAAAAATACCGTCGCTGGTAAAGCCTTAATTGTGGTCGAAGATAATATCACCACCGATCATATTATGCCTTCCAATGCTAAATTACTGCCTTACCGTTCGAATATCCCATACCTGTCAAACTATTGTCTGGCACCCTGCGATGCCGAATTCCCTAAGCGGGCCCTGGATAATGGTGGCGGCTTTATTGTTGGCGGCTCCAACTATGGTCAGGGTTCCAGCCGGGAGCATGCGGCTTTAGCCCCAGTTTATCTGGGCATTAAAGGGGTGGCGGTTAAATCGTTTGCCCGGATTCATAAAAACAATCTGATTAACAATGGCATTCTGCCTCTGGTATTCGAGAACGAAGCTGATTATGATACCATTGAACTAAACGATGAACTGGTCATTGAAAATGCTTTGGAAGCTGTTAAATCTGGCCAGGCCAAGTTGATGAACAAAACCAAGGGTTTAACTTATGTTATGTTATTGGAAGTTTCGCAGCGCCAAAAAGAAATGTTGTTGGCCGGTGGGTTGATCAACCTGATTAAATTAAAAAAATAGTCAAAAACAAAATAAATCGCCAATTTCCGGGTAAATATCCTTAAATTGGCGGTTTTTTTATAGTCATAAAACGAGGAGGAAAAAATGAATTATGAAATTAAGGGAGGCAATCTCCCGGTGGTAACAGTGACGTTAAACAGCGGCGAATCAATGTTTACAGAGTCGGGGGGAATGTCCTGGATGTCGGAAAACATCCGGATGGAAACCAATACCAAAGGTGGTCTGATGAAGGGGTTAAGACGAACCCTGGCGGGGGATTCTTTATTTATGACTACTTATACGGCAGAGCGAAACAACAGTCAGATTTCGTTTTGTTCCAGTTATCCGGGCGAAATCAAAGCGCTGACACTGCAGCAGGGACAGTCGATTATCTGTCAGAAAAGCAGCTTTTTGGCGGGTGAATCGACGCTGGATGTGGATATGTACTTTAAAAAGAATATCGGGGTTGGCTTTTTTGGTGGGGAAGGTTTTATTCTGCAAAGAATATCTGGACCGGGAACTGTCTTTATTGAAATGGACGGTGCCATGGTTGAATATGATCTGGCGCCCGGCGAAGTGATTAAAATTGATCAGGGCCATATCGGCATGTTTGAAGAATCAGTCAATTTTGACATTCAGGCCGTCAAGGGCATGAAGAACATCTTTTTAAGTGGTGAAGGATTATTTCTGGCCACTTTAAAAGGACCGGGAAAAGTCTGGTTGCAAACCATGCCGCTGAGCCGACTGGTTCAGCTGGTGGCTTCAAGTTTACCCCCGAGAGGTTAGAATCGCCCAAATAAACAGCAAAAAGCGTCTTACGGTGCAGTTTAGCATCCGGTAAGGCGCTTTTTATTTGACCGGTCAATACAAAAGGGGTTCAGGGGGTAACATTGACATAATTTTCGGGAAGTTCATCAAAAAACATAATGCCCAGGCAGTTCGTACCAATATGAACGGTCAGAGTCGCACCGGCTTTTTCGGGCAGCAGAAAGTTCTTGATACCCAGCTCTTTTTCAAAATATCTTTTGGCTTTCTCCTGAAGATCCGGAGCAGTGCTTTGGATCATGCCCAGAACCTGTTCCCGATTGGTCATTTTTTCTTCGACAATGCTAAGCAGCGTTTTTAAAGCTTTTTTCTGGCCGCGGACTTTTTCATAAACTTGGATTTCCCCGTCTTTAAAATACAAAATCGGGACGATTTTTAGCATATCGCCAATCATCGCGGCATTTCGGCTGATTCGACCGCCCTGGGCCAGCCATTTGATGTCGCCAACCATAAAAAAGATTTGAGCATGTTGAGCCAGAAAATTCATCGTTTCAACAATTTCTTCATAAGGGCGGTTGAGCTTATTCAGCTTTAGTCCCTGAAAAAGAATCAATGCCGAACCGGTGGTGGCTGAAAGGGAATCGACAATGGCGACTTTTCGATCCGGGTATTTTTCCTGTAAATCTTTGGCCAGCAGCCGGGCGGTCTGGTAGGTACCCGAAAGCTTTGAGGAGAGTACCATATAGATGACATCATCCCCGTTTTTAAGGTGGTTTTCAATCGTGTTGGTAATATCCAGCGGTTGGATCTGGGCGGTTTTAGGAAAAAGTCTGTTATTGTGGCTGACAAAATCAACGACCATTTCCGGGGTAATGTTAATGCCATCGAAGTAGGTTTTATCATCCAGGGTTACGGGAAAGGGTAATATATCAAAGTCATAGCGATTCAGAATGTCGCTGTTGGTATCACACATGGAATCGACAATAAATTTTATAGCCATTAAGGTGATGCTCCTTTTCGTTTAGTACAGAATATTTTATCATGAACCTGTTTTCATTACAATGCGCCAACAGGCGGTTTAAACAGTCATTCGGTTATTTTAGGGAAGATTTGTGATTATACCAAAAAAATGTTAAACTATTCTTTGATATACACACCAATTAATTAAAACATGGAATGTAAGAAATTTAGAAATGGAGTATTTTGTGGAACATATTATTAACCAACTGGCAAAAGAATTTTCAATACGCCCTCAGCAAGTGGAAGATACCATCAATCTAATCGATGGGGGAAATACCATTCCCTTTATTGCCCGTTATCGAAAAGAGGTCACCGGAAATTTAAGTGATGCGTTGCTGCGGGATCTGGATGTCCGGTTAACATATTTAAGGAAATTGGAAAAACGAAAAGAAGAGGTTACCGGTAGCATTGAGGAACAGGGAAAGCTGACTTCGGAACTAAAAAGCGCCATTTTAAAAAGTCAAACCCTTCAAGAAGTGGAAGACCTCTACCTGCCATATAAACAGAAAAAGAAAACCCGGGCATCGGTGGCACGGGAAAAGGGGCTGGAGCCATTGGCGCTGCAAATATTTGATCAAAAACTGATTGAAAGTGACTTGGCCCAAGCTGCCCTTAGCTATATTGATGTTGAAAAAGAAATCGACACCGCCGAAGAAGCGCTACAACTGGCCATGGATATTATCGCCGAAATAATTTCGGATACAGCTGCCTATCGGGGCGTGATAAGGAAATGTACCTTTGACAAGGGCCAGATCAAATCCACTGTGGTTAAAGGGAAAGAAGCGGAAAACCCGGAGCTGGAAATGTATTTTGATCATACTGAAGCTATAAAAACCATTAAGGATCACCGGATTCTGGCGATTAACCGGGGCGAAAAGAAAAAAGCTCTGTCGGTTAAGCTGCTGGCGCCTGTTGAGGAAATTATTACCTACCTGAAGAAGGAGTTGGTTAAAACCCAGCCCTCAAGCTATTTGTTAAATGCCATTGACGACAGTTATAACCGGCTGATTGCGCCGGCCATTGAGCGGGAAATCCGGTCGGCACTAAAAGAGCGGGCGGAAGAAGGGGCGATCAAGATGTTTGCTCTGAACCTCAAAAAACTCTTGCTCCAACCGCCGTTTAAAGAAAAGGTCACAATGGGTTTTGACCCGGCGTTCCGAACCGGCTGCAAGATTGCCATCCTTGACAAGGTCGGAAAGGTGCTGGACTATACCACCATTTATCCCACCTTTGGCAAGGGGCAGGCCGAAAAAGCGGAAAAAGAGTTGATCGAACTAATTGAACGCCATCAGGTCGATATTATTGCCATTGGGAATGGTACTGCTTCCCGGGAGTCAGAGCAATTTGTGGCAGAAACCATCAAAAAAACCAAGGTACCAGTCCAATACATTGTGGTGAATGAGGCCGGTGCTTCGGTTTATTCAGCATCGGAACTTGGCACCGAAGAATACCCGGATATTAATGTCTCCATCCGGGGAGCCATCTCGATTGGGGGACGGCTTCAGGATCCATTGTCGGAGCTGGTTAAAATTGATCCGAAACATATTGGTGTGGGGCAGTATCAGCACGACGTCAATCAGAAAGAACTGGAGCGGGTCTTGGAAGCAACGGTTGAGGATGCCGTTAATAATGTCGGGGTTAACGTTAACCGGGCTTCGGTAGCACTGCTCAAGTACGTAGCCGGGGTCAACAAAACCATTGCCAATAATATTTTGGATTATCGCAACAGCGTTGGACCGATCAAGAATCGAAAAGAATTGATGAAGGTCAAAGGGCTGGGTGCCAAAGCCTATGAGCAATGCGCCGGATTTTTACGGATTGATGACGGTGATAATATCCTCGATAATACCGGGGTTCACCCGGAGGCATATAAAAGTGTCGAGAAACTGCTGAAACTCAAAGGGATTAAAAAAGAAATGCTCAGTACCCGGGAACAACAGGATTTGTTTAATGATATGAATTACTCGGAAATGGCGGCCCAGCTGGAAATCGGGATTCCAACCCTATACGATATTGTCAAGGAACTTAAAAAACCGGGAAGGGATCCCCGGGATAATGCCCCCAAGCCCCATTTGCGATCGGATGTTTTATCGATGAGTGACCTGGAGGTGGATATGGAACTGACAGGCACAGTCCGAAACGTCATCGATTTTGGCGCTTTTGTCGATATTGGGGTTCATCAGGATGGTCTGGTGCATATCTCTCAAATCACCGATCGTTATATAAAACATCCGTCAGAAGCGGTTTCCCTGGGAGATGTGGTAACTGTTAAGGTGCTGGCAGTGGATCTGAAACGAAAACGGATCAGCTTAACCATGATTATATAATCACCATTAACCACGATTAACCACGATTATTTAAAAAAATATTGACATCGGGATAAGTTTTTTATAAAATAAAAGGCTTCTCCCTTTTTTTTGTGTTATAATAACTCCAGAATCGATGATAGGAGTGGTTAAAATGTACAAGATTGGGGATAAAATTGTTTATCCAATGCACGGAGCAGGTATCATTGAAGCAATCGAAGAACGAGAAATATTTGAAGAAACGAAACCTTACTACATCATGCAGATCGTGTCCGAAGGTTTGCAGATTTTAATTCCGGTTGATAAAGTTGATGATATTGGGGTAAGAACTATCGTGAACCAGTCAGTGATTGATGAGATGATCGAGTCGCTAAAATTACCAATGGATGTGATGGAAAAAAACTGGAACCGACGATATCGGGAACATCTGGAACGTTTAAAAACGGGTGATATTTTTGAAGTCGCCAAGGTTGTTAAGAATCTTATCTTACTGGATCGATTAAAAGGCCTTTCAACCGGGGAAAAGAAAATGCTAAATAATGCCCGGAATTTCATTGTCAGCGAAATGGTCTTGATTCAAGATAAGAATAAAGAAGAAATTCTGGATTTAATCAATAGTTCGGTACAAAGTGAGGCGTGAATTTCGCGCCTTTTGTTGTATTTAATAGTTTAATCTTAAGAATTAGGTGCTATAATTCGAGGTGATGTTTTAGAAAGGAGGTGAAGAAAGTGATACAAAAGATACTTCGCGTGTCATTTGGAATTATTGGAATTCTGGTTGGGATAGCCCTGGCCAACGTATTGATAACCAATTCATGGATCATGAAAACCATGCAAATTAATCTTACGCCTGAATTGGAAATTGTCTTCTATGCAGCTTTCATCGTTCTATTCGGACTTATATTTTTCATTCTATTTCCATTAATGCTAAAAGGCGTGAAAAAGTTGACGAAAATCGTTGAGGCCAGCATGGAAAATGTCCGTCTCATTGACGTTGGCCTGGGTATTGGTGGTTTGGTGATCGGTTTGGTAATTGCCATGCTGATCAGTTTTGCTTTTTCGCAGATTCCCATTCCCTGGATTGGCGGACTGTTAACCATCAGCATTTATATTGTGCTGGGATACATTGGGTTTTCCCTGCCAATCAAAAAACGGGAAGACATTCTCCAGGCATTTCAGAGTGCCAAACGGGAAAAGGATGCTACGGTAACGTTGGGTCAAAAGCGCCCGGCTAAAAAGAAAGGCGCAGCGATTCCCAAACTATTGGATACCAGCGTGATCATTGATGGACGGATCTTTGATATCTGTAAAACCGGTTTTATTGAGGGCCCTCTCGTAATTCCGGTATTTGTACTCAATGAACTTCAGTTGATTTCCGATTCGGCCGATGAACTCAAACGAAATCGAGGCCGTCGTGGTTTGGATATTTTAAATAAAATTCAGACGGATCTGGAAATTGAAGTGCAAATTACTGAAGAAGATTTTGAAGATACCCATGAGGTCGATTCCAAACTGGTTAAACTGGGTAAATCAACCAAAGGTAAGATTCTGACCAACGACTATAATCTGAACAAGGTCGCCACAGTTCAAGGGGTGGACGTGCTCAATATTAATGAACTGGCCAATGCTGTCAAGCCCATTGTTTTGCCTGGGGAAGAGATGAAGGTTCTTCTGGTTAAAGGGGGAAAAGAAAACGGTCAGGCGGTGGCCTATCTGGATGATGGAACCATGATCGTTGTTGAAAATGGTAAGAAATATATTGGCTCCAGCACTGCGGTTATTGTTACCAGCATCCTGCAAACTGCAGCAGGACGGATGATTTTTGCAAAACCCAAAAAATAATAAACAGCAATTATAATTAAATAAAAACATCAGCTTTTGGGCTGGTGTTTTTATTTACGTGTTTTTTGACAAATTTTATTGTAATTAACCGGGGCTTTACGTATAATGAAACGAGTATTGTTATAAATTCGGACTGTGACTGAGATGAAACTGTCTGAAATAAAGTAGTAAAAGATGGGGATCATCATGCAATTACCTGAAGCGTTTAAGGAAAAAATGAAAAATCTGATGGGAGAATCCTATCAGAGCCTGCTGGATTCCTATGACCAGCCGGAGAGTAAGGGGATTCGCACCAATACCCTGAAGATTACGCCGGATGAATTGGCCAATAAATTACCATTTAATACCCAGGGTGTGAACTGGTGTAAAGAAGGATTTTATATTGACCATACGGTGCGACCTGGCAAAAATCCCTATTATTATGCCGGGCTTTATTACGTTCAGGAACCGACCGCCATGGCGGCGGTTGAAGTACTTGACCCTCAGCCGGGGGATTGGGTATTGGATCTTTGTGCGGCACCGGGAGGGAAATCCACCCAAATCGGAGCCCGACTTCAAGGGACGGGGGTGCTGGTTGCCAATGAGCTGGTTAATTCCCGGGCTGGCATCCTTTCTACCAATATTGAACGGATGGGGATCACCAATGCTCTTGTGACCAATGAATTTCCAGAACGGTTGGTGGATTCTTTTTATGAGAGCTTTGATAAGATATTAGTCGATGCCCCCTGCTCTGGCGAGGGGATGTTTCGTAAAGATCCTGGTGCGCTGGCTGACTGGAGTCTGGAACGGGTCGACCGCTGTCGGGGAAAGCAGGAAAAAATACTGGAAAGTGCCCATCGCCTGTTAAAACCTGGCGGGGTATTGGTTTATTCAACTTGCACCTTTTCTCCGGAAGAAAATGAACAAATGATCGAGTCGTTTATCGAAAAATATCCCTATGAAGTGGAAACGGTTGAGTTACCCGGGATTTTTGAGCATGGTCGGATTGCCTGGACCCGAAAGCAGCAGGATGCCATTGCCAAAACGCTGCGGATTATGCCCATGACCGTCAAAGGTGAGGGGCATTTTATTGCCAAATTAAAGAAATTGCCTGGCCAGGGGGAGAACCTAGATCTCAAACAGGGATATGCCAAATCCCGTTTGAAAAAAGCGGCACGCCTGGAGTTACAGGACTATTGCGATTTTGCCAAAAACAATCTCGATCCGGAATTTTCTCAAAAAATCGAAGACCGCCTCTATCTTTTGGGAGAACATCTTTATGCCATTCCGAAAGGGATTTTACTTGAACGGATTGCCAATTTAAAGCTCTTACGTCCGGGTCTTCACTTGGGCACCTTTAAGAAAAATCGTTTTGAGCCCAGCTACGCGCTGGCCATGGCGCTTGGCTTGTCTCAGGCCCAAAATAGCTGTAATCTAACCGATGAAGAGCTGGCCTATCAGTATTTAAAAGGTGAGGCATTAAACCTCAAGGCTTCCAAAGGATGGATTCTGCTTGGCTACGATGGCTACCCGCTGGGGTTTGGTAAAGCTAGTGAAGGGTTGATCAAAAACCACTACCCCAAAGGGTTGAGAATCCGAAAAAAATAGGAGAAAACAGATGAAACACCAGGTGAACGAAAAAAATGTTCACTCCAGCGCAGTGATTGCCGAAACGGTTACAATGGGAAATGAAACCACCATTGGTGCCGGTGCAATTATCGGCACCGGGGTTTCCATTGGCGAAAATTGTCAGATTGGTACCGGGGTGATCATTGAAGCAAACACCAGGATTGAAGATAACTGTATTTTGGAGCCCGGAGTGATTATTGGGAAAGATGTGACCATCGGTCACCATACCAAAATAGGAATGGGCGCAAGAGTTACCAACAAGGTTACGATTGGTTCCGGTTCAATTATAAAAATCGGTGAAATTATCTTAAAAGATATGATTTATAAAATGGTTTTTAAGCGGGGAGCCTGGATTTACCGGGAGGACAGGTTGGATCATAAAAACGAAGAATGAGGGGAAAAATGAATCAGAAAGACTTTACTTGTTTAAAAGAAGCGTTGGAAAAGAAAAAAAAGATTTTAGTATCCAGTTGTTTGCTGGGAATGAAGATTAATTATGAGGGCAAAGCCCATCCGGTGGATGAATTGCGTCAACTATTTTTGCAGGGCCAGGCCATTCCGGTTTGTCCGGAGGTGTTGGCAACCATGCCGATCCCTCGGGATCCAGCGGAAATAGTCGTGGTCAATGGGGAGCGTAAAGTGTATAATAATAAAAAAATAGATGTGACTGAAGAATATCTTCTGGGAGCGCAACGGACTTTAGATACAGCCCGAACCTCAGGCGCCAAAATTGCCATTATGAAAAGCAAGAGCCCTTCCTGTGGGTGTGGAAAAATTTATGATGGCACCTTCAGTGAGAAGCTGGTTAGTGGGGATGGCATCACCGTCGCTCTATTAAAAGATAATGGTATTCGGGTTATAACGGAAGAAGATTTTTTAGAGTGTCTGAAATAACCAGGTCTTTGCGAAGGGGTCGCAAAGCTTACTGCCAATAGTTATCATTGATAAAATCATAATAACGAGATCTCGAAAGAAAAGTGAGGAAAAGATATGAAAAACAAACTCAATATCGGCGTGGTTTTTGGAGGCCAGTCGGGTGAGCATGAGGTTTCCAGAGTCTCTGCTTACAATGTTTTAGGGGTTATCGATCGGAATAAGTATAACATTGTCACCATCGGGATCTCAAAGCAGGGGAAGTGGTATTTATATTCAGGTGATACAAATAAAATTAAGGACGGTTCCTGGGAGCAGGATGAAGACAACCTGATTGCTGATTTTTCAATTTTCTCGCATCCGGAAATCGCCAAAATTGATGTTTTTTTTCCTGTTCTTCACGGACCAATGGGGGAAGATGGCACCATCCAGGGTGTTTTTGAAATGCTCAATAAACCCTATGTAGGGTGTGGGGTGTTAAGCTCAGCGGTGGGAATGGATAAGGTCTTCTCCAAGATTATGTTCCAAAGCGTGGGAATCCCCACTGGTAAATATATCTATTTTCGGGAAAATGAGTGGAAAAGAGATACGGACAGCAAAATTGCCGAGATCGAAACGGATCTGGGTTATCCGATTTTTGTTAAACCGGCCAATATGGGCTCCAGCGTGGGCATCAGCAAGGCGCATGATCGAAACGAGCTGGTTGCTGCCATTAATGAAGCATTTATTTATGACAATAAACTGATTCTGGAAGACTTTGTCAAAGGAAGAGAGATTGAATGTGCCGTTTTAGAAGTCGGAAACGTTATTCGGGCCTCGATTCCCGGAGAAGTCATTCCTTCTAAAGAGTTCTATGATTATGAAGCTAAATACTCAGCGACCGAAGATTCCAAGGTGGTTATTCCGGCTGAACTATCGCAGGAAGTTACTGAAAAAGTCAGAGCCTATGCCATAAAGGCCTTTGAAGCCATTGAAGGTTCCGGCTTGACGCGGGTTGATTTTTTTGTCACAGAGGATGAACGCGTTTTAATCAATGAAGTAAACACCCTGCCGGGATTTACCAACATCAGTATGTATCCAAAAATGTGGGAAGCCACTGGAATTGGGTATATAGAACTTGTAGATCTGATTATTGCGTCAGCGAAGCGGAAACGCACCACGACCAACTAGGTGATCCGATTTCTTTATGATGCGTAATCCTAATAAAAACTTAAATGGATAATTTTTCTTGATAAAAAAACTCAACAATGGTTTAATAGTGGGAGAAATTATACCTCTAGGAGGAGACCAATGACTGAAGAAAGAAAAAAAGTGTGGTTGTCCATTTCGGGAACCGTCAAAAACGAAGAAGAAAAGGATACCCTGGAGTTCCTGACCGAAGGAGATTTATATAAAGAAGCGAATCGATCCTGTGTGACTTATCACGAATCGGAAGTTTCCGGGATGGAAGGAACGATCACTACCGTTTGTGTTGATGCGCAAAAAGTATCAGTCATTCGTCTGGGAACCACCAACTCCATTATGGAATTTGAGCGGGGAAAGCGAAACCTGACCTGGTATTCCACCCCTTACGGGGATGTGACCATGGGGATTTTAACCAAGGATGTATTTGTCAATTATAATGAGGATAAAGAGCCTACCAAGGTGTCCATCGATTATGACATCGAAATCGAAGGCGTTACCAATTCTCAGAATATTCTAAACATCAAAATCACCCAATAAAAATGGCTTAATGCCAATCACAGGAGAAGCGCCAGTTGCGCTTCTCCTTTAAATTTCTATCTGACCAGGAAAAAATAAAAAGACTTGATTTACTGATAATAAAAAGAAAAGTGAGAGGAAATAAGGATGTACATACGTGAAAAGATCACCAAACAGATTAAAACAATCATTGGCGATGCGCTGAATCAAACGGTTGAATCAGGAGCATTGACCATTGAAACCATGCCGGATCTTTTTCTGGAAATTCCCAGAGAAAAAGAACATGGTGAGTATTCCACCAATATTGCCATGCAGCTTCCCAAACAGACGAAAAAAGCGCCCCGTTTTATTGCCGAGACCTTGGTGGCCAATATGAATACGGGGGACTCTTATATTGAGTCAATCGAAATAGCGGGACCGGGCTTTATTAATTTTAAACTAAAGCCCTATTGGCAGTATGCGGTTCTAGACGAAGTGGCAGACTTGAAAGCTGATTATGGACGAAGTCAGAAAAATGCTGGCAAAAAATTTAATCTGGAGTTTATTTCGGCCAATCCGACCGGGCCGATGCACATGGGCAACGCCAGAGGCGGAGCTATCGGCGATATTTTAGCAGCAGTGGCCGACTGGACTGGCTACGCTGTCACCCGGGAATTCTATATTAATGATGCAGGAAACCAGATTGTCAAGTTTGGTGATTCGCTTGATGCCCGTTATCGACAATTGATGGGTGAGGATATTCCCTTTCCTGAAGACGGATACCAGGGAGAAGACATTACGGATCATATGAAAGCATTTATTGCCGTTAATGGGGATGTTCACCGATTGTTGACGCCAGAAGAACGCAAACCGATTTTGATTGACTATGCGCTGAACAAAAACCTCAGCCAGATGAAAAGCGATCTGGAAGCCTATGGAATCCACTATGATGTCTGGTTTTCGGAACAGAGCCTTTATGACAGCGGCGCCATTGAGAAGACCGTTGAGCTACTGGGCAAGCGGGGATTTACCTATGAACAGGAAGGTGCCTTGTGGTTTAAGGCCACTGAATTTGGTTCTGATAAAGATGATGTGCTAATCCGGGCCAATGGACTACCGACTTATTTTATGGCTGATATTGCCTATCACATGGATAAGTTTATCAATCGTGGTTTTAATCGTTGTATCAATGTTTGGGGTGCTGACCATCACGGACATGTGGCGCGACTCAAAGGCGCATTAACAGCGGTAGGCATTGATGCCAGTAATTTTGATGTGGTTATTATGCAACTGGTGCGATTGCTGCGAAATGGAGAAGTGGCAAGAATGTCTAAACGTCAGGGAAAAGCGATTGCCCTGACCGATCTGATTGATGAAGTCGGCGTTGATGCTACCCGCTTCTTCTTTAATCTGCGTTCGCCGGATAGTCATTTTGACTTTGATCTGGATTTGGCAATTGAGCAGTCCAATGACAACCCGGTGTTTTATGTGCAGTATGCCCATGCCCGAATTTGTAGCATTATTCGCCAGATGACTGAAGAACTGGATCAGACGGTTCCCCTGGATTACAGCCGCCTGGTTGAAAAAGAAGAATTGAACTTGATGGAAATTCTTGCTAATTTCCCGGATGAGATTCTGATTGCTGAAGATAAATTGGATCCCAGCCGAATTACCCGATATGCCATTGATCTGGCGGCAGCGTTCCATAGTTTTTATAATGCCTGCCACGTTCGGGTTGATGACAAAGCCTTAATGAAGGCCAGAGTTGTGCTGATTGAGGCAACAAAGCAGGTTATTCAAAATGCTCTGGGTATTTTGGGAGTATCGGCTCCGGAAAGAATGTAAAAATGAAAACAGAATCAGGAATCTTTGACCGAACCGAAAAATTGATTGGTAAACCCGGTTTGGAGATTCTAAAAAACTCAAGAGTCATCCTGTTTGGAGTCGGTGGGGTTGGATCGTTTGTGGCTGAAGCGTTGATTCGCAGTGGAGTTGGTTTTCTAACCATTGTGGATAAAGACATTATTGATCCCAGTAATTTAAATCGTCAGATTATGGCCAATGTGAAAACCATTGGTAAGAAAAAAGTAGATGTCATGGCCAGAAGACTGATTGCCATTAATCCGCTTTCGATTGTCCATCCAATGCATAAATGTTATACTCCTGAGAACTACCAGGAATTCCATCTTCAGGACTATGATTATGTCATTGATGCGGTGGATATGGTGACGGCGAAAATCGATCTGGTCATTAAAAGTCAGCAAAACAAGGTGCCGATTATCAGTTGTATGGGAACGGGAAATAAAATGGATGCCAGCCGTTTTAATATTACCGACATCTATGAAACGTCGGTTTGTCCGCTGGCCAAAGTGATGCGAAAAGAACTGCGGGAGCGGGGCGTGAAATCATTAAAGGTGCTTTATTCCACCGAAGAGCCGATTATCAGGGAAACCCCGCCGGGTAGCATTGCCTTTGTTCCTTCGGTTGCCGGTCTTTTGATTGCCGGAGAAGTGGTTCGGGATCTGTTAAAAACGAACAGCAGGGAGGAACAGTAATAGTCTAAATAATGGTCACCAGATCAAATAGCTTAAAAGCCATTAAGTTATTTATTTGGTGGCGTTTTTTTGTTTGGTTATGTTATAATTTTTAATGAAAATTCAAATTTGGGAAGTTTACAGAATCGGTCTCGAATCAGACAGCCTGAAAATTAATTCAGCCTCTGAATTGAGATAAAAATTTTTAAAACGTTATTTTATCATTTGTAAAAATAAAGAGTGATGTTCAGATAGATTTTTGGCACATTTCGGGATCGCTAAAAGTAAATTTGTGGAAACGAAAAAAATCTGTACAAATGGCTAAAAATGTGGTTAAATTTATTTGGAAACGAGCTGGAAGGAGTAAAATGATACGGATCGGAATTGGTTATGATGTCCATCGTTTAGTAAAAAATCGAGCGCTCATTTTAGGCGGTGTAAAAATAGAGCATCCTTTGGGACTGCAAGGTCATTCAGATGCTGACGTATTAGTGCATGCCATTATGGATGCGTTGTTAGGGGCCCTGGCATTGGGCGATATTGGCAAACATTTTCCGGATGCTGATGCCGCCTACAAAGATTGTAACAGCTTGCGAATGCTTAAAAAGGTGGGACAGCTTGTGACAGAAAAGGGGTATACAATTAACAACATTGATTCGACGATTATTGCACAAGCCCCAAAGCTTGCGCCGTATATTGAAATGATGGTGGAAAATATCAAGGAAACCCTGGATTTATCCGGAGGTTGTGTCAGTGTAAAAGCGACAACCGAAGAAGGTCTGGGTTTTACTGGAAGTGAACAGGGAATCGCTGCCAATGCAGCGGTGAGTCTTTTGAAGGGAGAAAAAAGCAGATGATCGGTATTATTGCAGCTATGGACAGTGAGGTTCGTGACATCAAAGCGGCGATGGAAGATGGGATTAAAGTTCATCACGGAGGCATGACTTTTTTTAAAGGAAAACTTCATCAGAAAGAAGTGGTGGCTGTCAAAAGTGGAATTGGAAAAGTCAATGCTGCCATGTGTACGCAGGTATTGATTGACATTTTTAAAGTAACCAACATCGTCCATGTGGGGGTAGCTGGTGCAGTGCATCCCGAGCTGGAAATTGGCGACATCGTTATTTCTGGAGACAGTTGTCAGTATGATATGGATGCCCGAGCCTTTGGCCATCCACGGGGTGAAATACCAAACATGAACATAACCTTTTTTAAAGCAGATCCTACCCTGATCAAGATGGCAGAGGCCGCTGCCAAAGACCTTGGTGCAACGTATCGTGTTGGCCGTGTCATGACTGCCGATTTAGGTGTGAACTCGAATCAGCTCAAGCAAGAATTACTGGAAGAATTCGGCGGCCTTTGTGTGGAAATGGAAGGAGCAGCAGTGGGACAGGTGGCCATGCTCAATCAGGTTCCTTATCTGGTAATTCGTTCCATGTCTGACAAAGCTGATTCCAATCTAACCGATGATTATCAGGCAAATCTCGAAGCATCAATCAAAAATGGGGTGGCGATGGTGCTAAAAATGGTTCAGGAAGTTCCGACAGCATGAAAGAGTTGGCGCTCCGTCCGACTTGGGCAGAAATTGACCTGGATGCTCTGATCAGCAATTATGAAGAAATCCGCCGGATTGTCGGGCCTGATGTTAAAATTCTCGGTGTGGTCAAAGCCGATGCTTACGGTCATGGCAGTGTGGAATGTGCCAGAGCCCTCTGTGATGCCGGGGTGGATATGCTGGCGGTCGCTTTCATCGATGAAGCCATCGCCCTGCGACAGGGCGGGATTACCGAGCCGATTTTACTGTTGGGATATACCTCAAAAGCGCATATCACCGATCTGATCCGCTGGGATGTGATTCCCGGTGTTTATCAGATGGACTTTGCTCAGGCTCTGTCGGAACATTGTCAGGAAATTGGTATTCGTCATCCCATTCATGTAAAAATTGATACGGGCATGGGACGCATTGGAATTGGCTGGCGGGAGGCATCACAAGCGATTGCGGAGATGAACCGGTTAGAAGGAATCGAGCTTCAGGGGTTGTTTACCCATTTTTCCACCGCCGATGCCGCTGACAAAACCCACACTCAGGAGCAGATCCGACGCTACCGACATGTTCTTTCGGAACTGGCGGAAAAAAATATTGCCATTCCCATTAAGCATATGGCCAACAGTGCCGGGATATTTGATGTGGAAGGCGTTCATTTTGACATGGTGCGGCCAGGGATTATTCTCTATGGGCTCTATCCGTCGGCGGAAGTAGATCGGTCTAAGATCAGTTTAAAACCGGTGATGACTCTGAAGTCAACCATTGTTCATCTAAAAACCCTGCATCCTGGTGAAACAGTGAGCTATGGCAATCGCTTTGTTGCGAAAGAGGATCGAATTATTGGTACCTTACCAATTGGCTATGCTGATGGCTACACCCGGATGCTAAATGGTTTGGCAAAAGTTTTTATTTCCGGCCAGCTGGTGCCGGTAGTTGGCAGCATTTGTATGGATCAATGCATGATTGATTTGACCAATGTGGAGGCGGTTTCCCTGTATGACGAAGTAGAGCTTTTTGGCAACAACATTTCTGCTGATGTACTGGCCGATGCATTGGGAACCATCAATTATGAAATTACCTGTATGATCAACAAACGGGTGCCGCGGGTCTTCATTAAGGATGGTCTTCCCCAATCTGTCAGACGAGACATTCTCAATCGGCAAATCAACACGAATAGTGATATTTATTAAAAAGGAGAATTAAATGGCATTTTTAAAAGAAACTGTTACGGAAATTCGCAAAGATATTGTAAAAATGATTGGACAGGCTGCTTCAGGACATCCCGGCGGGTCATTGTCTTCTGCGGAAATTTTAACCCTGCTTTATTTTGAACAAATGAATGTTGATGAAAAGAATCCCCGCAAAGAAGATCGGGATCGTTTTGTCTTATCTAAAGGCCATGCGGCTCCAGTGCTTTATGCAACTTTGGCCGAAAAAGGCTTTTTTCCCAAATCTGAATTGGAAAATCTGCGACAGTTGGGTTCTATTCTTCAGGGCCATCCGGATATGAACAAAGTGCCGGGGATTGATATGTCAACCGGTTCTTTGGGACAGGGAATTTCGGTGGCTGCCGGAATGGCGTTGGCTGGAAAAATTGACAATAAGCCCCATAAGATTTATGCGCTTTTAGGTGATGGTGAATTGCAGGAAGGGTTGGTCTGGGAAGCTGCCATGGCCGCCAGCCATTATCAATTGAATAATCTGATCGCCTTTGTGGATAATAATAATCTTCAAATTGACGGCGCCATCTGTGAGGTGATGTCACCATTCCCTATTGATGCCAAGTTTGAAGCCTTTGGATGGAATGTCATCACGGTGGAAGATGGACATAGCTTTGATGAACTGCGAACTGCCGTGGAAGTTGCCCAAAAATCAGAAGATAAACCAACAGTGATTATTTGTAAAACGGTTAAAGGTAAATGTGTTTCATTTATGGAAAATAATGCGGGATGGCATGGAAAAGGGCCGAATGCAGAAGAAGTAAAACAAGCGTTGGCAGAATTGGAGGCGTAATCATGGCAGAAAAAAAGGCAACACGACAAGCATATGGCGAATATCTGGTAAAACTGGGAGAAAAGAACCCAAATCTGGTGGTTTTGGATGCGGATCTTTCAGGCGCAACAAAGACAAATATTTTTAAAAAGGCATATCCCGATCGGCATTTTAACGTGGGAATTGCGGAAGAAAACCTCTTGGGCATGTCGGCTGGTTTGGCAGCCGCCGGAAAAATTCCTTTTGCCAGTACCTTTGCAATTTTTGGTGCCGGACGGGCTTATGAAATTATTCGCAACAGTATCTGTTATACTAAGCTCAATGTAAAAATTGCCTTAACTCATGCGGGCATCTCAGTTGGCGAAGATGGCGGTTCACACCAGTCGATCGAAGATATTGCACTGATGCGGGTATTGCCCAATATGACGGTGTTATCACCGGCAGATGCCATCGAAACTGAAAAAATGCTGGATGCGGCCATTACAATTGACGGACCAGTATACATTCGTTTAGGTCGCAGTGATGTGCCAGTGCTTTTTGATGAGAGTTATCACTTTGAGTTGGGTAAAGCCAGTATGATGAAAAGTGGTAGTGATGTTACTATTATTGCAACTGGTTTAATGGTGGCATTGGCACTGGAAGCGGCTGATCAGCTGAAAGAAGAAGGTGTTTCAGCCCAGGTGATTAATATGGGTTCAATTAAGCCGATTGATGTGGATGCTATTAAGCAGGCCGCTTTAACGACAGGGGCCATTGTTACCGCCGAAGAACACAGCATTATCGGTGGTTTGGGTGGAGCAGTCGCTGAAGTTTTATGTGATGAGGCGCCGGTACCGATGGAACGGGTTGGTGTCAAAGACCTGTTTGGACAATCCGGCAAGGTGGCACCGCTGATGGAAAAATATGGTTTGACAGCTGGCGACATCGTAGCTGCTGCCAAAAAAGCGATTAACCGAAAATAACTAAAACAATCTCAAAAACAGTGTCATTTAGGCGCTGTTTTTTTTAGGTAGCATAATAAAAAATTGAAATTATCAAAAAAAAGAGTATAATATTTATCATAAGGCTTAAAGAACAAATATTTTAGAAAAAGGAGTATTTGCTATGCCACTGGATTTTAAAGAAGCTATCGAAGGACGTCGCTCAATATACGGGATTTGTAATGAAAGTACCATCACGGCTGAAGAAATACTGGAGATTGTTGACCATTCGACGAAGCATGTACCGTCGGCGTTTAACTGCCAAAGTCAGCGGGTTGCTGTATTATTTGGAGAAAAGCATCTGGAATTCTGGGGGATTGTGAAGGAAGTACTCAGAAAACGAATTCTAGCTGATGAGTTTCGCCTTACTGAAAATCGAATCAATGGTTTTGCGGCCGGTTGCGGGACATTGTTGTTTTATGATGACACCTCAGTGACGAAAGGATTGATGGAAAAGTTCACGTCCTATCGTGACAGTATTCCGGATTGGGCTGAACAGGCCAATGGAATGCTGCAGTTTGCCATCTGGACTCAATTGGAAGCCGCCGGTCTGGGAGCCAACCTGCAACACTATAATCCAATTATAGACAAAGACGTGAAAGATGCCTTTCTGATTCCATCGGATTGGCGACTGATTGCTCAGATGCCTTTTGGGGTTCCGACGGAGATGCCCATTGAAAAGAGTTTTGAACCGATCGAACGTCGGGTTATTGTCGTCGAATAATTAAATTAAAAAACACGGAATTTTAAACCGTGTTTTTTTAATTTTAAAGGCATTTACTCAAGCAGTAACAAGCCATAATATTTGACAAACTCATCTTTGGCAGCCAGTGTTTTCAGGGTTTCGCCGTTGTTGCGGACGGTCTCAAAGACATCGATGCCGGAACCCTCCATGGAGGGACGGCGATTCTTGGTGTTAAGACAGGGGGCCTCCAGATCACAGGATGAACAGATATGACAAGGGCCAGCCCAGAAGGCAAAGGCCTTGTGGTATCCACCGGTAAACGCTAATCGCTCTGCTGCAAGCATCTTTCGCTGAAATTCACCAGTACCCGGAATACCCTTAATCAGAAAAGCCTTGCTGTAGGTGGCGAGGAGCCGTTTCGTTTCGGCTAATGGGATCTCATTGGCCTGACAATGTTTGAGGTTGGCGGATGAACAGCCAAAGGCGCATTTATTTTTTGCAAACTCGGTCATGACGACGGAATCGGGAGCGATTGCCATCACCTCATCAAAGCCAATGGCAAGAATCGGATGCTTTAAGCGCTGCAGTGGAGTAAGCGATAGACGATCGATAAAGTCAGTTGATGTTCCGGCAAATATAACGGCAGTATCCGTTTCCAGCGGGATCAGTGGCGTTGTGTTAAGGCCGGTGGCCGTCAAGCTGCGGATGATTTCTTTTCCGGAACAGATCTGGCCGCCGAAGTGGATTAGCCGATTGACGCCAGACAGTCTGGCCATCAGCGTTGCATGTTCATCAAAGGCATCATGGAGCATCAGGGTGCCTTGAGGTTTAAGCATCGGCAGACAGGTAAGTAATTGATCCATAATAGATTGATAATCGTTGTTGATAAATAGACCGGTGAATAAGATCAGTGAATAAATAGGCTGATTTTTTGCTGCCGTGGTGCCCAGTTCGTCAGTGGAGCAGGTGTTGAATGCTGGTGTTTTAGGGTCGTTTAAAGTGGTCGGATTAGTTTGGAAAGGATTATCATCGATCAGGATGGTGATATCCAGTGTTGGAAAGGCATCAAGAAAACAGTTCGCCATTGTCTGGGCTCCGGGACCACCGATTAAAATTTCCCCGGATAATTCAGAAAAAAATTTGACGCATTCAAGGGCTTTCATGTGGGTTAATTCGTGGATTGCCTTTTTTTTCAGTTGGTTTATTTGCTCAGGGGATAAAGACTCCGGTTCTTGATTGCGTTTAGTTAGTTTGTTTTTTAGCAACGAGGTTTTCAGCTGATGCCATTGTTGTGATTGTAATTTTCGGAATTTGATGGCATCACCCAAATAATCCGGACTGGATGACAGCAAGTAGCGTCTGGTTATGATGGTGTTGCTGTATTTGTTCTGATAGCAGAAAAGCAGCCCCAGGCTTTCCAGCAATAGCAGAAAGGACGACAAGGCCGCATTATCAGTTTCCAGCTTTTCTGAAAGCGCGGGGATACTGGCGCCATCATCACCGAAAGCGTTTAAGATTTCAAAGAAATTCAATTCCAGAGCGGTGAATAAAGCCTCGGATAACCAGTTGGCGGTCGCAAGGTTTTCCAGAAACTGGCCGCCATGGGTATGGGGATCGTAGCCGGTTAAAAAGGGATCGACAGTAGTGTTTTGTTTTGTCATGGTAGTCCTTCCTATCTTCGATTTCAATACGAGTAAACATCGGTTCGATACCTTATTATAGATCCATAACCATTTTTTGCATAGAAAAAACTTATACCTGGTGTGAAAAGAGTTTGATTGTTCAGAAAAAGTTAATTCTCAGAGATCCGTCGGCGGGGTAGCTATAATTTAAATTTTTTTCGCAATCGTATTAATTACCATAGAGGTTCCCTTAAAATATAAATTGAATGTGATGCTCTGATGAATCAAATTTCCGGTGATTTCGGATTCGAAAATCCAAACTAAATGAAAATCCGAACTAAATAAAATCTGTTGACAAACGAATGTAACAGTAGTAATATAACAATTGTTATATTACTACTGTTACATTATAAATATCGCAATAAGGAAGAGGCTTAACCATGCCACCAAAAGCAAGAATTACAAAAGACATGATCATTGATGCCGCATTTGAATTATTAAAAACTGACGGAATCGAGATGGTTAATGCCAGGAAAATTGCTGAAAAGCTGAACTGCTCAACTCAGCCAATTATGTATTATTTTTCAGGAATGAATGAGTTGAAAAATAGTATTTATCAAAAAGCAGATGATTACCATACAGCGTTTATCATGGATATCCGTTACGATGAGGGCAATCCACTATTGGAAATTGGGATACGCTACATAAGATTTGCTGTAATGGAAAAAGCAGTTTTTAAATTTCTTTTTCAGTCTGATAAGTTTGCTGATAAAGAACTGCTCGAAATTATTCGGGACGAAGAACTTCGACCCGTATTAGAGATTTTATCCCAGGTCATTAAACTGTCGCCCGTTCAAGCCGAGGCGTTGTTCGAGCAGATCTTTTTTATGGTTCATGGTATTGCAAGCTTGTTGGCTAATAATCAAATGACCTTTGATGAAGCGCATGTTCTGAATTTGTTAAAGGCGGGCTTCAAGGGGGCCGTACTAACTTTGAAAGCAGAGGAAGAGAAGAAAAATGACAAGCATATTTAGAAAGAATCCGTTACTATTTGCGTTGGTGTGGATTGCCATCTATGTAGTTCTGTTTAGCCTAGCTGATTCCCTATCCGATTCGGTAGATATCCGATCTTGTTTCTCAGCGGTATTGGGGGGAGCTATTTCATTTCTGTTGTTTAGGTGGATTCGACGAAATGAATTGCAATCATACTATGGCCTGTGTAAAGTTGCAGGGGGTGATCTTAAAAGATATCTGTTTTTTATTCCGCTGATTATCATTGCCAGCGTCAATTTATGGGGTGGAGTAACGATCCGATATCCGCCACTTGAAACGATTCTGGTATTTGTCACGATGCTTTTTGTTGGGTTTATTGAGGAAGTGATCTTTCGCGGTTTTTTATTTAAAGCTATTTTAGAAAAAAGAGCAAAGCTGGCCATAATTATATCGAGCGTCACGTTTGGAATTGGACACAGCGTTAATTTGTTAAATGGCGCTGAATATTGGCAAACCTTTCTACAGATTGGTTATGCCATTGCCATCGGGTATCTGTTTACCATTCTTTTTATCAAAACTGGCAGCTTGCTCCCAGGTATTTTTACTCATGGGGCGCTAAATGCATTTAGTGTTTTTTCAGGACAATCAACTTTTGAACAAGATACAGTGGTAAGTGTCGTGCTGATTCTTATTAGCCTTGGGTATGCAGCTTTTTTAAAAAGGTTACCACAAAAAACTTGCGCAAGCGACAAACAACACTGTCTGGATCAGTAAAACTGTATCGGTATGGTGATTTAACACAAAGAAAGGAATCGTTATGGAGAATCGGAAAAAACTTGAAGTCATCAGTCATTCGTTTGAAAATAATGGTCTGATGCCTAAACGGCATACTGGATTTGGGGAGGATAGTTCACCCCCTTTTGAATTAAAAAATTTGGCTCCCGAAGCGGTATCAATAGCGATTATTATGGATGATCTGGATATTCCTTTAATTGAGGCCTATAATCATTGGTTGATCTGGAATATTCCCAAATCAGAAACGATTTCTGAAAACATACCCTATGGTTCGATTGTGCCTGTGCTGGGTGACGCAAAACAGGGATGCGGATATGGCCGTAACCGTTATCGGGGGCCGAAACAGCCGGTTTTCGTCAGGAACAGTCATCGTTACTTATTTCAATTTTATGTACTTGATTGTTTTTTGGAGCTTGACAGCAGTGCCCGAAAAAAGCAGCTACTTGAAGCGATGAACGGACATATTTTGCAACAGAGCAGCATTACTGGAATTTATCAACGATAAGTGGAAATAAAGAAAAATAAGAACAGAGCGCCAATGATGATCAGATAAATTAGACAATTGTTCATTAAGCGAGACACAACGCCGCTTTTTAAGAACGGGCACGATTGATTTTACCAGTTTGAACAATGATCATGACGAATCCAAAAGAAAAATAGATTAAAGTCTTGACAAAGAAATAGGATTGCATTATGATTTAGAAAGCTAAATAGATCCAATACATGGTGCCTTACAAAGGAGAATAGGGAATCAGGTGAAAATCCTGAACGAACCCATCACTGTAATGGTTTTGTTTTTGCAGATGCCACTGGAAACGGGAAGGCGCAAAAACAGATAAACCAGAGTCAGGAGACCTGCCATGAATTGATATAGTATGAAACGACGGTAAAGTTTCGGCTATCCTTAGGATTACCCTGGGATAGTCGAAACTTTTTATTTTGCGTGAAAGCATAAAGCCGTGCGTTGGATTGAAAGAATTAAATAGTGTTAAGCTTGCTTAAAAATATTTAATTCTTTCAATTCGGCATAGGGCGTAGCCCGCGACGAAGGTCGCAGCGCAGCGAAGACCGGAGTGCATGGCCTTATACCAAATGGCAGTAATTTCGTGTGTAGCAAAGACCGGAGTATTTGGCTTTATACTAAAAGCCGTCATTTTAAAAAATTCAATCACGAGGCCATCCCATGAAACCGATCATCCAATTGGATATTACAGCGCTGACATTTCCCGACGAACCGGAACCAGCGCTTAAAAACATCAAACTGAATATCAATGAGGGCGAATTCATTGCCATTACCGGAGGTGCGGCATCGGGTAAATCGTTATTGCTTCATGCGATTACATCGGCGGCGCCAAAGTTTTATCCCTGTGAACTGGATGGAACGGTGACGGTAGCGAATCAGGATGTGTCAAAGATACCGCTCTGCCAAATGACCGACTATCTGGGCTATATGATGCAGGAGCCGCAAAACCAGATGGTCAATCGTCGGGTTGGCGATGAACTGGCGTTTGGGGTTGCGAATCTTAATTTGAGTCAGGATGAAATTGAGTATCGGGTTAATGCGGTCATGGATTTTCTCGGAATCCGGGCATTTTCAGATCGGACCACCGATGCCCTTTCCGGCGGACAAGCCCAGAAGGTCGTGCTGGGGAGTATTCTGGCAATGAAAACCCCGATCCTACTACTGGACCAACCCACGGCCGAACTGGATCCCAAAACCAGTTCGGAACTCTATCGGCACCTGGGGCAGTTGAACCGGGAGAAAAAGGTGACCACCCTGGTCGTTATGGATAAATGCGGTGCGGTTTTAAAAGATGCCCATCGGGTGCTTGTGATGGAAGCTGGGACGGTCAAAGATTTTCTGCCGGTTGGTGAATATCAGAAAAAATATGGCTGTTGGAAAACCAATCGCCGGGCGAAACCGATCCAAGTGGATGAGCGGTTCGACGTGATTAAGTTAAGCGGTGCATCGCATACCTACAAAGGTGGGATAATCGGCTGTCAGCCGCTAAATTTTAGTCTGAAAAAAGGCGATTTCACGGCGGTCATCGGCCAGAACGGTTCCGGTAAATCCACCATGCTCAAGCTCATTGAAGGATTGGTCAAACCAACCTCGGGCTCGGTGGAGCTATTTGGAACTCTGGTGACCAAGAAAAATGTGGGCGAACTGCGGCGCCGGATCGGTTTTCTGTTTCAGAACCCCGATGATCAGATCTTTTGCAGCTCGGTACGCGATGAAATCAGCTATGTTTTAAAAAATAAGAACCTCAGTGCGCAGCAAATCGAAGAAAAGATTCAAGAAACCTTGGCTCTGATCGGCCTTAAAGGATTGGACGAAATCCATCCTCAGCGGCTAAGCCGGGGACAACGGCAACTATTGGCCTTGGGGTCGGTGGTCATTAATGATCCCGAGCTGATTATTGCCGATGAACCGACCTCCGGCCTAAACAGTGCCCAGAGTCAAGTGGTCATGGAAAAACTGGCCCATCTTAGCAGTCAGGGGGTCACCATTTTGCTGGTAACCCATGATTTGACTGAAGCCAGAGATTTTGCCAATCGGATTGTGGTGATGCACAATCATCAATTAGCTATGGAATTTAAAGCCGAAAAAATAGACAATTATCTGAACGAATTGGCTCGATTGGAACTCATCGAAGGAGGTGATTTTTAAATGTTTAAACTAAAAGAACTGGATCCGCGGCTTAAACTGACCTGGTGTCTGTTTCTGGTGTTGACCGCCCTGGTGTCGCGCAGTATGCTTCTCAATGGCATTCTGCTGGGGGTGATCCTGATTTCTGAACTGCTCTCGGAGAAATCACTAAAAGCTTTTAAAATGCTGTCAATTGTGTTGCTGATTATCGGCACCCAGGTATTGATTATCAATCTGATCTTTGGACGTGAAGGCGAACTGCTTTATTCCTGGGGGATATTTCAGATTTACAGCGGTTTTATCACCACCTCCATACTGGCTTTTTTAAGAATAGGCATCATCTCATTTTCGGCCTATCAGTTTGGGGTTCATACCGATCCCATGGATATGGCTCAGATGCTGATTCACTGGCGGATTCCCTATCGCTATGCGATGCTGGTGCCGATGGTCGCCCGGTTTTTTCCAGTGATGATTGGGGAATATCAAGCCATTTGTGACAGCCAGTCGGCTCGGGGGGTACCCAATGATACCGTGTTAGAGAAAATCCGCAACCTGCCGGCCTCAATTTTACCGCTGATGTATCGGGCCATGCGGATATCCAGTGATGCGGCGCTATCGGTGGAACTCAGAGGCTACGGCCGCCATGCAACCCGGAATTTTCAGAAAAAAATCAATCTCCATCCACTGGAAGGCATGACCATCGTCTGCCTGATGATCGGGTTTGGCGGAGTCTTGATTAAAACCATTTTATAACAGTTAAAACTGCGTAGATAAAAAATAATTTATAAAAAAAGGAGCATAACATGCAAAACGAACAAGCAATTGGAAAAAAAAGTATTTTTAAAACGGACACCAAATCTTTAATTGGTGCCGTCGTCATGGGGATTGTCTTTGTGATTGCCTGCCAGATTACCGGCCAGATCGATAACATGCTGCCCTGGGGAAAAATGGGAATGTTACTGATTAATGGAACCGTTTGGGCATTCTTTACAGGTATCTTAACCCTGCTTTATAGACAACCCGGCGGACTGATTGCCGCCGAAGTAGAAGCCTTGATTTCAATCATGTATACGCCGCTTTGGCCAACCTTTATCTTTGCCAATGGCATTGCGTCCATCTGGGTATCCTTCGTGGCGGTAAAATGTGACATGACCAAATGGTCGCATCACATTCTGGCTCAGGGTGGCGTTTGTGTTTTAGGAAACGCCATTGTGGGAGTGGGTCTGGTTTTCATTCTTGGTCTGCCAGTGGGTGTTGCGGCGGTATCCAGCCTGATAACCATTGGTGTAACCTGGCCATTGGCAACATTGGCAGAAAAGAAAGTTTATGATGCATTATTAAAATCAGGAATGGTAAAATAATCCATAAAATCAAAATATGATAAAGAAAAATCAAGTGCTTTGGTATCTGTTTTAGAAAACAGGTGCCAAAGCAATTTGTAGTTTTATAAGTAGTTAATGTGATCACAATTAAGGAGAAAGCGAAAATGAGTCAGGATTTACGGGTATTTTTAGAACAATTGGAAAAGGATGGGGAAATCTGCCATGTAACAGAACCCGTTAAGCGGGAATATGAAATCAGCACCTTGATGATGGAGCTGGAAAAACAACGGAAATATCCGGTGATGTGGTTTGATCAGGTGGAGGGCGGCGATATTCCGGTGGTGACCAACATTCTCGGGACCAAGGGCCGCTTTGCCAAAGCGATGGGCGTTAAAACCGAAGACCTCTCCTTTGAGTTTGCTGAGCGGATCAAAAATCGCTTTGATGACGTTAAGGTGGTTGAAAACCCGCCCTGCAATGCCCATGTGCTGACCGGCGATGCGGTGGATTTAACCAAACTGCCGATTATTACTCACTTTCCCATAGATGCCGGTCCTTACATTACCTCGGGTGTGACCGTCGCCAAAGATCCCGAAACCGGCTGTGAAACACTGGGTTTTCACCGGCTACAACTGAAGGGCAAAAATAAACTGGGGATTTCGTTCCACTCCCGTCAGCGGATGTGGGAATTTTTCAGAAAGAGTGAGGAACGGGGCGAGAACATGAAAGCCGCCATCTGTATCGGCGTCCATCCCAATATTGCCTTGGGCTCGCAAGCTTCGGTTCCCTATCATCTGGGAAAATACGGTGCCATTGGCGGATTATTCGGAGAGGCACTGGAAGTATCCCCCTGTGCCACCATGGATCTGAATGTGCCCACCTATGCCGAAATTGTGCTGGAAGGCGAAGTCCTCTGTAATGTTCGGGAGCCGGAAGGCCCTTTTGCCGAATACACCAATTACGCCTGCTTCCGCAGTACTGAAAATGTCTTTCAGGTCAATGCCATCCGCTACCGGGAAAAACCGATTTTCCACGATCTGACCCCAGCGATGAGCAGTGAACACATTACGATTGTCTCAATCCAGCGGGAAGGGGATATCACCAAATTCTTAAAACAGAATCTGCCCAACATCAAGGCCGTTCATTCACCACTATCTTCCTGTGGGATTTTCCACTGCTATGTATCGATGAAGAAAACCGCCGAAGGTCAGGCGCAACAGGTTATGTTAACCGCCTTGGGCATGGATCATCACATCAAAATGGTGATTGTCGTCGATGAGGATGTCGATGTCTTCAACGAGCAGGAAGTGCTGTGGGCGATGGCCACCCGGCTACAAGCCGACAAGGGCGTGATGATCTTCCCGAATATGATGGGTGAAACTCTGGATCCCTCCACCGGTGACGATGGCCTGACGGCCAAAATGGGCATCGATGCCACTAAACCGCTTAGCGGTTACTCACCCAAAATAGATATTGATGAAAATGTCATTGAAGACGTCAAACGATTGTTGAAATACGTCAAATAGAAGAAGGTCAAAGATGATAAAAATTGCGATTGACACCGGTGGTACCTTTACCGATTACACGTCGGTGGGCTGTTTTGGGGATCAGGCCGAGCAACGGATTGCCCTGAAAAACCCCACCAATCATGATCATCCGGCTCAGGGCATTCTGGCCGGACTTAAAGAACTGGCGATGGTTTGGGGAACCGATCTGGAAAAACTATTAGCCCAGACTGAAAAAATTTCGTTGGGGACGACCCTGGCTCTCAACGCCCTGCTGGAGAAAAAAGGGGTGAAGACGGCCCTGTTTACGACGGCGGGATTTCGCGATGCCCTGGAAATTCGCCGGGCGCAGCTGGCCAACCAGTGGGATCTGGCCATTGAAAACCCGATGGTGCTGGTACCCCGGCGGCTGCGACTGGGTATCGAACAACGGATGGACTATCAGGGTCAGATTATCAAACCGCTTAACGAAGCCGCTGTTCGAGCTGCCTGTCAAAAGTGTCGGGAAGCGGAGGTCAAGGCGATTGCCGTTTGCTATCTGTTTTCATTTCTTAATCCGGAACACGAAAAGCGGACTGCTGAAATTATTCGGGAGGAACTGCCCGAAGTCTTTGTATCGCTATCTGCAGAAGTCTCACCCCGAATCCGGGAATATGAGCGCACCACCACCACAGTGATCAATGCCTATTGCACCCCGGTGCTGGCCGATTACCTGAAGAATGTTAAAAAAGAACTGGCGATCTTTGGCTGGGATCAGCCGATTCATATTATGAAAAACAGCGGCGGTCTTAGCGATTCGGGGGCCCTGGAGAATTTTGGGGTTAAAACGCTGTTATCCGGTCCGGCTGGTGGGGCTGTCGGCAATGAGGCTCTGGGTAAGGCCCTGGGCCGTACCCATACCGTATTGGCCGACATGGGTGGAACCAGCTTTGACCTCCATGTCGTTAGTGGCGGGGTCAATCAATTGGTGCCGCAAACTGAACTGGATGGCTACCCGTTGAGCATTCCGATGATCGATATCCGCTCCATCGGCGCTGGCGGTGGCAGTATCGCTCATGTGGAAGCTGGCGGCCGGGTGTTGATCGGCCCGGATTCGGCCGGTTCCATTCCCGGACCGGCCAGTTATAACCAGGGCGGTGAGAACCCCACCGTTACCGATGCCCTGCTCGTGCTGGGGTTGATCAACGGCGACAATTTCCTCGGTGGCAAGCTGCCGCTGTCGCTGGATCAGGCCGCTAAAGCGATTAAAGCAAAGGTGGCCGATCCCTTAAATCTTTCAGTGCAGGATGCCGCCCGGATAATCTACAGCATCACCGCCGAAATGATGGCTGATGCCATGCGGCTGGTGACGACCCAGAAAGGGAATGATCCCCGAATTTACAGCTTAATCAGTGCCGGTGGTGCCTTTGGTTTGTTTGCGGCCCGGATTATGGAATCCCTGCAGATGCCGGAAGCCCTAATTCCGGTACAAGGGCCAGTCTTTTGTTCCTGGGGCATGCTGGGCGCGGCCTGCCGTTACGACATCAACCAGAGCATTTTAATGGAAAAAAGATGTTGGGATGCTAAGCGATTAAACACCATGGTTGCAGCCATGAAAGCCGAAGGGGCGGCGCAGTTGGAGCGTTTAGGGGTAGAAAAAAGCCGCCAGTGTTTTGATTTGATGCTGGAAATGCGCTATGTCAGTCAGCACCACGAGATATCCGTACCCTGGACGCTGGGTGAATTTAGTCCCGGAAGTATGACGGATGTAGAGCAAGCCTTCTATAAAACCCATGAGGCTATTTATGAATATGCCGAAGACAAGGAATGGGAGATTATTGATTTACACCTGGCCTGTTCAGAACGCGATCAGGAGAATATTTTATTCCCATCTTCAAAAGCTATCAGCAGGGTGACAAATAAAATCGTTGCTGGTGAGGTCTTTAATTGTCAGGGTGAGATTGCCGTTCCCGTTTATCAGGCTGGCGATTTAAAAGAACCAATTAAAGGTCCGGCCCTAATTGATTTTGCCTATACGACGTTGATCGTTCCGTACGGTTTTTATTGTATTTGTGAGGATGAGGGCATCTTTGCACTTAGAAAGGAGGCGACCGATGAACCTACGAACTGACGATATCATTAACCGGACGGTGATTATGAACCGGCTCGATAGCATCACCAGCGAAATGGGCATCGTCCTGGAGCGCTCGGCCCATTCCCCAATTTTTGCCGAAGCTTGTGATTTCGCATGCTGTATCTGTGATGCGGCTGGCGACCTGGTCTCTCAACTTAGCGGCATTCCGATTCTGGCCACGGCGGGATCATTTAGCGTTAAAGCGGTGCTTAAAAAATACGGCGGAGCCATCGAAGACGGTGATGTGTTTATCATCAACGATCCCTATGACGGCGGCAATCATCTGCCGGATATTGGCATTATTACCCCGGTATTTTATCAGGACGAGCTGTTGTTCTTCTGTGTCAGCCGGGCCCATCACGGCGACATCGGCGGCTCTACTGCCGGGAGTTATAATCCCAAGGCGACGGAGATCTTTCAGGAAGGGCTACGGATTCCACCGACCCGACTGATGAAAAACAACGAAATGATTACCGACGTGCTGGAGCTGATCCGCTTGAATACCCGAAATCCGGAGATGCTCACCAGCGATTTTCTGGCCCAGATCGGTTCCAACCGTCTGGCCGCCCGTCGAATCAAAGAGATGTTAGGCACCTATTCGGTGGCTACCGTCAAGAAAGCGGTGAGCGAGTCGTTGCTTCAGACCCAAACCCTGACCCGTCAACGGATTGCAGAAATACCAGACGGCACCTATACAGCGGTGGATTACATTGATGATGACGGGTTTCAAACCGAACCGGTCAAAATCGCCGTGACGGTGTCCATCACTGGGGACCGGATGCTGGTCGATTTTACCGGCACCGATGCCCAGGTCAAAGGTTTTATCAATACATCAGTAGTGACGGCTACCTGTGCTGCCGGGATTGCTGCCTTGTGGTTTCTGGGTAAAGATATTCCCCGAAATAGCGGTGCCTTCGACTGCATTGAAGTCAATCTGCCCGAGGGTTCGTTGGTCAATCCTCGGCTTCCGGCACCAATGACACTGTGTACGCTGACCCCGGCCAGCGAAATCATCGGTGTGATTTTTAAAGCCTTGGATCAAGCACAGTCGGGCCGGGTGTCGGCCGGTTACCATCGTTATCTGGGACCATCCTTTTATGGCGTTGATCCCCGTAATGGTCGTTATTATGTTGGCTTTTCATTTTGTTCACTGGGCAGCGGCGGAGCGATGGCTGGCCACGACGGAAAACCCTATATGGCAACCTTATCCAACTTCGGCGGGGTCAAGGCTCCCAATATCGAGTCCAACGAGGTTCAGTACCCTCATTTGACCCTGCATCATGAGATGGATAATGATACCGCCGGGGCCGGTGAATACCCGGGAGGCTCCGGGATGAAATACGCCTTTGAGATCACCGCTGAAACCGGTGATGTAGTCAATTTTGGCGATGGCATTAAATTTGCCCCCTACGGACTTCGGGGGGGGCATCCGGGTAGTAAAAACCGTAGCGTTTTTGTACATTCCGGAGAAGAAATCAGTATGGAAAGTAAGGAAGCGCCCCGTCATGCGGTGAAGGGTGATCGGATTTATCTAAACACCAGCAGTGGCGGCGGCTGGGGAGATCCGCACAAGCGATCACCGCAAAAAGTCTATGACGATGTACTGGACGATATTATTTCTAAAGAAACTGCTGAAATAGTTTACGGGGTCATCATTAATGAAACGGGCATTGATTATAAAAAAACAGAAAAACGGAGAAAACACTCATGAAAATTGCGGTAGGCATTACCGGGGCATCCGGGGTTGTTTATGGTATCCGGTTGCTGGAGACGTTAAAACAGACCGAGCACCATGTCTCGCTGATCCTCAGTGAATGGGGAGCCAAAACCATTGGCCTGGAAACCAGCTATTCTGAAGATTACGTGCTGTCACTGGCCGATTGTATCTACGATAGCCGGGATATGGCGGCGGCCGTGTCCAGTGGTTCTTATGGCGTTGATGCCACCGTGATTGCGCCCTGCAGCATGAAGACCCTGGCCGGCATTGCCAATGGCTTTAGCGATAACCTGATCGTTCGGATCGGTGATGTGGCATTGAAGGAACGCAAACCACTGATTCTGATGGTTCGGGAAACCCCGCTGACCCTGATTCACCTGCGCAATATGACCGCCGTAACCGAGGCAGGTGGGATTATTCTGCCGCCGATGCCGGGCTTTTATCACAAACCCCAATCGATTGATGATGTGATTAACCAGAGTGTCGGCAAGGTCTTTGATCTATTAAAGATTCCCCACAATCTGTTTACCCGCTGGGGTCATGAGGATGGCCATGAATAATCGCATCATACTGACCCAGGGCAGCGGAAAAACGGCGCTACAGTATGAGATTATCCCAGTTGGTAAAGACTGGCTGATTTTGCTCACCGGCGGTGATGCCCATATTGGCTGCACGGCCATTGGCGATGATGGTCAGCTGAGCAGCTATACCCCTCGGTCACATAAGGACGATGCTCTGGCGATCCCACTGGCTAAAAAAGTTTCGCAAACCTTTTCTTGTATTTGTACGGTTGTAGCCGGATTCCATCTCGATGGGATTACCCGGGAAGAAATAAGTATTGTTATCGACAATGCCGAGAAAGGGATGATTCAAGTGATGACAGCCATCGAATCGAAAAACAGATCATCATAAACTGAGAAAATTTTCAGCAAAAAAAGTGACCCCTGAGATTATAGGGTCACTTTTTTAATGTGTCGGTTCAGTGCCAACAAAATACTCCGGATTTACGGTGGTGAAAACATCTCGTAAATTCGTGACCGTATCCAGGTGTTGATGAAGCGCATTTCGGCCGGTTGTGAGACTTCGCATTTTGATTGCATCAAGAATGGCTTGGTGATCACGGATAATCTGTGCATACCGTTTTTCATCACGCAGTTCGAAGTTCTTCCAGCGTTTAACATGAACATATTCCTCTTTAAGAAGATCCAGAACATTGCCTTTTCCAACAGCGTTCATCAGATTACGATGAAAGGCAGTATCGGCCGTATTAAAATCAGCAACCGTTATTTCATGGCTGCTGATTTTTTTTTGCGTAGCGAGGTTTTCTTCCAATTGGCTGATCAGTTCAGTAGTATCCGAAAGATTCATAATCCGATACAAGGCTTCCTGCTCCACGGCTTCCCGAACATAGAGAATGTCTTCCACCAGTTTCATGTCAATTAAACTGACGTAGGTACCCCGTTGGGGATAAACGGTAATTAAATCCAGAGCTTTCAGTTGGGTAATGGCATTACGGATAATATGTCGGGAGACGCCATAGGTCTCGCAGAGATCATTTTCGCTGATGCGGACACCAGGCATATAAACAAGGGTTTCAATTTTATGAAATAAATCCTGGTAGACTTCTTCAGTTGTTAAAAAATTTCGATTGACAAGATGCATTAAGTTGTCCTCCTTCAGATTTGATCATCGAATAGTAAATAGTGAACCTTTTTAAACATTAATTATAATATTTATTAGTACTATTTGCAATCACATTTTGATGTTTATGCGATTCAGGAGATATGCATTTGGATGGGCACGAGCATTTTATAACAACGTTTACATTGATAGAATGTAGTTTTAGAATATTGTTCGAATATTTGCAAATTAAATGTTTACATAAGATTAAAAGTATGCTAGAATGATTTCAAATTTAACTTGTCAACAAGTAAACAAGTATACAAGAAGACAAGAATACGATACAAGGAGAAGATTATGTCACTTAAACTATTAGAAGGTGTAAAGGTCTTGGAACTGGCTACGTTCATTGCCGCTCCGGCAGCAACACGGGCAATGGCCGATTGGGGTGCTCAGGTTATTAAAATTGAATCCATCGGAGGAGATCCCATCCGCTATGTTGGACCAGGGAATAAAATGCCTTTGGATCAAGACGAAAGTCTGGCTTTCGATTTTGAAAACGCCAACAAACAGGGCATCGCATTGAATCTTAAAAGTGCAAAAGGGATGGAGATTTTCATGAAGCTTCTCGATGAAGCCGATATTTTCGTTACCAATCTGAGAACGCAGGCACTGGTCAAACTTGGCATTGATTATGAAACCCTTTCCAAGAAAAAACCGGAATTGGTTTTTGGACAGGTACTCGGTTATGGCGCCAAGGGCCCATTGAAAGACAAACCAGGATTTGACTTTACCGCATTTGCAGCCCGTGGCGGATACAGTGGAACCTTGTATGAAAAAGGCACTTCGCCAGTCAATATTGTTCCTGGTTTTGGGGACCATGCCTGTGGGATGTATTTAGGAAACGGTTTGCTGGCAGCCTATATTCATGCAATGAAAACAGGCAAAGGCGAAAAAGTAACCGTCAGCTTATACCATGCGGCAGTTTACGGTTTAGCGATCATGATTCATTCAGCTCAGTATGGCAACAAGTATCCGATTAGTCGTGAAGACATGCTAAATCCTTTACAGTCGACTTTTATCACGAAAGATGAAGTTTGGGTTCAATTGGCGCTGCCTGACTATAACCGCACCATCGGAAAATTCAGCGAAGTCATCGGTCAACCGGAACTGGCTAAAGATGAACGTTTTGATACCTTGGCTCACGTATCTCAAAACCCGCAGGAACTGAACCGGATCATTTTTGCGGCGATCAAAGAAAAAACTTTGGAAGAGTGCACAAAAATGTTTGATGAAGCTGATCTTTGCTTTGAAATCTGTCAAACCTGGGATCAGGTAGTCGAAGATCCACAAGCCTGGGAGAGCGATATTTTTGCCAAGCTGGATTATCCATCCGGTCCTAAAGCAATGACCAGAACACCAGTTATGTTTGAAAACGCCGGTTTGCCAGATTATAAAAAAGGCCCAACTTATGGTGGCAATACTGATGAAATCTTGAGTAGCATCGGCTTTACCGCTGAGGAGATTGAATCAATGAGAGGAAAGGGTGAAATACAATAATTCGAACACTGGGAATTGATATCGGTTCAACCACTTCGAAATGCGTTCTGCTTGAAGATGGTAAGCACATTATCGGAATGGAGCTTCTGGTTGCCGGGATTGGAACAGTTGGCGCTGAAAAAATCATGGAAACGGTTCTCAAAAAAGCGCAATTGACTGGGGTTGATATCGACTTTGTGATGGCGACTGGCTACGGACGCCGCAATTTTGATCCGGCTCACGGCGAGTTAAGTGAGCTGAGCTGTCATGCTAAAGGGGTGCTGTTTAAAAATCCTCAGGTCCGCACGATCATTGATATCGGTGGCCAGGATGCCAAGGTATTGCGGATCAACGACAAAGGGGTCATGGAAAACTTCATGATGAATGATAAATGTGCAGCCGGAACCGGACGGTTTCTGGATGTCATGGCAAACATTCTCCAGATGCCCATCAATGAATTGGAAAAAAGGGCGGAATTAGCCGAAAAACCGGCTAAAATTTCCAGTACCTGCACTGTTTTTGCCGAGTCTGAGGTTATTTCACAGCTGGCAACAGGGGAAACGGTGGAAAACGTCATCGCTGGTATTTGTAATTCGGTGGCAAGCCGGGTTGCCGGGTTGGCCAAGCGGGTTGGCATCAAAGAAGAAGTTTTTATGAGTGGCGGCGTCGCCCAAAACGGTGGCGTCAGACAAGCATTGGAAAAAGAATTGAAGGTTCCCATCAAGTGGTCAGAAGCATCACAGATGATGGGTGCGTTAGGGGCTGCGATCAGCGCCTATGAACAAGTAAAAAAGAGAGGTGTTTTAAATGAGTAATGAAGTAAAGAAAAAAAGTCCGCCAGATCCTAATTCGGCCAAGTTTAAATTAGGGAAAATTGCGACCGATGCCTACGTAGATGCTCAAGCAGCCAAAGATCGTGGTGAAATGGTCGGCTGGTGTTCATCCAATTTTCCCGTGGAAATCCCTGAGACCTTAGGGTTGGCGGTCTGTTATCCCGAAAACCAGGCAGCCGGAATCGCTGCTCGTGGTGGCGGCGAACGTTTATGTAACATCAGTGAAGATGATGGTTATTCCAATGATATCTGTGCCTATGCCAGAATCAATTTGGCCTATGCCAAAATAAAAGATACGCCAGAACAAAACATGCCGGAACCAGACTTCCTGCTATGCTGCAACAATATCTGTAACTGCATGATCAAATGGTATGAAAACCTGGCGAAAGACCTCAATATTCCAATGATCATCATCGACATTCCCTTTAACCCGGATTATGAAGTTTCTGATGCTCAGGTGGCATATGTCAAGGCGCAATTTATGGAAGCCATTAAACAACTCGAAGAATTGACAGGTAAAAAATGGACTGAAGAAAAATTCAAAGAAGTGATGGAATATTCTGGCCGGACCAGCCGGGCTTGGCTGGCAGCAACATCTGAAGCCAAACATACACCTTCACCTTTCAATGGTTTTGATCTTTTAAACCACATGGCCGTTATGGTTACTGCCCGGGGTAAAAAAGAAGCCGCCGAAGCGATGGAAGTTCTTCACAAAGAATACCTGGAAAATGTTGAAACCGGCAACAGTACCTTCCGAGCCGAAGAAAAACATCGGATTATGTTCGAAGGAATCGCTTGTTGGCCATATCTGCGGGCAACCTCAACGGGCTTAAAAAGCCGTGGCATCAACATGGTAACAACCATTTATGCCGATGCGTTTGGTTTCATCTATGACGATTTTGACGGCATGGTTAAAGCCTATTGTAATGTACCAAATGCCATGAACCTGGAACATGCCCGGGACAAACGGGTAAAACTGATCAAAGACAATCATGTTGAAGGCTTATTGGTCCACACCAATCGCTCATGCAAATTATGGAGCGGTTTCATGGCTGAAATGAGTCGACAGATCTCAGAAGAATGTGATATTCCTCATGTTGCCTTTGATGGCGATCAGGCCGATCCGCGAAATTTCTCGGAAGCGCAGTATGAAACCAGAGTCCAAGGCTTAACCGAAATTATGGAATCAAAAAAAGGAGGCTGCTAAGATGTCGGGTTTAAAAGAAAGTTTACAAACATTTCATAAAATTGCATCCTCACCAAAGGAACAATTAAAAAAATACCTGGCGCAGGATAAAAAAGTTGTTCTTTGTGCGCCAGTCTATACTCCAGAAGAAATTGTTCATGCCATGGGCATGATTCCAATGGGCACTTGGGGAGCTGACGTTGAAATCAAAGAAGCGAAAACCTATTTTCCAGCATTTATCTGCTCAGTGATGCAATCGATCTTGGAATTAGGTATTCGTGGTGAATTTGCAGGTGCCTCCGCAATCATTATTCCGTCACTCTGTGACTCGTTAAAATGTCTGGGTGAAAACTGGAAATCTTCGGTTGAAAATATTCCCTTCATCCCGATGGTTTATCCGCAGAATCGTAAAGCCGACTTTGGCAAAGCATTTACCAAGGCTGGATACGAACGGGTTATTGCTGATTTGGAAAAAGCTACCGGCCAAAGTTTTTACGATGCCAAGTTAACCGCATCCATCGCCACTTACAACGAACACAATGCCGTGATGCGACAATTGTCAGACTGTTTAAATGATTATCCGGAAGTTACGGCTGCTGATCGCAACGCGATTTTCCAAAGTGCTTTCTACATGGAGAAATCCGAGCATACCACCCTGGTTAAAGACTTGATCGGTGAACTGACAAAAGCAGAGAAAACAGCAAACCAGAAAATTAAAATTGTCACAACCGGTATTCTGGTTGATGCCGCTGATCTGCTGAAGATACTGGATGATAATGATATGCAAATCGTTGCGGATAATGTCGCCAGCGAATCACGACAATATCAGGTTGATGCCAAACCGGCAGAAACAGGACTGGATAGCCTGGCCGGGAAGTTTGCTGATATGGATAACTGTTCGGTACTCTTTAATGTCGACAAAGCGATTGCAGAGCATACTGTGGATCTGGTTGCGAAATACCAGGCGAAGGGCGTTATTTTCGTAATGACAAAATTCTGTGATCCGGAAGAATTTGATTATGTCATGATTAAAAAGGTTTGTGAAGAAAAGAACATTCCCTTATTGCTGGTTGAAATTGACCGTCAGATGACTAACTATGAGCAAGTCAGAACAGCCGTAGAAACATTTAGAGAAATACTTAGATAAAGCAATGGAATTAAAATCAATAACGATAATTCAGCAGTTTCATCAATCCGTGGCAGAGAAAAAAGATGAAGCGGCCATAATCGATAAAAAGGAGATTTTATCCTGGAAAGATATTGATTTTATTTCGGATCGTCTGGCTTTGATGCTCATCGCTGATCAGGTTGAAAAGGGAAAACACGTGGCCTTGTGGAGCTTCAATTCACTGGCCTGGATTTGCAGCTATATTGCCATCGCCAAAATTGGTGCAGTATCAGTGCTGGTCAATCCCAAGCTTTCAGCCAGAGAAGCGGATGCAATGATGGCATTTGCTGACGTGGATTATATCTGCTACGGTGATCAACTTTATGGAAAACAGGCAGATTGTCTCTCCGGGGGTTACCCCGGACTGTCAATCGGTCAGGAGCTCTGGAAGCAGCTGCGGCATCAGCAACCACTAACAGATGCCGAGATCGGGTTGCTCAAAACCCGGGAAGCAGCAATCAGGCCCGATGATATGGCCAGCATGCTTTTTACCACCGGATCGACAAGTCGGCCCAAGGGGATTTTACTGAGCCATTTTCAGCTGATCAATGTGGCCCGGGAAGCGGTTTCATCGATGCACTGGAACGATCAGGAAAAGGTTTGTCTGGCGCTACCGCTCTTTCATAGTTTTGGTCTGTCGACCGGTCTGCTGTCACTATTTGTTCATCGTGGCCGTCTCTATGTCACCCCGGATTGTCGCACCAAAACCGTAATGGGTGTTATCGATCAATATCACTGCAATGTCTTGAATGCCGTTCCGTCACAGTTTTTAGCCATTGTGCATCACCAGGAACGAGAAAATTTCAGTTTGAAGAGTCTGCGCTCGGGCATCATTGCCGGCTCATCGGTCTTTCCAAACGATTACCTGAAAATTGCTGAGGACCTGGGCATGTATCATCTCAAACAGTCCTATGGGCAGACGGAAGCATCGCCAAGTATCACTTTTTCAAGTTACGATGATTCCCTGGAACGCTGCTCAAAAACAGTGGGGAAAGTCATCAGCAATGTTCAGATACGGATTATCAGCCTTGAGACCGGGATGCCATTAGCAGTGGATCAGCCCGGGCGAATTGAAGTCAGTGGCTACAATGTCATGCAGGGTTATTACAGGGATGAGGCTGAAACCGCCAAAGTGTTTACCGAAGACGGCTGGCTGATAACCGGTGATATCGGTTATCTCGATCAGGACGACAATCTGTATATTGTTGGCCGGATTAAGGAAATGATCATACGCTCAGGTGAAAATATTTCCCCAAAGGAAATCGAAGAGGTGATCGCAATGCATGAGGGTGTAGTCCAAGCAAAGGTCTTTGGGATTCCAATGTCGGTGGTCCAGGAAGAAATTGTTGCCGGTGTCGAAGCTCCGGCGGGGGGTGTTACGGTCACTTCAATCAGAGCCTTGATTAGCGATAATCTTGCTGCTTATAAAATGCCGAAGGTTATTAAGTTATATGAAAAATTTCCCCTGAATGACAGTTGCAAGATTGACGTTAAAAAGATGAAGGAAGAAATTCAATTAGAAATACAAGAGGAGAATTTATAGAATGATTTTTAATGAACAGCATGAATTAATTCGAAAATTGGCAAGCGATTTTGCCAAAAAAGAACTGACATCGGAAGTGTTGGATAAAATAGAAGAAACTGATGTTTTTCCCGAAGAAATCTTGAATAAAATGGGTAAAGCCGGATTCTTTGGAATTAAAATTCCCAAGGAACTGGGTGGTGCCGGATCCGATCACCGGGGTTATGTTGTGGTAATGGAAGAAATTGCCAGAGCCAGTGCCGTTGCCAGTCTGTATGTGTCTTCGCCAAATTCACTGAGCGGTGGCCCGCTATTGTTATCTGGCACCGAGAAACAACTGGAAAAGTACCTAAAACCAGTTGTTACCGGCGAAAAAATCCTGGCCTTTGGATTGACCGAGCCCGGTGCCGGATCGGATGCCAGCGGGATGACAACCACAGCGGTGGAAGATGGCGACAGTTATATCTTAAATGGACGAAAAACATTTATCACCATGGCACCATTTTCCGATTATGCGGTGATCTATGCCAAAACCGATATGAGCAGAGGTGCAAAAGGGATTACCGCCTTCATCGTTGATATGAAATCTGAAGGTGTTTCATGCGGGAAACCTGAACATAAGATGGGTCTGATCGGCTGTGCCACCAGCGATATCATCCTGGAAAACGTGCGGGTTCCGAAAGAGGATATGCTGGGTGAACTCAATCAGGGCTTTACCAATGCCATGAAAACTTTGGACGTCGGTCGCATCGGTGTTGCTGCACAATCCATCGGGGTGGCTCAGGCAGCCCTGGATGAAGCCATTCAATACGCCAAGGACAGAAAACAGTTCGGTCGACGGATTGCCGATTTCCAGGGCATCAGCTTCATGATTGCCGAAATGGCTACCAAGCTGCAGGCAGCCAAACATCTGGTTTACGATGCTGCCTATAAGAAAGACAACAATCAGAATGCCACGATGGCGGCTTCAATGGCCAAGTTTTACGCTTCGGAAGTTTGCAATGAAATCTGTGCCAAAGCGGTTCAGATCCATGGCGGCTACGGCTATATGAAAGAATATCGGGTTGAACGGCTTTATCGGGATTGTCGGGTCTTCACGATCTATGAAGGCACCTCTCAGGTGCAGCAGATGGTCATAGCCGGCCAATTGCTTAAATAAGAATGACAACGCAAGTAGCAGACGAATCAGCAAATAAAGGAGAATGTTAAATATGAAAATATTAGTATGTGTAAAACAGGTGCCGGATACCAACGAAGTTAAAATTGATCCGGTCAAAGGAACACTGATACGGGAAGGGGTGCCCAGTATCCTGAATCCGGATGATGCCAATGCCCTGGAAGCAGCTCTGGCCATTAAGGATAATGACCCTAATGTTAAAGTGTCGGTATTAACGATGGGACCTCCACAGGCCTGCGAAATGCTCAGGGAATGCCTGTCGATGGGCGCCGATGATGCCTATCTGCTCAGTGATCGGGCTTTTGGCGGTGCGGATACTTGGTCCACCTCCAATACTTTGGCAGCGGGGATCCGTAAAATCGGTGAAGTGGATATTATTTTTGCCGGCCGTCAGGCCATTGATGGCGATACCGCCCAGGTCGGCCCACAAACCGCCCAGCGGCTGGATATTCCGGTGGTCACCTATGTTCAGCATGTTGAAGTGATTGGCAATAAGGTCGTAGTTCAGCGTCAAATGGAAGACGGCTATGAACTCATTGAAGTTTCGACCCCCTGTCTGCTGACAGCCGTGAAAGAACTGAATGAACCGCGATTTATGAGCATTTACAACATTGTTGATGCCTGCAGTAAGGAAATAACCATCTGGGGACATGAGGATATCAAGCTGTCACCGGAAAACTGTGGTTTAAAAGCATCACCGACCCAGGTTTTCCGTTCGTTTACACCACCCACCAAGGGCAAAGGCGAAATGCTAAACGGAACAGCGGCCGAAATGAGTAAAAACTTAGTTTCAAAATTAAAAGGGTTACACGTTATTTAGAAAGGACGAAAAAGATGTCGGTTAGAGTAATAGTAGAAAAATGCAAAGGATGTTCCATCTGTGTAAAATGCTGTCCTTTCAGTGCCATTGATATGGAAAATAAAATTGCCGTAATTGGCGACGCCTGTACCGGGTGTGGCGTATGTGTGGATGAGTGTCCTTTTGATGCCATTGAAAAAACAGAAGATCATGTTAAAAAAGATTTAAGCGAGTACAAAGGGGTCTGGGTGTTTGCTGAACAGCGTGAAGGCAAACTGATGCCGGTTGTTATCGAACTCCTGGGCGAAGCAAAAAAACTGGCTGCGGAAATCGGCACCGATGTGAGTGCCGTGGTCTGTGGTGATGAAGTCGATGCACTGACCCATGAATTGTTTGCCTATGGGGCTGATAAGGTGTATCAGGCCGTTCATCCAGAACTGAAAAACTACCGGACGGATGCCTACACCAAGGTTATTGAGGAAGCCATTAATCGATACAAACCAGAAATCATTTTATTGGGGGCTACCCATATTGGACGGGACCTCGGACCATGTCTGGCTGTTCGCTGCGATACCGGTTTAACCGCAGACTGTACCAAACTGGAAATTGATCCGGATGACAAAAAAATTCGTCAGACCCGACCAGCTTTCGGTGGGAATCTGATGGCCACGATTATTTGTCCAAACCATCGACCACAAATGTCAACGGTACGACCTGGAGTCATGGACAAGGCGGAATATGTCGCAGGACGAGAAGGTGTTGCGATCCGACTGGACGTCAACTTTAAAGAGGATGAAATACGCACCAAGATTATCAAAATTGTTAAGGAAGCCGGCGAGCTGGCCTCACTGACAGATGCCGAGTTTATTGTTTCCGGTGGTCTGGGTTTGGGTAATCCGGAAGGTTTTGAATTACTTAAAAAACTGGCCGATAAACTGGGCGGTACCATTGGATCATCAAGAGCCTGTGTTGATTCAGGATGGATTGACCATTCTTATCAGGTCGGTCAAACCGGAACAACCGTTAAGCCAAAAATCTATTTTGCCTGCGGTATCTCCGGAGCGATCCAGCATCTGGCTGGAATGCAAAGCTCGGATTATATTATCGCCATTAATAAAAATGAAAATGCTCCGATTTTTGAAGTGGCTGACTATGGAATTGTGGGTGATCTTTACGAAGTGATTCCAGCCATTTTAGAAGAATTATAAGTTTATTCACAAAGCACTAAAAATATAAAGTTTTAAGGAGAAAAATCATGAGTCAACCATTGAAAAAATCAGTTGTCAACCTTTACGGGTTACCGTCCTTCGGGTTTCAGACCCTCGTCACCATCGAGGTCATGTTTTTTGCGGCATTTTTGACTGACTTTGTCAAATTGCCACTGGCATTGGTTAGTACACTCTTACTGGCAACCAGTCTGGTCGATATTATTTCGGTTCCGACATCGGGTGTTATTCTGGAGAAAAGCAATCTAAAATGGGGGAAATACCGTTCCTGGCTGTTGGTCGGCCCACCAGTTGCCGCGCTATTTTATATTCTGCAGTTTGCCCAGCTGGGCGGGTCTGGAACCGTTACGGCAATCATTATTTTTACGGGTTTTGTTGTTAGCCATTTAGTCTGGAATACCTTCTATGCTGCCCATATCTCGTTGAATAATGCCATGACCTTGGATCGTGGCGAACGAATTTCCATGGCCAGTAACCGTGGGATGTTCAATGCTCTGGGAACCTTGGCATTTACTTACTTTGGGGTGCAAGCCATTACCAGCATTGGCGCTGCTGTTGGCAACCCAGTCTTAGGTTATACCTACATGGCCGCCATTACCGGCTGTATCATGATTGCCTGTAACTGGATTTATTTTGTCCTGACCAAGGATTACGCTTTTAACGGTTGTGCAGCACCTGTGGGAAAAGCAGCTGACAAGATGTCCGTTGGTGAAATGCTCAAACAAATTATTGTCAACCCACCATTAATGGGCTTGATGATCGTTGAGTTGGGCCGATACCTGGGCCGTTTTATTATTTTCGGAATGGCCTTCTATTATTTTAAATATGTTATCAACGATTTACCAGGCATGGCATTATTTATGACGGGATTAACTGTCATTAACTTCCTTTCAGCGATGATTGCCGCTCCGATTGCCAAACGTCTGGGTGAAAAAAATACCTATATGATCGCCTTGAGTCTATTGGTTATCGGTTTGTTAATCGTCTGGTTTATCCCGCTTCAGGCTACCGCCTTTAAAATTATCATGTTACTGGCCTACATTGGTTATGGTTTGCCAGATTCACTGGGTGTTGCCATGTACTCTGCTACCAGTGATTATGGCGAATGGAAAACTGGCAAAAATGCCCGTGGGTTTGTTATGTCACTGATCAGTTTCCCGATCAAAATTTCGATCTTTGTTCGTTCAATGATCATTGCTGCGGTTCTCAGCTCTGTAAACTATGTCGCCGATATGGCCGTTACGCCGGAACTGGTTCAGGGAATCAAAAATGGATTCTCATTATACCCAGCCATTATTATCATCGTTGGTTTACTGTTAATGTTCAAAATGTACTCTTTAACACCGAAACGAATGGAAGAAATGAATGCTGAACTCGCAGAAAAAAGACAAGCAACAAGCACGAATGCTTAAATATTGTTAGAAAAATAACATTTAAAAATAAGCTATTGACAATTGAGTAATGACAGGTATAATAAATATAACACCGTTCTAGAAAATGATTCTAGAACGGTGTTATATTAAGGAGACGTATTCGAAAGAATGACGTAGCTTGGATTTTAACTGGCAGCTAAGCTGGGATAGTGAATTTTCAGACGACCGTCAAAATAAAACGGTAAAAAAAGGAGGACAATAATGAGTAACGGTTACAAAATTGGTATTGTTGGGGCTGGAAATATGGGCGGTGGTATCGCTCAGAAGATGGCCCAGGAAGGTTTAGATGTGACATTGGTTGATATGAATGATGCGCTGGTTGAACGCGGCATCGGAATCATCACCAATATGCTTAAGCAGGCAGTTGAACGAAATGTTATTACCGCCGATAAAATGCAGGAAACCTTAAAAAGAATCAAAGGTACAACCTCTTATGAAGATCTTGAAGACATGGATCTGATTGTTGAAGCAATTTTTGAAGACAAGAAAATGAAGGGTGAACTGTTCAAAATGCTGGATGCAATATGTGATCCCAAAACCATCCTGGCGACCAATACCTCAAGCTTATATGTGCACGAACTGGCAGCTTGGACTGGTCGACCAGACAAAGTGGTGGGGATGCATTACTTCTTCCATCCCGCTAAAAACAGACTGTTGGAAGTCATTCCTCATGAAGGAACTAGCGAAGAAACCCTGAATACAGCATTACTGATCGGAAAACTACATGCCAAAACAAACATCATTGTAAAGGATTCACCAGGATTTTGTGTAAATCGAATCTTCATTCCGTTCTATGTCTCGGCAGTACGGGTTCTGGAACAAGGAATTGCCAATATTCCCACCATTGAAGCAGCTTGCAAAAAAGCCTTTGGCATTGGCATGGGACCGTTTGAACTGATGAACGTGACTGGTATTCCGATTGCGGTTCATTCAGCAAAAACACTGGAAGACGAGCTGGGTAATTTTTATGCAGCACCACAACTGCTGATTGACCAGGTCGAGTCAAAAGAACTGTTCGACCTAAGCGGTGACGTGGATGAATCAAAAATTCAGGAAGTAACCGATTTCCTTTTCGGGGCTTCACTCGGTGTGGCTTGTCAGTTAGTGGATGAAGGGATTGCTTCAATCGAGGATACTGACCGTGGAGCAAAAATTGGATTGGCCTGGAAATTTGGACCATTCGAAATCATGAACAAGCTGGGCATTGACAAAGTATATGAAGTGGTTGAGGCCATGTGTAAGCGTTACCCTGATTTTAAAATGCCGGAATTACTGGTTAAACAACATGAAAGCGGAAAACCGTTTGAATTCAAATATGTTGAACTTGAAGTCAAAGAGGATATTGCTTATATCACCATCAACCGACCAGAGGCGATGAATGCCTTGAATGAAACGGTTGTCAACCAACTGGAAAAGAAATTTGATGAAGCCGAAAGCAATGACGCAGTAAAAGCAATTGCCATCGCTGGCGCTGGGAAAGCATTTATTGCTGGAGCTGACATTAAATTCTTCATTGAAAACATGGAAAACAAAACCCTCGATCGTACCGTTGAGTTTACCCGCAAAGGTCATGAATTATTGCGACGATTTGAAACCTCAGCAAAACCTACAATTGCTGTTGTGGATGGGCTGTCTCTGGGTGGTGGCAGCGAATTGGCGCTGGCATGTCAATATATTGTTGCGACCGAAGCAGGTTCCTTCGGATTCCCGGAAACCGGAATCGGCATCTATCCAGGTTTGGGGGGGATGATCAGAATGGAACGACTGGTTGGCAAAGAGCTGGCTAAATACTATGTTTTCACTGGTAAATCAATCAGTGCTGAAAAAGCCCTAAAGATGGGAATGATCACTGAATTGACCACCGTTGACAAGCTGGAAGAAACGATTAAGAAGGTGGCTGCTCAGGAAAAAAGAGACAAATACCAGGGCAAAAAAGTTGCCGACGGTTTCGAAAATGAAATGGCCATCTTTGTAGGGGAAAACCTCGATAAGATCATGAACGGTATTGTTCCTGACGGTGTAGATGCCGACTTTGCCGAGGCTACCATCAAAATCATCAGTAAAAAAGCCCCGCTGGCCCTGATTGTGGCCAATGAGCTGATGGAAGCCCAGTCAAAGGTTTCAATTGACGAAGCGATCACCATGGAATTAGGACGACTGATCGAGATGTTTTCAACTGAAGATGCCTGGACTGGTTTAACAGCACCTCCAGGAAAAGCTCCAGCTTATAAAAAAGCATAGGCTAAATAAAATCAGTAAAGTTGTGGCGAAAAGAAAGTGAGCTATTATGTTCTAGGTTCATGTCAATAAGAGTAAAGCTCACTGATCTTTCGCAACAAAGCAACAAGAAAATTAAAGGAGAAAAGAATGTTTAAAAATGCATATATTCCCTATGGCGGATATTTTAGCACACCATTTTGTAAATGGCAGGGAAGTCTTCAGAATGAAAACGCCATTAAGCTGGCGGCAGACACCAGCAAACGGTTTTTCGAAGCAAAAGGTTTAGATTCCCAAATGATTGAATTCCTTTATTTGGGTCATACCATTATCCAACCCGGATCTTTCTTTGGTGCCTCCTGGGCCGCCAATGAAATGGGACTAAATATTCCCGGAATGGCGGTTTCTCACGCCTGTGCTACATCGACCAATACCATTTACACAGCAGCGATGGCCGTTGAAACCGGCAATCTGTCAACTGCATATTGTATGATGTTTGATAAAATATCCAATGCGCCGCATATTGTCTGGCCAAATCCACAAGGCCCAGGAGGTGAAGTATTGTCGGAAAATGTCAACATGGACAACATCAACCGCGATCCTTCAACAGGCTTTGGGATGCTGACTACCGCAGAGAATGTCGCCAAAGAAGGTGGTTTTACAAGAGAAGAAGCGGATGAAGTAACCTTAATGCGTTATGAACAATACGCCGATGCCCTGGCCAATGATCGGGCCTTCCAGAAAAAATATATGTTCCCGATCGAATTGAAGTCACGAAAAAGTACCCTGGTCATCAGTGAAGATGAGGGTGTGACCGCAACAACCAGAGAAGGTCTGGAAAGACTTCGACCGGTAGCTGAAGGCGGGATTCATACCTTTGGTTCGCAAACCCACCCAGCTGACGGGAATACCGGGATGATCATTACCACCAAGCAAAAAGCAACAGAATTAAGCACTGAAAAAATACCGGTTCAAGTCATTTCCTATGGCTTTAATCGAACGAAAAAAGCCTTCATGCCGGCAGCACCGGCTGGAGCCGTCCAAATGGCCCTTGACAATGCCGGGATTGGCGTCAATGATTTGGTGGCGATTAAAAACCATAGTCCTTTCATTGCGAATGACCTTCATCTGGGAAAAGCATTGGGGATTGAGCAATCACGAATCAACAATTTTGGAACCTCATTGGTATTTGGACATCCTCAGGGACCAACCATTGCCAGATTGCTGATGGAAGGTATTGAAGAAGCGGTTATCAAAGGCGGTGGCTATGTACTGGCCTGTGGCTGTGCAGCCGGCGATTCGGCTGCGGCAATTATTGTAAAAGTAGGTTAATCACCAGCCTGGACTCACCCCGGGATCAGACCATCCCGGGCAGTTCAGAGAACCATCGAAAAGACAAACTTCCAATTGTTTACATAAGAAATTAATAATTTGACTTATTTCTTCAACCAATGCAGATACACCTCCTGCGTTGGTTGGAGCAGTTATAAGGTTATCAGGACAAAAGAATTGTAAGCGTTAACAACATTCCCATCATGTAGTATTTTATGGGACGAAGCATAGTAACAGGCGCGAAAGAGTTATCAGGATTGATCGATTAGCGGAATTATTGCAGGTATCAACATAGGAATCAAAAGGAAATTGATGCAATAGTGCATCATCACAAGATAAAACCTGTTTCTGGAATAGTAAATGAGAAATTATTAGCTTGAGTGCTCAAGCAAGATTTGAACAGGAGTGTGAATAAAGTGAATTTACCCTTGATTATCGTTATTTTGTATATGTTAATGATTGTTGGAATTGCATATTACTCAACCAAGCTCACAAAAACATCCACCAGTAAAGATTATTTGCTGGCCGGACAACGATTGCCCTGGTACCTGATTGCCGTGATGGTAACCGGGAATGCCGTCGGTGGCTCAAGTACCGTTGGTGTTGCTCAAAATGCCTATACCAAAGGAATATCAGCGGGCTGGTACACCGGTGCCTGGGCAGCCGGAGCGGTGGTGTTTGGCCTTTTCATCTCAGCAAAAGTCAGAAAGTTAAACATTAATACAGTCAGTGAAGTATTTCTAAAAACCTTCGGGAAAGTTGACGGAACCATCGCAATCGTTATTCAGGTAATCATTCTATTTGGCATCAATGCCCTTCAGATCGTTGCGGGCGGGGCTTTGCTGAGTACTCTGTTGCCGGAATTTTTCAATTTTACCAGCGGGATGATTGCATCCACCATGGTCTATATTCTGGTCTCATTTATTGGCGGATTACTGGGTGCCAGTATGGCTAATCTGGTCAATGTTATTGTCATATATTTAGGGCTCATTGTTGCAGTCATTGCCGCCATCACCCAGATGGGTGGTGTCAGTACGGTAGCAGCAGCGATTCCAACAGGAAATCAATGGACTAATTTAGTCAGTGGGATGGGACCTGGTGTTCTGTTGGGCTGGGTCATCACGATGATTATTAACACCCCGGCAAACCAAACCTTGTATCAACCGACGCTGGGGGCGATTGACGAAAAACATGCTAAAAAAGGGATGTTGTCAGCAGCGGTGCTGATTTTTCCGATTGGTTTTGTTGCAGCAGCATTGGGTATTCTGGCCGCCATTCAATTTCCCGGTCTGGAAAACAGTGCCATGGCCTTGCCGGCATTAACAATAACCTTAAATCCGATTATTGCCGGAATGGTATTTGCCGGTCTCTGGGCGGCGGATGTATCAACGGCGATTGCCTTATTATTGGGAATTTCTTCCATCGTCACGAAGAATATTATTGTTGATTTAATTTACAAAAATATGCCGGATAAAAAACAACTGATCATTTCCAAGGTCGTGCTGATCCTTTCAGCGTTAATGGGACTCTTTGTCGCCATGAACATCAGTGGCATCATCAGTTTCCTGATGCAGCTGCTGACGCTTTATACCCCATATACTCTGTTGATCTTTGCAATCTTATACGCACCGAAGATTTTGCGCAAAAGCACCTGTTTTTTAACGGTTCTATCGGCGATGGTTGTCATGGTCATCTGGATTGCCGTACCGCAATCACATATTGTCAGCCAGGCAGTCTATTTATGTCTGCCGATCTCAGCACTGGTAATGGCGCTGACAACCATCTTCGATAAACGGATGGTGGATTTAACAGTGCTCTATGCAACCGACCCAAGTACGAATACATAAAAAGCCATTTCAAAACAGATGAGCTGGAACTTACGATTACAATGTTACACAAAAGAAAGAGGTCCAGTTAATAATCCTGTTTAAATTAAAATAAAGTTACAAGCCTAAGGAGGCAAAAAAATGAATTCGCAAGAGAATGTTTTTAGTGGAATTAAAGTAGTGGAGCTAGCTACTTATGTAGCGGCTCCATGTGCGGGAAGGTATTTTGCCGATTTAGGCGCCAGCGTGGTAAAAATCGAAGGGTTTGGCGGCGATCCGTTGAGAACCACCGCCCCGAGTGAAGGTCGACCCTCTGATCCCTATGAGGATACCACCTGGGATCTGGAAAATGCCGGGAAAAAGGGCATTGCCCTGAATTTAAAAGACCCAGCCGGAAAAGATGTGTTGTTCAAAATGTTGGATGAGGCCGATGTATTTATCACCAACTGGCGCAGTGACGCACTGTTAAGAGCTGGTCTTGATTATGAGACAATCAAAGTTCGTTACCCAAAACTTATCTATGCCCATCTGACCGGTTACGGCGAATTGGGTCCAGATAAAGATTTACCGGGATTTGACTTCACTGCGTTCTTTGCCAGAGGCGGATGGCTGGGCACCTTATATGAAAAGGGCTCGGACCCAATGAATCTGGTTGCGGGGTTAGGTGATCACCAGGCTGGTCTTTACCTGTCTGCGGGGATTATGTCGTCACTTTATAAGGCCGAAAAAACGGGGCAGGGAGAAAAGGTAACCGTTAGTCTTTACCATTGTGCAATTTATGCCCTGGGCTTACTGGTGCAGTCAGCGCAGTATGGCAACCGTTATCCAATCAATAAAAGAGATATGCTAAATCCCTTTATGAATGCCTTCAAAACCAGCGACGAACGATTGATTCAATTGGCGATGCCCCCATACAATGTTTTCTTTCCCAAGTTTATGGAAATCATCGGTCAACCGGAATTAAAGAATGATCCCAAGTATTGTGATTTTGAAACTTTAGGCGAAAATTCAAAGCATATCTACGACCTGGTCAATGACTACATGAAAACCAAAACCGTCGCGGAGCATAAAGAAATCTTTGTCAAAGAAGATATTCCCTTTGCTATTGCCCAGCTTTGGGAAGAAATCCTGGAGGATGAGCAGGCCTGGGCCAACGATTTTCTTTGTTCACTGAAATATGACAATGGTAATACCCGGACATTGCTGCGTCAGCCGATTAAATTCAAAGAAATGGGTCTGCCGGAATACACCAGAGGACCTTATGTGGGAGAGCACAGTCTGGAAGTGTTGCGGGAACTTGGTTATAGCAATGAAGAAATTAGCGAACTAAAGGACAAAAGAATCTTCGTAGAATGGGATGACATCAAAAAAAAGTAACAGCGAATGAATAGATATTGAACCTAAAACAGCAGCTACTCGCGTGGTAATGGGGAGTTGCTGTTTTAGCTACCAACAAAAAATAGAACAGAATTATAGAATGTTGTTTGACTCCTGTGCTTTTATCTGCTAAAATTTTAACGATATGCGACAATCATTTGTTGCAGTCAGGAGGAAAGCAATTGGTTAAAGAAAAGCAGCTTTTAAAGAGAAAAGCAATTATGGACGCCGTTTTAAAACTGATGGAAGAGTATGAATTTGATTCTTTAACGGTCAGGATGATCTGCGATACCGCAAACATCTCGACGGGAACCTTTTATCATTATTTTTCCGATAAGAATGCCCTGATCAAAGAAATTCTCGGAGAAATCGATAATTATCTCGAGGAACAGGCGGTTGATAAACTGACAGATGACGATGAATATGAAAATCTACTGGCATATGGACGAATCGTGATGCGGCAAGTTGCCAGCACCGGTCATGTCATCGCTCGCTTGATCAGCGGAATGCCCTTACCGAACACCCCGGAAGATAGCAAAAAGGAGTGGGAGCGGATGTTTTTTTCAATTCCTCTAAAAATAATTGAAAAAGGCCAGACGAAGGGACAATTTATAACTGAAATGAGCGCCAGTGAAATAACGGATATGTACCTGGTTTTTATCCGGGGGTTCATCCTTGACTGGGCAAGACGAAGCGGCGCTTATGATTTGCAAGAAAAATTTGACTATTATAATCAACGTTTTCTGGGATTTATCAGGACAAAAGATCGAATAATTCCATAAAAACATGATAAGTAAGAATAACTAATGATTTTCCTTTCAAATAAGGGGAAATTATTAGTTTTTTCTTTGTTTAGAAGAATTATTAAATTTTGCTTTTCCTGTGATTAAGACGAGTTTATACTGATGACTTGATGGCGATCGTATGGATCTTTGAAAAGGTATAAATTTTTGTGGTTTTGCATTTTTTCTAACCATTCCGCTGGGTTTTGTGTTATATTCAAACCATTCTAAATAAACTTCGCCGAATCGATGCCGGGCATTGACAGAAAGGAAAAACAAATGAGATTAACACAGGAACTATTAAAACAGGGAATCAGCGAGAAACTGCTTGACGATATAAAATACTTCAAACATTTTTATAAATTGGAAGACCGCCTTCAGGATCGGGTTCCCAGTACCGAAACCGTTTTTTATGGCAAGGACATCTGGTCGATGTGCATTACTGCGATTTTAGAGGGGGAAAACATTCTGCTCTCTGGGCCCAAGGCCACCGGGAAAAATGTTCTGGCCGATAATATCTGCGAGCTTTTTAACCGGCCCCAGTGGAATACCTCCTTCCATGTCAATACCGACAGCTCCAGCCTGATTGGCACCGATACCTTCATTGATAACGAGGTTCGGTTGCGCCGGGGCTCCGTCTATGAGTGTGCCATTAATGGTGGCTTTGGGGTGTTTGATGAAATCAATATGGCCAAAAATGATGCCTTGGTGGTACTCCACTCGGCGCTTGATTACCGCAAGGTTATTGATGTACCGGGTTACGAAAAAATCAAGCTTCATGACGCCACCCGGTTCATCGGTACCATGAACTATGAATACGCCGGAACCAAAGAGCTTAATGAAGCACTGGTCTCCCGGTTTATGACCATTGACATTCCTCAGATTGAAGAAGACACGTTGATGATTATTCTAAAAGAATATTTTCCCGATGCCAATCCCGAAATCCTGCCGCAGTTTGCCGGGATCTTTCTGGATCTTCAGGAAAAATCGAAAAACTCCGAAATTTCGACAAAATCGGTGGATCTGCGGGGAATTATCGGTAGCTTAAAAACCATCCGTCGAGGGCTCAAACCAATGCTGGCCGTGGATATGGGTGTCATCGGCAAAACCTTTGACCAGTTTGAAAAGGAAATTGTCCTGGATGTCATCAAAACCCGGATCCGTGAAAGCTGGGAAGCATCCGATGTCTTTACCATCTAAAATCCTACAATCCTGCGAAGGGAGGAAAGCACTGTGAAGGATGCCAAATGGATCTATGAAGATTACGAATTTGATAATCGGGTCGCCAATCTGATGTGGACGGTTTCCGGGAACTATGACGAAAACATGGACAGTGGCGAGAAAAGTTTTATTTCCAAAAATGTCGCCCTTTACCACGCCGTCACTGCTGGCGGACGACGCAAATACATTAACTGGCCAGCCGTTAAAAAATATGTCATCAGCCGTCATCGGGCTGGTTTTAATAAGGATATTCTATTAAGTCTGATTGCCATGGGCAGTGATGTAGTGGTGGAAGAAAAGATTATTGCCGAGCGCCCCGGGGTTTATGATATCCGTAAAAATGCCTATGACGATATCCTTTCCAATTATTACAAGCTCCACACCGACGATCTGCTGGAAAAGGTTCGCCATGCCATGATTCTAAAAAAAATCGGCAAAACCCCGATGGTCGATACTGAAACCCGGAGTATTGCTAACGACATTATGGCGTTGCAGCAACGGGAGGACACCATTGAACTGCTTAAGGGGATCGAAGATGTTTATGTGAAATATTTCCCGCTGTTTGTCGAGGGTGAAGGCGGTGAAGCGTACGAATCCGGTCACAATAAAAATCACATTCGAGGGGATTTTTCGGACTTTATGCTGGAAGAAATGTTTGAAGATCCGGAAGACCTTGATATCGAAGCTTCGATTGAAGAAATTGCCGAAGCCTTGCTGGGCGAATCTCAGGGGGATATGACCAACGTATCCAATAACGCCGACAACCGGATATTGCGGGTTCAGGAAGAGGACATTAAAAAAATTTATGAAAAGGTGGCCTATTATTATGGCAACTCGTTTTTAGAAACCAGCGAGGTTAAAAAGCTTCAGAACCGGGTTTGTAAAGGGGCTCATGGTAGTTGTCGGATTCACATGACCGATGGTGTGATCCGCAGTGATAGCGACAATGAATTCCAACAAAAATATGTACAGCGTCATCAGGTCAAAAATACCGATGTGTTTCGGGCCAACTACAAGGTGTTCAAGCGCAATATCAATAAGCTGCGGGAGAGCATGTCCCGAACCCTGGTGCAAGAGGAAATTGTCGATGCCATCCCGTCGGATTCCGGACAGCTGATCCCCAGCAAACTATGGCGGATTGGCCGCAGCAGTAACAATAAGGTTTTTGTCAAGAATATCGATAACAACAAAGGCAGCTTTGTGGTGGATATTCTCATCGATTCCAGCGGTTCCCAGCGGCGTAATCAGTCCAAGGTAGCGATTCAGGCCTATATCCTGGCGATGGCCTTAACCCAATTAGGGCTACCCAACCGGGTACTGGGTTTTTCGAGCTTTTTGGATTATACGGTTATTAAACGCTTCCGGGATTACGAATCACCGCTTTCGGCCAATGATAATATTTTTGAGTATTACTGTTCTGGAAACAATCGCGATGGTTTGGCCATTAAGGCGACCTGTGAAGATTTGATTAAACGCCGGGAAGACAACAAGATCCTGATTGTGTTGAGTGATGGCCGACCCAACGATATCAAGGTCGGGAAGGGCCAGGTCAATGATTTGGCCGAGGCATATCGGGGCCGGGTGGCCATTGCCGATACCGCCCGGGAAGTTCGTTTAGCCAGACAGCAGGGCATTATGGTGCTGGGCGTCTTTACTGGCAAGGAACAGGATCTGATGGCTGAAAAGCTGATCTATGGCAAGGATTTTGCCTACATCAAGGACATCAATCGTTTTGCCGATCTGGTTATTAAATATTTAAAACAGATTATTGTGAATTAAAACGTAACGCTGTCCCGTGTGGGCAGCGTTTTTTGCAGGGCAAAAAAATATTGTGGTGTTTTAATATGTGAAATGGAGGGTTCAACGAATGGATAAACTAACCCGAAGAGAACGGGAACGGATAAGAAGAAATCATTGCTGTAGCTGAAAAAATATTTGGTCAAAATGGGTTTGAGTCGGCTTCAATGGATGAAATTGCGTTGGAAGCCCAGTTTACCAAAAGAACGCTGTATCAATATTTTGAGAATAATGGTGAAACTGGCAGTTAACTATGGGTATATTGGAATGGTCTTTTTTCTGGGAGCGCTGATAACCAGGCAATCTGCGTTAAAAAAATCAAACCGACTTAAGGTAAGATAAAATTGAGGGAATAACGCCGAACAAAAATATGAACAGTCAATGTGGAGGAAGTGCTAATGCAGGTCAATCGCTTGTTTGAAATGGTCTATATGCTCATCGAAAAGAAAAAGGTCACAGCCCGGGAATTCGCCGATTACTTTGAAGTATCCATGCGCACTATTTATCGGGACGTGGAGGTATTGAGTGCGGCCGGTATTCCCATTTATACTGAAAAAGGCAAAAGCGGAGGAATTTGCCTGTTAAGTAATTATGTCATACAAAAATCCGTGTTATCGGAAAACGATCAAATCAATGTGCTTTCATCGCTTCAGGGCATGAAGGCGCTCAATGTGCCGGAAGTGGAGCCGGTACTCAGAAAGCTGGCAGTCTTGTTTGAAAAAAACAATGCTGACTGGATTGATGTGGATTTTTCGAATTGGGGCAGCGGTTTGGAAGAGCAGGAGAAGTTTAATCACCTGAAAAACGCTATATTAAAACATCAACGTATTCGGTTTGACTATTACAGTTCCTATGGCGAAGCAACCACACGGACGATTGAGCCCCTCAAGCTGCTCTTTAAAGGACAGGCTTGGTACCTGTACGGATTTTGTCTGAGCAAAGCAGAAAACCGCTTTTTTAAGGTCAGCCGTATCAGAAATCTGGAAGTTCTGGCAGAATACTTTGTTCGGGAGACTCCTCCCCAGGTGGACTTTGAGCTGTTTAAGAGAACACCCCAAGAGTTTTTACTGGTTCTTAAAATTGAGGCATCGATGGCTTTTCGGGTCTATGATGAATTTGATCAGCAGGCCATAAAAAAGCAGGCAGATGATAGCTTTATCGTTTCAGTCAGACTGCCGGAGGATAGCTGGATTGAAGGGTATTTATTGTCCTATGGGGATGCGGTTGAGGTGATGGAGCCCTTGTGGTTACGGGAGCAGATCAGAAAAAAACTGGTCAATAGTTTAAAAAAATATCTTTAATATGACATCAGATGTCATATTAAAGGATGTATACTGAAGCTATCTTATGAAGGAAAGAGGTATACATTATGGAATATGAATTAGTGCAATTGGACGAAAAAAAAGTGGCAGGACTACGAATTAGAACCAGCAACACTGATCCCCAGATGGGTGAAAAGATTGGCGCAACCTGGCAACAGTTTTATGGTGGTGGAATTGATGCCTTGTTAAAAGGCAAAACAAATGAAAAATGTATCGGGCTTTATACCAATTACGAAAAGGCTGAGTTGGGTGCTTACGATGTTATGGTCGGCTGCGAGGTAGAAAACGGGGTTCTACAGCCCGAACAGGTCACGATTGAAACCATTATGCCTGGAAACTATGCAAAATTTATTGTCCATGGGGATGTTCAAAAGGCAGTGGGAGAGTTTTGGATGAAGCTCTGGGAGATGTCCCTTGACCGGAAATTTGGCTGTGATTTTGAGGAATATCAGCCAGGCGAAGACATGGGAAACGCCGAGATACACATCTATATCTCGCTTAATTAAAAGGAGGTTTATTCGTGGAAAAGGTGGAATATAAAAAGCAGTTTAAGGACTTGTACCTTCCCAAGAGGCAGCCGTCAATCATTGACGTGCCTGCAATTCCCTTTGCCCTAATTAAGGGGGAGGGGGATCCAAACGGAGACGAATTTACCGAGGCGGTGGCCGCCCTTTACAGTTTTAGTTATGCCGTTAAAATGTCACATAAGGGCAAGGCGGTTCCCGAGGGGTATTATGATTATGCGGTTTTCCCCCTTGAAGGAGTCTGGGATCTGGTGGATAAGACCAAAGACAGCACCGACAAGAGCAATTATGCTTATACCATTATGATTCGCCAGCCAGATTTCTTAACGGCTGATTTGGCCAAGCGCTTTCTTGATGAGGTGAAAAAGAAAAAGCCCAATCCCTGGCTTGAGGGTCTTCAGGTTGAAGCGCTAAATGAAGGACTTTGTTGTCAGATGCTGCATCTGGGCAGCTATGATGATGAGCCGGCCAGCTTTGAACGGATGGAAGCCTTTTGCAAAGACCATGGCTATTTGCGGATTGATAAAACCCATCGGGAAATCTATCTGTCAGATCCCCGCCGGACAAGCGTCGATAAACGTAAGACCGTACTACGGTTTAAGGTTAAAAAGAACAGGGAATAACTGACCAGTTTTGACAGGATCCTTCTTTCTGCGCCCTCTACATTCAGGTAGTGATTATTTTTTAGTGAGTTTCAAATCCTTATAAATTCCTTATATTCTTCGGATATAGTTGCTTTATCGAAAGGAGATACAACTATGTCAAATATGATTCTAACAACTGAAGCACTCACAAAAACATATCAGGGGCAAAACGCTGTGGATAGACTTTCGCTTTCTATCCCGGAAAATACTGTATACGGATTGCTGGGGCCTAACGGGGCGGGAAAATCCACTGCCTTGAAAATGATAACCGGTATTGCAAAGCCGTCAAAAGGGGAAATACGATACAAAGGGAGGCCGTGGCAACGAAAAGATTTGTCTGAAATCGGCGCATTGATAGAAAGTGCCCCGCTGTATGGAAACCTCACAGCCTACGAAAATCTGCTGGTGAGAACCACAGCGTTTGGCTTACCGAAAACCCGAATTGACGAGGTGCTACATATCGTAGATTTAACAGGCACAGGAAAAAAGAAAGCCCGGCAGTTTTCGATGGGTATGAAACAGCGCTTGGGTATTGCCGTAGCTTTGCTGAACCACCCCAAGCTGCTTATTTTGGACGAACCAACCAATGGACTTGACCCGATGGGTATTCAATCACTACGTGAATTGATACGCTCATTCCCTGCACAAGGCATCACCGTTATTCTGTCAAGTCATATTCTCTCTGAGGTTGAGAACACAGTGGATAAAATCGGCATCATTGCCAATGGGCGGTTAGGCTATCAGGGAGAACTTCCCAATGATACCGCTTCACTAGAAGCCCTGTTTATGGATGTTGTTCGCATGAGCAGTAACAGGGAGGCTTGCTAGAATGGTAAATATTATAAAATCCGAGCTTATAAAGGGACGCCGCAGTTTTGGCAGAAAAAGCTTAGTGCTTTTCCCATCGCTAGTTGCGCTAATGGCTATTGTATTGATGGGCGGGGCATTGACTCAGGTAGGTGCGTATAACTGGTGGTATATGATGTTCCTTCCGGTCACGGTGGCATTGATTTGCATTAATCTAATCGAGCCAGACAAAAGAATGCAGTTTTTCAATGTGGCTACCTTGCCTGCACCGAAGGGCCGTGTGTGGCTTGCAAAGGTTTGGACGGGTTGTTTTTATATTTTCATTGGTAATCTCATTGTTTTTGGTCTGACCACCATTTCCGGTCTTTTCTTTGGTTCTCAGTATCCTATTTGGCGGGGACTGGCTGCCGCATTTGTCTTAACAATTGCATGGGTATGGCAAATACCTTTGGGAATGTTCTTATCCGCCAAGCTAAATTCGGTGGTGACATTTTTAGGGATTCTTGGCGTAAATATAATTTGTTCGATTCAAGATATTGCTGGCGGCCGTTTTTGGTTTATTCCATTTGCAATACCTGCCCGCTTAATGGCACCCATACTGGGGATTAATCCCAATGGTGTGTTGATGGCTCCTGACAGCCCGCTCCATGATAGTAGTGTGTTGTTCCCCGGCATACTCATTACTTCCGTTCTGCTTGCAGTATCACTTCTGTTAACAAAGATCTGGTTTAATGGAAGGAGTGAATAGAATGAAAAAGTTTAGCATGCAACTATCTTCTGATGCCATCAGGCTATCCAAAACCCCTTTTTTTATCGTTCACCTTGCTATTCCTGTATTAGGAATTCTAGTTTTTACGGTATACCAGAGCATGACCATTTATCCCCCGGAAAAATTTACAGTAAACTATTATCAGGTGTTAACACTCATCTATCCGCTTTTAGCGGCATGGATTTGTTCAATCATCACCGAACAGGATGTGGAAGCCGGAGGAGGGTTCCTTCTTTTGAGTGCCCCATCACGGATGAAGAACCTACTGTCTGAACTGATCTTTTTGATTCTTGGGGGTCTTGCAGCATGTCTGATAGTTACCCTGGGCTACAGTGTTGTGGCGGTAATCAGGATACCGGATTTTTCATTTCCTCTTTCTCTCACGCTTTGCATGGCCTTGCTTATTTGGGGCTGTGCTGTTTTTGAATACCTGTTTCACGCCTGGCTGGGCTTTCAGTTTGGTCGGAATGTGAGCTTTGCAGTGGCTGCTGCGGAAATTCTTTTTTCTGCGCTTATGCTTACAGGGCTTGGTGAAACCATTTGGTTTTATGTTCCCAGTGCCTGGGGCGTCCGGCTTGTCAGTCTGTTGTCCAGATATTGGATGCAGGGCGATATGAGCACAGTGCCCGCTATGCAGTTAGGCATAGTCGTAGCTGCAATAGTGACTTTGCTGATGCTGGCAGTTCTGTTTGTATGGTTTCACCGTTGGGAAGGGAGAAAAAACGATGAATAAATGGTCGGTTGTCTTCTTATCCCGGATCATTGTATAATTAAGAATACAGGGGGGGACACGATGGCACATATTTTAGCTGTTGATGATGAACCAGAAATTCTGGCTTTTATAAAAACGGCACTGGAGCGGGAGGGTCATTTGGTGCAAACAGTGACGGCAACCTGCGAAGTATCGCCGGAAATGGCTCGTCTTGCCGACTTGATTTTACTGGATGTCATGATGCCTGGTGAAGATGGATTTTCCTATTGTAAGCGTATCCGAGACACAATCGATATACCGATCCTTTTTGTTACAGCGCGAACGGCTGAAGATGATTTGGTGCATGGCCTTGGGCTTGGGGCGGATGACTATATTCAAAAGCCGTTTTCAGTTGCGGAACTACGGGCACGGGTGGCCGCACATTTACGCAGGGAATCCCGCGGTCATCTACACACGTTGCGCCTGGGGGATTTGGTATTGGATGTGTCCGGAAAGCGGGTGCTATATCAAAATATCGCCATTGCGTTTACCAAAAGTGAGTATGCCATCTGCGCCACCTTAATGGAACATGCTGGGCAGGTGTTTTCCAAAGGCCAAATATATGAAGTGGTTTTTGGATATGATGGAGAATCAGACGAAAGTGTCATTGTGGAGCATATTAAAAATATCCGTGCAAAGCTAAAACCCTATGGAGCTGAGCCGATAGAAACCGTATGGGGGATTGGATACCGTTGGAAAAGAGAAAAGCAATCGGTTTAAAAGGCTATTTCACTCGCACGCTTCTGCTGTTTTTTGTTGGAATCGTTGTTATCTTTGCATTGGCATTCATCATACTTTTTCTTTGTATGGAAGCTGGCGTTATTGCGCCAGCCAATGCAGGTGAGAGGGAAGCCAGGGTGGAAATAGACCGGCAAAGCGAGAGTGGGAAGTTCACAAATGATTTAGAACCCACTTTGTACGATTACATCTATTTTGACAAAGAGGGAAATGTAAGGGCAGCTTCCCTGGAGGGAAGTACCCTTTCACAGGAGGTTTCAAGATATACAGCTGAGAACGTAACCTATGGCACAGGCGTGTATGTATTCTATGAGGATGGAAGCCGTTGCCTGTTCACTTGGCGCTATGTGGCTAGCTTTACCAATCCAACATTGCAAAACGTTTTGCCCAATGCGGAACTGATCATGTTGTTTTTGGCAGTTATGGCATCGGTCTTATTTTTTCTGCTATTTGTCCGTAGCATGGGTCGAAAGCTGGGTAATAAGTTGGCATTGGTAGAAAATGCCAGCAAACAAATCGCACAGCAAGACCTGGATACACCAATCACCACATCTGTGGGCATAAATGAATTTAACCACGCGCTGCAATCAATGGATGATATGCGGAGCATTCTGAAAGATACGCTTATCAAACAATGGGAATCGGAACAACAACGCAAACAAGAAATTGCCGCCCTTGCCCATGACATAAAGACACCGCTGACAGTAATCAATGGTAACGCCGAATTACTTTTGGAAGATACTTTGGAAGAGAAACAGGCAGCGCTGGTTAACTCTATATTTAGCGCAGGAATGCGGGTACAGCAGTATGTGGGTGCTTTGCAGCAGGTCTCGATTATTGATATGGATAATGAAGTAATGGAGAGGATTGATATTATCCCAATGTTGGGCGAGCTTAACGCGATTCTATCTCCACTGGCCAAAGATAAGTCAATATCGCTCGAGTATGTGTATAGCGAGAATTTACGCCCAATAATGGTTTACCCTTCCATGCTGGCCCGTGCGCTGATCAACATTGTCGAAAATGCGATACGCTTCACTAAAACCGGAGGACATATTACTATTTCTGCATGCCAAAATGAACAGGAAACATTATTTAGCGTTCAGGATCAAGGGTCAGGTTTTTCAAAAACAGCGATGCACCATGCAAAGGAAATGTTCTGGCAACAGGATACAAGCCGGACAGGGAGTCGAAATTATGGGATTGGTCTTTCTATTGCCGAAAAAGTGGCACAAAAACATTCAGGACAGTTGTTCCTAGAGAACACCCCACAAGGTGCCTGTGTAAAATTTGTTATCTCTTCTGGCGGTGTTGACAATAGTTAATCCAAAACATTGGCCAATATGGCAATACACCAAACTTGAATCGCCGCACGCATAACTGTGTCAGCGCTATGGCATAATGAGAGCAGTTTGAATATCCAACAGGGCCTCCAATCAGAGTGAACACTCATTTTTGTCCGGCTCTCCATTGCAGCGGTAATCCGGCATTTGGATTCTCTGGGAATACGGTTGAGGCAGCCATTGCGCTCAAGTTTAAATGAATTGGATTGGCACCGGCTAGTTTGGTCAGGAAAAAAGTAATGAAAAAAACAGTTGGTTTACCACAGGAAAATAAAGCAACAGCGCCACGGAGTGATCATTCAATCAGTGGCGCTGTTTGTTTAGGGATTTGTCAGAATTTAATTAAGCGGCGCAATGGTTTAGTAAGCATAACGCATCAGGTTACTGCCGTCATAGACCAGCAGGGAGTTATTAAAGCCACTGGGCAGGGACAGGAATGAGCTAGAGCCGATTGTCTCATTAGTGGCGTCATTAAAACCTCGTTTAATCACATTCTTGTCTGCATCCTGATAAATCAGGTAGTCATTAGTGGCGGTGCCATAATAAGTCGGATTGACGGGCTCGATGTTGATAATTGTGTATGCAGACTCACACCAGTTACCGCCGCTCCAGTAATATAGTAAGTAGCTTGTATTCCCGAAACCATCAGAGGTGGGGGTGTTGGGAATGGCTAAGAGTTCGCTGGAATCGCTATCGAAGCCAATCAGCTGCTTGCCGTCCAAAGTAACCTGATTAACGTTTGTCCAGCTGCTTAAGTTGGTTGAACTGTAGATTTGACCGCCGCTGTCGTAGCCGTAATAGGTCGTGCTACCTGCTTGTTTGGCATAAAAGAGTTTAAAACCAGCAGCTGGCGGGGTCAGGGTGCCGGAGACAGCCCAGTTGTTGCTGTTGTAGGGGGTGGCGACAATCGTATTGTCAGCCAGAATCTGACCTTTTTGTGAATAAGTATAATCGCTCAGAACGTAATTGCCAGCATCGGCATCGGCGCCGGCCAGGGTGCCGCTTAGTTTGATAGTGTAATCGCTGCCCACGGCACCGGTTTTGTTGTTACTGCTATCGTAATAGTCAGCGCTGTAGGATCCGATATAGATATCTTCCAGTGCGTTGCCCGCAAGGCCATCAACACGGGCAACGCCATCCATACCGCCATAAGTTGTCGAATCAGCGTTGGGAGTGTTTATAAACGAGACGCTGCTAGTGCCATCGGCTTTTTTCATGGTGATCAGATTGACATTGGCATAACCCAGGATTCGTGGTGTAATGGCTGCTGATGTTGAGGTATCGGGAGCCGGAGCCAGGTAGTTTTTGGCGGCATCGCCGCCTAGGCTATAGGTAATGGTGATGGCTTTGTTTTCACCAATGTTTTTATCGTCGTAGCTGGCAGTGGCTTTGACCGTTACCGCCTCGCTACCAATTATGCCGCTGATGGCATCAGCATCGAGGACATAGTCCGATAATTTGGTTGTGTTATCTGCCAGATAAACATCGGTGGTGGCGTCATATTTTCGTGTTGCGGCAATGGCTGGCAGCTTGCTAGCGTCGACTGCCAGCTGAATCGGCTTGATCTTACCGCTGCTAATCAGGGGATCAAGCCGGTAATTGCCGGCATCAGCGCCGGAAAGATAAAAGCTGGTGGTGATAGTACGGTCACCGGCATCGGCGCTATCATAATGGTTTGAAGCTGTCGCGGTGACCTGATCGGTGCCGACGATCCCCGTCAGGCCAGTGCCGCCCGTGATGGCAGTGAGATCCGAGTGGGCACTGATGTTACCATCATAGTCTTTCTCGGTTTGCAGCCCCATCGCTTCAGCGGTAACCGATAATTTTCTCGTGGTAATGCTGCCGCCGTTGGAGGTAGCTGTCAGGGTGTTGCTGCCCCCCTCAAAAACATAATTACCGGCCGAAGCCCCCTCCAGGCTGATGGTATATTTAAGGTAAAGGTTATCTCCAACTTGACTGCATTTAGTTTTACACTCATTGTCAGTATAATAGTCTGCTACTATTTTGGAAGTAAGTGTTTTGCCAGCTTCGGCCTGAAAAACACCGTTATTATTGCTGCAGCTTAATGGTATATTAAGTTTTGCGGTGCTGGTGCCGTCATATTCCTTCGTTTTTTCTGTCACGGTTCCGGTATTTAGCGTCAGTGGGGTAATGGCAGCGGTTTTGCTGTGATCATCGGGCAGTGGCTGATAATTCCCGGCAGCATCCCCGGAAAGGGTGTAGCGGATGGTTATGTTTTTTTGGGTGCCAACATCCTTGCCGGTATCATACGTGGCGGTCGCTGTGACTGTCACCTTGCCGGTATCAGTCACAGCTATATTTCCGGGTGAGACCGAGGTATTATAAATAATACCCGTATTATTGACCGCCGTAAAAACATCGGCGGTGCCGTCGTAGGCTTTGGCCACCGGAGTGGGAGTTGCTATTGTCAATGACCGTGCGGTAATGTTAGCCCCACTGATGGTTTCTGTCGCTGGGACCTGATAGCGATTGTTGGCAGAGGTGCTGTCAATTGAATAGCTAATCGTAATGGTTCGGTTGTCGCCGGCGTTCTGATTATCATAAGCAGCGGTGGCCGTGACGATAATAGTGGGGTCGGCTGCCACACCGGTTGCCACGCTGATCACGTTATTGCCAGCTTGAATTTTGCCCTTGCCATTAAACACGTCAGTGGTGCCATCATAGGTTTTGGTTTTATTGATATTCAGGCTGGCGCCAGAGACTGTCAGGGTTCTTTTGGTAATGGTTCCGGTACCCGGGTGGTCGGCCGGGGCGCTATAATTGTTGGCAGCGGTTCCCGACAGGGTGTAGCGACAGGTTACCGGTTTATTGGCTCCTACGTTGTTGTCTAAATAGGTGGCAGTTCGGGAGATTGTGAGATTATCGGCGGCCAGCTGGCCTATGTCTTCGGTAATCACGGTGTCAAGCATCGTTGTTCCGTCATACTCTTTTGAGATTGGTGTTGTCGGGAGGCTCAGGGTTTTTGCCACAATCTCGCCCTTGATTGTCGTGGTCACCGGTGGAGTGTACTTGCTGGCAGCAGCTCCGGATAGACTGTAGGTGATGGTGATATCCTTATTGCTGCCGACATTTTTATTATCATAGGTAGCCGTGGCGGTAACGGTTACGGTATCACCGATCGCAATTCCCGTGATGGTCGCAGCATCGAGCAGCTGATTGGTTACATCGGTGGCGGTAGTGCCATCGTAGGTTTTAGATGGGCTCACAGCTGGTGTGGTCACACTCAGATTGATTTTGCTCGGTGGGGTATAGCCGCCACCGCCGGGTTGGGGTGTGGGTTCTGGGATCACGGGCGGCACTACTACCTCGGGGTCAACCGTATAATTATCGGGAGCCTTTTCAAAGCTGACATTGTCTGAGGAAATCTCGGCTTTGCTGATCCTACCGCTACCAGTGATATTTGTGGGTGCTGACAAGGCCAGGGTTGTTACGGCGGTGGTACTTCCAAGTTCAATGGCCGTATTTTGGCCGTCTTCGCCGACATCCAGGGTTTTAATGCTGGTCTGACCCTGGGTTTTAATCACCGCATTGGGAGCATTGACTGTGACTGAATCGAACTCGCCTTCAAGAATCAGGGTTTCGCCAGCAGCGTTTTCGCTTAGGATAACTGGCACTCCGTCAAGGCCGGTGGCAACAATCCGGACACCGCCGTCAGGAGCCTGTTCGATCAGAATTTTTGAATAGTCGCCACCGTTAATGTGAATACTGTTCTGGCCGCCGCCACGAACCCGCAGCTCACCGGAAACAGTGACATTGTTCAAGGTCACGTTACCGTTGCCTACGGCCTCATCAATGATCAGATTGCCATCAATTGTTAAGTTCTGAAGCGTCACATCACCGGTAGTGACAATTACATCCTGATTGATCGATTCGCTTCCGCTGCTTGGTCCATAGCTACCGGCTTTACTGTAAATGGTTGATTGGGTCAGATCTTCAAGCTGGTTCATCGCCTTTTGGATAGTTGCAATGGCGGTGGCGATTTCAGTGGAACTGCTTTGCTCATCAATATTGTTTTGAGAAACAACGGATTGCAGATTATTCCAGGAAGTTTTGCTAAAGTCGGATTCGTTTAAACTTTCAATTTGTTTTATCAGGGCAGTGTAGGCACTTAAATCGGTGCCAGTCGTGGCATCCTTGACAATTTCCAGTTTTAATGCTTCAAGGCGAAGCGAGCTGCCAACGGTACCAAGCTGTTCACCATCGAGGAACCATTCTTCCGAAACGGATGGCAAGTCGCCAATATTCTGGACATGACCGCGGTAACGGACATGATAACCGGATACCTGTTTGCCGGTGGTGTCAAGCAGAACAATTTTGATCGCTTCAATGCGCAGTCCCTTGCCGCGGGTGCCGGCATAGTCGCCGTTTTTGGCCCAAGTGCTGGGATCATTTTCATCATAGAGCCAGCCGATGTTTTGAACATGGACGTTGTAACGTAGTTCAATCTCCGAGGCCACGTTCGCATCGGGTTTTAATTCGAAGCCTTCGATACGTTTACTCTGGCCAACGGTGCCAATTATCTCCGGGCTTTCGATCCAGGTGTGGTCGGCAGGATAATCACCTAAGTTTTCAATGTGGCCGCGGGATAAAACCGGGACGATTTCAGTCTCGGCAAAGACCGTTTGAATTGGGATGAAGAGGGCAAATAAGAGCAGGATAAGTAGTGTTTTTTTCATGAATGTTCTCCTTACAGGGTTATGCTAAATTGAGTGACGATCGCATCGAATCATCACTTGAATTCTACATTTAAAGCTAGTTTATTCTAACAGATATTAAAGTGTATACTCACAACAATTCACGAAGAAAACAGCCGTTTCGCGAAAGTGGGCGGCTATTTGGGTAAAGGACAGTTACAATAAAAATAGCCACCGTTTGAAATAATATGGTTTCAGTAGTTGACAATTACCGGGGCAGCAGTGTATACTCACAACAACTTGATAAATAGATCAGGCTGAAGAATACAATTAAACGATGGTATGATGAATGATGGATACGGGAGAGACTGCAGAGTGTGCAGCACCGAAGGAATAAGCGGGTATTAGCCATAATATCGGCGATGATCTCAGGTAAAGAGGACCGCATCTGGACATCTCTCTGGAAAGCGAAGACGCACCGAAGGGGCAACTTTAAAACAGGAATCTCTCAGGTCAATAACAGAGCAGAAGGCATTAGCTTTCTGCTTTTTTTGTTTTTTTGTAAAATTAGAAAAATGGAGGATTGAAAAATGAGAATTGTTGAAGGGTTGAAGTATTCGAAGGATCATGAGTGGGTTAAGGTAGAAGGCAATCGGGCCACCATTGGGATTACCGATTACGCCCAACATTCCCTGGGGGACATTGTTTTTGTTGAATTGCCGGAAGTGGGTGATCATATCGATAAGGACGAAACCTTTGGGGTAGTCGAATCGGTTAAGGCGGCTTCCGATATTTATTTGCCCGTAGCCGGAACGGTTGAAAAAATTAACGAAGCACTGGAGGCTGCACCGGAGCTGATTAATGAGGATGCCTTTGAAAACTGGTTGATTTGTGTTGAAATGGATGATTCCTCAGAATATGAAGACTTGATGGACGCTACTGAGTATGAAGCGTTTTGTCAGGATTAGAAAGAGTACGAGATCAGCAAATGGGAGATTTAAAACGCACCGTATTATATGACAATCACGTCAAAGCAGGGGCAACCCTGGTAGATTTTGGGGGCTGGGAGATGCCGATTCAGTATCCTCATGGTATTGTTGATGAGCATCTCCATACCCGAATTAAAGCGGGCATCTTTGATGTTTCACATATGGCCCGCTTCATCATCACTGGCAAAGAAGCCACCGCCTTTTTACAGTATGTCCTGACAAACAATGTTTTTGCGCTGGATCTGCTTCAGGCCCAGTATACGATGATTCCCAATAAAAACGGAGGTGCCATTGATGATGCCTACCTTTACCGCTTTTATGAAGATCGCTACCTGCTGGTAGTGAATGCGGCCAATGCTGACAAAGATTGGCAGCATCTGAATAACGAAATCAAAGCCTTCGATGCCCAAATAACCGATCAATCCGCTGAGCTGGCGATGATTTCACTACAAGGCCCGGAAGCTAAGAATATTTTGAAAAAATTGACCGGGAGCGAATTTTTGACCGAACCCCTTAAGAATGCGTTGGGAATTCTTAATTATCACGGGGCCCCCCTCCTGATTGCCCGAACCGGCTATACGGGGGAACCCCTGGGTTTTGAACTGTTTGCCAAGGCGGAGCAAAGCCCGGAAATCTGGGAAAAGCTGCTGGGGTTGGGCGCCATGGCCGTCGGTTTGGGGGCCCGGGATACATTAAGACTGGAAGCCGGTTTGCCGCTATATGGACACGAACTGGGACTGGATAATGAGGGTCAGGAGATTCCGATTTTCTCCTGTCCACTGGCTAAATTTGCTGTCAGCTTTGCCGCGGATAAGGGCAATTATCTGGGGCGGGCACCACTTCGGGAACAGTATTGCGGCTTTAAGGCCATCATGGAACGGGATTTTAGCGATTTATCCAAACTGCCGAGAATTGTCAGATCGTTGGCGATTACCGGCAAAGGTGTAGCTCGGGCTGGATGCAAGGTTTTTAAAGATGGCAGGGAAGTCGGCGTGATCACCAGTGCCACCATGGTCCCCTATTTAAAAGCCGAGGGCTATGGACTGGATAGCAAGATAACCGATGAGAAAGCAATGCGTGGGATTGGTCTGGCGCTGCTTGATGGCGATGTCGAAATCAATGATCCGGTGGAGGTCGAAATCCGCAACAAACGGGTTGCGGCGGTGATTGTGCCGTATCATTTAAAAAGTGATGCGCCCCCGTATGCCCGCCCGATCCTTTATGGCGTGGAGGTAACAAGACAGTTTGAAAGCGCCGCTAATTATCCCGGCAAAGCCCTCAATCTGGTGAAGAAGAGCCTTGACAATACCCATCACCGGCAGTATGAAACCATTAACCTGATCCCGTCGGAACAGGCTCATTCGTCAGCGGTACGGTTGTTATCAGTGATGGATCCGTCGTTTCGCTACGCGGAGCACAAAAAAACCAAATCCTTTTATGATTATGACGTTTTTTATTATCAGGGAACAGCTTTTATCGACGAGATTGAATATTTGCTGATGGAAGAATTCAAGCAGTACTTTAACTGTGCCGAGGTTGAAACTCGGGTAATCAGCGGGCAAATGGCCAATACGGCAGTCTTTAGTGCTTTGATGGATTACAAGAATCGGGTTAACCGCAAGGTTGAGGCCAAGCGGTTGGGCTATATCCTGAACAATCATATCATCCGTGGTGGCCATTTAAGCGCCCAGCCAATGGGCGCCCTGCATGACTATATCGCCGTCGATCCCCGGACGGAAAAAACGGCAGTTGTCAATTTCCCGGTGGAGCCCGATAACCTCTTTAAGATCGATGTCGAAGAAACCAAAAAGGTCATTACGACGTATCGTCCAGAATTAATTATCTTTGGTAAGAGCATGGTTCTGCACAAGGAACCGGTACAGGAAATACGCCAATTTATCGATGATCAGAAACTCAATGCGGTGATTATGTATGACATGGCCCACGTTTTGGGACTGGTCGGTGATTATTTCCAGGATCCCTTTAAAGAAGGGGCTGAGCTTGTGACCGGTTCCACCCATAAAACATTTTTTGGAACCCAGCGTGGGGTCATTGCCGGAAATTATGACAAGGATGATTATAAGTATGGCCTTTGGGAAACCATCGAGACCCGGGCGTTTCCAGGCAGTGTCAGTAACCACCATCTCGGAACGATGTTGGGTCTGTTAATGGCGGCCTACGAAATGAATTATTTTAAAGATGATTATCAGCGCACTGTCATCGAGAATGCTAAATATTTTGCCAAAGCGCTGGCTGAAGCTGGACTTGATGTGGCCGGTGATCCACAGATTTCCTATACCGAGACCCACCAGGTAGTGGTGCGGGTTGGTTATGGTATCGGTCCGGAAGTGGCGAGACGTCTCGAAGAAAGCAACATCATCATTAATTATCAGGCAACACCGGAGGAAGAGGGCTTCACCGCTTCCGGTGCAATCCGCATTGGTGTTGCTGAGATGACCCGCTTTGGCTTTACCAAGGCAGCCTTTAAAGAGACGGCTGAGCTGATGGCCGATGTGATTTTGCGTAAAAAAACAGTGGCGGAAGACGTTAAAAAGCTCCGAAGCCAGTTTACTACAATGAAATACTGCTTTGATGATGAAGCGATAGCAGAACAGCTTGAAAAACTGAAAGCCACACTATAAAGGAGGAAAACACCGATGGCATCTTATTTATCAACAACCGGGGAAGAACAACAGGCGATGCTAAAAAAACTGGGTCTGACCTCCCGGGATGCACTTTTTGCGGACATCCCCGGGGCAGTCCGGCTAAACCGGGAACTGGCGTTGCCAGAAGCTTTGTCAGAAATGGAACTGATCACATTGATGCGGGAGCTGGCACAAAAAAATACCGATCTGGACAGCTACGCTTGTTTTTTGGGAGCCGGGGTGTATGATCATTTTATTCCCAGTGTTGTTGGCAGTCTGACCTCCCGACAGGAATTCTACACGGCTTACACACCCTATCAGCCGGAAATCAGTCAGGGTACCTTGCAGGCAATCTTTGAGTTTCAATCGATGATCTGTGAACTGACCGGAATGGAGATTGCCAATGCGTCAATGTATGATGGCGCAACGGCACTGGCCGAAGCGGTGGCAATGGCTGTCAGTCAGACGGGTCGGAACGAAGTGCTGATTGCCAGCACCGTTTCTCCCGAGCACCGCCAGGTGGTGCAAACCTATGCCCACTTTAAAAACGTGCGGGTGAGAGAAATTGGTTTTCAAAATGGTACCATCGATTTAAACGAGCTAGAAGCCTCATGCAGCGCGCAGACTGCTGCGGTGATTGTGCAAAGTCCGAACTTTTTTGGCGTTATTGAAGAGTTGAGCCGGGTGGCGGACCTTGCCCATCAACAAAAAGCGTTGTTTATTGCCTCTGTCGATCCATTGTCATTGGCAATCCTTCGATCTCCCGGCGAATTGGGGGCCGATATCGTGGTTGGAGATGGTCAGTGCTTGGGGAATCCAATCAGTTTCGGCGGGCCGGGACTGGGTTTTATGGCAACAAACAAGGCTCTGATGCGAAAATTGCCCGGTCGGGTGGTTGGACAAACCACTGACCATGACGGCAAACGAGCCTTTGTTTTAACCCTTCAGACCAGAGAACAGCATATCCGGCGGGATAAGGCGACGTCCAATATCTGCTCGAATCAGGCCCTGAATGCCCTGGCAGCAACGATTTATCTGACGTTGCTGGGTAAGGCAGGGTTAAAAGAGGTGGCTACCCTATGCCTTCGCAAAGCCCACTACCTTCATGACAGGCTGATTGCCACTGGGAAATTTACCCCGGCCTTTACGGCCCCGTTCTTTAAAGAGTTTGCAGTTATCGGCACGACCGCACCGGAAGGCTTAAACAAAGCCCTGCTGGGAGATGGAATCATCGGCGGTTATGAATTAAAAAAGGCCTATCCGGAGTTTGAGTATGGCTGGTTACTCGCGGTCACTGAAAAACGAACCCGTCAGGAAATTGATCAGCTGGTAGAAAAGGTGGTGAAGCATTGTGATTAAACAAGAAGCGCTTATTTTTGAAAAGTCGGTGTCGGGAAGAAAAGCTGATATTCTGCCAATGTGTGATGTTCCCGAGACATCCATTGACACCATGATCCCCGAAGTGTTTTTACGTACTGAGGAAGCAGCCTTACCGGAGGTTAGCGAGATCGATACAATCCGCCACTTTACGGCCCTTTCGCAAATGAATCACGGGGTTGATTCGGGTTTTTATCCCCTGGGCTCCTGTACCATGAAATATAACCCCAAAGTTAATGAAGCGGTGGCTCAGTACCGTGGTTTTACCGGGGTTCACCCCTATCAGCCCGAGCAGACTGTTCAAGGCTGTCTGGAAGTGCTTTATCAAACTGATCGAATGCTGGCAGAGATTACCGGAATGGAACGGGTATCGCTGCAACCGGCGGCTGGCGCCCATGGCGAAATGGCGGGACTGATGATTATTAAAGCCTATCATCAGCACCGAGGTGATACAAAGCGACGAAAAATTGTTGTACCAGATTCATCACATGGCACCAATCCGGCCTCAGCGGCGGTCGTGGGCTTTGATGTGATCGAGGTGAAGTCCAATCAGGCTGGTGGGGTTGATCTTGAAGCACTGCAGGCGGTGATGAGTGATGAAATTGCCGGACTGATGCTGACGAATCCCAGTACTCTGGGCTTGTTTGAAGAAAATATTGTCGAAATAGCGAAGATCGTCCATCAGGCGGGGGGGCTGCTCTATTATGACGGTGCCAATATGAACGCCATCATGGGCAAAACCCGCCCGGGTGACATGGGCTTTGATGTGGTACATCTCAATCTCCACAAAACCTTTAGCACACCTCATGGCGGTGGCGGCCCGGGTTCAGGCCCGGTGGGAGTGAAAAAAGAATTGGTTCCCTTTCTGCCAGGGCCGGTAGTGGAAAGCGGCACCAACGGCTATTATCTTGATGGTGATCGGCCGCTGTCAATTGGCCGGGTTAAATCGTTCTATGGTAATTTTTTAGTGGTCGTTAAAGCGTTTGCCTACATCCGTTCATTAGGGGCAAAGGGACTACGGGAAGCTTCAGAAATGGCGGTGCTAAATGCTAACTATATCCGTGCTGGACTTTGTGAGGATTATGAATTGCCATTCGGAAAAACCTGTATGCATGAAGTTGTTTTTTCAGCTCAAAAGCAGGCAAAAGCCGGGGTGTCGGCACTTGATATTGCCAAGCGTCTGATTGATTTTGGCTATCATCCACCGACGATCTATTTTCCGTTGATTGTCAAAGAAGCACTGATGATTGAACCAACTGAAACCGAAAGCAAAGAAACCCTGGATGCTTTTATTGCGGCGATGAAACAGATTGCCCGGGAAGCGCAAGAAAATCCGGAAGTAGTTAAATCGGCACCGCATGATACCATTGTCGGGCGGTTGGATGAGGTAAAAGCAGTACGTAAACCAGTTCTTACATTCAGTCAGAAGGCGGATGCTTAAAGAGGACTATTCTGGGTAAGAAAATATCAGAAAAATCGATGGCACCGTTGTAGAGTGGTGAGTAAAAGTCTGGCTGATGCCGAAAGAGTGAGGTTGGGATGAATGTATTTGACATTATTGGACCAATTATGGTGGGCCCCTCCAGTTCCCATACGGCCGGGGCGGTGCGGATCGGAAAAATCGCCCGGGCGGTGTCCGGTGGGCAGCCAGCGACGGTGACGATAGAGCTCTTTGGTTCGTTTGCCCAAACCTATAAGGGTCACGGAACCGATAAGGCAATTATTGCCGGGTTATTGGGGATGGCGCCGGATGATGAACGCATCAAAGACAGTCTGGCGCTGGCCCGGGAGCTGGGTATGGCGTTTAAATTTAAAAAATCCAGCAACAAAGCGTTTCATCCCAATACGGCTTTGATTATGGCGACTGATTCGCAGGGCAAAAAAACCATTGTCCAGGGATCATCGGTGGGTGGTGGCCGAATTATGGTCAACCGGATCAATGAGATCAATGTAAAATTTAACGGCGAATATTACACCTTGCTGGTACCCCATCATGATACGCCGGGAATGATCGCGGCAGTGACCAATTTGCTGGCTGATCAGGGGATCAACATTGCCGAGATGAACATGTATCGTTCCCAACGAGGCGGTGAAGCAATGATGGTGATTGAAACCGACCAGGCCGTTAATGAAGAACTGGTCAGTTTAATTGAAGCAGTGAACTCTGTAAAAAAGGCGGTTTTAATCAAACCAATCTATTAGGAGCGAAGATGATAAGTTATGATTTTGTACAGGAACTGGCAGACAAGGCGACAAAAAAAGGAAAATGTATTTCGGCGTTGGTTCTGGCCGATCAGGCGCTGCAGATGGAAAGATCCCAGCAAGACCTGATCGAAGAAATGAATAAAAGCCTGCAGGTGATGGCCGAAGCCGCAAGTAAAGGCTTAAACAGCGGGAGTAAGTCAGCCAGTGGTTTGAGTGGCGGGGATGCGCTTAAAATGAAACAAGCCATTCATGCCGGCCAGTCCCTCGGCGGGATGGTACTCAGCGAAACCCTGGCCAAGGCTCTGGCCATTGCTGAAGTGAATGCCTGTATGGGACGAATTGTGGCAGCCCCTACCGCTGGTTCCTGCGGGATCATTCCGGCCGTTTTGCTGACCTTGAAAGAAGCGTACGATTTAACAGAAGCGCAGGTAGTGATGAGTCTTTTTACCGCCGCAGGACTCGGTATGGTAATTGCCAAGAAAGCCAGCATATCCGGGGCGGAAGGCGGTTGTCAGGCAGAATGCGGTAGTGCCGCGGCGATGGCAGCAGCAGCAGCGGTTGAGCTGATGGGTGGTACTCCGCAAATGAGTGCCCATGCCTGTGCCATTGCTCTGAAAAGCGTACTGGGGCTGGTCTGTGATCCGGTGGCCGGGCTGGTCGAAGTCCCCTGTGTCAAGCGCAATGCCAGCGGGGCGGCCAATGCCCTGATTGCTGCAGAAATGGCTCTGGCGGGTATTGAAAGTGTCATCCCGGTGGATGAGGTGATTGCTGCTATGAAAGCCATTGGGGATGCGATGCCGAAAACGCTCAAAGAAACGGCAGAAGGCGGACTGGCCGATACCCCCACAGCGAAGAAAATGGCCCGGGAGATTTTTCGCTAATTCTGGCCGTATCAATCTCGAAAAACAGACAAGCAGATAATTCGATTTAAGCCAAGTATTGAAGGGATGATAATAATGTCAGACGACTGGGCATTTTTGGAAATTAACAGCACTATCTTTCATCTTTTTTTAACATTTGCTTAAATAACTGTAAAATTACAGAGAAAGTTAAGTTTAACACTTTATAATTTGGAAGTGAGAAAAGTTTCGACATCTTTTTTCACTTCACTATCATTGGCAGCTGTTTATAAAACAGCTGCTTTTCTGTTTTATTGGATTGACAAACAGGTTTGAATCGTTTATGATAAATAAAATATCAAAAAGACGTTGATGCGGAATAGTAGTTGTTGGATGATTTACAGAGATCTGCTGGGTGGTGTGAAGCGGAAATCAGAAGACGATGAACTCACCTCGGAGTTGCTTGCTGAAACAGTGCTGATACAGTCGGCGAAAGTAGGTTAAGACGGAAGCCCACCGTTACAGGGGATGGATATCGGTTTTATTAAACCCGTATTGAAGACTATGGTATAAAAGAGTGGTATAGCAGATTTTTCGTCTGTCTCGTTTGAGACAGGCGTTTTTTTATACACTAATTTTTTAGACAAAAGAGAATCTTCAGGGGCAGTAAAGGGTATCGATAAAGTGCATACAGGCTTCTGTGTGAATAAGAGTGGTACCGCGGAAAGCTCCCTTTCGTCTCTGATTGAGATGTCAGGGAGCTTTTTTTACCCAAATTCATAAAAGGAGAAAGAGTATGTCACGAAAAATTTATGTTTTTGACACCACTTTAAGAGATGGTGAGCAGGTGCCGGGGGCCAAATTGAATCTGACCGAAAAGTTGGAGGTGGCCCAGCAGATTGCCAAAATGAAGGTCGATATGATGGAGGTGGGCTTCCCGTCGTCATCTCAGGGGGATTTTGAAGCGGTTCGGGCGATCAGCCGCAAAATCGGCCAGGACGTCTGGATTGCCGCTTTGGGCCGGGCAGTACAGGCGGATATTGACTGTATTTATGAGAGCATTCGGGAGGCCGAGAATCCGTTGATTCATATTGTTTTGGGTTCATCGGGTGTTCACGTCGCCAAGAAATTTAGAAAAACGCCGGAGCAAGTTATCGAGATGGGGGTTGGTGCAGTTAAGTATGCCAGTAGCCTGCTGCCTCAGGTTCAGTACTCGCTGGAAGATGCCAGCCGCTCGGAGTTTGAGTATCTCTGGCAAACCATTGAAGCGGTGGTGAAGGCTGGAGCCACTATCATTAATGTGCCGGATACGGTGGGGTTTGCCATTCCCGAGGAATTTGGCAAGCTGATCTACCGCATTAATGATCGGCTTAAAAATCTCGATCCCAGGGTGATGCTCAGTGTTCATTGTCATAATGACACTGGTCTGGCTACCGCCAATACCCTGGCAGCGGTTAAAAACGGGGCGGATAAGGTGGAATGTACCATCAATGGGATCGGTGAGCGGGCTGGAAATACCGCACTGGAAGAAGTGGTCATGGGAATTTCGCTTCACCCGGCTTATTATGGTGGACACACCACGGTGGACTCCAAAAAAATCTATGAAACATCACGGATGGTCAGTGCCACCATGGGGTTGGATATTCAGGTGAACAAGGCCATCACCGGAGAAAATGCCTTTGCCCACTCCTCGGGGATTCATCAGGATGGGCTGCTCAAATCCAAAGATGTTTATGAGATTATGGATCCAGGAACCATCGGGGCACCGGAAATGGAAATTGTCCTCACTGCCAGATCTGGTCGACATGCGTTTATGCACGTCACAAAGCGTCTTGGTTTTGATATTCCTGAGGCCTCAGTGGTAGCCATCTACCAGCAGTTTTTGACGATGGCCGATGCCAAAAAAGAAATCTATGATAATGATGTCCTGACGCTGCTAAAAAACAGTGGCGTTCCCAGCAGTGGTACGAGCCCGGAATTATGGCAGCTGCTTGATTATCAGTTGCAGGTGACTGGCGGTTTACCGGTAGCAATAGTGACACTGGCCAAAGGTGAGCAGGAAGTAGTAATTAGCCGCAGCGGCTCCGGTGTCATCGATGCTCTTTATGGAGCGATTATGGAAGCCATCGGGGCGCCCATTGAACTCATCGATTACCGGATCAACAGCCTCAGTCGGGGCAAAGGGAGTCTGGGCAAGGTCACCGCCCAGATTCGCTGTGAGGACCAATTGTTTTCCGGGAAGGCCATCGAACAGGATGTGATGCAGGCCAGTGCCCTGGCATTAATTAATGCGGTCAATAAGATGTTGCTTAAATAAGTGAGACAGATTAAATTTAAAAGGTCTTTTGATAACCATGGGTATCGGTTGCTGGCAGATGATCAAATGGCGACTAAAAATTTGATAATGCCTACTCCAGGGAAAATTCGATCCCCCGGTGTTCCACCGATGTTGAAAAGACAATCAATGTTTTGGTTCGGCCGAAGCGTTGCAGTTCGCCGATGAAGCTATCCAACTCGCTGGTGCTGGGGAAAAGAACTTCCAGCAGCATTGAATAATCGCCGGTAACGCAATTGCATTCAATGACATTATTGCAGCCCTGGATGTAGGGGTAAAACTCTTTTTTGCGGATCGGCTCAACCTCCAGGTTGACAAAGGCTTTGATATGATAACCCATTTTGATGGGATTTACCATCGCCTGATAACCGCTAATGTAATTATTCTTTTCCAGTTGTTCAATCCGGGAAGAAACCGCCGGCGACGAAAGATAGACCTGAGCGGCCAGTTCTTTGATTGAGATCCGGCCGTTTTTCTGGAGCAGATTTAATATCTGTAGATCGATGGCGTCCAGTTGTTTGTTTTTCATTGGTTTAGTCTCCTGAATTATTTGAAAAATATATGAAAATAGTTTTCAACGTAAATGATCGCTGTTGCTTTACATTATTTTAACATAATTTAATTAAGTAAAATAGGGAAATAATTTTTTTAATTAGGTAGTTACACTTAAAATAATTAGGTATCATTGTTTTATAATGACTGATTGACAATGCAACTGGTTTAAGTTTATGATTGTTTTCAGTTGATGTGCCGCAACAAATTATAAGCAGGAGACAAGTGTATGAGCGAATTCTATGATCCCTATTCGAACGTGGTAGATGTAATGACAGAGGCAATGGAAATTGGTGGGATGAATCAGTATATGTTTGATATCATTAAAAACCCTCAAAGGGAAACAAAGGTCTATTTGCCGGTGGAAATGGATGATGGAACGGTTCAGGTTTTTGAAGGCTATCGGGTTCAGCATTCCAATATCCGGGGGCCGTTTAAAGGCGGGATCCGCTTTCATCAGGACTGCAACTTAAATGAAGTCAAGGCCCTGGCCACCTGGATGTCGTTAAAATGTGCAGTCGTTAATATTCCCTACGGTGGGGCTAAAGGTGGGGTGCGGGTTGATCCCAATACGCTTTCTCAACGGGAACTCCGCAAACTGACCAGACGCTACGCATTTGCCATCGAACCGCTAATTGGTGCGGATATGGATATTCCAGCCCCAGACGTAAATACCAATTCCCAAACGATGGCCTGGATTCTCGATACCTACAGCATGCTAAAAGGCAAGCCATGCCCTGGAGTGGTCACTGGCAAACCGTTGGAGTTGGGTGGTTCCAAAGGACGTAATTCGGCCACTGGCCGGGGCGTCGCCATCAGTACCAAACTGATTCTGGAGCGGGATGGCAAGAAGCTTGAGGATGTCTCCGTGGCGATTTCGGGGATGGGCAATGTCGGTGGCAATGCCGCCCGGATTCTTTTTCATCGGGGCAGCAAAATTGTGGCATTAAGCGATGTTTCGGGAGGAATTTACTGCGAAAACGGCTTGGATGCTGACGAAATATCGGAGTTTTTAGAGCAAACAGGTAAGCAGTTAAAAGACTATCAGAAAGAAGGGGTTCGTCATATTTCCCATGAAGAAGTTCTGATCTGCAAATGTGATGTACTGATTCCGGCGGCGCTGGAGAACCAGATCAATGCTGAAAATGCCGAGAAACTGCAATGTTCCTATATCATTGAGGGCGCCAACGGACCCACCAGTGTGGCCGCCGATGCGCTATTGGAAGAACGGGGCATCGTGCTGGTGCCGGATATCTTTGCCAACAGCGGTGGGGTGATCGTTTCTTATTTTGAGTGGGTTCAGAATATTCAGATCCTGACCTGGAACCGGGAGCAAGTCAATAAAACCCTGGAGAAAATTATGTCAGCTGCGTTTATTGAAATTCTCGAAGAAAGTCAGCAATCCCGGTGTTCATTGCGAATGGCGGCCTATATCATCGCCCTGAAACGGTTGATTTATGCCGAAGAAATTAAAGGTATTTTTCCCTGATGGAAAAGGTTGTAGGAGCAAATGTTAAAGATTTAAATTTTTTTCAACTTTATTTCAAGGTTCACAGATTAAATTAATAGGGTAATAACATCCACCTCACCCAAAGAAAAAACAGCAGACTTTGTATCAGTTTGTTGTTTTTTTTATTTTTCCAGACATTTGTCCGATCTGACAAGCTTAATTTTGAATCAATAGTTAAAAGATATGTCAGTTGCATGACATTATGAAGAACGAACATCCAAGTGACGGCGGTAGAGAATGTTTTTTGAGATGATATAAATTAAGTGATTTTTGGATTACTGTTGACAAAATAGAGAAATAAGGATAATATATTTATGAATAGATTCATAAATGAATGCATTCAATAAAATTGCTGATTAAAGAATAAAATTGCGAAGCAGCGGTTAGAACGCATGCTTCTTTTGCAAATGCCAAGCATGAATAAAAATAGAGGAGACTGAAGATGGAGCAGGATAATTACAAAAATGTATGTGAATATTGGCGACAAAAGGCGCTGGCATTCGATTATGAAGAACGTTATGCAGCCCTGGGTCTGCCTGGGTACAATCAGAATAATCTACCAATCTGTTACTTTGGGGTGGACTACGAAATTAACCGTACCGATGCCAGCATCAGCCGTATTGATAAACCCGAAGAAGAAGTGGATTTTTATACCCAATCGGCAATCTACCACTTATTTCATTTCTCGAAAGAAGCACCGAGAAATTCCGGTAATTTTATTCCACTTCATGAACTCCGGGGTGCAGCACCGTTTAGCCCGGCGTTTAAAAAATCAACCCTCACTCCTTTTGCCAAAACCTTTGAAGGCAAGGTGTCGCAATTGATTGAGGCTGCTGAAAAACTGGGGTTTGAACGGTTGCCAAATTCAGACGCCGGATTTCAGGCCATGGCCTTTGTTTGTATGCCAATTCGTTTTTTGTTTTGGGATGGTGACGATGAACTGCCAGCTCAAGCCACCATTCTTTTTGATGAAAAAATCACCGATTTCACGCATGAGGAAACCGTCATCGGCATTGGCGGTGATTTGGTGAATCGGCTGTTCGGTGCGGCCGGGTTAAAAAGATTAGCATAGTTAAAGTAAGGAGCATAAAGAGAGTCCAAGCTCATGTTTTATTGCAGCATTATTTTGTTAAAAGCCCATCCATAAACAGCTTCAATTTATAGTTGAGGTTTTCCTCAAAAGGAATTCTTGTATGACTGGTAATGGCAGATTTGATTAAACCCATAAACAGTTCAGTGATCATTTCAATGGGAATATCATTTCTGAAGTCGCCATTTATTCGCCCTTCCTGGATCATAGCTACTAAGATATCTTTAAATTCAGTTCCATGGGGGGGGCCCATCAGGGAAAGATGGCGATTGCATAAGTTAAATAACTGCTGATTTTCTTTAAAAATTTTACCGATGGTTAATAGAATTTGAGAAATTTTTTCCGGAGGACTCATGGATGAGCGATTCAGCTCTTCCAGGGAGTCCTTTGTTTCATCCAGATTCTTTGTCAAAACATATCTCAGAACATCTTCCTTCGAATGAAAATAATTATAGAAGGTACCTGTACCAATATCTGCAGCTGATGCAATTTCAGCGATGGTTGTTTCTGCAAATCCTTTTTCCATAAACAGTTTCATTGTCACGTCGACGAGCGTAGTGAGTACCTGGCGTTTTTTTCGATCTCTGCGGCTGATTTCTTTTTCCATAAAGTTACCTTCCTAAATAGGCGGCGGGATGGCCTTGTTGACTATTGATTCCGAATGAGGATTCTTTGTCTAAGGTATATCCTAGCGATTTTTCATAACAAAGTCAAGAATGAACGGCAATCTGAAGAAAGATACCTTAATTAGAATAAGAGATTTACAGATTATCTGATTGGTATTACATACCAACGCAAAAACCACCACTTAATGTGGTGGTCTGCGTTGGTAGTGTAATTGACAAATTATTGTGGATTATCTCAGTTGAAATTGATTAATCATCTGTTTTAATAAAACCGATTGGCCGGATAATTCTTCACTGGCAGCGGCACTTTGTTCGGCGGTGGCTGAGTTCTGCTGAACAACCTGGGCAACTTGTTCGACTCCCAGGTTGATTTGGGCAATGCCTGTGGCCTGTTCATTGGAGGCGGTGGCAATATTGCCAATCAGATCGGTAACTTGACCGATACCACTGACAATTTCATCAAGTGCTGCAGCTGTTTCATCGGCAATTTTTGTTCCTTCCTGAACCTTTTGGATGGACCCTTCGATCAGTCCGGTTGTCTCTTTTGCGGCATCGGCACTGCGGGCAGCCAAGGTTCGGACTTCTTCGGCGACGACGGCAAAACCTTTGCCGTGTTGTCCGGCCCGGGCCGCTTCAACCGCCGCATTGAGCGCCAGAATATTGGTTTGGAAGGCAATATCATCAATGACTTTTATAATTTTAGAAATATCATCAGAGGACTTGTTCATGTCGACCATCGATTGCTGCATCCTGATCATTTGATTAGTACCCTTATCAGCGTTTTCCATGACGTCAGCGGCCAATGATCGGGCCTTATTGGCATCAACGGCATTGTGTTTCGTCTGGTCGGCGATTTCAGCGATGGATGCGGTTAACTCCTGAATCGAGCTGGCTTGCTCGGTGGAGCCCTGAGCCAATGACTGACTACTGTCAGAAATCTGGTTGGCACCGGTATTAACTTGTTCGGCAGCATTGTTAATATCTCCGAGGAGTTCGTTTAATCGTTTAATAATCGCATTAAGCGAAATAGAAATGGCATTGAAATCGCCTCGATAGACACGCATGTCATTGATGCTCAAATTTCCGTTGCCGATTTCTTCAGTCACAGCTGAAATTTCAGTTACTACCGTTCTGAAGCGGCTACCCATGGTGTTGACGGCGGTTTTCAAGGCATCAAAACTGCCTTTGTAGGTACCAGTTACGGTGGCGTTTAAATTTCCTTCGGACATGTCATTCAATACCGCCGCAACTTCGTTAATGGGTTTTGAAATTTTCGCAAGGATTCCGTTCATACCCTTAATCAGTTTTTGCCAGGAACCACTAAAACGGGTTTCATCGGCGCGGATCTCTAACTCACCCTGGATTGCGGCTCGGGTCAGCTGGGTGGCATCGGTGATGAGATCGCCAATGGATTCTTTCACACAGATTAAGTTCTTTTCGATGGCCATAAATTGTTCGTGGGTGGCATGTGTATAGTCATCGGGTGTCTGAATGTCCATATCAAAATCCAGGTTACCGAGCGATAATCGTTCCAGATTTTGCTCCAAACGGCGCACTTCTTTTTTGGTGTACTGGGCGACGCTTTCACTTGGTGTTGTATCGTGTGAGATTTCCAGATAGCCGATTGTAGCCCCATCTTTATCTAGAATGGCGTTTGTATCCATTCGATAGAATCGCCCTCGGAATTCAAAAGGATATTCAATTCGGCCGCTTTTTTTGAATGCGGCAACGCCACAATTTTCAGTTTTACAGATCTCGAGATTACAATCGGAGCAGTCCCGGCCATACATATCTTCCCGATGTTCGGCGGTGCCGTTTTTTTTCATCAGATCACCCAATGCTTTGTTGAGAAAGGTGATTTTCAAATCATTATCAAATACAGAAACACGGTAGGGCATCGCATCCAGGATTGCGGAGAAGAAGTCTTTTTCATAGGTCAGTATTTCGATGGCCTGATGGGTCCGGGTGATCGCATTTTTGAAATCGCCACCCAAAGCATCTTTGAGATTCTGATCCAAATCAAATCCTGGCTTGGTGCTTTCAGGCAGCATCGCCAGATAATCGACGAGATTTACCATTGCGGTTTGCATACGTTGCAAACTGTTCCCCAGCAGATCTTTTTCGGATTTTGGGGTTATTGCGACTGAAAGATCACCATCACCGATCCGGGTTGCAATATCTGCCTGAGATTTAATATTTCCGGCGATTTCCGTTAAGGTGCAACCTAATTGACCCAGCTGGTCGTGGGTCTGTGTTGCTTCATGGTTTATATCGACATCACCTGTAACGATGCGATTGGCAATTTTACATAGCTGAGTTATTTGGTTTGAGGTTTTTTTAAAACCTAGTAAAATCACGCCAACAATGACAAGCAATCCGAGTGCATTGATTAGGATCATGCTGTTCAGGATTGTTGAATACTGGTCGAAGTTCAGGCTCAGGACATACAGCGATAGGCCAACGGTTACTAGAAAAATAAAAGCAACAGGCAAAACAACTGTCAGCAGAATCCTCGACACCAAGGTTTTTTCATGCTTCATTTGATACTCCTTCTAAAAAATATTAAACACGTATAAACAATAATTCAGGTCTTGATTCACCTCTTTTCCTTGAATAACTATACCACTGATCTACACTTGTCTAGATGCTGTTACTCTTCACAGCATGGGTATTCAATCGAATCTGCTTACGAACATCAAATATTATATCCAATCATTTTAGTAAATTCAATTTAAATTTTTGTTTTAAATGGATTTAATTCATTGCGACGAAAAAAAGGCTTATGTAATAAATAAAAGAGGAAACAAATAGAAAAAACGGTGAGAAAAATAAATAGCCGATTCGACTTCTCAAGTAAACGACGGAAGACGTATGAATGAATGCGAAAAATGCCCCCGACGAATGAATCGGCAGGGGCATTTTTTAGAGTGCAAAGCGATTGGTGAGATGTCTTTTCTGAAACTAAAAAATATATCAGCTAACAGCAAGAACAGATCAGGATAATGCGGGAAAGAATTTTGCGAATAAATAAAGGCCATCATCACCAGCAACGACTTCGTGTTCGACACCGGCAGCAATAATTGAGACGGTTCCGGGTGCATAAGGGCTGTTTTGTCCGGCATTGATACAGGTTCCAGAACCCATAATTACTTCATGGGTTTCTAACTGTTTATCGTGAATATGATTTAAGATGCTTTTATTTGGGTCGATTTTTACAAGATGATAACTAAACTGTCCGTTAGTATCAGCAGCGGTGATAAGGTGTTTTAATTCTACACCTTCAAATGCTGGATGCGGTGTCCAGGGAATGTCACAAAATTTTTTGGTGGCATTTGGAACAGCCAATACGCCATTGCTAAAGTTTGAGAAAGTTTCTGATTTTTTCACGTTAAATACCTCACTTTATTTTATAAGCATTGTCAATTCGTATGCTTTCTAAAAATATATCAAAGTCAGATCGGTATTGATTGTAAAAAATTGCCCACTAATCCAAGAATTTTAAGGATTCAAGATATTCGCTTGGCGTTATTCCGACAATTTTTTTGAAATACTTAATAAAGTGGCTCTGATCATAAAACCCGGTTGACTGCGCTGTTTCAGTTATCGTTGATCCGTTTGTCAGAAGATGCTGGGCTTTTCTGATTCGATTTTGGATATGAAAGCGATGGGGCGATAATCCGATTGCTTTTTTAAATTCACGGATTAAATAATATTTACTGATAAAGACCTGTTGCGATAATGTATCCAGGGTGATGATTTTTTCTGGCCGAGCCTCAATGAAATCCTTGGTTTCAGTGATGATTTCGGTAAAATCATCGAATTTTGCAGCCATGTTATATACCAGTTCCAGAGCATCTACAAAAGCTTCTACCTGTCGATGTGTGAGAAAACCATCGTCCAATTGGTTTGCCAGATTTCGAATCAGGCGTTTTCCATTATTAACAGCATAGGTGTCCAAAAACTCTGTTCCAATACATAAAGTAACAATCGAGTACTGACCAGCAGAGGGGGCGAGGGAATGAACCATATATGGCGGGATAATAAACAAATCATCTGAAGAAAGTTTGCAGGCAACATTTTTTTTAGTTAAAGTAACGTCGCCAGCGAGAATCAAACCAATGGCGTAAATTGAAACATGGTTATGATTCTCGAAAGTGAAAGTGCAGTTATCTAATAGTGTGAATTCGATTTTGTACGGATCACATTTGTAATATTTCATTGATTTCACCCAGGACGATCGATTTAGATCGAGCAAGAAAACGAGGTCAACGCCAGCAAAAAAGTAGAATTAGCAACCATGATAATAAAAAAAGTTAGATTTTATAGGGTTACATTATAAGTGCCTTCTTCAAAAATACCTTCTTCGGTGGAATGAAGGTTTAAATTATCGGAAATCTGCGTGCGGATGCTTGAATCCCAATAATTGGATGTTTGGGGGATTTTATCCGGATTAATTGGCGGGTTGTTCGAATACTGAATTTTTTGATTGATCATGTTTGTCCGCCGCTAAGCTTCAGTCTTGTTGATTCAAAAAATGCTGAAGGGTAGCTACCAGTTTGCCAATATGGATGCCATCGACAAAAGAATGATGTGCTTGTACGGAAAAAGGAAGTATCATTTTGCCATCTCTCATAAAATATTTTCCCCAATCAAAAAGAGGGGTTGCATTGTCTTTCTTTCCCGAATTGGTATGTGAGATTTGAGTAAATGAAAACCAGGGAAGCGGTGAAAACTGAAATACATCATTTCCCAGGGGGCCGGTAAAATAATCTTCTTGTTCTGCGGCTGTTTTTGTGGCTAACGCAATATACGCTTCAATAGAATCTTGCATCGGCACGGTAACGACTTTAAACAACTCGGTATCCTTATTCAGATAAGTAAATGCGGTGTCAATCTGCTCAAACAAGATAACCTTACCATCAAGGAATCGATATCGGAATTCTTCTATCTCATTGGCACATTTTGTAACGGCATAAATCATTGCCATCGTGAACGAATAATGATGTGTTTTAATTTTAGTTAAGAAATTGGTAATATCCAATTCAGTTGTTACGCAAAATGCCGGTTCGACACTATTTCTAAAGACGGTGCAATGCACGGCACGTTTCCAGTTCTTTTCGTCAATGATTTTATAGTTCCTACTCATAAATACACGATCTCCTGTTTCTGATTTTTGATCAAAGTATTTTTTAATCAAGCTAGTGTAGTTTTAGTTCGCTCCTGATTATGGTCATTTAGCGGAGTTTCTTACAGCTTCAATTATTAATCAGTATAACATAGTATTTTAGAAATTACGAAAAAATGATTCAGGCTAAAAATGGGAATAAATCCGGTCATATTAGCTGTTAAACTGAATCCAGGACAATGAAATAGTAGATACATGAAATAAATTGACAACTCAACAAAAAGCATTTATAATAATGTTGACAAGTCAATTGTAGAAGGAGTGCAACCATTGGAAATTGAAAACATGCATTTTATTATGCTCAATAATAAAATATTTCGGAATAATCAGATTCAATTGGATAAGGTAATGAAAAAATATGGTTTAAGCAGTGGTTCAATGCCCTATCTTTTTATACTGGAAAAAAACGAGGGCGTCAGCCTTCATCAGCTCAGCCAAAAAATCGGAAATGACAAGGCCATGACCACTCGTACCATTAAGCGGCTGATTGAATTGGGGTATGTTTATCGGGTTGGCAAAGATGGGGATTGTCGGGCCTATCAATTGTATCTGACCGAAAAAGCCAAAGTGATACTCCCCCGAATTCACGGGGAAATTGAGGAGTTGGTGGATCTAATTACCGAGGATTTAACCCCACGGGAAAAGGAGATAACCCTGGCCGCAATGAAAAAAATATTCATGCGGATTCTGTTGCTGAAGACCGAGGAGGAAATTGATGAAAAAAAATAATCAAAATAATTATGAAAAAAATAAATGGCCGATTCTGCTAATTGTGGTGATGTCGACCTTTATGGCAACGTTGGACAGCAGTATTGTCAATGTTGCCCTGCCCCAGATGGCCCGGGCAATGGATGTTGATACCGCCCAGATTCAACTGGTGGTGACCAGTTATCTGATTGTTATTGTAGGAATCATCCTGGTTTTTGGAAAACTGGGCGATATGCTGGGAAAGACGAAGATCTTTACCTTTGGGATTGCGCTGTTTACGCTGGGCTCGCTGCTTTGTGGCATCGCCGGTTCCTTTCCGGTGCTGATTGGGGCCCGGATCGTTCAGGCAATCGGAGCGGCGGCAACCATGGCAAACAATCAGGGAATCATCACCCAGGTTTTTCCGGCCACTGAGCGGGGCAAAGCGCTGGGTTTTACCGGCACATCCGTCGCTTTAGGGTCGTTGGTCGGGCCAGGACTGGGTGGAATCATTGTCGGAGCGGCCAGTTGGGAATATATTTTTCTGATCAATGTCCCGGTGGGCATCGTGGTTTTATTTTTTGCCTTTAAGCTGCTGCCGCGAAGTAATAAAAAAGTAACGGATCGCTTGGATCTCGTGGGAGCAGTGCTGTTTTTATTCAGTATTGTACCATTATTTGTCGCGTTGGGGCAGGTACCAAGTCTTGGTTTTGCCAATCCCCTGATATTAATCGGTTTTGTTGTGTCAATCGGATCATTTATCGCATTTATCATGGTCGAACAAAAACGTGAAAACCCGTTGATCCCGTTGGCTATTTTTAAGAATAAACTATTTTCGCTGAGTATCTTCTGCGCTTTTATTACCTTCGTGGGGCTTTTCTGTAACAGTATTATTCAACCGTTCTATCTGCAGGATGTGATGACCTATTCACCGGAGCAGGCGGGGCTGATAATGATGATCTTTCCACTCATTCTAACCGTTTTGGCCCCGCTCAGTGGTCACGTATCCGACAAAATTGGATCGGAATTGTTAACCTTCATTGGTCTGATGTTGATCAGTTTGGGCTTGTTTTTAATGTCGACCCTGACCGAACAGTCCAGTCTGATGACCATGGTTGTCTTTATTGTCATTTTATCGGTGGGGATGGGCTTGTTTCAATCACCGAATAATTCGCTGATTATGTCAACCGTGGGAAGGCATCAGTTGGGGATTGCTGGGAGTATCAATGCGTTGGTTCGGAATATGGGGATGGTTTGCGGGATTGCCCTGGCGACGACCCTGCTCTATGGCAGTATGAGTGGGGAGTTAGGCTACCGGGTCACCGATTATGTGGCCGGTCAGAATGGGGTCTTTATTAACGGTATGCGAATCGTTTATTTGACAGCGGCAGTGATTTGTCTAGGTGGCGCCTTCTTAACGCTTTTGCGATTGATGACAAAAAAATCTCGAACCTTGGATAAAGCGGTGATTCAGGAAAAAGAAATGAGCGCTGGCCGGGAATAACGGTAAAACCCAGCCGTAAAACATTCCGGATGGGGGCGGTCAACCGGCCAGCGAGACAAAAAGGACGGCGATGATAAAAATGCAGTGCTTTACTTAGATGAGATCGTCGGAGCTACTTTTGGTTTTATACCAAAGCCGATCACCTGTTTGGGGCAAACATCAACACACTCCAGGCAATTGATGCATTCATTTGAATCCATCTGGCTGGTTTGAACCATCGTCGCAACATCGAGGCTCATTGGACATTGCTTGTTACAGCGACCGCAGGAAATACAATTCTGAGTCTCGGCTTTTAGTCGGAAGCGGGGAATATGTAAAAAATCGGCACATTTTTCGCCAATGATCATAAATGGCGCCATCCAGCATAAACTATGGCACATGCCTCTTTTTCCAGTGACCAGCGCAAAGACATAGATCAGGGTGACAACAGCCATATAGATAATTAATATATGACTGTCCAGACCGTACATATTAAAAAAATTAACGGCGAGCGGACGGTTGCTCATCCATAAGAAGACGACAAACGCTAGCCATAAAAACCAGATAATATATTTTGATCGATTTTTCCAGAGACTATTCCAGGCTTTGTTGTTGGAACGGGCTGCTTGTTCCTGAATGGCGCCTCCTGGACAAAGCCAGCCACAGAACAGACGACTGCCGATGATAGAAAATAGCAGCAATGATCCAAAGAACAGGGCGCTGCCATTAATAATGCCGTCGGCGGCCGACATGATAATGACATAAGGGGACATAAAGAAAAAGGTTAGCGGAAAAAGTAGGGCCGAATAGGTGAGTATTCCTTTACGAATTTTTTGTTTCATTTTCTAGCTCCTTATGATTGATGATTCTTTCTTTTGCTTCAACAGCCCAATCTCTCATGGCCGTGTATAAATATTTTCCGCAAAGAGCGGTTAATTCACTTCCCAAAATAGCCTTCCGGGGGATTTCAAGATCATTAAAAATGGTCAGGAAGCCTTCAATCTCGGCAAGGGCGTTTTCATTTCGCTCGATGAATGCATTCAGATGTTCGTCAATAATCTCCGGTTCGGCTGCTGTGCCAAAAGATACTTTAAGCAAAATTTCATAACGCAGCTTTTCAATATCCGGCGCTTCCGATAACCAGCGTTTCAATTCAAGTCGACCTTTTTCGGTGATTGTATAAGTGATTGTTCGCCGTCTATTTTCGCTTGTCTCAGTGTCAGCACAATCAGCAAATCCTTCGTAAACCAGGAGTTTCAAGGTCGGATAAATCTGGCCAAAACTTTCCTGCCAGAAATGGCGAAATTCATTTTCAATTGATTTTTTAATTGAATAGCCGGTTTGTGGTTGCTTGGCCATTAAACCCAATAGAATGTACTTTGTTTTGCCGGTATCTTTTTTCATAACCCCTCCATTTGGAACTATATATCATGAAGATATATTAGCTTAGTTTTTAGAATGTGTCAATAAAAAAGACAGCGCAGTTCGCCGAATTTAGATGGCTTAAGAAAATTGAAGCTTGTTACTTCAATCTGGCAAGAAGCCTTAAACATTTGCATCAATAAATGTTTAAGGCTTAAGTGTGATTATCCGGCGTTTCCTTGGTTGTGATTTCATATTTTTTACAGTATAATTTATCTAGACTAAAAGTGAACGTATCTCGGGTGCATTTTAGCATAAAGAAGCAATGTATCTGTCAAATTGAGATTAAAGAATTGATAACCGATGGGGAGGTCTAAAAGTAATAGAATGATTATTAAGTTCATCAGCGTTTATCTGTTTGTTGGGGTATTGCTTCTTTCTTTTATGTTTGTCAATTCATTCGTCCGCGGAAACTCCAGTTATACTAAGGCGTTTGGGGTATTTTGTTTGACAACGCAGGTCTATCTTTTGGGATATCTCTTAGAAATCAATGCGGGCTCCCTCGAGGACATGTTTTTCTGGAATCAGGTGCAATATTTTGGAATTCCCTTTTTTCCGGCACTGTGGTTAATTGTGAGTATATTGTATACCGGTAAGGGGAAGTATTTAAAGGGTGTTGGCGGGATTGTTGTCTTCATCATCCCGGTGACTACGTTTTTTTTGCGCCTGACCAATGGCTGGCATCATTGGTATTACAGTGCGGTTATACTCCAGGAGTTCAGAGGGATCAACTTCATGCTGTTGACCAAAGGACCATGGTATTTTGTTCAGATTGCCTATGTGTTGACTACGCTGTTTATTAGTACCTGGATTTATTATCAACGGTATCAAAACAGCACTGGTGACGAAAAAATGCAGTTTAGATTGCTGCTTTTAGCATCGGGGTTGATGTATCTTGCAATGCCATTGGTTGCCGTCAACGCCGGCGGAATTGGCATTGATTATACGGCGCTAATCCTGCCGCCATGCATTTTGCTTTTGTATTTGTCGTTGACGCAATACAATTTTTTGGAAATAAAGGATCTGGCCAGGGAACGGGTTTTTGAAGAGAGTGGAACTGGCCTGATCCTGCTGAATCGATTTTATCGGGTTGTTGATTACAATGATGCCAGCATTGCGTTCTTTCGGTGGTTTGATGTATCCATCAGCGAAGAACAACTGAAAATTCTGTTAGCTGATCAACCAGAGCTTCTGAACTGTGTCATGGAATCAAAAACACAGGTTTTTCATTTTTCAGTCGATGGTGAAGTGCGCTATGTCAGCATCCATAGTCGGGATGTTCAAAATAAAAAAGAAATCGTTGGATATCTGATTAGCTTTGAAGATGTTACAGAGCGTGAAACGTTAAAGCAGCGGCTGATTGAAATGGCCAATACGGATGAGCTAACTCGTCTCAATAACCGACGCCGATTCACAGCATGTGCAGAAGCAGCCGATTTGCGGGCCCGTCGCAATCATGAAAATTTGTCGGTGTTAATGATGGATATTGATTTTTTTAAAAAAGTCAACGATTCTTATGGGCATCATGGCGGTGATGCGGTGCTACGCGATTTTGCCGCGATGCTTGCGGATACCTTTAGTGGAACCGATATTGTTGGCCGGATTGGCGGAGAAGAGTTTGCCGTCGTGATGTTAAATACGGATGCAAAAAAAGCGGTTAGCAAAGCTGAAGTATTTAGGAAGGCTGTGGCGGAAAAGATGATAATCCATGAAGATCAGGCCATCCGGGTAACGGTCAGCATTGGTGTCGCAGAACTTAGTGAGGCAACGGCTGATTTTGATGCACTTATGAACTGTGCAGATCGTGCTTTATATAAGGCAAAGAATTCGGGCCGAAACCAAACGGTTCTTTTAAAGAAAACATAAGGAGACGGGCTAGGATCGCAATGCTGCAATCCTAGCCCTTTTTGGGTGCAGGTTTATAAACGGTTTCATAGCGAAAAATGTATTTGGTGCTCTACTATTTCGGACTTGCGAACAGGTTGAAAGAGGACTATACTTAATTCATTATGAAGCGATTAAGAGAAAAGAGGAGAACAATGAAAAAATCAGTGATTACACTATTGCTTGTTTTTGTATTGGCTATGGGGGTATCGGTGTTGCTGCCAAAGAAGGCCGATGTGACAGATCTTGCAACGATTAAGGTCGGGGTTCTGCTTCCGGAAACCGGTACCTGGAACGCCACCGGGACGGCTTCCAACAAAGCTCTCGAGGCAACACTGCCTTATGTCAACAGTTATTTGGCTGACCAGGGCCTAAAAATTGAGCTTGAAATTCGTGATACCAAGAGTGATCCGGTCACCGCTCTGGCAGAACTGGAAAACCTGAAAAATTCCGGAATCTCCACGGTAATCGGTCCGATGATCAGTGAGGAAGCCCTAGCGGTGCTGGACTACGCCAATACTAACGGAATGCTGCTACTCAGTCCGTCGGCAACGGCTAAAGAACTGGCATTACCAGATAATTTCTTTCGAATGGTTGGCACCGATAAAAGTCAGGTTGATGGACTCACCCGGATTATTAAAAGTGGCCAGCAGATCGACAGCCTGATCACGATCTATGTCAATGATACCTATGGTCGTGGCTATAATGACTATCTGACAGAAATCGCTGCGGCCCAAAACATCGCGGTGCTGGGTTCGGTGGCGATTACGGCTGACAGCGCAAAAAATCCCACTGTTGCTGAGACAATTAAATCATTGGCAGCCGGAGCGAGCAATGCGTCAACAGCTGTAGTGGTGGTGGCTCCCAGTCAGATGGCGGCCGATTTGATTGTCAATCTCTCTGATGATCAAAAACTAACGACAATGAAATGGTATGCCAGTGCCGATATCATCGGGAATCAGACAATTCTTGATAATCAGAAAGCGGCGGATTTTCTGGAACAAACAGCGATGGAGGGGTTAACTCTAGGTGATCAGGGAATTGATCTTGATGCCCTGCCATATCTGCGGGCCCGGCTTGATGGCGCCAGTGACATTTCCCCTTTTGCCATAACAACCTGGGATGCTTTATGGTTGCTGGCTGATACCTACAGCGTGGTTGGCGCAAACCCTGAGTATGAGGTTTTGAAATCTGGTTTGGTAAACCAGGCGACAAACTTTCGGAATGCTTTTGGCTTCTTTAACACGATGGACGAAAATGGCGATACCAAGGGCTCTAAGTATATGCGCTACGTTTGCATTAAAGATGGTGATGCCTACCGCTGGAAGTGTATGGGCCATTATGTCAACCTTGGAGCAGGCGAGCCGATTGTTCAGACGATTGAAGAAAAAGTCTCGCCAATTGGCGGCGAGGTCAAAATAGGCGCATTATTGCCGTTAACGGGAAACCGGAGCGAGAATGGCGAAGAAATTAAGATGATCCTTGAATATGCAGTTGATCAGTTCAACAGCTATGCCAAAAATCGCAACTCGGATCTTAGCCTGACCTTGGTGGTCGAGGATACGGGCAGTGACAATGCCCAGGCTGTTACGGCGGCCCAGACCCTAACGGCATCGGGAATAAAAAGTATCGTTGGACCTATTAATAGTGCTGAGTGTGAGGCGGTTAAGCCGGTATTTGATGCGGCTGGTGTGACGGCCATCTCGCCGCTTTCATCAAGCATGGCACTGGCTCAGACTGATCGGCTCTATCGACTGGTGCTCAATGATGGGGTTGAGACCAAAGCGTTATTGACACTGTTGGCCCAACAGGGGATTGAAGAGCTGATTATACTTTATGCCGATGACAGCTATGGTCAGGCGATGGTCAATCAGATGAAAGCTGGCTTTACCGGAGAGGTTGTGGCCCTCGGTTACGATGTAACCAATCCGGATCTGGCTATGCCGGTGTCGATGGCTGAGGCAGCACTGGTAATGGGTGATCCGGCAAAGACGGCGGTTCTAACGGTTTCTTACAATGAAGTGGTTGATCTCTTTGAAACTTTGCCAGAAGACAGTACCTTGCGACAGTTAAAATGGTATGGCACTGACAGCTCGGCTTTGTCAAAGGCCCTTTTGGAAGATTCAGAAGCTGCCAAAACCGCTGCCCAGCTTGATTATACGACCATTGATTTTAGCCCCTACGGCGATAAGTTTGATCCACTTTACTACGTCATCAATGATGAACTGAAAGTTGACAGTCCGCTTAAGGAAAGTTTGATCAGCTCGTTTGATGGGATTTGGTTACTGGGGTGTGCTTATCTTCAGGAAGGTAGTAACGCCAGTCCGGAGGTACTTAACGGATATCTTGCCAAAGCTGGCTTTCATGGTCTTGGTGGAGTGCTCAAACTCGATCGCAATGGTGACCGACAGATCGGTTACTATAAATTCTATCATCTGACACCGACAATGGACGGTTATAATTGGATAAATAACGGTCTTTACAGTCAGGATCTGCTGAAGCCTGGTGTTTTGGAAATGAAATAGCAGTCATCGCTGACAGGATTTGACAACCGCCGTTTCCGGTTACGTCTGCTGCCGGATTATCAGAAACACACGGTGAAAAAAAGAAACCGTCTCGTTGAGCGCATTAGAGCGATCTCGAGGCGGTTTCTTTAAGTTGTTTTTTGATAGTCCGAGGCTAGCCTCTTTTTTTCTGGCAGGTTTTACAATAATAGGTGCCCCGGCCACGAACCATCTCTTTGGTGATGGTGCTCTGGCATACCGGGCAGATCTTTTGGCTATGGACGTTTAACTGAATCTGAAATAAACCCGTAATGCCATTGGCATTAAAGGAGTGAATGGTGGTGCCACCCTGGGCAATGGCCTGCTCCAAAATATTCTGGGATATACTGATCAACTCAGCCACCCGCTTTTTACTGAGCCGTTTTCCCGGGGTGCGGGGATCCATTTTCATCGTGAAACAGATTTCATTGGCATAAATATTGCCGATGCCAGTCATCAGGTGCTGGTCGAGTAACAGGGTTTTTATTGGTAGGTTGCTGTGATGGATTTTAGCATAGATTTTTGCCGGGTCGGCATCCCAGGGCTCGGGGCCAAGCTTGGAAAGTGGCAGATCCTGACGATAGGTATCTTTATTGACCAGTTCGAGACGACCAAATTTACGGGTGTCCTGATAACGTAATGCAGTACCATCAGTAAAGAGAAAGCCAAGATGTTCATGCTTACGTAGCGGCGTTGACGCGTCGACAATATTATATTTGCCTTCCATCCGTAAATGAGAAAGAAAGGCATCCCGATCCAAAATAAAAATCAGATATTTGCCGACCCGATCAATATCACGGATGGTTTGGCCGGTTAAGGTTGTCCTGAATTGATTGGAATCCCCGGTGATAATCTTATCATAATGAACCTGGACATCCTTAATTTCTTTGCCAATAATAAAATGTTTTAACGTTCGGCGGACGGTTTCGACTTCTGGTAGTTCGGGCATAAGATTCACCTGCTTTGATTTGGTATTGTTATGGAGTATCTACCATGAGTATACACCAACTGAAACCATCACGGCAAATGGAAAAAGAAACATGACTGACGGAATATTCCCAAATTATTGAGAACGGAATTTTTCGATAGCATCTTCTTAATTAAATAGCCGATCCGTCAATTTTACAGTATAATAGAAAAATAATAAAGAAAACGGTGCTAAAAAATACCTGATTAATCTGTTTTTTAAGGAGCTTTATGATCGAAAAAATACGTGAAACACCTGAGATTTATAACATCCATATCCCTTTGCCGAATAATCCGCTGAAAAACCTGAATTGTTATGTGATCAAAACAGCAGCCGGAAGTCTGGTGGTGGACACCGGTTTTGCTAAACAAGAGTGCTTTGATGCGCTGACCGCCGGACTGCGGGAGCTCAATGTTGATATGGATCATGTCACCTTGTATATTACCCATTTGCATGCCGACCATACCGGCTTGGTGGACTGCATCCGGACGGATCGGACCCGGGTCATTATGGGAGCCGAAGATTACCGTTATATGGGACGCATCTTTAACGATGAGATCTGGTCGGAGTATAATCGCCGTCTGATTGAAGAGGGCTTCCCGGCAGCCGATATTCTGACCCAGAAGAAGGAAAATCCAGTGGTCATCTACGCTCCGAAAGCGGTATTTCCCGCCGAACCGATCAAAGACGGGGAAAGCTTTTTTGTTGGCGATTACGAATTTGAATCGATTGCCACACCCGGCCACACGCCGGGAAATACCTGTCTTTATCTGAGAGATGAGAAGATTATGTTGACTGGCGATCATATTTTATTTGATATCAGTCCCAATATTACCTGCTGGCCATTTGTCAGAAATTCGCTGGAAGATTATCTGATCAGTCTTGATAAAATAGCCAGCTATGATATTGACCTGGCCCTACCGGGCCATCGAAAGAATGACATGGATGTGTACGAACGGATTACCCAACTGAAAAATCATCATGTTAAGCGGCTCCAGGAAATCGCTGCGGTTGTCAAAATGAAGGACTATCAAAATGCCTATGAAATAGCCGGGCAGCTTCAATGGGCGCTACGGGAAAATACCTGGCAAACCTGTCCAATTCGTCAACGCTGGTTTGCAACTGGCGAAACCTTATCCCATCTTGATTATCTGGTGCAGAAGAACCGGATTGTCAGAGTAAAAGATGGTGAGTTGTTTGTGTATCGTGGAAAGTAAAAATCATTTTCGAATTCTAGACCTGGCTTGGTCCGGGTTTTTTTATGCCTGGAGTTATCACTGTTGGTTCCCTTGTGGTCTGTTTTATACTTCAATTTAAATCCATAAGGATTGACAGCAGGGGCTTATCATGATAACATAACACTGTTATCTAAAACGGTTTGAGTAAGGTGTAAAATGGGGAATGAAACAGAAACACGAGAAAGATTATTAAAAGTTGCCAAGGATGAGTTTCTTGAATTGGGCTATGAAAAAGCTTCAATGCGAAAGATTTGCAAAAAAGCCGGGGTTACAACGGGTGCGTTATATTTCTTTTTTAAAGATAAAAATGATTTATTTGCGGCATTGGTAAAAAATGTTGCTGAAGACATAAAAATGTTCATTATCCATCATACCGAAAAAGAGCAAGTTATTTATACGGAAGCAAAAACAACGCCGCAGGAATTAATTGAGGATGGAATCCAACAAGGCCGGGAATTTGTAACGTATATGTACGCCAATAAAGAGGCGATTCTTCTACTTTTGAGTAAAGCCAATGGATCAGCCTATGAGAATTTCTATGATGAACTGGTCGACTTGATGGAAAAAAACACCCTTCAATTTCTGGATCATATCACTTCAGTAAATGGTCGGGAAAATGAGATCAATCCCTACACCATGCATTGGCTGGCCCATCTGGAGACGTCCTCATTTGCCCAATTGCTGACCCATGGATTGACTTTGGAAGAAGCTTTGATTCAAGCCGAGATCATTGCCAAATACCTGACTGGTGGCTGGTTGGAGATCCTGAAAAAAGAATAAGGATTAATCAAAAAAATTGAATTCGAATCCGGAATTCAATTTTATTTTTAAATCATACATAACACTGTTATGTTGTGCGAACTTCAAATGGTTTTAATAAAAAAATAAATTAAAAAACGGTACGTCGTGATGAAAGGGGCAAAAATGTTTATTGAAGTAAATGATATTAAAAAAAGTTATGGCGAAGGCGGAAGCTATGTTCAGGTGCTTAAAGGCATTACGTCGGGAATAAAAAAGGGCCAAATTTGTGCGATATTGGGGCCAAGCGGATCGGGAAAATCGACGCTGCTTAATACCATCGGCGGATTGGATACCATCGATAGTGGCAGTATAAAAATAAATAATATTGAAATTTCTAAACTGAACCCCAAAGAATTATCGCTATACCGTCGCAATTTGCTGGGTTTTATTTTTCAGTTTTACAATCTGGTGCCCAATCTTACAGTTAAAGAAAATATCCAGGTTTGTGAATACCTGACAAAAACACCCCTGGATCTTAACGAGCTTCTGGAAATATTGGGATTAACCGAGCATCAGAAAAAATTTCCCTCGCAATTATCGGGAGGCCAGCAACAGCGGTGTGCCATTGCCCGGGCACTGATCAAGAATCCCGAGCTGCTACTCTGTGACGAACCGACCGGTGCGCTGGACTATCAGGCATCCCGGGAGATTCTGATGCTGATTGAGAAGATTAACAAAAAATATGGGACCACCATGCTCATTGTTACCCATAATACCGCGATTAAAGAGATGGTTCATCGCGTCATCAAAATCAAAGACGGTCAAATCAGTGAAGACTACGCCAATACGGTATTAAAACCGGCCAGTCAACTGGAATGGTAGGTTTCCCAATGATTTTAAATAAGCGAATCAACCGGGAGTTAAAAGAAAATTGGGTACGATATGGTGCATTGGCATTTTTAATCATCTTTTCGCTGGGGTTGGTCGTGAGTATGGCTGGCTCCACCGATGTGGTTAATTACACCATTGATAAAAATAATGAAAAGAATCAACTGGAAGACGGAGAATTTTCGGTTTATGTTCCGCTAACCGAAAACCAGCAGCAGGAACTAAAAAAGATGGGAGCAAGAACCGAAGCAACCTTCTATGTCGATATCCCTGGCCCTGAAAAGTCCGTTCTGCGGGTTTTTAAGAATCGCAATGACATCAATACCATTGAGCTGGAAGCGGGCCGACTGGCCGATCAAACGGGTCAAATCGTTTTGGAGAAACACTATGCTGAAAAGCATGGAATTAGGGTTGGCCAGTCTATTGAAGTGAATCAAAAGAACTATTTGGTGACCGGGATCGGAACCGCGCCGGACTATTCCAATGTTGTTCAAAATGTTTCGGACGTGTTGGCGGATTTAAAACAATTCAGCATCGGCTTTGTCGATGAGACAGAATTCAATCAACTGCTGGCCGATAATCTCAATGTTGACTATAATTACAGCTATCAGCTGGAAGGCAATCTGACCGCTTTGGAACTTAAAGAGAAGCTGGTTGACCTGGAATTTGATAAAACTCGGGTTGCCAACAAATATATGCAAGAAATCATCGATACCATTGAAAAGGGAAAGAATGATTTATCCGGTGGTGTTAATAAATTGGCAGATGGGACACAAGAACTGGCCAATGGCACCAGCTCACTCAAGCAAGGAACCAATGAATTGGCAGATGGAGCAGGGAGTTTGGCAAGTGGCACCGATCAATTGAGCGACGGCTTAGAAGAATTGACAAGTGCCAATGCTACGTTAAATCAAGCGGCTGACGATGTTTTTCAGGGGATGATTGCTCAGGTAAACGGTACGTTTGAAAACATGGGGATGCCAGTGACTGTTACCGGTGACAATTACAGCACCGTGATTGACGGTTTTATCAAAACGCTTGACGGCTCAGATCCGAACGCCGTGAGCGCCTTGACTACCCTAAAAACGCAACTGGATAGTTATAGAGCCTTTAAAGATGGCCTGAGGGATTATACCAATGGTGTTGAATCGGCCTATTCCGGGTCGGTAGAATTGTCAGAAGGCGCAAATGAGTTGCATCAAGGTAGTGTAGCCGTGGTAAATGGGGTCAATGCCTTGAGTAATGGCTCGACCGAGTTAAACAGTGGAATGGGAGAACTTAAAAATCAGGTCACCAATTTTATCAATGAGAATATGGATTATCAATACGTCAATTTGATTACCTTTCTGGAGGCTGATGATAATCAGCGGATTACAAGCTGTAAAAGCGATGCGGCCATCAATAAAAACGCTGCGTTAATAGCGGGGGTAATGATACTCACCCTAATTGCCTATATGATCTCAGTATTTGTGATTCAAACCATCGATAAGGAAAGTGCTGTGATTGGGGCGCTTTATTCGATGGGGTATGTAAAAAAAGAACTGCTGCGACATTTTATGATCCTGCCGATGGTAGTAGTTACAGCGGCATCATTGCTGGGGACTGCCTTAGGGTTTATGCTGATTGACGAGAATATTAAAGAAAATGTAGCCTATTATTCTTATCCTGGCTATACCATCGTATTTCCACCTTATCTTTTGATTTATGGCATTTTGCTACCGATATCAATTGCTTTGCTTGTCAATTACATGGTGATCAACCATAAATTATCTCTGGAACCACTCAAACTGCTCAGACGGGAAAAGAAGCAGCATCGGCTGGCAAACGTTGATTTAAAAGAGATGGACTTTATTAATCGCTATCGGATTCGCCAGCTGTTGCGGGAAATCCGCGGTAATATCACGATGTTTTTTGGCTTATTTCTTGCCATTTTACTGATGGTTTTTGGCTTTAGTATTTATGGAAGTGTCAGCGCCTATGTCAGTAATGTCGCTTCTGACGTCGCCTACAATTATCTTTACTTGCTGAAGTATCCCATGGAAACGGCCCCCAGTGATGCTACTAAAGTTTATACCGAGTCTTTAACCGCAGATCTTTATTTGACTGGGGGGGAGATGGACGTGACGGTTCAGGGCATTGATGATCAAAATCCCTATTTTGATTTCCCGTTGGATGGCGAAAAAAATGATGTAATCATTTCGGATTCGGTCGCCAATAAGTTTGGTTATCAGGTCGGAGATGAGATTACCCTATCCGATAATCTTACCGATCGAAATTACAATTTTAGGGTTAAAGCGGTGATAAATTTCGCCAGTGGTCTCTATATTTTCATGGATATTAAAGATATGCGCGAGCTGTTTGGACAGGAAGAGGACTACTATAATACGCTGATGTCTGATCAGGAACTGGATATTGAAGCCGGAAGAATCGCAACCGTCATAACGGTCGATAAAATGGTCGCGGCAGCTAGACAAATGTTCACCATGATGTATGGGTTGGTGATTACCATTCTGGGTGCATCGGTACTGCTGTTTGTGATTGTGATGTATTTATTGGTGAAAATGATGATTGATAAGTCGACCTTCAGCATTTCGTTAATCAAGGTGTTTGGCTATAATGAGCGGGAAATAAAAAAGCTATATCTGGGTACGACCTTCTATACGGTCGCATTCTCGACCCTGGTTGCCATTCCGCTTTCTAAAATGATTATCAATAAGGTTTTCCCGTACATGGTATCCAATGTTTCGGCCGGGATGAATGCCACCATGTCACTCCAGTCCGATCTGATCATGGTGGCGATTATTTTAGGAGCTTACGCCTCCGTTAATTTTATGATTAGTCGGCACTTAAAAAAAATTTCCCTGGCAGAAGTATTAAAGACACGTGAGTAACTCTGGCAGGTAAAAAACGCCCTTTATTTGGGGGGTGATACCATAGGTCGATGGTTGGCTGCTTATGTAGCTTATGATTCCTGATCAAAAGCGGCCAGAATGACGTCAAGGGCATGAAGGACATTGGTTTTTTCTTCATTGGGGATGTTATCAAAAATATCTGCAAAAAAAGTATCGTTATTGCTTTCAATCGTTTCAAAGATAACCATACCAGATTCAGTCAGGGATATGTCAACACTGCGCCGGTCTTCAAGTGAAGGGATGCGTTGGACATAGCCTTTTTTGACAAGCCCGTCGACAGTGCGGCTGGTGGTGCTCATATCGATAGCCAGGATGATCGCTAAGTCTTTTAAAGAAATGCTGCTGACCCGGCCAATTTCGACTATGGCGTGGCACTGCGCTAGGGTCAGAACAGCGGCGCAGCAACTGCCATTGTTTTTTTTCAGGAGTCCCAGTTTTCGCTCCAGGATTCGGATCTGTTCTCTAAATTGTTTTGGTTGTGCTTGATTCATCGTGCACCTCCTGTTCGATTTGTTTATTGTAGCATGTTTGGTTTACACTTGCAATATTTGATAAAAGCAATAGTTGTTACTTGCAATTAAAATAACCATGTGTTACAATGACAAGCAAATTTGAAAGGACGTGATTAAGATGAATCAGACCATCAAAAAAGCCGATACTTATTTTTTAAAAACCTATAATCGGTATCCAATTGTATTAGAATCCGGGGAAGGGGTTTATCTCGTTGATGATGCGGGAAAAAAATACCTTGATTTTGCCGCCGGTATTGGCGTGTTTGCCTTGGGTTATCAAAACCAAACATATAATCAGGCTTTGAAAACCCAGATCGATCAGCTCATTCATACCTCCAATTTGTTTTATAACACACCATCGGCCGAAGCGGCCGAGAAATTTGCCCGGGTATCGGGGATGGAGAAGGTCTTCTTTACGAACTCCGGAACAGAAGCCATCGAAGGGGCGATAAAGATCGCCCGAAAATATTACTTTAACAAGACCGGCCGTCCCGACGGCGAAATCATTGCGATGGATCATTCCTTTCATGGCCGCAGCATGGGGGCGTTGGCGGTTACCGGGCAACCCAAATATCAGGAAGCATTTGGACCGATGCTGCCAAACATCAAGTTTGCCCAGTTTAATAATCTGGCCAGTGTCAAAGCGCAGATCAATGAAAAAACCTGTGCCATATTAATGGAAACCGTTCAGGGCGAAGGGGGACTGTATCCGGCCAACGCCGAGTTTGTAAGCGGGGTGAAAAAGCTTTGTGAAGAACAGGATCTGTTGTTAATGCTGGATGAAATCCAATGCGGCATGGGACGGGTGGGAGAAATGTTTGCCTATCAGACATATGGCGTCATCCCGGATGTGATGACCACGGCCAAGGCCCTTGGGTGCGGCATTCCTGTCGGGGCGTTTGCGGCCCAGGGTAAAGCTGCAGCGGTTTTAGAACCGGGGGATCACGGTACCACCTACGGCTTTAATCCCCTGGCGGGAGCTGCAGTTTCGGTGGTTTTAGATATCTATGAGGAGACGGATTTGCTGACTCATGTCACAGCGGTCAGCAGCTATCTGGAAGCGAAACTGGATGAGTTGGTCAGGGACTATCCGGGAGTCAAAGAACGACGCGGGATGGGTTTAATGCAAGCCCTTGAACTGGATCGTCCGGTTGCGGACATCATCGCAAAAACCCAGGAACTGGGACTGATCATCATAACCGCCGGACCAAATGTATTGAGATTCCTACCGCCATTGGTAATTGAGAATAAACAGATTGATGAAATGATTGGGATCTTAAAAAGGAGTTTGGATTAAATGTAAAACTACTCCGATTTTGTTTGGGAGCTATTATGATAAATTCGATGATATCAACATCATTTAAAAATTACTGGATTTTATGATGAAAAGTAGTAGAATAAAGAAAAAACAAGGAGAGCAAAAAATGATTTCTTATCGCAAAGAGTTGCATTTTAATTTACCCAGACGAAGAGGATTGGTTAATATTACCAGAGATGTTGAGAAAGTCCTGGCAGAAAGTGGCATTCAGGAAGGGCTGATTTTGGTCAATGCGATGAATATTACTGCCAGTGTTTTTATTAATGATGATGAGAGTGGTTTGCATCAGGATTATGAGGTCTGGCTGGAAAAACTGGCACCCGAAAAACCGTATAACCAGTATCGGCATAATGGTTATGAAGATAACGCCGATGCCCATTTGAAACGAACGATTATGGGTAGAGAAACTGTGGTGGCCGTCACTGCCGGAAAGCTCGATTTTGGTCAGTGGGAGCAGATTTTTTATTTTGAGTTTGATGGTAAACGGGACAAGCGGGTGCTGGTTAAAATCATTGGCGAGTAAGGGGATTTTTAAATCGGATCAGCATAAAAATGGAGAGAAAACAGATGAGAAGCATTTTATTGGTCATTGATTATCAGCAAGATTTTGTTGATGGGGCTCTCGGCTTTCCCCAGGCGGTGCTCCTTGAGGAACCGATTGCCAAAAAAATAATGGCATATCGACAGAACGGTCAGGAAATTCTATTTACCTATGATACCCACACCGCTGACTATCTGAATACTCAGGAAGGCAGAAATTTACCGGTTGTTCACTGTATCAAAGGAACCCCCGGTTGGGCGCTTTATGGCAAAGTGGCAAAGCTGCAGCGTGATACCGACATCTGCATCGAAAAGATTGCCTTTGGATCGATGGAGCTGGCTGAGTTTCTGGCGGAAAACCAGTATGACCAGGTGGAGCTGGTCGGGGTTGTGTCAAATATTTGTCTGATCTCCGATGCTGTGCTGGCCAAGGCAGCTCTGCCGGAAGCGCAAATTATTGTTGATGCCAGTTGTGTCGCCAGCAATGATGATTGTTTGAATGCAGCAGCTTTGGATGTGATGGCCAGCATGCAGATCTGCATTATTAACCGAAGAGCAAATGGGTAATAGGTCAGTTCTTTAAATCAATTTTTTGAGGTATAATAAACCCAAAATGAGGCGACAACAATGGCGATCAGTAAAGGATTTGCAGACTCTGTCTTGGATCAGGGCATGACATTGGGATATTTTGTTTGTCATGCCCCATTGGATGTGAGAACGTTACCTTCGGCAATAGCGCTGGTGATAATGATCAGGCGATCTTTAGGAATTGGATTTGATGAAAGTATGGGTATCCTTCACATCAGCAAAGGTGTTTTGCAAAGCAGCCATAAAAGCGGCGTGAACAAGGGCAGCAGGAACCGGAGTATTTTCCCAGAGCAGATCTCTGGTAGTACAGGCATCGCTCAATAATTCTATTGCAAATCCCAGTCGTTTGGCAGAACGAACCGTTGTGTCAATACACATATGGCTCATCATGCCACAGATCACCAGTTGCTCAATCGACAATTCCTTAAGCAGTTGTAATAAATCCGTATTAAAAAAACTATCCGGGGTATGTTTGATAACCACCCTTTCACCAGGTAAGGGTGATACCAGGGGATGGATTTTGACACCTTCGGTAGCAGCGACAAAAAAGGGAGCTTCGGGATTTTGGTTGATGTGTTGAACATGCAAAACCGGGAGCCCTTTTTTTCGAAAGAGCGCCAATGCGCTTTGGGCGTTTTGGGCAGCGGCAACGGTTTGATTGAGCTCAAAACGTCCACCGGCAAAATAGTCATTTTGGATATCAATTAGGAGCAGTGCTTTTTTCATTTCTTAAACCTCCTTGTTTTTGACAGTATAATTCATCTTGGGCAGGAGGTAAATTACCCACTTTTTTGTGGGTATGTTGATGAAAAAATTTGAGCAATTATCGGGGATAACAGATGCCTTTTTGATCCAATATCTCAGTCAGATGATGTTCAACCATATAGTCAATGCCAACGTCCTGCATAATTTCAATGGCTTTGAGGATCTGCCTGCCCCGTTTGGTGAGATAGTAATCAACGTGAAGCGGATAACCGGGGGCGTTTTCTTTGGCGACAAGGCCAAAATGCCGAAGTTCTTTTAGCTGCTCCAGGAGCATCTTTTGACTGATGCCGGCGATGCTTTTCTCCAATTGAGAAAGCGTAACAGCACCAGATCGCATTTGAAAAATGATAATGGTTTTCCATTTGCCTTTGATAATGTCGTGGACAATTTCCAGTGGGCAGGTGTAGTCCGTGCGGATTTTCATAGATAACTCCTTTTTTCAACGATCAACTTCAATTTATGCATTTAAGATAACGGATCGGCATTGAATCTTTTTAGGGCTCAAAATTAACAGGCGCAAAGCCTAGCGTACTTTAAGATTATTATAACAGATTCAAAGGTAACCTTAACAAATAAAATAATAATCACGTTATTTACTGTGGCAAAAGCGGTATAATAAAGAAAAATCATCAGGAGGTAATTATGGAATTTCAAGAAGTTGTTGAATTAAGAAGAAGTGTCAGAAAGTATGATCCAGATAAAAAGGTTGATGAAGCCACACTAAACCAAATTTTTGCTGCGGCGATTGTAGCGCCATCGTGGAAAAATTCACAAACAGCCCGGTATTATGTTATTCAGAGCGAGGAAACGCTGGCAAGATTTAAAGAAACCTGTCTACCACCGTTTAACGCAAAGAATTCGGCAGATGCCCCGGTGTTGATTGTGACCACCTTTGTCAAAAATGATTCAGGCTTCAACCCGGATGGTGAACCGACCAATGAACTCGGAGACGGCTGGGGATTTTATGATCTGGGTTTACACAATGAAAATCTGATCCTTAAGGCAACCGATTTGGGTTTGGATACCTTAGTTATGGGGATTCGCGATGCCGATAAAATTCGGGAAATGCTGTCAATCAGCCAAGATGAAATCATCGTTTCGGTAATCGCATTGGGCTATGGCGCTCAGGAACCTAAAATGCCCAAAAGAAAAACAGTTGCAGAGATTGTCAAGTTTTTCTAATTTGGCAGCGTCGAGATGATTCAATACTGGCCATTCGCATGATAGAACGTGCAAATAAAGTTGGATTGTTTAAGTCAGAAGACAAAAAAACTGCTATGGTGTGATAGCAGTTTTTTTTGCTCCATTGGAATAAGGATAGAACGGCCAGGTGTATAGTTTTATTACTTTTTTTCATGGGTTACTTTACTTTATTTTTCCTGAAACTCTGATTATTATAATTATAGTTAGCGCTTTTATTATGTCGGTTAGTATTCCGTGGTCGTTATCCCGAACTCATAAGGGACGGAGAGCTTAAAATCAGTGTTGCCGATTGTAGTGGAATGCGAATCAGTTGGATCAGTGGGTTTCATAGAATAGATACTTAACTGTTCACAGACCTCTTTGCCCTTACCGGGAGCAAAAATGTCAGACAATGTTTCCATTAGAAATTGATCCAGGGGCATTTCGGATTCACTGTCATAAATATCCATATAGACGAGATAGAGATAACCATTTCCGTGAAAAACCTGAATATCGAGTTTCCCGGCTTTACCTTCCATTTTGTAATAATAGGAATCAGATAAATCGTTATTAGTGGAAATATAAGTATCAACTAAAACAAAGGGCGGATAACCGGCTTTCGTAACCGCTTCGTTAATTGCGGCAATCAATTCATCATGGGTGGTTTCAAAATAATAGGAGTCGTTGCCATTTTTTGTTTTAAAAGAACTGACTCCAAAGCTGTTCAAAGACGTGCTGTTGGATGTCTGATCAGTTTGGGAGGAAGAATCACCACTGCTTTTTGTTCCGGAGGTACATCCGCAGAGCAAAAAGAGGGTAAGCACAAGCAAGAGAACCAAGAACTTTTTCATGTAAATGCTCCTTTCTTTTTGTGATCAGGAATCACTTTGATAGTATTATTCTACCCACCGCTGACTATTTAAAACGCCAAGATATTCGGCTTATGCCGTTATAAACCAACAGAATGGTCCCCGCAGCCTCTTTAAGTATGCAGCTTGAGGCGGGGACATCTTTAATTAATGCACTTGACAAGTGAGCAAGTGTTAACTATTATTAGGTTAACACTTGTTCACTTGCGGTGCATGATTAAAGGAGCGATTATGGATACTAAGGAGCGAATATTATATATTTCGTTGGATTTATTTGCGCAGAAAGGTTTTTCAGGCGTATCAGTAAGAGATATTGCAAGTGCTGTAGGTGTGCGTGAGAGTGCGCTATATAAGCATTTCAAAAACAAACAAGACATTTTAGACAGTATCATGGTGAGCATGAAAGAGCGAATCGAATTGGTTTATCAGGAAAATGAAGTTCCCGAGGTAGTTACAGAAGACGTTGCACAGGCATATAAGGAATTATCGCTTGAAAAATTATGTGAAATATCATGGAATCTGTTTTCTCTTTTTACGAAAGATCCGTTAGTATCAAATTATAGAAAACTATTAATGCGAGAACAGTTCGGCAATGAACAGGCAGCCAGACAGTATGGGGAGACCTATTTATTAGGGGCGGTTCATAAACATGGTAAGACGTTTGCCAAGCTGGTTGAAGGTAAATTGTTCAGGGAAGAAAATCCGGAAATCATTGCGCTTCAATTTTATGGCCCGATTCTTTTACTGTTTCAACAATACGACTGTAATCCTGAGAACGAAGAACAGATTAAGGGTTACTTAAATGAACATATAAGAGTATTTGGGGAAAACTACAGCAGGCAGATATGATTATTTGAAGAAGAAAAAAGTTATTACGATTATTAGCGGAATCTTAGTAGTATTGGCGGTTGTGATCGCAATAAAATTTAATCTCGAATCAAAAAAAGCATCAGCACGATTTGAAACATACCAGAACAAAGTAGAAACTGTAGAAACGTCATTTGGAAGAATAGCCTACCTATATTGATGAAGGCGAAGTCATCCTGAGCGGTCATGGTATCTGCGGCGGCTACGATCAAGGCTATGATACACTTGCGGATAAAACCGATGATTATCGAGTGATTGCACCTTCGCGATTTGGATATCCGGGGAGTAATGACGGGAAATTCAGAGAAAATCGATGAGACATTTAATTGCTTTATTCATCATGAAAAGTGAAAGCAAGTTTGAGGGAAAACGATGATAAAGAAAAGAGAATTAATCAATTGGTTGGGTTTACTTGGTGTTGCAAGTTTCCTTTCTTACCTGATTGCGGTTTTGTTTGCGCCGTTAGCGTATCCAGGCTACAATTGGCTCAGTCAGGCGGTGAGTGATCTGAGTGCTTATGATGCGCCATCCAGAGAATTGTGGGGGCAACTTAGCAGTGTTTATGGAATCTGTGGAATTGTTTCAGTTACGCTTGCCTGTGTATATGTTCAAAACCGTCTAAACAAAACCCTGCGTGTCGGGATTTATTTGTTTGCAATCATGAATTGGGTATCAACCATTGGTTATTCGATGTTTCCGCTTACGACCAGTGGATATGCGGGTGCATTTCAAGATGTTATGCACATCATTGTTACAGTGGTGGTTGTTCTTTTGAGTGTAGCCTCGCTTGTTACAATCATGGTAGGGGGATATCGAGAGAAAAAATATGTGTCCATGGCAGTGCTTGCGACAATCAGCCTATCAAGTATGTTAATCGGTGCAATTGGCACGGGATTAGTACCAATTGATTATTTTGGTGTTACTGAAAGGTTTAGTGTATTTGCGGCAACCGCTTTTACGGCCATTTTGGGATTATATGTTTTTTATGGCATTGATTATTTAGAAAAATAGGTTTGACAACTTAATAATTTGAATAATTCATGAAGTAACGAGTTAGCATCTGGTACTAAACGGTAGTATAACAAAAAGCCAGCTGGTTTAGCCAATGTCATTAAGTTAAGCGAATTTCAAAAGACAAGAAGAAGTTTATCGAATATA
>NZ_JAIPPU010000074.1 GCF_026646375.1 Acetobacterium wieringae
TTTGGGTTATGAGCCCAACGAGCTGCCAACTGCTCCACCCCGCGATATTAGTTTGTTTGGTATTAAATGCCGAAGACCGGAATCGAACCGGTACGAGAGGTAAATCCCGCAGGATTTTAAGTCCTGTGCGTCTGCCAATTCCGCCACTTCGGCTTTGTAATGGCTCCAAGGGAGGGACTCGAACCCTCAGCCTATCGGTTAACAGCCGAGTGCT
>NZ_JAIPPU010000037.1 GCF_026646375.1 Acetobacterium wieringae
CTATTATTATAACTTATTTTTAGGTTTCTGTGTCCAACCTCTTGTGTACATCATATTTGGAGTATAAAAAATTCCTTTTTTGATGATTTACGCCCTAATGAGAAAATGATCAAAAAAGGAGAAAAAACCAATATCAAATTCACATACTTTAGTGATTCAATCAAAAGCGAGATCAAATATATGTTTGCACAGAAGTTGATCAATCAAGAAATATCATTAGGTACAATTAGGAGTTATAGCGGCAAGTTCAAAAGCTATGCAGAATTCCTTAATAAATTTTATCCCAAAATCAATAGCGTCATTGAACTTCAGTGGGACAGATTTATCTCGCAGTGGAAGCTATTTCTTGTCAATAAAGGCTTTAAAATAAATGATAAAGACCAGTTTTCTGATTCAAAACATATGAGTTTTGTGAATGCGTTACACTCTTTTTTCATCGATTTCTATGATATGCGAAATGAATACGAAAAAGACGTATGGGATAGCCGAAATATACCCAGTTTTAATAAACTGACTAATACTGCTTCTTCATACAAACTAAATTTTTCCTCAATTGCATTAGTTTTTCGAAATTTGGCAAAGAGATATGTTTCATTCAAAATGACAAATCTCTCGCAGGCCACTTGTCAGAGCATAATCGCAAGTCTTAGAACTTTTTTCAACTATATCAATGAAAAAGAACCAAAATGGAACGATTTAACGAAGTTAACACGAAAACATATGGAAGATTATATCTGCTTTGTACATGAATATTCAGAAGGCACAACTACGGTAGCACAAAGAAATTTAATTCAATTAAAAGCATTTCTCGAATATATTGAACGTTCTGAATGTGATGAAGCACCAGAAAAGCCGAGTTCACATTTGATTTTCAAAGAAGATATTCCCAAACGAGTTGTCAGAAATTATGAAAATATGAAACATATACCCGAAGACGTGCTAAGGCAATTAGATAAAAACTTGGAAAACCTCTATCCACCTGAGTACATCCCGGTCGTTATTCTATTGCGAGCGAGCGGGTGGCGTATATCTGATATTTTCAATTTGCGCTATGATACCTGTTTAGAAAAAACAACACAAGGATGGTACTTGTGTGGGGATATAGAAAAAACGCAAGTTCTGAATCACCGTGTCCCGATTACTGATGAAATTCAACATGTTGTATCAATTGTTATTGAGGAAACTAAAGCAAAAAGTACAGATGACAACAATCCTAATCACCTGTTATTCGTTCGATATTCAGGAACAAGAAAAGGACTTTGCCCTACATCTGGAGCAATAAACAGAGCACTTAATAAGCTTGCTGAAGTTTATAATATCACAGATAACAAGGGTAACACATTTCATTTTAACAATCATGCATTTAGGCACACAAAAGGCGTATCACTGGTTAACAACGGAATGGATCTCCAACTTGTTCAAAAATGGTTTGCTCATAAATCATCAGCTTCGACGCTTTTTTATGCAAAAATCTTAGATGAAAAATTGCGTGAGGAGTGGAAAGAAAAATGCAAAGATGGATTATTTAAAATTGATAAGCTCGGTAAAATGAAAAAAATAGAAATCTCAAAAATTGAAAACGAAGATCTCATCGAATGGGAATATATTCGTCACAATCTCGATGCAGTCAGGACACCTTTAGGTTATTGCATGAAACCGTCTAGTCAGGAATGTTGTACTCAAATGAATCCTTGTCTAACTTGTCGCAATCTTTGTACTACACCTGATTTCATTCCCGCATATGAACATGAAATAGAGGAATTAAAAGTTTTGATCGAACGCGCAGAAAAGCTAGGGCAAGAAATTTGGGCTGAAAAAAACAAAGATATTAAGCACCATTACGAAGATATCTTGGCTATTTTAAAAAACGGTAAAATTCGTCATAAAGCAGAAAAAAAAGGTAGAGAATATACTGGAGAGGAAAGAGAAAATCAATGACTGGAGATCACAAAAGAAATACAAAGGGCTTAGCTGAATTCAGAGAAAAAAGAGCTAAAGAGTGTCAGGAACGAGTTGATAAAACAATACAACAACTTGTGAAAAATAAAGAGAAAATCTCTTTCAACAGCATTGCTGAAAGATCCAATGTTTCAAAAAAATACCTTTATGATCACTATTTTGACCGTATTAATACGCTTAGAAATCAACAAGCCGGATTGTCTTCTCCAAAGCAGGTTAAGCGTGAAATGTCTGATGCAAATAAAGATGTTATTATTGAAGCACAAAGCAAGCGGATTAAAGACTTGGAGAAAGAAATTAAGAACTTAAAAAGCATTCTGGAAAAGAGGTATGGTGATGAATATTAATAATAGAAATTTAATGCTATAATCGACCTATATAATGATATAAAAATGAATTGATCTGCAAAATTTTTCAAGGGTAGTGTAAATTATTTTGTGCTCTTGCGAATTCCAGGTTAATGGAAAATATTAAAATGAAAAACAGATGTGCAGATTAAATTTCAAGTCTATTTTTGCCCCATGATTCAAAGGCTGTCAATAATCAATATTGGCAGCCTTTGAGATGGACGGGCCTATTCGACGTCGACGAGGCTGATTCGGCCTTCAAAATAAGTTAAAAGCTGTTCCAAAATTTTCGACCAGTCTCTTGGTCTGCCGTTCCATTTTTTAGTGATATCCGTCATAGCCAGATAAAGCATTTTAAAGAGGGCATCATCTGTCGGAAAAATTGATTTTGACTTGGTCACTTTTCTGAGCTGCCGGTTAAAGTTTTCAATTGCGTTGGTCGTATAAATCAACTTTCTCAATTCCGGCGGATATTTGAAATAAGTGGACAAATCTGCCCAGTTATTCTGCCACGAGCGGATCGAACTGGGATATTTCTTTCCCCATTTGTTTTCCAGTGCATCCAGCTGCTGCAAAGCGACATCTTCCGTAGCCGCCTGGTAAACCAATTTCAGATCGGACAAAAATGGTTTGATGTCTTTGTATGAAACAAAACGAGTGGAATAACGGATCTGATGAATGATACAGCGCTGAATCTCCGAATTGGGAAAGACCGCATGAATGGCATCGCCAAAACCGGATAGCCCATCAACGGAGACAATCAGGATATCTTCTGTTCCACGATTCTTGATTTCATTTAATACGCCCAGCCAGTATTCAGCACTCTCGTTGCCACCGACCCACATACCCATGACTTCTTTCGTACCATCCAGCCGAGTGCCAATCGCAATATAAACGGCCTTTTTAATAACAGTATTGTCTTGACGGACATTGTAATGAATCGCATCCATAAATACAATCGCGTACTTATTGGCCAATGGGCGATTTTGCCATTCTTTGGCAATGGGCAGAATCTTATCCGTCATTTTTGAAATCATCGTGGGTGAAGCATCCACCCCGTAAACATTCTGCAGATGTTCGGTGATATCCCGAGTTGTCATTCCTTTTGCATACATTGACAGAACCTGATCCTCTATCGTTGAGATGTCCGTCTGATGCTTTTTTACCACCTGTGGCTCGAATTCACCATCTCGATCTCTTGGAATATCGATGGTCAGATCTCCCATCGAAAAAGTTACTGTTTTTTTACTGAATCCGTTTCGTCGATTGTCTGTTTCCTTGTTGGCATAATCATAACGTGAATAGCCGAGTTCATTTTCCATTTCCGCTTCCAGCATTCCCTGAAGGGTATCACCCAGTAGATCTTTCAGCATATCCTGAACATCTCCTGCATCCTCTGGTTGATATGTTGCCAGCAGCTGCTTAATTAGTTCTTGTCATTCTTTGGTCAGTTTTCGTTGTCTTGCCATAATAAAAATCCTCCCAGATTAATTTTATTTTACCATTAATCTGGAAGGTCATTCTACTCTGACACAAAATTATTTACAGTCTCCGCCAGGAATCAGCATATCATTTATTGCCCTTTACCGTTTCTTCTTGCCATAATAAAAACCTCCTGGCTAATGTATTTATTCTACATCAACCACAAGGTTTACACAATTTTTGAAACGTCTCTTGTTTTCAGCATATTACAACTGTGGAATACCTGATTCAAGCTCAGAATGATTGTAGTTCATCTTTAGTTCTTTCCTAAAATAATTATATTCTTTAACAATGCAGCAAACCATATCTCGAATCAATCTAAACTCTTCATCATTGGCAGCATCTGCGCAAGAAGAATTTTTTACCTCAGGATTACCTTCGTAGTGGCTGTAGGCAAAACGATATGAAACAGCTATTTTAAGTAGTTCCTGCGTAGCGTATTCACCATTCTCGATTATATAATCACACAGCTGTCTTTTATTAAATTGTGATATAGGAGTTTCTATTTCTTCAGAACTTTGACTGAATGCCACTGGTTTTCCCACTTCCAATTTTAGCTGCTGATTAACTCTCTGCGTTGGGGTGACTTCAAAGAATGGTATTTCTTCAAAAGAATGTTCCTGCCCTTTTGTGATTTGAATAAAGCGTCTTACATATTCTGACTGAATAACAATTGCATAAATCTTACTATATAATTCAGAATACTGCTTATGATAAAAATCATACTTAAACCTCAAATCTGAAGAAAAATATTCAAACCCTTCTTTGAATTCTTTTTGGACTTCTTCGGTTTTTCTTGTTATTTCTTGAATATCCTCTTTAGTCGCAAGGTTCTTTCCTTTTTCGTCCATATATGAGGGCAGGTAATTTTTTATGAACAACCCTAATAAAATAGTAAGTACCACGTTAATGACTACTTGTATCCACTCCATACTTTTTCTCCTTCCCATAAAATATCTACCCTGAACAAACAACCCGAGGAAAACCGAAATACATCTAAATTGACCTCACGCTAAGCTTATAAAACGCAAACTAACTAAATAGACCACTCGCCTGTCTCTTAGACACTGATAGACGATTCGTTCAGATAGTAAAACTTACCTTCCTTTATTATGATTTCCACATCATTATCGTAGATTTGTTTCGGTTCGACTGGCCTTTCGGGGATATTTTTTGTTTGGGTGCTTATTTCGCTTACAAGGCTTTGGCTGAGTTCGTTATATTTAAATTTATCATCAAACAAGCTAGGTATTGCAGAAACCACAGCTTCCAAACCAGCCTTCGTTATTCGTTCTTTCTCTAAATCGATACGTAATGAGTTGGACTGACTATCGTGCCATTGTCCAAGGAGATTTCTTGTTTGAACTGACTGTTTGAGATACTTATTAAATGTAGAATAGCTTCTCTCAGTTGAGATTGAACCTTTACCTAACAAATACGTCAATTTGCTAATCTCCTCCATGATCGTAATCAGAGCATTCTGATATCCCAAAAGTTTCTGAAAATCATCAACTTTAAATTGATACTCTTTAAAATCTGGTCTCTGTGTCTTTTGCGTAATATCAGATATTGTAATGTTAACTTGTCCGAGTAGTTCAGTCGCTGTAGCCTTTAAATTCTCTAATGTCGCAAGCTTTAAAATTCTTTGCTCATCGTTTTCCATAATTTCAGAACTGAATTGCGAAATTTCTCCAACAAGGGTAAGCACAGATAAAATACGGCTCTTAAATTCTCTGTCTTGAAAATCTCCAATTTTGTCTATACTCTTCGTTATAGTTTCTAATTTAGAACTTATCTCGGACATATAATACTGCCCGACGACCAAAGAACCAACGTTCATTACATTTGCCACACCATTAGCAATGGTGGTAGCTTTTGTAACTTTCGTCATATCAACTTTAGTTAAATTTGCTTGTGCTGCTACACCTTTACCTTCGTGAATATAACCTCTTGCGGCACCTACCACGTCTTTCGACTTCGTGAGTCGTGAAAAAGGAATATCCATTTTTACTAATTCTGCGCTTTTAATAGAGTTGAGTACGTTGTTCTCAAACGTCCTTGTACCCGTTTGTGATGAAAAGGATATTAGCTCTGAAATTCGAGCTACAATAATATTGTCGGTAATTTCAAACATGCTTTTTCCGTCAAATTGGGTTGTTGCAGGTAAAAACTCAAGCGGTATGGTTATCCCAAATCCCTGAACTTGCTTTATATCTGTCGCTTCTGTGTCAATATCGTTTTGAAACTTCCCAAAATAAACGGTAAAAATTACCCATTA
>NZ_JAIPPU010000014.1 GCF_026646375.1 Acetobacterium wieringae
TATTTTACCTCATTTCCTTGCAATTTGGGACTGCACTTTTATGATAACACTCCAATTAAGTCCCTTTTCTTTCATAATTTCGTAAATACGGTTCAGAACAAAATCAGGCATATTATCATTTGTCTTCATGGACTCATCAATGACTTTTGCTAAAGTAGGATAATCACCTACAAGAAACCAAGGATCGACAGAAATGCAATGTCCACCGACACCAGGTCCAGGCTGAAGAATATTTACACGAGGATGCATGTTGCAAATTCTGATAATCTCGTAAACATTCATATTTTCATGACGGCAAATTTTAGCTAACTCATTAGCAAATGCAATATTAACTGCACGGAATGTATTTTCAACAACCTTTGACATTTCAGCCGTCTTAATGTCAGTAACAACAATTTCACCCTTGCAGAAGGAAGAATACAGGTCTTTAATACTTTCACCAATAGCCCTATTATCAGCACCAACAGTGCGGTTGTTATGAATTAATTCATAAACCATGTTACCAGGGATAATACGCTCTGGTGCGTGGACAAGGTTAATGTCTTTTCCAATCTTATAACCTTCATCTTCAATTGCAGGACGTACATTCTTATCTATAGTTCTAGGCGATACTGTAGATTCAACGACAATTGTAGCTCCATTAGGACATACTTTCAATATTTCTTTAACAGTTGCAACAACATAGCAGGCATCAACTTTCTTGCTAAACTTATCGTATGGAGTAGGAACAGATATGATATAAGTATCAGCAACTGGATACTCTGTAGTAAATTTAACACCAGCTTTTACTGCATTCTTGAAAAGTTCATCCAATCCATCTTCTTTAAAAGTAGTCTTTCCTTCCATAAGAGTCGCTACAAGATCCTTATTATAATCAGTTCCTATAACTTCTACGCCATGAGAAGCCATCATCAAAGCGGTAGGTAATCCAATATAGCCTAATCCAATGACATTTACCATTTCCAAGGTCCTCCTTAGATTTCTTGCTGTTTGTTTCGCTTATTGATGAATTTATACTTATATGTCAAGCCAACGAATTTTGCGTTTCCAATAATGTAGCGTTTCCACATTCTACGCGGTTCTTGAATGAAGCGATAGAACCATTCCAGACCAAACGCCTGCATCCATTCAGGTGCTCGACCTGTAACACCAGCAACGATATCAAAACTACCACCAACTCCCATAACGAATGGAATGTTTAATTTGTCAATGTATTTATTTATCCAGTACTCTTTTTTAGGAGAAGAGAATGCAACAAACAACATATCTGCGCAAGAATCAGCCATATTCTTAACGATTTCAGGCTCATCCACCTCAGTAAAATAGCCGTTTCTGTATCCAACGATTTGAATACCTGAATACTCTTTCTCAAATATTGCTTTAACCTTGCTAACAACTTCTTCTTTGGCACCAAAAAGATAAATTTTATACCCTTTTTCTGCCGCAACAGCTACTAACTTCTGAAAGAGATCACAGCCCGTTACTCGTTCTGTAAGTGGAATACCTACCCTCTTAGCAGCCCACACAATTGAAGTTCCATCCGCATTAATTAGGGGACAAGAATTAACAATTCTTCTCAGTTCAGGATCATTTTCAATTAAATTTACCTTGGAAGCATTAATAACTACATGTTGTGTTGGCTTACCCTGTGCGATGATATCCTCAACCCTGCGGATAGTCTCCTCCATAGAAATAGCATTAACATATGTGTTCATAATTTTGTATCGCATATGATCTTTCATATGCTCTAAACCTACTTCACTCATAACTTCATCTCCTCTTAGTCTAATGCGAATTATATTTTCGCATTTGTCGCCAGCCTCATGCTGTATTGTAGTGGCTCCTATTGTCTCTCGTCATCTTACATTCAAAGCGATCAATTTACAATGTACATAAAGATGAACGCAAAATCAAAGAACTATGGTTATGAAGGTTAGAGTCTAATCTGGCAAAACCTAGCTCCATACAATTCGTTTTCAAAAAAACCACTATACATTTACTAACATAGCGGATTTTTTTCACACCTACAAATCTATTGACTCTTCTTTTTATCGACACGATGCTCTTCAACCATGCCATCATCTTAACCTTTTGTGACAATAAAATCTTCTTCATTTGTCAAATTCATTTCTCCAGCATCAAACCGCTCCACTTCTCCCAATCACCACCATCACCGTCTTAAACAGTATCTTAACATCCGACATCATCCGCCAATTACTTATATATTGATTGTCAAGGGCCACGACATCTTCAAAATTTGTCACTTCACTGCGTCCACTTATCTGCCATAGGCCGGTAATGCCAGGTTTCATCGCCAGTCTGGACTTATGGTGAAAATTATAGGCTTTAAATTCGTCAATCGTTGGCGGCCGGGTGCCCACCAGCGACATATTACCTTTTAGCACATTCCACATCTGCGGCAATTCATCAATGCTGGTAGAACGGATAAACTGCCCAATCCCCTTAATGATCCGGGGGTCATTATCCATCTTAAACATCAGCCCGTCCATTTTGTTCTGGGCCATCAGCTCCGCTTTGCGCTTTTCGGCATCGGGGTACATCGACCGGAACTTATAAATTTTAAACGGCCGTCCATTGGCCCCCACCCGGGTTTGAGCGTAAAAAATCGGCCCTGGGCTTTGAATATAAATCATCGGGGCGACAAAGAGAAAACAGATCCCCATAATCAAAAGCCCTACCAAGCTACCGCAAATATCAATTAAACGCTTTACAAACAATTGTTGGGCACTAATTACATTGATGCCACTGGTAACAATCTTATACGGCCCAAACTCTTCAATAATCTCCTTTTTGGGATATTTTGTCTTGCGTTCACCCAATACATAATGAACCACTACCCCCATCGAAATACAGGTTTCCTCAATTTCATAAATTAACTCGTTGTAATGATTGGCAAAGATCAGCACGTCATCAACCACATTTTTTTGGATATATTTAAACGCCGCTTCTTTTGAAGACAATCTCGGAATTCTACATTCGATTACATGGGGGTTATCCAGCAGCACCACCCAGTTAAAACTGTAAACCTTACAATCATTTTCTTGAACCGTTGTTACAATGTTTTCCAGTTCATCCAGCCGATCACTGAAGGTAAAGATCACACCTTTTCTGGCATACTCTCTATCTTTCGACCGCTTTTTTCCGATAGACCGAAAAACGCACCGCATCAGGCAACTCAACGTGAGTGTCAACAGATACATCAAGGCCAGATTCAACCGGGAATACATCGCCGTTGTTTTTAAAACAAAGGTAAATAAGATTACCCAGCCATAAATACTGCTGATCATAAACAACACCGCCTTCATTTCCTGCAAACAGCTCCGGCAGTAAATGTTTTTGTAGGCATCATTTAAAAGAATATAAAAATAAAAACACACACCAATCATCAGAGCAAGCTGCAAGTAAGTGCCATAGTTGTTCTTGGTCATCGTGCCACTGGCAAACGGCAACACGAAAGGAATATACAGACAGAAGAAGTCGCCGATTGCAAACCTATAATATTTTAAAAAATTATCTTTGTAGACTTTATACATCTGGTTCCCTCATTTCCAAAAACCATGAAACCTAAACAACGTCTAATTTCTGGCAACCCATCCGGATCATCTGCCTGTTTTTCTTAAACCGATGTCTATTCGGCTGGCTTATAAAAAAGCTCCACCGTTAATTGGGCCAGCTTATCCTGATCCGGATAATACTCGATAAACTCGCGGCCTAGCCGGGCTTCACCGGCAATGGTATAGATGCTGGCTTCCGGATAGGTTTTAATATAGTTTTGAAACTCATTTAACTGGGCATAATCACAATCGGTTGTCATGTAATTTTCCACTGCGCCAAAGGCCTTGATTATAAAATTGCCATCGCCAACAACGTTTGCCCTTAATTTGTTATAGAACCCGTTGATATACTGTTCCTGTCTGCGAATTCGTGACAGGTTCGTCCCGTCGGAGATATCCATACGTCGGCGTACAAACTGCAGGGCCAGATCACCTTTTAGTGTGACGGTGGAAGCCGCTAAAAAGCTCGGATCAATCTGAGGCAGATCTTCAGTCAACGTTACATTGACCCCCCCCACCATATCATTTAAAATCGGAATTGCATCCATTTTCATGATTGCGTAGTTATCCACCGTAATCCCTCCCAGCAGGTTTTCAACAGCGTTGACGGTGTTTTCGGCACTGTCCTTCAGACCCGACCCATAGGTATGGGACAGGGCGATCTGTTGATATGCGGTTCCGGCACTTTTGCCGCCTAACCCCAGCACCGGAACATCCATCATCATATCCCGATTGATCATCAGAATACGACAGGAATTTTTGTTCTTATCATAGGCAATCAGGGCCAGAAAGTCGATCTGCTCGTTATTCAAGTAGGAATCACTTTCGGTGACCTCACCGAATTTATCCACCCCACCAAGTAGAAAGGTATACACATCCGGGTCAGGCAGATACTTCTGTCCGTTGATATAAATGGCTTTTGTCTCTTCGTAATTCGTCAGGGTTTTCCCGGCATTGGCAATTTCTTCTTTTCCAAATACTTTTTTTAAATCTTGTCCAAATAATGTCACTATTAAGCAGGCCGCAACAATTATGACCGTGCCAAAAATTAACATAACAGTAGCACGATTACCAATATTACTGCGACCTCTATTCTTTGTTTTCATCGGATTCGATTAGTTATGCGGTTTTTTTCTTCTTAAAGATCAAGAATACCACTGCTGCAATAATCAAAACACCCAAACCAACAAGCAGTAGTGTTAAAGTATTGCTACCGCCTTCTTCAGCAGGACCTGCTGATGCTGTTTCAGCTCCCTGGTCATAAACAAGAATGGCCGCTGGACATAAATGCGGGAATTCAACTGTGATTGTTCCATCAGCATTGATTTTAACATCGCTGGTCTCGATGAAATCCCATTTCCCGGTGTCCTTGTTAAAAATAGTCACAATCACCGGGTCACCTTGCTTATAATTACCGCTTAAGGTTAATTCCAGTTTTTGTCCATTGCCAAATGATAATTCCTGAGAATAGTCGATTTCAAAGATTTCTCTCACCACAATGTTCTCGGCCGGAATCCCCGGGTAATTTTCAGTCATGAACGCGGCCAATTCATCTGCAAACTCTGATTTGGGATCCATCAGTAGTGCTTTCGCTTCGTCATAAACCGCTTTTTGTTCCGGGGTCAATGTTCCCGTTTTAGCATCAGGCGTGATCGTAATCTGTGCTGTATCGATAACCGTTACATTACCATCGGCATCAATATAGGTCGCTGTCCCCACTACCTCCGGGCCTTCTTTTTGGGCAACACTCGGGGTGACAGCTGCAAATACCTGCCCCGCTGTCAACATTATGAGTACTGCCGACATCAGCATTACCAGGTTCCAATTCATTTTACCTTTCATAAATCTGTCCTCCTTCTAAAAATTTTTTCTGTTTATCTTTAAAAGCACACACGCTTTTGATGCCTAATTTTTTTTCCATTGTTTGATAGGCCTCCCCCATATTCGGCGGACGGGAGGTCATATTGTGACAATCCGAACCGACAAAATCAACTGCGCCCTCTTTCACCAGTTTCAGTGCTTTTCGCTGGGTCCAGCGGTTACAAAAATAATCTGCATTGACCTGGATAAGAAAGTTTTCACAAACATAGTCTAGGTGATCACTTTTTTTTAGAAACGGAACATATCGTTCCAAATGAGCTAACACAACTTTGAGCCGGGTTCTTTTTTCAATGGTATGCAGCGCCTCAAGCATCCGCCTGCTCCAAATTGTCATCGGCATTTCGATCAAGATGAAATCCGTATCGTCAATTTTTAGTCTCTCGATCTCTTCCGAGTAATCGATTCCATCATAATATGCAACTTCTGCCCCAGCCCGGATTATTGAAGAAAATTGTGGCAACGTGTTGATGGCACTGTCTCTTCTTGCTAAAAAATCATCCGGTTTTTCCTGCCAGGGAAAAAAGTGCGGTGTAGCGACAATCATTTCAACCCCCTGATCAAGCGACGCTTCCATCATTTTTATCGATTCTGCAACACTCCTGCTGCCGTCATCCATCCCCGGTAAAACATGCGAATGAAAATCTATCATCCGATCACCCCTATATCAGCGGAGCATTGCTGTTTTCATACTCTGCTTTGTAATAACCCTTAGAACGTTTATAACCATAATGCGCATATTTCTTATAATAGCCGGACTTTTCCTGATTGTATCCATTAAATACAAATCCCAGGATTTTTGTGTTTGAAAACTTCAACTGCCGGATTGTTTCAGTTAGCGCTTTTTGATCACTGCGATCCTGTCGCACCACCACCACCATACCATCGATATATTTAGAAGCAATCACCGCATCCGCTACGATTGTGACCGGAGGCAAATCAATCAAAATGTAATCATAAATTTCAGCACAACTTTCCAGAAAACCTTTCATTTTATTCGAATCCAGTAATTCAGCCGGATTGGGCGGAACTCTACCCGCCTGTGCCAGGTCAAACTGACTGTTCTCGGATAGCGTTACCTTTGCCAGCATATCACTTAGTGATACATGGGGATCAACCAGCAGGTCGGTTAATCCAACATTTTGTTTCATACCGAGTTTGGCAGCGATTGTTGGTTTTCGAAAATCAGATTCAATCAGCAGCACCTTTTTTTCGTTAGTGGCAATGGCATATGCAACATTGATGGCAGTCAGGCTTTTTCCTTCAGCACTGATGGCACTGGTAATGCCAATCACTCTGCACTTTTTTTCGTCGGCAAATGAAAATTCCAAATTGGTTCTTAGCAATTTATAGGCTTCAGATGCCTGAAAATTCAGATTGTTGCCAATTTTCTTTTGCTCGCTGATCAGATCAAATTCATTCCCTTTACCGGAAGTCTTTTTCTTTTTCCACCACATTGTCCTCCTCCTCTCGATGAATTTACTTGTAGTTGCTATAATAATAATCTTTTTTACTTGTCGTGCTATCCAAATCCGGTACGATGGCCAGCAGTGGAATATCACCATAGTTTGTAATCAGATAATTATCATCCCGGATGACGGTATCACTCAGTTCCCTGAAGATAATCAGCCCTGATGCTAACACAAAACCGATCAAGGCTCCGATTAGCGCATTGTTACGCAGGCTGGGACCGCTTTTCGCCGCCGGAACAACGGCATAGTCAACAATCTTCACCGAGCTGCCTTCAACAATATTGCTGATTTTTTCAGGCAGAATACCGGCAATGATGTTGGCGATCTTTTCGGCCCGGTAGGGGTCGGTGTCGGTTACCACCACTTCGAACACCTCGGTTGAGCTGACTGGCGCAGCTGTGATCATCCCAACCAGTTCCTCATAGGTCAGATCGAGCTGGCCTTTTCTGATGATCTCTTCAAGCACCTGCCGAGACTTAAGGATGACAATATAAGTCGCTACCAGACTTTTAGCCGCCGTAATATCGCCGCTGGTAATATTCAATGCCGTGGAATCAAAAGACAATGAACTGTTATTGACATACATTTGTGCCTTGGACTCATAAAGCGGATCAACATAAAAATAGGTATAGCCAAGTACCAGACTGCCACAAAAAACAGCAACGAGAATAATTAACCACGCCTTCCGCCAGAGTGCTTTGACCAGCCGGAGTAAATCTATTTCTAAATCATCTTCAAATTGTTGTGTCGTATTTGCCATCTATTCTCCCCTAAATTAAATAGTATACTGTTTAATATAAATCCCTTGACTTTTTCATTTCTCTTCATTCTATCACGTTTACTTTCCCATGACAACGTGTGGCAATCTGTGTGACAGGATTTTTAGGCTTTTTTTGAATTTATTTTGCGTTGTTTTTTGCGACTCTTTTTCATATGTCAATATTTTTTAGCATAATGTAATTTTTTCAATAAATGTCTAATTTTCATCATTAGCGACTTAATCGCACTCAGAAATGACCCGCCGGGACAATACTGACATCCTGGACAAAAATAAAAGTCTCTGGATAATAATAAACATTTATGGATAAAAAAAGCACCGATCCTCAGTGATCGGTGCTTTTTTCACATCTTCATTAATTCATTTTACTCAATATCAGTTTATTTTTTAACTGTGACTGGTTTACATCAATAATCCGCTGATTCTTTGAACCCCGGAATTTTAGCAGCAAACTTTTTTGTTCCTCTTCAAATCTTCCATCCACGAGCAGATCAGTATACCTAAGCAGTCGTAGCCACCGCTGATCCTTTTTTGCCAGCAGTGTTTCAAAGGTATAACCGGTATAGGTTATCACATGAAAACCGGCTGCCTGGGCGCATTTGGCCAGCTCGCTAAAGCCCTCGGGCTGCAAAAAGGGTTCGCCACCGCTTAAGGTAATGCCGTCCAACAGGGGGTTCTTTTTCATTTCGGCGATAATGGTGTCGATCGAAACCAGGTGACCGCCGCTTAAATCATGGGTGGCCGGGTTGTGACAGCCCTCACAATGATGGTGACAGCCCTGGGCAAACACCACAAAGCGAATGCCCGGTCCATCCACAATCGATTCCTTAACCACCCCGGCGATTCGTATTTGGGAGGTCACTGCAATTGCTCCAACCGTTCCCCACCAGCCATTTGACCGGTCGCATTGAAATGATTGATCCGATCCCTTACTTCCGCTTTTTTTGCATCATTAAAACGATCCAGGGTGCCAACCAGATAACCGGTAATCCGACGAATCCGCTCGAAGGGAACAGCGCCTTCACTTCGTCCACAATTCGGGCACACATCGCCGATGATGCCGGTATAGCCGCAAACCGGGTCGCGATCCACCGGATGATTGATCGAACCATAGCCGATGCCAGCTTCCTTCATCGCCCGAACCACCTTCTCAAAGGCTTCCAGATTATCAAGGGGATCACCGTCCATTTCCACATAGGTGATGTGTCCGGCGTTGGTCAACTCATGATAGGGCGCTTCCAGGGTAATTTTTTCATAGGCGCTGGTGGGGTAGTAAACCGGAATATGAAACGAATTGGTATAATACTCCCGATCTGTTACCCCGGGGATTTCACCAAAGACCTGTTTGTCCAGCTTGACAAAGCGTCCGGCAGTCCCTTCGGCCGGAGTGCCCAGCAGGGTAAAGTTCATGCCATACGCCTGGCTGGTTTCATCCATCCGCTTGCGCATGTGGCCAATAATTTTTAGTCCCAGCTCCTGTACTTCAGCCGCTTCACCATGGTGTTTGCCGGTAAGAACGGTCAAGCATTCCGCCAGGCCGATAAAGCCCATGCTCAGGGTGCCGTGTTTTAACACTTCCCGGATTTCCATCTCTTCGGTCAGATCCGCTGAATCAATCCAAACGCCCTGGCCCATTAAAAAGGGAAAATTCTTAACTTTTTTGTGGGCCTGAATTTCAAATCGTTCCAGCAGCTGCTCAATCACCAGATCAATTTTCTGATCCAACTCGGCAAAAAACACGTCCGGGTTCCCCTTGCTGTTTAGGGCAATCCGGGGCAGATTGATGGTGGTAAAGCTTAAGTTTCCCCGGCCATAGGTGATTTCCCGACTGGGATCATGGACATTACCGATCACCCGGGTACGACAGCCCATATAGGCAATTTCAGTTTCCGGCTGGCCAGCCTGATAATATTTCAGGTTATAGGGTGCATCCAGAAAGGAAAAATTCGGAAACAGGCGCTTGGCACTAACCCGACAGGCCAATTTAAACAAATCATAATTGGGATCCCAGGGATTATAATTAACCCCTTCCTTCACCTTGAAAATATGGATTGGGAAAATCGGGGTTTCGCCATTTCCCAATCCTGCCTCCGTCGCCAATAGCAGGTTTTTTATGACCAGACGTCCCTCAATTGAGGTATCCATCCCGTAGTTTATAGAACTAAATGGGATCTGAGCCCCAGCCCGACTGTGCATGGTGTTGAGATTGTGAACAAAGGCCTCCATGGATTGATAAACACTGCGATCAATTTCCCGTTCGGCATTTTCCATGGCAAAATTCTGAGCTCGGCTGATGCTGTTGGCATCCGCTATCCATAACGCCAAACTTCGGGCTTCGGCTTCCAAATAATTCTTCGGTTGATTCAACTCGGGCTTTAACCCCAGCTTCTTTTCGACATCTTCACTGATGGCGTTAACCTTCGCCAACGCATTTTTGGTATCGGTTAATAAGCTCAGTCCCTTGGCCAAATTCTCCCGATAGAGCCGGATAAAGGTTTTTTTCACCCCGGGTACCATGGCATAATCAAAATTGGGAATGCTTTGTCCACCATGCTGATCATTCTGGTTAGACTGAATCGCAATGCAGGCCAACGCCGAATAACTCTGAATATCGTTGGGCTCCCTAAGATGTCCGTGACCAGTCGAAAACCCATCTTTAAATAATCGTTCCAAATCAATCTGACAGCAGGTGGTAGTCAAAGTTAAAAAATCCATATCGTGAATGTGGATTTCACCGGCTTTATGCGCGGTTGAATGCTCCGGATTCAGGACAAACATTTCATAAAACTGTTTGGCTCCCTCTGATCCATACTTTAGCATCGTACCCATGGCGGTATCTCCATCAATGTTGGCATTTTCCCGTTTGACATCGTTGTCTTTGGCTTCTTTAAAAGTCAGATCCTCATATATTTTCATCAACCGGGTATCCATTTCCCGGATTCGGGTTCGCTCGGCCCGGTAGAGAATATATTTCTTGGCGGTTTTAGCATGTCCGGTTTCGATCAGAATTTTCTCCACCGCATCCTGAATTTCTTCTACCGTCGGGGTTTTGGTATTCATCTCCTGTTCGATATAGATGGCCACTTTTTCAGATAGCTCCATGGCAGTCTGATAATTCTGACCGCCGATTTCACTGGCGGCCTTAAAAATGGCATTGGCAATTTTTTCAATATTAAAAGGGGCTTCCCGTCCGTCTCTTTTTTTGATCTTCGTAATCATCCTACTTTGTTTTCCTACTTTCCTACGTATCTTTTTTGTATTTGGGGCATTGAAAAACCCCTCGACGGCGTGGGTCAAGAGGCCTAAGATTGCTTGGCTCAAACACCCTCTATCACGCGTAGAGTCTGGTGTGACAAATAACAGCGGGTAATCTGACTTAGGTTTGATCTTATTAAAAAAATCTCCCCCTTACAGCGGCGGGACCGTGCCGGATTTGCACCGGCTTCCCCCGTGCTGCACCGGTTGGCACAGCACCGTCATCTTCATATTTGGTTGTTTTAATTTTACCACATACAAGATGTGGTGTCAAACCGGTTGTACCCTGCAAACGGTCATCATTATTTAAAGATCCCCGGTTTGGCGTAAAAATGGCGACTGATGGTCTTGACCACTGCGTCATCGTCATTTGCGCCAATCTGCAGCCAGTCCATTTCTTTTAGTTCAATGGATGCATTTTCAACCACATAAGCAAAATCAGCGGCTTCCAGCATCGCTGCATTCCTGATGTCATTGCCAAATGCAATCACTTTATCGGTCGCATATCGGGCTTTCATATCCATGATGGCATTTTTCACCGAGGCTTCCCGGCTGGTTATTTCGATAAAGTAATAGCCCGGATGTTGATCATCCGGATAGCACTCAACATTAACCGCCGACGCAATTTCCAGCTTTATAATGGCCGCTTTAACCTGGACTATCGTCGCCTTCTGATCCACTGCCATAATTGATAAGACGCTTTGATCATTTGGCACCTCGCCGCACACATAGCTCTGTTCCGGTAATCGCTTTTTGGAATGATAAATTTTTTCCTCCACCGGATTAATAAGCCTGGTGTAATAAACATGGAGGACATCATTGATGATGGTGTGGGTAAAACAATTCATTTCCCGTTTTTCAAAAACATCAATTAGTTGCTTGGCCACTTCCGGATTCATCTTCTTGCAGTTTGAATAACTTCGTTTTTGCAGATCATACCAAACCGCCCCGTTCATCATGATAATGGGAACCTTCATTTCTACGCCTTCCAACAAGGGCAGCAGGGTTTCTGCACTTCTGGTCGTGGCAATGGTAATCAAAGCGCCCTGGCGGATCATGGTGTTTAGTTTTATTCTGGAGTAACTGCTGATTTCACCGTGAGAATTCAACAACGAACCATCCAGATTGGTGACAAAGAGCGTTTTTCGATTTTTGCGCCGGGGCAAGTGAAAAGCATTGACTCCCAATGAAACAAAGATTCCGATGAGGGTGTCCACGATCCGGTCAATGGTAAAGATCAGCGGATTCACATCGGCCCCATGGGTCACTGTAATGCTTAAAAAAACCACACAGGTAATATACGATGCCGTTGGTTTTTTGATGGTCACCGTAAAATAAATCAGCGGAATAATGCACAAGGATACAATCAGATATTGCAGCATCGGCATATCCACCGGGATAAAGCTCCGCTCAAAAATAAGCAGCCCCAACCCCATCGCCCCACCGATAAATGTTCCCAGGGTTCGATTCATGGCCACCTTGAAGCTATTGGAAACATAGGGCTGCATGCATAAAATCGCCGCAATCGCCGAATAGAAGGGGGATCCTTGCTCGCCTCTTAATAAATAGATTAAGAAGCAGAGATAAACCGCTATAAATGTTTTAAAAATTCGCATTCCTACTTTTGGCATGACCTTCTCCTCTTTCTAATGCCTATCTATAATAACATAAATTTGAAATTTTCTGCCGCTTAAATTTCTGCAAACCCTTTCAAATACAGATACCCCTTAACTTTTTTCAGAAACAGATTTATTTTGCCTAAAAGTATTGACAGGCAAAAAAAGGTAATGTATTATCAATTAAGGTAATATATTACCTTAATTGATAAGTGGAGGTTATATTTTGGACAATATGGATTCAATGCCCGATCAAAAATTCATCTTTGGCGGCGTCCAAGTCGCTGCCAACCAGATGGATACCCTATTGGAACGGGAGCTGAAAGAATACAATTTGACAACGAAGCAATGGTTATTGACCATTGTGGTACAGAATGTTTTTGATCACGATCCAACCATAAAGGAAGTAGCAAAAAGCATGGGCAGTTCCCATCAGAATGTCAAACAGGTGGCACTCAAGTTAGCACAAAAGGGTTTCATTGTGATGGAAAAAGATACTCATGATGCCCGGATCACCCGGATCAGACTAACCGATGCGGTTGATTCGTTTGGCCAGGCAAGTCAGCAGAAATCAGAAATCTTTACCGAAAAATTATTTGAAGGCATATCTGACGAAGAACTGGCGATGACCCGGTCAGCCTTTGAAAAATTACTGGCCAACCTGGAAAAAATGGACCAGGAATCAAAATAACAGGAGGAAAACAGATGAAAAAAGCAATAATTATTATTCTCAGTATTCTGGGGGTGTTGGTACTGGTTGGGGCTGGTGGCGTTTTTTACATCACCAACGGCCTGGAATCCGGAGAAAATCTGGCGATTAACCCCGTCGATCTAAAGGGAATTGAAAACGGCACCTATACCGGTGTCTATAAGGCTGGACGCTGGAGCAATGAGGTCGCCGTTAGCGTGGCCGATCACCAGATTTCAAACATTGCAGTGGTCAAAACCGTCAGTCTGGAAACGCCTGATGTGACCAACACCATTATAAGCAGTGTCATCGAAAAACAGAACACCACCGTCGACACCGTCACCGGCGCCACGGTTACCAGTAAGGCGTATCTCAAATCCATTGAAAACGCATTATCAAATTAAGCAAAAGAAAGGAATAAATTGATGAAAACCCTGATACTTTATGCCAGCACCTATGGGTTTACAAAAGATTGTGTGCAAATGCTAAAGAAGAATGTAAATGGTGACGTTCAGATCGTCAACATCACTAAAGAGAATATCCCCACCCTTGATGACTATGATACGATTTTAATTGGCGGTTCCATCTATATGGGCCAAATACAGAAGCCGATTAAAAACTACTGTCTCAAAAATCTGGAAGCATTAAAGAATAAAAAGATTGGCTTTTTTATTTCCTGTGGATCAGCCGAGCATTCTGACGACTATTTTAAAACCGCCTTCCCTGAGAATCTTTTGAATCAAGCTGTTTCGATTGAGAATTTCGGCGGCGAAATGCGGCCCGACAAAATGAATTTTTTTCATAAATTCGTTTCAAATATGGTCGAAAAATCGTCTGACAAAAATAATACGCCGCCAATGAAACCATTGCCGGAAAATATTTTAAATATGGCCACGATTATTAATAACCTTTCTTAATGGTTTATTTTTCAAAGAAAATCTGCATTTAAAACTGCCTGTGACCGAATAAACGATCACAGGCAGTCCTTTTTTATCTTGAATTATAAATCATTTATAACTACATCCCGGGCCTATTGATCTCTTCCAGGCTTTTCCCCATCGTTTCCTTCCCAAACACCGCTACCACAATGGCCACCACTGCAAACACCAGCATCAGCGTAATAAACACATTGGTATAGCCCACTTCGGTGCCATAATAATTATAGATCACCGGCACAATAAAGGGGGCCGAAAAAGCACCAATCCGGCCAAAGGCTGCTGCCCAACCGGAACCAGTGGCCCTAAAAAAGGTAGGGTAGACTTCCGGTGTATAGGCGTAAACACAACCCCAGGCGCCCAGACTGAAGAAATAGAGCATTGAACCATAAATCAGAATCTGCTCCACACTGCCAGCATGGCCAAACAGCCAGGCCGCCAGAGCCGTTCCGGCAAAATAAATAGCCAATACTTTTTTTCGCCCGACCTTTTCGATCAGATAAGCGGCACTGAAGTAACCCGGCAGCTGGGCCAGACACATAATCAGGGTAAACTCAAAACTCTTGGTCAGGGTAAAACCCTTGGCTACCAATAGCGATGGTGTCCATAATACAAAGCCATAGTAGCCAAAATTGATTCCAAACCAGATCACCCATAACACAATTGTCGAACGGATGTATTCTTTGCCCCATAAATCCAGAAACGATGCCTTGATCTGGGTTAGTTTCTCAGTGGTTGATTCAGCTGCTTTGATCGGACAGGTGATATTGGCCTGCTTTTCCATGGTTACCAGCAATGCTTCCGCTTCGCTGGTTTTACCAACTGATTCCAGATACCGGGGCGATTCCGGCACAGCCATCCGAAAGAAAGCCGCAAACAGGGCTGGTACGCCACCCACAAAAAAGGCCATCCGCCAACCATAAACGGGAATAAACAAATACGCTACAAAAGCCGCAATCAGCCATCCCCAGGCCCAGAAGCTCTCTAGAATAATAACATTACGACCCCGCATCCGGGTCGGCGAAAACTCACTGACCAGAGTTGATGCCGCTGGCAACTCCCCACCCAGTCCAAAACCGGTACAAAACCGTAACACCAACAGCATCGTAAAGTTCACGGCAAAACCAGACAGCGCACTGGAGACACCATAAATAATCAGGGTCCACATAATCACCGCTCGGCGACCCCACTTATCAGCGGCCATCCCGGACAATCCGGCACCCAAGGCCATCCCCAGCATTCCGATGCTGCCCAACAACCCCAGCTGACTGGGATCCAAAGCCCATTCTTTGCCGATGGCTGCCATCACACCGGAAACCATCCCCTGATCCATCGCATCAAACATCCAGCCGATTCCGGTTAAAAGCAAGACCTTCTTTAACATCGGGGTCATCGGCAGCTGATCAATCCGTGACGCAATATTTAACATTGTTACCCTCCTCATCATACTTACATTGTGATTATTATAGCACAACTATTGGTTTTTGCTACAAAATCCCGGCATGAATTGGACAAAATTGTTTATCCATAACCCTTATCGTTCCTGCGATTCATTCTTTAACCACATTGTTCCTAACCGCTTTTTATGGTTGTCAATAGTTGTTTCATGGCCTCAGAAAATAGCGGATGAAGGCTGGCTATTTCCTTTTCATCACCGGTTTCCAGAGCTTTTTGCAACACCTTGGCCACTTCAAAAAGTTTCTTGGCGCCGATACTGCCAGAACTGCTTTTAACCTTATGAACCGTCTGGGCAGCTTCCTGATAGCGCCGATTTTTAATAGTGAGCGCCAGTTTTTCAACCACATCCTGATTTTCAGTGAAGTAGGCCGCCAGAACCTCCTGATAGAGCGCCTGATTGTTCCCCATATATCGGAGTCCCTCTGCCCGATCAAGAACCATAACCGCCATTTCGCTATTCTGATCACTACCCGGGTGTTCGGACTCTTTTTTTGTCGCTGTTTCGACACTGACAATTTTACTGATGGTTTCCACAAATTGCTCAGGATCAAAGGGTTTGCTGATGTAGTGATGAATTCCACAGGATTCACATTTTTCCTTGACTCCCTCAATCACATCAGCCGTCATGGCGACAATTGGAATATCCGCCGAGAGCGTTCTGATTTGCTCCGCCGCTTCATAGCCATTAAGCACCGGCATGTGCAAATCCATCAGGATTAAATCAATCTCACTGCGGTGCGCCGTAAACAGATCGATCCCCTCCTGTCCGTCATTGCCCAGCCAAACCCGGAAACCCACTGGTTCCAACAGGGATTTCGCAATCAGCTGATTGGTTTTATTGTCTTCCACCACCAGGATTCCATAATTACTATCCAGGATAGCCTTATTCAACGTTTCCTGCTTAAACGCCTGATTGGCGACAATTGCTTTCGTTCTAAAAATCTCCAGAATCCCATTGTATAAAACTGAGGGGATGATCGGTTTACCAATGCCAATGTCCACCCCCTGGGTATCAAGTTGGTCAAACAAGTCCTCCCGCATCATTGGCAACAGCATAATGACCTTCGGCTTTTTGAGGATTTTCTTGTTTTCCTGAATCATTTCGACAAATTTAAAACCCCCACCACTTGGCGTATCGTAATCCAGAATCAGCAGATCAAAGGGCTCCGTAAATTTGCCATTTTCCAGTTCCAGCATGTTGATGGCACTGACCGACGAGGTGGTCAGCTCGCAGTGCATTCCAAAAGCCCCGAGATAACTGTCAATAATATTCATATTTGACCCGGTTTTTTCCAGTACTAGAGTCTTGATATCATTAAAATAAAGTGCGGATACCTGCTGCTGATATTCCTGTTCGTTCTGCTGATCTTTTTCCAGTGACAATTCGACAATAAAGGTTGATCCTTCGCCTGCAGTGCTGTAAACTTCAATCTTGCCCTTCATCATTTCCACCAGACTTTTGACAATCGAAAGTCCCAGTCCGGTCCCACCAAAGCGGCGGTTAATGCTGGCATCACCCTGAGCAAAGGGTTCGAAAAGATTTTTTATCTGCTCATCGGTCATCCCGATGCCGGTATCCCTGACAGTAAAAGCCAGATGATAGTAATTTGATTCCCGGGCCACCAGCCGGATATCAAGGGAGACTTCTCCAGCGGTGGTAAATTTGGTGGCATTATTTATCAGGTTCAGTAAAATCTGCTCAATCCGTTTAGCATCACCGAAATAGCAATTTGGGATTTTGGGATCCTTGGTCAGTTTAAAACCGATCCGCTGTTCTTCGATTTTATAGGATACGATGTTAATTACCTCCTGAATCACCTGATCCAGATTAAAAGAAACCCGCTCCAACTCGATTTTTCCGGCTTCAATTTTAGAAAAATCAAGAATGTCGTTAATAATGCTCAGCATCGTATTCGCCGACTGAGTGATCCGATCCAGGTACATCTTCTGAGTCAGGGTTACCTGAGTTTTTTTAACCAGATAGGCCATCCCGGTAATGGCATTAAGGGGCGTCCGGATTTCATGGGACATTCGGGCCAAAAAACTGGATTTAATCGTGTTGGCGGCCTCAGCTTCCTGCCGGGCGATTTCCAGATCACTCTGAATTTTCTTGCGCGTGTCAATCTCCTTTCGGAGCCGTAAAATCCAGTAAATAGACACCAGCCAGATCAGAATAATCCCCCCACTGATCACCATAACCACCTGATAAACCGGACCATAATCCAGCTCCACATCGGCCCCAACCCACTTGCTGTTAATTTCAATCCGCTCTTCCGGGGTGATCGTAGCCAGGGTTTTATTAATAATGCCAATCAAAACCGGCCAATCGTTGCGTACCGCAAAATACAGGCCCTGCTGTTTTTCGGCTTCAAAGGCAACATACTTCAGATTGGTCAGGCCCGTTGAATTGATCAGATAATTGGTGGTCGCCAGATTTCCCACAAAAGCCGTTTCGCTGCCATTGGCAACAGCCGTTAAGGCGGCTTCCACTGAGTCATACAAACTCAGGTTAATCTGCGGATAGTCCGCAAGATAACTGTGATGGGAACTGTTTTTTTGAACCGCCACGGTTTGGCCGAACAGATCTTCGATACTGCTGATTCCCTGGGTGGAATCCCGTACCACAATGACCCGCTTAAAATAATAGTAGGGTTCTGAAAATAAAAAATATTGTTCCCGGGCCGGGGTTTTGGAAACCGCCGGAAGCATATCGACCTCGCCACGAAGGGCTTTTTCATACGCTTCGGTCCAGGTCAGCCCGGGGGTTACCACCATCTCCAAGCCGGTTTTTTCACTGATTATTTCCAGATAGTCCGAGGTAATGCCCTGATAGGTGCCATCTTTATCAAAAAACTCAAAGGGAACAAACTTGGGATCGACCCCCAGACGAATCACCGGGTGCTCTTCCATAAACGCCAGTTCTTCGGGGGTCCAGTTAATGGTGTCATCTCGGGCATAACAAAAAGAGGGCCACCCCAGAATTATGATCACTATCACGATTACCCTGGCCGATCGCTTCATGACCAGACCGCCGTATCATCGGAGTCCTGAATGAATTTACGGGAAATCTCAATTACTTTTTCCTGGATTTCCAGGAACCCCGTCACAATATCCGGATCAAAATGTTTGCCGCTTTCGCTTCTGATCAGATTGATGCTATAGTCATAGTCATAGGCCGGTTTATAAACCCGTTTGCTGGTCAGCGCATCATAAACATCGATGATCGCCATCAGACGTCCCGGCAACGGAATTTCTGTTCCCGCTAACCCCCGGGGATAACCGCTGCCATCAAATTTTTCATGATGGGCACCGACAATTTCCATGGCCGTTTTGATAAAGCTGGGGACATCCTCATCACAGTAAATTTCATTTTGCAGCGCATTGACCCCATAATCCACATGTTTTTTCATGATTGTGAATTCATCCTCCGTGAGTCTTCCCGGTTTTAATAAAATATTATCGGGAATGCCTACCTTGCCAATATCATGAAGCGGGGTGGTGGTCACCAGCTCTTTGACATAGTTATCACGAAGGATATCCTGATATTTAGGCTTTTCCCTTAAATGGTCACAAAGAATTTTCATAATTAATTGGGTGCGGATGGTATGTTTGGACGATTCGACATTGCGAACTTCCAACAGCCCGACCAACGCCTGGATGGTGATATCCCGGGTGGCTGCCACCTCTCTGGTTTTCTTTAACACCATGGCATCCAACCGTTCATTATCCAGTTCGATCATTTTCTGAATCCGCTTTAATTTGATATGAATATTAATCCGGATCAACAACGATTGAAGATTTAGGGGCTTTCGGATATAATCCACCGCTCCTAATTCCAGGCCTTTGACCTCATTGTCAATTTCATCATAATTGGTCAAAATAATAGTACGAATCTTGCGGTATTCCGGATCCTTCTGCAGTGCTTCCAACACTTCAAATCCATTCATTCTGGGCATGTTCAAATCAAGAATGACCAAATCAATATCTGGATTTTTGGCAATTAATTCCATGGCATCCAACCCATCACAGGCTGTCAGCGTCTGATAATCCGCTAACATGGTACTGATAATCAACCGATCTGTGGTCGAATCATCCACAATCAATATCTTTGTGCTCATTATTCCCCCTAAGCTTTTATTATTGATTTCTTAGCAACTATTTTATTCGTTCACGCTTCGCTTACTTTTCAGCGTTAAATTCAGCTCAAACTAACAATGTTATTTTACCCTTAACACCACATTTTAAACAACCGTACAAAAATAGTATAAACCCCGTCGAAATACCAGAACTCATGGGACGTCTCCCTTTATCAATTTACAGAAAAATGATCGCTTTGATAAGGTCTTCTCCCGTTTATCTCACTTTCTATGGTCTTGGTCAAAGGCTTCCATCATAGCTTCTTTGGTTTCATGACCGGAATAAAGCAGTTCCGGGGTTTTTATACTGACTTTTGTTCCTTCCGGTACTGATTTTGTGATAAATACATTACTACCAATGACAACGCCCTTTCCGACAACCGTATCGCCACCTAAAATTGAAGCCCCGGAATAAACGGTAACCTCATCTTCCAGACACGGGTGTCGCCGCACGCCTCGGAGTTTCTGACCACCCCGGGTGGACAAAGCCCCCAACGTAACACCCTGATAAATTTTTACGTGTTCCCCAATGATCGCAGTCTCTCCAATAACTACGCCAGTACCATGATCGATGAAGAAATATTTACCAATGGTCGCACCAGGATGAATATCGATCCCGGTAATGTTATGGGCATATTCGCTCATAATTCGGGGGATCAATGGAACTGAAAGTTTGTATAACTCGTGTGCCAGGCGGTGAATGCTGATCGCAAAAACACCGGGATAACAAAAAATAATTTCATCCTTACTCTTTGCCGCAGGATCGCCGTCAAAGGCAGCAATGACATCGGTCGCTAAAAACTCCCGGATCTGAGGAATTCGGTTCATGAATTCATAGCAGATTCGTAACGCTTCCTGATGATAATATTCCTCACCCAAATTTTCCTTGCGGCTGGCCTGATGTTTCAAAGCCAGGGTAATCTGTTTGGTTAAGGTCTCAATAATACAGACCAATAACTCGCCGATATGATAATCCTGAATTTCTCTGCGAAAATTGGTTTTCCCGAAATAGCTGGGGAAAACAAGCTGGCGCAAAGCTTTAGTGGTATCAATGATGACGGTACGGTTTGGTAAAAATCCTAAATCATGCGGTGCAATATAGCACTCCTTTCGATAACTTTCTGAAATGTTATCAACCAAATTGCCTATTTTTGCTTTATACTCGTTACTCATGGTATTTCCTTTCACTTTCGCTTATTTTTACACATCAACCATTTAATTTCTGTTCTTACAAAAGTTTTTTCTATTATACTACAAAATCCAACTTAATCCGGAAAAATAATAAGGATTAACCCCTTTAAATACTAGGAGTTAATCCTTCATTTATTTGTTGTTATAATCAGGCTATCAGTATCGATACACAGCTGCCAGATCCCTTTCGGTGGGCATCTCATCTTTTTTAAGAATCAGCACCTCACCACCCCGGCTCAGCACCACCTCAGCCATATCATCATAGACATCACCGACTCGTGGGTCGGTAATTTCACCTTGCACAACGATACCCATCTGGGGATCAAAGCGGCCAGGATGAACCGTATTTTCTTCCAGATAGAGACTGGCGACCTTGCCTTCGGCAATGGCTCGGCCAATTTGTACCACATCATCCGAGCCTAAATCCTTGGCGTGGGCTTCAGAAAAGGTGGCCATCCGGTCTTTCAATTCTTTTTTAAACAGTTCCTCCATCACATCCTGAACCTTTTCATAAAGGCTCTTCTTATCCAAAGCGTCACCATCAATTTTGATCCCATCATCGATCAGGAAATTATTTTTTGACAGTTTTCGAAATTCACCCTGGTGTTCGTCGGGACTGACGAGAATCAAAGGTATTTTTTGTTTTTTGGAATACTTTTCCAGCACAAAGGTATCAACATGACGGAAGAACTTTTCCTGATCCACCTTCTTCTCATCCTTGGCACCACCATGACCGTGATACATCGATTGATCACCACCAATGCTGGCCACGGACAGATGGGGGGCGGTTTTTTCAGTTCCCAGCACGCCTTCCATGGTGGCATCACTGGCATCCACCGGAATTTCTGTAAGGCCGCAACGGTCAGCTTCAAACAAAATAAAATTATCCCGATTCAACCCCAGTACATGATAGTGGCCGTTGGACTGAAAACTTCGTAGCAGGGGTTTTATATAAAAACTGTCTGACACAATCGCCAGACTTTTGACGTTCACCGGCAGCTTATAAACAATGCATTCTTCCTCATCCCCCAGAATGGCCATACTTTCGGTGGCACCCTCCCAGAATAAAGCATCTTCCTCCATTTCTTTAAACAGCGAAAACAGATCTTTAAAACCTTTGAATTCTTTGTCTTTTAAAGAAGCCTGGGCTTCTTTGACGAGATTCTTAAAACGGATGGGATTTTCCAGACGATCCGGTTTCTTGATATGAGTATCCACATAAATGGAGATCACCGGCCTCTTTCCTTTTTCCATCATCGGATGGGGAAATTCTTTAACGATTTGATAATTCATCTACAAATCCTCCTCTCTGGTTTATGGAGTATTTACCCGTTTTTTTTATAAAATCACATCGTTTCAATTATCCTGTCATAGAACCGCTTCCGAAATAATAATTTTGTTATAAATTAAAAAAATAGTTATGATCAATAATAAAGACCGGTGTTTGATCTTTCGAGCGTTTTCCCAGACCAAGGCTCTCATGGGACTTATGCGTTACTGAATCGAGGGAATTTTCCCGATCTTCCAGGATCGGTTCTATCGCAATAACCCGATCCACCGTAAGGCCAATTTCCAGATTTTGTTTTGGATCTTCCAATACAATCGCCAATTCCCGCTTGAATTCCGTAAAATCGTTCACCAATGTATCAAACAGTTTGATCATTTGAATTAACTCGTTATTTTTTGCTTTACTAATTACCGCAAATGCCTTTTCCCGATCACCCTGGTCAACTAGTTTTCTAACCTCAACGCCGACAGCATGAATCCGCTTGTGGGGCGCATCAAATTTTCGCAAAAGATATTCCAGCGTGTGATCATTGGTTTCAAAATTATCATACCATTTTCCAAAGGCACAGGCGTGGGGATCTGTTGTTAGTTTAAACTCCCGGTTTTCGACGACCGAGTCTTCCAGTTCTCTGATCCAATTGATATGATCCTGTTTTCGCTGTTCCAACAGTTTTGTTAATTCGTTAATTTCCTCTGCTACCGACTGAAACCCATAAAATTTTCGGGTATCGATAATCGGCACAATTTTTCCCCGCATATTCACTGCACCCCGCATATAGGTGGGCATTCCTGGCATCTTTATTAAATTTTCGATTTTAAAAATGGATTTAATGGACTGACTGCAAACACCATAGACACCTTGCTCCAGATTAAACAATGCCCATGGGTATGCGGTTTCTAATTCACTCATTGCTGACCTCCTGATTTTTTGTATGCTTTATTCTTTTTTATCAAATAATCATTATAAACTAATTAAATTCTATGTTAATTAAACCGGTTTAATTAGTCAAGAAAAAAGTTTGTTAATTCACATATATAATTCCCGTTAATTCTTCTGCTTTTATTTTCTTATTACTCTATTATCATCCCATCTGGTTGAATTAACAATCAAATCAGACCATTTTGGCAAAATAATATCCTAACCCAACTTTGACAAACCCATCAAACAATGCTAAGATTGCCTTATTAAACTGAAAACGTTAAAGTGTTGCTATTATCCTGACCGAAAAGATTTTTTCTGACCGGAAAGGTGCGAAATTGGCAAGTTTATTGATAATGCACGTGTTTGCTTTATTTTTAAAACATCCTGATGCAATTGCGCTCTCTTTCCGCCTATTTTTCGGAAGGAGAGCTTTTTTGTATTGTAGTGGAAAAGAGGGAAAACATGCGAATTGAACATGATTTATTAGGATCACGGGAAGTACCGACGAATGCCTATTATGGTATTCATACGGTGCGGGCCCGTGAAAATTTTTATTTGACTGGCACACCCATTCACAACGAATTGGTGGCCGCCCTGGTGGTTATCAAGAAAGCGGCAGCGCTGACCAATCTAAGCATTGGCGCCCTGGCTCCAGACAAAGGCGAAGCCATCATCGCCGCCTGTGATGAGATCCTGGCAGGATCCCTGAGTAACCAGTTTGTGGTGGATTGTCTTCAGGGCGGCGCCGGTACCTCGGCCAATATGAATGTCAACGAGGTGATTGCCAACCGGGCCATTGAACGCCTGGGCGGACAAAAAGGGGATTACCACCTGATTCATCCGCTTGATCACGTCAATCTCCACCAGTCAACCAATGATGTCTTTCCGACAGCGGTGCGGATTGCTGCCATCCGGCTGTTAAAACCGGTGACCGAGTCCTTTGCCAATCTGCAGTCGGCCCTCCAGGAACAGGAAGAAGCCTTTTCCCGGATCATCAAAGCCGGGCGAACCCAGCTTCAGGATGCCGTACCGGTAACCCTGGGCCAGGAGTTTGGCGCCTGGGCTCAGGCTATTTCCCGGGATCGCTGGCGGCTTTACAAGGCTGAAGAACGGCTCCGGCAGGTCAACATCGGCGGCACTGCGGTGGGCACCGGCCTCAATGCCCCCCGGGCCTATATCTTTACAATGATTGAAAAACTCCGGGATCTCACCGGCATCAGCCTGGCCCGAACCGATTACATGATGGATCCGACCCAGAACTGCGATGTCTTTGTGGAAGTCTCCGGACTGTTAAAAACAGCCGCCGTCAATCTCTCCAAGATCGCCAATGATCTGCGGCTGCTTTCTTCCGGGCCCTACACCGGACTAGGCGAAATCACCCTGCCGGGGGTTCAGGCCGGATCTTCAATTATGCCTGGCAAGGTCAATCCGGTGATCCCTGAGGCGGTCAATCAGGTCGCCTTTCAGATTATTGCCAATGACACCGCCATCACCCTGGCGGCCATGTCCGGACAGTTGGAACTGAATGCCTTTTTACCGGTAATTGCGAAAAACCTGTTTGAAGAACTGGATCTCCTCCGTCATGCGCTTCCGTTGTTTAGCAAGCGCTGTATTGAGGGAATCACCGCCAACGAACAGACCTGTCGGGAACATCTGGAAAATAGCACCGTCATGCTCACCGCTCTGACTGCCATCATCGGCTATGATAAGGGCACCGAAGCGGCTCTGATTTTAAAAGAAACCGGAAAGCCGATCCGGGATATCATTCTCGAAAAAAAATGGATGACCGTTTCGGAGCTCGATGCGGTATTAAAACCGGAACGGCTGACCTCACCCAGCATGGATAAAAAACACTGATCAAAATCTCTTAGCTAATTGCAAAACTGCCGTGAGCTTTGCGCCCAGTTTCGCACGAAAAACCAGAAGAAATTCGCATCGCGATTTCTTCTTGTTGTGGAAACTGCACTCAAAGCAATCATTGGTCGATGTTTTTCATGACGCAATTACCTAAAAAACTCTCCGATCGAAAGGAAGGAAATTATGAATCTCAATAGTATGAATGAAACCCCGATGTCCAGCCGGATGGCGATTGGACTCTTTGGCAAACGAAATGCCGGTAAATCTTCTTTGATTAACGCACTGACCGATCAGTCAGTGGCAGTTATTTCGGATGTCGCCGGAACCACCACCGATCCGGTTTATAAAACCATGGAGCTGCTGCCCATCGGCCCGGTGGTCTTTATTGACACCGCCGGTCTGGATGATACCGGTGAACTGGGACTACTGCGGATCGAAAAAACCTATGAGGTGCTAAGAAAATGTCATTTTGCCATTGTCGTGGCAGATATTGAAACCGGCATCACTGACTTTGAAGAAGAATTCATCGATCAACTGATCAAACGCAAGATTCCCAGCGTTTTTGTACTCAACAAGGCCGACAAGGGCTGTCCGGCGCCGGAAGAGATCGAAGCGCTAAAGAAATCGCTTAAAATCCCCTTATCCTTTACCAGTGTTTATAATGGCACCGGGATTAAAGCCGTTAAGCAAATGATCATTGACCACGCCAATTACGAAGATGTCGAACCAGCCCTGGTCGGTGATCTGATCGATTCCGGAGATATGGTGGTACTGGTGACCCCGATCGACAAATCGGCCCCCAAGGGCCGGTTGATTCTGCCCCAGCAGCAAACCATCCGGGACATCCTCGAAAAGGATGCGGTGGCGATGATCACCAAAGAGCATGAACTGAAACACACGCTGGAAAGCCTGAACAAACCGCCCGCCATTGTCATCACCGACTCCCAGGCCTTCCTGAAGGTCTCGGCCGACACCCCTGCTGATATTCCGCTGACCTCCTTTTCGATCCTGTTTGCCCGACAAAAAACTGATCTGGCCGAAATGGTTCGGGGGATTAAACGGATTGAGCAGCTGGCCCCCGGTGACAAGGTGCTGATTGTTGAAGGCTGTACCCATCACCGCCAGGCCGATGATATCGGCAAGGTTAAAATCCCCCGTTGGATCCGCCAGATCGCCGGTTGCGATATTGACTTTCACTGGGCTTCCGGAGCGCATTATCCCAAGGATATTGGCGAGTATGCGGTGATTGTCCATTGTGGCGGCTGTATGCTCAACCGCCGGGAAATGCAGTACCGGGTTCACACCGCCCGACAAAAAGGGGTTTACATCACCAACTACGGGATGCTGATCGCCTATGTCCAGGGGATCTTAAGCCGAGCCCTGGAACCCTTCCCAGCGGCCAAGCTGGCTTTGGAAGAAAATCAACTGAATTAACGCCCTAAAATATCTTTTGTAAATAGATCCGTTAGCGGGTCTATTTTTTTGCTTTCCTGGCCGTTCTCACCGATTTATTTAAATGATCACATTAACTTGGATCAATAAAGATTCGTTCTTTTTGCGACTTGAATATTCGGAAAGTCCGTTTGACACCGAGTAGGACTTTATTGTACAATAAACAAAAATGATCAAACATAATAAAAAAAGACTAAACAAAATAAATCAAAACTTATCAAGGAGCCGGTATTGAAACAGTTTAACCGAAATACTTTAATCATCCTCAGTCTGGGCATCATTCTGATTCTTACAATTATCGTTTCCTTCTGGATTGGTCGTTACCCGATTTATACCAATGAGCTGATGGGCATTCTCTTTTCAAAGCTTATTCCCATTGAACCCTTTTGGGCTGCAAAAATTGAAACCGTCCTATTCAATGTCCGCTTACCCCGAATCGCATTGGCCTGTCTGGTCGGTTGTTGTCTCTCGGCTGCTGGTGCCGCTTATCAGGGCGTTTTTCAGAATCCAATGGCTGCTCCCGATATTCTCGGGGCCTCTGCTGGCGCCGCTTTTGGTGCTGCTCTGGCAATCCTTCATTACAGCAGCAGCTTCATGATCACAATCTCAGCCTTTGGATTCAGTCTGCTAACCGTAGCCCTGGTCTATCTAATCAGCAAAAAAGCCAAGGGCAAAAATATTTTAGCGCTCATTTTGTCCGGTATTATGATCAGTTCGCTGTTCTCGGCTGGCACCTCCTTTATCAAACTCATTGCCGATCCCAACGATCAACTCCCTGCCATCACCTACTGGCTGATGGGTAGCTTAAACGGTGCCAAAATCAGTGAAGTCACCTTTGTCCTGATTCCCATGGCACTTGGCCTAATCCCGTTATTATTGTTAAGATGGCGAATGAATGTCCTGACCATGGGGGATGATGAAGCCCGCACCATGGGGGTTAATTCAAACCAGATTCGTTTAATCGTCATTATCTGCGCCACTCTTGTTACTGCTGCCAGCGTATCGGTCAGCGGTATGATTGGATGGGTTGGTTTAGTCATTCCCCACTTGACCAGAAAACTGGTGGGGAATAATTTTAATCATCTGATGCCTGCCACGATGCTGTTTGGTGCCATCTTTCTGTTGCTTGTGGATGATGTATCCCGAAATCTGTTCACCACCGAGATCCCCCTGGGGATCTTAACCGCTTTTATAGGTGCGCCCTTTTTCATCTATCTAATTACCAGAACGGAGGAAATCTATTGAGTATTGAAGTAGCAAATCTCAGCTTCAGTTATGGCGACCGCCTGATTCTCAAGCACGTCAGTTTTTCCGCACAAAAGAATCAGTTGTTGTCGATTCTGGGTGCCAACGGCGTCGGCAAAAGCACCCTTTTTCGCTGCATGCTGGGGTTACAAAAAGGGTATTCCGGCCAAATACGCCTTCATGGTAAAAACCTCAATACCATGAGCATTATGGATATTGCCAAATCTGTTGCCTATATCCCCCAATCTCATTATCCGTCCTTTAACTACAGTGTCTTTGATATGGTCTTGATGGGCACCACCCATCAGGTCTCAGTGATTTCAAGGCCAGGAAAAAAACAGCTGCAACTGGTGGAACAGGCTCTGGAACGGCTGGGGATCAGTCACTTAAAAAAGCGGGGCTATACCCAAATAAGCGGCGGCGAGCGCCAGCTGGTGTTGATGGCCCGGGCACTGGTGCAGAAAGCAAAAATTCTGATTCTGGATGAACCAACCGCCAATTTGGATTATGGCAACCAGATCCGTGTTCTGAACCAGATGAAATCGCTGGCACAAGAGGGTTATACGATCATCCAATCGACCCATAACCCGGATCAGACCTTTTTATTCTCCGACACGGTGATGGCCATGAAAGATGGTGAAATCACCGCCTGGGGTCAACCCGGCGATATTTTTACCGAAGAGCTGATTCGCAACCTCTACGCTGCCGAGGTAACCATCAACAGTCTTTATGATGACCGTGTCAGAGTCTGTATTCCAAAATGCGCCATCTGATTGGCTGACAAGCCCCTCCCGGGTTATCCCCAGGAGTTGATTAACACTGACTTTAAACCATTATCAATGGTTTTGATATAAAGAACATAAACGTCTAAAGAGGAGAAAATGAAATGAAGAAAAAACTTGTAGCACTACTACTGGTGGTTTGTCTGGTGATGACACTGACCACTGCCTGTGGCAGTAGCGGATCAGGCACGGCATCAGCGAATGCCACCACCAGTTTTACCGACTCTGCTGGCCGGGTGGTTGAGGTTCCGGCCAAAATCACCCGAATTGTCCCTTCTGGGGCGCTGGCGCAGATCGCCCTTTTTGCTTTAGCTCCAGAAATGTTTGTGGGTCTTTCCAGTAAATGGGATGCCACTGCCGCCGAGTACATTGACACCCAATACCTGGATCTGCCGGTTTTAGGCCAGTTTTATGGCCAGGGTGATTTGAATCTTGAAGAAATTGCCAAGGTCGACCCCCAGATTATCATTGATATTGGCGAATCCAAATCCACCATCGTTGAAGATATGGATGGCATTCAGGAACAGGTCGGCATTCCCACCGTTCACATTGAAGCAACCATCGATACCATGGCCGATGCCTATCGAACATTAGGGAAACTGCTTGGTAAAGAAGAAGAAGCCGAAGTCCTGGCAAAATACTGCGAAACAGTCAATGCCGATACCCAAAAAATACTTGACAAAGTTGGCGAGAACGGCAAAACAAAGCTGGTCTACTGTACCGGTGAAGATGGTCTGAGTGTGCTGGCCAAAGGATCTTTCCATGCCGAAGTGATTGACAAACTCAGCAACAATGTGGCGGTTGTCAATGATATTTCCAGTAAAGGCACCGGCAACCCGGTGGATATGGAACAACTGATGCTATGGGATCCGGATGTTATTATTTTTGCTCCCGGCAGTGCTTATAGTACGGTGGCAACAAACGAAGCCTGGCAGAATCTTAAAGCGATTAAAAACGGAACGTATTATGAAGTCCCCAATGGCCCCTATAACTGGATGGGTAGCCCACCATCCGTTAACCGTTTGATGGGAATGATCTGGATGACTCAGTTATTATATCCAGATCAGGCTCAATACGATGGCTATAAAAAAGCCGCTGAATATTACAAATTGTTCTATCACACCGATTTAACCCAGGATCAGTATAACAAACTGGTTGCTAATTCGCTGGGTAAAACAGCTAAATAATTCCACCACCAATACGGCAAAGCAGCCAACCCGCTGCTTTGCCGTTTTAAAAATTTAGCGTCTAAACCCTCACAAATCATGATAACCAAAGGTAAGGAAGGTAACAAAATGAAATTAATCACCATCGCCGGGCCCCCATCCTCCGGCAAGACCGCTGTTATTTTAAAACTGATTGAAACCCTTAAGATGCCTCTGGGCAGCATTGGTGTGGTCAAATTTGATTGTCTCACTTCCTTCGACAATCTCAGCTATGAGGCCGCCCAAGTTCCCGTTCAAATGGGATTTTCCGGGAAAACATGTCCTGATCACTATTTTGTCAGCAATATTGAAGATGCTGTTCAATGGGGTATTGAGTCCGGTTTTAAACTGTTGATCACTGAAAGTGCCGGTCTCTGTAACCGCTGCTCCCCCTATATTAATAGCATTGCTTCGATCTGCGTCATTGATAATTTATCCGGGGTCAATACGCCCCGCAAAATTGGTCCGATGTTAAAGTTCGCTGACATTGTTGTTGTCACCAAGGGAGACATTGTTTCTCAGGCCGAGCGGGAAGTCTTTGCCTTTAACATCAAACAGGTTAATTTAACCGCCCGGATTATTTTTATCAATGGTATCACCGGACAAGGGACTTTTATGCTGGCCAAATATCTGAAAAACACTCTGGAAATTGACACCATCCGGGACATGCGGCTCCGCTTTACCACCCCGGCGGCGGTTTGTTCCTATTGCACCGGTGAAACCCGAATTGGGGAACCCCACCAACGGGGAATGCTCAAAAAAATGGAGTTTAAAAAATGATGACTGCTTCTGATTTTATGACCCTTCTCAATAACGAAGATCTGTCCCTTGTGATCGAACGCTATCCGATCACCCTGGATTTTCTGGCTAACTATCGGTTAAGCGATATCGCCACTGATCGACTGCTGCTTGATGCCCTGATGGGCGTTGAAGACGAAATTCTGGAGGAATTTGGGTTTGAACCTTATGATCTCTTGTACAATCTGGCCATCTTTCTTAAAACATTTTCCGAAACCCGCACCACTATTGATGGGGTCACCTCGATTACCATTAATGGCGGCATCAATAAATTAAAACAACCGGAAAATATCAGTCTGACCATTTCTGCCGGGGAAGTTATCAGCGTTGTCGGCCCCACCGGATCGGGGAAAAGCCGATTACTCAATGACATTGAGTGTCTGGCGCAGCGGGATACCCCAACCCGGCGCCAGATAATGATTAATAATCGTTCTCTGGATGATACCCAACGTTTTGAAATGGATGGCAAACTGGTGGCCCAGCTTTCCCAGAACATGAATTTCGTGATGGATCTGACAGTTCGGGAATTTCTGGAAATGCACGCTAAATGCCGGTTGTCTCCCAATGTAAATGAAGTGGTAGAAACGTGTTTTTCCTGCGCCAATGATCTGGCTGGCGAAAAGTTTTCTGATGATACCAAGGTCACCCAGCTCAGCGGTGGGCAGTCCCGGGCGCTGATGATTGCTGACACCGCGTTCATGAGTGATTCTCCCATCGTTTTAATCGATGAGATTGAAAACGCCGGGATCGATCGCCGTGAGGCCATTTTGCTGCTGGCAAAGCGTGAAAAAATTATTTTCGTATCAACCCATGATCCGCTATTGGCACTCAATGCTGACAAACGAATTATTATCAAAAACGGTGGTATTGACAGAATTATTGAAACGTCAACGGAAGAACGGCAAAGTTTGGTTCTGATCGAAAAACTGGATAATCAACTGCTCAAACTGCGCAATCATTTACGCAGTGGTGATTTGATCACCAAAGAACTAATAAATCTGTAAGGAGAATCGCTTATGTGGGAATTATATGATGCCCTGATTGATGGCATCCCAGAAAATTATGGCGTTGATGAGTTGATCTGCGGTAAAAAACGCGCCTATGTCCGCAGCGGTGACGGTGTCGGAATCGCCTCGCCCCGGCTTTGCGAAACCCGGCTGCCGATGTTGACAAAAAACATGCTCGACCTGCCCTTACGGGAGGTTGCCAGTTGTGCAAAATCCTGGAATTTCGTCGAGGCAGCCGTGGGAATTGCGGCGATCAATGCCTATTACAACAACCCTCAAATTGCCCGAGCCAATGGCATCGAATTCTCGGATAAGCAGCGGGTGGAGGATCGTAACTTTGATCCTTTTATTATGTGCCAAAACGATATCAAGGATAAAAAAGTCGCTGTGATTGGACATTTTCCCTATATTGAAAAGCTGATGGCACCAGTCTGTGATTTTTCAATTATCGAGTGGAACCCGGAATCCGGTGATTACCCCATCTCTGCCAGCGAGTATATTCTACCAGACTGCGACTATGTCTATATCACCTGCGCATCACTGCTGGACAAAACGCTGCCACGCTTTCTGGAACTGTCAAAAAATGCCCGGCGCATTACCATTGTTGGACCCGGGACGCCCCTGGCACCAGCATTGTTTAACTTTGGCGTCGATGAGTTATCCGGATTTATGGTTAAAGACAATGTACGAGCCGCCCGGATTGCCGCCGGCGCTGAAAATGTCAAGATTTCTGTCACTGGTCAAAAGGTTGCTTTTAAAAAAGCATCTGAGGTGAGCGCGCGATGAATTTCAGCTGGGATCCAACAACAATTAAATGGTATCAGGAAGCCAATGCGTATTCGCAATTTTTCAAAAACATTGCCGACTTTATTGCCCCCAGTTTAAACGGCTATACCACTTTATGCGATATTGGTTGTGGACTGGGCCTGATCGATCTGGAATTAAGCAAACATATCGATCATATCACCTGCATTGATATTAATGAATTCGCCCTCAATTCTCTAAAGACAAGCATTGCCAAACAAGGAATTACCAATATCGAGCCCCAGCTGCTAAACTGTGATGACATTGAGAGCACTTGGGATGTCATCTATACCAGCTTTTTTGGCAGTCGCGAACCCGAAAAATTCCTGCCCTACTGTCGTAAGCAAATTTCTGTCGTCAGCCAAAAGACCGTCAACCATTCATCAATCGAAAAATACAAATCCTTTCATAAAAATACCTGTGATCAGGTTGCCGCTGTTTTAAATAAGAAAAGCATCCCCTATTCCGTTACTGAACTCACGTTTGAATTTGGCCAGCCACTTGCTTCCTTTGAAGAGGGAGCGCAGTTTGTCCGCAAAAACTATCCCAAAGTCAATGAGGCCGATCTGCAACATTTTCTGGCAGAAAATCTGATCCAAACCAATCAAACCGATTACCCCTTCTATCTTCCCAAAAAGAAATCATTGGGAATTTTTGAAATCGAAGGGCGGTGTCACTAAATGCACGTCTTTTTAACCGGGCCAATACAAATCGGAAAAAGCACCATTATCAAGCGAACCCTGGGTCAGCTAAATCGGACTTACGGTGGTTTTAAAACTTATTTTGGACCCGATCGGAGTTCTGACGATCGGTTACTCTATCTGAATGAGGCTGCCGAGCCCAAATTTTTCACCACCGATCACGGCATTGCTGTTTTTAAAAAAGATTGTTTGCCGCAAGTTGATGACGCCCGATTCAATACCGATGGTGTTACATTGATCCAGCAAGCCAAAGCCAACGCTGCGATGATTGTCATGGATGAGTGCGGAAATCTTGAACGCAATGCCCTTACCTTTCAGCGTGAAATTTTAAATACCCTGGATGGCGACACGCCTGTTTTAGGGGTGATTAAATATGACAGCAACGGCTGGACGGATATGATTCGATGCCATAAAAAAGTAAAACTGATCACCGTTACCAGCCAAAACCGTAATGAGCTCCCCGCTCGTCTTGTCAATTATTACCTCCAAAGTGGCTGTTTAAAAATCTCTGATGGTTATTTGCTGTCGTAGTACAGCCTCGATTTCCTCTGCCTGCATTGGCTTGTGGTAGTAAAAACCCTGAACAGTATCACACCGGTTTTCTTTTAGAAAATTGACTTGTTCGATGGTTTCCGCACCTTCAGCAATTACAGAGATACCCAAATTTTTAGCCAGCTGGATGATTGTATTAATAATGGCCTGATCTTTTTCATCGCCAACAATCCCATCAATAAACTGCTTATCGATTTTCAGCTGATCTATGGGCAGCAGTTTCAGACGACTCAGAGACGAATATTCAGTGCCAAAGTCATCGATCGAAATATAGACTCCTATTTTTTTTAGTTGCTTCAATACACTAACAATATAGTTGGCTCTGTTGATGGCAATACTCTCAGTCAACTCCAGTTCCAGATATTTGGATTTTAGCTCTGTTTCTTTGATTAATTTTTGAATCTGATTGATTAACAGCGGATTTCGAAATTGGGTGGCCGAGACATTTACAGCTATGCGAACATGGGATAGTCCTTTATCCTGCCAACTTTTATTTTGAAGACAGGCTGTTTTTAACACCCATTCCCCAATGGGGTTGATCAGCCCGGTTTGTTCAGCAAGGGGAATAATTATCTTCGGCGGAATCTGCCCCAGTTCCGGATGCTGCCATCTCAACAACGCCTCAACAGCAACAATTTTGCCGGTTTCCAGAGAAATCTGGGGTTGATAATAGACCCGTAATTCATCATTGTCCAATGCATGATACAAATGACTGATGAGTTTGTTCTTAAACTCAACTTCCTCATATATGGCACTTGAACACAGTACGTAATTATTCTTGCCCTTATCCTTAGCCTTATACATGGCAATGTCGGCATTCTTAAGCAGTTCCTCAGCGGTTCCCCCATCTTTGGGAAAAATAGCAATACCAGCATTGGCCGCCATATAAAATTCCTGGCCGCTGACGATAAAAGGATACTTAAATACACCAATGATTCGGTTTGCAACCTTCAATAGCTCTTTTTCCCGGGCGATGTTATTGATCATAATGACAAATTCATCCCCTTCAAAGCGGCAAACGGTATCGGTTTTTTTGATCGATTGAGCTAACTTCTGACTGACCTGGATCAGCAATTTGTCCCCACCTTCATGCCCCATCATATCGTTAACGGTTCTAAAACTGTCAATGTCAAGATAGATAAAACCAATCATCTTTTCATCGGCTCGGGATGCCTCAATTTGTTTTGCCGCCCGTTCGCTAAACAATAGTCGATTTGGCAATCCGGTCAATTGGTCATAATATGCCCGATATCGGATTTCCTGTTCAGACTGAATCTTTGACATCGCATCGGCCAGAAGATTGGCGATGATCTCCAACATATCCGCATAACGTTCATCAATGACTGCAACTTCTCGGAAAAAAGAAAATACTAAAAAGCCCTGAACATCGTCCCCCCGACAAGAAATCGGAATGGCCATGATTACATTGCTATTGCCGCATATTTTTTGATCTTCCTGTTGTTCTTCTGATTGATTCGCTTGCTCTAAACAATGCACCACCTGATTGGCAAGAATCCGCTCAATCCAGGCTGGTGCATTTGCCACCGGCATCTCCTGATGACAATTTTTTTGTGGTTCTAGCCCTTCTCGGTACCATTCATCAGTACAACTGAAGTTAGTTTTATCCAGACTGAAAAAAAACAGACACGTCCGATCGATATCAAATATTTCGCCGCTTTTTTTTAGCCATTTACCCGTGATGGCTTCAAAATTCTCACTATTAACGGTCAGAAAGTCTGCGGAAACCTGAGCAATCATTTTCTGAATCTTAATCTGTTCGGTATTCTCTTTGAGTCGCTGAACATACAATGCGTTGACAAAAAAGGCCACCCAGATACCGATGCCAAACAATCCGATTCTAGCCACGTGCTCACTGCTGTCAATTACCACAATCGTCTGCGGCATAATGATAAACGCCAGAATCTGGGTCAAAAAAATCGACACCGTGATCCCCACGATAGCAATCCGATTATTGAACACAAGGGTCATAATAATCAAAATAAACGGAAATGCCCATACTGTCAGACTGGCAGAGCTGATAAACCGGAGGGTAATCACCGGAATAGCGGCTACCAGAATCACCATAATGATCATATTTTGATACTTTCTTAGAAGGTTGCTCCGTTGCGTAATCTGAATCACTAGCCCAACCAGCAGCAGCAGGCTGCTAAAACGGAGAACGGCGGTGATCTCATCGGAACTTGCCGTAAAATACTGGGAAATAATATTCAGTAGACTTCCGGCAACAAAGACCACCGTCAGGTAATCAAAAATCTGCTTTCGGGTATGATTATTTAAAATCATTTCGTAGGTGCTGATGCGCTTCATCTTCACCAAGCCGTATTTTTTGATTGAAAAAAAGATACACACCGTCACAATGTACATAATGTTTGGCAGTATTTGAAGGATTGAAGTAAATAAAAACAATTGACTGAGCACCTTAAAACTAACTGCCACTGCCAATGATACAAAAAAGCACAGCAAAATATAGCGGCCCTGCTTTTTATGTTGTTGATTTTGTGTGTTTCTGATCCAATCAATCAATAACACCAGCCCCAATATAATGCCGCCAAAATAGTATAAATCATACAGTCGATCCCAGCCGTTATTCCCTGGGGTATTGATCCAGCCAAAGATGGTGTTCTCCAAATTATACTGAATAACTGCTAAGTCATGCGACAGTGAAAACACATAAATTAAAACTGCTGCCGGGATGTAGATCAAAAAATAAAGCCACCACTGTTTTAACAGCTTGTTACGCTGGGTTAGTGCCAAAAAATAATGAAACAGCAACCCCGGAAATGTAGCCCACCCCAATGCCGATACCCGACGCCAGAATAAACAGGTTTCCATATCCGGTGCCGAAACCGACAGGGCAAATGCGAAAGCCCAAACGCTTAAGAAGATACACAACACAAAAAAAAGGCGATTGCTCTTCTCTTTTGAGTTCGTCAAAACGATATTGCTACCAAAAAAAACATAGCTACCACTAATCACAACAAATATAAATGAAACCAGATATGGTATTATCTCCACAATTGCTCCTTTCCCATGATTTGTATTGGATCACAAGAAACTAAGACCTTGATTATTACTTTACTGTAGTTTATACCCATTAAATTTCAAATATTTCATAATCTGATTGTGATTTAATTATTTAACATATTCCAAGCCTTTTATGCTCTTTTTTGGTGTACACTCAACAGCTCACTCCCATGAGTCTTTGAGGCCCCAACAAATATAAATAATCCAAATATAAAAAAGGTGGGCTAGTCATTACTTAACTGGCCCACCTCACCTCTTTATCGATTATCATCTTTAACAATCTTCAAACCTGCAATTACTGACAAATCCCAATCCATCAGTATTTCATTAAGAATTCAGCAATTAGTTACTTCACCACTTAATAAGGCCAATCCACAATGCCACCAAAATCATAGACATTGGTATAACCACTGTCCACCAGTTTTTTAGCCGCCGCGGCGCTTCGACGGCCGGTGCGACAATAAACAAGAATGGTCTGGTTCTGATCGGCTAAAACTGTGGGTGCCTTAGTGCTGATCTCCGTATCTGGAATCAGCACAGCATTTTCAATATGACCTTCGTTATATTCCTCCTGAGTTCGGACATCCAAAACGACCAGGTCATCATTCCCATCAATCATGACTTTTGCCTCTTCCGCTGTAATTTTTTTAGCTGACACCACATTCTCCTTTGCTTTTTCCTGACTTGAACATCCAGCCACCAAAATGACCACCACCAGCATCAGTATTCCTAACTTTTTCATCGCTTTGCCTTTCAAGAAAACCAGCTCATCCGCTCAGTTAGTATATTCCATAAAATTCTTCCATCGTTTTACCGCTGCTGTAAATAGCAGTAGCCACCGGAACCCCCAGGTACCGCAGATGCCAAGGTTCATAGGCATAGCCAGTGATATTGGTTTTACCCTGGGGATAGCGAACAATAAAGCCATATTCATGGGCATGATCCCGAATAAACTGTCCTTCCGCCGTTAAGCCAAAGTTTTCCACCAGATCAAAATCAACGGTGGCGGATGTGACATCCATGGCCAATCCCAATTGATGTTCGCTCATCCCCGGTCGGGCACTGACCAGCTCCGCCCCGGCGACTCCATACATTTCGACATTCCATTGATACAACGCCGACTGAGTTGCATAGGAACGATACCCGGAATTGCAGTAGAGAATCAAGCCCTGAGCACTGGCACCATTAAACAGCTCAATGAGATGTTCGGCGGCATCGGCCCGCAATTGCGTATCCCGGGTGGAAGGTAGATTTACCCAAACCAGATCTCCCGGCACATAATCCGCTGGAATATGATGGTTTTTATTGACCAGCTGGGCCAGTGAGCCCAATTCATTGGCGGTATTGTCGGGTATCGGCAAGCCTTTTAGTTGAACAATTATTTTGATACCTTCCAGCCGCAACCCTAAACCTTCTGTCCCTGCACTTTCACCATTCATCACCCAGGGCATCCAGCCAAAGCCTTCCACATAAGCTTCATAATACACATCGAACAGATTGGCATTGGCTCCCGTCAATCGGATCTTTATCCCTTCCAATCGCAACCCCTGACTTGAAGTACCACTCAGTTCGCCATCCTCTTTCCAATCCTGCCAACCAAGATTCTGGACATGGGTCTGGTATTCAAAGCCAACATTACTTTCCCGATTTTCATTTTTTATTTCGATGGCTTCCAGACGCAGATTCTGTTCGGTGGTACCACTCATTTCGCCGTTTTTCTGCCATCCTTGCCAGCCGATATTCTGGATATGCGTCCGATAGGTCGATTGGATGTTGGTAGTGACAAAGGGCCGCTCGGTCGCTCCCGGTGCCGACTCGCCCTTAGGCAGCACCATGATTCTGATCCCCTCCAGCCTTAAACCAAACCCTTCGGTTCCGGCACTGGCATCATTCTTAGCCCAATCCAGCCAGCCAAAATTCTGGGCGTGAACCTGATAGTAAACGTCATAATTCTCTGCATCAGCCCCGCTTAGCCGGATTTTGATGGCTTCCAGCCGGAGTGACTGGCCCGATGTTCCGCTCATGGCACCATTCTTTACGTAATTCTGCCAGCCAATATTTTCCACGTGGGTGGTATATTCAACCCCCACATCGCCGCTGACATTTTCCAGGTTGATTTCAATCCCCTCCAACCGCAGCCCCTGGCCTTCCGTGCCACTCATAGCTCCGTTGCTGACAAAACTCTGCCAGCCGACATTCTGAACATGAGTTCGGTACGAACACCCCATCATCGCATTCACAGTACGCTCTGAGGTCACAACCCGATCCACTGAATCGGCTGTGACAGCGTTTTCAGTTTGTGTCGAATTCTCCTCTGCGCTAACCCTGCTGATCAGCGGCATCATCGCCAACAACAAAACCAGACCAAATAAACCAATCAGAGTGATCCTCACTGCCCTTAATCTTAACATTTCACTCATCCCTTCCTTTTATACATTTATTATCTCAAAAAATTAATTCCCATGATTTATTTTATCATAAATCATGGGAATGGTCAGATAATTTGTATACATTTGCTATAAAATCATGTCTGATTGCATTTTCGTTTCGCTGTTTTTTCGGTTTGTTTGGTCATCGTATTTTTTTCAGGAGCGCTCTGCTTTTCAGAAATGATCAACCCCAGCAGGGTTAGCCCAATTCCCAGTACTGCCAGCCCGGTTAATCTTTCCTTAAGAATCAGTACCGATGTTGCCACAGTGATGACTGGCACCAGATAAATATAAACCGTGGTTTTGGTAGCCCCCAGCCGTTTGACCGCCAGACTCCAGGTGACAAAGCAGATCGCTGAAGCCAGCAATCCCAAAAACAACAAATTAAAGAGATAAACCGGCTGGGCCAATGGTATAAGACTCCAATTGACATCAAAAAAGGGCAGGGCCGGCATCATAAAGAGAAGCCCGTAAAAAAAGATCCGCCTCGTGGTTTGAATACTATGATAACCCAAGCCACTAATTTTGCGGGTCAGCACCGAATAAACCGCCCATACTCCGGCCGCCAGCAGCGCCAGTAAATCACCAATGGGGTTGAGTTGCAACACCATGATCCCGTTAAAGCTGATCAGAAAAATCCCGATGATGGCAGCGACAAAACCGATGAAAAAATTCAGACTCAGTTTTTCACCGTCCAGAAAGAAATGGGCTAGAATCGCCGTGAAAAAAGGTGCAACGGAAATAATCACACCGACGTTGGAGGCATAAGTATAAGTGAGGGCAATATTTTCCAGTAAAAAATAGAGCGTTACTCCACACAAACCGGCCGCCATCATCATCATTTCTGCGGCTTTACTGCAAAGACCCATGCGCCGGGGATAGACCAGGGTCAGAGCGAGATAGCCAATCACAAAGCGAAAGACCAGAATCTCAATTGGTGTGAAAACATCCAGAAGAATTTTTGTCGAAACAAAGGTGATTCCCCAGATAAAAATCGTAAACGCTGCGGCCAGATGGCCGGTCAGCCGATGCTCGCCGTTCAATTTTTACTCCCCTCATCCCCGCTCCTGGATCCCCGAGGTTTCGAATCAGTTGAGATAAATATTTTCTGGTATTGTTTGGGCGTAATCCCAATGAATTGCTTAAAAAAATTAGTAAAGTGACTTTGATCTGAAAATCCGGTCTGGTAAGCTATTTCAAGCGGTTCCAGCCCTTTTTCCAGCAACCGCTTGGCCTGATTGATGCGCACCGTCTCCAGATAACGGTAGGGGGTGATTCCCTTTGTTCTGGTAAAGGCTCGAACCAGATAATACTTGCCGCAGCCACTTAAGGCACATAAGTCTGCCAGTGTGATCCGCTCCTGGTAATGCGCTTCCAGATAAGCACAGATCATCTCAATATCACTATCAACCTCCGGCTGATCCCTATCGGTTTCCCAGGTTCCGTATTCTTCAACCAACTGCTCGATTAAAAACAGAAATACTTCTTCTTTGTTAAATTCGCATGCTTCCTGCATCACCATCTGATGCAGTTCCTGAAGGGCCTTCACCTGTTCGCACCGGGATACTACCGGCTGTTTAAATATCAGCTTGTCCGGCTTTCCGGTGATTTCAAAAACCAGTTCCCGCATTATTTCCGGTTTGATGTTAAGACACCGGTAATCCAGCGGTTTTTCATCAATTTGTTCGCAAAAATGAGTATCGTAAGGATTAAAAAGCAGCAAATCCCCCGGTTCCACCCGGTATTCACTGTTCTTACAGGACAATTTTCGCTGTCCGCTTTCAATAAAACCAATCACATAATGCTCATGAAAGTGATTCGGAAACTTTTGAATAATGCCTTTTAAGCACAAGGCTTCGATTTTCAGTTCACTATCATAACGGACGATCCGTTCTTCGTGGTGTTTCATTTAACTACCTCCGCTTCCATCCCAGTGTAGCATTAATCTGGCTTTATCTCTTGGATGATATTGCAGTTCCGAAAAAAAAGCAGGAAATTACTTTCCTGCATAAAGATTCATTCGTTTACCTCTGACAAAGCCAATCAGGGTGAGATTAAACTGACGGGCCAGTAAAACCGCTTCATCAGTGGGCGCTGAATGGGAGGCAATCACCGGGATACGGCTTCTGATCGCTTTGATGACCATATCCGAGGGAATTCGGCCGGTGGTAAACAGGATTGCCTCAGCGATATTTTCTTCTTCCATCAAGGCCTGACCAATGGCTTTATCCACCGCATTGTGGCGGCCTATATCTTCGCAAACAAACGCCAGATTATCACGAATGCTCATGGCACAGCAGTGGGTTCCGCCGGTCTCGGCAAACAGCCCGGCATTCCGGTTGCAGGCATTGGCCAGCATCAACACGGTTTCCGGGGACCAGTCATGAATCGGTAAGGGCATCAGGTTTTTAGCGTAAGTAGCCTGACGGATTTTTCGGTTGTTACCACAGGAAATCGAGTTGCTGCCGGTATCATGGTCAATTTCCGGCAATGCCAGCGGTTTATTCAGCTGAACCTTAGCCCGCTCCCCGCTTTCACAGACATAAATAAATTCAATTTCATCGGAGTTTTTAATATAGCCCTCGCTAAGAAGAAATCCCAGCACCAGGGCATCTAATTTTTCGGGGGTGCAGACCAGCTTAAAGGCCAGTTGATCATTAATATAGGCATTCAAGTGATGTTCAACAATAACCATATCGGTCATTTTCTCTTCAGTCAAGCGATGGTCTTCCGACTGCCGGATACGTTCGATTGCAAAATTCTCTTTTAAACTTAAGTTGTGGGTTTCATTGATTATCTTCATTGCGCTTTTCTCCGCTTTTTTGCTATAAACAGGCTAAAATATCATTCACCTTCACTGAGAGCTGAATGTTGAACAAGGTTTCGCTATCGGATAAATCAAGCTCGGTTAGTTCAATGATTTGATTAATCCGGTATTTGAGGGTATTGTAGTGAACATGCAAACTTTTAGCGGTCAGCATAGTATCCTGATTATGATTAATATAGGCTACCAGGGTTTCCAGAAAATTACTGCCCTTTTTCTCATCCAGGTCTTTCAATGTTTTCACCACCGGATGGATTAAATTTTTAATATTGGTTTCCCCTCTAAAGCTTAAGATCATATGGGAAATAATCAGATCATCATAGTTGCGAATCCGCCCTGTTTTTTTCAGCTGATCGCCTAAGGTTAGCGCATTGTGCGCCTGTTTATAGTGCTCACAAAAATCATACAGATGATAAAATATTTTGCTGATGCCAGCGGTGCAGTCATTTTCTTCCAGCAGGTTTTCAAATGATGCCATTTCCCGCTCATTCTGAATTTCTGCGGTAATGGCGTCCAGCAAAATCACCAATTGGCCATTATAAATAATCACCGTTTGCTGATTAAAAAAATTCTGATAAATCCGTTTCAAGTAATACAACCGATCATTGGTATTCTAGCGATTATCGATGCGGATGACCAGGGCGAAGAGATTTTTGTAGAGCTTTAATCCATAAATTCTTTCCCGTTCTTCAATGGCTGTGTGATCATACATTTTTTGATTCAGCAGGGCAATTAAAAAGGTGTCACTCAGTGAACTGGCAGTCTGGCTGATCCTCGATGATAATAAAACAGTTTTTGTGATCCAGCCGTCGCTGGATGTCAGACGCCTTTATGACATAAGCGTAGTCCGGCGACAGGTCTTGTTCAGTAAAATAGTCAATGCCTTTAATTTCAATTGCGTCGTCATTTTCATTGATGCTCATCCTAATGGGTCTCCCATTCAATACCGATCTCATTTTTTTAAGTGTTACCACCGTCAAAACCACCTTATTATCTTATCGAATTTGACTCATTATATCATGGGGTGATCCCCCTGTACATCAGGGTATTAAATAAAAACGACTGACCGTTTGCGGATCTCATTTTTAGGAATCGTTTACCAATTTCGCTTCCTCATTTTGTTACTTTTTACAAGCCTGCTTTGTTAACGGGCTTCTTTTTAATCACTAAAATCTCAAGCCATCACAAAGACGGCGCCACCTCCAACTGTTATACTGATGCCAGCTAGATATGACAACACTTTAACAAAACCAAGGAGGATTTGAGATGGTACAACGATACTCACAATTATGTCCGATGGCTTTCGGTGCTGGCGCTGTTAACACCACCGGAGATGTTGCCAAAGAATTAGGATTTAACAGAATATTAATCGTCACTGATGAAAACGTTGAAAAAATCGGTACCTGCATGGGCCTAACCATCAGTGCCACTTATCCCCAGGAAATTGGGATCGAAGTCGCCAATGCCGTCGAAACCGGTTTTGTCGCCGCTTATCAGTTGGTTTAAATTTAATTTCATCATATTTTTAAATTTTTCGATAAAAATTGGCGAAGCCTGAAGCTTCGCCAATTTTTTCATGTTTTTATCCGTATTTTTCTCATATCTCAAGCGCGTCTTCCCAAACCACAGCGTTTCTACCTGCATTTTTAGCCTGATACAAAAGCTTATCGACCAGATTCATGGTTTTGCTGTAATCTTCCTTATTATACCAGCATAAGCCAATCGACACCGTACAGGGAAAATCCGTCTGTCGGGATTGAAAAGCCGCCCTGAACGTTTCGCCCTGGTTTCTGGCATTTTCAAGGCTTTCTCCTTCAATCAGCACCGCAAACTCTTCCCCACCGTAGCGACAAATCACGCCATCGTAAAAATGCTCACTCAAGCAATCGGCAAGTTCACAGAGTACGGTATCTCCAGCCTGATGTCCATATTGGTCGTTCACCAGCTTAAAGTGGTCAATATCCAGCAACATAACCACGCCCGCCTTCTCCAGCTGATTGAATCGCTGGACAAAATGATGCCGATTATAGAGTTGGGTTAAGTGATCAGTAATAGCCAAAATCTCAACCTGTTTTTTTGCCTCAGTAATTTCGGTCACATCGGTAAAAACAACGATGGTTCCATGGTGTTTTCCAATCGCATTCAAACGAATCTGATAATGTTTATCACCCATGGCAACGGTCTGTGAAGCATTAGACTCCAAAATATGCGCCAAGACCATATAACGGTTTATGGGCTCTCCGATCTTTAATTGACCGAGGATTCCAAACAGGCTTTGCATCGCCCGATTCATTTTCAGAATATAGCCTTCGCTGTCAACCACAATAACCCCCTCACCAATGGTATTAAAGATCATTTCATGGGTGACTTCACTCAAAAAAAGAATATCATAGCGATAAATACCACTGGCTACCAACACACTTAAAAAGATAAATGAAAAAGGTATCAGATCAATTTCACCAATTCCCCAGCCCAATAAATAACAGGTGCTGGCAATCATTGGAACCAACATCCCGGTAAAAACCAGAATGGCTCGCCTTCGGGTTACCCCTCTGGTATTTATGATCTGTCCAGTCAAAACAACCAGGGCATAAATCATCGCAAAGTACAAGGCCCCTACCTGAACCATATACCATTGACCTTTTTGTGTCACCACAATGGGGAAGCCAATGCTCCCATCCACCCCCATTTGGGCATAATATAAACCATGCATCGCATTTGTCTGAACTAAAAACAAGGTAGCTGTACAGATGGCCAGCACAATCCCCATCACATAATTGTTGGCAAAACGCCGCTCACCGGCATACTCTCTGGCAAACCAGAGAATGAGAATGGGATAAAAAGACACACCCAGATACTCAACTCGAATCCATTGATACATGGTTTCCCAATCTGAACTCATTAATTCCATCCCATAGGCAAAACTGTGAATAGCCATGGCAAACATTAACAGCGTAATCGCTTTAACCCCAGAAATTCCCCGATGCCGAAAGCCAACGATCCCCAAAACAATCAAGACCATTGATGAAACCACCAATATTGTGCTTAAAATTATATTCATCTAACTAGCCTCATTCAAAATTATCGTTGTCAAAAAAACACCCTTATTAACCGAACTTATCGCCACGCTGATTTTTTTATTCGGCCTTTTTTATCGTTGGCGGTTGCCAGCTGCCATCAAACACTGATTCCTGAGGCAGATAAATTCGCAGGTACAGATGAAAGTTATCCGCTGAGATCGGCAACCAGTTATTCGCCATTGTGGCATCGGCCGGGGCCTGAGTTTGCAGCAATAAATCCAGCGAACCGTCCTGATTATAGGTAACGGCACTGCGGTCATTGATGCTATAACGATTAATCGGATTATCGATTAAAAAATTATCACTGTCATAGGCGGTGATTGACCAGAAACCGGTGTCTTTGGTTGGTGGGAGCTGATCTTTGTTAAAATGGATCACATAATTGTTGGTGCCATCAAAGGTGACGCCATCACTAGTGGTGCTGGCATTGGGATAAATGGCAACGGAAACCGGATTGGCGGCCAAACCGTTTAAAGCAATCAATGCCCGATAATCATATTCGGTGCCAAATTCGGCCACCGGTTCACCAAAAAACCGCCAGTTATTCATCTGAACCAGAAAATCCTGAGAATCGTTGAACAAGGTGGTCGACAGATCATTGATCATCGTAGTCCACTCGTCCTGGCCAGAATCCCCCAATACCGCCGGGTCAAACTCAAGGCCCGGGCCGACACCCACCGCACTGATTTTTTCAATCATGGCCTGATCGGCGCTGGCAGGAGGATTGGCAACCATTAACGCATTGGCAGTATTAAAAAACTCCGCCGGAGTCATCTGCAAAACATGTTCGATGGGAATAAAATTATTACTTTCACTATAACTGCCCTTAGCCGGAATATAGGCTTCTCCTGATAAATAATTCGTCAACGGCAGCAATTGGATGTTATTTTGAATGGCATAGACATTGTCAAGATCGGCTTCGCCATAGCTGAGCACCCGACACAAAATCCAGGCCATATTGGTAGGCATGGCAACATGAACCAGCTCTTTGGGAATTTCACCACTGTAATCGGGCCCGGTAATCAAAAAAGCCGTCTGATCGGGATTATCGCTGCCGGAACCAGTGATTTTGACGGCATTGGTATAGGCGTCCATAATCTCCCCAGAGCAGAACCGATCCGCTTTGGGCATCACAAAAACCATTGCCGTTTCCGAAAGATCCAAAAACGCCTGCGAATACAGGGTATCCGTATTGAGGGTGACCACATCCCTGGCACTGGCATTGGCCAGATTATGGCTGTGGAACAACTGATTGGGCGGTGCCTGGGTCGTCGTTGGCTCCACCGTATTGGTCATCTTTTCCATGGTGGCATTCACCAGCACCAACGGAAAGGCATAAACGTAGGCATCGTAGATGGTCTCTTTGATACTCTCTGTTTTTGGTTCATTCTGGCTGGCGGTACAACCGGTTAAAAACAGCAATGAAAGAAATAGACAGATAATTTGAGTTAGCTTCTTCATAACAAATTTCCCTTCTTTTTCAACTAATCGAATCGGCAATCATCCTCAAATATTCGGCCGATGCTCAACTCATTGTACCCCAATTCCGGCAAAAAAATAAGACTCAAAATATTAATTTTGAGCCTTACTTCGGTATTGATTACTTAAAAGCTGTACTGATAGACAAATTCATCGCCTTCGTTGCCGATAAACATGAGATAAGCACCCGCTGGCACCGGCACGTCTTCGATTGCGGCATACATGGTATCAGCCAACACCGTCAGTGCCGGGTCATAGATCACCAGGCGGCCGCCCTCTGGTAGGGTGACACTAAAGCTACCGTCAGCGTTCAGCTTCCTGATGACATTTTCGCCTGCCGTATCAATCCTGATTTTTTCATCGCTGACCAGAACGGGGATATCAGCCACATCCATAAAAACATAACCCATCGCAGTCATCGTGGTGGTTCCGTTTGCTTCGGTAAGGGTTGGCTCAACCAGATCCCGGGCATAAGGCAGGTTGTTATAGGCGGTATTTTCATCCTTTAGGGGATAGGGTGTAAAGCTGCCGTCACTGCCAAAATAAATAGTTCCCGGAAGCTCCGGCAGACTGCCAGTCACAGCAGAAAATGCATATAAATCAATGGCACTGAGATTTTTGGGAATCCAGGCTTTACCGGCAAAACGGCTGGTATCCACGGGATTATTGGCCGTAATACCCTGGCCGATGACAATCGAATAATCGGCCGTATTCATCGACTGCAGCACCAGTTTTTTGCCAAAACTATCGGAAAAAGACATCCGATATCCGTTTTGCATATCAAAATACCCATCCCCGCTGTAGGGATAACTGCCGGCGGTGGTAAAGCCATTGCCATCAAAGCGTTTGTATTCCAGCGTGTTGTTCTGCTGATTAAACTCAATTTTGATGACACTACCGCTGGCTCCATAATATCCGGCAAAACTGAGCATTTCGCCTGGTATCGCTGCGGTAGCGGTTGTTTGCTCGGCTGCTGCCGGGGTGGGAACAATCCCCTTTTCTTCCAGCAGTGTCTGGGTGATGGTTTCGGCAATTCCCGAAGCATCCCCGGTGCCGGCAAAGATCAGCGCCACAGAAAGTTTCTCCTCAGGAATGACATACAACTGAGAATTAAACTGCAGCGTTCCACCATTTTTGCTCAGCACATGAACGCCCTGTTCGGCAAAACTGGCAACGTCCACCATATCCCAGCCCAGACCATAATTGGTAATCGGGGTACCCGTCGGCACCGTTTCTTTTCCATACTGAGGACTGGTATACTCGGTAAAGGATTCGGCACTCATCAGCTTGTTTTCCAGCAGCGCGTTGCCAAAATGGCATAGATCCACTGCTGTCGCGGAAATTCCCCCGGTACCCATCAGATTAATGATTTCTGCTGGCAGAGCGGTGCCATCCTCGTTGTTATACTTCAGGGCAATATTGGGGTTTTCAGCCTTAAAGGAACAGCTGCTGTCGTTCATCCCGGCTTTTTTAAAAATGTTCTTCTGTAGATAGTCGGAATACGTCTGGCCGGACACTTTTTCAATTAACACCTCGGCCAGAGTGAAGCCATCATTGCAGTAAACACTGACTACCCCTGGATCACCCTTGAGACGGCTACCCGCCAGATAATTCATAAATTCCACCAAGAACTGGGGATCTTTCGCTGTTGCAAAGCCATTATACATCATTGTTCCCGGCAATCCCGAAGTATGGTTAAGCAGCATCCGAACCGTGATGTCTTGATAGCGGTTGTCTGCCATGGTAAAATCCGGTAGGTAGTTAACCACCGGTTTATCGAGCTCCAGCTGACCCGCCTCCACCAGCTGCATCACGGCCGCAGCTGTAAACACCTTACTGACCGAACCAATATTAAACTGAGTGCTGGTATTTACCCCCAACGCCTCAGTTCGGTTAGCCATGGCAAAGCCTTCTTCATAAACAATTTTACCATCGTCCATAATGGCCACGGTGGCACTGGAGGCCCCACCGCCGGCGATGGCTTTCCAGATTTCGGTGCGTGCCGTGGTGATGGTTTTTTCATAGCTCTGACTCTGGGATGGGGCGGTCGTACATCCCGCCAAAGGAACAAGAATCAACAACAAACCAAGCATCACAACTGTTAATCGTTTTTTTAACATTTTCTTTATCCTTTCGTTTTTTTTATAAATTGTTCCCTCTTTTAAAACCAGTCTTTAACCGCTTTTATAATTCCTGTCGATGTTGCCCCACTAAACGGTATACGCATAAGCGAATGTCGCTCCCGGCGCACCGATAAAGACCAGATAAGAACCGGCTGTCACTGGGATTTCTTCGGCGATGCCACTGATGCTGTCGTAGTCTGGCTGCAGATCGGAACCATAAATCACAATTCGGCCACCTTCTGGCATAACTGCACTGAAGGTTCCATCATTATCCAGCTTGCGGCAGACATTGAGCCCATCGCTGCCAATCACAATCGCTTCATCTTTTTGCAGCGACGCCACGGAAGCGGTATCGACCAACTGATAATCCATGATGGTTAAGATCATTTGGCCGTTGTTTTCGGCAATCGTCGCCTGGGCCAGATCCCTGCCGTATGGCAGCACCATTTGGGTTGTGGTCGCATCTTTTAAGCCATAGAGGGTGTAGCCGCCATTGGCCGTGTGATAAAGATAACCCGGCAGCTCTGTCACAACCCCGGTTTTTACGCCCATCGCATTGGCGTCAATGGCCGAAAGATTGGTGGGAATCCATGATTTTCCGCTAAACTGGCTGGTATCCAGGACTGCCGCTGCTGCCGCCATTTTCTGCCCGGAGACAAAACCAGCATCACTGCTTTGATCATAGATCATAAAAAATTCCTGGCCGAAATTTTTGGCAAAACCACCCCGGTAGCCCACCGGTAAATGAAAATAACCATCGCTGAGATAGGGATAGGTGTCCTGGGTTTCAAAAGCCTTTCCGTTATACTTTTTATAAATCATGGCATTTTTTTCGTTATTGAATTCGATCTTGACAGTCGCTTCACCATCGCCGTAAATCCCAGCATAAGCCAGAAGCTCATCAGGGATGGTGGCCGCCGTTGGCACCGCTGTCGCAATTTCCAGAACCTCACTGAGGCCATTTTCATTAATCAACGCCTGGACAATATCATTGGCAACGCCAGTGACATCGGCATTTCCGGCAAAAACAATGGCCACCGAGATATTTTCCTGCGGCAGCAGATATAACTGCGAATTATATTGAGGCGAGCCGCCGTTTTTACCAATCACCGTCACCCCCTGGCGCTCAAAATCGGCCACTGCCACACTGTCCCAGCCCAACCCATACGGATACAGGGGTGTTCCAGCAGGCACGGTTTGGTCCCCATATTGGGGACTGGTATATTCGGTGACCATCGCTTCACTTAAAATTTTGCCCTGGAACAGTGCCTGGCCATAACGACATAGATCAACGGCGGTGGCGGCAATACCCCCAGAACCGAGGCTATTGATGTATTCCACTGGAGCAGCGCTGCCATCTTCGTTATATTTCCGGGCAATGTTGATGTTATCGGCTTTAAAATAACAGCTGCTGTTTTTCATTCCGGCTTTTGTAAAAATATTCGCTGCCAGATAATCAGAAAAAGATTGTCCGGAACTCTTTTCAACCAAAATTTGGGCCAGCGTGAAACCATCATTGCAGTAGACACTAACCTTCCCGGGATCGCCCTTTAACTCCGTACCGACCAGGTAGGTCAGAAATTTTTGAGTATAGTCGGGATCCGGCTCCGTTGTTTCAGCATTAAAGGTATAGGTTCCGGGCAAGGCCGCGGTATGATTGAGCAGCATCCGAACCGTGATATCTTTATAACGGCTATCAGCCATGGTGAACTCTGGCAGGTAATCAACTACCGGTTGATCCAGCGCCAGTTTTCCATCTTCACACAGTTGCAAGATGGCGGCAGCGGTAAACACCTTGCTGACTGAACAGATATTAAACTGGGTGTCTTCGGTTACTGCAAGCCCGGCCTCCCGGTCGGCCATCGCAAAACCTTCTTGATAGACCAGATTCCCATTGTCCATAATCGCCACGGTGGCACTGGAGGCCCCGCCCGCTGAGATGGCATTCCAGATCTCGGTTCGAGCCGTTTCAATGGTCTTTTCATAGCTTTTTGGTTCAGCCTTGGGGATACACCCCGAAAACGTCAATCCCAGCACTATCAAACAACATACCCAGATCAAACTTTTTCTTTTCATTACCATTCCTTTCAAAAATAAGCTCCACTTTTCGCTATTTCTTTCTTACCCCGACGCGTTGCATTTATCAATGTTTTTTTGTATAAAAAAACAGATAATTAGTCGCATATCTGTTTTTGAGATCTTAATATTCTTAATTATAAAGTAAAAAATGAAACCGCCATAATCAGGTAAACTGCCAGCAGCTGAACCCCTTCCAGCCAATTGGATTCACCGTCACTGGCCATCCGATTGGCAATCAGTACCGATAATACCAAAGTCACCAGTTAAAAATCGTTAAAAACGATGCTCATCGGCGTAAACAGCAGACTCAAAAAAATCAGCACCGGTATGACAAACGGGCATTGAGGCAATTGGTGATTACGGTATGAGCAAAAATCTCAGTATCTTCATTGTCGCTCACATCTTTCTCTGTTATTAATTTCTGATCCGGTGTCGCTGGTAAAAGAATACCACAAATCTTAAGGAAAATAAATCTAAAAAGCACTGAATTTGCTTTGTTTATTTTTTTATTTGCATTCTGCAATTAATTATGGTAAACTGTTTGCATATCGCAAATAAACGAGGTGAATGATGGACAAACAACAGATCAATGCAGCGCTTTTTGCATTTTTACAGGCTATCTATAAATTTGAACAAATGGAGTTGGCAAAATTTTCAATTTCCTGGCAGGAAATGCTGCTGCTAAAACAGCTCTTGAACAACAATGACTTCAGTATGGGCCATGCCACCGAGCTACTGGGTATCAAACCCTTCCAGTCCACCCGACTGGTCGATGGACTGGTCAAAAAAGAGTTGCTGTTACGGTTTGAAAAAGAGTCCGATCGACGAATCAAGTCACTTCAGATTACCGCCAAAGGAAAAGCAGTGCTTGCAGAAATTGATGATTTTCACTATCAGGTCATTGAAAAAGCCAGCAAAAATCTTGGTTCCGAGCGGACCCATTCAATTTTGTCAATGATGTTCCAGCTCGAAGAATTGCTAAACCTTGAAGAACCATCGCAGAAAGGAAATGATAACTGATGAATTTAAACGGTAAACGGATTATTTTAACCGGAGCATCCTCGGGCATTGGACTGGCGCTGCAACCACTCCTCCATCAGAAAGGGTCCCGGGTTTTGGCTGTGGGGCGCCAGGCGTTTACGCCGGACTTTTCTACCATTACTTATATCCAAGCCGATATTTCGACTCCATCCGGGGTCGATTCGGTTTTTGCCAAAGCCGAAACCATTCTCGGTGGGGTTGATATCGTTATTGCCAATGCCGGATTTTCTTTTTATGAAGGGGCCGAACAGGGAGACTGGGATCATATAAAAGCCATTTTTGACACCAATGTCACTTCTCCCATCTATGCTTTTCAGAAACTCAAAAAAATAAAGGGCAACCAGCCCTTTCAGTTTGCCGTGACCGCCAGCGCCATGAGTTTTTTACCGCTTCCCGGCTATTCCCTGTACTCGGCCACCAAACACAGTCTGCAGGGGTTTTTCGAAGCCGCCCGGTATGAACTTCCCAGCCATCAGGTGATTTCGCTGATCCACCCGATTGCTACCAGAACGGCATTTTTTAAGAATGACAATCCCGAGCTTTTTCCCACACAGACTCCCGAGGCCGTGGCAAAACAGTATATCTCTGGACTCGAAAAAAACAAGGCTCACATTTATCCATCAAAAACATTCCAGCTGATTAAACCACTCAGCCTGGTTCACCCACTGATAAAAAAGCAGGAAGCACAAAAACTTTCTAACTGGAGGTCTACTCATGATTAATTATCCCGCCCCCTGGAAATTGCAGGGCTATGGCTATATTCTTCTTTATCGTTTCGGAACCGACTTTGCCAATCTACAAGCGCCGGAGTTTCTCGCCAACAAGGCCATCCCCGGTTTTGGCAGTGTAATGCTGGTAAATTATCAAACCTCAAACTGCGGCCCTTACGGTGAGTTGCTTGTGATCCCCGGCAAATATCAGTATGACCAGAAAAACATACATACCATCAGCAAAATTTATGTATCATCCCAGGCTTCGGTGGATAATGGCCGAATCAACTGGGGGATTCCCAAAGAACTGGCCCAATTCCGTTTTGAATCGCTATCAGATAAAATCGAAAAAGTCACCGTCACGAGCGAAAATAAAGGTAAGTCCTCACCAATTTTTGAGGCCCGCTTAAAATGCGGATCAGTTCCATTTCCGGTCAGTACCCGACTGCTCCCCTTTCCATTGATTCAGCATTTGGACGGGAAGGCCTTCCAGACGACCTTTTCCGGAAAAGGAACCGGCCGATTTGCATCGATGACCGATTTAAGCATTGACGAAAACGCATTTCCTGATCTATCTCACTTTAAGCCCCTGGTAATTATTAAGGTTGATCCCTTTGAAATCACTTTCCCGGTGGCAAAAATAAGTAACTTAACTTGTTAAAATTTTACTGCAAAGATACCCAACTCAGGCTATAATAAGTATTAACTCTAAACCGTTAATGTTTAATTTTTCTGGAGGTATTTCTATGAAACTGGATAATGACCAGTACCGGATCATTGTTGAGTCCTCACCCAATATGATCTGGCGGGCTGGTACCGATACATTGTGTAACTACTTTAACACCACCTGGTTGAAATTTACCGGCCGGACAATAACTCAGGAAATGGGAAATGGATGGGCAGAAGGTGTCCACCCCGAAGATTTTGACATGTGCCTGAAAATATATTTAGAAGCCTTCGCCAAACAGGAATCTTTTGAAATGGAATACCGGCTTAAACGCCGGGATGGTGTTTATCGCTGGATCAATGACCGGGGCGTTCCCTACTATATCAACGACCATGAATTTGCCGGCTATATTGGCAGCTGCATGGACGTGACCGATAAAGTGGAAGGCCAGAAGCTGCGGGATCTGGCCCAGCGGGACAGTCTGACCCAGATCTTTAATCGCCAGTATTTTGAACAATTGGCCAATGTTGAATTTTCCAAAGCCAAACGATTTGACGCTGATCTTTGTGTTGCCATGATTGATATTGATCGATTCAAGACAATCAATGACACTTATGGTCACCATGCTGGGGATCTGGTTTTAAAAACGGTGGCTAAAACCATCAATGAAAGCATCCGGGCCTTTGATCTGTTTGGTCGCTATGGTGGTGATGAATTTGTTTTGCTGATGTCCAATACCAATTATGCTGAAGCTTCGATCCTGATTGCCCGATTAAAGCATGTCCTTAATACCATTGAAATAAAGTACGATGATTCCCTGATCCACATCAGTGCCAGTTTTGGATTATACCAAATGCATCATGAGGTGCTCCTGGAAAAGGTCATCATTGAAGCCGACAAAAAGTTGTATGAGATCAAAAACAGCCGACCCAATCAACTCCCACATTCATTTAAACAGTGACCTGATTTGTGATCGATAACCGCTTTTTTTACCCATTTATTCAATTTCATGCTGACTCCTGCCCGTATACCAAAAAAAGCAAGTGAGATTTTAAAAAATGCTCTCACTTGCTTTTTCTGTTGCTGCTATTATTCTAAATATTCACCTTATTCATGGATGAACGTCTCTTCAGTTTTTTTCATTCTTTTTCCAGCCTTTAAAAACCGCTGGTTTGAAACTACCAGAAACCCAAATACTACCAATCCGATTCCAACTGCTACCCAACCCAGGAAGAAAAAAATGATCAGATATGGGGAATTCGTACCGGCAATTTCCAGAATCCCTTTAAGAAAACTCCCCACCGTCAGAGCGGCCAGCCCTGAATTGAAGCTATTATACCCAATGCGATAAACAACAAACCGGGTAATAAAGACCATGTAGCGATCAATCAATAAATACCCCAGTGCCCCACCCAATAACGGGTATAAGAACATTCCGGTCATGGCCGCTGAATGAACCCCGTGGCCAAACAAACCATAGATGAGATTAACAGCAATGGCTAAAACCGTCATCAGCAAATAAACAGCAATGGTTTTTCCAAGCTTTTTAGAATTGTTTTGTAATTTAATACCCGAAATAAACAATGTCGCTAACCTCCCGTTCTGAATTACTGCGGCCGTCGGTGGGATTATTGACCACTTCGCCATTAAAAACCATGGTGGATGATCCGCCACCATCCAGATTATAGGCAATGGTGCAGCCTCGTTCTTTAAATTCCTGGGCCAACTGAAGCAATGAAAGACCTTCACTTTCATCCGTCCGGCCATCCGAAACGATCACCAGATAATGTCCCTCTGAAATCTGTCCGATGGCCGTGCGGGGATTACTTTCTTTTGCCTGACCAACCTCACTGCTATTGTCCACCATCACTTCGCCGTTTTCAACCAGAGCTGGCCCAAATGACAGCACCTGCCAATTCTCGCTTAGTGATGCCATGCTGACTTCATTTTCATCGACAATTGAAAAATTGCCGTCCTGATCAATAACCAAAGCCTCATTCTCACTGGCACTATCCCGATAAACAATGCCATTACGCAATACATAGCCGTCGTCCCGGAAGCCATAATAATCACCATTGATGGCAAAGATCGCATTTTGAGCAGCGGCGATATCTGACGTTTTGGCCTTGACATTTCGCCCATAGGTATTGTTGGCAAAGGCGGTTTTCAGATAGGCCGCATCCGAAACCTGAATATCCGCCACATAAATGGTCGAATCATATTTCGAAATAGTTTCAATGCTAATCTGGATATTTTCATCACTATAAGATGTTGCGGTAATCACCGGTTCGGTTTCTGCCGCTGCAGCCGTTTCGGCACTTGTTTCTGAAGCCACGATCACCATTGATTTCTGAATCACAAAAGCATCCAGCAACACAAAGATAAACAACCCCACCAGCAGCAGCGAAAATACCCCTGCCCAGCGATACGGTTTTGAAAAAAACGTGATCATTTAAGACGATACTCCTTTCTGTGTTCCCCGAAAATAAAGTTTTTCTGAATCAGGTAACTGCCGATAAATAATCCTGTGTCGACGCATACTTTTAACACCGTCAGGTGAATCGGTAGACTGCTTAAACTGGAGACAAAGAACCAGCTCAACAGCATCTGACTGATAAACAAAATGGCGTACTGCAATGCCGCCTTCCCTTGCTGATCGGTATTTTGAAAAACCCAGTGCTTATTAAGCAGATAGTTGACCCCACCGGACATCACCCGGGCGATAATAGTTGCCTCCAGAATTCCCAACGAGGTTGCTCCAAAAGCAATTTGCATCAGTAGCGTAAAGACCGAGTTATCCACAATCGCCGAGACAAAGGATGATAAACTGAATTTTAAAATATTCAGGTAGATCCGGGCCGAATCTTTAATGGCATGAAAATGAGATGCTTTGTTTTCATTTAAATAAATGGTCTCAATCGGTATTTCCACAAACGGAATCCGACTTTTACCCGCTTCCAGTAGCACATTCATTTCATACTCATAGCGGTCACCGGGAATTTTTAGTAATTCTCTTGTCCAACTCATCGGAATTCCCCGCAGTCCGGTTTGGGTATCCGGACACCGCGCTCCAGTACTCAATAAATAAGCCAACGATGTGATGCGGTTACCCCACTTGCTTTTAAAGGGGGTTTTCGTATTATTGAAATCACGGGTTCCCAGAATAAGGCTGCCCGGATTTTGTTCCAGCATCCTGGCTACGTTTAAGATATCCTCCGGTGCATGCTGCCCATCGGCATCCGCCGTAACATAGCCCGGCGCATCCGGATAAATATTGGCAGCATAGGCCATTCCCGTTTTTAATGCAACCCCTTTGCCCATATTTTTATGGTGAACCCGAACCACACAGTCGAGCTTTTCTCTTAAGATATCAAAGATGATTTCATACCCGGGGGCACTGCCATCATTTATAATAATTGTTGTTAAATCATCGTGTTTTAGTTTTTCAACTAAGGTGATTAGTTTTTCGTCCGGATTCAGAGCCGGAATAATCACAACAGGTTTCATATGCTGACCTCCTTTATGTTCTTGTCAGCATTCTATCGTCCTAAAGTGATAGTTCTGTGATTGGGCGCTGAATTTTAACGTTTTGTTTCAAAAACTTCTCGATTTTGACACGATTTTTAGCCAAATACAAAAAAGTCGGGAAGGAGATAAACCGCATCTCCTTTCCGACCACATTAAACATCGCGTTGACAATTTTATTTTGTGAACAAATTAATAATCACCAGGAGAATTACTGCTCCTACTGAGGCAACAAAAATACTCCAAAGATTAAATCCGGTTACTCCCGTGGTGCCGAAAAAGCCAAATACAAAACCACCAATCATGGCGCCCAGTATTCCAACGACAATATTTTTAATAAGTCCCATTTTTTCATTGTTTTTTGTCAGCATGCTGGCCAGCCAACCGGCTAAACCACCAAGGAAAATCCAGCTAAAAAATCCCATGTTATCACCTCCTTTCTTAATTTTTAGGTACTTGCGACCCTTCCTTCAGTCTTGGGTTTCGTTTTTCAATCACCTAATTTTCTTCTGTTTATTATTATACCCGCTTATCTTTAAACAAACCTTCCAACTTCATCGTTTTAATCAGCCCCGCTTTCTCTCCACCTTATTATTTAAATTTTTTATTAGTCAGTCAAAGCTTAAATTGCATCTAAGCTTTTAGCGTTAAAATAATTAGTTGTAGCCTCTATTGAGATTACCACGTTTTTCGATTCACTATTTTCCATATCCACGATTAATTATAGAAAGGCACTTTCAACTCTTAACTGATAAAAGTGAAATACAATCATGCAGATTAATTCGACTGAGCTCCCCTTTTCTGAAGACCTGGACATGAATGGTAGTTTAAAGGAGTTTCTCCTACAGCAGCAGATTTACCGGGCTGCCATCAAAGAAATTAAAACCAAGCTGGAAATTCTGGATGAAGAATTCCAGGCCAGATATGACCATAACCCGATCCATCACATGGAGTACCGGCTAAAATCCCCCCAGAGCATCGCCGGAAAGATGCAGAAAAAAGGGCTGGAAATTACGGCTGAAAACATCCGTAAAAACCTGACGGATATTGCTGGAGTTCGCGTCATCTGTAACTATTTACATGACATTGATCGGATTGCCAACCTGTTGCTGCGCCATGATGATATTACCCTGATCCGTAAAAATGACTATATCAATGAGCCCAAGAAAAATGGCTACCGCAGCCTTCATCTGATTGTGCTGGTACCCATCTTTCTGGCTGAGCGAACCGAATCCGTTCCGGTGGAAATCCAAATTCGTACCATCGCCATGGATTTCTGGGCCAGTCTTGAACATCAACTCAAATACAAAGGTCATAGCGATATCTCCGAAGGGCTTCGGGAGCGGCTCAAATACTGTGCCGAGTCAATTACCCGACTGGATGAAGAAATGCAGATGATCTACGAAGAAATTACTACAAACGACTGCGACCAATAATAATCGATACCGAGGCAATCACCTCGGTTTTTTTATGCTTTTTTTACATATCTTATTGACACTCTGATTATTCCATGTTATCTTATTTATATTCATTACTGTTTAGTAATAATTACCTTTAGCGAAGGTTCACACTCAAGACTCTGGAACGTTCCCCTTTCTTTCCTGACTCTTGCTAAGTCGAACTAACTATTTAAACTATTGATATGGAGGAAAACAAATGTCAGAATCAAAAACATTAAACAATCTTATGGAGGCGTTTGCCGGGGAGTCTCAGGCAAACAGAAAGTACACTACCTATGCAAAGAAAGCTGAAGCTGATGGAAAAATCAATGCGGCTAAATTATTTAAAGCGGCAGCCGATGCTGAAACCCTACATGCCTTAAAACATTTTGAAGTCGCTGGTAAGATCCACAGCACTACTGACAACTTAAAAGACGCCGTGGCTGGAGAAACACACGAGTTTACCGAGATGTATCCGGATTTCATTAAAGCAGCTGAAGCTGAAGGCAATCAGGCTGCCATTAAAACCTTTACCTTTGCAATGAAAGCTGAAGCCGTTCATGCCCGGCTGTATCAGGAAGCCCTGGAAAACCTCGATCAAACTGAAGAAATCTTCTACTACCTCTGCCCCCTCTGCGGAAATATTGAAAAAGCCGTGCCTGACAAATGCCCGATCTGTGGCGTTCCCGGAACCAGCTTTATTAAATACTAAACCCTGCATCTTTCTTATCTCCTAACTTGATAAAACCAGAAGAATTCCACTGCCGTCTGGCAAGCATTCTTCTGGTTTTCTGTGTTCTTAGACCAGCTGCCTCTTGGCATACTTATAGAAATACGCTTCTTTTTTCATCAGTTCATCATAGGTGCCGGATTCAACGATGCTGCCTTTTTCCAGCACCAGAATCCGGTCGCAATCCATAATCGTACTGAGCCGATGGGCAATCACAATTCGGGTGGCGTCGAGATTTTTCAAGCTTTCAGAAACAGTCTTCTGGGAACGGTTATCCAAGGCACTGGTGGCTTCATCAAAAAAGAGTATTGCCGGATTGGCCGCAATCGCTCTGGCAATCAGCAGCTTCTGCCGCTGGCCTCCAGACAGGGTACCGGCACCCTCTGCCACCATGGTCTTGAGACCCATCGGCATTTCCCGGATTTCTTCATCCATCCCGACTTTTTTAAGTAATTCCCAGATTTCATCTTCCGATAGTTCTTTTTTTGAACCGGCAATGTTTGATAAAATATCCCCGGGAATCAGTTGACTGTCCTGGAGAACTACCCCCATTTGCTTTCTGATTTCCCGGATATCGACACTTTCCAGATCAAAGCCGCCACAGTAAATACTGCCACTGGTGGGTTTTTCAAAGCCCAATAGCAGCCGCAACAATGTTGATTTACCGCTACCAGAGGCCCCAACAACGGCCACATATTCGCCATGTTTAATATGGAGAGAAATATTATCCAGAATCGTCGCCCCCCCGGGATAATAGGAAAAGTACAGGTGCTTAATTTCAATCTCTCCCTGAATCTTGCCCGGGGTCGTTTTAAAGCTATCCACTTCGGGCACTCCGTCAATGATCGGCTTGGTGTTTTCATACTGGGGCACCACGCTATTGATGGAAATCAGGGTTTGCACCAGCCCCAGCAGCGACGAGATAAAAATGACAAAGGCCGAATTGATGGCTACAAAGCCCCCGGAGGAAATGCTATTGACACTGACATAATAGTAGATCACACACATCGACAGAGTCGGCAGGGCAATGGTCATCAGCCGCAGTAAGGCCATCAGCTGGCCGCGTTTATACTCCACCTTCCGCTGTTTGGCATATTCCCTAACCCATTTCAGATAAGAACGGCTTTCGGCGCCAGCCACTCGTAGCCGTGAAACCGAGGTGATGAGCTCAAAAACCATGCCCGAAATATCATTGGACATTTCCAGTGATATCCGTTGGCATTTCATTTGCGCTTTTCCGATGACCAGGGTGATGGCCACACTGACCGCCGTTAAAGCCATGGCAATGAAACCAATAGTGGTGTTGATGGTAAAAATATACAATCCGTTGATTAGTGAAAATGAGCTGGTGATAATCATTGTGATAACATTCACCGATAGAATTTTCTGGATCATTGCAAAGCCAGTGGCCCGCATCGCCAGCGCACCCGATGAATACTGTTTAAAAAATGAGGCCGGCAGGGATAACAATTTGTCCAGCAGAGAATTCTGCAAAATTGACAATTTTCCCTGAATGCGAAGCACACAGATGTTCTGCACCATTGCAAACAAACCCCGACTGATGGCCACCGCCACCAGAATAAAACCGACGACCAAAATTGTCACCGACTGATTCTGAGGAATCCAGACGTTGAAGGCCTCCTGCATCGCCATCGCCGGTAACAACGAGAGCAGCGCCGCCGCCAGTGCCAGCACCAGCGTTAAGACCAGATCCAGTCGCCGAAACAGCTTTAAGCCCAGTTTCACCATTTCTAAGAAAGAAACGGGTTCCTTGGGAAGAGGTGGGTAAAAAACATAAGCCCGGTCGAATTCCGACTGAGCATCCACTTCCTGAGCTCCCCCATCACCATGCCAGCACCGATAGCGACTGGGGGATTTTGGAATCAGGGCGACCGGCTCCCCGTCTTTTGTAAACGCCAGCATCGGGCCGTTATCATGCTGATACCAATTGGCTTTAAGTTCCACCTGGCGGATTCGAAATCCCGATTCATCGGCAATCAGTTTAAAGGGATCACCACCACTAAGCTTTCTAAGCGGGGGTATTTTAACGTCAATACCCATCGCCTCAGCGACTCTGGCCACAGCGGCAATCAGGGGATTATCATCCAGAGCGGCCGATTTTTTAGGCGACAACACACTGTCGAAGGCTTTTTGGGCACTATTATCGTATTTTTTATTGAGCTGTCGGATTTCTTCTAATTTTTTTGCCATCTTATCCCTCAGTTCTGATCAGACTTGCATACTCGCCACCTAAAGCCATTAAATCTTTATGGGTTCCCCGTTCAACCACAACGCCACAGCTTAACACGATGATTTCATCACAATCCCGAATCGTCGACAACCGATGGGCAACCAGGATGGTGCTGATGCCCCGGCGCCGGATGTTTTCACTGACCGCAGCTTCGGTGGCCGTATCCAGAGCACTGGTAGCCTCATCCATGATCAGTATTTTGGGATTTTTGCAGAGTGCCCGGGCGATTTCCAGGCGTTGCCGTTGACCACCACTTAAGTTTTTGCCACCCTCGGTTAAGATATGGTCAAAGGCATTGGGCAGCGCCAGAATATCCTCATAAATACAGGCATCTTTGGTGGCCTGGATGACATCCTCGACGGCAATGGTCTCATCCCACATCGTAATATTATCCAGTACCGAAGCTGAATACATGACGATTTCCTGATCGACCGAACTCATTGTATTGACGCGCAGTTCAGTTGGTATTGCCTTAATATCAATGCCATCGATACGGATTTCACCACTCCATGGCTGATAAAGGGTGGTTATCATTTTGGCAATGGTCGATTTACCGCTGCCCGACGAACCCACCAGCGCAATCGAGCCACCCGCCCGGAGTGTCAGGTTCAAGCCCTGAATAATCGGAGCCGATAAGCGGTTATAACCAAAGGTCAGATCCCGGATCTCAATCTCACCTTCTAATTGATCGCAGTCAAACCCATCCAATGAAAGTTTTTCGGCTTCCAGGGCGACATCTTCGGGATACTTTTCAACATCATCGAGACGTGAAATATCGGCGATCATCCCCTGCAGAGCGGCGCTGGTACTGACCAGTTCGCTCATTGGCTGAGTAAAACCAGTCATCAGAGTGTTAAAGGCCACAAAGGTACCGATGGTCATCGCTCCCATTAAGACATACTCACTGCCAATGGTAAAGATCAGGGCCGTTAAAATACTGGTCATCAGAGTCGGCAGCACCGAAATAATGGCTTCCATCCGGCCCATTTTCTGTTCCACCGCCAGGGTTTCGGCACTGAGTCCAGCGATCCGGGTAAAGAAATTATCTTCTTCCCCAATCGATTTAATGGTTTCGATGGATTTTAGATTAACCATGATCCAGCCAATTGATTTTCCCTGATACTGGAGCAGTACCCGGTTGTTATCGGCATTTTTCTTGGCGGTGTACTGCAGCAGAAAAATATTGATTGCGGTGATAACAATCCCGATCAGGGTCAAGATGACATTATATTGAAACAGCAAAATCAGGTATAAAAAGGCCGTGACCAGATTGACCAGAATCCGGGCCAGATTGCTTGACAATGCGGTGGCTACCGTATTGATGCTTTGCATCCGGCTGTTGATATCCCCGGATTGGCGCTGATTAAAAAACTCCACCGGCAGCCGCAGCACGTGCCGCAGATAGGCACCGGCACTGTCAATGGCAATATAGTTCTCCATCCGCACCAGCGCGTTTTCCTTTAGCCAGTTAAGAATCGCCTGGAGTACCACCGTGTTTAACAGGATAAAAATAAAGATCAGAATATCGAATCTTTCGGTATTATTCAGGAAATAATCGACAAAAATTTTAGCATAATTTGCGATGATCAGCCCAGGAATGACTAGTAGCACACCCAATACCAGGGCATAGAGTAGCGGTGACACGCCGGTTTGGGAAAGTCGTTTATAGAGCGCCTTCCAAACATTGGGTTTTTCTCCAGCTGGCGTGAAATCGGGTCCCGGTCGGGATTCAATGACGACTCCGGTAAACATCTGCCCCAGTTCCTCTGTGGTGATCACCCGTTGTCCCGAAGCCGGATCGCACAGATATACCTTGTCGTTTTTAAACCCTTCCAGCACTACAAAATGACTAAAATCCCAGTGAATGATCACAGGCATTACCATTTCTTTTAACTTATCAACGGTGCAGACAAAGCCCTGGGATTCCAGACCATAAAGCCGAGCCGTTCTGGCAATGTTCCCGGCCTTAACACCATCCCGGGATACCCCACAATCGATCCGTAGCGTTTCCAGGGTTTCGTAGCGCCCATAATAGGCCAAAATCATCGACAGTGAAGCAACCCCACATTCCACCGCTTCCATTTGCAATACAACCGGAACCTTGGCTATCTTAGGCAGTTTTTCGTGCTCATCCCAACTTTTTTCGGATTGTGATTTCGTCATGCGTTGGCCGCCTTTCTAGGAAATAATCAGATCAATGAGATAAAGCTGATCGGTAAAAATCGTCGCCGTGCCGGAGGTTCCTGCGATAATTTCACCGTTAAAGCCATTGTTTTCTTTGGTCCAGATATAATTTCCCTGATCGTCCACCTTGGGATCGATAATAATCAGCATTTCGATGGGGCTCCCTTCATCCTGGGACAAGCCGCTGAGCGAAACACTACGGACAATCCCTCTTAAATAGCCATATTTATCACTGTTGACCGATTCCAGATTGATAAAAACTTTATCACCTTGCTTGACATTAATGGCCCCTTCATAGCTGGAATAGGCCTGAACCACCACCGTGGTGTCTTCGTTTTCCCGTTTGACAATTTTACCGAGCGTCGAGTTTTTGGGAATGTATGCCCCATCCTGAAAACTCAAGTCGGCGATCACACCACTTTCCATGGCCACAATCATGGTTTGCCGTTTCACCAGACTTTTTAGCTGATCGGTCAAGACAGTTCCGTTACTGATCGATGTTGCCGTTGCTTCGGTGGTCAAAACCCCCAGCAAATCACCCCGTTTGACATAGTCGCCATTGGAGACGGCCAACTGCGACAGGATTCCTTCATTTTCAACCACCACATCCACCGTGCCTTCACCATAGGCTACCACCGCATCGGTGGTGGTGGTAATATTAATGGGAACGGTCACGGCGTAAATCATCACGCCCACCAGAAAAATAATAATACCCAATAAAATCAGCAGATTTCCCGGACCGATGACTGTCATCAGGGCCGCATGTTCACTTTTGGGAGTGCCTTTATCCTCTTTATTCCGAAATATCGATTTATTCACCGCTGTTGCCTCCCCCTGTTATATTATTTTTGGGCACCAATTGATCATTTAAATAGATCTTCTGAAATACCGGTATCCCAGTGATCAACCGTTTATTAAAGCTTAAGCCGCCATAGACGGTCTCAAAACTGTTTTCCTCCAGCACTTTTCTGATCGCCTCAATTTTCAGACTTTGGGCCTGGTTGGCCGCATCAGCTGCCAGATGCATCGCCATGTAGGCCTGGGCGGCCGGCAGATCCGGTGTCAAACCATAAGCCTGCTGATAGGCCTGAATAAATGCGGCCTCGGCACCAGTGGTAGCGGTATTGTTAAAATAACTGGTGACCTGGATCAGGTTTTTCATACTTTGAGGAATTGTATACGCTTGAATCTCAATGTCATAACTGGCAAAGATTGGCCGGGTGTTGCCGGTTTTTTCCAAATACTCATAAAGCGCTGTGATATCATTGCCGACACAGGCACTAACAATCGCCTGAGCCCCCATACTGTCCCATTTTTTGACATAATAGCGGAAATAATCGAGGTTTGGCAGATACGAAACTGCATCAACAATTTCAATGCCCGTCGCATTGGCATGTTCTTCAACCTTTTGAATAAAGTCTTTACCATAAGTATTGCCAGCACTATGAACAACCGCAATCCGGCTGATTCCCTGAGCCGCGATGCTGCCAACCAGCTCACTGGCCATGGCATCGTCGGACGGCGCACAAAGATAAGCCCCCGGATTTTGGGCTAAATTCAATTTCGAACTGGCAATAATCGGGGCAAAGAGGAGCTTATTGTTCTGGTGATAAATGCTCCCCACCTTTAGTACATCGTCGGTACTGCGATGGCCAATGACAATCGGGAAATCCGAATTTTCGGCGATTCGAGTGGCTACCTCTACTGCCGTATTTATGTTGTTACCATCATCATTGTAGTTTACTTCAATGGACTGATTAAGAATTCCGCCCTGATCGTTGATCTCCTGGGCGGCCAGTTCAATGCCATTTTTGAAGGATTGGCTATAATCTTCCGAGAAAGGGTACACCACATCGACTGACAATTTACCGTTTTCCTCAGTCTTGCCGGTACAGCCAGCACCGAGCAAGCCGCCGATCATCAGGATGGTCAGGACGGCTAAGATCATCCGTTGTTTTTTCATGTCCGTCTCCTTATTATTAGATTAAGTAATTGCGAAACTGCACCCAAAGCAATCATTGTTCGATGCCTTTTCATTTCGAAATTACCTATTGAGATAATTCTTAGTCTAAATAAACGCCGAAAATAAAATCAGATAGCGGTCACTTAGGCTTTTTAGCGATATGTTCAGATCCACCGGGGCACAATTTAGCCTGGCTGCCGTTTCTGCGATGGTAAAGCGGCCAGCGCCAGCCAGAATGTCAAGTTCGACCGGACTGAGACTATTAATATCCAGCAGCGAAAAATCCGGAATCATCTGGATCACTGCGTTATTTTTCTCTGGCTCGCTCAGTTCATGCCATTCTTTTAACAGCCCTTGATACTCAGTCAGTTTTTGATAATAGGCTACCATGATCGGGTCTTTGGCATAGATAAATTTAAGGTATCCGGCGGCAATGCCATAGTTAAAGGCCAGCTTAAAGTCAGTGTAAATCCGTGCTTTAGGAATCAAACCCTGTTTAAACTGCTGTTTCATTTTATTTGAAACTGCCGTAATAAACCGGGAACGCGCCATGCAGATTTCCGGCAACGACAGCGCCTCGGTATGGTTGACTGGAAAATCCTCGAGGTTGGTCAGACATTCCCGATCTTCCAGCGTGATTCCAAATTTTTCGGGATGCTGATAAATTTGAGTGCCGGGCAGGGGCATAATAAAAGTTGTCGATAGATCCAGCATCCCCGGGGCCAGATCCAACAATTCCAGTACTGTTTTGGTGGTCTCAGCCAGGGTTTCCGCAGTTTCAAAGGCTCCGCCAATAATATAGTTCCCGGTTAACTGGGGTAAACCCTCGGCGTAGCAAAGCTCAACCACTTTTTTAATATCAGCGGGGCTAGCCTGTTTGCCATAGGCTTTGAGCACATCAGCCACCCCGGTTTCCATCCCGATCTGCATTCGCACCATGCCGCTGTCAATCATTTCCCGGATCAGCTCGGGGTGTTTGATTAAAAAGCCGGGATGGCCTTCACAAAACCAGACAAAATCATATTTTTCCCGTAAAACTTTCAGGCCAGCTAAGATCTGCTTCAGTCTAACCGGATGGGTGGTAAAGGTATCGTCACAAAAAAACAGGTAGCGGGGGCGGGTGCTTCTTTTTAGTCGTTCTTCAATTTCAGCCAGGACATCTTCGGCCTGACGCAGCCGCAGATTTTTGGAATTCCCGCCCTCAAAACAAAAGGCACAACGATAAGGACAACCTCTTGCCGTAATAACCGACAACAGCGGCCGCTCCTGAAACTCCAGGACATCTTCGTTGCGGGGCCATTCGTATCTGGCAAAATCCTCCAGATAAACGTAATCGGCGTTTTGATCGGCTCGAAGCTCGCCCGGAACAAATACATCTTCACCCCGAACCCTGGCACTTAACCAGGCCAAGAGGGATTCTTCGCCTTCGCCCTTAATAATCGCATCGGCCTGATATGTTTTTAGATCTTTTTTCGTCATATGCAGGGTTTGGGGGCCGCCTACCACCACATAAAAATCATGCTGCTTTTTTAGCTCACTGCAAATCGCCGCCACTGCCGAACGATTGTCAAAATCACAGTAGAAACAGACCGCAAAGAGGCGGTCTGTCAAATTTTTGATGGTTTTTACCACATCGGTGGTAATGCCGGTGTACGCTTTGGCCTTAAAACCATTGGCATTGAGCTGGGCCGCCAGGGTAAGAATTCCCAGATTTTCAATCATTTCAAAGGTTCGTCCCCGGATCATCCGTTGGGTATAAATGAGTAAAACTTGGGGTTTGCTGCTTATGGTCTCCGGTATAAAATCCACTTATGGCCCTCCATTTTATTCAGGGCCTGCTCTGCCTGATTGTAAAAATCAGGATTGATGCCCTGGGGATCGAGCTTCATTCTGCCCTGCAGCAGCACTTCTTTTTTTGACAGCTTGCCATTGCATAATTTCAGCAGGGTATAGTCGATTTCATCGAGTACCTGATTAAATATCTGCGGTCTTTCGCCGCTGACATCGGTGTAAAGCCATAATTCAAAGGTGCGGTGAATGACAGCCTCTTCATCGTTTTTTCCCAATTGAGTATGGAGAACATACTCATCCGAAGCCCGCATTTTCCAGTAGGCGTCATCAATCGGAATATTTTTATAGACATAATCATTCCAGCGGGTAAAAACGCCGTATTGTCGCCCCAGTCGATACGAATCGAGAATTACCGCTTCGGGAATTTTGCCGTCAAAATAAATTTTGCGCATTTCATTCTGCAGTCGCTTGTTGGCCTGCAGGCGAATGTTTGTCAGATCGGTAAAATCCAGTGTTTCGGTGCGAGACAGGGGAATGTCCTCATTACAACAATCAATCAACTCTTCATAGATGGACATCCCGAATTTTTCGGGATGGAGAGTGATTGGCGTTTTGGGATAGGGCAGAAATGAAAAATAGGCCGTTTCAAACTGACCCGGGGCATTATAGAGCAGTTCCATAATCAACGACTCCGATTCTTCAATGGTTTCCCGGGTTTCATGGGGCCCACCCAAAATAATATTGCCAGAGATTCCGTGAATCCCCGATTCAACACAGTGGTTGATGACATCGACGGCCATTTTCCGGGTGATTTTTTTATTATAGCTTTTTAACACCTGATCACTGCCTGATTCCAGCCCAAAAAAGATTTTGACAAGACCGGCATCGGCCAGATGCTTAGCCATCTCGCGATGCTTGTCAATGGTTGAAATATGGGCGCTGGCAAACCAGACAAAATCGTAGTCTGTGCGGATTGTGGTTATTTCTTTGCAAATCTGATCGACCCGATTATGATCAAGGGTAAAGGTATCATCGAGAAAATTAACATAATTAATGGCCGGGTTGCGTTTAAAGTTGGCTCGGATTTCGTCCATCAGCGATGGCACGGAGTGCCGGCGAACCCGTTTGGCATTGGCCCCTTCATAGCAGAAGGTGCAGCCAAACGGACAACCCCGACCGGTCAAAATCGGCAGCAGGCCAAAATGTTTGTAATCATTGGTCAGGGTGATGTCGGGCCAGGGAATCGTATCCAGTTCTTCCGGTGGCTTTCTCGGCTCATTTTCCACCAGGGCACCCGTTTCATCAAGGAACATAATTCCCTGAATCGTTTCGAGGGAACCCTTCCTGTTTATAAAAAAATCCATCAGCTCCAGGATCGTTTCTTCTCCTTCGCCAATACAGGCGGCTGCAATGGTGGTATCTTTTAAAAATTCAGCGTCCATTCCGACTGTCTGTGGACCCCCGGCCAGTAAAATCACCTCAGGATAGCGCCTTTTGACTTCCTTAGCAAAGGTTTTGACCCAGTGAATATTGTTAAAATCACAGTAAAAGCCGATAATTTGGGGTTTGTCCTCTGTTTCCATCAATGCGACCACATAATCCAGGGCTTCTTTGGCATAGCCTTGAAACATCTCGGCCTGATAGCCCTTATGCCTTAATAGTTGGGTCAGTATATTCATCCCCAGATTACTGCCGGGAATATAACCGCTGACATAGCGGTGTGATTTGATTAATAATAGTTCCATCTGCACCGTTCCCCCTTTAAACTACTGACGGTTATTCCAATCAGTACTTTGAAGGGGAAATCTCCCCTTCAGTTGTTCTAACTCATCGCCGTTTCGGTTGCGACAAATGCATAATCCACACCAACAATACTTAGGCCACCGGCCGCCTGATCCAATTGATCGTCGCTGATTGGCTGTTTGTCTTTTGCTTCTTTAAATGCTGCTTTAAATTCAGCTGCCGAGCAGGTATAGCCCAATTTGGCAACAATCACATCAAATTCTGCGCCTGTTTTGGCTTCATTGATCTGTTTTGCCAAAACCTCATCCGTTAATACTTTTGCCGCCAATGCTCTTGCACCATCGATACTCATGTTCTTCCTCCTTTCTCTACTATTTCAACTGAATCATGAATTGAGTCAGTTAATTTTAAAAACAGGTAGACAATCACACTGCATTAAAAATTTTACTCGTAATCGCGTCTAATTCAGTCACTTTTTTATTTATCGCTCCTTATTTTACTCCCCTTTAAATTACTGACTCTATCTGAATGATCATATGAGTCAGTAATTTGAAGGGGAAAATCCCCTTCGTTGTTTAATGACTAAGCTCGAGCGGTTTGTGTTGCTGTGAATGCGTAGTCTACGCCAACAATACTTAAGCCACCAGCAGCCTGATCCAGTTGATCATCACTGATTGGCTGTTTTTCCTGTGCTTCTTTAAAAGCAGCATCAAATTCAGCTGCAGTACAGCTGTAACCCAATTTTGCGACCACTGCATCAAATTCTGCTTCAGTTTTAGCACCATCAAGTTGTTTTGCCAAGGCCTCATCGGTTAAAACTTTTGCGGCCAATGCTTTTGCACCATCAATACTCATGTTCTTCCTCCTAAAAAGATTTTGGCTAAATCACAAAATGTGTCAGCCAATATTTAAAATTAAATTGATCCCATAGATCAACTAATTTTCCATGGAATTCTTCCTGGTTGTGAGCTGAATCCCCAGGTCTTAAAACCAATTCGACTCAGGGAACGATTGGTGTCATAACAAACGGGTAGTCGATCCCCACCAATGTTATTCCACCAGCAGCATGATCCAATTCCTCATCACTAATCGGTTGTTTTGCTTGTGCTTCTTTAAAAGCGGCCATGAATTCAGCAACTGAACAACTATAACCCCATTTTGCAACAACGTCATCAAATTCTGCTTCTGTTTTTGTGTCGCGAATCTGTTTTTCCAACACTTCATCCGTTAATACTTTTGCGGCTAATGCTCTGGCACTATCAATACTCATGTCGATCCTCCTTTTAAAAGATTTTGGCTAAATCACAAAATGGGTCAGCCAATATTTAAAATCAAATTGATCCAGCAGATCAATTAATTTTCCATGGAATTCAGCCGGATCGTGATACGGGCCACCAAAATGTTCATATAATTCGACTTCGATCTCGGCCAGACTTCTTTTCCCGGCACAACGCAGCAGCAGCTCATACTCCAGCGGTGATAGCGCCATCCCATCGAGTTTGGGGAAGCCTTCGGTAAAGGTCATCGTGCGCCATAATTCAAAGGTGCGTTGGGGATAATCGCTGGAAAAATCCATCGATCCTTCAAAGGCCTGCCCTTCCTTTAAATACAGCACGTAAAAGTATTCATAGGCTCTGGGATTGGCAGCAATTTCCTCAAACCAGCGGCTGCGGATGCCATATTTCAGGGCGGCGTTAAATTGCTTTTGCACCACCTCATTTTTTAACGCATGGTTTTTGATTTTATTCTGCATACTTTGGCGGATCACCTTGTTGAGTTCCTGACGCATGTTCATGATCTGATCCTGCCTACATCCCACTGGAGTGACAAAGGGATAATCATCACCGGACAAGCGGCCCGACTGATCATGCAGTACTAAATTAAACTTCTCCGGATTATCCATGATTTCGGTACCCGGATACGCTCTTAAAAAGCCGGTGATGATATCAATGATACCCGGAGCCCGATCGATCAGCGTTTTTATCAGGGTTGCTGTTGCCCCCGGGCGTTCCGCTGGCCCGCCAACAATAAAATTGGTGGCAATCTGGGTCAGCCCACAATCAGCGGCATAGGTGACAAATTCAACGATATCATCAATCTTGACATGCTTGTTATAGGCATCAATCACCTGCTGATCGCCCGACTCAATACCAATCTGCAACCGGATCAGTCCGGCATCGATCATCGTTGGCAGAATGTCCATCCAGTTTTTGATTCGGCCGACATGGCATTCGCAATACCAGACCAGGTCGCGATCTTTGCGGATTTCCTTCATCCCCCGGCAGAATTCTTCAATCCGCTCACGGTTGAGGGTAAAGGCATCGTCCATAATAATAATGTATTTCAAATTTGGGTTATTTTGTAAATTCAATCTGATTTCATCGAGTACCAGCGGGATGCTGCGCAACCGCACTTGCTGTTTTCCGGGGCTGGGGGCACAATAGGCACATTGGAAGGGACAACCCCGACCAGTAAAGATCAGCTTGCCGTAGTCGTGATCACTATGCAGGGAAGCGTGGTAGGCGGGCAACGGCAGCGCATCCAGATCTTTGATAATTTCCGGCGGGGTGACCGTAAAAACCCCATCCCTGATCATCCCCAGTCCGTTAATCGCCCTTAACTCGCCCTCATCGTTTAACACCGCCTTTAAGAGCATCGGCAGCGACACTTCACCCTCACCGCTTAAAATATAATCGGCCTGGCTTTCTTTTAGAAATTGCCCATCCAGCCCAATGCTCTGAGGGCCGCCGACGATAACGGGGATCTCCCAGCCGTTTTTAATTTTTCGGGACAAATCAGCAATCAGCGAAACATTATCAAAATCACAGGAAAAGCCCACAGCATCCGGCTGGTTCTGTTTGACTTGTTCCAACAGCTCTTCCGGTTTACCATGAAAAACCAGGGGTTCAAAGCCGGCTTCTTCCAGAGCTCCGGCCAGATAAAAGAGCCCCAGATAATCGTGAACCCTAGTTTCATATTTCTTTGATACATTGCATAGGAGTATCTTCATTTTATTACCCTTTTTCTAGAACGGAACAACAAGAAGCCAGTATTTTTTATCAAAAACTTTCAGGGTTTCAATGATCCGTTCCATTAATTCATCCTGCCCTTCGCCAAATGGTTTACCAAAACGCTCATAAAGCAGCTCGGTCATGGTGGCAATGGTGCTTTTACCGGTTGCATATTTCATGATTTCATATTCAAAGGGTGATAATGCCTCCCCCCACAACAGCGGATAGCCCTGGGAGAAATCGACATCCCGCCACATCTCAATTAACCGCTGGGGCCGCCAGTGCGGCAATTCCTGGCGATCCACATCGACAATCCGACTGGCGGCCTCCCGGGCCAGCATCGTGTAATAAGCCGTCAATGTCGGTTTATGATGGGAAATTATGTTAATCCAATATTTGGGGCCGTTGGCAGCCAGTGATGTTTTATAACATCTTAGAATATCTTCATGACTGAGCTCGCCGTTATTCAACATGATTTTGACCTCATCGACAAAACTCTGGAGATATTCCTGATAGGCCCCCATGATTTCCCGACGATCCATGGTTTCACTGTCCATTAGCGGGTAATCCGAAATACTGCCCAATCCCTGCCGGTCATAAATCGTCAGACCGTATTTTTGGGGATACAGGCCAATATCGGTCATCGGGTAAGGCATCACAATGCTGGGGGCAATTTCCATCATCCCCGGTCCCAATCGCAGCAGCTTCGCCCCAAAGGCCTTGTTCTTTTCAATATGTTCCCGGTTTTCAATGGGCCCGCCCACCAGCAGCGCTCCAAAGACCTGTTGCACCCCGGCATCATAGGCTGCTTTTACGACCGTTTCAACCATTTCCGGGGAAATATTTTTGCGGTAAACTTTGAGCATCTCCTTATCCACCGTTTCAATACCAATTTGCAGCCGGTTAAGGCCCGCATCCACCATCGCCTTTAATACTTCCGGTCGTCGGCTTAAGGACACGACATCGGCCTCACAATAGAACTGGAAGGGCCGGATTGCCTGCAAGACTTTGGCTTCCCGGCAAAACGCATCCAGCCACTTAGGATTGGTGACCAGGGTATCATCACAGAATTTAAAATAACTCAGCTCCGGGTATTTTTGCAGAAAGTACTTCATTTCGGCAATGACGTTGTCCACACTGCGCTGTCGCATCGGCCGTTTTAAGGCCCCTTCATGGCAGAAGACACAGTGGTAGGGGCAACCCCGGCTGCTCATCAGATAGAGACTGCTAAAATCAATCGGGGTAATGCTTTTATCGTAGGCCGGGAAAGGCAACTCATCAAGGTTTTCCACCACCGGGCCTTCGCCCATGTCAATTGCCTCACCATGCTCATTAAGATAAAAGATACCGGGAATCCCTACCAGACTTCGCTGTTCTTTCAAGGCCGACAGCACCGCCACCATCGCCAGTTCGCCTTCGCCTCTGACAATGGCTTTGGCTTGCGATTGCCGCAGATAATCTTCATCCAGAGAAATTGCTTCCGGGCCGCCAATCAGCACCGGAAGCTGATAGGTTTCGGTAATGGCCGCACTGACTTTTTTAACCACGTGCTTGTTTTCAAAATCCACCGAAAAGCCGATCCCACAAATCTCATGAAACGGGTAGCGTTTCAGGTAATCGATGGTCTGATCCGGGCGACATTCACAGACAATGGCATCATAGCCATTGGCATCGAGATAGCTGGCCAGACCATAAATGCCCAGAAAAGCGCCATTTCGGCTGAAGCCGGCAATTTCCATCCCAATTGTTGATAATTTAAAAAGTATAAACTTATTTTTCACGCTGTCCTCCCCGGTTGTTTCCCGAACCTGCCACTGCTGATCAGCTGCCTGGGCGGTCAATGGCCCCGACAACACACACATGCCGACCTGCTCCAATTTTTTAATCGTCTGCAGCAGATGCGCTTTAAAGGCAGTAAAATTTTCAAAGCTGTGCTGGTATGCCGGGAATAGTATTTCTGCCATCTCCAGCATCGATAGTTTTCCGGAGCTGTATTTTAATACTTCAAATTCAAAGGGGGAATAGACAAATCCATTTAATACCGGAATCTCGGCCGCCAGCTCGGGGGTTAGCGACAGCAGTGCAATCCGCTGGGGATGGGTGGCAAATACCGTCTTCTCGTCATAATCTTTCATCAGCTTGTCGCCCCGGATCCGAGCCTTGTACTGAGCATCAAAATAGGGGTAGCGGGAGTAGGCCAGGCCCTGCCACATTCCACTGAGGCCGTATTTTTCACTGAGGGCATAGCTTTTTAGAATCACTTCGTCGGGGATTTCACCATCACTGAGCATTTTTCGCATCAGCCGGGTATTCATTTCGAAAAATTCATTCCGGGCGGCGCAGATTTCCTCAATACTCAAGGTGGCGGTTTCAATCACCGGAAAATCCCCCACTGATGTCAGGGCTTCTTTGTCCCTGACACAAATGCCAAAAGCTTCGGGATTTTTGGACATCGCCGTTTCCGGGAAAGGCATATAGAAGGTGCTGACCACCTCCACCATCCCCCGACCGGCTTTAATCATCTGATTGACGGTATCAAAGGTATAGTCCAGACTCTCCCGGGTTTCCAGAGCGCCGCCAATAATGATGTTGCCGACCAACTGGGGCAGTCCGGCAGCTTGACAGATTTCAATGACCTCAAAGAGGCCTTCCCGTTTGATCTTCTTGTTATAGATATCAATAATATGTTGATTACAGCTTTCAATGCCGATCTGCATCCGCACCAGCCCGGCATCGACCATCATTTTGACAATTTCCGGGTATTTAATGACGATGTTGACATGGGCATCGGCAAACCAGACAAAATCATGCTCCTTCCGCAGCTCTTTTAATTGTTCGCAAAAACTTCGCACCCGTTCCTTATCGAGGGTGAAGGTATCATCACCGAAAAAGATGTACTTCACGTTAGGGTTTTGTTTCAGCCGACAGCGGATTTCCTGCATCACATTTGCGACACTGCGGCGTCTTACATTTTTGCTGTTTCCCCCTTCATAACAAAAAGAACAGTGGAAAGGACACCCTCGTCCTGACATGACTGCCATATGATTGATGCCCTGATGTTGGGCTGATTTAATTGTCCCGGTAATAATTGGCAGTTCATCAAGATTTTCAATGGCCGGATAAATGCCATTATCATAATAACTGCCATCACTTCGGAGTGAACAGAGTCCCGGAATACGCTCCCAGTTTTCGATTGCTTCATTTTGCAGGGCATGGATGGCCTCATAAAGTGAATATTCCCCTTCACCCCGCATAATTGCGTCTGCCTGGCTGGCCCGCAAAAAGGCCTCCCCTAAACCAACGGTCTGGGGCCCGCCTACCAGCACAGTGGCACCGTACCGCCTTTTAATTTCCCGGGAAAAACTTTCAACCGCTGACTGATTCTCATAGTCACAGTATAAACCGACCACCGTATTACTATCGGAGCCGGTTGCTGCCAGAAACTCCAGCCCTTTTAACAGCTCCCCTGAAAAAACCGCCACCTCAATCCCTTTACTGGCCATCATTTCCGCCAGCGACATATGACCAATCGGCTCAATTTGGGTAATCGAATGGGTTCGGGTTCCGCGATGAATCAGCATCAGTTTCAAGTTGATCGTTTTCACTATGTGCCTCCAGTTCAATTTATTCACTTTATTTGTATTGTATCCGCATTTTCGTAATTTTTTATTCACAGTGTATTCTTTTTTCACGGTTTTGTCTATTGCTTTTTTGTTAAAACCGCTGCACTTTTTAGTTTCAGCTGGTTTTCAAAATTTCTGACTTTCACTTCTCATTTTTTGTTAAATCCCCGATTCTGATAAACGGTGCTGGCTTTATGCCATGCGGCGCAATCATCTTTTCCATCCAGATCATGTCATACCAGGTTTCCAGCTTGTAGCCACATTTAGAAAAATGACCAATGGTTTGATAGCCCAGGTGTTCATGAAAACCGATGCTGTCGGGATTGGGATAGGCAATACAGGCATAGAGATTCGTGATGTTCTGCTTTTCTAAAACTGCCTCAAGGGCCTGATAGAGCTTTTTACCCACCCCACTTTGACGGCTGTGCTGTTTAACATAGATGGTGGTTTCTACCGCCCAGTCGTAGGCCGCCCGGTTTTTAAACTCAGAGGCATAGGCATAGCCGAGGATTTCATCTTCCCTGACGGCCACCAGATAGGGATATTTTGTCATGGTTTTTTGCATGCGCTGCTTAAATTCTAAAAGCGTTGGCACCGTATATTCAAAGGTAATAGCCGTTTCTTTAACATAGGGCGCATAAATATTTAATAATGCTTGGGCATCATCTAGCTCTGCCCAACGGATGGTGATGTCTGTGTTCATATTTATAACCTTCTTTTCTCAATATTAACCGATTTATTATATCATTTTTAAAACTGACGTAAAAGAAGCCCTTCAAATTTTGTGTTTGAAGGGCTTCTTTTCTTTTTGGGGACTCACTTAATTCAATTGCGCTTTTTCACTTGGCCGTTGTTTTATAAAATGCTTAACCACTTCCGCTGGCATCATCGTCCGCTCGACAATCGACGCCTCGGTCATCCCTTGGTCATAAAAACGCTGACACACCATGGCCATGCTTTCACCCACTTCGATGATGTGATAATCCGGGTCATAAAAACGGATCGACCGCTGACCCCAGGCAGCTTCCTCCACATCGTGCAAATATTCAATCTCCGGATAATTTTTTAGATGTGCTGAAAAATCATCCAGATTCTCTTCTTCAAAATAAAGTTCCATATCGTTGCCCCGATAGACAATCTCTTTTTCATCCCGATGGATAAATTTTGCCCAAAGGGCCTTATCCTGCAACGAAAATCCGGCATTAAAGGTAATATTCTCACCAAAATCCATCACCACTTCCAAACCAAAAACATCACAATAAAAAGCCCGGGAACGATTAATATCATTCACAACCAGCATCGGTGCTTCAAATTTCATAACAACTTCCTCCTCGTTTTTTAATCATTATACCGCCACAATCACGACACCTGTCTGTCATGTTTGTAACAATCATTGGTATTTTTTACTGATTTTTTTTGTGATCATCAAAAATTCATTTCGCAGGGCTTCCGGTTTAATTAATTCGACCCCATCACCAAAACTCAGCAACCAACTAAAAAGATTCTCCCGGCTGGAAAAACAGAATTCGAAACGAAGTTTGCCCGATGTGGTTATCTGATAGCAATTTATCCCATATTCGTCAATGAGCCGCCATTTCATTGTGGGGTCAAATTCTGCCACCAATTGAATCTGACTGGGCATAACCAATTGCTCCTGACTGTTATATTCCGGCAGATTTCTTGGCTTGTAGGTTTCTTCCAGCACCTGCAAATCCCAGAGACGGTTAAGCTTAAAGTGACGATAATCAGATCGCTCCCGACAATATCCCCAGATATACCAGGATGACCATTGATAAACAATCAAGTATGGTTCTATCCGTCGGCTGCTTTCGCCTTTTGGTGAGTAGTAATAAAAAGCAATCAGCCGCCGCTGGTCAATGGCCTGTTTGATCAGTTCAAATTTTGGCGCCAGCGAATTTTTGTAGTGCGAGGACAGATCAATGACAATGTGGTTATCCGACTGGGACACTCCCCGATCCACTGCCAGTTTGTCGATCAATTGTCGATACTGATTGGTTCCGGCAACACTGTCAAGACTTTTTAGCCCGGCCAGAATCGATTGCATCTCGCCTGAAGACAGCAGCGTTTTATCGATCGTGTACCCTTCCATAATGGCAACGCCACCATTTGCTCCCTGCCGAGTCGACAATGGAATTCCGGCCTTGCAAAGGTCTTCTATATCCCGGTTGATGGTTCTGCGAGAGACTTCAAACATGTCTGCCAGATAAGGAGCCGTCACTTTTTTTTGCTGCAATAGAATAGACAATATCCCGATGAGTCGATCAATTTTCATAGGCTGATCCTTTTCATTCGAGCTTTCATGAAAGCTCTTTTGACGTTCATGATTTAAACGTCCAGAAATGTGATTACCTTATCAATAAACACTTCTCCATCCAAATGATCCAGTTCGTGGCAAAAGCATTTGGCCAGATCATCTTCTCCGGTAATGATGATTTCCTCACCTTTTTCGTTGCGAGCTTTAACTGTAACTTTTTGCGGACGGATGGTCGTTCCGAACTTTCCCGGAAAGCTCAAGCAACCTTCGGTACATTCCTGTTCGCCACTGGTCTCAATGATTTCGGGATTAACTAATTTCATCACTCCTTCACCCATATCAATAACCACCAGTCGCTTTAGAATACCGACCTGATTAGCGGCAATTGCCGCACTATTGGGAATGCTATGCAAGGTTTCCAGCATATCATCGAGAATCATCTGTATTTTTTGATCGATTTCGGTCACTTCTTTGCTTTTTTTTCTGAGTATTGGATCCTCATCGTGTCGAAGTTGTCGTATTGCCATTGTTTCCTCCTGCTTCGTTTTACTTAGTTTTCTCAAGTATATTGTGAAAACTAGGGGCTGTCAATGAGTGATGGTCTTCAACTAATATAAACAGTAATCCCGGTAATCTTCACTCCTCATTCTGTGCTTTTCCGACACGGCTTATTTTTTTGTAAAGAAACAACCCCATCAAATTGATCACGACGGTGATTCCAAAGACCCAAATGACAACAGCATCGTTTTCTATCTGCAAGGTATTGCCACACGATGTTCTGTCTGTTTCGACAGCCGACAGAACGTATATACCTGTCCGGTTTTTTGGCCTTAATTCTTCCTCCAAAAATTCCAATTCCTCCTACAACCTGAAAAAAAGGCCCGGCACCTCTTCTTGAGATGTTCAGACCTTTTCTAAACTCATGGTTCAAAATATTCAAAAATGATTGCATCAAATTTTTTCTTGCAGTACTCAATGTCATCGGTATCCTGAACTGTCCATCCGACCAGTCTACCGGTCAGCAGATGGAAGAGGCTAAGCCCCAGTTTGCGCCGGGCATCGCCATGGTGGAACGCCATAAAATGAGGACGGCATATAAAATTGGTCGCAAATGAAATGATCAGCAACCATTGCCACAATTTAACATCCAGTCCCTTGAGGCTTTTACGCCCCACTGACAGTTGACCTCTGACCACATCGGGCCGGTTTTTATAAAACCACCGGACAATCAACGGCTGAAAAGATTCAACACAATATAAACCCTCATACTGATCCAGATACTCGGCCGTTTTTGAACACAGCTCGTTGAGATTCTTGGTGTTTTTCAGTTCGACAATCAATGGAACCTGTCCATCAACCATGCTTAGCACCTCTTCAAACAAGGGAATTTTTTCCTCCGTGTTTTCGAGATTATAAATCATCAGTTCCTCATAAGTACAGTCAGTTATTAATTTATCGACCCCACACAGACGCAACAGGTTATCGTCATGGAAGACGATAATCTTGCCATCGGCGGTTAGATTTAAATCCATCTCGATGCCATAGCCAGCCGCCACCGCCTTCTTAAAGGCCGCCATGGAATTTTCCGGAATCGATTTATCCTTCTCGTGCAATCCCCGATGGGCATAATAACTGGTCCAAAGACGATCATCAACCTCCTTTGGCATTCTGCCCGGAAGCAACAGCAAAATATAAATAATAAAGATGGCTATAATTGCCAAAATATACAGTGTCATGTTCCCTCACCCACTTCTGTTAAGCTAATTCAAACTAGTTCCTTTCTCACGAATTTTAATGGCCTTGCCACACAATTAAATCAATATTGTTTCACAATGACCGACTCATTTTTCTATTTCTATTAGTGCTTCTTTTTTACCCTTTTATTCTCTCAATCAATCATTAAAACTAGATTAGTATTAAGACTATTTTCTGTTAAATCTCATTGTACGCGCTAAGGCCTGAAGAACTCAAAAATAATTACATCAAAATAATCCATACACCGTACCTGATCATCATTATCCCGCACCGTCCAGCCAACCAGTTTTCCCCCAAATTGCCGAAACAGCCACAAGCTGAGTCGATGATGCGCATCTTCGTGCTTATAGGCGATAAAATGAGGCCGGGCGACTACATTTGTCACCACTGAAGCAATCAGTAGACGTTGCCATAACGATGTACCACCTAGATTGCGGTAACCAGCGGATAGTTGGCCTCTGATTACCTCGGGCCGGTTTTTATAAAACCAGCCAACAATCCCGGGATGAAAGGACTCAATGCAATATACACCGGCATAGCCATCCAGTAGCGCTGCGGTTTTAACACAGAGTTTCCGCCACTCTTTAGTATTCTTCAGTTCAATAATCAGTGGAACCTGACCCGCTACAAGCTGTAGCACATCTTTTAATAGTGGAATGGTTTGTTCTGTGTTTTCAATATGATAATCCGAAAGTTCTGTTGATACGCATTCGGTGATCAATCTGTCAACACCACAAACCCGAAGCAAACTGTCATCGTGAAATACCACCACTTTTCCATCGACGGTAAGGTTAACGTCCAGTTCCATGCCATATCCCGCTTCAACCGCTTTGGTAAAAGCCAGGATGGAGTTTTCTGGAACTGTCCTGTTTTTTTCATGCAGACCGCGATGGGCATAATGACTCTTCCAAAGAAATGAATTTGAATGATTTGGCAGTTTCGCTGGCAAAATCATAAAAAGATAAAGAAGGCTCAATACAACCAGCGCCAATATCAGATAAGTAATCATCGAATTCTCCATCTTAACCCGATTATCACCTTAATCGGCCACATCAAACGCCTCCAACTTGGATGCCCCTATAATCGGTTTGGAATCCCCATGTTTAACCTGCATCATCGTTAAAAATGCCAGCCCCACAAACAAAGCACCATAGGGCATCAGGGTGTGATAACCAAGATGTTCTAAGAGGGCGCCTGAGGCGATCGGGGTCACAACCTGGGCAGCCATCGATGCTGTATAATAATAGCCCGTGTAACGGCCAACATTAGCGCCTTTGGACATTTCCAGCACCATTGGCAGGGAATTGACATTGATGGCCGCCCAGGCGATTCCAGCTAAGGCAAAGGAAACAAATAACATCGGGTTAAAGGCGGTATAAAAAGCTGCCGTGGCAAAAACGGTTACCAACACGGCCACTCCCATCAGGATGACTTTTTTACGACCCACCTTTGAAGAAATAATCCCCACGGGAATAAAAGAAATAATTGCCGCAATACTGGCTACCATCAAAATTAAAGCTGTTTGAGATTCCTTCATTCCCAAAGAAACCATGGCATATTTTGAAAATGCCGAGGTTACAGCATTATAACCCATAAACCACAGTGCCACCGATAAGAGAATAAAAATCAGACTCTTTCGATACGCTTTCGGTAGCTTTTCATGGGTCACCAGGGTTTCATCATGCTCAGCCTCTTCAACATCAATCCCCATGGCTGCACTATCATGCCGCATTTTTATCACAGCGGCCGGCTCGTTAACCGTCAGTTTGAGAATAATCACACCCACCACCATCACCGAAGCCGTGCCTAGAAAAAGGGGCCAGTAGTTAATGTTGTTCTTATCCGGAGCCAGTAGCGCCACCATTCCCAACACCAGAATCCCCCCAACTGCCCCCATCAAATTAATCACTGCATTCCCCTTGGAACGCAATGGTTTCGGGGTAACATCCGGCATCAGGGCCACCGCTGGTGAGCGGTAAAAAGACATTGAGAGTAATGCTAACGCCAGTGCAACAATAAACAAACTCAGCTTATTGGCCATTACGGCATAGGGGATCAAGAGCATGGAAACCACCGCCATGGCCGTGCCGCCTAAAATATAGGGCATCCGTCGCCCCATGCTGGTGTTGGTATTATCTGACAGCATCCCAAACAATGGCAGCATAAATAAGGCCAGCACATTGTCAAGAGACATAATCACCCCGGCCATTGTGTCCTTAAATTCAAAGGCTTTCAACATAATCATCGGAATCACAAAATCATACAGGCTCCAAAAAGCACTGATGGTCATAAACCCCAGACCAACTAATACAGTGAGGCGGTAATCCAGCTTCATCAACACGCTCCTTTTTCTATCATGAAAAAAGTATAGCATCAGCCGCATCATTTATCAACGCACTTAACCAATCTTTAATAAATCTTCATAATTTGCCAGCATCATTTCCTGCCAATCTTCCCCTCTCTCCAAATTGTGCTTGCCATTTTTTTGCATTTCCCATACCATAAACAGCCATGCCTGTTTTCTTAAATAAAGCCCTAACCCATCATGACCTGCTTGTCAAAAGAATCCATAATTGGTATAATATAATTTCTTAATATGACTTATGCTTTTGGATGCATCACTTCTGATGCATCCATTAAATTTTTATAAGATCCTTGGAGGAAACAGCAATGAAAAGAATATGTGTCTATTCCGGTTCCAATCTGGGAGTTCGTCCCGAATATAAAGAAATGACAAAAGCCCTGGGCCTGGTGCTCGTTAAGAATAATATTGAGTTGGTCTATGGCGGATCAAAAATCGGTTTAATGGGGGAAATTGCCAACTATATGCTGGACAACAATGGCCGAGTTACCGGGGTTATGCCCGGGGGACTTTTTCCCGACGAAGTGATTAATGATCGCCTGACTCAATTTATCGAAGTCAAAAACATGCATGAACGCAAGCAAACCATGGCTGACTTGTCCGATGGTTTTATTGCCATTCCCGGCGGCATCGGTACCTTCGAAGAGTTATTCGAAACCTATAGTTGGGCCCAACTGGGAATTCATAAAAAACCGATTGGCATTCTCAATATTTCAAACTTTTTCGACCCCTTCATCAATATGATGACAACCATCGTCAATGAAGGCTTTATGAACCCGTCCAATACCAAACTGGTACTGGTTTCTTCCGATCCTGGTGAGCTGGTCAATCAGATGATTCACTATACCCCACCGGTTTTGGGCAATAAGTGGCAGCAGCTGGAGCCAGCATAAACTATTTTTGTGAATTTATCGCTTGAATTGGATTTATCGAAAAACGCCATTGGGATTTGCATCCCAATGGCGTTTTTTATCCCCTCATTTCTGCTTATCGGCGTCCCGTTAAATAATAAATAGCCATTTGTGTCCGATGAGAAAGATTGCCCTTGTCCAGGATCACACTGATATAATTTTTGACGGTGCCTTCGCTCAGAAACAGTTTTTCGGCAATTTCCTTATTCGATAAGCCATCGGCTACCGCTTCAATAATCCCGAGTTCTCTGGCTGTAAACAAACTGCCGTCAAAACCCGTACTGCATTTGGTTTCCGGTTCGGTAAATTTATTAAGCACCTGACTGTCGAGAAAATGAACCCCATGATAGACGGATTTGATGCTTTGTTTTAGTTGTTCCGGGGTATGATTTTTGATCAAGTATCCATCGGCGCCATTTTTCATAGCCTGTTCCACCAGTTCACGATCATCAAAGGTCGTTAGGATCAGCACTTTTCCCAACCCTTGCGCTACAATCGCTTTGGTTGCTGCAATACCGTCCATCTCCGGCATCTGGATATCCATCAAAAAGACATCCGGTTTGTCCTTCATTGCAAATTCCAGGGCTTCTTTGCCATTTTTGGCACAGCCGACAACCTCGAACTCGTCATCGACACCGAGGATGATACCCATGCCATCTCGCACAAAATCCGAGTCATCAACAATGATTACCTTTATTTTATTCATGACTGTCCCCTTTCCTCAACTGATGTTAACGGGAAAATCATATTGATCCGAAATCCGTTTTGGCCATCAATATCAATTAGTCCATTTACTTTCCGGATGCGGTCTTTCATTCCCTGAATCCCCATTCCTTCGACGATGGTTTCACAGCTTGCGCCGTTATTATAAATGCTACAACGGACGATTTTGTTCATCACCATCAATTCGATGGCCAGTCTGGAGCATTTGGCATATTTAAGGGCATTTGAAACCGCTTCAATGGCATTATCCAGAATCACTTCCCAAATGTGATCGGGGATCTCTTTGTCTTCCCCCTCTAACAGCAAGGTCGCTTGAATGCCGTATTTTTCCCGGCATTCTTCACACAATCCATGAAGCTGCAACAGCGCTGCTTTTTTCCGATCCGGTTTTTCCTTTCTTAAGATAAAGCGGATTTCATCCATGCTCTCCCTTAAGGTATCAATTACCGCCTGAATGATCCGGGTGCTTTCGTCCGGTTTATCATGAATCAATACCTTACTGGCTTCCAATTGATAAACAGAACCGTTAATGCTATGCCCCAGTTTATCGTGGAGCGCCTGGTAGATTCGGGCCCGTTCTTCAAGCATTTGATTTTTATAATGCAGACTGTTCTGCTCCAGTTTCTTTTTAAACTTCAGATCTTTGTCTGAAATGGAATCTTTTAGTTTAAACTCTTCCTGCTCATAGTTTTCGAGCTTATCTTGATACTTCTTAATCATCACTTGATTTTGGAAATAAATAACACTAATAAAGATACAAAAAATCATATAAACAGCTAAATCCGGCGGATTAAAAAAGACACCGGCAAAAGCCATCAAACCGACGACGAGGGGCAATTTAAAATAACCCACCGTATCCAACACCACCACCGGTATTAAATAAAAACCGATGCTGCTATTGAGAAATAAAGCGAAGATCACAATCGCCAGGATTATTTCAGCAAGCAGGCAGCCGATTTTCTCCTTGTCGAGCAATTCATAAAGGGTCGCTACCATCAGAAACAATCCCAGTAGAAAGCACTCCAAACTGATCGCTTGCAGCGATTTTTCACTACCAACAATCACATATGCCAGCATGATCGTCAGACAGCTGAATTTTATCATCGCAGAATAATTTTCCTTCATCTTTTCAACCATCTGTCTGACTTCCTATCTCCAGTTTGCTTTATGAACATTTTATCACATAGTTAATTTTTACTTCAATGTAATTGTTTAATAATCCTTTTTTCCAACCATAACGCCAATGGTGGTACCAGCCATCAGGATTAGCAGATAACAGCCGACAATCAACCCGTACATTGCATAAACCCCGGTTTCTCCCGTCATCAGCATTTCTGAAGCGACAATCACCCAGCGCTGGGGAATCAACAGCGACGTTTTTACCCACCACTGGGCCGCACTGGTAATCGGAAAGTATAAGCCAGCCATAATGTTGGAGACAATCCAGATGGCAAAGACAGCATAGGTCGCATTCATGGTATTGCTGACCAGGGTACCAATAACGACCGAAAGGGTACTGATACATAAGCCCAGACCGAAAACCAGGAACAAATAGCTGCCAAAAGGAATACCAAAATCAGTACTCACCAACATCGGTGTTACAACGGCTAAAATGCCGGTCTGTATCACAACGGTCAGCACGATCATAGCCATTTTTGCCAGAATATAGTTGAGAATACTGACTCTCGACAAAAATATCCGGTTATAGACCTTGTTGTTTTTTTCTCTGACGATGATGTCCGAAATAAAGACCCCACAAAACAGAAAACCCATTGTCAATGCAGCAATTGAATAACCAATGCGGGTGCTTTGATGGTTCTGCTGACTGGTTAATGTCAAGCTATTTCCGACTTCCACCGGTTTGATTTGTTTGCTGAGGCGACTTTCTTTCAGTTCGCCGAGCATCGTCTTCAGCGCCGGCTTATCATAATTCGTGCTGTTGGCAGCCTGCATCATAAAGCTGACGTAAGTATTAATCGTGCTGGCCAGCAAGTCATTTCGTCCGTCATCGGTGATTTCCATGATCGATAAATTACCGGTACCGCCGGATAAGATGTCCGACTCAAAATTCTCGGGAATATAGACCACTGCGCCAATATTACTCTTCCCGGCACTGTCGATGCTGGCTGCTCTGGCAGTGGCCAAATCAACCACTTCCTGATTATAGCGAAAGATTCGAAAAATTCCAGTTCCCGCCAGCTCCTGAGCCAGATCATCGGATAGCTCCGTGTTGCTGTTGTCATAGATCTTAACCAAAAGCTTGGTATTTTCAATACTGGTAATGTTTTTATCCCGATTGTCAATGTTTTGAACAACATAAGAGGTGTCATCCTTCATTGTCACGGTGTCGTCTAATTGCAACGACAATAGGCCGGCTGATAGAATCGGTAGCACAATCACCAGACACAGATAGCCCTTATTCCGAAGCAGTAGCTTCAGGTTTGTTTTTACCATCGTAAAAAAGCCATTCATTTTATTCCTCCACTTTCCGGTTCATCAGCATGCTGCCTAGTATCCCAAAAACCAAAATCAGGCCAACCAGATAAATCAAACAGGTTCCGGTGTAGTCACTGTATCCTTTGGTGGAAAACTCCACCAGGGTCCGATTAACATAGTAAATCGGTGATGCTTTCATCAGCAGAATTGGGAAATCTTCATAGATGTACGGATCAAAGGAACCGCCGAAAAAGCCCAGCACCCAGGTTAGTGAAAAGCCTACGACCACGCTGACAACCACTTTGCTAAAGAGCTGATAAAGAAAAACGCCGATCGCCGCTGCTGCCATGGTGGAAAGCAGGATGATTCCGACTGAAGCCGGAAGCTGTCCCCAATGGACGTTAAAGAGCAGTGCTGAGATTGTCCAGGCTAACCCCATTTCAATAAAGGTTACCAGAAAACAAGGTACGAACTTCGCCAGGTAAAATTGCGTCTTGGTCATTTGTGACACCCGCATTCGCTGAGGAATGGCATTTTTACGTTCACTGGCGATGACCGCCGCCAATGGCATCATCCCGCAAAAACTCCAGAAGACAATATAGATAATGCCATAATAATCGGTGGATGTAGGCATTGGTTCCACTTCCAGCACCTCTTGAGATAATCGATTGACATTCGAATCCAGTAATTTTACATCAACGATTCCTCGCGCCATCTGGGCTTTTACCAGGGCGGTGTTGGCGTCCACCTGATAGAAGAAGCTGTCAAAAATGCTCTCTGTAACCAACGCTTCGGCCTTTTTTTCGCTTGACTGATACAGGATATAATCATCATCCTGGATGTCTACAAAAGCAGTGACGGTTCCATTTTTAATCAGCTTTTCAATCTCACCTTCCGGATATTCGGTGAGGGTTACATCGTTCTCCATGCTTGCTTTTTTGAGCTCTGGCAAATACGTCTGATAGGGGCTGTCTGCGATGATCCGGTAGCCCACCGTAAACGGATCGATTTCCCGGGCCGACGCCATCATATCCTTAAAGGCACTGGACAACAGGGCAATCACAATGACCGGCATTACGATCATCATCAACAAAAATGCTTTACTCCGAAACATCAGTTTCATGTTGTTTTTGATCAATATCAGTGGCATCTCACAGTTCTCCCTCGGCATAATCGCGGAGTTTCTTGCCGGTTAAGGTTAGAAAAACTTCTTCCAGGCTCATTTCAGAATCTGTTTCTGCCGTGACCAATTCGGTCAGTTCTTTTTTTGTGCCCATGGCTATGATTTTGCCATTATCCATAATGGCAATCCGGGAACAGATCGCTTCGATTTCTTCCATATAATGGCTGGTATAAATAATGGTAGCACCTTGTCCATTGGCAACTTTTATTTTTTCCAGAATAAAGTTTCGGGATTGGGGATCAATGCCCACCGTGGGTTCATCAAAAATCAGCAGCTCCGGATGATGGCCAATGGCGCAAGCAATGTTCAGCCGACGTTTCATACCGCCGGAAAAATTTTTACTAAAGACATTGCGTTTATCTTTTAAGCCAACAAATTCCAATGAGTCATCAATGGCTTTTTTTAGTTCCTTGCCCTTTATTCCATAAAGGGAGGTAAACAACTCGACATTTTCCCAGGCTTTCAAATTGCTATGAATGGCCAGCTCCTGAGGGATGTAACCAAGTCTTGCTTTAGCCTCCTTCATATCGGTTTGCACATCTTTTTCAAACAGCCTGATTTTTCCGGCTGTTGGCTTTACCAACGAACAAATCATATTCATGGTGGTACTTTTACCGGCACCGTTAGGCCCCAACAGTCCAAAAATCTCCCCTCGCCGTATTTCCAGCGAAACATGATCAACGACAGCCTTACCATCATATTTTTTTGTTAAGCCTTCCAGTTTTACAATTGCAGTTTCCATTATTTATGTCCTTTCTTTATCACACTTTTTATCTACGATCCACATCAATTCGCAATCACGGATTTTCTATCCTTAAGATATCATTTTGGTCGTTTTTAACACAGTGCAAAAAGCAATAAAAGGCTATGACTTTCGTCATAACCTGGTTTTTCACCCGCTCCGATTATTAATCATCAACCGTGCAGATCGTGAACCTAAGGGACGCTCAAAGTTGCTCAACATCAAGCAACCTCATTATATTTCCACCCAGAACAGCCGCTGCAATCGCAGGCGTTTTCGCCACCTTTAAAATCGCTTCTTGTGATAATACCAGATCTCCAAAAGGGCGATCCACCCCAAAGATGCACTTCTCTGGCAATTCATTGATGACAATCCCCAAAACAAAGGTGGAATAGTAGGCCGATGTATCCAGGTACAAATTCGGTAGTTCCTTGACCAGATCCATGGTTTCCAGCCAGTTGCAGCCACCTAAATGCCCTAAAATAATAGGGCTGTGCGGGTATTGCCTGGCATACGCTGCAATCTCCCGGATATCCTGTATTTCCAGTGGGAAAAAAGCATGAATCCAGATGGGCAGATTGCCAAACTCACTTGAAGCTTTAAAGATATTTTCCAGTAGTTGAATCTGACCAGAACCCGGGGTGAATTCGCCCAGACCGCTTAACTGGTTTTTTTTGATATTTCTATCCACATAGGCCATTGTGGTGTCATAATCCAATCCTGGTGGTACCGCTCCAAACCCCAAATAGCGGGCGGGATACTGCTTAATCGCTGCCACTAATTCGGTAATTGATTGTTCTCGAGCCTCAATCATGGAGCCCTTTTTTCCCGCCAGCAAATCGCCCAGATAGGCCATGGCCACTTTTACTTCCTGTGCATTTTTCGCCATTTCCGGATGAAACGATGTTGAAAACAAAATCGTTTTGTCAATTCCGGCTGCATCCATATCTTTTATATGTGCTTCAACCGGTAAGGTTACATGGGAATGTCCATCAATAATCATTATTTACGTTCCTCTTCTTTCTTTTACTCAAATATACATATTCGATTGCAATATTTTCTATCTTTTATTATAATGCGTTTAGTAAAAAAAAATAGTATGCACTTTTATGTAACATACTAACGAAAAGGAAAGTGATAGCCATGCCAAAAGAAATCTGTTTTGTTACGAATAAAGAACCCTTTGAATATACCTTGTCGATTGTCAGTGGCAAGTGGAAGTTAAAAATTATTTATCTACTTTCCTGCATGGGAACCATCCGGTACGGCATTTTAAAAAAGAACATCGATGGGATCACCCACAAAATGCTGAGTTCTCAACTAAAAGAACTGGAAAATGAAGCCATCATTTTGCGAAAAGAATATCCTCAGGTGCCCCCCAAGGTGGAATACTCCCTGACCGAAAAAGGCGAAAGTCTGATCCCTCTGGTTGTTGCCATGTGCGATTGGGGACGACAGCATCGGCGTACCAACTGAGATTGGTCTACTCTATCCATGTTTCGGGCAGGTTCACACCACTCATATATTTTCCCAGGAGCAAACCCATATGATAATCATCAACACCGGTCTAACGGGCGATTTGCACTGAGGCTATCGGCCTTTTTTACCGGCCATCGCCTCATTATATTGAGATATAAATATCATGTTCTATTTACACATCCATTTTGTATGGGAAAAACGATTTGTTTTGTTTTTTAAAAAATCACCACTCCTTACTTTTAAATAGCGCCTAAATATCACTATCTTACATGGTGAGGTGCTTTTGGGGTATAATCTTTGCGTCTTCCACCCACATAGTTGGTGGTTTATTATTTCGGATTCTATGCTCACTCAACAGACTAAAGTCAATAAAATCAATGGCCGTGGTCATAAAGCAATCGCAATAAACATTCTTTTGACGTTTATTCTTGCCGCTGCCAATTTTGCACAGATTTTAAGAAGCCGCAATTAACCTTTTCGGGCTAATTGCGGCTTTTGACTTTATCATTCTAAGTTAATAAATTTAGACTTACTCAAAGTGAACCCGATCTGCCTCAAAACGATCCTGCTGCTTTGCTTCGGCTGCCGGGTAACCGATCGGAATGATGGCGTAAGGCTCAAGATGATCTGGAATAGTTAAAACGTCACGAACATTTTTCATCCGGTCAGCCAGCGGCGCAATACCAATCCAAACCGCCCCCAAACCAAGTTCAGTGACTTCAAGAAGAATGTTTTCAGTACAGGCAGCCATATCAATGTCGGCAAATTCCGGCATCATCATCTCTTTTCGATATACTGGTACAATCGCCACAGCAGCGTCCTTGATGCATCCGCCGTAGGGGCTGCAGTCTGCCAGAGCGGCCATGGTTTCTTTATTTTTAACGACAAAGAATTCCCAGGGACGTTGGTTGGCGGCCGATGGAGCGGCCATCGCAGCTCTTAGAATCTGGTCAATTTTTTCTGTTTCCACTGCCTTGTCTTCATACTTTCTCACACTGGTTCTGTTAAAGATCACGTTCATTTTCATCCTCCAATTATTTCTTAGCTGGGTGTTTACCCATGCCGTTTTGGCTATTTCTTGCTTCTATTCCTGATTCATGCTATCATTTTACCAATCATTTTCATAAAAACAAGAATGCACTTTTTTGTCACTTACTACCCAAAAAGATAGTAAGTATTCAAGAAACTACCAAAGGAGAAACCATGGCCGAAAAAAAACATTTCTGCTGTCCCATTGATGCCACCATTAGCCTGATCGGTGGAAAATATAAAACAAAAATTCTCTGGAATCTGATTGATCAGACCCTACGCTTTAATGAACTGCAAAAAATCGTTCACCAGGCTACCCCAAAAATGCTCACCCAACAACTACGTGAGCTGGAGCGGGATGGTCTGATCACCCGAACCGTCTATCCGGTGGTACCTCCCAAAACTGAATATACACTAACCAGTTTTGGCCAGAGCCTTTATCCGATTCTCGATGCCATGTGCGAATGGGGCAAAGATTATATGGCTGAAGAAGTCCCTGAGGAAACAGCTACGGCTGTCAATCAGTAACCAAACGAATCCATTTTGACCGACCGTGTTGCCAAAACTTTATGTTTATATTCGCATCGACGCAAAAAACGATGGTTTTCGTCACAGCCCAATCCACTGTTCGGGATGATTCATGGCATCCTGGAATTTTTCCAAAAATAAACCCACATGGTAGCCATCCGCAACGGCGTGGTGAACAGTGATCGAAAAGGGCATCATTTTCCGGCCCGCTTTTTCGAAAAAACGGCCCGCCTGCAAGATCGGAAAATAATAATCGGCCTTCGCATAGGGGACTGGTGAATAACTGGTAAACTGGGTCCACGGCACCATCCCCACCATAAAGCTATTCGACGGCGGCAGCTCTGGTTTGGCCAAAATCCCGTGATTCCCAGAATAACGTTTCTGATCTTCTATATAGTTGTGATAAAAGACTTCAAAATCCGGATCATATTCTGTCCACATAGTTGACATGGTTTTATCATCCTCATGAAAACAGGCGTAAGAAGGATGTAAAACCTCATAATGCCCCAGCTGATCGGCCGTTTTTGCAACCCGAAATTCCGACTGCTCAGTTATCAATTTTGCCGCCAGATAGAGATAGGCCGGAAAAAACTTTTTACCAGCTTTTTTAATCTGGTGATATGCCTCAGTAATATCGATCTCCACACTCATCGAAAATCCGGTAGGCAGCATTTCGGTAAAATAGTAAAAGTAAGATCGCCGATTCCAGATTTCAACGTCAATGGGGTGTAATTGTGTGTTCATTTATTCATTCTTCCTTTTGTTTATCAATCCAGATTTCAAGCAGTATTGCAACGTCATCGCTGAACTCTCGCTCGCTCTGTGCTTCACTTTTTTCGATTTCTTCCAGAACGACAAATGAAAAAGACTTGGCGCCAAAGGCTTTCCAATCATCAAGCATTGCCGGCTCTGGGCATGAATTGGTGGCAACAGCAAAGCCGAAGCGGTTTTGCTGTCCAGCCATATTCTTGGTCGATTTTATCCAGATCCGGTCATTGCCACTGCATTTTATGCCGTAAATGCCCCCAATAACCGCTCTGTTTTTATAGCTTTCTTTCAATTCTTTTTTTGACTGTGTTTCCATTTATTTTAATCCCCTTAAAGTAACGTTTCCGGTCGTTGCTCACATGACCCAAAGACCGTGACCGCTGCAATAATAATATAATTTGCTGCCAAACTTTTTGCCCAACTTGCCGCCGCTCATCTTGGGTAGTCGCAGAGCTGCCATCTGTTCCGGATAAAGTCTGACAAACAAGCTACGATCACTTGACACGTAGGCCACAAAGGAAATAAAGTGAGACTTTGTCATTTCGTGATCAAAGGTAATATAGTATTCCCCATCATCATCCTGGATGGTTGCCAGATGGTTTTCATCTGCCGGTTTAGCCACCAGTGGAGCCAGTTTTCGACCGCAACAAGAAAGCTCGGCTTCGCCAGTGGTGCTGACCACATTGCCACAGTTTGGACAAACATAGAATTTTATTCGTTTCAAATTTCCCGTTTCCATATCATTCAGTTCCAAATCTCCCAATAGTATTTTTTCAATATTTACATCAAACAGTTCAGAAAGCGCGCCCAGAAGGGATACATCCGGACACCCCTGGCCCCGCTCCCATTTGGAGATGGTTTTATCACTGAGGTGCATCCGCTCGGCAACCTGCTTCTGGGTCATCGCCTTTTCTTTTCGTAATGCCTTCAATAACACGCCTACCTTACTGCAATCCAATTGTCGTACCTCCATAACCATATCATAATCGCTCAATAAAATTTATTCAATCAACGCTCCGTAGAGTTTGTATTTGTCTCTCTTTATTCCCCATAATTGTATTCATCTTGATTCTTAAACACCACATACGCAATCACAAATAGCAAAACAACACTAATTGAGAATCCAACCGTTGCCGTAATCCAGCTTTCGATGTTATTCAAATTTGAAAGTGTCTCCATCATAACACCTGGGGAAATTAAACTGAGGTTATTAACCACTTTTTCTGATAAATTAAATACCGCTCCAATGCTATCTACAATCAGTATAAAAAAACGTGGCATAAGAATAAGCCCGCATGCCAAGCTCCAAATCATCGCTGCTTTAGAGGAACGTGCCAATACCGAAATCACAACACCCATTGCCGCAAACACCATGATATACCCCCAAAAAGGAAACAGATATTTCCCGACCGTTGCAGCTGCTATCGACACATCGCTTAACCCGGCAATCACTGTCATAATTGGGGTTAAATAAATAAACGAAAGCAACAAAGAAATAACTGCCGTGGTAATCAGTTTCGCAGTAAACACCTGCCCTTTCGTAACACCAGAACTCAAGATACAATCTAAGACATTATGCTCCCGATCAGCAGATATTAAATCAAAGTATACCGACATGACTGCCCATACTCCAAAAATTATCTGCGGTAAAAAGATTGACATAAATTCTACTTGGTTGGTTTCCACCAATGCATGTCGTCCATTTGACGTAAAAAAGAAAAAAACAGTGATCCCTGCTAAGACAATCCAAACACCGAACGTTCTTAAACTCAATGCGTGTTTGATATCACGACACGTCAATCTGAATATCGTTCGCATTATTTCATTACCTCATTTTCTCTCAGATACAGATGCTCCTGTACAATACCCTTCACATTGGTAGGCGATATTTCATAAACATCAACAGAATTAACCGTCAGTACTTTTACCAACTCTGCCACGCCTTTCTTATCCGTTTTGATATGCAATGTCGTCCTCTTATTACTCACCTTTAACGAATACTTTTTTTCCAAATGCTCTATTAACACATCTCCAACTGGGCTCGTAGATACAATGTAACTGCTTTCCAACTTCTGATTATAGATAAGCATTCCACGCTCCATGATGGCGATATCGGTACAGATATCATCCATATCCTGAAGAATGTGGGAGGAAATCACAATGCTCTTTTCTCGGTTATAGATTTCTTTTATCAATCGCCCCATTTCATCGGTCGCACCTGGATCCAACCCAGCAGTTGGCTCATCCAGAATATACAAGTCAGGATCACCAATCATGGCAATTACCATCAGTAGCTTTTTCTGCTGTCCAGGTGAAAGATACCTTACCTTTTTGTTTATCTCCAATCCAAATTTCTGACAAAGCACCAGTCCTTCACGTTCGTCTTTTTTTCTAAGGGATGCGAAAAAGAGAACCGTTTGGGCAACCGTTTGCCGATTATCAAAGCGACAGGTTTGTGGCATATAACCAATATACGGTTTTTCGGTATGAAGCGAAACGCTGCCTTCAGAAGGTTTCATCAATCCAGCTACCAAGCGAAGCAAGGTAGTCTTTCCAGCACCGTTATTCCCAACCAAGCCACAAACTTCTCCCTTTAAAACAGTTAAATTAATATCCGAGAGGACTTTTGCTTTGCCAAAATCCTTTCTGATATGCTCTAAGCATAGCACTTTTGCACTCACTATATTACCTCCTTTTGAAGTTATCTGACTTCAAATGAGGTAGTCGAAAAAAAGAATCAAATCATTCACATTTGTTTTTTTAATTTTAGATCTCACCGATCTCATAATTCCCTTTATAAATATTTCCGAGCCCACCGTCAATGGAGATGGGATCCCCGGACTTGAAGCGATGCCCATTGATGGTACATTCTTTGGTTGAATCGTTCACTTCCAAACCCTTACATTTAACAATACAAACCTTACCCACACTGGCCGCGGCCACAGCAGCATGAGAGGTGACCCCACCTTTAGCGGTGATCAACCCGTCACAGACAAAAATCAAGGGAATATCATCCGGCACCGTATCTGGTCGCACCAGAATAATTTTGGCCTCGGGACACTGTCTTTTTAAGCCTTCCATATCGGCCATATCAAAAGCCAAAAGCCCTGACAGTACCGCACTGCTCATGCCGATACCGTGACCAACCAGCTCCATTTCATTGGGCGCCGGCAGAAAGCTGGAAAAAGCGGTCTGTTTTTTGAGATTCTGGTTCCGGGTCTGGAGAATATATAAATCCTCAGGATTGTCGGTTTCAAAGGTAAATTCAATTTCCTGATGAACAAAACCATATTCTTCAATCAATCGAACCGCATAACGGGTCAGTGCCGCGTAGATATTTGGAAAGCCCGACTCCAGTGAAAGACTGCTATCCCGGTAATCCCGTTTTCGTTGCGATTCGCTGATCGGCAAGGTATTGACCAAACCTGAAACCACATCTTCACCCTGACTGCAAAGGGCAAAATCGCCGTAAAGATTTATCCCGGCGCAACCGTTAAAGGGACTGCTGGTAAATACCACCCCTGTACCAGAGCGCGCCGAACGGTTTCCCAGCACCATTTTCTGAACCACCACAGCGGTTCCCCAGTCTTCTGCAATCTGCAGATGATCCCGATAATAAACGGCGCTTTCCGAAAACCAGGAATCCAACACCGAGCCAATGGCCTGTTTCAGCTGTTTAAAGGGATCGTTTTCGATTTCAATACGATAGTCAGCTAAAACCATTTTATAGCTAAAGGCAATGGTTTTCATCTGCTCGGGACTAAAATTTATTTTAAGTGTCACGCCCCACTGCTGTTTATATTCCAGCATCACCCGGTCAAACACATCCCGGTCAATGCCATAGGCCATCCCCCAGCTCTGTAAAAAACGCCGGTAACAATCCCAGGCGGTCCAACCATACCCCGCCTGCTGGCTGAAAGCTGCAGCAATCTCATCATTTATTCCGACGTTTAAAAATGTTTTCATAGCCCCGGGCAACGAAATTGATGAGCCTGATCGAATCGAAAAGAACAACGGATTTTTGGCACTACCAAAGGTTTGCCCAGTGATTTCTTCAATCTGTGCAATATATTTTTCGATCTGCCAATCCAGATCCCGCCGCATGTCCGGATGACCCTCAATGGTTTCCTTATGCCGAAATACTTCAGTGGTGATGACAAATCCCGGTGGCACATGAAAGCCATAGTTGATCAATTTCTTAAGAAAATAAGCCTTGGCACCCAGAAAAACCGGGTTATCAATGGCAGCCGAATCTTCGGTAAGTAGACTAAAGGAAATATCCGGATCATAGGTCAGCATGCTTTCAATAAAAGCACTGGAATAGTTTTTCATCAGGCTTCTCAGCCCACTGATGGTGTCAGTGATAAAATTATCCAAATCCTGAACCAGAAAAGCGGTGGACAGGTTGTCTCGAAGGAACTTTTCGGATTCAATATGATAGAGTCGCCGCTCATCGCCAATCACTTTTTCCTGCTTTGCTACCAGAATCTGAGGAATAATAACCCGCATCGGGATCTCAAAAAGCTCGAAAAAGTATTCGCTGATAATCTGTTTGATATCATTGGCCATAAATTGAAAAATATTGATGTATTGATGGATTGAAAAGCTGGGCGAGGCCAGCCCGAATTTCAGCATATCGAGATGGGAATTAAGCCCCTGATTAACAATCCCATCCAACTCCAAGCCATCCTTAAATAGCAACAGAATATGATAAATCTGGCGAAAGGTCTTGGCTGTAATGTACTCGGCGTTAAAGGGCTGGGTAATCTGGGTCATCAGTTTCGCCACGGTTCGTTCAAGCCGATACATCAACCCCAACGCATCAAACTTGAGTTCCACATATTCGCCATACATTGAGGGTATATCGGCTGCAATATGGCGCTTATAATAGATGTTTTCAGAGGCTTCGCTGGGACGGGGATCCAGAATAATCGTCTTAAGACGGTTCATATGCTGATAAATCTGGCGAATCGCCGCTTCCTGATCATTATGTTTCAGGCAGTTTTTTAATTCACTCAGATCGCCAGTCAGATTGGGGCTGTAACCACTAAGCATCGCCAGCACATCATCAAATTCGAAGGAATATTTTTCCAGCAATAAAAAATAAACCCGGAACAGATCGAGCACGCGTTTGATATCCAACCCCTGATCCGTGCCAAAGCGCTGCAACCCCGCCCGGATCGTATCTATATCCAGACGCAACAGCCCAGCCGGGGTGGTTTCCAGTTCCTGACACAACCGGACCAGCGTTTCATGGGGTCGGCTAAACCACTTGCTTTGGGGATCAAGACCTTCATAAATTTCCTGGGGAATTAATTCCTTAAGCGGCTCCTTATTGCCGTCATACCAGTAGGTAATGATTTTCCGGGCCAGATCAATATGCGTATTGTTACTTTCGATATGGATCTGTTTTCGCATAAAGTGAATCAACCGATCCTTGCGCCGGGATTCTTCATCGATGGCGGTGGTCACATCCCGGAGCTCACCCTCTGCACCAATCTCTTTGAAATAAACCGGAAAGATCCGGGCCAACTGTTTGATTTCCCGATAAACCGGGGTGATCTCACTGTTAAGCATGCGGGTAATATCCCGCTGGAAAAGATCAGTGTCCGAAATAAAGATCCCCCCCAGCTTGAGGTTAACAATCAGCGCCGCCAGCAGCTCCCGCATCGCCCGGGGATCTTCCTCAATTAATTCCAACCATACCCGGATATTTTTTACGTGATTGGAATCAATCATAATCTGCCAGTCGGAATTGAGGCTCAACTTCCCTGGAGCATTAAAGCCCAAGTTAATCAACGCTTTGGTGAAATAATCAATATTGGCGGCATCTCTGGTCGCAATAATCTCTTTCCCCAGCGTCAGCAAGCAGTCAAGAACGGTATCGCCATGCTCCTGCCTGAGTTCCTGAAACTCTGCCATAATGGTATTGATGAATTCGGTAATATCCTGCGAATCCAGCTCATCGAAAATATTGCCCAGATTCCGATTGATATCATAAATCAGATGATCATTCAAAGTCGACATTCCAGGCAAATGGAGCAGATAATATAGATAATAGATGGTTTCCAGATGGGTCGGAAGTTTTTCTGAAAAACTACGAAAATAGTTGGCGATGTCGTTGAAAAACAGCTGCTGCTTAAGTTCCGGCCAATGGATCGCCTGCATGCGGCGAGCTCTGAGGCCATCAAAAAAATCCTGACCGATGGCCTCGATGTCGGCAGCCTGCAGATGGGGAAACAACTTCTTCCGGGAGTCAAACCAGACCTCGGCCTGGGAGGTTTGCTCCCAGAAATCAATGCACTGATCCAGCAGACTCGCAACGATTGCTTCCAGATTTTGGGCAAATTCCGGCTCTGCCGCCACCTTATTGAGATATATTTTGAAGATGCCGGAATTCTTGACATAAAGCAGTTCATGCTGAGCCAAATCCTCTTTGAGGACATCGATACATAAAAAAATGACCGCTTTGGGATACACATCAAAACTGGCCAGCCGATCCATAAAACGTATCAACACCTGGCTGAGTAGCGTCCGCTGGCTGTCTTTGAGTTTGGATTGCAGCACAGAACGGATTATCTCCACCAGAACAGTGAAGGCTTTTTCTGACTCCGGCAGACCATGATAGAGCCAGATATCACCCAGACAAATGGTCTGCAGCGACTCGATGACGTAGCGATTGTTGCGATATTTATGATTGAGCTCAATCAAAAATTCCTGGGTCCGTTTATGGATTCCCCAATACTCTTGTGACAATTCGCCGAACCACTGTTGGTGCTCCGGGATTTTAATATTGGTTTCCCGGGTCTGATTAAGATTAGCCTCTAAGGCCTTGGAAGAAAACACGTTAGCCATTTTATTATCCCCCTGATTCAATCGATTTGGGTAAATGTCGGCTTTACCTTTTCCTCAGTATAGCATAATCATCCGCTGAATTGAAACCGTTTTCGCAACCGATCTGATTTATTTACGATGTCAAACGCCTCCGAATCAAATCCGATTCGGAGGCGTTTGATAAAATCATCGTTCGTCGAGCGCAACGTGATTTATTTCTGTTGGGTTGGTTAAATAATGACCGTAACCGTATTTCGGCCCGCTTCGTGACGAACGTCAAGCGATTTTGCATAGGTGTTGATGATCGCCATGGATATTTCATTTTCATCGCCCTGCTCCAGATCATAAGCCTCTCCTTCAAAACTGGCTTGAAGGGTGATCTCACCACTTAAATCCGAATACTCCACTAATAGGGTGACACTGGCTCTGGGAAAAGCCCGCAGCAGGATCGCCAGCACCAGTTCTTCACATACCAGCTGGACATTCATAATCTGGCGATCAGTAAACATTTGTTTTTTAAGGAAGGTTTCGATTTTGGCATTGAGTTCATAAAGATCAAAGCCGCTGCCTGTCGCCGTGTATTCAAAGGCTGAAATTTTCCGGATAAAGGCCCGGGTCTTGGGCTTCTGGGGATGGTCAAAAATTTCCTCGGGTGTTCCTTCTTCGTAAATGCCCTGCTCATCCATATAGAAGACTCGGCTGGAAACATCCCGGGCGAACTTCATCTCATGGGTTACGATCATCATCGTCATCCCCGTTGATGCCAGCTTGCGGATCACCCCCAGCACTTCACTGACCATGGTCGGATCCAGGGCCGATGTGGGTTCATCAAAGAGCACCACCTCGGGCTTCATCGCCAGGGTTCGGGCAATCGCCGCCCGCTGCTTCTGGCCACCGGATAATTCATCGGGAAAAGCGGTCGCTTTAGCCCGCAGCCCGACCATTTCCAGATAGGCCAATCCTTCTTCATAAGCTTGCTGACGCGGGATTTTAAGCAGATTAACCGGCCCCAGCATCAGGTTTTCGATGATCATCAGGTGGGAAAAGAGGTTAAACGACTGAAATACCATGCCCATTTTCTGTCGTAATTTAGGTACATCCGCTTTTTTATCGAGGATATTGTGCCCGTCAATATAGATTTCTCCGGCTGTCGGAGTTTCGAGCAGATTAATACACCGCAAAAAGGTCGACTTACCACATCCCGATGGTCCGATAATCGAGATCACCTCGCCATTTTCAATCTCAGTGTTGATATCCTTAAGCACCTGCAGCTGCCCATAGCTTTTCGATAGCCCGTTTATTTTAATCATTTTGTCACCTCATCCGTTTCCACATCAATCGCAACAATTCCTTTGACGATCCGTTTCCGCCGTTTGGGATCGATCTGCACTTCAGTCTTTCCCAGTACCAGAATAAACAGGTACGTAATGACAAAATAGATGGCCGCCGTTATCACCAGTGGGAAAAATGCTTCGAAGGTGCGGCTTCGGATAATATCGGTCATCTTGGTCAAATCCTGGATAGCAATATAACCGACCACCGAGGTCATTTTTACCATACTGATAAATTCGCCTTTAAAAATCGGCAAAATATGCCGCAACGCCTGGGGCAGCGTAACCTTAAAAAAGCTGGACACTCTGGTAAACCCCAGTGCGTAGGCAGCCTCCAACTGCCCTTTATCGGTGGCGTCAATGGCGGTTCTGAATATTTCTGCCGAATAGGCGGCAAAATTAATCGAAAAACCTACCACCGCAATCAGTACCGGATGAATATCCACTGAAGCAAAAATAATATAATAAAGGATCATCAGCGTCAAAACGATCGGTACACCCTGAATCAGACGAATATAAACAACCGCCAAACCTGAAATCAAGTGTAGCCGCGAACGGCGCATCGCACAAATGAGCGCCCCCAATAAGCTACCAAAGAACAATGATAGCAGCGAAATGACAATCGTCGTTGAAAGTCCCTGTAAAATCAGTTGATACCGGTCTTCAACAACAAACGTCTTGTTAAAGCTATCCCCCAATGACGCTATCATGCCAGCCCATCGTTGTCCTCCTGTCGAAGCGGTCACTGCCTGATTTCTGACAATCGCCACAGCCTGATCAGACTTTAGCGGTGTCAAAAAACGAATCGATGCAGCCCGTTCCGGAGTATAAACAAGATAGAAGGCCAGATCAATTTTTCCTGACGTGATACTGGGAATGATAGCCGAAAAATCCATTGGCTTTATCTCCACGTTCATTCCCATCCGGGCAGCCAGACTGCGTGCCAGATCAACTTCAAGACCAACCAGTTCGTTATCCTTATAATAGGAATACGGATAATCGTCGCCTAAAACTCCGGCTATCAGGGTTCCTTTCTCGCCGGTCAGATCAACCGGCGTCAGCACTTTTTGATCTTCGTTTTCGCCCATCCATTTTTCGGTCATCGCTTTTAAACTGCCATCATCGATCATTGTTTTGACCGCAGCATCAAGGGCATCGCCGAGCTGGGTATTGGTCTTGCTGACTCCGATTGATGACGAGATATCCGCATAAGGCGGCAATGCAATCAGATCAGGGTTCTGCTCAATAATTTCGGCAACCTTTGACTGACTTGTCAGCAGCGCATCGATTTTTTTTGATTTTAGCGCTTCAAGCATCGACGAAAAATCATTGAATTCATATTCATCAGCCTGATAAAGTGGTCGAAAATTGTCAATATGAACCATTCCGGTAATAAAACCAACCCGCTTTCCATTAAGTTCCTCATTCGTTTTAATGGATTGATCAACCATCGACGCTGCTGCCATATCTTTTCTGATCAAAGCACTGTTGTGCAAGACCACATAGGCATCCGTGTAAAGCACCTCTTGCCCTCGCTCATCAGTCTTAAAGAAGTCAGAAATAATCACATCTCCCTTCCCGCTTTGGAGGGCCGGAATCATCGCCTGATAATCCATGGTAATGATTTCAAAATCGAGATTGGCATAGCTGGCAAAGCGTTTCATAAATTCAATATCAAAGCCGGTCAGTTGGCCATTTTCATAATAGTTCATCGGTTCGGTTAAACCATTGGTAATAATCGTGATTTTTTTCTCCGGATTTAGGGGCTTGGGTATATCCGGCATTTCCCCACCGGTGTTATTTATCCACCGTTTCACCATCGCTGCTGCCGTACCATCGGCCTGATATTGTTTAATAAAAGCATTGAGCTGCTCATTCATGGCCATATCATCAAGTCGGACAACGGCGGCAATCTCGATATTCCCCAGCTCTTCGTCAAGCTTGACCAGATCCGGGTTGCTTAACAAAATCCGATCAACCCCAGAGCTATCATAAATCACAGCGGTCACCTTACCACTTTTAAGCGCTGCCACCCCGTCCATAAACTGGGTAAAATAGGAAATATCAGCGTTGGGCATCAGTTCTTTAGCCACCTCTTCCGGCGGGGTTCCCTCCGGTACGCCAATGGTATAACCAGATTTATTCAGATCACTACTACTACTGATCAATGTCTGGCTGCTCTGAGAGCCTTCAGTTGTCGCCTGCCGATCCGCTTTGACAACAAAAACCTGGGGATTGGGAAAATAACCGGCGGTAAAATCGACCTTCTCCGATCGCTCTGGGGTGTTATACATAGCCGCAATCACATCACTGTTTCCCGATTGGAGACTGTCAATCATCGCTTTAAAATCCATGTCCTGAAACTCGACCTGCATTCCCAATTCATATGCAATGCGGCTTAGCAATTCCACATTCATCCCGATTAGCTCACCGTCCTTGACAAAACACCGGGGCTCAGTCAGGGATGTGACCGCTACCCGCAGTACCGGGCCGCTGACATTTTTCGGCACGTCAACGATTTCATAATCACCGCCCGCTTCCGGAAACCAGTGCGCTTTGATTTCCTCCATGGTGCCATCGCTTAAATAACGGTTTAACACCGCATTAAGTTTCTCGTTAAGCTCGATATTCTCTTTTTTAAGAGCCATTGCGGTCACTTCATCCGTCAGCGGCTCTGGTAATACCATTGTTCCTTTGTTACTTTTTACAAAGTTATGGGCTGTTGCGTAATCCATAATGGCATAATCAATTTTTCCCGCCATCAAGGCCGCTGACTCATCAACATAATTATTGAAGCGGTTGATTTCTGCCTCAGGGTATTTTTCTGGTGCCAGCGATTCACTCACTGTTCCAATCATCGTTCCGATTTTTGCCGTTTCCACCGGTGGAAGGGGCACCACCGTCTGACTGCATCCGGCCAGCAATACTATCATTACGACGCATAAGCCTACAAAAATGCGTTTCATCAATCGCCTCCATTTTACTTATTATTAGTTTCCAAGCAATTCCCGCGCCTTTTTCGACCTAAATCGCCCAGCTCTCGTGTTAAATATTATCTGCTCTTCATCTCAAAACAAGAGCCTGATTTAGGATACCAGTTTTTTAATGGTTAAAATGTTTTTATTTTCTTCAAAACGATAATCGACCGCATCCATGCTTTTTTTAACCATCAGCACCCCTAACCCGCCAATTTGGCGTTCTTCCGCAGTTAAGGTAATATCCGGATCGGGATTTTCGAGGGGGTTAAACGGATCGCCCTGATCAATAAACTGAATTTCCACCAAGGGCGGTTCCCCATAATTATCAACTTGAATGATGACATTGCCGTCATCCGGAGCATAAGCATAGTTGGCAATGTTCACAAAAATTTCTTCAGCAGCCAAATCAATCTGAAAGATCATTTTCATGCTGGCCCCAGCGGTCTCCAATTCGGCATCGATAAATTCGAGTACCTCCGGCAACTTATCTGTCGATGCATTTACAGTTAGTTTCTTCATCTTATCTGATCTCCTTTACTGTTGTTCATCAAATCCACAAAAATACCCAGAACCTCAATCGTCTTGATGGAATGGAATCCCAGCCGTTGATAAAAATAGGTATTGTCTTTTATGTTGCTGTTTTCAAGATAAATGGGACAGTCCCTGAATTTGTTGACCGCGTAGTCCATCAAAGCCCGCCCCGAACCCCGATAAACTGAACCGATCATAAAAAGATAGTGATGTTCCTGATTATAATGATAGCGTTCGGTAATCAGCGTTTCATTCCTCAGCCGGATCAAGCTTTTTAACTGAATCAATAATAAAAATTTGACTATTTTGCCAATCATGCCACTGACAAGAACACTGCGGATACTAAAAAATGGTTTTCCTTTATGATTCCAGATTGATGCCCCAACAATTTTTCCATTGAAAACCGCCACATGGATTTCGCCGTTACGATTATAGTACTCCACCATCAGTCGGATATAGCGGCACAAATCTTTCTCATTCTGAAAAACCGCCAAGTATAAGGGATCACTTTTAAATGCCTGACACAAGACTGCCACAGCCTCTTCGAGGCGATGTTGATCCAATTTTTTGTCGCTTATTGTGATCATAATTGCCCCAAAACGAGCTTTTTATCGAGTTCAAAAAGGGTTGTCTGATTTCTTGTCCAGATTGCTTGGCCACCTAAATTTGACATACTTTTGCATCCTTCATTTGTTATTGCAAAACAAAACACCCGCTCAATTGGAAAGCCCTGATTCTGCCTTTGCTTAAGATAACCCCAGAGGTAATCATGTAACCGCTTTGAGATGCCCTGATGCCGGAAAAGCTCGTCCACTGCAAGATCCAGGATCAGGATGTAATTACCCCTTCCTTTCTCCAGTGGTACCACGTCATTTTCGTTCAGATTGTCATCGATATATTCCTGATTCGATACCGCCCGCTGATAGACGGATTCATCGACACCAAAAAAACTGATAAAACCCGCCAGAACCTCATCGTTATATGCTGCAATAATTCCCTCCGGGAACTTTACAAAACGCTTTAACGCCATCCCCTGATTGGTTAGAATTTCATTCCCATAAATTTTACAATCCAGATCGAGAATCGCCTCAAACGCTTCAACCGACAATTCCTGTCCCGATTTAATGGTAATCTCCATCAGTTATTCCTCAAGCTTGAAGCCCAGCATGGTGATATCATCAAATTGAGGTTCCCGATCTGCAAACTCATCGACATCCGCCAGGATATCAGCACACAGCGCTTTAATATCATGCTCTTTTTTTGCCGCCACCAATGTTTGCAGACGCTCCAGTCCATAAAATTCTTTTTTGGTATTATTTGCTTCAGGAATCCCATCGGTATAGAGATAAATAATATCCCCTTTTTCAATTTTAGATTCATTCATCTTATACTTGGCGGTTTCAATTCCGGCACATACAAAGCCTTTTTTGCCCGTCAGCATTTCAACCTGGCCATCTTTTTTCCAGATTATGGCCGGATCATGTCCGGCATCGCACCACTGGAACACCCCAGTTTTAACATTGATAATGGCAATCAGCAGGGTCACAAACATGCCCTGTTCGTTGTTATTACACAGGGTGACATTGGCTTCGGTCATGACTTCATCAACCGGCAAACGTCTAAGCACCAGATCTTTAACCGTGGCTTTTGTCATGGCCATAAACAGCGCCGCCGGCACCCCTTTTCCGGAAACATCGCCGATGGTGATACAAAAGTGATCATCATCAACAAAAAAGAAATCATAAAAGTCACCGCCGACATCCTTGGCCGCCCGCATCGAGGCATACAGGGTAAACTCGTCCCGATCGGGATACTCAAAGTTCCGGGGCAGCATCCCTTCCTGAATCAGGGTAGCAATTCGCAACTCCGTTTCGATCCGCTCCCGCTCCGACGTTACACTGGTCAGCTCTTTAATATATCGGATAATGTCACTGGTCATTTTATTAAAGGCTTCGGCCAGAATTTCGATTTCATCCCCCGTTTTAACATCGATATTCAAGGCCACAATCTCACTTAAGTTTTCATCGACATTGGTATTAACAAAATCCGTGGCATTATCCACAATCACCTGTAGCGGATCAATAATCGACTTATTGAGAAACAGCAGATAAATGGTGATGAACAAAATTAAGATGACAGCCGCAATCGAAGATACCAGAATAATGTATTTAAAAAGGGTTGAGTTGATCTCCTTCATGGACATATCTGCCCCCACCACCATAACCGGATTACCTTGATCATCCCGCAATACATTAAATGCCGAAATCAGATAGCCAAACTCACTTTCATTGGTAATGACCACTTTAGGTGCATCTGGATCATCGAAAAGTCGATTGGCAGCATCAATATCTTCCTGCGGAAAATATTCTCCTCCCAAAATGCCACCAAGCACAAAATGACCAACCATCCGTGGTTTGGTTCCCTGAGCAAAAACTTTTATTCCTTGTTCCGTTGGTACATAAGCGTAAAGGAATTCCAGATGATTCTGTTCTTGAATGGTCTGGAACTCTTTAAGCAGTAATTCATAATCTTCATCGACCTGACCGGTTTCATAATACTGATCGATTTTTTCTACCGGTATAAAGACCGATGCCGTCTTCACCAGCGCTGTAATGTTTTCTTCATACCGCTTAAACATTGAGTCCCGATAACTGAAATAGGAAATCAGCACAATCACCAGCGAAAGCACCAGTGCCAAAATCATACTGGCTGAGGCGAACTTGGTTTTTAAGCTGATACGACGAATATTTTTTTGATCTTTCATTTTTGCCACCTTTTTTACAGAATAATAAGCAAATTGTTAAATACCAGCGTCCGGTTATAGGCAAAAGATTTTGCTTTCTTGCGAACAATCGAAACCCCCAGATAATCCAGGGCTTCATCGGGTTTTTCTGATTCTTCAAAGGGATTATAGCTGGTGCTGTCATCCCGGAGCCTGATGTAGATGTCTTCTTCAAATAACGCAATTTTTATATGAATATAATGAGGTTTTCCGTCATTAAAACCGAAATTAATAATATTGGCAGCCAATTCTTCAATGGTCAGGTTGATAAAATATGCATTTTTACTATCAATATCAAGGCGCTCGCAAAAATCTTCAATTTCCTCCACACATTTTTCCAGATCCTTAATATCGGCCGAAAGGGTGGTTTCATAGAGATTATCTTTGCTGATTACCGGCTCCCGAAACAATAAAATATTTCGGTATCCGCCTTGTTTTTTAAGTACCAATGCCGCAAAAATAAGGATCGCCAAGGTTACCGTTTCCGCCGCCACAATGGCCAGTGCAGCTCCAACAACACCAAAAGCCGGAATCAACCAGGCGCAAAAACCAATCAGCAGCAAAAAACCTCGTAAGAAATAAATAATCCCTGCCAGCGTCGGCCGTTTAATGGTCTGATAAAAGTGTGCCATCACACAGTTAAAACACGTCTGCACCACCCCAAAAGCAAAGATCCGGATAGTCTGGGCTACCAGCGGCAGATCATTGGTCACTCCAAACATCGCTGCAATCGGATCGGCCAAAATAAGTAGCACCATGGCACATAAGCTACTGAGTAAAACCGCGGTCTTTAAGGACAGGCCCATGGTGTCATAAACCCCTTCAGTGTCCTTTTCACCAGCAAAGGTTGCCACCAGCGGTGCCAGGGCCAGTGATATCCCATCAAAAATCGCATAGGCAAACAGGGAAACGTTAAAAAGAATATTATAAACTGCCAGCCCGCCGATGCCAACCGTTGCGCTGAGTAAATTATTAATGACAACCAGGGTGATCCCCTGGTAAATAAAGGCCGAGCCGATTCCAAAGCCACCATGAAAAAGCTGGTAACCAGCTTGAGGGGTCAGAGAAGTCTGCCCGAATTTAAGATGATTATGCTTTTTAAAAAAATGAATAGCATAGACAATAAGTGCACAACACTGACCAATCACCATCGCCAGAGCGCCTCCAAGTACGCCCATATTCAGGCCAAAAATAAAGATAAGATCCAGCACCAGATTTACGATCACCGAGACACCAATACCCAAAGTTGACAAAAATGGATCGGCATCACTGCGAATCAACAGTGAGATTACCGGTGCCAGAATGAATATCGGTGCAGTGATGACAATCGGCCACATATAGTCCCTGGCTGCATCAATTTCGGCCCCACCGGTGATACCAATGATGGTCGTAAGAAAGATACTTCCCAGCACGGCAATGCCCACACCAACGACTGTCGCAAAAAATAATGTCTGGGTAAAATAGGATCTGATCCCATCTTTATCCTCAGCACCAATGGCCTCCGCTACTTTCAGGGAGCCACCAACACCAAAGGCATAACCGAACAGATTATAAACCATGTAGATTGGCATTGACACCGCCAGTACCGATAGACCAATCTCTCCAAAAGCGTTCCCCAGAATAATAGCATCTACAAAGGTTCCCAGCACTACTCCCGCTGAGGAAAGAATGCTGTTGATGACAAATATGCGAAAAGCCTTATTAACAAAGTGTTGAGTATTCATTATGTCCTCTCCCATTGCCTCCTTTTTCAGCCAGGACAGCAAAACCCACTGGCTACCGTCAAATGATCGACACATCATTTTTGGTGATTAAATACACGTATCTGCTATCACTTGATATTGATTGACTACAAACAAAATTGCTTGAATAGAATAAAGTTATACGAGGCTATTATAGCATAGAAACAGCTTTGATTGTCGAACATTTCTCAACTCCTGCTGTAAATTTTCTTAATCCTTGAATCCTATGTTTCATCACTAATACTTATTTTTATACGTGACTAAAATCACTACTTTCTTTATTTTTATTTTATATTTACCGTGTATGATTAACAAGACTCATTTTCTATTACTAAATACTTACAAAACATGCGGAGGTCATAACATGCCCAAACAAATATTAGTCGCTGATGATGACTGCGATATCGCCACAATCATTGCCGAGGTACTGACGGACGAAGGCTATCTTGTCCACACGGCCGGCAATGGATTGGAAGTCCTCGCAAAAATAAGAGATCATGAAATCAACCTTTTGATTTTAGATATCATGATGCCTGAGATGGATGGTCTGGAAGTTTTGACTCAGCTAAAAAAAGAAATCGATATTCCAGTCATTATTCTCAGCGCCAAGGGTCGGGATATTGATAAGGTCATCGGCCTTCAGATCGGAGCCGACGATTATATGGCCAAGCCTTTTTCCATGGATGAATTGGTTGCTCGCGTTTATGCGCACCTTCGCCGGGAGCACCGTCGGGAAAAAATCAACGAAATAATCCGTCTGGGTACTATTGAACTCCACAAATCCACCTTTCAAGTTTTTGTCAAGGGAACCTTAACGGATTTTTCGACCAAGGAATTTCAGATCCTATCCTACCTAATCGAAAACAAAGGCCAGGTGCTAACCCGGGAGCAGATTTACGAAGCCGTCTGGAAAGATGCCTACGGTGGCGACATGACGACTGTCACGGTTCATATTAAAAATATCCGTTCAAAGCTGGGCTGCGAAAGCAGTCTTCTGGAAACCGTTTGGGGTGTCGGTTATCGCATGATCGGAGGTCACTGATGTCGATCCGCTTAAAACTCTCTCTTTCCTTTATTTTGCTGTTTTTATTGGTCATCGGCCTGTTGCTGGCAAGTTTTTTCTTTTTTTACCGCAGTGACTATCGAGATAGTCTGGTGCAAGATCGGGAGCATTATGAAGCCCTTGCCGCAGATCTTGCAAAACAAGCGGCTCTAATTGAGGAAGATAACATCATAGCGCTACTTGCTGCTCAAAATCAAAGCGGGGATCAGATGCTGCTACTTGATTCCAATAATCAGTTAATCTGGTCCAGTGGCGAGGCTCCCCTCAGTACCAAACTCAGTGTCAAAGATTATGTCATCGAAGATGAAAAAATACGCTATGCCCTACGGATTAATTATAATTTTCACGGCCGCAATCAGATTATCGAAGACTATATTTTTCAGTATCTCTGGCTGATTATTCTATTAATCGTTGCCTTATTTATGGCCATTGCCTATTTCCTTCATCGTTCCATCACCTACCCACTATCAGTGCTTCACGAGCGGATGATTCAAAACCCTTTGCAGATCAAGATTCAGGCACGACATTACCGCCATGACGAGATCGGTGAACTGGAAAAACGCTACGATGACATGCTGGTTCGCTTGCAATCCTCAGACCGGGAACAGCAGACCATGCTGGCAGCCATCTCTCATGATTTGCGAACCCCGCTCACCTCAATTGCCAGCTATACCGATCGACTCGCCTCGGGAAAAATCACCGATGCTGAAAAAATAAACCACTATTACTCGGTTATCCACCAGAAATCCGAGGATATTCGACTGCTGATTGATCAATTTCAGGAAGCCGCCCAAATTATTCATCAGGATCCCTCAATGAACTTTGAACCGGTAGTAGCGGCTTGTTTCTGGCAATCCCTCCTGAATCCCTATCTATCCGACTGGGATGATGTGGATGCCAGTATGGAATACAACAGCCACCTTTCCGACACTGCCCAAATTCAAGTCAACAAACCGGCCCTCCAGCGGGTGATTGGTAACATTCTTCACAATACTGTTAAATATGGGGGCCATCCACTTTTTGTTGATGTTCATCTGTTTCAAACCAAACATTGGCTGATCCTAAAAATAGAAAATAACGGGCAACCGGTACCTGATGAACAACTCCCACTGCTTTTTGACCGATTTTACCGAGTGGAAACCTCTCGCTCAAAGGAAAAAGGCGGTAGCGGCTTAGGCTTGTACATCTGTCGGGAACTGATTACCCAGCATGGCGGCTGCATTCGGGCTTACCAGCCTACCCGGTATGATTTTGGCATTGAAATCCAACTGCCGCTGATTAGTTCTTAATTTTTCTTTATTGTTTCTATATTTTTATTTTATTCCCAAGTCATAAAATGGATTGTGTCAGGAACATTCTGAACAATCCATTTTTTTATGGTCGTTTTTGAAAGCGACTGGGAAAGGAACCATTAAAATGAATGAAACAATGATTCAATTCAAAGGAATCACCAAACAATACACCATGGGCGAGGTTAAAATCGATGCGCTGACTGGTGTCGATTTCACAGTAAAACGGGGCGAGTTTGCTATTATCGCCGGTCCCAGCGGTGCCGGTAAAAGCACGATTTTAAACATTCTCGGAGGAATGGATTCGCCCACCACCGGTGAATTCACAGTCAACAAGCAGCCCCTTCACCGCTATGGGAAAAAAGACCTGATTACTTACCGTCGTCAGGAAGTCGGCTTTGTTTTTCAGTTTTATAATCTGATCCAAAATCTGACCGCACTGGAAAATGTCGAACTGGCTGTAGAAATTTGCAAGAACCCTTTTAAGCCTCTGGAGATATTAAAACAGGTCGGTCTGGAAAACCGGATGATCAATTTTCCTTCCCAGCTTTCCGGAGGTGAACAGCAACGAGTGTCAATTGCCCGGGCGCTGGCTAAAAACCCCACCCTACTCCTCTGTGATGAGCCCACCGGCGCGTTGGACTACACTACTGGCCGATCAGTGCTGAAACTGCTTCAGGATACCTGCCGTCAAACTGGCATGACGGTGGTGCTGATCACCCATAACCTGGCGATTGCCCCCATGGGTGATCGGATTATTAAAATCAAAAACGGCTGCGTCGAAAACATGTCCGTCAACCCCAATCCCCTTCCGGTGGAAGACATTGAATGGTAAGGAGAAACGCAATGGGAACAGTCATCATTAAAAACGCCATTAAGGAAATCCACTCTTCGTTCTCCCGATTTTTAGCCATCTTACTGGTCATCATGATCGGCTCCGCTTTTTATACTGGTTTGAAATCGGTGGGTCCTGATCTTGAGGCTTCCGCTAATCAATATTTTGAAGCAACGCACTTCATGAACTTTCGTTTGCTGTCATCTATCGGATTTAATGATGCCGATCTGGCCGCAGTCCGGAACACTTCAGGAGTGGAGAATGCCCAACCAGTTAATGCCATCGATACGTTTTTGTCATTTGGTCAGCAGACCAATGTCGCTCATGTGATTTCAATCCCAGACCCTACCGGGGCCATCAACGATCTTCACCTGGTGCAAGGCCGGTTGCCTCAACAATCGAATGAATGCATCATTGATAAACAGCGCTCGGAAGCCGGTCCCAAAATCGGCGACACCATTACGCTCACGTCAGGAACCGAAACACCACTTAGTGAGAGCCTTAGTGAAACTGTCTACCATGTGGTCGGCATCGCCGAAACGCCCTCCTATCTGACCAAAGACCGGGGCATCACTCAATTGGGTAATGGTAAAATAAATGGCCTGGTGTTTCTGCCCGCTGCCAATTTTACAGTGCCTGCTTACACCGAAATACTGGTAACCGCTGCCGGAACGTCGGGCATTTCGACCTTTTCTGAGGAATATATCGAAATAACCACGCCACTGGAAGAATCGCTTAATACCGTCGCCAGCCAACGCGTCGAAATCCGCCAGCAGGAACTAAAGGCCGACGCTGAAGCTCAGTTGGCCGCACAAAAAACAGCCTTTGCCGCAGCGAACGGCATCACTGATCCCAGTCTACTGGATGCCTCACCAGAATTTTTGGCGGCTCAAAAATCAATCAATGAGCTGGCGACACCCCAATGGCATGTTCTCAGTCGGACATCCAATTCAGGTTATCTGGATTATCAAAATACCATTGATAGTACCAATGGCATTGCCAGTATACTGCCGCTGTTCTTTTTTGGTATTGCCACCTTGGTTTGTCTGACCACCATGACCCGAATGGTGGAAGAACAACGCACCCAGATTGGAACCCTCAAAGCGCTTGGCTACAGCAATGGTGCCATTGCCTTTAAATATCTTTTGTATGCGGCGACGGCCAGCATTTTAGGTAGCCTCCTGGGCTGGGCCATTGGCTTTATGCTCATTCCCCAGGTCATCTTTAAAGCTTACCGGGTGCTTTACACCTTACCTGAAATGACTTCAGCTTTTTATGGCTCAATTGCGGCACTATCGGCTCTTTTTGCCATCACAGTCACCACTGTTGCCACCTTTTTAAGCTGCCTGACCATCCTTCGCTCTGCCCCTGCGGAACTGATGCTGCCCAGTGCCCCACCACCGGGAAAACGTATTTTTCTGGAAAGCTTTGACGTTATCTGGAAGAAACTTCGATTCAGTCAAAAAATCACCTTTCGAAATCTCTTCCGTTACAAAAAGCGCTTCTGGATGACGGTACTGGGTGTGGCCTGCTGCACTGCCATGTTGGTTGCCGGGCTGGGCTTACGGGACTCCATTGCTACCCAGGTCGCCGAAAAACAATTTGGCGATATCCTACGCTACGATATCTCCCTGCAATTAAAAGAAAATGTGACGATGGAACAACAGTCAGCTCTGGACTATACCCTGACAAACAATAACCTTTCTGCTTATCTGGATAATACCGTCAATAACATCTCGGTACAACGTATCGCCGACACTTCAGACAGTATCGACAGCCTGCTGATGGTTCCCACCGATCCGGCTTCCTTATCCAACTATTTTATGTTGCGCAGTTATGACACCGGAGAGCCCTTAGTCTTATCCGATCACGGGGTGATTTTGACCCAGAAACTTGCCGAATCCCTTGATGTTTCACCAGGTGACACCATTGTAATTAAGGAAGATGAAACGACTACCCAGCTTGTGCTGGTGGAAGGAATAGCCGAGAATTACCTTCAGCACTATGTTTTTCTGTCCCCGAGCTACTATCAAACCATTTATGGTGAGGCGCCTCAGCCTAACCAGATTCTGGGGCTACTTGATTCGACCCAGCCACAGGAAGATCTAGCCGCTACATTGATGGCCACTGAGGGTGTTTCCTCCGTCCGATTCACTTCTAATAATGAACAGGACTTTCAAAACACCCTGGGAAGTATCAATTATCTGATTTGGATTATTATCATCGCTGCAGCGCTGCTGGCGCTGGTGGTGCAATACACCCTGACAACCATCAACATCAGTGAGCGATTCCGGGAGATTGCCACCATTAAGGTATTGGGCTTTTATGACCGCGAGGTGTCAGCCTATATTACCCGGGAAAGCTATCTGCTCACATTATTCGGAATTCTTCCCGGCCTGATTGCTGGGGTCCTTTTGCATGGCTATATTCTCGACGCTGCCGAGGTTGGTAATGTGATGTATGTTGAGTCCATCCTTGCTCAAAGCTTTCTTCTCAGTATTCTGCTGACCTTTATGTTTACCTGGCTGGTGAATCTAATTCTAATCGGCACCCTCAAGAAAATCAATATGGTGGAGGCATTAAAAAGCAATGAATAGAAAAAAGAAACCCGCTAGAAGAAAAAACAACAGCGTCAGAAAAAAGGTTTTGATCCTGATCGGCGGTATTCTACTTTGCATCGTGATTGCCGGAGTTTCCTTGTTTATGTTTAGGGCTTCCGATTCGTCGGATTTACCCGATCCATCAGATCTCAGCTCCTCTGAACTTTCAACCCCGGCCACCAGCATTGAAACGCCCTTTGCTCAGACCCTTGCTCAACTGACAGAGACCTCAAATCGGATCACTGGTCTGAAAATTAACCAGACACTGCTTTCACTCTCAGGATTGAATCAGTCCGTGACAACTATTATGGAAAATCAAAAGCTGATCATTGCCCGGTGTGCTGAACTCAATGAAATGATCGCCAATATCCCTGAATCTGATGAAAACATGACCCTGTTTTCTGAAATCAATCAACTCAATAAAAACTTGGATTCCAATTGTGATCAAATCCTGGAAGCCAAAAAACAACGCGATCTGACTGCTTTGGAAACGCTTTTGAGTGACACTGCCAACCTGCAGAATGCAATTATTGACGCACTGGAACAGGTTTCTTAAACGGATTCTTATCGATTTCTATATTCGCATTTCTTAATGAATACTTAATTAAGAATCATTTCAAGCTACCCTTAAGTATTTCCATGTATATTATAAACAAGCAAAGCATCATCAAACACTTAACTATTCTAACCTTTCATGAAAGCAACGGTTTCATCAATGAACCGTTGTTTTTATTTTTTGATCATTGTCTCGTTTATGCTTTGTTAGTGTGTAATTTTCCTCCTACCAACTTTAACTCTCGAGTTGTCCTATCGCATTCTTCTTAAATTCCTTTGACAAAACCAATTCATAGCGCTAAACTGAAAACAGCAGTCTACGTATTTCTACTGAATCGGTATGAGCAAAAATAATTGAGATACTAAAAGCGACTAATTTTTTATATGGGGAGAAAACTTTATGGGAACGTTGTTATATCAAGGCCACGGCAGTTACCGTCTTGTTTCAGATCAGGGAATTGTAGTCTATGTTGATCCATTTGCCGGAGCAGGCTATGATCTACCAGCCGACATTGTTTTAATCACCCACGAACATCCCGACCATAACGATTTGTCTTTAATTCTCCAAAACCATGGATGCGTTGTCATCAGACCGGAAACGATCCTGATTAATGGTGTTTATGAAACCCGCACAATTCATGAAATTACTATCCAGGCCGTACCTGCCTATAACTCCGGACATGATAAAAACAAATGTGTGGGTTATTTAATCGTGCTTGATGGCATTAAAATCTATGCTTCCGGTGATACATCCACCACTGACTATATGAAGGATGTTTTATCTAAAGCAGCCATTGACTATGCCTTGTTACCAATTGATGGCTTTTATAACATGGATCCTCAGGAAGCATCTGCATGTGCGGCAGTCATCGGTGCCGTCCATAACATCCCTATCCATATGAAACCGGGGGCTTTGTTTGATCGTAAGCTCGCCGAAACCTTTGTGGCTGAGGGTCGCCTGATTCTTGAACCCAATGACGAAGTAAAACTTTAAATTTTAAGGAGGTAGCGCAATCAAACAGATCATTAAAGACCGATCATTTTATAAACTAGTGGCTACTATTGCCATTCCCATCACCCTACAAAGCCTAATCACCATTGGCGTGAACATGACCGATACAATGATGGTAGGCGCTCTGGGCGAGGTGCCATTGTCCGGAGCCGCTTTGGCCAATCAGTTCATCATGGTTTTTCAAATCTGTTGCATGGGGATTGGCATGGGCGCTTCGGTACTTACTTCCCGTTTCTGGGGAATGAAAAACCATACTGCCCTGAAACAATCCATAACCATCATGTTTCGAATCTGCCTGGGTTTTGCGCTAATCTTTTCGCTGGTAACCTTTTTTGCTCCTGAAACAATCATGCAAATATATACAACTGATCCGCAAATTATCCAAGAAGGTGTGCGCTATTTTAAATGGACGGTTCCCTGTTATCTGCTTTTAGGTCTGTCACTGACATCCACCATTGTGCTACGCAGCGTCGGGCAGGTGCGACTCCCCTTAATTTCATCCGTTTGTGCATTTGCTATCAATATTTTCTTTAACTATTTGTTTATCTTCGGGAATTTAGGAGCCCCCCAGATGGGTATTGAGGGTTCTGCCCTATCCACTCTAATTGCCCGATTTTTTGAATTCTCATTTATTTGCGGCTATTTATTTTTAGTTGATAAAAAAATAAATTACCGCCTCAGGCATCTCTTTATGCGCTGTCGGGATATCCTTAAAGAATACGTCCACATTGCAATTCCGGTTCTGATCAGTGATATTTTACTCGCCCTCGGCAATAATGCTGTCGCAATGGTCGTCGGGCGGTTAGGTGTCAGTTTCGTCTCGGCCAACGCCATTACCATGGTTCTCCAGCAACTCAGTACGGTATTTATTCAGGGGATTGCCAACGCCAGCGCCATCATAACCGGCCACACTCTCGGTCGGGGTGATGAGGAAACTGCCCAACGACAAGGGGTCACTTTTTTATATCTGGGCATTGCTGTTGGTATCTGTGGTGCCATGATCATCTGGATCACCAGTAAACCGATGATCAATCTCTACAATCTGACGCCAGAAACCCAACAAATTGCGGCACAACTAATGTTTGCCATCGGCTTTATTGTAATCTTTCAATCCGCCAACAGCATCCTGACCAAGGGTGTTCTACGCGGCGGTGGAGATACCCGGTTTTTAATGGTGGCGGATATTATTTTTCTATGGGTCGCCTCGGTTCCACTGGGCGCATTGGCCGGTTTGGTCTGGCATCTACCCGCCTTTTGGATCTATACGCTACTTAAAATTGATCAGGTTATCAAAGCGATCTGGTGTGTTTATCGATTGAAGAGCCGAAAATGGATAAAGAAAATTGCTGTTGTTCCTATCAGTAAAAATCTTTAAAAACTCCCCAATATATTAATAGTCTTTTCATCACAAAAGTGTTAGAATAAAACAATTATCGATTGGTATTTTATACTTATAATGGTATTAACAAACTAAATAATTCCTATCAGAAATGGAGGTAACAATCTTGCGAATCACCAGAGACGACTACCATGACCGTGCAAAAATAACGAAAAAAGAAAAAAAAGAACCGCTTAAAAAAACACCCGCTGAATCTTCAGTACCGTTAGAAGCCCCAACATCTGCAGCAGTACCTTTAAACACCTCAACAAATCTTCCCCAGCCAAATAAAAACAAGGTCGATTTATCTGTGAAGTTATCAGATCTTGAAATTAAAAAGCAGTTATCGATATTGGCCGAAGAAACCATGCACCAATTATCGGAAGAAAATAAAACCCTTCGAGATGTGGAAGATATCTATCTCATTTTTAAAGGCCAGATGATGGTCATCAACAAGTGCCGCTTACTCACTGTCAGCGAACAGCAGGAACAAAACGCCCAGGTTTATGCTTGTTATTATAAAAAGAAATTTGAGTTAAAAAAACTTGAAATGAAAAAAAAGATGGGCTGATTTTTCTGTTTTCCCAACCAATATTATCGAAAATCCGTGTCTGAAAAGAAACAAAAAACCATGGAAGCCAATCATGCTCCATGGTTTTTTGTTGTAGGTCTTTTTTATCGATCTGGAATTGTTTCGGTTATCAAAACTGTGACCTGTCCAATTCAGCTGTTGTCAACTTCAAGCTTCACATCTTTAGCTGATGCAGTTTTAACATCACCAGTCGGGCAATGGGCTGAGCAATCGGCGCTTCAACGGCCAATGAACAGTACCATCGTATGGCCCAATCCATCAATTGCATCAAATATGCAAACCATTAGGCGGCCTGGTGGCTCTGATACTGCCTATTGCGATCATACTTCACTGCGCTGCCATTTCTAATAGGGTGTCCCCGGTAATCCGATAAACCGTCCATTCATCCATGGCTTTGGCCCCAAGCGAAAGGTAAAAATCGATACTTGGCTGATTCCAATCCAGACACCACCATTCCAGTCGACCACAACCCCGTTCAACAGCTATTTTGGCAAGCTGCATAAGAATCGCTTTACCATAGCCATGGCCACGGTATTCCGGTAATACATATAAATCTTCCAGATATAGTCCAGCTTGGCCCAAAAAAGTTGAAAAATTATGAAAATATAAGGCAAAACCAATTTCCACGCCATCCAACTCCGCAAAAATAACCTCGGCTGTTTTCTTTTCAAACAGCCATTCCGTCAGCAATGCTTCAGTAGCTACAACTTGATCAAGCATTTTTTCATAGCTGGCCAACTCCTTGATAAAATAAAGAATTAAATCGACATCTTCTTTTTCTGCCGTTCTAAAGTTTAGTTCCGAGTTTAATTCACTTTTCATTTTCTGTTCCTTTCATAAAATGGTCATCAAAAAAATTCGAAACCGTACATAGCAACACTTCCGAAAAACATTTATTTTTAAACCATTATCATTTACTTTCTCACCTTGATATTCTGGTTGTATTATACTACAAATTTTCTATGGTAACATCAATTTTTCGACTTTGAAAGGGCATAAAAACAGGTGTTATAAGCGACGTAATCCTCCGTCGATATAACACCCAATACTTTATCCAACTAATTCATTTAAACCCCAACGTTGATCTCCGGCCATCCATTGTTGACAAATCTTTACACCTTCTGCTGCATTGGCGGTATATCCGTCTGCACCAATTAGTTGACCGATTTCTGGAGTCACGGGATGTCCCCCAACAATTATTTTAGCAGTGACGCCAGCCGCTCGTAAAGCTGTGATCGTTGATTTCATCGTATCAATCGACATTGTTAAAACGCCACTCATCCCGATAATCTCCGGCTGACATTCTTGGACTTTTTTTACAAAATACTCCGGATCAACATCGATCCCGAGATCAACGACTTTAAAACCAGCTGCTTCTGACATAATTTTAAAGATGTTTTTTCCAATATCGTGGAGATCACCATACACTGTTCCCAAAACTATTGTTCCCGAAACCATCGTTTCCGACTCACTCAAAATCGGTTTTAACCTGTTGACCGCTTCCGTCAATAGTTCGCCAGCAAAAATCAGATCGGCAACAAAATACTCCCCTTTTTCAAAGAGACTCCCGACCAGCGCCATGCCGTTCTGACAGGCGGTTACGGCTTCTCGCACTTCTAACTCTGAAGGATTATCCGCAATAAAATCATCGAGCAGGTCAATAACCTTTTCTTCGTCCAAATCGCCAATGGTTTGTGTTAAAATTCTTAAATCCAGCAATTCCATAACCTTCCTTACTGCGCTTAATGCCTATTTTTATTTCACAATTAAAAATTTAATCGCATAATGATATTATTATAGCAATATGCGTGCCAGCATGTCGCTATCGTAAATTTTAAAAAAACGATGAAATAACTGCAGTTTTGAAAATGTTATCACAAGCCATATCCCCAAAAGTGAGAAACAACTTTCTATTATTTTCATTTCTGAAAATTTTTAGCGTTATTTATTTAAGTGGCAAAAAAATATCTCCTGATCTTTAGCACTTCTTAATCAGGAGATTTTTATTATTCACATGGTCTTTTAGAGGCAGACCACAGCGATCTTACTTTTGATCCTCAGGCTTTTTTAACAAACTCGGATTTTAAGGACATTGCCCCGAAGCCGTCAATTTTGCAGTCAATGTTATGATCCCCATCGACCAGCCGGATATTTTTGACCTTGGTACCCTTTTTGAGATCCTGGGAGCTCCCTTTGACTTTCAGGTCTTTAATCAGAATGACCGTATCACCATGACTTAAAACATTTCCGTTAGCATCCTTAACCTTGAGTTCTTCTTCGCCGGCTGATGCCAAGGTCCATTCGTGAGCACATTCCGGGCAAATCAGCAGTTCACCATCTTCATAGGTATATTCAGAATTACATTTCGGGCAATTTGGTAACTGTTCCATTGATTCTTCTCCATTCATTATCTTTTGGGTCTGAGTTATTCATATTATCATAGTATCCGCCCTTTGACAAGTCAGCCTGAAAGTGGATACAACCATTATTCACTTGTTGCGCTTGATATTTAACGATAATAAAGATGCTCCGGGATTCCATGTTCATTGTGCCATGGCAAATTTGGACATGAATAGAAAACAAACTGATTCTTGCCGTTATTCTTGGCACGATACATTGCCGTATCTGCCTTTGAAATCAGTTCTTCGGCGGTGGTTTCATCACAATTTAACAGGCTGATGCCAATGCTTGATGTTACCACGGCTTTAACCCCCAAGTCATCAAACGCAATCGGCATTTCCGCTGCAGTGATGATCCGCTTACAAATGATTTCGATTTCTTCAACGGTCTTGATGTTTTCCAAAATCAAGACAAACTCGTCACCGCCCATGCGGGAAACGGTATCACAACTTCGTACCGAAGCAACTAGCCTTTGTGCGACGGTCACCAGAACATAATCGCCCTTGTCATGACCGTATTGATCATTAATGCCCTTGAAGCCATCCAGATCAATAAACAAAACCGCCAAATTTGATTTGTTCGTGCCGGCCCGTTCAATGGCGTGCTCCAGATACGTCTGAAACATTCTGCGATTCGGCAAATTGGTAAGATAATCATAATTCGCCATTTGTTCAAGTCGCTTTTCAGCATTCGTTCTTACCGCAATTTCTGCTCGCAGCTCCCGGGTTCTGTCATCAACTAATTGCTGTAGATTATTGAATAAATAGACGTTTTCAAGGGAGATCGCCAGCTGTGCCGCAATTATTTTTAACGCCTCGGTACGCTGTTTGTCAAATACCCCTTCGATCAAATTGTTTTCAAGGTAAAGAAGCCCTTTGAGTTCACCCTTATTGATTACCGGCAAACACATCACCGATTTACAGCCATGCGAACAAATATATTCATCGCTTCCGTAGATATCGGAAGTCATTGCGTCATCAAGAATAACACTCTCACGGGCTCTTTCCACATAATTAAGGATTTTAAACGGCAGGCTGCCGATTTCAACCCACCGATCAGCCAAAATTGAGAATGCGTCGCCTTCTGAATGACCTTCGGCTTGAACAAAGTAATCATTATCTTTTTTAATCAGATAGTAGATATCCTGGGCACCTGAATTTTCAAGCAATACGCTGATGAGTCTTTCAAGGATCACTTCCAGCTTTGTTTCTCCAGAAATCGCTTGCGATGCTCTGATGATTGCTGAAAAGTCAATCACAGATGAATTTTTCAAAAACATTCCCGATGTGATGCTGATTTTTGAATTGGATGCCGTTCTGGCAGTAACCGAACGGTCTTCTTTAAATTTTAAATTATTAAAGCGCAAGCGGGATAATCCGTTATATTTTTTATTCATCTGCTCGGTTTTTGCGGTTGCTCCCCAGGATAAATATGCCGAGTGCGCTTGTTTCAGATAAATCGTCGCTAATCGCAGTGAATCCATGTTCATAAATTGAATGCCTGCCAATTCACAGGCCAAAGCATAATGATAAGTGCGGTTGCTTTCGGCTGCACCGATCATGGCTTTTTCATATAAAACCAACATTTTTTTGTAGACATTAAAAGAATCGGTATTTTTGTTTTCGAGCATATACTTTTCGGCTTCAATCAAATCATACAAATGCCGATAATTAGCCGGTGCATCGGCAGCTCTTTCGCTAAGCCAAATCTGATTGGCCGTCAGTTTACCAATCAATGTGGTTTTTTCTTCTGAGCAGGGTTCACTCTCGATTTTCTTGCAGATAGCCAGCGAATTTAGAAAATTATGCAGGATATTTGCATAAAAGCCGGTTATTGACGACATCAATGGTGCCGCCTTTTCGGTCAGTTCAAAGACCGTATCAAAATCCAAATAAATTGCTGCCGAAAGAGCCCGCAGCGTATAGTAAAAGCAAAGCGCCATCTTGTTTTCACTGATTTCACGTAGATGTGTCACTTCATTAAAACCACGATCATTAAAACTGCCTTCCGAACCCGACGTAACGAGTGATCGACACAATTGCCGAAACGAAATAAAACTTCCATAAGCATGAATATTCCCATGTTTTTGCGCAAACGCCAACGCCGTATCCGACTCGACAACGAGTTCTTCGAGATTATCGCAGGTTTCAAGGATCATCTGCTGGGTCGTAAAATAAGTGAAACAGGCAAACTCAAAATCGCCAACCGCAATGTTGCCACTGCATGATTCTCGGGCATAGACAATACTGTTCTGCAAGTCTTCATACCAATGACAATTGATCAGGGAAAACAAATGATACATTCGAAAGATCCGGTATCCGTTTTTTTCAGCTAATGTCATGGCACTGCGAACCAGATGATAGGATAACCGGTAATCATTTCGAAACGGAATCAATAACAGCGTCAAACTACCATAGAGTGATAATCCATCCGGGGTATAGCCGTTTTCAAGCACCCGCTTGGCACTGGTAATAATTGCCCAGAAAGAGTACAGCGGATTATAGAAAAAGCCTGCTGTACAAATCCGGTTTAATAGCTTACCAATCGAAAATTCCAATGCACAACGCGCCTCCGGTAAGGATTCAACTCCCGGAAACGCCTCGTTATTAATTTCATCATAGAAGACTGCGATTTCCTTTAAAATGGTATTTAATAAATCGTCCGCCGGAAAATGAACCCCTAACTTCTCCAGCAGTGCGACACCCAGCATAAATGCCTCCTGATATTGGCCTCGGTTTGAAAGACCAATCGCCTGCAGACAGCAACTGTCGGTAAGCTTAATCGGCTCCGTTGCCAGCTCTTCAAGCACAGCATAGATGACATCTGCCTGATCATATTTTGCAATGCTGCATAAAGCCAAATGATAGTCACAATAAACCGAGGATTTAAACTGATCCCCAACATGCATTTCTTCAAAGCTATCGATAATTTGCTCCAGATAATGAATGGCTGTATCAAATGCCGAGACCAGACATGCCAAATGTGCGACTCGAAGAAGAATATCAGATACCCTTCTTTTTTCATTTGCTTCATCAACCATACTAAAAGCCTTGGAGTAATTATCCGCCATGAGAAACTGCTTTTTAGTGTGTTTCGCATTTGCAAAACCGATTTTCTCATAATATACAGCCAGTTTGTAATGGATCTCGCATCTTTTCTTATCTGGCAGAATCGTATAGAATGTTTGTTGAAATCGGTCATGGACAAATTGAAATGCTGCTTCATCGCTGTCAGGGTTATTGATGATCGGGTAGACCACCTCAAGAGAAACCGCCTGCCTCAAATTATTTAAAATCTGCGCTGGCTCTTCTTTGGATATCTCAAAAAGGGTACTTAGTTTAAATCGTTGACCGATACAAGCCCCTAAAGAAAGTATTTTTACTGTTTCTTGAGGCATCTGATTCACGTTTCGAATCAGAAAGTCCACCACGTTCTCTTCTGCGCGACAGGCCTTAATTGCATCAATGCTCCAGTTCCAGTTTTTTTCCTGGCTGTTGAAAAAGATAAATTTTTCCCGCCAACATAACTTAATAAATTGCTTGAGATAAAATGGATTCCCATTGGTTTTCGTGTAGATCACATCCGTCAACTCAGCAACGGATGTTGGGCTGCAATGAAAAGCATCGGCCAACATTTGCGATGCCGTATCCAAGGCCAGACCGGCAAGCGTTATTTGCCGGATATTTGCTTGCCTGGTAACCATCTTATTGATACTGTGAATCAACGGATGATCCTCATTGACTTCATTATTCCGATAACAGGCAACTATTTGCAAGCCACAGATTTTTTCGTTTTCCATTATTTCTTCAATCATGGCCAGTGAACCCATGTCTGCAAGGTGAATATCATCAATAAAGATTACCAGTGGTCGCTCCGGCGAAGCGATCACTGCCAACAAGCTCTGTAAAGCGGCCTTAAGTCTGGTGCCTTTTTCAAGTGGCGAAAGCTCTGGCTGCTGCTGGGATGGGCCGACAAGCAATGCCAGTTTAGGAATTTTTTCAACAAGAAGCTGATCATCCTGCTTAAGAGCCATTTCAATCCGTTCTTTCCAAAGCTCAACATTTTGTTCATTCTCAGCAAGAATAAAATCACAAAACTGCTCAAGCGCCTGGGAAATCGCAATGTATGGTATATTTCTAAAATACTGATCAAATTTTCCCGAGATAAACAATCCGTTTGAATTGGCCATCGGTTTATACAATTCACGGACCAGCGATGTCTTGCCAATCCCCGAATGCCCTGCGATCGTAACCAGTTGCCTTCCGCCTTTTAAACTTTCCTGATAGGCTGACACCAGAATGGCAATTTCATTCTCTCGACCATATAATTTTTGCGGTATTTCAAAATGATCTGAATAATCCCCCGTTCCCAGTTCAAATGCGGCTATTTTACTGCTTGCGTCAAGCATTTCACGACACTTATTCAGATCAAATAAAATTCCTTCTGCTTTTACATAGCGATCCTCCGGCATTTTGGCCATCAGTTTGTCGATCAGATGCGACAGCATTTGGGGAACATCTGGATTAAGCTCTTTAACCAATGGTGGCCGCTTCGCCAGATGCATATAAATAATTTGCGATTGGTTTTCTGATTCAAAGGGATGGCAACCACAAAGCATTTCAAAAAAAGTAACACCCAATGAATAGAAATCCGTTCTAAAGTCAATCATGTGATTCATTCTACCCGTTTGTTCTGGTGACATGTAATACAAAGTTCCTTCCGAAACAGTCGTTTCCAAATTCAGGGATTTTTCGTGTGAAAACGCTGTTGATAAGCCAAAATCAATAATTGTAACCTTTCGGGTTTTATCATTAACAATAATATTGGCCGGATTCAGATCTTTATGAATAAAACCAGCATTATGAATATCTGAAAGTGCCTGAACAATTTGCTGACTAATATCCAGAAACGCCCGAATTGATATTTTGTGTTTCTGGATATAATCCTGAAGGGGAATCCCATCACAATAGTCCAATACTAAATAAAAACCATCGTCAATTTTTAAATAATCAATTGCTTCTGGGACAAAACGACTGTTGATTTTCTTTAGGATCGCATATTCATTCTGAAGCTTGGCAAAACCGAACAGATTGACGCGCTCTTCATTTGTGGTCTTTAAGATAACACGCTTGCCAGTGAGTTTATTAATAGCCGTATAGACATCGCTATTTTTTGAATTGTAGATATGTTTAATGTGTTTACTCAAACTTCGCACATTAAAAACACTTTAAAACGTTGATACAAAAGACTTTT
>NZ_JAIPPU010000015.1 GCF_026646375.1 Acetobacterium wieringae
CCTGCAACATCGGAATTACGAGGATTTTTGTTGATTATTATGTGCGAAGTTTGAGGTGTTTATAATTATCGCCCGTGTTAAGCATTTGAACTTCCTCTTTCCTTGAATGGATCTGCAACGTATGAATCTGATTTCATCACTGTAACTTCCGTTTCGATTAGCTGCGGGGTTTTAATTGGTCAGTTTGTACCGCTGTTCTTAACATGCCCTATTCCTTGTAGCTCTAGTATAGTGTTAAATTTTGAACCGAATTTGAACAACTACTTCTGTTAAATCGTCCACAACACAAAAAGGCTGATCCATTCAATTTATTATTGAACGAACCAACCTTTTGATAAAGCACTTTGCTGCGATTTATTTTTTCAATACGGACTTTTTCGTAAAGCATTACGCTACGAAGATTGAGCCATCCTTGTCATTGGGATCTGTATTACTGCACGGGTTCCTCCTCCAGGCATTCTTTCGACTTCTAATCCATGTCCATACAATCTTACTAATCGCATATTGATATTTTTCAACGCCACCCCCGAGCCTTCGCTCCCATTTTGACACTTTTCTAAGACCTCCTCCGGAATTCCAACACCATCGTCCACAACGCTGATAATAATAGATTCTTCTATGTGATGAACTGAAATTTTAACGGTACCACCATTTTTTTGCGCTGCCAAACCATGTTGTACAGCATTTTCTACCAGGGGCTGAATAACAAGCGGCGGCAGTAGGCATATAATCTGGTCTTCAATATCATAAATAATATTGAGCCGTTTTCCAAATCGGGCTTTCTCAATAAACAGATAGGCCTCCACCAGTTCCAACTCCTTTTGCAGGGTTACCAGTTTATCCCGATTTTTAAAATCAAAGCTGCCCCGCAAAAATGCACTAAGATTTGCCAGTAAATCGCGGGTCATCTGTGGTTCATCCAACGAAAAGGCCGCAATGGTATTAAGAGCATTATAAAGAAAATGAGGCTTGATCTGCGCCTGCAAAAAGGCAATCTCAGATCGCAATAATTCCTCGGTGGAACGATGCAGCTCCTCCTTTGTCGCAATCAAGTTAGAAAACAATTGAACATTTCTGATTGATATTGAAAATTGAGCGGTCAGCAATTGAAGAATCTCAACCTGACTGTCAGTAAATATCGCTTTAGCTAAATTGTTTTCGAGGTATAAGATTCCGGTAATCACCCCCTGATTTTTAATGGGCATCGCAATCAGAGATTTTGTTTGATTTTTTTGAATATAGGCGTCCTGTTGGAACGCCCCCTGTCTGGCTGCGTCGCTAAGTACCACCACTTCGCCAGTGTGAATGCAAAAATTAATCACCGCCTGCGGTATCAGTTCCTCGGCTTCTTTAAGGTTGACCGATTGTAACACTTTGATATCATCTTCACCGGCAAAAAAGGCGGCCTCAATATTCCAGCCGGGTTCATTCTTTAACAGAAGATAGGCTTTCTGAGCCCCTGAATTTTCCACCACTATTTTCATAATTTTTCTTAGCAAATCTGGAAGTTGCACTTCTTTGGCAACCGCCTGATACGCACTGATGACGGCAATCAGGTCAATGTTTTGTCCCGCCACCGTTTCAACAGTTGATAGGTCATTCCCGGGAAGCTTAAGCAAACCATCGTATTTCTCTGCCAGCTGCCGGACTTTTGCCGCTGCGCCCCACCGCTGATAGCCTTGAAAGGCTTCGCTCATAAAGAATGCTGCCTGTCTGTTTCGGCCTTGCCCTAAAAACATTTTGGCGGCCAGTTCATTTGTCAGGGCTTCATCCCGGAGAAAACCATTTCGCGCCGCTGTTTCTGCTGCTACTTCGTAGTATTCAAGGGCTTTATCGATTTTTCCTTCAATCCGGGCCAGTTCAGCTTCCAACAGCAACTGCAAATGCAAAAAATTATCTGGGCAATAGCTTGACCAAGACTTCACATATTTATATTCTTGCTTGAGTCGCTTGAGCGTCTTTCGGCTTGCTTCCCTCTTCATCCCAGCAAGATTCGCCGCTAAAACTAAAAAGTTGCAGACTCGACACTCCACCACATAGGGTGTCCCGGCATGATATTTCAGATACTTATCTGATTCTGCCAGATAGTCCAGCGCTTTGGTATAATCGTCATATAAATAATGAATGTACATCTTTTCTTTATAGTACACCCCGATGGCCGATAACGAATTGGTTTCCCATAAAGTCTTAAGACATTGTTCTTCACTGCCAATAATTCCCATGCCACCATTTTGTTCATGGGTCTGTGGGGATACATCCATCGAAAATTGATGCTCCGTTAAGTCCAGGTAATTGAGCCATCGATTGATAAATAAGAACGACATACTGTAGCCATATTGGTTATTTGTCTGTCTGATCAAGGGTACCTGCTCCATCGCTTTTTGGGTTAATAATTTCAAATCCATGTCTGCCTTGAAGGCATACATAAACGTTCCGGCTAAAACCACTTGATAATGATCACCATACTGCAATGCCGCTTTCATAGCTTTTTTAAACCAATAATCGACATCTTGGAAGGATTCACTCCATGCATAGCCTAAAAAACCGTAGGCAAATAAGACACTGGCTCGATATTTAGCCCGTTCTTCAGTTTCAACCAGCTTTAGCGCTAATTTGTGGAATTGATAGGAGCCTTTCAAATCTCCCAATACCGCCAGCAACACCGCATATCCAGAATAAATCGAAGCCGCTTCCTGACTATTCCCATATTTAAGCGTCAGGTTTAGACTCTTTAACGTTGAGAACAAAAATAAATTAACATTGCCGCCGTTATAGGTCACACTGGTTAACTCACTCATAATCCGGATAATTAGCTTTACTTTATCATTTTGTAGTGGCGCGGCATGCAGGAACTGCTCCGTACTTTTCCCTTGAAGCCGTGCTTTAGCCAGCATTAATTCTTTTATAACCAGAGGCAAGCTTGGTTCAAACGGCAATCGAATCCCCAAGAGTCGTAATCCGAGCACACCATAATAGATCACTTGATCCAGTTGTCCTAAATACCGATATAAAACACTCTGCATCAATCTGATTTCGGCCAGGTCGATAGCTGTTTTGGCATACTTCATCAGGATCTCAATCTGAGCCTCTGCCACCTTGTATTCCTTATTCAAGTAGGCACATTCTGCACAGGTTTTGATTATTTCAAAAGTCAGTTGATAATCCTGACTCCAGGAATTATCTGGCAAAAAACTCATTGCCTTTTCAATGTACTGCCGAGCCAATTGAAAGGACGTGGCCGCCTTGGCCTTTTGGGAAGCCCACAAATTTAATTGCAGCACCATTAATCGTTCTTCACGCTCAGTAATCAAGTCCAACCCTTCATTTAAATGACATACGATTTGAATCGCCTGATCCTTTACCTGATCAGCTGACAGGTTCTGGCGGATACTGTTTGCAATTTTTAAATGGAGCTGCTTTTTTATTTCCAGTGGAGTCAATGCTTCGCAGGCCTGCTGAATGCGGTCATGAGCAAATCTGAATACTCGCTTGTCATCTGTTAGTTTTAATTCGTAGTAATTATATACCGGGATAATAATTTCCCGATCAACCGCTTCCTTCAGATGGTCAAGGATCGCTTCTTCATTCATATTCTGAACCGTCATTAGTAACGTCAAATCAAATGTGGTGCCAATTAAAGCCCCTACTTTTAATAACCCTTGTGTCGGTAGTGGTAATTTCAAAATTTGCCCGATCATAAAGTCAACACTATTATCACTAATTGTAATCTTCTGAATTTCACCCTCATCCCATTCCCACTGATGTTTATCCGTGTCGTAGTAAATGTAATGATCCGTGTACAAATGCAACAACAAACTTCTGACAAAAAACGGGTTCCCCTGAGTTTTCCTGAAAACAATTCCCGCTAAAACGTCTCCTTTCTCCTGATTGCAATGCACGGTATCGGCAATAATCTGAGCAACATATTTCTGGTCCAATGGCTTGACAATCATGGTTGAAACCCGGTCTAGTTTCTGTAATTCACCAAGGGAACAACTCAATGAGTGATCACCCTGAATTTCATTATCCCGGTAACCAATAACTATCATCAAGCTTTCTCCCTCTCCAAAGGTTAGCAGATAGTTAACCAACTCCAAGGAAGCCTGATCGCACCACTGAAAATCATCTAAAAATACCGCCAAGGGCTGTTCTTTTCTCGCAAAGAGTTTAAAAAAGTTGCCCAGCGTTGTTAAAAAGCGGTTTCTGCTTTCTGTCGGCTCCAGTTCCTTTATTTCATCCTGTTCACCAATAATCAACCGAAGCTCCGGCACCAGGTCAATGATCAATTGGCCATTATTATTTAATGCTTCCAACAAATGTTTCTTCCACTGTTCCAGCATCAAATCCGATTCCTGCAAAAGCAAACGAATTAATTCTCTGATAATCTGCGTGAAAACAAAATAGGGGGTGTTCACTTGTAGCTGTTCCGCTTTACCACTGACAAAAAAAACACCGGGTTCAATTGTCGATTGAAATATCTCCTGAACCATGGCTGTCTTTCCCACACCTGCACAACCACCTACCAGAAGAATCTGTGAACCCCTTACCGAAACCTGCTCATAGAGCTGCTGGACTGTTTTTCTTTCTTTCTCCCGGCCATACAATTTTTGCGGGATCTGAAATTTGTTTGACCAATCATCCCGTGCCAGTTCAAAATCTATAACACCCCCCCCAAATCTGATTGCTTCCATACAACGCTTGAGATCACTGATAATCCCTGAAGTACTTTGATAACGTCGCTTCGGTTCCTTTTCCATTAATTTCATGATGATGTTTGAAATAGCCTTTGGGATATCCGGATTGATATAAACTGGCGCTACCGGATTTTTGGCGATATGGCAATGCATCATCCCCAGTATGCTATCAGCCATAAATGGTTTTTGTCCGGTGATTAATTCATACATGATCACACCAAGGGAATAATAGTTCGAGCGATAATCGATGATTCGACCCATTCGTCCCGTCTGTTCCGGTGAAATATAGGTTAGCCAGTATAAATCAGGATATTCTTTTGTGGTAATCGCAACTTCTTTTGACACTTGAACATTTATTGTGGTATCACGATCAAAATCAGGTGTTGCCATAAACATATCCGGAGTCAATGAAGCCAGAATCTGATTTTTTTTGTGACTTTCTTCAATCGCTACGGTCATTTCAATGAATAGCCTTAAAATGGTTACTAATTTGTCCTTTGAAAGTTCCTGCTCCCCATTTCTGATGCTTTTAAATAATTGGTTTTCAAAAATCGGCAATCCTTGGCTACTCTGCCGATGAAAATCATGCTTTTGCTCCTGCATGGTTGTCCCCCATCATCATTTCATTACTTCTTCAAACGCTGAGTAAGGATTAGAAATTAATGTTTCCATATCAATATTTTCCCATGATTCTGCTTCTTTTTTAACATTTTGATAATGTGCTTGGGCCGCTTCTTTATTATTCAGCAAAAAATAAACCGCAATGATTTTTATATGAATCGCCGCACTAAACGGAAAATTTTTCTCCAATTTTTTTAAATAAAGCAACGCCGACTCAAACTTCTGTTTCTGAACTTCGGTTTCAATAATCTTTTCCATGAGTTCAAGATAACGCAGTTCCAATTCAGCCTGCTTTCCTGCTGCCCATAAATATCCATTATGCATTAAATAACCATCCTGATACAAATCTATGGCTTTTTTTTGTTCCTCCAGATTAAGATGTCCCTCTTTAAATTGTTTATACAATGCCAAAAATTCATGATAGTCCCATTTATCAGGCATCCACGCCAGCGAACACTTTCCACCATCTTTGCGGCTACTTTGAATGGTATTACTTAATCCAAAATGATCCAAATCTTTTCGCAATTGATATAACGTCGTATAAAAAATTGACTGCGCCCGATCGGCACCCCGGTCATACCAAAGTTCTTCCATGATACTTTCTTTTGATATTGCATTACCCTGTTGATGAATTAAAAAAGCAAAAAGTTCTTCTGTCTTTGCGGTTCGAAATTGCATCTTTTCACCCTGCTCTGTGACTACCGAAAATCGCCCAAATGAACAAACCGACACATGATGGTACTTTTTATTGCGACCTTGTTCTGACCGTCTCTTTTCATACCGATTCAATGTTTTATTGATTCGCTCTGCTGTTAAAGGTTTTAAAATATAATCAAAGGCCTCAATTTCAAATGCATCTACCGCATAGCTGTCATAGGCGGTAACAAAGACAATTGCCACCTCCGGATTGATTTCGTTGATTCGTCCTGCCAATTCAAGTCCCAGCATCCCCGGCATTTTCATATCAAGAAAGATCAAGTCGACTTCTATCGTCGGCAAACCTTCCATCAGCTCTTCCTGATCTGAGTAAGAGCCACATATTTTTACACCATTGCAGGTTTTTAAAACACTTTCGGCCATTTTCAGGGCCGGCAGCTCATCATCTACAATTATTACTCGAATCATCGATCCATTCTCCCTTAACGTTTTCTCTGTCAATCTTAACATATTCTTTTGTCTTTTATATTAACGTCGAAAAAAGCTGACTCAAAACGGCTTTGTAAGTTTTGCCTCAGCTTTTTCAAAACTAATCTCCACTACCATTGTTTGGATAATGATTGAGCAACCATCCCTCCAGTAGCTAAAATTATTTAAATCACTTTTTTGCTACCTTCCACAACCGCCTGTTATGGATGAACACCGTCTTCAACACGATTTAACCAACCTCTGGCGCCGCTGCAAACTGACTCTCATACATTTGCCGGTAAAAAGTTTCTTCGGCCAGAAGTCCAGCATGCGTTCCCTTTTCAATGATGTCGCCATCTTTCATTACCAGAATCATATCTGCTGTTTTAATGGTTGACAGGCGGTGGGCAATCACGAAGCTGGTTTTTCCCTCCATGATCTGAACCATGGCATTCTGGATTGCCAACTCCGTTCGGGTATCCACACTGGACGTCGCCTCATCAAGAATCAACAGGGTTGGGTTGACGAGCATCACCCGGGCAATGGTTAATAGCTGCATTTCTCCTTGAGACAGGCTTCCATCTTCCCCTGCAATTACTGTGTCATAGCCCTGTGGCAGCGTCCGGATAAAGTGATCGCATCGGGACGCTGCAGCCGCCGCAACAATTTCCTCCCGGGTGGCATCCATTTTGCCATAAGCGATATTCTCGGCAATGGTGCCGTTAAACAGCCAGGTATCCTGAAGGACCATCCCGACAATTTTTCGCAACTGACTCTTCGATAGCTCCCGAATATCGATATCGTCAATTAGAATCCGCCCGCCATTTAATTCATAAAACCGCATCAGCAGATTAACCAGGGTGGTCTTGCCAGCACCGGTTGGCCCGACAATGGCTACCATTTCATTGGGCTTCACCGTCAGACTGACGTCCTTCATCAGCATCTTCTCGGGAAGATAACCAAACTGCACATTCTCAAAGGTCACTGCGCCCTGGGTTTTTGGTAATTCCCTGGCAGCCGGTAGCTCATTAATCTCTTCTTCTTCATCCAATACATCAAAGACCCGCTCTGCCGAGGCCATCGCCGACTGCAAAGAATTGAGAAAATAGGATGCCTGGGTAATGGGCTCTGAAATCTGATTGACATATTGTAAAAACGCCTGCACAACACCAATCGACATCGTATTGTTGACAACCAGAATGCCACCGACAATGGCCGTCATGACAAATCCTAGCTGGGTCAGAAAACGAATAACCGGATAGATGGCAAACATCACAAATTGGGCCTTTTTATTGGCTTCGTATTGCCGCTGGCTGATGTCCTTGACTGTTTCCGTTACTGCTTCCTGCCGATTAAAGGTTTTGACAATGAGGTTGCCGGTAAACAACTCTTCAATTTGGCTATTCAATTCACCCAAAGCGGACTGATTATTTAAAGCCACCTTGAAATTTTTGGCTGAAATCCATTTAGTTGCCACCACACTGATGGACATCGCCAACAAAATCAGTACCGTCAAAAAAGCATTGAGGGACAGCATCACCACAATGCTGATTATAATATTCACCGCACCATTGATAAACTGGAGGAGTCCGGTTTTTAAAACCTCGGCCACCCGATCCAGATCGTTGGTGGTTCTGCTTAATAGATCTCCGGTTTGATGTGAATCAAAATAACGGAGCGGCAGCTTTGTTATTTTTTCACTGATTTTTTGCCGCAGGGAAAGTACCAATTTTTCACCAACACTGGCCATGGTATACTCTTGAACAAATGAGAAACAGGCACTTAACAAATAAGCCGCCGCCAACATCATCAGAGGCACGCCAATGATTTCTGCCAATTCCTCAAAACCCCCACCGGGACCATTGACACGCATGGTATTAATCAGGGCATCGATAGCCCATCCCAAAATCAGCGGCGTCACGGCAAACAGGCCGATGCTCAATAACGTCGACAGGACAATCACTACCACTGCTGCTTTCTGCTCTAAAAGCAGAGCGACTAGTCGCTTGATGGTTTTTTTTGCGTTTTGGGGTGCATCCACCATTTCTGGGTTGATGCTCGGTCGTTCACTTTTTTGTGTATTTTTCGCTTCCATGACTTAGCCCTCCCTTTTTACCTGTGAATCCGCAATTTCCTGATAGATGCTACAGGTATTCATGAGTTCTTCGTGGCGACCGATTCCGGCAATTCTTCCCTCATCCAGCACGATGATCTGGTCAGCATCCATAATGGTACTGATCCGCTGGGCAACCACTACCAGACAGGCATCTTTCATGGCCCGCTTCAGTTCACTTCGCAATGCTGCATCGGTTTGATAATCCAGCGCGGAAAAACTGTCATCAAAAATATAAATCGGCGCTTTCTTCACCAGCGCCCGGGCAATACATAATCGTTGCTTCTGCCCACCAGAAAAATTGGTTCCGCCCTGCGCGACCGGACTCTCATAGCCTGCTTCCAGTGTCGCAATAAAGGCTTCTGCCTGAGCAATTTTACCAGCCTGCATTAATTCTTCATCCGTGGCATCTGGCTTACCAGTCCGTAGATTATCAGCAATGGTTCCACTGAACATAAACGCTTTTTGTGGTACATAACTGATGCAATCGCGCAGCGCGTGCTGGGTCATCTTTTTGATGTCGTTTCCTGCTACAAAAATTTCTCCGTCTTGTATGTCGTAGAGACGCAGCATCAACGCTGCAATGGTGCTTTTACCAGACCCCGTCCCACCAATAATGGCTGTGGTTTTTCCGGCTTCACAACTAAAATTAAGATTTTTTAGAACTGGCTGCTCGGCTCCCTGATAGGAAAAACTGACGTTTTTAAAGACAATTTGATTGTTCTCATGAACGTTCGGCTGTTCTCCGGCTTCCGTACGATCAGAAATTTCCAGTTCTGTCTCCAATACCTCACTGATCCGCTCCAAACAGGCGATCATCCGGGGCACCATCACGATAACCATCGCCGACATCATCAAAAACATCAGGATAATAATCGTATATTGCATCACCGCCATAATGCTGCCAATCTGAGTGGTTTCCTGAAGCACCAGATATCCACCAAACCATGCTACCGCTACCATGGTAATCCCCATAATTGCCCATACCATGGGATTAAATACTGCAAAAAGCTTATTTAAATGAATCACGTTGTCCGCATAAGCCACAAAGGTATCGTCCGAGCGTTTCTGCTCATAGCTGGTGTTGTCAAAAGCCCGGATCACCCGTACACCCACGATGGATTCCCGAACTACCCGATTGACCCGGTCTACCCGTAATTGGATCGTTCTTGAAACCGGACTTGCTTTTTTAAAAAGAACCAAAATTAAAATCAGAAAAACCACCATTGCCGCCAAAGGGATATAAATCAGCTCGATGCTGACCATTGCGGTCATCATCACTGCCGCCATAGCGATAAGCGGCGTTGGCAGGATCAACTGGGTAATCATGATCATGGTCTGCTGAATAATGGTAATGTCTCCAGTTGCCCGGGTGATCAGGGACGCTGTTCCGAATTGATTAAACTCCCTGATCGACAACCGCTGGGTTTTATCAAAAATCAGCTCCCGCATGTGTTTACCGGTTAGTGATGCCAGATCAGCGCACAAATAACTGCTCCAAAGTGAAATCAGCGTCGTGATTCCTGCCGCTGCCAACATCTCCAAACCAATCCAAAGGATGCTATCAATGTCTTTTTCCATGATACCCACGTTTATGATTTGAGCCACAAAAAACGGCACCAATAGGATTCCGAAAACCTGTATCAGGGTTACCAGAAAAATGACCCCAAGCATCCCTTTTTTGCTTTTTAGAAATGTGATTAAATGGTTCATCTGCAAACTCCTCTCTTTCTACCTCTTTCCTTTGCAACTACACGGCTTTTTTTACAATTACTTAAGTAATTCTACCCATTATTTTTTATTATAGTTATTCAGTTTGAACCGAATTTGAACAAAAACTGCGGTCACTGCTACCAAAAAGACTAAAAATCCGATCCATTCGCTTTTTTCCCGAATTCCCCCCCCTTGTGGCAAACCCATTTTGTTATATAAAGCATTAATTTTGTTTATCTGAAGAAAATTATATTATTCAAGACCAGATGGCGTTATAATATTTTACAATAATTTGTTTCATAAGGAGGTGTCCCCATGAGCAAAGTAAAAGAAACACGTCTTCCCTACCTGAACAACACCTCGATTATTCTGATCACAGTGGCAATCAATCTTGTCATCTTTTTGGTAACCGGCTGGGGCCGTTCATTCGACTTGACCTTCATTCTCATCGATGGTGCCATCTGCGGTATTGTGACTGCTCTACTTGATGTCTTTTGGGTTCATCACTATGTTGACCTCGCAAAAAAAAATCGGGCCCTGCCAACCAACCTGCCAGTCAGCCGGTTTATGATGCAGTTGCCCAAGAATACTTACCTCTTTGCCCTATTGTGCGCTCTTTTAGGGGGACTTCTGACACCCTTGTTTAACAGTATCATCTTCAACTACTATGCGTTTGACGTGCTTTTCTTTGCTCAGATGCTTGTCTTAAAATTGATTTATTCCTACTTTCTCAGTGCCAAAATAGTGGAAGTGGCAATCTTACGCTTTGTTCAGCCGGATCTAACCGATCAGATCGTCAATCGGGAGGAAATCACGGTAACACCTTACAGACACTCGGCACCGCGCGTTACGTATTTTCAACAATTATTCAATAATTGGATGACCGACTTCGGCTTAAATATGTTTCGCGGGCTGATTATCGGCACCACCATTGTTACCAGTAATAATTATGTCCTGATCGCACCTACCCTGCTACGCAGTGTGGATACCACCGGTTTTATCTCCGGAATCATTGTTACCTTCATGACCGTGCCTTCCATATCTAAGGAAATTATTTATTCCATTGACTCCGGAAAGACCAAACCGCTGAAAGAAGTAAATCCCTATGTCGCCTGGCTACCCAAAAACCGCTGGTTACTGACCTTCTTTCTTTGTCTGCCGATCATTGTTCTGACCACCGTCGTCTATTATGTGGTAATGAGCTTTTTCGGATTTGAATCCCTGAGTTTTTTTCAGTTTTTCTTTATCCGCATTGCTTACACAACCATGTTGGTGAAGGTGCTGGTTCCCCTGATTATTTTTCGCTACCGACAGCCCGATGCTGTTTAAGCTGGGCCAAAGCGGCACTCCAGAAATTTTTTATGCATGTAAGTATTTGTGTTTAGATGACACTTATCAGTTTTTTACGCAAATCAAAAAAGAATGCGCAAATATTTAGTTGCTCACATTCTTTTTGACTAACAGACGATCAACTGCCTTTTTAAATTCCTAGCTATAACGTTTTTTATTTTCAGACGCTTTCCGTATCCACTCGACCGTCTGTAATCTGATGCCATCTTACCATTACCAGTCTGGCCAGAGGCTGAGCAATCAATGCTTCCACGGCAAATGAAATCGCAAAGTTGCGGGGCCATTTATAAAAAAATAGGGTAATTGGCTCCATGCTCACCTGCCGATTACCAATTCAGGTGCCGATAATGGTCAGAAAGATTGACATCAAAAACACACTGCATAAAATATTCACCACCATATGAGCTGAAAAACTGTCATCTTTTGCAACAATTTTGCCTGTCAACCAGCTGGCCGGTTTGTAGGTGAGTAAAACCAATACAATAACAGTTAACCAGATAAAAGGCATTATTTTGATCGCCTCCGCCCACACATCCATCCGAAAGCCAAGCTCAAAACAGGTAATTAGTGGGGCAATGATGTTCACCGAGATGACTGAGATCACCGTCATAAACAAGGCAAATTCTTTTTTGCTCCGGGGCAGTTTCATGTAAAAATCCATAATCCATTTCCTCATTTCTTAATTTTTGAAATCCAGGCAAAAAAATAAGCGCAAGACCAAAGTTGATCTCACGCTGAACCATTATACGCGCTAAAATTTCAATATTTGTATTATAACTGAAATGCAAAACTTTTGTAAGGGAAATTTTATTTTTCTTACAAAAGCTACTTGCAATCAGCAGAATACCTGTTAACAACAATCACCGTCAATGCTGGCGTTCTTTCCAGGCGTTGACCATGTCCATCGTAATCGGTTCACATTTCCGTTCGTAGGTATCCAGTTTATAGTTGATGACATCCAAACTTTCCTGAATTTCAGCCATTTTCTTCTCGAGATCGTTCTTGGCATCCAGCAGGATCTCTTTTCGGGCCGGTTTAGTGGCTTCGCCCTGCAGGGCCAGCTGAATATATTCGCGAATCGCCTCCAACGCCATGCCGCCACGTTTAAAACGCATCGCAAAATCAATCCAGTGCAGTGACATCTCATCATAATCCCTCATCCCAGAGGCATTTCTGGGGATTTCCGGGAACAAGCCAATCCGCTCGTAATACCGCAGATTATCGACCGAAATGCCGGTTCTTTCAGCGGCTTCTTTAATCGTCATTAGGTTGCCTCCTTTCGCCAGGCTTTTTTACAGTATACCTCCGTTTCCTAAGATTTTCTTTCAGATAAAAGTTCACCGCCAAATCCGATATTGTCCATTTCATTTTCCTTCAGTAAAACGATGAAGGCCTGCTCCGGTACTTGCATCACTTTTGCTGCAGTATCAGTCAATTCCTTAACCAATTGTCTTTTTTGATCGGTGTTCAGCTTTCCGGCTTCTAATGTAATCACTGGCATAAGTTTTTTCCCATTTCAAAAGCCTGCTGAGGATAAGCGGTTTGTTCCAACACCTCTCGGGTCGGGCAGCCAGCTGCCCGTAACTTTCCGGCATCTTCCCAATTCAGAAAGCGCAGCATCGATTCATACATTGTCTCCAGCCCTTCCATCGCCCAGTCATCAGCGATATACGATGCCACCAGGAGCATCGCTTTTTTACTGCCGGCGATTTTGGCATTGCTGGCGTGGAAGCGGTCAATAACTGCTTTAATCTGGGCTGACATTCCAAAATAGTAAAGCGGAGTCACAAAGACAATCAGCTCAGTTTCGATCAGTTGCTTACTCAAGTCATTCATCGTATCCTTATGAACGCATTCCCCATCATGGCTGGCGCAATACTCACAGGCCAAGCAGGGTTTAACATTTTCGAAAGCGGTGTCAAAACGCAATACCTCATGCCCAGTTTCTTTGGCTCCGGCAATAAATTTTTCAGCTAATAAGGCGGTTGTTCCTTTTTTATGGGGACTTCCTGTAATCACGGTTAATTTCATCATTTTTCTCCTGTTTGTTATAATATTTAATCTCTGCCTTCACTATAAACCCTTAACTCAACTTCAGGTCAAGACAATTTTTAACTTTTTTTATCATTAAAAAAGACCATCAATCCGGGAATTTAATCCCCAATTGATGGTCTTATTTTCACTTCATTTTCAGTTTGTTATACGCTTCATCCAATACCGGCTCCAGCCATTCATTACTGGCCCCTTCTTTGGGAACCGCCAATGAAAGATGGGCAAACGCTTCATCTTTTACCGCTCCATGCCAGTGCTTGAGACCAGGGGCGATGTAGACCACGTCTCCGCTTTTTAGAAGCCGTGCTTCCTGCCCCTCTTCCTGATACCAGCCATGGCCGCCGACACAAATCAGTATCTGCCCGCCTACATGGTGGATGTGCCAGTTGTTGCGACATCCCGGTTCAAAGGTGACATTATAAATCCCCACCTCTTTGTCATTTAGGAGGCTTAAATAACTCTTACCAATAAAATAGGGGGCAAAAGCCAGGTTTTCCTCACCTAATGCAAAATCCGATACTTTTTCGAGTTCTTTTTTTTCCATATTGATGCTCCTTATTATTCTGCCAATGGCATTGTTTCATAGACTTCTTTGGCCAAGGCAAAGGTCGCCCAGGCGTTAGGCCAGCCGACATAAAAAGCCAGATGGGTAATCATCTCGGCAATTTCCTCAGCGGTCACCCCATGGTTTTTGGCATTACTGATATGATATTTCAGAGAATTGTCAAAAATCCCTTTAGTCATCAGGGCGGTCACCGTAATCATGCTGCGATCTCGTGCCGACAACTTGTCTTCCCGTGACCAAACTTCTCCAAAGAGGACATCATCATTGAGTTCGGCAAATTTCGGCGCAAACTCGCCAAGGGCATCCCGCCCAGCTGTCTGTTTTTTCATTTTCTTCCTCTTTCTTTTATCAAAACCACAATTATCAACCCCAGGCTGGCCCTTCATCGAGCATTTTCTGGAAATCCTTCAGGGCTGCCGGAATATCGATATTCTGAGGGCAGACCCGCTTACACTTACCGCATTCAATACAGGCACTTGGGCGCTTTTCTTCCGGCATTCCGGCAATGGCCATCGGGGCAATGAATCCCGGCTGAAATTTATGATCATTGTAATGATGCAAAAGGGTCGGGATATCCAGTTCTTTCGGACATTCCGAACAGCAGTATTTACAGGCCGTACAGGGGAGCATCGTCAGCATACTGTCGCGGATTTCTTCAACCACGGCGATTTCTTTTTCAGTCAAGGGTTTTGAGTCTTCAAACGTTTTAAGATTATCCCTTACTTGCTCAATGTTTGACATCCCCGAAAGAATCATCTTGATGCCGGAAAGTCCCTGTAGAAAGCGAAATGCCCAAGCAGCCGTGCTTTCATCCGGTCGCAATTCACGCAGCTTGCTGGTGTTTTCTTCGGAAAAACTGGCCAGTGCGCCACCCCGCACAGGTTCCATCACCCAGATCGGAATGTTTTTTTCGACCAGCATTTCATAAATTTCATTGGCCTTCTGTAATTTCCAGTCCAGATAATTGAGCTGAATCTGACAGAATTCCATGTGTTCACCGTAGCGCTCAAGAAATCGCTCAATGGTTGGTTTGAGTCCGTGGGTTGAGAAACCCAAATGTTTAATGCGGCCATTTTTCTTCTGTTCAATCAGATACTCGACAATGCTCCAGCGCTCATCAAAATACACCTCGATGTTTCGTTCGTAAACATTGTGGATCAGATAGAAATCAAAATAGTCAACCCCACATTTCTCCAATTGTTCTTCAAACTGAGCTTTGGCATCCCAGCTTTCCCGAACCTCATAGCCGGGAAATTTGCTGGCCAGGTAAAAACTGTCCCGAGGATAATTTTTAAGAATCTTTCCCAATGAGGTTTCGGATGCTCCACCATGATAACCATAAGCAGTATCAAAATAGTTCACCCCGTTTTTGATGGCCAGATCAACCATCTTCGCCGCCTTTTCCTCATCAACTGGGGCAAAAAAGCCTTCTCCAATGGTTGGCAATCGCATTCCCCCAAACCCCAGAGCCGATAGTTTTTTGTCTTTAAAATCCTGATAAATCATTGATTCCTCCTCTTAAAATTTTCATTGTTAATCAGTTCAAATTCGGTATCACATGCCGATAAAACTGTCAATCGACTTAACTTGACAAACTTTTTATATTAGTAGTAAATCTTGTCTCGTTACAAGGAAAGACGATTTTCCCATACAACTAACTCAGCCTTTGACATGTGCTTATTCAGCAAGCCGCCTTCTTTAATGCCCGCGGTATTTGATACACTGCCTTTGAGATTCGCAACAGTCTTACCAAAACCACTCCCACCTGAGGTAGCAAAAAACACAATGGTTTTACCTGAAAAATCATAGGCTTCCAGAAAGGCATTGATAATCGTTGGTGCGAGATACCACCAGATCGGAAAGCCAATGAAAATAACGTCATACTTTTCGACGTCAGCATTTTTGTCAGCAAGCTCTGGTCGTGAGGTTGGATCGTTCATCTCAAGGGTACTGCGACTCTTTTTGTCATTCCAGTTTAAATCAGCTGGCGTATATAAAACCGCCGGTTTGATTTGATAAAGATCGGCTTCAACAGCCTCTACCAGATTTTTGGCAACCTGTGCGGTTACACCGCTAGCCGAAAAATAAGCCACTAATTTTTTACTCATTTTAATTCCTCCAAAATTTTACGCCAATGCTTCGGCGACTTTCTCCAGTTCTTTAATAATCTCAATGTGCTGCGGGCAAACCTTTTCGCATTCGCCACATTTGATTTTTTTATTGGTATCTTAACCATAGCACTTGAAGTCCACTCCAAGTCAAGTGCAACACCTTGTTTCTTAAAAATATTTTTTATTTTTTAAGAAACAAAAACCATCGCAACGCTTTATGGTTAAGCTTCACGATGGTTTGACTGTTTCGTCGCTTCAGTTTTTAATTGAATGCTCTCAGTTTATAGGCCGTTGACCGGCCACTGCCTACTTGAATCAAAAGATGGTACGCCTTTAACTGATTCAGAATTTCATTTGTCTGAGATTTTCGCAAATCCAGTTCCTGTTCAATTTCACGTCGTGTCATAATGTCATTCTTTTTAAGTAATTGAACAATCTTCTGCTCATTGAGCGTTAATTGATCCATGTATTTATTTTTAAGCAAATCGCCCTGACTCTTCTTATCAACGTTGGGAAGCATCACCGAAATTGAATTTTCATAAATTCGGAAAACCGGCTCGACGGGATAATTTTGATAATACTCCTTGATCCGTCGGATTCCTGTTGCCAATTTTTCGATGATATGCAATCTTAAAAAGATATCGGCAATAATTCGGTTTCTTGGAACGGAAATCCTCCCGGAAAGATATTCTTCCTCGTTGATGCCAATGGGCAAACCTCCCGGAGATATAATTTCGATACGATCCGCAAATATTTCAATTCTCGATTCAGTATTTTTTGAATAATCCCGGTGTACAATAAGATTTGCCAGCGCTTCACGATAAGCGACTAGAGGAACCGCAGCCCGTGTTTCCCGATAAGCACCTTCAATAATCTCAGACTGATTGATGTGCTTGTGGTAAAAGTCAATACCTTCATCAAAATGTTGCAGAATGGATTGATTGGTAAGCGTTTGTCGATCCTTTATTTCTGAGACCCCTGTTCCGTTATATGCAATCAGTTGGAGTGTTGAATATTTAATCGGATTGTTATCAGATAAAAGCGCTGCTGCATTATTATATTGATCTTTTACCTTCAGTTCCAATGTAATCAAAAGATCTTCTGTAATATTTCTTAAATTTAATCGTTTTTTCAGTTGTCTGTTTAAAACTGAAAAAGAAAGATCCTGATCTTGAGACTTCATCATTTCAAAAGTTAAATTTTTTCCATACAGAATCAACTCTTCAAAAGCACTCCGATCAACAGGCACACTGGATGTATCAAGTCTTTTATAAGCTTTTTTATCATAAAGGTAGGGTGTGTTTTCGCCTTTATAAACACGAATCAAGATCACATCTTTCCCTTCATGTGTTTCGACTGCTATTTCATAATAAGGCCTCGGGTCAATCGCATCATTGATTGTGTTTTCTAAATTAAGGCGCATCTGATCGGCATTTTTAACACCGACAAGTTGCCGATTATCATCAATTCCGATCAGGATAATGCCGTCATGATAGTTTGCAAACGCACTGACTGTTTTTAACAGCGTTTTTGTATAGTCCGCTTTGAATTCAACATATTTGTTTTCACCAGGTAAGATCAGAGCATTCATTTTCTCTCCTTTCGCCCGGTTTTCCGGTCGATTTTTTTTCTTCCGATCCAGTTTATCACTTTCTCACCAAACAAGCAATTCTATCCGAAGATTTTTGGGATTATTTATCGCAAACTCTGATTTCATACGCACATTTTCCCAAATAAATCGGTCGTAAAAAACGAAATCGACCGATTTTAACGGTCGATTTCGTTTCTTCCGGTAAGTTATAATATAATGTGAGAAATTTGATACTTGTTCGAGCTCTTTTTTCCTACTCAACTTCAGAAAATTTCAATCAATTTCCAAAAACCCTCACAGCCTGTTTCATTTTATCGATGATGGGCACGCCACAGATTACATTTAGCAGATAAGCAGCAACGGTCACAATATCGGCGATGGAATCTACCGCACCTACCTCATGAAAATGCACCTGCTCCATTTCGACCCCATGAGCTTTGGCTTCGGCATCAGAAAGAATTGAAAAGATCCGAATCGCCAGTGCTTTGGCGTGATCGGTGATCTGAGCCTGGTTGATGATCTCAATGATTTCGGACAAACACCGATGGTCATGGGAATGGGACTTTTTTTTTCGGCTGGTGGTGATGATTCCCATGAAGATAAGCCATATAGTGATCATGGTTGTCCTGTTCCAGAATGACCTAAAAATCACAGACATCAAGATCGGCCTTTTTAGCCCGACTGATGACAACATCAAAACTGCTAATCGGCAGGCTTTTTAACGCTTTGTTGAGCACCTGCTGATCAGCCCCCAGATCGAGCAGCGCCGCCACCGTCATATCGCCGCTGATACCGGAGGTGCATTCCAGATATAGGGTATTGCTCACTCCCGCACCCCCAACCGGTTGATCTGGGTGGCGGTATAACCGGCGCCATAGCCGTTGTCGATATTGACCACCGAAATGCCGTTGGCACAGGAGTTGATCATTGTCAAAAGCGCTGAAATACCACCCAGGTTGGCCCCATATCCTACCGACGTGGGCACGGCAATCACCGGCTTATCCACCAGCCCCCCAATCACACTGGCCAGTGCGCCTTCCATCCCAGCTACCGCAATCACACAGTTGGCACTCTGGATTACATCGAGCTGCGAAAGCACCCGATGAATCCCGGCAACCCCTACATCATAGAGCCGCTCCACATCAGCGCCAAAGTATTCAGCCGTTTGAGCGGCTTCTTCAGCCACCGGGATATCTGCGGTTCCTGCCGAACAGACGGCAATTTTTCCGATTCGCTTCTTTCCCGGCTTTTCGATTTTAAGGATCCGTGAGATTTCGTCGTACTGGACTTGTGGATAAACGGCTTTGATCAGTTCATACTGATGCCTGGTGGATCGGGTTCCCATCACCTCGCCATCCGCTTCGTAGAGTTTTCCAAAGATACTTAGTAAATGAGAATCTGCCTTGCCGCTGCAGAAAATCACCTCGGCAAAACCGGAACGCAACTTCCGATGATGATCCAGTTTAGCATATCCCATTTCTTCAAAGGGTTGCCGGCGAAAAAAAAGCTCCGCTTCCTCAATTGTTAGATCCCCTGTTTGTACTTTTTTTAATATTTCCTGTATTTTCATTTTTCCTCGTCTGATCAATTCTTTTTTTTTATTCTTTTTCTAATTCGCTTTTACCACCTTGATGCTATTTACTCTATCACTTGGAGTCCACTTCAAGTCAATAGGGTGTCTCAATTCTTAAAAAAATCTCCGTCCTTTTTAAGAAACAGAGATTTTATGCTGCTTATTTAATTCGGTTAAACGTCCTTTTCTTTATCCCAGGACAGAATCCCAGTGACTTCGGCTTTTTCGTAGATGTCAATTTTGTAATTCAGCCGCTCCAAGGTCTTTTGCATCTCATCCATTTTTTTATGAAGCTTTTTGCGTTCTTCCGTCAACAGCTCTTTCCGAGCAGAAATGGTTTCATCACCCTGCTGGGCCAGGGCACAGTATTCAATCAGCGCTTCAATGGGAATCCCGGCTGAACGCATGCATTTTGCCAGTTCAATCCAGGCACAGGATCCTTCATCATAATCACGAACACCGCTTTTTGCCCGTTTAACTGGCGGGATCAGCCCGATCCGCTCGTAGTACCGCAGCGTATCGGCGGATAAATCATATTTTTTGCTGACTTCTGTAATGGTCATCACATACCACCTCGACTTCTAATTTTCTTATGTATCATATTAATACTTCTTATCATGTCTTAACCTTATCACTTGGAGTACACTCCAAGTCAAGCAAAATACGTTATTTCTAAAAAAAATCTCCATCCAATTAAGGTGGAGATTTTAACTTCGACTTTATTCTAAGGCAGCTCGGACATTTTTCAGTTCCTGGATAATAGCGATATTCTGCGGACAATGTTCTTCACATTTTCCACATTCCACACAATTAGAGGCTTTGGCATCTTGCGGAAACATCATGCCATATTGCATTTTGACTCTGGGGAGCATATCGAATAAAAAGGCATTGTTATAAAGTGAGAAATGGCCAGGTATATCGACCCCGGATGGACAGGGCATACAATATCGACAACCCGTACAGTTGACCTTCATTTTTGCTTTAATGGTTTTCTTAGCAAAATCGACTAAGGCAATTTCTTCGGTAGTTAGGGAATTAGCCACCCCTTCATTAGCGGTCTTGATATTATCAACCACCTGCTCTATTGTTGACATACCACTGAGTACCACCGAAACCTCGGGATGATCCATGACCCAGCGCAGCGCCCATTGAGATGGCCTTCTTTTGATTGGCGCTTCGTCCCAGGCGTCTAAAACTTCCTGGGGCAATTTATCAACCAAAGCCCCACCTCTAAGCGGTTCCATAATGGTGATCCCTAATCCTTTGCTGGCTGCATACTCCAGACCTTTTTTTCCGGCTTGATAATTTTCATCCAAATAATTGTATTGGATTTGACAAAACGACCAATCATAAGCATCAACAATTTCGACAAATAAATCAAAGTCATCATGAAACGAAAAACCCGCATATTTGATTTTTCCGTTTTTGACGGCCTGATCCAAAAATTCACAGACGCCGAGGTTTTTCAGGTTTTGCCAGAAACCGCGGTTAAGTCCGTGCAACAGATAAAAATCAATTGCATCCGTATCCAGCCGCTTTAATTGTTCATCCAATAATCGTTCCATATCGGCGCGGGACTGAACCAGCCATGACGGCAGCTTGGTGGCGATCTTGACCCGTTCCCGGTAGCCATCCTTTAATGCCCGAGCCACAAACGGTTCGCTCGCTCCCCCCTGGTCAAATCCGGTGCCATGATACGGATAGGCAGTATCGATATAGTTCACGCCATTGTCAATGGCATATCGAACCATTTCCATGGCTTTTTCTTCATCGATATTATTTTGGATCCCGTCGATAACCGGCAAGCGCATACAACCAAACCCCAAAACCGAAACCTCTTCATTTGTTTTTCCGAATTTTCGATACAGCATCATTCAATCTCCCTTGTATTAAATTCAAACAATTGGTTTATTCCTCTACACTTATTATAATCCCATCCGAACTTTAGTCCAAGTTAATTTTTAACAAATCTGCATTTTTTACTAAGTTTTTTTACATCTGATTCTCAACAATACTTATCATATAATCGCCGCGGCCACAAATTTCAAACATCGATAACCTCAACATCACCAGATCATCACAATGAGCTGTTATCATAACATCATTACAAATAAAGTCGAAAGGAATTTAACCATGATAAAAAATAAAAAAATGATCCTGACCCTGCTCGTTACGGCCACCATCAGCGGCCTTTTGCTGACCGGCTGTACTTCAACCTCAACAGATACTAAAACAAACGCCACCAATAATGCCTCTGCATTTGAGGATAACGCCAGTTACGGCGAGGTAACCGCCGTTAGCGGCAGCACCATCACTTTAGCGCTGGGCACCATGAATATGGGCGGTGGTCAGACTCCACCAGATCAAGGGCAGGCCCCCACTGAAAACACGACTACCGGAACGCCACCGGAAAAACCGGCTGATGCTCAGACCACACCGCCTGCTGATGGCAGTTCAACCGCCCCTACCGATGACACGATGGGCACAATTCCAGAATTTTTAACCCTCACCGGCGAAACTGCCACCATTGAATTGACCGATGCCATCACGCTGACACAAATGGGTAAGCAATCCCCCGATCAGCAAACAACGACTGGCACCGCTGCTACCACGGCCTCTGCTTCTGATATCACCATTGGCAACATCCTGAAAATCACCTATAAGACCGATTCAACCGAAATCGAATCCATCGAGATCATGATGACCCAGCCCAACTCTACTGCTGCAGCCGTGTAATTTGATATGAGCAATCAAGCAAAACAACCTGATTTTCACCTCTGAAAATCAGGTTGTTTTTTATCCAAACCCCTTTAAAAAAAGACTATTCTAAAGACTGCCACAACTAGCTTTAGGTCGTTTCTGATTGTTGTTCTTTTTTATTCGCATACATCTCTTCATCGGCAATCTGAAGCAGTGTATCAATATCCTCACCATCGGCAGGATATAACGATGTTCCGATACTTAAGGTTGGTTTCTCCGAAAGTTCCAGCAGAGAAAAATCGCTCTCAAAACTTTCGATCAACCGTTTTTTCGCTTGCTTAAGCTCCTTGCGATTCTCAATATCCGGCATAATTATTAAAAATTCATCACCGCCCAGTCGAAAAGCGGCTTCATTGGTGCGAATATTTTGCTTTAAAATCCGAGCGGTCTCAATCAGAACCTGATCCCCCACATTATGCCCATAGGTATCATTGATTTTTTTAAAAGAATTCAAGTCCATACTCATCAGACCAATCTGACGGTTATTTCTCTGGGCAGCAGCAAACACCATAATCTGGTATTCGTTTAAATAGTGACGATTAAAAAGGCCGGTCAGTGAATCGTGGCTGGACATAATTCGCAACTGATAATTGATTCTTAGCGCTCTGAAGGTCAAAAAACCTACCCCGACAGCAATTAAAACCGCCATGAAAATGGCAATTACTAAAATCGGCTGATTATTTTCCCAACCATCCCTGGGTGAAACAGCCACCTTCCAGTCAATAAAATCCGGATCGATATCAAAGATTAAGGATGATTCTCCAACGGTACTGGTGGTTTCATAAAACGGCAACTCCTGATTCTGCTGATTGAAGAGTGCCACATTTAGTCCCGCCTGATCAGCATAACGATTGATCTCTTCGATCATCTGATCACCTTTGAGAACAATGCTGATTTGCCCCCAGTATCCGGAATCTTCACGGACAATCGGCAGCCGGATAATAAAACCCGTCCCACCCTGAACCAATTCGACTGGCCCATGAAAGATTGGCACCTGCTCATTTTTAACCTTTAGTACCAATTCCTTCTGACTGTCAACATTAGCCAGATCAACACCAATCGCAGCAGCATTTCCTTCTTTGGGATAATTCCAGATAATGGTCGTATCCTGCATAACTCCAATGTTTCTGATCTGATTTTCATTTTTCGATAAGAGATTGTCCAAATAAGTATAAGCCTCTGTTTCATCAAGTCCGGGATTGACCAGAATGTACGCTTCAAAACCCTGAACCAGGGTTTTGTTGGTGAAAACCAACCGTTCCAACTGACTTTTAAAGTTTATGAATTTATCGGTCGTCTTCAGTATTTCCTGCTGTCTGAGATTGTTCATAAACATACCAATAATTAACAAAAAAATCGATAGAAGCAAAAAGGATATCACTGTTGAAATAAAGATTGCCTGTTTCTTTTTAAAATAGTTCTTATTCCGATCCATCCTTTTCTCCTTAATTCCTTCAATGTTTTGTAACTTTAGTTTACCATCAAAATTGAATAAACACCATTATTTAATGATTTCTGCCGCTATAAATATCGGCTATCTTTTTAAAATGGTTAGCAAATCAATCTGCTTGAGTATTTAAAATTTTAAATGTCATGTTTGATCCTCTTTCTCATACCATAGATATCTGCTAAAATGAAAACAAGAACCAATTTTACAGACAACGTGTAAAACCAGCTCTCATTTTTATATAACTTTTGCGCACTTTGTTTTGTCTAGCAGAGTGGCGAATCGGAAAGGGCCCAGCACTCAACCACACGAACCCCAATATCGCCATCGTTGTCCTTGAATTTGACAAATTCCATCGTATTCTGATTAACTTCCTTGCCGGTGTCAAGATTCCTGATCTTGACTGTATAGCGGATTGCACACCAGTCATCTTTAATGTACATTTGCTGCCATCACGCGATTAATCATCCCCATGGCCAACTTTGAGCTGATTTTATAAAACACCTTCATCAGGTTACAGTCTTTCCCGATATAGGAGCGTAACTTCTTCTTCTCCATTGTTTTGATGATCAATTCTGCCGCTTTTGCAGGCGTTAACACGTTGTTCACTTTACTGCTGTCGCTCGCTGTCTGCTGGGAAATATTGGAGTTCTTCTTGATGTCGGTCGCAATCCCACCGGGAATAACCACCGATACGCTGACATTGGTGTCTTTTAATTCCGATGACAATCCTTCGGTCAGCAGTTTGACGGCTGCTTTGGATGCCCCATAAACACTTTGCCCCAGCACCGGTAAAAAGCCCCCCATACTGGAAACATTGACAATATGGGCTTCCGGGCGCTTCAGAAGATGCGGTAAAAATGCTTTAACCATATAGAGCGTCCCGTAAAAATTGATATCCATGACCCGTTCAATGCGGTCCATTTCCAGTTCATTCAGATGAATAAAGGGCTGGATGATCCCAGCATTGTTGATGATGCCATCAATCTTTCCATACTTTTCGATGGCATTCTTGGCAAAGGCAAAGACCGCTTCCTTATTCGAAATATCAACTACTTCGGTAAACAGTTGTGGATTTTTTCCGGCAATGCTCACTGTTTCCTCCAAAGCCTCCGGATTGATATCAACCGCCAACACCATGGCACCCTTGTTTAACAGCTGTAAAACCAATTCTCTGCCAACACCATTTCCCCCGCCAGTTACAACTATATTTTTTCCTTGTACGTTCATCGTGATCTCCTTCTTAATCCTATAAATAGTTTTGCTGTATCAATACGTTTGTTTGATTTCTTTTGATAAGCACATCTTACGCTACGACTATTCCTTAACGTTAATATTTTGTTAAGTTCATGTTAAAGTGACCATTTTCATGATTTTTTGCACAAAAATACACCGAAAATTTCGGTGCAAAATTAAAAAGAACGGCGAGTTGTTATTCCCATCCGTCCACGGTTCCATATTCAGCCGTTTTGATCAATGCTCTAACCAGGCAGCCACATAAAAAAGCCAGACATTCAAATTCCAAAATTTCTGGAGCTGTTACATCAAATTGGGTTTGAATCTCAACCGGAAAATCCTCGTCGGCTTCACGATAGATCAGCTTGACCGGTATTTTGGGCAGCACGTCCATTATCCAGCACTGGCTATAAGGTTCTTGTGAATTCTCTGATTTTCCACCTAATTTCATAATAGTCCCTGCCAACTTATTTACGTCATTTCCAAATGATTTAATCAAGGGAGCATCCATCATGCTGGCTTTTCCGGTATCGCCACTTGAAAAAATAGTCGTCATGCGAAAAAGAGGTTTAAATGAATAGACCGGCTCGCCAGCGCCTTGAGATAAAACATAATGGATCAGGATCGACCGGTTATTGATATTGACCGGTTTTCCATCAACCGGAGTCACACCAGTACTACTAATGAGATAATCCCGTTTAAAAAAATTGATCGTAATCTGTCCCTTGGCATCAATGTTTAAACCAAAACGGGCGGCACTTTCCGCCAGGTTACACTCAGCCAGTTTAGGCAACAGCGCTTCATAAATAACATCATAAGAGCTTGTCATCGAGTATCGCTTATTCATTAAACAGCACCATGCTGAAATAAGTAACCGTATTGGCTCCATTATTGTAGCTGATTTTTAAAGCCGAGGCCATCTGCATCACCATGATCCCATACCCTTCGATGGCCGGATACATGCGATCTGGGAACCGGCAGGGCGCATCAGGGTAGCTGCATTTTTTACAGACGGTACATCCTTCAGTGGATAGAATTAAGGCATTCTCGTCAAAGCGCCGGAAAACATCGGCTACCTGATCAGTTAAGGCCTCATGTTCCACCCTAGCTTTCAGCCATCCTTGCATATCAAAACTGCTGTCCATTTCAGTGGCAGTAGTAAAGAGCATCGCCTTATTATAAGCCTGACATTTTTTCATACATGTCTCAATACTTCCCACTGCCGGGGGACAGGCCCAGGTGGTATTGTACATGCCGCAACTATTGCCTTCACAGAGCTCCCGGACTTCGTGGGCGAAAATAATCTCTGCCGAGTTAAAAAATACAAACTCCAAAATGGGCAGTTTCGTTAGCTCATTTTCGATTTCAGGTTGTTTTGTCATTACTACCTTCCTCGCTTTCTTTTAGTGTATCTACACGATACCATGAAAAAAATCAAGGTTCTAAAACCTCAATTTTTAATAACAGCTCCTGGAGAATTTTTGTATCTTCCAATCCCAACTGTTCTTCAATTCTTTCCTGAGCCTGTTGCCAGTAAACATGGGCCAGTTCAATTTTTTCTTTGCCCGCAACCGTTAAACAGAGCTGTCGGTTTCGTGTTCCCGGCTGTGCAATATCATGGATCAACCCCTGCTGTTCAAGAGGCTTTAAATTGCGAACCAAGGTGGTCCGATCCAGCCGGATTTCAGCGGCCAACGCGCTGACACTCACCGGTTCAATTGCCCGGATGTGTTTTAAAATTGAAAACTGACTGACACTGAGCTGGCTTGGAGCCAGGTAATGGTCGTAGATTTCGGTTATCGCCAGTGAGGCCCGCCGCAGATTGAGACAATTGCATACTGACGATTTTTTGTTTTGGTTTTCTGTTTTCATGTGATCACCTTTTTTCAGTGTATATACACGATTAGTATACATGAGTTTTGTTCCTTTGTAAAGTTGATTTGAATAATAATTTATTCAAATCAACTAAAAGATTGTTTAAATAATTTTACCCCTTCATCATGATAAAATCTTTCAATCGAATAACTGACTGGCCTTTTCACAGGCTTCATAAATCACATCGTAATTGCTTTCAATCATCGGATTCACCTGTTCAGTCCTTTTCTTGACATTTTTTTTATAAAGGAAATAGGGTAATCCCCAACCGATAAATCCCGGAATAGCCAAGACGACACACAGTGGAATCAGAGCGGCCAGGTAGGCAAAGGTTGCTCCGGTCATAAACACCGTCCCGATTATTCCCGCCCCCAGGGCTAATGCCATTGCTCTGGTATTTTTGGCACGTTCCAGCTTTTCAATGTTGATAAAGGCATCTTCGCACTTTCGCTGGAGATCGCATAAAGCTACCCGGTTTTTAATTTTTCGATCCCGCTGCAGTTTTAATTTCACGGCATCAATCCCGGAACTGGAATTGATGATCGTCCACCCCAGTGCATGGTAGCAGTCACTGCAAAGCTGCACAAAATCGGATTTAACGCTGACCTCTAAATACTCGTTCATTACCACTCTGTTTTCATTTATTCTCATTTCACTCATCACACTTCTCCTTTAATCGTTTCTCTGATACCATCATATTACGCTGTAAATGTTCCCCAAAGTTAATGTTTGGTTAAACTTTTGTTAAACCTCTTTTTATCATTTCCATCAACCAATTGAACACCAAAAATCCGGTAATAACTACTCTGATAATAAAAAAATCCCTCACATCATTTATGTGGGAGATTTATTGGTGTTATTGATTGTCTATAATTTTAAATTTACCGTAAACGTGGTTCCCTTACCCAGCTCACTTTCTGCCGTGATGGTTCCATCCACCAGATCCACCACCCGTTTAACCAGGGCCAGTCCCAGACCATTTCCTTCTTCGAAATGGGAGGTATCCCCCTGATAGAAGCGATCAAAGATCCTCCGGCAGGTTTCTTCACTCATACCACAGCCGCTATCGCTGACTTTGACAATGGCCTGGCGGTCTTCTTTTCGCAGCTCAATTTTTACTGAACCGTCTTTGGAGGTAAACTTGATGGCATTGGTCAACAGATTATTCCAGACAATTTCTAACAAACTTTCATCAGTGGTAATGGTTACTTCTTCCAGATCGGCATCGAATTCAATGTTTTTTTCGTCAAATTTATCTTCCAGTGCCAGCATACAACAGCGCAACTGTTCATCCAGAGAAAAGGTCGATCGCTGAATGATTTCCTGGTTTTCCAGCTTGTTTAATTTAAGCACATTGGTGACCAGAGTGGCCATTTTTTTTGACGCATCGGCGATTGTATCGGCATACCCCAGTTTTTCGGACTGGGAGAGCGTTTCGTTCTTTAGCGCCGACGCATAGCTTTGAATCACCGCCAGCGGGGTTTTGATCTCATGGGAAACATTGGCAATGAAGTCGGTTTTTAAGGTTTCAATGGTCGCCAGCTCCTCCACCATCTTGTTAAAATCATCAATCAGCACCTCCAGTTCATCCTTTTTATTGTCTTTCCGTTGTGAATGAACCCGGACGGTAAAATCGCCAGCTGCCACCTTTCGGGCTGCCCGGCCGATCTCCATTACCGGTTTTTGAAAAGCTGTATACATAATATAACGAGTTCCCAGACTAACCAGCAGCCCCACAAACAACACATAGGACATCCCTACCAGGGCCATGATCCAGGGACTGGCATGATCCATCATTTGCTGATTGAAAATCAGCACTTCTCCAGCACTGCAAATCAGAACAATGCCAAAAATTATTAGAAATTCTTTCCAGAACGGCCGCTTGGCATTGATCCGTTTGTCTTCCAGATCTTCATACTTGAATTTCATCCCCTAATCACCGCCTTGTAACCCAACCCCCGGACTGTAACAATTTCTACATCAGCACAATCGGAAAGCTTATCGCGTAGCTTTGTGATCGATACATCTACCGTTCTCGGATTGCTTTCGGTATCATAGCCCCAAAATTCATCCATCAGCTGAGCCCGGGTAAAGGTTCGTTTGGGATAGGATAACAGTTTAAAGAGAATATTAAATTCTTTTACCGTTAATGGCAGTTCTTCCTCGTTTAAGTAGGCCGTGGTTTCTTCTTCATTTAAGATTAGTGAGCCCGCCTCCAGTTTTCGTTCATTGCGGATATTGGCCCGGCGTAATAAGGCCGACACCCGCAACACCAGTTCGTCCATTTCAATGGGTTTTACCATATAATCGTCAATGCCCAGGCTGTAGCCTTTCTGTTTGGCACCCATATCATCTCGGGCGGTCATAAACAGAATGGGAATGCTTTTATCCTGTCTTCTGATTTCAGCGGCGAATTCAAACCCATCCATTTCCGGCATCATGATGTCCGAAACAATCAGGTTGACTGGCTCTTCCAAAATCCGATTAAAGGCCTCAGTGCCATTTTTACAGCTGATGGCGTGGTATCCGTTATCTTTTAAAAATGAACAAACAATATAGTTGAGTTTCTCATCGTCTTCTATTACTAAAATATTGATCATTATCTTTCCTCCCATGCTCGAATCTACTGCATGATATCATATCCTGATATTATTAAAGATTTGTTAAGTCAATTATCGTAATCAAAAAAAGCCCGATTGATTCCCATCAACCGGACGTATGGTCCTGAGTAAGCCTGTTCTCCTCCAGCCGTTTTTCATAGATCCTGTTCTGATTTTTCCCCTCATTTTTTGCCAGATATAGGGCCTGATCCGCCTTTTCAAAAAACTCACTGGTCGACCAGCCAGTATCAGCATATTCTGCAATCCCACAACTGAAAGTGATTTTTTCACCCGCAGCAAAATTAAAATCATGGTTGCTGAATTCTTGATGCATTTGGTCAAGCAACCCAACCACTGTTCCAATGGGGTAACCACTAAACAACACCACAAATTCCTCTCCGCCATAACGGAAAACATTTTCATTTCCCGGGGTATTCTGTTTGAGAATATCTGCCAGGGTAATCAGTACCTCATCCCCTTTGCGATGACCGTAGGTATCATTAACCTGTTTGAAGTCATCCAGATCAATCACCGCCATAATCAATGGCTTTCTTGACTCAGCCTCCTGATAAACCGCCTGGCCCAGTACATCTACCATCGCCCGACGATTTAAAAGTCCGGTGAGCGGTTCAGTTTTTGCTTCCTGAATCAGCTCCATCTGTTTTAAATAACTGTCATGGATACTTTGAGCCTGTTCACTGGTGTAACGTGTCAGCACCATCGCTACTAAATAAGCACAAAAAATCATGATCCCTGCCACCACACAATCCAAAAAGATTACTTCAACCGCCCTGTCCGCTTCAATCCGGGCAATCAGGAAAGCCAGAAGCAACGAACCATAGCTCAAACCGAAAACAAGACGAGTCAGTTCGATATCCGAGAAAATAACGGTAATAAATACTGCAATGCAAGGCACGCACAAAATTGCCGGAAAGGTATAGTGAAAACACTGCACACAGGCACAGATCAGAAAAAAGAGTAAGGCAACCGTGTAATTTTTGGCCTTATCACTGGTTTTTTCAGATTTCAAGATGAAATAGGCTCCCACGATAAAGATAAGATTCAATAATGAAGGCAACGCCAGATAAAAAATAAGATAGTGGATAATGGCAGGACTGAATGGTTGGCTATGTTTATTGAACACAAAGATAAAAAATTCCGAAATAAAAATAATGAACCCAATATAAATGCAGGTGCGAAACAGAACTTGTCGCCATTTTTCATGAAGTTCATAATTGATTGTTATTAATTGGCGCATTCGCATCCCTCGCTTTCACAATACAGACCCTTCATTCCGATGCGTTTAAATCACTGCTACTTTTATTCGATCGATTTATGCTAAATTATATCATAAATACTAAATTTTGTTAAATTTGGATCTCGCTTTTTTCTTGCCAGTTGTCCACTTTCTTCATCAGGATAATTGCTAAGTTCGCACTCTTACCAACCAATCTAACAATTAATTTGAATTCTCTAAACTAAAAAAGCAACTTTGTGCTGTGTTTAAATGCACAAAGTTGCTTTTTCTGTATTCTTATTGTTCCCGCATTGAAAAGATCAGACCCACAATTTTTCAACCTGTTCTTTTTCCTCAAACAACGTACACCCACCATGATGTCCAGCCCGTTCAGCCAGTGCCCGGAGATCAGCAAAATACTGAGATCGAAGGACGGCTTCGATGGAATCACTTTTTAAATTCTGTTTGGCATGGGGTGAAAAGGGACAGGGCTCGGCATCGCCATAGGGATTGATATGAAAAAATCCCCTCCCGGAAGCCAAGCATCCGCCCATTTCCTCCTCATCACCGGGGAAGGACAAGACCACCATCCGTCGGAAGGATTTTCGAAGCTCCAGACAAATCACCTGAAGTTGCTTTATTTCACTCTGCGTAAGCACCAGATCCTCAGTCCCGGCTTCAGCCGGAACATATTCTACATACACGGTCACCCCACATCCTTTCTTCTCCAGTGCTTCAACAAAATCATTTTTGGTCACCAACTCCATATTTTCCCGGGTAACAGTAATGGCTGCTCCAAACAGGATTTTGCGCTTTTTCAAGGCGACCATGGCCGCTTCAATCTGCGCATGGGTTCCGATTCCCCGGCGGGTATCGGTTTCTTTGGCATTCCCTTCGATACTGAGCATCGGAATCAGATTGCGATGACTGTCCAGAAACTCAATCGTCTGCTGATCCAGCATTGTACCATTGGTAAAAATCGGAAAGATCACATTTGGGTTCGCCCCAGCCAGCTCCAAAATATCCCGACGTAAAAAAGGTTCCCCTCCAGCCAACAAAATAAAGGCGACACCAAGTCTTGCTGCCTGATCAAAAATATTCCCCCATTGACCGGCATCCATATCCGTCTTACCGTTGGTAGTGCCACAGCCACCACCAGCCCGGGCATAACATCCGGCACAATGAAGATTACATTGGGAAGCGATACTGGCAATCAGAAACGGCGGTACGTGGAGCCCTGCTTTTTCCTGTTTCTTGCGATGGGCTGTACTTTTAGCCAACTCCGGCAGCAGTCCCATTAAAAAGGCTCGACCTTTAGCATTATTCAGATAGAACCGACCAGCGGTTGTCATAATTTGGGCGATGCCCTGATCCATCATTTTATTTAGATTCATTAACTTTCCTCATTTCGTATTTGATAAATGGTTGCGAACTGCTCGATATGGGCCATCAACAGATCCAGTGCTTCAGCTTCTTTTTCCGGTAGCTGGTCATATTGGCATAAAAGGGTATAAAAGGGTCCGTAAAATTGTAAGGCAATAATCTGGGGTGGCCCGTCTCTAAAGCTTCCCTGTTTGATCATCTCTTTAAACAAATCCGTTTGAAAGCGAATGGCGTCATTAAAAAACCAGCTGTTTAAGGTTTTGGCCGCATTATCACTTTTATACTGCTCAATCGTCAACATTCGACGAAACTTGGCAGCCTGTGGATCTTTCAGAAAAAACAGAAAAACAGCTTCACAAGCTTTTTTAAGCCAGATCAGGTCATTGCGGCCATATTCCCGAGCGACACTTTCAATCTCTCCCTGGGGCAACCGGTAAAATGTCACGGTTTCTTCAAACTTCTGATTCATCCACTCCAGCAAGGTATCATAAATGGCCTGTTTACTGTCAAAATGTTTGTAAAGTGAGCTGTCTTTAATTCCCACCGCATGGGCGATTTCTTTGACTGTCACACTCTGATATCCTTTTACTGCAAACAAATTCAATGCTTCTTCTAATATTATTTCCCTGGTATTGCGTTTTGTCATGGGTTCTCCTTAAATTTCTTGCAAAAATAAAAGCTAGCGTTCATTAGCTTTATTTTAGCTAATGAACGCTAGCCTGTCAAGTTGTTTTGGCGAAATTTTATTTTGCTTCGGATATCTCTATCAGCTAATCCCACCAGGAGGCCACTTCAATATCACTCGACTTTATTGATAATATGCTTAAACTTTCCACTTTTCGGATGTTGCGTCGGTGCCAAATCAGAAAAAGTGATCTCGGCAGTCGTCACCCCATGACTGGCCAGAAAATCTGTCAGGTTTTTCTGCGCTGCTTTAAATAAGCGCTGTGGAGCATACCCGAGGCCAGGGATGATTCTCAACTCCAGCTGATTCTCTCCATGGGCTATCAGCTGAAACCGGAGGATCCCATGGATTTCTTTAAGTGTTGCGTAAATCGCCAAGGGCGAAATTTTAATGGTCTTTCCATTTTCAGAGAAGGTCAGAATATCATCGGTACGTCCTTCAAGAGTCAACCAGGGTGACGGATTGTTGCAGGGGCAGGGTTCATGATGCATCACCACCCGATCCGTGATCTCGTAGCGGATGAATGGCTGGGTATAATTATAAAGGTTGGTAATCAGGATCTTATCCGACTGCACCCCATCCGGTACTGGCTGATTTTGATGGTCAACCGGCTCGACAATGATCCAGTCATCGTTGATATGAAAATGCTTTTCTTCACATTCACAGGCAATGGTGCCGCCTTCAGTACAGGAATATGTAGTTTGAACCGTACATCCAAAGGCATCTTTCAGATCCTCTCTAAGCTGATCACTCAGGTACTCACCACCAGTCATAATGATTACCGGAGCGATCTTAAGCCGCCCACTTTTCTGTTCATCAATCAGCAGCTCCAGGATGGTCGGATAGCCCCCCAGCATCGTCGGTTTAAAGGCATTCAGATCTTCGACGATCTGAGCAATCGGATATAAGGCACTGGTTACGCCAAACTGTCTTTTTTTCCAGGGCATCGATAATAAACGGGCCCGGACTGAACTATTTCCCAAATAAAAACCACCGGTTGCAAAAACCCCCATGGTTTTTCCGCCGCTTTTTAAAAAAGCTATTAAATCTGCTCTTCTGGCAAAGCTTCGCATGATGTTGATTCCCGTCATAACATTATTGGTGGATCGATCACATAAGGCTACTAAAGGATTGCCTGTCGAACCGCTGGTGGTAAACACCAGATATTTTCCCTTGATTTTTCGCCCGATATTATCCAAATCGGTCATAAATGTTTCAACTTCATTTAAGGTGATGTCTTTATCGGTTATCCAGTCATCAAAATGTGCCATCAGATCGACCTTATTCGTTGGTGGCAAGTCACTCAGATAAAAACTCTCGCCAATTTTTTGATAGTGCTCACGATAGTAAGGACTGTTCTGCTCGGCATATGCCACCAGGCGGTTGAGACGTTCTGCTCGGATTCTGGTTTTTTTTGAATCGCTCATTTTTTTGTCACGATAACAAAGCCAGATCGCCTTGATTAAGCTAATGTGTTTCATTTTGAGCCACCTTCTTTGACAACCCCATTTAACATAAAATCAAGGTACTCTTTTATTTCTGTTTTAATCTCTGCGGAACGCTCAAATAATAATTCCGGGGTCTCTTTATACCGTTCCAGATATTTGTTTAGAATCGCCCCCAAATAGATCGTTATGGCGTCTTTTAGTTTCTCTGTGTTGATGTCTTTCAGTTCAAGGGCAGTGATGGCTTTTTCCATAATCTGCTGGGATTTTTCACGGTTCCTAATCATATACCGCACAATCAGCTCATTCTTTTCGTCAAGTACCTTAGCGCTCATTTCCCGGGCCGCCATATTGACCAGGTGCATTTCGCGGGGATATTTTTCGCATAGTTTAAACTTTTCATCCGCAAAGGAAAAGATCATTTCATAAAAACCGGTCTGATCCGGTGTGGGAACATCTGTAAGCAGGCGTTTTAAGGCAACTTCCAGACAATAAAGATAGAAATTTTTCTTATTGTTAAAATAATGAAATAGGATTCCTTTAGAAATTCCACAATTTTTAGTAATCGTATCGGTACTGGCATCCATATAAGATTTGCTTGAAAATTCAGCAATTCCACTTTGAATAATGGCCGCTTGTTTTTCATCGGATATTTTTTCAAAAAATTCAGTTGACATAAAACCCTCCTTTGACTGACTAGTCAATAACAGGTTAAGAATACACCCTATTGACTGACAAGTCAATAGGGTGTCACTATTATTTGATCTTTTTCACTGCTATTTCATTTCCCGTCTTCTAAGAAAAAAAGCTCTTCCACCGTAGATTCTAAAAGTTTGGCTAGCTTCATGGCAAGTTCTAGCGTTGGATTATACTTGTTATTTTCGATCGCATTAATCGTTTGTCTGGACACGTTTAATTGTCCGGCCAAATCCTCTTGTCTAATTTTCCGGGCTTTTCTTAACTCTTTAATCTTATTCTTCATATTGTCATTTCAAACCCAATAAAAATAACGAAATAAACAATCCAACTGCAAGAAGTATCACAAAAACTATGCTAAATCGTCTGATATCTTTTTTCCATCCATCATCTTCTACCTGTCTACGATAAAATTGTCTTGAAAAAAAACAGACAATATTCTGACCACACACAATATAGAATGGTACTTGCCAAGCTCCCCCTGTGATATTCGCTATTATCATCCATATCCCCAATACTACTAAAGTAAACGCATAACCCCAGCGCATACTTTTTAATGCGATGCATTTTTCCATTTCATCCATATCACTGGTTTTTTTCATCTTTAACACGATTAACCTCCTAAAATGTCAAAATCTTTTTACATTTCAAGTGTAACATCTTTCTCGATAATGTCAAGTTTTCTTTACATTTTTTTCGATTATATACTTTAGCCCAAATACTCTAGATCCTCCTGGGGCACCACATTTTTCTTTAAAATAAACCCCATTATCTTCATCAAAAATATAGCCATTTCAATGTATGAATAAGAATGCATAGTTATCCGCTGGCGACCTCGCCCTCCCGGATATAAATGACTTTTTTGCTTGAACTGCCACCCGGAGATCATAGGTAACCCTCATAATGGTCATCCCTTCATCATTCAAAGTTGGTGGCTAATGTAAATGCACGGTTACATTTCCCGATCGTATTTGAAGCGATAATATAACCCATAAAAAATAACAAACAAATACGCACTAACCGCTAGCAAAACAATGATCAAATCCACGCCCATTAAAGCAAGTGTCAGCAGCAGAGCCCCAAACACTGGGATCATGATATCAAATGCTTTTGCTTTTGCACGTCTGGCAATCATGATATTTCGCTCATCCTTCTGATCAATTTCAATTTGTTTTTCAATATCCGGATTATTTTTTATCACTTTTTGACTAATGACCGCTCCTATACCTTCTCCAAAAACACCGCATCCAAGACCAATACAGATATAAGGCAATGCCAAAAACAGCCCCTGGGGATTAGATAGTAGTTTGACCAAAGCAAGTCCTGAAGCAACTAATATTAAACCGATTATGACAAAACCCACATTTCTAAACTGACGCTTCATTCTTCTCCTCCTCATATATAAATATATCTTCAATACTCATTTCAAAATACCGGGCAATTTTAAATGCTAATATAATTGACGGATTATACCTGCCATTCTCAAGCGAACCAATTGTCTGTCTTGACACTTCAAGAGCCAACGCTAATTCTTCTTGCTTAATCCCTTTTAATTTTCTAACTTCTTCCAGTCGATTCTTCACGTTCATGCTCCTTCAAATGGAAAGTCTGCTTTCCATACATTCATCATAACATCTTGTTCTTCAAATGTAAAGTGTCCTTTCCAAAATTAGATTATCCTTGTTTTTTCTACTTCATAAATTATTTGTCTGGTCACGTATATTTGCCCGGTCAAATCCGCATATTTTATTTTCCTGGCTTTTCTTAACTTTTTGAATCCGTTTGATCTGATGTTGATGACGGTATGCAAAAACTCGACTTTACCAATTAGATTGCTCCCTTGCCAACGCACAAAGAGCACCATAATGACTAATCTGTCAATATGGTGCTCTAAATCATCTCCGCTTTTCAGGAATTATTTTTCTTTTTGATAAACCCCATAGTGTTCATCAAAAATATAGCCATTGGCTAACAAGGCATTGCAGGATCCCCGGTTCTCGGGTTCCGGCTGAACAACAATCCGTTTTGAGTCTGAAAGCCTGAAAATCATTTCAGTCAGCAATTGAACGGTCTTTTTGCCATAACCTTTGCCTAAACAGTCCGTTTCGCCAATGAGATAGTCAATGCTGTAGGTGCCGGTCTGAGGGATATTGGCATAACATACCTCATTGGCATCGAGACATTTATAAAACTGGCCAAACCCGATGGGCTTTTCTTCCCACTCGACAATGAAGTGAGCGATCCATGAAAAGCTACTGTCTCTCAATGTCACTTCCTCAATCCAGTCATCCGGCTCGGTATACCATTTTTTGACATGGTCTTTTTTAAGCCACTCCTTAAATACAGACAAGTCACTATCTTCAAATCGTCTGAGTTTTATTCTTTCAGTCACCGTGTGTCACCTCCCTTGCTCAAGAATAGTTGATTTTATTCCAGAAATCAACTGTTTGTCCACTTCTGCTTCATTGTTTTTTTCTAACCTCATCATAAAATCATTGCTACCAAGATTCCATCATCCGTTCATCTACCACAGCCGTCGCTTCCAGGGTTCTGATACTTCTTAACCGGGCCACCACCAGCCCGGCGACAGCCAAGCCGATTCCGGTGATGATGATTAGCAGGGCATTACCTCTGCCAGCCCCATAACCGATAACCTCGCCAATGCTGATGGCCAGCTCGGTATTTCCCTGCATAAATGGTTCAAAAATCAGATCTGCTAAAATACCCGCAGCGATAAAAGCGAGAATATAACCCATCTGAGTAATCAGACCAATCAGACCAAAGGCTCGTCCCTGAACCGAATTGTCCAGGTTGGTGCGAATCAGCACCTCGGCACCAATCTGGATGGCTGGCATAAAGACAAACATCATAAATCCAAACCCAGCGATCAACATCAGATTTTCGCTGATCCCTATCAGAGCAAAGAAAACACCACATCCAAACAATCCGATTGACAGCATCCGCAGATAAGATTTTGGTTGCTTGATCATGCTGATGCCAATGCTTCCAACCATCATTCCCATGGCAATGACAGTGCTCAGAATTCCCAGCTCCCGTTCACCAGCAATGGCCAGAATCAGTGGCTTGCTAAGCATCTGCACAAATCCCAGACAGAAAGTGGCAATCGTCATTACGATAATCGTCGTGACGATTCCCTTTTTTCCACGGACGGCGATGATACCAGCGCTCATTTCACTGAAAAACCCCGACACGGTCACTGTGCTTATTTTGTTGACCAACCCCTTTCTGACCAATACGATAATCAGAACCGTCGTGAAAAAAGTCACCATATCCAGTATAATCAAGGTGCTTACCGTTGTCACTTGCAGCAACAAACCGGCAAGGACTGGAGAAATCAACAGCTTGGCACTGCCTGCCAGCTGAACCATACCACCAGCCCGTATAAAGTCTTCTTCCGGCAAGAGATCGGTTATAGTAGCCTTAAAAGCTGGTTCAGTCAGAGCTGAGAAAATTGAGCTGATCCCCACGCCAATACAGATTGCCACCAGAGATGGCTGCGGACTTATCACCGCTGCCAGGCAGATCAATAGCGCCAATCCGGATAGTAACTCACCCAGAATCATCATCAACCGCCGATCATAACGATCCGCCAATACCCCACCCACCGGGGCCAGCAGGATCGCTGGCAAAAAGGCGCAACTGGCAAAAATTCCAGTGGCTCCCACCGATCCGGTTAGCTTTAAAACATAGATCGCCAGTCCAAAATCAGTCAAGCCACTACCAATGCTGGAGATGAATGATCCAGCCACCAGGATTATAAATTTTTTCATTGCGGTGTTCTGCTTTGTTGTTCCTTTAATTGTCTTCTGTTGTTTCATTGCGATTCCTCCTATTTTCTTTATTTTTTTGTTCGATTGTTACTTCCAGCTCCATCTATCGACCATCGGTCGGTATGCAGGTAAAAAAATTTACAAATGTCGCCCGGTTGTAATTAGGCAAACATTTGTAAAAAGTCCTCCAGTTCCCCTGCTCTGGTTCCCAGCATTCTTTCCATATTGGCCAGAAATCCCCGGATCTTTGTCGGATAGTCTGCCATTTCCCAGTCCATAATATTACTGTCAAACAACATATGGCCCAGTAGCAAAATCGACTCAATCGTTTCCCGGGGATAATTTAGATGAAAAAGATCGGCTGCTACGCCTTCGGCCACCGCAGCTTCCAACAGTGGGGTCATCCGCTTAAGCATGGCTTTGGTGTATAGCTGTTCCAGCTTGGCATTCTCAACCTTGTGCATTTCGTCCCTAATCTCCTCTGATCCCTCAAACTCCGGAGACTGGGCCATAATTGCCATCATGATCCGCTTAACCAACGGTACCGATTTTTCCTTCAGGATTTGCTCGGCCCGTTTGGCACCTTCTTCGACAATATCCAGAATGATAGCGGCCAGCACCGCTTCCTTGGATGCAAAATAATAATAAAAAGTGCCTTTGGCAATGTCCACAATTTTTAAAATATCATTCACCGAGGTCTGTTCGTAGCCCTTGGTGACAAAAAGCTCCCGGGCAACCATCAGAATTTCCTGTTTGCGTACTTCTCCTTCTTTGATTGTCTTCATTGAGCACCTCTCTTTTTTTCGACCGTCGGTCGATAGTTAAATAGTAATTTAAACCTTGTTATCTGTCAAGATTTATTTTTAGCAAGATTTTGGAGAAACCATCAGCTACAATTATCATTCCAATAGCCACGCATACACCAACAGCGAATAGTATCTCCGGCCGGATTAATTCAAATACACCGTTACTGAGGATGGGTTTATGTCTGACTCGCTGGGTATTGGACAGTGACCCAAACCACTGACCGCTTACGGCTGGTTTACCTTTTTCGGATTTATTCTGATGTTTTTTATTGCCAATATTAATATCCAATCGTTGCCCTTTATTCAGCTCCAGGTACCCCAATACTTAATGGGCAAAACGATGGCTCTGACCACTGTTTTTATACCGATTGGTCAGCTCTTCGATCAATTAAATTCCGGTTTTGTTGGCATCTATCTGATCATCACCGGTCTGACCTTTGGCATGGTAAAAATCATCAAGTATATGAACGTCTGTCGCCTTGAAACAAAACAAGTCTGAAGGGTCACAATATCTAGATCTTGGCCTTCAGACTAACCCAGAAATAAAACCAGACCGCTTCAACCGGTTTTATTGTACTGCGATGGTAAGCTTTGTTTTTCGTATTTGTTTTCTTTCGAGCTTGTCTGCATACATTTGTTGATCGACATGATGATAAAATTTGGTTAGATTTGACCACGTCTTCGCATCGTATACGTCTGTTCCGATTGCCACCTCAAGTGGGTATTCCACCTGGTTTTCGGCACATTTAAGATATTTATTCATCTGGAGAATCTTGAGCTTAATGGCTGCTTCCTCAGTATTTTCCATCAGAATGGCAAATTCATCGCCACCAATTCGGTAACATATCCCTTCCGGCATAAACGCATCATGCATCATGACATAAAGTGTCTTAATGGCCTCATCACCTGACCCATGTCCGTAATTATCATTGATGAATTTCAACTCATTCAAATCCAATAACACAAGTCTGAATTGCATTTCTTTATTTCTGAGCATCTCAAAATCGCGTTCAAATGCTGCACGGTTATTCCCTCCAGTTAGAACATCCTGGTAAGCAAGCGCTTCATAGAGATCCCGTTCCTTCTGACTTTGAAGACTCTTTTTAACATAAAGATAGGAATCTATCAGCAGCAAGCAAAAAAAGATGAGACTGCCGACTCGTATAAAAAATGATGTATAATCAAACTGATTAGTGTAAAATACAATTCCTTCGATGATTACACTGACCGATAGTACACTCACATACTTAAAGAACTGTTTTGCATCCTGATTACTCTTTTTCACCAGTTCCTCAAACATCAGGACTGAAAAAATAATGATATTAAAAAAAATCACCATCAGTATAATGTTCATGATCTCAATAAACTCACTTATTCCCAACACCTGAAGTATTATTGTAGCAATTAACAAAAATAGATACAGCCCTGCCATCATCTGCATCAACCGTTTATTCCAATGTTCAAAAAAAATCGCTTCTTTGACATACAAGGAAAAAAAGCCCCCCATCAACGGCACCATCAAATAACTGATCCCTCCAATTATATATCGATTTCCGATAAAAAATTGGAGAATTCTGGCCTCTGATAAAATCCAGACACTGGTAGATATCATCAGCAATCCGAGATATAAGAAGCGATTATCCGGTAAGCTTTTGGTAAAAGTCGCAAACAGCATCAAAAGCAATCCCATCACGAACAAAACCAGAAAAACAAGAAAACCTCCAAACCCCTGTTCAAAAACGTAATTGACCAGGCTCGAACTATCTCCTATCATCACCATATTAACATGACCGGAAAAAGCAGCGACATCGCTTTTTAAAATAATTCTTAAGGTTTTTTCCTGAAAATCCTGTGGTAGTTTGAACATTACCCAAGTACTCGCGAGAGGACTTGCCATTCCCCGGGTTTCTGGCTTTTTAACTCGCTGGATTTCCTGTCCATCTAAGTAAACGACCATATCCTGCATCGATGCTCGCAGTAATAAATAATTCATTTTACTATCAACATTTGGGAGAACTGTAGCTGCCTCATACTCAGTTCCCGGCTCTATGTCGAGATCAACTGGTAAACTTACCCCTTGTTCCTCGAATGCACCAACGCGAATGGTCCAATTTTCTAAAAGGGTTCTTTCATTTTCTCCGACAATTCTTAGATTTTCTTTGCTGTTTGCATTGGCTAAAAATAAAATTGTCAAAACAAATAGTATCACTAACGCAAATACTACTCGTGCATTTCTTTTTTTAATTTTATGGCATGGGTCTCCCATTTTCTTCTCCAGTTACAGTAAATGAATTATAAACATATACTTGATACTATAGATTAATTGCAGGACCATGTCAATGTTGACAGTTTATCAATACAATTAATTTTTGATCTGTCGTGACATTTTAAGTACTAACCAACAGTTTACTAATCCTCACAAGAAACCTTCATAATAACAGCAACTTGTATTTTTTACGCTACTTTTGCCGATATCAAAGAGTACCCTCAGCACACCTTTTTCACCATGAAAAAAAACATCGGTATAATAATCATTAGTGCCCCGGAAATAACAATTGCAAACACATTAACAATCTTGTTGAAAAAACATACTCTATTTTAATATGAATTTCTACTTCTCCATTCTTTAATATTCAAGCCTCAATATCCAATCCGTTTTTTATCCTGACCCATCGATATAATTACTTGAAATCTAATCTATTTGCATTATAATATTAACTAGGGTTAATATGTAATACCCCGCTTAAAATTTATAGGAATGCGAGAAACGATGAAAAAACAAACAACCAATTCTAATAAAAGCATCTCTGGACAAAAATATCTGGGTGATCGGGGCCTGCTGATCTTCCTGGTTTTCTTAAGCGCTTTTGCCCCACTGTCCACCGATCTATATTTGCCGGCGCTACCTACCATGACCACCTATTTCAATGTCCCCGAATACCTGACGAATCTGACCCTGATCTTATTTTTCATCTTTTTCAGTGCCGGTATTCTGATTTGGGGGCCGCTCAGTGACAAGTATGGCCGCCGACCGATTTTACTGATCGGGATCACCGGCTATGCAGTTGCCAGCTTGCTCTGTGCCGTCTCCGGCAGTATTTATCAGTTGATTTTTTTCCGGGTTCTGCAGGCCATCGGCGGCGGTTCTGCCAGCGCCGTGGCTACTGCCATTGTCAAGGATGTCTACCATGAACGACGACGGGAGAAAACCCTGGCCTTGGTTCAATCCATGGTCATTATTGTCCCGGCTGTTGCCCCGGTAATTGGGGCGCTACTACTGACCTTCACCTCCTGGCGGGGGGTTTTTATCATCCAGGCCCTGCTGGGGCTCATTATCCTCTTAGGTTCCATCATTTTTGAGGAAACAATCGCACATCGGGGCTCCGGAAATATTCTCCATACGTTGGGGCGACTGGGGGTTGTCCTGAAAAACCCGGGCTTTACGTCCCTGTTGATTATTTTTTCCCTTTCCAGCATCTCCGGCTTGGCCTTTATTTCATCATCCTCCTATATTTATCAAAATGATTTTGGAACCAGCAGCCAGGTTTACAGTTACTTTTTTGCTTTTAACGCCCTGGCGATGCTGTTGGGCCCCTTGATTTATATCAAACTATCCAACCATTTCAAGCGCTTTTCAATCATTAATCTCTGTTTTGGCATTACGATCTTAAGCGGTCTGGCGATTATTCTGTTTGGTCAAAGCAACCCTTTTATCTTTGCACTGGTTTTATTTCCTGCTACTCTGTCCGGTAGTTGCTCTCGTCCCCCCAGTGCCTACCTGATGTTGGATCAACAAGCTGAAGATGCTGGTTCAGCCTCTTCACTGATGGGATCTTTTGCCACCATCATGGGTAGCATCGGAATGATTATCATTTCCTTTAACATGGATCATCTGATTCCAGTTATCGGCGGGCTCAACATCATTCTGGGCCTGCTTTCTGGCGGACTATGGCTGGCTGTGACCAAAACACCGCTGCTTCGTAAAATCAGAGAAGCCTGATTGCTTTAAAATCTTTTGGATAAAAAACTGCCTGATCCGCTAAACGTCGGATCAGGCAGTTTTGTTTTATGCGCCAATCAGTTTGTTGATTTGTGCTAATTTTTCATCGATATTTTTGTCCTGCTGTTGTCTGGGTTCTAAAAAATCAAAACTGTTAAGAATTTGATTGCCGGCGAGATGAGTCTTCATTTTCTCAAAACACTTGTCAGCACCACCACCGCGATGGGTGGCTATCAGAATAATCTTCTTTCCCGTGATATCATAATCCTTAAAAAAAGTATTCAATGGCGGCGCGAGGGTATCGGCCCAAATCGGCGTACCGATAATCACAGTCTCATACTTTGACAGATCAATGGCCGGATTGATGAGTTTAGGGCACTCACCAAACTTGGCACTTTTCCCCCCGACCACATACTTGCTGATCTTCCCGGTAGGATACTCTTTCTGTGGTTTTAGTCGATAAAGATCAACCTCCGCATTTTTTCCGATTTCCCGAGCGATAAAATCCATATTTCCTTCCAGTGAATAATAAATAACCGCGGTTTTCATCTTTTGCCCCTTTCAATTTTTTAATCATCGTTTCATTCTTCCAATGAATTTTGGATGGCTTTCTTTTGCAATTCCCGAATTTCATTTTGCAACTCCGGATCGATTGCAGCAAACTCAAACATCGGCTGACCCAGATAAAATCCCTGAGCATAATCGATACCCATTGCGATGACTGTGGCCAGATCATTGGATGCCTCAATACCTTCGGCCACTACCTTAACGCCCTTGTTATGACAAAAATTGACCAGATTAGCAACCAGATTTTGTTTGTCCACGTTGTTGTTAATCCCCTGAATCATTTCCATATCAATCTTTATTATATCTGGCAGCAGCGATAAAATCCGGATCTCATTAGAATAACCGCTACCAAAATCGTCCAACGCAATTGCCATCCCATTGTTTTTGATAAAGCGGATTTTTTCTGATAAGAGCTCGATATTACGGCTGTCTTCCTCAGTAACTTCAATGATTACCTGTTTAAAATACTGCCGGTATTGCATTTCAACGAACAGATGATCTTCATCATTCAAACGCTGGCTGGGAATGCTGTTGATAAATATTTTGCGTTCTCCAAGTTCTTCAGCGTGTTTATCAAGGGTCTGAAACGCCATCAAAATGATCATTCGTTCCAGTTGCGCCAGTTTTGATTGAGCTGCCGCTACGGCCAGAATCTCCCTGGGATTTTTGAAATTCTCAAGCAAGGGCCGCATCAATGCCTCGTAGCCCATAATCTCACCGCTTTTTAAATCGACAATGGGCTGAAAGGCAAAGCGTATCAGCTGCTCATCCAGCAGGCGATTGATGGCCTCACGGTTTTCCAGCAGGTAAGACATTTGCTGATAATACTCCCGATTGAATTCAAACAAGCACCCTTTTTCCTTGTGTTTGGCCTCATACATGGCAAAATCCGACCGTTTCAGCAACTCCAGAACGTTGCTGGCATCCTGGGGATACCAGGCCACCCCTGCCGAAAAACAAATCTGATTCTCATTGCCATCTGGTGTGGTCAGTAAAAAAGACTTGCCATAAGGATAGAGGTTTTTAATTTTTTGGCGCAGCTCCTCCTGATTGCCACAATCATGAAGGTAGATGGCAAACTCATCTCCGGAAATCCGGGAGACAATGCCACCAAACTGTTCAAAATAGCGGAAAATTTCACTAGCCCGGATAATCAGCCGATCTCCCACATCGTGGCCAAACGTGTCATTGATATATTTGAGATTGTCCAAATCAATAAAAATCATCGCCCCGATTTCATTGGGCTTTTCGGCGATTCTCCTTGTTGTTTCCCGCTTCAAGGCAGTGTTGCTAAACAGCCCTGTCAACGCATCATAGTCCAACTCATTGGTTAACCGTCGTTTTTCTTCAATGTCGTCAGTGACGTCCTGGATCACCCCGACCAGTCCATTGGGCGACTTGGCCTCGAGAATCCGTAGCCACATCTGTTTTTCGGTATAGGCATCGTAATACTCATAGATATTTTCCTGACCTGCCACCGGTTTTTTAGTTAACTGCAGATAATAACGGGACCAGTCATCAAGAGTTATCACACTACCGGGCTCCAGATGGAGCAGCCAATAGACAAAATCGGTAAGGATCACCTGGCTGTTTTCCAGTACTTCGTAGCCGCCAATCGGCAACAAACTCAATTCCAGAATTTTAGAGGTGGTTTTGGAGACATTCATCAAGCGCTGGTTTAACAATTGCACCGCCGCCGTCAGGTCATCAACCTCCCGCATTCCCGTGGGTTTGAAATAAATCTCATCATAGGGCGACAGTTCCCGGACGTATTTTGACAACCGGGAGATCTTTCGGGTAAAAAAGTAAACCAGTACAAAAACAGCCCCAAACGCCAGAACAGTGGTCATCAAAATACTGTAAATCAGCTTCTCCCGCACGGATACCGAATTTTCCCGTAAAACATCTTTCGGCACCAGACAGGCCAGGGTCCAGTTCTGATCGGCAAAAGGCGAATTGTCACTATAAACCTTCAATTTTTGAACCGAAGCAACCATTGTCCCCAGCGCTCCCAGTCGGGTTTCAAAAATCCCCTTATCCTGTCCTTTTGTAAGCGTCAACTGCTCGCCACTTTTTAAATAAGTTTCTGCCAAAACCCCACTGGGAATAAACCAGTCCAGATTCAGGGTCTGATCGATCATTTGGGTGATCACATAAAAACTGTTGTGATAAAGCAGGTCCGAATCCGGTAGATACTGCTGGCTAAAATAAGGCATATCAATTTCGATCCCCATCACTCCATAGCCGTTTCCATTTTCATCAAGAATCGGCAACGTATAGGTAACAACCTGTTGATTGTCTTGGAGCAGATCCCGGGGCGGTGACCAATAACCATACCGCTCCATTTCAGCGTTTTTAAACTGACTGCTGGCCCAGATTGGTTTCTCATAAAAGTCAAAGGCTCCGGCTGAATTTTCTCGACGCAGATCCAGATCCCAACGGATGCTGGTAGCCATAGTATATTGTTTGGATACCGCGATGGGACCAATTTCCATTAAATAGTTTGACGTCACACCACTATCCGGAGTGCTATTGCGAATATATACCGCCGAATGCGCCGCAGGATCGCCTTTGTTCGAATTTGAACCATTCAAAACAAAGAAGGCCCCGGTCACCTGGTTTTCTTTCAGGATTGTTACCAGTGACTGACTGGCCCGCAAAGCCGTTTCATTATATGCCGAGTCATTGAGATACAACGCATTGGGAGCACTACCCTGCTGCTGAGCCAACAAAATTAAAGCAGCATTCAGTTGTTCGGTCTCATCGGCGACATTCGCAATCGTCTGACCAACCGATGCATCAAATGTTTTCTTCCGGGTTTCGGTGGTATTATTCAACAAGCGCACCGCTTCAGCATCCAACATGAAAAAGACCTGAGATACCCACAACGCCGATAGTAAGGCCACGCTTTGAAAGGTGACAATCAGCGCCAATAATATATTTAACTGTCTTCGAAGGGTCCAGGTTTTTTTCATTCCAGTTTCCTTATCAATTGTTTTATTGCGCTTGACTATTTTTCAACATAGGCTATCCCGGACTCATCAAGCTGGCTGCGAATAACGGTCAACCACTCTTCAAACCGGGCATTAAGATCCAGCGCCGCCAGTATTTCCTCTTCTGACAACCCTTGTTCCTTTAAAACTACTGCATTTTGACGCCCGGCTTCACCCATTGCCATCAATGATTTTTCCAGCGTCGTTCGCACCTCATAGCTGCCTTTAAAAGGGAGAGACGCATAAGTTTCCCGTTCCATGATCTGATCCAGCGCAATCTCATAGACTTTTGCAATATTTTGATCGGTATCTGTTCCTGTACTTAACGTCTCTAGCGAGGTTTTAAACGCTTCATTCTCGTAAGCACCAGCTTGTACTGGCAGGTACCCGGTCGTCATGGCAAAATCAATATTTTGAGCTTCGGCAGTAAACCATTTTAGAAAAACCGCCGCCCCTTCCTGCTTATCCGGGGTCGAGTTAGTCACACTCATCCCTGCCCCCTGCTGGATTGCATCAGGGCTGCCACCGGAAAATACCGGGTAGGATAGCGCCAGAAAATTGATGGGCTGTTGCGTATTGTCTTTTTCGATCCAGGTTGGGAAATAGGCAGCACCCGATGATGAACCAACATAGGCTACCAGATCCCCGGCCTTAATATCATCTGAACGGAATTTACCGACTGCATTGAAATAACCCAGACTCATACCGCCATAATAAGTATCAAAGATCTTTTTCATCACGTCCTTATTCAACACCACCTGCTGATTTTCGCCATCGATAACTTCAACACCCAATTGCTTATTGCCAATGATGACATAATTCGCCACCGAGTCAACCCCCATCAGGCTTTTTCCATCACCAACAATTGTCGGGGTCTGGGCATCCGTCCATTTATAATAAGCCTGAGCCGCCGCGTAAACGCCTTCCCACGTGCCAAGCTTACTAGCATCCAAACCACTTTCTGCGGCAAATTCATTCCATGCAGTTTCATTAACATAAAGCAGCTCGGTACTTTTGACAATCGGCAGAATCAATAGCCGCTCGCCGTCAAATTGGCCACTGTTTAAAAACTCTTCCACATACTGCACCTTTTCTGCTTTTGTAAAGTAATCGTTTAAATCGCATAATTTTCCCAACCCATCTATTTCTAACGCCTTATCAGGATAACAGGAGAATACATCCGGCATGGATTCGGCATTGATAACGCCATTGGCGGCATCCGTAACAGCTTTTTCGAGTTCCGCAACACTGCCTTTGGCAACCGCATTAACCACCACCCCTTTTTCGGAACCCACACTGGTGTTAAACGCATCCACCGCTTTTTCCAGGGCAATCTTATTATCCCCGACATAATAATGCCACAGGGTAATCGAAACCGGATTTTTAGGATCGAGTGCTGTCTTTTCCCCGGGTGAGCAGGCTGTCAGGGTGATCAACATGCTTAAAAACAGACAGACTAGTTTCATTCTTCTTTTCATTCGCTTTTGCTACTCCTTTAATTTATGAATCCCAAGATTTTTAGGCTGTCATTAACAATTGCCCTCAACTGCTGATGCTTTTCTGATTTTAGCTTGTGTATTTTTTGCTGTACTATTTCAGAAATTTTCTGTCATTTACTGAACATTTTATCAGAGGTTTGCCTCGATGAAAAGAACTATTGCAGAAATAAAAGACTTCTACGGTCTTTTGATCTGAAAAAATTAACACCATTTTAAAGCAACCCAAAATACCACCATTTTGTTTTACAAATAACTTGAAACCAGGTTTTCAAACCTATATACTTTAGTCATTTCAAATTATATTGTGCTAGGGAGACTCAAGATGACAAAAAACGTTTGGATTGCCGGATTACTAATTCTTCTATTTGTTGTTTTATGTGGCTGTTCTGTCAAACCGGTTGCCGAAAATAAGCCACCAGCACTTACTGATGACCCGGATCAGCTTATCGGCAAGTGGGAATTGTTGGGCGAAAATGGCTACTATGAAAACTATGAGTTTACACCAGATCATCAGGTTATTATTGAAAACCGCACTCTGGGGAAATGGGTGAAGGTTGTTTAGAAGCCCAATTAATATAAAAAGCATACATCTGCCTCTCTTAAATAATTTGTTGTTTCGGCAATTGTGGCATTTTACTGTTCCACTTGAATAGCTTGGTTTTATGCTATTTTAGAACAATTTATGCAATAATTAGTTACTTAGTTGATATGATACTATTATTCTAATTTTTTTGCAATTATTTATCGCTTTACGGAAAAATATATATTTGAGTTTGACATAAATATTCCATTTTATGACTAAATCACTGTTAACTATTTGCGTTGATGGTTCGATACCTTTTATGTTGTCATCGACTTTCAATTTAACATATTTTAATAATCTCGGACAATCGTTTCGCAGCTTCATCAAAATCCCGAACGTTCATTGCGAACAGAAGCTCATGATGGCTATTATTTAGTGGGCAACTGAAACTGATGCTGCACCGTATTCCGATGTTTTTATGATTATTGCGGCAACCTCCGCCCCCCCCAAAAAAAGCAAAAACCGATACTGCAATTTTATTTGCAACACCGGTTCAGGCAAATTTTTTAATTTAAGTTATTTCACTGTTGATAGTTTGATCTTTACTTCCAGATATCTTTTTCGGGAATAATTTTCATCAAACATTTGTCATCACCCATTTTGACACTTTTTAGAAGCTCCACCTCGACTTGGCACTGAAATGCTTTTTCAAAAAGCACCTGGCTGTAGCCGGTGGTGCATTGACACCAGGTATCCGTCTCCAGCCGGTCAACGCCTTCTAACATTGGGCAAGGGCAAAATGGAAACTGGAGATAGAGCTCCCCATTATTACTATAAAGCCCCGCAGCATTGGCTTTGGCCTGACTACCGAATTCTTCCAAACTCGCTGATTCGGCGACCAGTTCGTTGAGTAGCGCCAAGCGCTCATCCATGCCGTAGCCACACTGACAGTTTCTGCGAATCTGCACAACCGTATCGTGATCAAACTGGTTTTCCAACCGTTTCATTGTCGCTTGAACCCAGCTCGGGTTATCCTCCAATTCATCCGACCCAACTACGATCGCTTTGGCAACCGCCTCATTGCTTTGGTCTTTGACCGCCTGAAAAATAACCTGTTCCTGAATTTTTCTAATATCAAACATATTAACATCCTCCGTTTTTATTTAATCATCCGCTTGGCTTTTTGAATCAGGCCGTTATTTGTTTATCTTCCAATAAAAAAACAAACCCCTTTCAAATCGACCCCTGTCTTTTGACAACTATCATTATAAAAGAAAGTCTGTTTCATTACTTCTGAATTCTTGCGCTATTTAACTGGGATGCATAAATCCATGATCACTTGGCTCTGTGCTCTGTCAATTTGGCGATAAATATTAAGACCATAGCGTTCATCCATTTTATAACCACTGTCTGGCAACCAGATATTATAGATGCCTTGAAGGGTTTCATAAATATCTTTGATCAGCCCATCAAAGCGGTAAATCGCAAATTTCCCTCCGCCGATAGTCATGCTGTTGGTACACTGACAGTTAACATCGATGGTTATACATAAATCATATAAACATTGGCCGATCCGAGTAATGGCCGGATCATCATAGTAACGTTCAATTAGGAGGGTCTCAGCATGAATATCGGCTTGGTGTTTGGCCGTAAAAGCTTCCCACTGGGCGCCCAGATCAAGGTAATTCCCCAAATACCGTTCGTAAATCACCTGGAATTCCGCCAGTTGCCGAATTTCAATCTTCTGATCGTATCCCTCAAAGGCCTGAAATCGTGCCAGTTGATCGGGACGATAGGGGTGAGGGGCATCACTGGTATTCACGGTTTTGCGAAATTCTGCCGGGGAAAGGTGATGGTGCTTTTTAAAAGCAGAGCTGTAGTTTGATGAACTATAGCCATAACTGGTTCCGATAGTGGTAATTGATTTATCTTTGCCGAGCTTCATTTCAATTGCACTTTGTTCCATTTTCAACCGCTTGATAAAAGCATAAACCCCTTCACCAGTTTCGGCTTTGAAAATCCGGCACAAATAATATTTGGACAAATGACAATAATCAGCTACATCAGCGATGGTGATTTCCTCATTCAGGTTGTCAATAATAAATTCAATGGCTTTACAGACGCATTCATTTTTTAGCATCGTCCCATTATCACTCTCGGATTAACGCATAAAGTTTCATATCCTCTATCTGATCATTTTTGACAGCATTCTTTCTGAGGATTCCTTCCGGCTGGAAGCCAGCTTTTTCGAGGATCCGGCATGACCCCAGGTTTCGGACAAACGGTTCGGCGAAAATCCGGATGATATCAGTTGTTTCAAAAATCAGTTCACAGATCTGTTTTACCGCCCGGGTTCCATGTCCTTGGCCCCAATCAGGTTCGGCGATGTAATAACCCAGTTCGGCTGTTCGAAAATGGATGTTTTCTTTGCGAAACACCCCAATGCTACCAATAACCCGATTTCCATCGGTAACAGCATACGCAAAGGTTTGATCCTGATCGGCATCCAGCATTGCCTGAATATATCCTTTTGCATCGTCAATGGTATAGGGAAAAGGCAACCCATCCCGCAAGTTGTCCAGAATTTTTTGGTTGTTCAGCATCTCCGAAAGCTGTTGCGCATCTGCCATTTTCCATTTGCGTAGTTTTGTCTTCAATTAACTTTCCTCCTCGTTCCAGCGGTAGCGCTTATTTTTTCGCAAAGTCTCAAGATCACACTGCAGACAGAGCCCATTATGACAGCAAATGGGTTCCCCACATTTAGGGCATGCCCACCGCCTTGTTTCGCTTTTTAGAAGCGCCGCCATCCCATTTTTCTGCAGCGCCTTCAGGTTTTCAATCATACTCATATGATATTTGGTCCGATAGCGCTTATCCAGTCCCTTTAGACGCTTACAGGGAAAATCATGGCATTCATAACAGAAGCGAACCTGTCCGTTTTTGAGCAGCTCACACCGGTCACCCATATGGGTGCAGTTTTCGCCCCTTGGAATACAGCCGGGGCAGTATTTCCGATTAAAACCCTGTTTTTTTAAATCATATTTTTTCATTTGATAGGCGACACATAAGCTGCAATTCATACCACATGGGGCAATCAGGTTTTCTTCCATCACGAACACCTCTCATTATTCATCGCACAATTTTCTATAAAACATTGCCTTATAAACATGAAATCATTTGAAGCAAACAAAATGCCAATGGCTATCAGCCGAATGGTATGGCAATTTTGGCATACATCGTCAATAAACTCAGGCCAACGATAACAACATATGGTGAATACTTAAACAATGGATCTTTAAGCAGTTCGACAAACATGATGAATAGTCCGACCAGGAAGGCAACCAGTCCAAAATTAAAAAAAACGGTCCTGATACTAATGATTTCCCACGGCAGCATGATAAAATTTATATAACCCGAATGTGAAAAACAGATTAATAAACAGGCCACTGCCACAAAGGCATTTGACAGTCTAATTGATGGCTCAATATTTTTTATTGTCCTTGATAATATGATCAAATACACGACGATAAGCATAGCGCCACATAATAGCAACAGATCACTCATCTTCAGCCTCCAGTTTTGTTTTTTTTGTCATATCCTCGCTGTTTGGGCTTTTACACATAAACAACGGCTACCAATTGTATATTTATTGTAGCATGTTGTTGTCGAGCTGACAAACAAAACGTCCTGTTGCTTTGTAACGCGCTCAAAAAAAGAGCGCATCACTACGCTCTCTTATAACTGATAATTCAGAATCCCGTCATCTATTTAATTGAAGCATCAAAAATCGATTGGATCGATTCGTCTAATACCTTGTCAAACTCTGCATCACTCTGGCCAACATTGAGACCTTCGGTCAGGGCTCTTGAGAAACTGGCAATCAGTTTCGGATTCTTAGCCAGTTTGATGTTGGACTCTTCCCGGGAATAACCGCCGGATAAGGCAACCGTTCGAACAACATTCGGATGGGCGATTACCTCCTGATAGAAATTATCAACATCGGGAATGGTCAGCTTAAACATGATCTGACAGCTTGGCTCCAGTGCTTTCAGGTGTTCAAGAATTTCCTGCTTGAGGATCGCTTCCGCTTCCGCTTTGTTGGGAGTATGAATATCCACTTCCGGCTCCAGAATTGGAATAAAACCGGCCGCCACGATGGCTTGCCCGACTTCAAATTGTTGATCAACAATGGCTTTAATGCCAGTTGGATTTGCTTCTTTGATAACGGACCGCATTTTGGTTCCAAAGATATGGCGATCTTTCGCCCGGGCCAGCAAGGCATCGAGATCCGCAATCGGTTTCATCAATTGAACACCATTCTCCTGATCCAACAACCCTTTATCCACTTTTAATATCGGTACGATTCCTTTAACATCCCAAAGATAATCGGCACTGTATTTATCATCCACTTTTAAATCCATTGTTTTTTCAAATAGAATAGCTGCCAGAATTCTTTCTTTAGTAAAGGCAGGGCTTTTCATAATTCTTGTTCGCATTTCATGAACCATTTGAAACATCTCAGCTTCATCCGCATATGCTTCTTTGGGAATGCCATAAATCGCCAACGCTTTTGGAGTGCTGCCTCCGCTTTGATCCAGGGCGGCAATAAAACCGTTGTCATTTTTCATGCGTTCCAACTGTAACATATTCATCAATACACCTCCGTTTATTTTATGTTCAAATGTATTATACACCTTTTGAACGCTTTTGGAACCACTTTTAAAATATTTTTTAAAAAAGAATTTTTAAAGGGATTTATTTGTTCCCGCAAGAACGCTTGTTTCTAGGGTTTTTGAAAGAATCGATAAATCATTCTTATATAACTACCATTAAAGACATTCGTTTAGAGAATATATATCGATTTTTTTGCATCACACATGCTTGATTGGCAGACGTTTTAGCAACGCAAATGCCCATAAGTCCGATTCGGATATCTTCTCACAGATTTAAACTCTTAGCACCCCACGAAAGCCCCTTACCCCATAATAAGAAGGAGCACTGTTGTGATAGACAAAAACATGGTCGTAACGACGATCACCAAAGAGCGCACCGCCACGTTTTCTGATCTCAACCGGTGTTTTTAGCCAGCTTGACGTTTTCGTATCAAAACTCCCCAGTTTCTGTAATTCCCGGTATTGTTTTTCAGTTAATAGTTCGATGTCCATGGCGGTTGCCATATCAATGGCGCTATTCTCCGGCTTATGTTCTTTCCGTGAATCCAACCCTTCACGATCGTAACAAACATTTCTACGGCCTTTAGGACTTTCTTCAGAGCAATCATAAAAAATGTATTCCTTCGTATCCTGATCATAGCCAACTACATCCGGTTCACCGCCGGTTTCTTCCATTTCATTGAGTGACCATAGCTTTTCTGGTTTAACTTCCAGTTTTTCCTGAACCTCAGCCCAAGTTAGGCCTGGATGCCGGTTCATATTATTCTTGAAACGGACGCTCAAAAGACTGAGTAGCTTTCCTCGCTGTTCCGAGGGCAATTCTTTTATTACATTTTTCATCATGAAACCTCCGTCAAATTACCAAATTTTTCTATATGAAATACCGTGTTGACATTCAGTTTTTCCCGTACCCATTTTATAATCGATCAATATTCCCGCACATAATATCATTTAACTTTTCACGCAGTTGATCCTTATCCCAATCCCACCAGCAAAGCGACTGCAGTTTACTAATTTTTTCATCGTCGAATCGTTTTTTAATTGGCTTTGCAGGTACTCCACCAACGATTGTGTAGGGCTCCACATCTTTTGTGACAACGGCTCTGGTTCCGATGATTGCGCCATCACCAATATGGACTCCCGACATAATAACGGCTTCATAACCAATCCAAACATCATTTCCAATCACAATATCACCCTTTTTATCCCAGGCTTGGGTAACCGCTTTCTGTTCAAGGCCATATTCTTCCCAGAACAAAGGAAATGGATAAGTCGACAGCGATTTCAAGGTATGATTGGCACTGGTAAAAACGAACTTTGCACCGCAGGCAATAGAACAGAATTTACCAATAATCAATTGGTCCTGATTGACCGGGTAATGATACAACACATTATTTTTTTCAAAATCAATGGGATTATTTACAAAATCATTGTAGATGGTATAATCACCAATCTTAATGTTGGGATTGGTAATAACAGCATTCAGATAAATGGTCTGAGTATCACCAGTCCGCGGGTATATTTTTTCTTCCGGAATAGACATTTCAAATCCTCCTAATCGTTTAATAAATTTTCAGATCTATTCCGGCCATTACAATGCAACATTTCATAACTTTCACACCTTTCCTATTCCATTTTAATTTAACAGAAGATGACCTTCAAACTTTTTTCTAAAGCACCTTTTGCTATTGTATCGAGTTCATTAACCCATGAAAATACTCCGATTCATGCATTTTATAAGGCGGATACCAAACCTCCAATGTTTCTAACGAAAAAACCGCCAAATCTTTCAGATTTTCAACCGCTAATTCCAATTAAATCTGTATCTTTGATGTTTGCCCGAACGAATCATAACCGGAATTATTATCCCTATAAAGTCCGGGGCTCTCTTGTAATCAATTTACCAAAGCGTTTTTTCTGCTATTCTGAGGGACTGTACCTGTCAGCATACTCAATCCTCGCTTTTTCGCTATAGTCCGTAATAAACTTCGTCTTTGCCGCTGTGTACCCATCTCTGTTGTGCTCATATTCTTGCCACAAACTCAATTTAAGTTTTCCATATTGTTCCGCAACATCAGCATGATCTAAAAGATAATCTCTAAAATACAACTCATCCCAATCGCCCCAATGCCTGACATGCAGATGGTACACCTTTTCTGCAAATCCATCCGGTGTATAACCTTTATTGAATGCGAGCCTCAAATCCGGCTCATACGCACTTGACATCAATCCCCAGTTCTTAAGCTTTAGGATTTTAATTAGCTCTGTTATATTGCAACTTCTATCAACTTCTAATAAGATATCAATGATTGGCTTGGCAATCAAGCCCTTCACCGCGCTACTGCCAATATGGCTAATCCGCTTTATATCCAGATTCTTACAATAGCTTAAAAGCTGTCTTTTCTCTGTTTCATACCACTCTTTATATTGGGGATTGTGTTCTTTTAAGATAATCGGAAATAACTCCCACAACTCTTCTAATGACATTTTCGCTAATTCTTTTTGCATGCTTTCACCTCAACGTCAGTTTTTAAAAGCACAGCTTTAAGTGCTAATTTTACCATAAAACGTTAGCAAATTTGCTTTATCCCATAATTTTGTTACAGTTTATTCCAGTATGTTTATGCCACCTTATGTAACGCTACCTCCGCAATACCCCCAAACAATTTTTGACACACTCTGCCACTATGTTACACTTATTTTGTGATAAAATGAAAATGACCTGATCATACCCATTACCAATTACTCCAGCAATGCTATCTGACAACTGCAATGACCAAACTAACGGGGCCAGGGCTTTAAAAATATGCCCTGACCCCGTTATTATTCTTTTTATGAAGATTTTTTTATTCCATTGCCCGCAATCGTTCGACCAGGGAATTGTTTTGAAAAGAGTGTACTGAAACCCCCGAAACCAGAACCGGTACCAACACGGTAACCAGAAGGTATGCTAAAAAATACCAAATCGGAAAGCGATAGTGCATATAGGTTGCGCCAAGTTCCCGTAGCAGATGGACCAACAGGTATCCCACCCCGGTTCCTAGAATTAAAGTAATAGCCATGTTCCCCAACGCCAGAATTAATCCCTCGCCCTGAATCATCTTCATTAATTGGCCATTCGTCATTCCGATTGACTGCAGCATCGAAAACTCCTGCCGACGTGAGATAATATTGGTCATCAGAGTATTGATCAGATTGATCAAACTAAAGGCGATAATAAAAATCGACAGTCCCAGAATCACCCGATTGATCAGGGTGAATGATATCTTATCGGCAATCAGCTCTTCTCTAAGCGTATCCATTTCCAGGAGCGGATTTTCATCGACCAGATTTTGTATCTGCGGCTCAATCTCAGACCCTCTCAATTCAAAATCATCAACCGAGACCACCAGCGTTTCAGTGGTGTCAACTCCAGGGAATAAGAGATCCAGCTTTTCCCGGGGAATGAGAAAAAAGCCGGCGTTATAAGTCACTTCGCTATAAGTATCGATGGCGCCGACCACCTTAAAATCTTTCTCTACTTCCTCGGTGCCGTTGAAATAGTGGAGGGTGACCGTATCACCCATTTCAAATTTCCAGCCAAATATTTCTTCCGCCACACCATTATAAACAATCAGCAGTTCATCATTGGCAATCATTTCGTCATAATCAAAGTTGCCTTCTTCCAAGACATTTCTAACATTTTCCTGATCTTCCCGGGTAAATGGAGCCAGGCTGTCCTGATTGTTGGTTTGATCCTTGTAATCATAGTTGACTTGGGCTTTATGATAACTTTGCACCGTTTTGACGCCGTCAATTTCTTTGATGCTTTCAATAAGTTCAGAATTCAAGGGATTATTCAATTGAATCCCAACATTGCCGTTCTCCATCGTTTGGGTGGCGTTATAGTCATAGGCGATGATGTATTCACCCCATTGATAAAAGCCCTGTCGGGAATAATCCTCCGCTGTCATGGATCCAATAAAGGTCGCGCCGGTAAGAAAAATAACCCCGCCAACGCCCAGGGAAATCATCGTCAATAAGGTTTTTTTGCGATTCCTTTGGGCACTCATCATTGCCAGATGCAACGGCGTCATTTTTCGCTTGATGTTTTTGGACTCTTTTTTTTGGCTCTGGCGGTACTGTGAAAAAAGCGATGCCTCAATCGACGTAACAGAGGCTGCCAGTTTTGCCGGTTTTCGGATCGAGATCAACACAGTGAGTAAATCAGCCAGCAGGATGATCAAACTGACAATCAGAGTACGCTCCCAATCCCAGCCGCCCGGCTTAATAGAATAGGCGATCGGCCAGGCAAACAAAAATCCTACCATCGACCCGATCATACACAGTAGAATCCCTTCCCGGGTGACTAAGGCTTTAATCTGTTTTTTCGTTGCTCCCAGTGTTCGCAGCTGCCCAAACTGACGAATTCTGCCGACCACTGAAAGATAGAACACGCTGTAAATAACCAATACACTGACCAGCAGGATGCCGATGCCAACGCCGACAACCACCCCAATATTCATGGCCGACATCGTCAGTGAACTGGAAAAATTATTGTTTTCGTTGATGTTTTTTCGTTCGACTCCGGCCTCTGCGCCAATGCTACGAATGGTATCCAGAAATTCCTGCTCAGACATACCCTCGGCCCCCTGAATTCGACACAGTGCATGAAAGGCGACATTCTTTAATTGTGGTCCGTTCTCGGCATATTCCCGGGAAAAGATTAGCGGATAGACCTTGGTAACCTCCGCTTCTTCTAAAAACCCACTAACAATAAAGGTTTCTGTTTCCCCATCCAGAAAGGTCAACGAAACCGTCTCCCCGATCGTGACCGGCACACCCAGTACCTTCATCAAGGATTTGTTAACCGCAATTTCATTGAATTGATGGGGATAGCTGCCCTCGATAACCGCAGTTGTTTTAATCGGCGCCGTCATTTCCTCATAATAAGCTGGCCGGATCATTTCTCCATTTAATTCAAAACCCTGACCCAATTTATCCAGAGTCATAAATTCAATCTGTTCTTCACTTTCCAGTGCGGCAATCTGCGCCGCATTCACATTCATATAGGTGACATGCTGCATCATCGCTACCTGTCTTTTTTGTTCAATACCCTGGGCCGAGGTGAACAGCGCCATCACCCCCAGCAAACTGACGGACAGGGCAATGGTCATGAGGATAAAGAGATTTCTTGTTCTACTGGTTTTGATACTGCGCATGGCCAGATGACGAATAATGGCCTGATTGTTGTTTCTGATTTTTTTTGCCGTTTTCATCGATCTACAATCTTTCCATCCTCAATGCGAATGATGCGGTCCGCAAGTTGAGCAATTTCATTGTTGTGAGTGATCATCACCAGCGTCTGTCCGAATTTTTTGATGCTCATTTTTAAAAGACCCAGTACTTCCTGGCTGGTTTTGCTGTCTAAATTTCCCGTCGGTTCATCCGCCAGCACAATTGAAGGTTTTGATGCCAGCGCCCTGGCCAGGGCGACCCGCTGTTGCTGTCCCCCGGATAGATTATTAGGGAAGCGCTGCGTCATCGTCTGCAAGTGTAGTAGCTCAATGATTGCACGGATATAGTTGTGGTCCGGCTTGTTACCATCGAGTTCCAGGGGCAAGACGATGTTCTCATAGACATTCAGCATCGAAACCAGATTGTAGTTTTGAAACACAAAGCCAATTTGTCGCCGTCGAAAAATAGTCAACTGCTCATCGGACATTTTCGAAATTTCTTTTCCACCGATTGTTACATTTCCGGCGGTAGGAACGTCTAGTCCGCCCAACATATGGAGCAGTGTCGATTTTCCGCTGCCTGATGTCCCGACAATCGCTAAAAACTCGCCTTTCTCAACTGCGAGTTCGATGCCATCAAGGGCTTTGACGCAATTGTCTTCTGTCCCATAATATTTTTTTAGATTTTTCGTTTCCAGTATTTTCATCAAATTGATTCCTCCTGTTTGCGCCAGTATAGCAAGAGAAACTAACCAAAATATAACAGTTTTCATGAAATTAATACGAAATAAACTAAAAAAGAGCGTCAATTCTAACAAACCGGTTAGGATTAACGCTCTTTTAAACATTTTAAAAGGCATTGGGCAAAAACACCGAAAAGGTTGAGCCCTCGCCAACAGCCGAGCGCACCATCATATAGCCATTCTGCTTTTGAATGATTTCACGAGCCAGATAAAGACCGATCCCGATTCCCTCAATTTCCAGATTAGTTTCTTCCCGATAAAAGCGCTGGAAAATCTTCCCGTAATGGGCTTCCGGAATCCCTTTGCCCTGATCGGTGACAGTGATTCGGGTATACATTTCGCATCGTTTGACATCAACGGTGATAAAACTGTACTCCGGTGAGTACTTCACCGCATTCTCCAGCACATTAAACAAGGCTTCCGCCGTCCATTTTAAATCATGATTTAAGCGGTATTCCTCTGGACAATTAACAGTGATCTGGATCTGCTTTTTTTCGGCCGGAACGGTGATGTCCGACAAGGCTTCGGCCAGCGTATCAAACAAATTGCCTGACTTCTTTTTTAGTTGAATCAGGCCCGCTTCCAATCGTGACGCTTTTACCATGAAGGATAATAAAAATTCCAACTTTTCAAGCTGAGTTCCCATTAATTTGAGCAGTTCATTTCTGGTCTGCTCCGGCAGATCCCGGTCCTGGATGGTTTCGTGCAGCATTTTTAAATTGGTCATTGGCGTTTTTACTTGATGGGATATATCTGAAATAAAACCCTCCAGCACCTTCTTTTCAGTGGTTGATTTTTCTGTCGCTATTTTTAATACATCGGCGATGTCGACAATTTTCTGGTTAATCTTTGAAATCAGGGTTTCATCTAATAAATCCAGGGCATTGACGTTTTGATAATCATTATTAAACAACAACTCCAAATTATCGCTGATTTCATCCGTGATCGCGCTGATTAATTTTTCATTCCTGCGTTTCTCAAAATAGCCACCCAAAATAAAAAAAAGACAAAATAGCACCGAAACTGCGGTTGCCAGGGGATGACGGAATAGCAAAAAAATAATAATACAGTAGGCAACGCTAAGTAAGATGGTCACAGCTCCCCAATGCTCACTTCTCATCGGACACTCCCATCCATTGATAACCCATCCCATAAATGGTTTTGAGATGTTTTTTGTCCCGGGTATCAATTTTTGATCTGATCCGGCTGATCATCATGGTCAGGGCATTTTCATCGACAAAGTTCTCGTTGTAATCCCACAACTTTTCCAACAGTAACCGTCTTGTCAGCACCATCTGGCTGTTTTTAATAAAAATGTCAAGCAGCTTGTATTCGTTGTTACTGAGCTCAATGGCATTTCCACCAAGACTAGCTTTTCGCTCTGAGAAATCAATAATCAGATTGCCGTCGTTATAAATATGCTTCTCCGTACTACCGCTATTTCTTTTGATAATCACAGCGATCTTTTTCAGCATGACGCTGGTCAGAAACGGCTTGGTGATGTAGTCCTCGGCCCCCAGTTCAAAACCCTTTAAAATATCACTTTCGAGATCGTTGGCGGTTAAAAAAATAATTGGTGTATCGATTTGGTCATGCCATTTTCTACATAAATCAAAACCATTGCCATCGGGCAGATTCACATCTAGAACAATCAGATCAACCTGACCTTGTTCAAGCGCACTGTCAGCTTCGTTTAAATTGTAGGTCGAAATCACCTGGTATCCCGCTGAAATAAGATTATAGGCCAAGGTGTGATTCAACACCTTGTCATCTTCGACTATCAATACCTTTATCATACCATTCCCATCCCTTTAATGCATTTACATTTAATTCACTTGCCATTATTGGTCTGCACTCTGATCATTATTCTTTGTTATTTGATCAGTGCTATGCTTTTTAAGCTATCATTTTCCAAGCGCAATTGCAAGTTATCTTTTCTGCGTTCTTTTTTTACTGTCGTGGGAGAAAGCGGGATGGTTCTCCCCGATACAGCAGTGTCAGTCGGTGCATCGCTCGCGTTGCAGCGATATAAAGTAGCCTTCGGTCATCTTCGCTCTGGTATGTATCACTGTTCGCAGTAGGAATAATCACCTCGTCGAACTCCAGGCCTTTCGACATCTGAATCGAGGTGACCGAGATGCCATTGGTAAAGCTGGTGCTATCAGGCGAAATTAACTTGATTTGATAATCTTCTGCGAGTAACTTATGAAAGACCAGCGCCGCACTGTTTGTTTTCAAAATGATTCCCAGCGATGCATTTCCGCTTTGGAGAAAGGCATCAAGCATCACTTTGATTTTAGCTATCTCATCCTCTTTGTCACGGCATGCTATCATTACCGGTGCATCCCCATGTCGTTCCACCGGTTCTAAACGATCCACCGGCTGGATTCCCTTGGCGAAAGAGATGATTTCGTAGGTTGAACGGTAGCTCTTTGTCAATTCCACCAACCGTACATCGCTGTAAAGCTGCTGTATATCTGCTATCGTATGCCGATGATTGGGGTTGATCAGCTGTCCATAATCTCCTAATATTGTTTTTTGACAGGGAAAGAGGCGGTTGATAACGGCGTATTGTATGGGCGTATAATCCTGCATTTCATCAATGACCAAATGCTTGATGACTTTGCTTTGCGACAAGCCCTCAAATGCCGCATGGAGATACATAAACGGGTATACATCTGACCATTCCAGGGTTTTCCTGGCCGGCAATACAAACATCTCCGGCAACCCCAGCCACTGGTAAAAACCCCGGCATAATGACAGGCTGTTTTTGATTTTCAGCATCGCCATCAAGCTTTTCAGAATAACTCTTGGTCGGGGTATTTCCTCATCCCTGAAGTTGTCGGCTTCAAAATGGTCATGGATATCCTTGGCAATCAGACACAGCCGCTTCTTGATGGGATAATCTTGATAGCCATAAAAGCGCCTCTGTATCGAATCCGCCGTTGCTACAAAGTTCCCGCAAGAATAATCGACAAACTCAAAAATCATGGCAGGAAGTTCCTGTACATATCGATCCATCTGCTTTACAAAATCCAGTGTTGACTTAAAACCCACCCGTGCTGTCCATTTTGCATCCTCCGTTTCAAACGGGTCTTTATCTGCTTCAAAGGCAATGATGCCTTCCAAATAATCTTTGGCAATGTCCACAAAACTCTGTTCATCAATGGGCTCCTCACCCAGCTCCGGTAAAACGGTGGATATGTAATCGCTAAAGACCTTGTTGGGTGAAAGAATCATTACGTTTCTTGCTTCCAGTTTACCCTTGAAACGATAGAGTAAAAAAGCTATTCGATGTAGGGCAATAGCAGTTTTACCGGAACCAGCCACACCTTGAATAATGATAGTACCGGTTTTTTCATTGCGGATGATTTTATTCTGCTCTTTTTGAATGGTGGCGATAATGGATTTCATCTTTTCATCTGAGGTATGGGAAAGTTCACGCTGTAAAACATCGTCGTGAATGTTAACCGAGCTTTCCAGAGCATATTCCAAAATCCCGTTTTTTACTTTGAACTGGCGCTTGCGCGTCAACTTTCCCTCAATTCTACCCATTGGGGCATCATATCCTGCCAAACCAACCTCACAGTCATAGAACATGCTGGCAAAGGGGGCGCGCCAGTCAATGATTAAAAGTTCGTTCTCATGGCTAAATGCGAAACGACCAATGTAATGCTTTGTTGCGACTGGGCTTTCACATGTCTGAAAATCGATGCGGGCAAAATAGGGGGACTCTTTCAGCTTGGTTAACTTCTCCCATCTTCCGACCGAAAAAGCGCCAGTTCTGTCGATTTGCTTTAACGCCAATTCATTTTGAAACATTTCATGGGGATCAATCTCGCCACGATAGTCCGCCATATACCGTTTTGCATCCATATACTCTTTGTCGATACGGTCAACGTTCGCATTTGCTTGTTGCAAAGCAGTGTCGATTTTATTGTTGATGAGCTTAAGATGCGCAATTTCATCAGGAAATGGGATCAAGTCAATGGTGTCTGAGATCTTTTCTTTGTGCCTGGTGTTTTGTTTTTGATTTGTCATCTGCAACCTCCCTTGTTAAAACAAAGCGTTGTGTCGGATAATCAAACTCCGTAAGCAGCTCCGCTTCCATAAAGCCTAAGCTTTTAATGGCACTGCGATGTCCGGTATCCGCTTTATCTCCCGCTCTGTAGGTAGTAATACTAATTTCATTTCTACTAATCAGCTCTCTCATCACCTTATCAAGAAATGCCTTGGGTATCCCTTTATTCCGATAAAACGGATGTGTGCCCATAAAATCAATGTTGCCGGTTTCAGAAGAGAACAACATGACTCCCACCGCAATATCATCATCTTTTAAGATCAGCGCCTGCTTACTTCTGATCCGCAGTTTTAATTCCATGGCGTACTCCTCCTCATCTAAATAAGGAAAGCCATCTATAATAAGCCGGACTAAATTCATCCAACAAGCAATATCGTCTTCGGTTGCAAGGGTAATGTGCCATTTGGGTAGCTCTTTGCTGTGGAGTATTCCATAATTACCTTCTACTCTGAATCTTAATTGCAAGGGGTAAAATTTTTCGTTTTCCCGATATTTATTAGGTGATTGCTTATACATTGCGGTAAAAATATGTGTAAAGGCCTGCTGACTTTCATATCCGCCCACTGCGGCAATATCAATAATTGGTTTACTAGAAAAAACCAATAACCATGCTGCTTCCGTCAGCCGGCGGCGCTGAACATAATCATGGATCGTTAAGCCCACCATACTCGCAAATACCCGATGCAGATGATATTTTGAATAATGGACAGCCGTTGCGACACGATTTAAATCCATTTTCTCCATTAAATGCGTTTCGATAAATTGAATTACTGCTGAAATTTTTGCGACACTGTTCTTATCCACATCACCCTCCTTATTTTGCTTAGATATTTTATCAGATTTTGTACGTTTTGTTTTGACCATTCTTGCTATCTTTTATCACTGATTGTTCTCACCCATCGTTTTCATTGCGAATACAATGTGACGACGTTGCATAAAGCAACCAAAGCTGACATTTTTTGCACCATTATGTTAACATCAATTGATGGATGTCGTTGCGCAAAACTGGTAGAATAAGCTCAGGTGGTGAAAATATGAAAAATATGATTAGTATGAATTTACAGACCCTGCGAAAAACCCATCAGTACACGCAAGAAGATGTGGCTGAGAAGATCGCCGTTTCCCGACAATCAGTTGCCAAATGGGAAAATGGCGAGAGCTTACCGGATATGAATAAATGCATTGCCCTGGCAGCGCTTTATAACATTTCCCTTGATACCCTTGTCAACGGTACCGAAACGGTTGGCGTACCCTTACCGCCAAAAGGCAAGCACGTTTTTGGCACGGTGATTGTCGGTGAACGCGGACAAATCGTCATACCCAAAAAAGCCAGGGACGTCTTCCAAATCAACCCCGGTGACAGCCTGATGATTTTAGGTGATGAAAATCAGGGCGGTCTGGCCCTGATTGATACCAATCAATTCATCAGTCAGTTTGAATTTGTAAAACAAAGTTTGAGCAATGCCGATCAAACCGCGAAGGACAACGAAAGTGAAGATTAAAAAAATGCAACTAGCCCTGATTGTTCTGGTATTTGTGGTAATCGGCATTGCCGTTGCCCTTGGTTATTTTTTTTACAGCAACTTACATCCGATCGATGATCACTATCTCAAACAAACCCTTGCCGCCGGCTTTACCGAGCAAACAGTCACGCTTGATAGTGGTTCGGTTATTAATTATGGTGAGGGCCCAGATAACGGCCCCGCTCTGCTGTTAATCCACGGTCAAGGCGTATCCTGGGAGGATTATGCGGCAGTTCTGCCTAAATTGTCGAAGAACTATCATGTCTTTGCAGTGGATTGCTTTGGCCACGGTCAATCCAGTCATGATCCGGCGCTTTATTCCTGCGCGGTAAATGGCCAAGCGCTAATCTGGTTTATGGATCATGTCATCGGTGAAAAATGCTTCGTATCCGGTCATTCTTCTGGCGGTATTCTGGCGGCCTGGCTAGGCGCCAACGCACCCACACGGGTTAGCGGCCTGGTCCTTGAAGATCCCCCGCTCTTTTCCGTCACGCCAGCGGAAATGCAAGAAGGTGCTGGCTGCTTCGCCTGGAAAGATACCTTTATGACCATTCACAGCTTTCTAAACCAGACAGAGGAAACCGATTTTGTTGTATACTATTTTAAAAATGGTTACATGACGTCCCTTTTTGGTGGTCTGAAAGAACGGGTGGTTCTAGCCGTCGAAACATTCCGCCAAGAGCACCCCGACCAGGGGCCCCGAATTTTCTGGATTCCCTATTCCTGGATGCGGTTGATGAACACCATTGATCATTATGATCTGGCCTTTGGCGAAGCCTTTTACGACGGTTCATGGATGCATGGGATCGATCAGGAAACCCTGCTAAAAGCGATTCCAAGTCCGACGATTTATCTCAAAGCCGAAACGAATTATGGTCAGGACGGCGTTTTGTATGCCGCCAATAGCGATGCCGATGCCGAAAAGGTTCAGACTTGCCTCGCCAATTACGAAACCATGACCATTAAATCCGGTCATGACATCCACTATGAACATCCCGACTTTTTTGTTTCTGCATTAAAAAAACTGCAGGACAAAACAAAATAATTTGCCCTCCTAACCAACCTGATGGCTGGCTTAAAAAATTCAGAACTTCTTGTTGCTTAAAAACCGGCGATTGTCATTGACAATCGCTATTTATGTTGTTTAAAATATAATTGTCTAAAATATTGTCTGTTTTGTATTTCAGGCAATGACGAACGTACTGCAAATGCTGCATTCCGTTTGTCAAACGCCAATGGATCATTATTCGAAGGAGAATCATCATGAAGATTAAATTTCCAGTTGAAGAAACCGTAAAAAAACGCTATAGCGTCCGAAATTATCAGGAACGAGTCATTGAAGCGGATAAAATAAGCGCCATTGCTGCTTTTATTAAGACGTTGAATAATCCTTTTGGCCCAACTGTCACCTTTCACACCCTTGATATTAAAGCCAACCAAACCAGCCAAAAGCTTGGCACCTACGGGGTCATCAAGGGTGCCAGTCACTATATTGGTGTAACAATTACCCCGGAACCCATGGCACTGGAAGCGCTGGGGTATGAATTTGAAGCCCTGGTTCTTTATCTGGCTGATCAGGGTCTTGGCAGCTGCTGGTTAGGGGGCACCTTTGACCGCCGCAGTTTTTCTACGGCAATGCATATCGATGACGATGAACTTTTTCCGATTATCAGCCCCTATGGCTACGCTGCCGAACACAAACATTTTAAAGAAAAAGCAATGCGTAAACTAATCAAGGCCGATCAACGTAAAAACTGGTCGCAATTGTTTTTTAAGGACGATTTTCAGACCCCACTGGCCGAAGCAACCGCTGGCGATCTGTCCTTTGCTCTGGAAATGGTCCGGTTAGGGCCATCGGCCTCCAATAAACAGCCCTGGCGGATTGTCTTACTCGATGGTAACTGTCATTTTTATGAGGCAAAAGAACCAGGCTACAGTAAGGCCTTTGCCTACGATATCCAGCGGGTTGACCTGGGCATTGCTGCGGCCCACTTTGATTTTGCCACCCAGGAAGGCAACATCAACGGGCATTTTGTCACCACTGCCGCGCCGGAACTGACCTTGCCGCAGCACCTGGAATACGTCTTTTCGTGGATCCGGGAATAGTGGGACCGCTGCAAACCTGTTTTAGCATCATCGGATCAGCTCGGTTTCGCTGTCGTAAAAAGCCTTTTTTAGGGCCTCAACCCGTTTTTTAAGACTTTGTCTGACAATCGCACTATCTTCAGCGATTTCAAAGCCGTGAATGGTGCCTTTGGTCTGGTGCAATTCTGCTGTAATTCCGTTTTCCTTTAGGGTCTCAGCAAAAAGAATGCCCTCATCTCTAAGACAATCAAACTCTGCCACTTCCACGTAGGTTGGCGGTAAATTAACAAACGAAGCAGCTTCCATCGGCGATGCATAGCCCCGTTCCAATGAACAACCATCCTTTAAATAGAGTTTCCACATCTTTTCGTTCTGCCTGGCATTCCATAGTGGGGTATCGATGTATTCTTTCATCGAATGGGTATTAAGCCGGGCGTCCGTAACCGGATAAATCAGCATCTGAAAACAAAGCTCCGGCGCCCTTCGATCTCGGGCCATCAAACACAGACCGGCGGCCAGAGCGCCACCGGCACTGTCCCCGCCAACCCCAATCCGCCGCGGGTCGATACCAATTTCAGGGGCATTCTGGTAGACCCAGTGAAGGGCAGCATAACAATCCTCTAGCGCAACCGGAAACGGATGCTGGGGCGCCAGCCGGTAATCCACAAAGACCACCTTACAGGGGGTGTGGCTGGCGTAATCGCAGATCAGCCGCTTATGAAAAGCGGCTGATTTCAATACAAAGGCACCACCATGAAGATAAATCAGACAGGGTAGCCGCTCCTCTGACGCTTCCGGCTCATAAATAATCAGCTCCACCGGTTCATTTTGATAGCCGTTGATTACTTTTCGGGTTTCACGAACCCCTGGCTCCGGCGGCCGTTTATTGAAACTTCGTTCAATCACCCCATTCATTAACGGCAACAATCTTTCGGGAATTGGCGTTTTTATTTTTTCATATTTTTTAAAATCCGGATGGATTGGGTATTTGGTCACGTTTTCTCCCCCCTGGGTTAATACAATACTGCAAACTTCATCGCTTTTTCTAACTCATCGTAGCCTTTATCATTTCATTTTCAACTACTCACTGCCACTAAGGCCGGACCACTTTAAATCGTCAGTGGCCGATAAGCCGCTGGCAGTTCTTCTTCAGCCAGAAATTTAAAGCCATCGTCCCGCAAAATCGGCAGAAAAAAGGCGTAGGGAATCCGGGAAAATTCGCAGTCATAGTTACTGGCCCCAAACCACATCCCGGTTTTTCCACTTACATTTAACCCTCTGGCAAACTTGGTATCATTTGAGCAATCATGAACCACCAGATCCCAGTTTTCGTTATCGGCAATGGCCATCAATTTCAGGGTCAACTCACGACTCCAGATTGGGGAGATATAACCCCGGCGGGCAATATACATCAACTCACCCATATAGTTGTCAATATTATTTGGATTCAGGTGCAGCTCGGCGCAATTGATAAAATCAAGTCCGGTTTTTAGAATAGCAGCTTTTTTCTGGAAAAAGGCGTCAAAAAATTCGGGGGTCATCGGAGTTTCGATCCCCACCTTGGCAATGTGTTTTTTAGCCGTCGCAATCATTTCAATCACCTTATCGGAGCAGTTGGAGGCTCCCAAATTAAAGCGGATCTCGCTTAAACCGGCAGCGCCCAGAGCCTTTAAGGTTTCTTCGGTGGCCAGGGTTCCATTGGTGTAAAGATGCTGATAAATGCCGGCCGCTCTGAATTTTTTAATCACCGGATAATACAATTCAATTTCCATAAATGGCTCTAAAAAGACGTAAGCAATCCCCGTCGGGTGTTGTTGGATTGAAAGCAGCAGGTCGAGATCTTTTTCATAGAATTTAGTGCCGCCAATTTCCCACAAGCCTTCACCCACCGGGGCAATATCGTCAAGTTGGCCGTAGTTATAACAAAATTTACATTCGATATTGCATTTATTGGTTTTGCGGATCGCACTTAAACCCGTCCCCAGCAGGCAGGAACGGCAGCCCGGAGGAAACTTGCTTTCCTCCCCAACATAAAGGGTTCGTTGCTCCAGAGATTTCAGGTTTTTTATGTCTTTTTTCAGTTTGGCGTTACGGTGATCGATGGCCGCCTCAATCTGGGCAAAGGTCGCATATACAATTTCCTGCTGATTAGCCATCAGTTCTTCATCTTCCGGCAGCATCGCAAAAAATTCAAACCACATCAACGCATCTTTTTTTGATATTTTCAAACTATTCTCCTAATCATTGGCTTCTTCTTGTTTTTCAATGGTTCTGAGGGCATTGCGCAATGCATCCCGAACCGACTCTTCGATATGGTTGGGAATTACCATCACCGCATCAATGGCATCGATCAAAATTCGTATTTTATCTTCCTTGCTCATTCTCATGTGTTTGTTTCCTCTCATTTTTCCACAAATATTTTCATTATCCCTATTCTATTGGTTTATCCTGAAAAAATCAACCCTTGGGCTTAACCCAAATAACTGCGCCATCGCCATTGCTTATCAGCCGGTTGGTGGCGCTATAAATTATTGCTGTTCTTCAATATATTCACCATATCAAGGATAATCCCACACCGACTTCTCGGACGGGAATCTTCTCATTTATTTTTGCTTTCACCGCAAAAGAAACACAATGACAGGGGTAAAGGCTTTTGACCCGATTTTCGGCAAAATAAGCCAGGGTTTTAAAGAGCTGTTCATCAAGTTCAAAAAGATGAAAGCCACCAATCACCCCATTAATCCGATGATCCTGACAGATTTCTTTGGCATACTCAATAATATTGCAGATACCGCTGTGGGAACAGCCGGTGATAATATATAGTCCCGTCTCACTCTGATAGACCAGCGCTGAATCATCCAAAACCGCATCTGCAACCCATTGATCATTTTCACAGCGCATCCCAATTGGCTGCTGTCCTTCAAAATCAAACCGCCGGGGAATTTCCCCCAGAAACAGAAGCTTCTCACTCAGCCAGGTAGGCTGACTTGTCAATGACAACTGGCAGAACTGATCGAGCTGCTCCCGTGATAGTGGTGAACCAATTACTTCGCCTTCATCCTGTTTTTGATTAAAACACTGGGGATGGGCTACGAGCTTTGTGTTTTGGAGACTCATCTGATTCACCAAATATGCTAATCCACCAGTATGATCATTGTGCCCATGGGACAATACAATGGTATCCAGCTGATTCAAATCAATTCCCAATTTTTTAGCATTGTGAATCAAAACGTCGGAATATCCGGTATCAAACAGAATTTTCTGCCCTCCCTCCTCAATATAAAAACTCAAAGCCGGTTCACCCAGAAAATACTGATCAATATAAGTATTGTTATCAACTAATACTGTTAATTTCATCTTTTTCTCCCGATTCACTTACACAAGCCCTCCCGTTTGGAAGTGCTTTTATTTCTAATGATCACCATGCCACTATTGATGATGATCCGTTTGCCTCACCGCTACCAGTGCGAAGGCCGCACCAATTTTTTTGGTAGCTTTGTTTTTGAATTTCCGCTGGCTGCGTTAATCTGCATCTGGGTTAAAAACAGACTCTTGCTTAAATCCGTATTTTTGATATTTGCATCACGAAGATCTGCACCCAAAAAATTGCTTCCGCACAGGCTGGCCCCTTCCAGATTGGCCGCGATCATCAACGCCATACTGAAATCGCTGCCATCAAAATTCTTCCCGCTCAAATTTTTACCGAGAAAATTTTTGCTCGCCTTTTTATCCGCGGACATTACCGCCACCTGACTGCTGATCTGTTTAAGCACACCATTAACCTTTTCCCGGTAAGCTGCGACATCCGTGTTTAAAATTGCATCCGCTGCTTTCGCGGTCAGCTGTTCATTCTCCACAATCAGCGCCGTAATCTCTGTTTGTTGCTTCTGATCAGAGCTTAGCGCCCAGGCTTCAAGCAGGTACCAGGCCATTTGATGGAGCTGAAACACCACCGTAAAGGTCTGAAACAGCTCCTTCGCTTTTTGAGGATTGGTTTTCCAATTCCCATTTTTACCCATCTTTTGTGTCACCTTCTGACCAGCACCAAAGCAGTCGTAGCCCAAACACCCTTTCATTTTTTGCTCTGCCAAACGGTCATGGATATCACAACGAAAATCTGAACGCAGATACCGACAGGGCACCCCCGCTGCTTTATTGTCCGGGAATCCATCGGTTTTCATGCAATATAAAGCGACACAACACAAACCGCAACATTTTTCACAGTCAATGTTAAGGGATTTCTGTAAGTCGGCTAATTGATCCATCATTTTTCTGTTTGTCATTCTTTCACCACCGGTTCATTATTTTTTTATGCCTTGATGAATTCATCAAGTTTCGGCCATCTCAAACTGCCTGAAAACTATGGTAACCGTTGATCCGCCTCGTCTGCTTTACTTTTCTATCCTACCACAGCTAAAAAAATCGCTCAACAGCGGATTTAACACCGCTGGCATTCGCAGAGGAAAATCATGTCGCCCCCCTTTTAAAAAAAGCGTCTGACAATTATGATTGCGGTTGCCCAGCTCAACAACCGACGTTTTAATCTCACTGAATTCTTTTTCGCCACAAACTGCCAGCATGGGAATTTTCACCTTCGCATAATTTGCTTGTTCATCAAGAAAAATTCGATCCTTAAACCAGGCCACATACTGTTCGGGGGTAATTTTTTTTGTGTAGTCAACCAGAAAATCCTCCTGCACCTTGGACAAATGCCAATATTTTGCCTGTAGCCGCAGCAGTCCTGACAGCCTCGACGTCCGTTGTGTCCAGATCCCCAGCCGCACAAAGCGATCAATGGATTTTTGGGTAGCGCACACCCAGGGACTTAAAAACACGGCCCGCTCAAAAAGCTCCTGATACTGTGATACCAGAGCCACGGCCAGTTCACCGCCCAACGAGTGACCAACGAGTATAACCGGTTTTTTATTTAAAGATCGGATTAAATCAACTAAGGCCGCAATTGTCTTTTGCGGTTCATAACTTTCTTCTACTTCCCGCCCCGACCCATAAAGATGGGGAACAACCAGATGATAGTCCTGCTGAAAAACATACTGGTTACTGAAGGTATCGGTTAACGCCGCCCCGTGTAAAAAAATAATGGTTGCCTTTTCTCTGTTGCCATATTCGTCAAAATACAATTGCTTGCTCCTTTATTTAAATTAGTCTTCTATTTGCTTTGCTATTTTCCCAGTCACTCAAAAAAAACGGGCCAGGTATCAATTGGACGCGACAGGCACCGAAATTGATGCGCTGCACTATATCAGCAAACCGTTTGTCAAATCCATCGACGGACACACCATAAAACGGCGAAGTGGTTTGGCTATTACTTCTTTCCCCAACCGTCGCTTTTTAAAGACTATCATATCACGCTTTTTGCTATAAGACCAGATCACACTTTGTCATTGCCAACCAAAACCATCCGGCATTTACAGCTATTGTTGTGATTATCATATTTATTACCTATAAATTAATATTATCAATTTAATAATTAATTATTTTAACTTTTTCATTGACATATTTAATTATTCGCTGTATATTATAATCAAATAAATCAGAGGATTGGTGAAACTTATGAAGTACAAAGCTCCGGGCAAATGCCCTGTCTGCGGTGAAAAACTTTCGATAACCAAATTAAACTGCCCAAAATGCACCACCACCATCGAAGGCGATTTTCACCCCTGCGAATTCTGTCGCCTACCCGATGACGATCTGGAATTTATCAAGGTATTTATCAAGTGTCGGGGGAACATCAAGGATGTTGAAAAGGAACTGGGAATTTCCTATCCGACAGTTCGTGGTAAATTAGACGCGGTGATTAAGGGTCTCGGCTATGAGGTGCCCTCAAAAGAATTGATTAAAGAGAAGGCGGCCATTACTGCGACCCGAAACGAAATTCTCGATCAACTGTCAAAAGGTGAGATTTCTTCAAAAGAAGCAACGGAACGTCTTAAAAATTTATGAAGAAAAGGGAGATTTAATAATGAGTGAACAACAACGTATCCTAGAAATGATTGAAAAAGGGCAGATTACCGCTGCCGAAGCGATGGAGCTGCTTGAAGCACTGAATACGACGAATGAGGTAATCCCGGTACAAGCTGTTGTCGGCCTCAAACACGATTACAAATTTTTTAGAATCAAAGTGACCTCAGACAATAATACGGTCAATGTCAACGTCAATATCCCGATCCGGCTACTGACCACCATCGGTGAAATGGCCGACCGCATGACTGCCATGGTACCTCCGGATGCCCGCAAGGACATGGAAGCCAAGGGGATCGATTTTTCCAGCATTGACTTTGCCAAAATCATTGAAGAGATCATTAATGGCACCCTTGACGAACCCAACATCATTGATGTCGAAGCCTGGGATGAAAGCAGTCAGTCGATGATCAAGGTACGGGTCTATGTCGACTAGGGGATTTCGCTGCTTATGGATTCGCCTTCAGCTAAAGGACAAACGGTTCATAAAAATGCCCTTCCCCATCCAACTGTATATTATTGAAGAATTACTCGACTGCTGTCTTGATCTTTTGTCGATTGCCTGTTTATTTATCCCCCAACGATCACCTAGCGGTTCATCCGAAATCTCTGTCCACTCAATAAAAGAACTGGTGCTCGATGTGATGGCGCTTTTACGGGCCTTAAACGATGATGAACCCTATGATCTGATTGATATCCGCACCGATGAAGTCCAGCTTTCAATCCGAGTCAAATAGTTATTAAGGAGGTTACGATGACAAAACTGTTTCTTAAATATCTGTCTATTATCCTAACTATTTATTTGCTGTCACTGGTTTTTCCGGCTATTTGGGTCGGCAGCATCCCAGCGCTGCTGGCGATGGGCCTGGTGCTGCTGATCGTCAATCTGATCTTAAAGCCGATCCTTTTGCTGATCACGCTGCCTTTGAATCTCCTGACTCTGGGCTTATTCAGCCTGATTGTCAATGCCTGGACAATCATGATTGCCGACTCTTTTGTCGCCAATATCCGTATCGATGGCTTTCTTTATTCATTCCTCGCCGCATTCATCATTGTTTGCTTTAATCAGGTATTCACCGGAATGATGGTAAAAAATGCCGGTTATACTAAATAAAAGAAAGGGTCTGAAGCGATCACAAAGATGTTTGTGATCGCTTCAGACCCGTGTTTACTACCCGCTGCCGGTTTCGAAAGCGTCGCTCTACTAAGAACTGATCACTCCGTGCTGCCACCCTCACCGATGGCAATTTTTTTGTTAAAGTAAGTATGTCTGATCTCTGCCGCCTGCTCAACCCAATTGTCGAGACCAATTTTTTTCATCTGGCAGAGGTTATATAGTTTGATATTCTGGGGAAATTTTCCCGCCCCATCAGCCAGCGGCATCAGATACTGACACGGAAAATCAGAACAGTTAAAGCAATAATCAATGCCTTTTTGTTTAACACAATCCAGGGTTTTGCAGCTTTTCCCCTGCATCTTCAAAAGCAGACAGATATTCCCATCCGTACAGCCTGCACAAGTTATTTTTTCAGCTGGTATCTTCGTTGTCCCTGACAGTCTTTCCTGAAATTCAGGGGTAACATTCTCTGCGTACATTTCACAATTAAAGCAATCAATCCCGCATGGTGCAACAATTTTTTCATTCATAAATCGATATCCTCCAAATAATTTTTTTCGCAATTCTTTTTAAATTGCTCTATATTAGTTTAGATACCGGTTTTAAAAAAAGGTTACATAATATTTGCCGCAATTTTTTTTATTTTGTCAGAAATTTCTTTTTGATCATATTTTTGATCAACTGTATACAAGTAGTCGATTTTCTCCAATAATGACAAATTCTTAAAATGGGTTTTTCGCAGTTCATCAGTTTTTATCTGCTGATAGCCAGTTGGAAGGGGAAGACTGTGATCCTTCATGAACTTTATCCAGAGCTGGCATTTACATGGCTTTTCGGGGTCAATCAGGCTGCACCGCATTTCAAATAATTCCTGCAGTTGCTTTCTTCCTCTGAACAGAGTCACCTTGACGTTTTCAACCGACATATTAAGGATCTCGGCAATTTCTTTGTATTTGAGACCAGTACAGGTTTTTAATAAAAAACAGACCCGCTGGTTCTTGGGCAGGCATTTTAAAAACGCCTGCAGACATTTTTCTCGCAATTCGTCGATAACCAGATCATCGTCAAAATTATCCGTGTATTCGATGCTGTCAAAAAATTCTTGTTCGGTAACACCTAAATCCTCAGTAATTTTAACTAAGGGCAGTTTGTTTATATAATTGAAATGCTTGTAGCACTCATTGATAACAATCCGGTATAACCAGGTGAATAATTTTGCTTCGCTTCTGAACGTGCTTAGGTTTTTATATGCCAGTAAAAACGAATTCTGCAGCACATCCTCGGTATCCTGATGATTGCCGATCATTCTGAATGCGCAGGAATATAGCTTATGATAATCCTGTATGATCAGGTTTTCCAGTTCCATTTGCAGATTATTGTCATAAGAATTGTTACTCATCATGATCACACTGTTTCCGTCGGAAACAAACCTCCTGTATTTTTACTGATCCACTATTAAATACGTCTGCAACAAGCCGACTGTTTTACAATAGCGCCTAATTTATATGCTACCTGAAACGTGGGAATATTTTGTTTATCCGAGGTTAATCACCTCAACCGAATTGCTGTGAGACCTGATCAGTTCGATCAGATTCTCTGTTTTCAGCCACAACGTCATTGTGTTTTCATTTGGATGAATCCCAATTAAACGATTGCTGAAGCGTTCATCAATAAATACTTTAACTCTTTTGTCCCGGTCATTTAAAACCCCTAAGGGTGTTACCGAACCTTTCTGTAATCCCAAAATTTCATTCAAATCCTTTTCGGAAGCAAAACTAAGCCGCCGGGAACCAATCGTCTGCTGTAGATTCTTAAGGTTAACCAGCTTTTCTTCACAAACAGAAATCAAATAAAAGTGCTTCTTCTTATCATCCCGGATAAACAAATTCTTCGCAATGCAATCGGCATGCGGTAAATTTATTTTCTTCATTTCCTCGATTGTATATACCGCCTCATGCTCAACGGATTCATAAATAATTCCAGAATCATCCAATAATTTCAGTACATCTTGCTTATTAACAGACATTAACGGTCACCGTCCCTATTTTCAAGACTGATGGTAAGCGCATCCATCTCACCATCAAAATATTTATCCAGCACTGCTTTAAATACCGGATTGCCACTTACAAGATAAAACAGGGTCATGGATGATTTAAGTTTCAGATCATCAGGTCGGCCAAAGACCGCATGGGCATCACTGGTATCAAGCTTTAGCAATTCACCGCAAATTTCCAGCAAACGGGATCCCAACACCGGATGCGCCAGGTATGCCGCAGCTTCCGCCCGATTTTCTATTCCATAATACGTTGCGGTTTCACTCCGACCCAACCCTTTAAGCTGGGGAAAAATATACCACATCCAATGACTGCGCTTGTGGCCATTTTTTATTTCCTGCAATGCGTAGCCATAGTCATGTTCCTGGGCTTTTACAAAACGTTCTAATCCATCCATTATACCTGCCTCCATTTCTGTTTTATGCATTCTTAAGAGCATAAACCTTGTCCTGGTAATCCTTTACAAAATACTTTTTCCCCTTCTGTACAATGGTGTGGCCTTCCGCCTCAAGTCGACATCTTTGACCGGCTATTCCTCCCGGATATTTCTCATTCAGCTCACCATCTTTTTTCAGTGTCCGCCAGTAGGGTGTTTCGTCTTCTTCCCGCTCTTCAGAAGCCTTCGCAACGATGTTTATAAAAATCCCAGCCGTGAGTGGGCAGGTATTATCCGCACCATACACCTTAGCCAAATAGGCTCTGATATAGTCTGATGTAACAATTTTTCCCTCAGGAATTTTTTTCATGATTTCATCATAGGCAAGGGCCGGCGCAATCAGTAATTTTGTTCCCCCATACCTTGAGATTGCTTTTGGATCCGTGAGTTCTGATATTTTTGGCAGATCTTTGCTGTCTTGTAGTTTTTGATTAAATGTTTCCGTTGCCATACCAATCATCTCCTCTGTTTTTAGTCAGTATACCACTGAACCAGTGGAATCACAATCGATGCTTGAGTTTAAGCGTCGATTCGATGTATAATGAAAACGATTCATCATGATAAGGAGATATGATTACAATGGCTAATAGACCGTATACCAAAAAAACGATTTTCCTGAAACTATCAACATTGTTCATAACCGGGATTCTCATGGGCGGATTGCTGCTGGGGTGCAGCACCCCAAAAACAGAGAGCAAGACCGAATCCCCTTCCACTCCAAATTACACCCTCATTACCCTGCCAGATGATGGCTATCAGAAGATTTATGATTTTATCGATTCCGCCAATAAAAGCATTGATATGACCATGTATGCATTGATCGATTCCAATGCTGAAGCGGCTTTGATTGCAGCGGCGCAGCGGGGAGTTAATGTCCGGGTCCTGCTGAATTCCAATGCATCGGATGGTGGCACTGTGGGAATGAATCAGCCGGCCTACGATAATTTATCGGCTAACGGGGTTCACGTTGTCTATTCCTGGGACGGTGTTTTGTGGCATCAGAAAAGCATCGTAGTGGACAATCAGAAAGTGGCCATCATGAACTGCAATCTGGTCGCTCAATATTATCCGATTCTGAGGGACTACGTGGTGATCACCGACAATCCAGCCACCGTGGCAGGGGTTTCCACTACCTTTGAGGCGGATTATACCAATAACACCGTCGCTCCTGTGGCCGGCGATGTCCCGGAAGGCTCTGAACTGGTCTGGTCCCCCGGCGCCGAGAAGCAATTTACCGAGCTGATTGATGCTGCCCGAGCTGGCACCACCCTCTATGTTGAAACCGAGCAACTTGATAGCACAGTTCTGGAGAACGCCCTCATCAATGCGGTCAAGCGGGGCGTAACGGTTAATTTTACCATGACCAATACCGGTGAGTTTACCGACGGGTTCAATACCCTAAAGGCTGGTGGCGTCAATGTCCATCTCTATCCACAAAATGCGTCCATCTACATTCAATCCAAGGCCATTTCAGTGAATAATGAAACGGTCTATATTGGCAGCACCAATTTTACCACGACCAGTACCAATGCGGATCGAAATGTGGGCATCATCACCCAAAAGAAGGACATCATCGATGGTCTGACCGCCACACTGATCCAAGATTTTGAAGAAGCCACTGCATACTAAAAATTCACCAGAAAAGCCGGATCTTTTTAGATCCGGCCTTTCTGGTTAAGCACTCAATAACGATTAACAAACCGCCTACTTTTTGCCAATATAGGGGTCATTGCTACTGCCATATGACCACAGTTTCTGATCAGCTTTATCCATTCTCTCTACGCTATTGCTTTATCACCCAACAATCAATCCTGATGTTTACGCATTTTATTGCGTTGCAATTCGGTCAGCGTTGATCATTGGTTTTTAATGACCAGATCGCCAACAATAACGCCAGCCCGAGAAAGCCGGCTAGCACGAACAAACTTAAGCGCCACTTTCTCCTGAATTTTTTTGTTAATCCCTTCGCTTCAATTAAATTCATGGTTTTCTCCTTATTATTAATTGTTTATTCAATGTTGAGTATATCGGTATTTTTTCTCCCTTAATATACAGAAATCGGGACATGGTTTTTCAAGTAACCTTGAATCCATGTCCCGTTCTTTATTGATCGCTCTTCATTTTAACGTCGATCAGGCTGCTGTGTCATAAAAAGCAGCGCTACCAGTGTCAAAGGCCGTGCCTTTTTCCACGATTACAATTTCAATCCCTTCCAGTCGGTATCCGTATCCGGCCGTACCGGACTCTGCGCCATTTGACGCCCAGCCCAACCAGCCCAGATTCTCAACCTGAACCCGGTAATAGACATCATATTCATCAGCTTGTGTCCCGGTTAACTCGATTTTAATGGCTTCCAGTCTTAAACTCTGGCCTTCCGTTCCAGACACTGCTCCATCCGCAACATAATCCTGCCAACCAATATTCTGGACATGGGTGGCATATTCAATCCCCAGCCCGTCAATCCCGCTTTCAATGGTAATACCTTCCAGTCTCAAACTCTGGCCGACGGTTCCTGACAGAGCGCCGTCAGATACTGCATTTTGCCAGCCGACATTCTGGACATGGGTGGCATAATTAACATTCCCGGTCGCCTCCAAATCGCCATCATAGGCTACACCGTTAATATACAAGGTATAACCATTTGTGTCCAGACCGCTTGCATCGCCGTCAAATTCGGTGATGTATGAATCCCCTGTGAGCTTCCAGGTACTGCCCTTTTCCACGGTCACCTTCAGGGTTGCAGCAGTGGTTTTATCACTGTTAATTGAACCCGTGAACGTCGAACTATCCTGAAGGGTCAAATCCAAGGTGGAGATGGCATCCACAACGATATCCCCGGTGAGCGTCTGCTTTGATGCGGTCAAGCTGCATTTCCCACCGTTTGAACCAGCCGTTCCCCAACCCCGGCTGCCATCATTTCCGGCAACGGTTAAGAGATTACTGTTTTCCGCCAGAGTCAGATCAACATTGCTTAGTGTGATTTGGGATTCCGTATTGGTGACGTAGAACATATCACCACTATTGGCTGTCAGTGAGCCATCGGTCATCTCAAAGCTGCTGTTTCCAACTTCGGCATCCCCGGACATACTCTGATACAGCATCACGTTATGGATGTTATCTGCATCGGAGCTCCCGGTGGAGCCGGTCATATTTCCGCTGACGATACAATTGTTCAATGTAACTGAGTTTAGCCCCTCCACCACAATGGCTTCGGATGTTTCAGCATTCAAGGTGGCGTCATTGACAGTGATATCCGCTGTGCTGTAGACGGCCGGAGCGCCGGTGCTGCCGCTGGTAGTGTAGGTACCGCCATCAACAACCATGGTTCCGCCCCCACGGTCACTTCGGATCGCCGCTTTAACGGTTGAATTAACAGTCAGGTTGCTGGCATAAAGATTACCTCCGCCAGCTACTTCGATGCCGCCGGCATTTCCACCGGTGACATTAATGGTGGTATCTTTAATATTAATGGTGGCCCCGTTATAGGCAAAAACCCCATTTGCTCCTTCGGCCGTTGCGGTCACACTGCCTCCGGTAATATTCAGGATTGCATTGTCGAGGGCCAGAATGGCAGCATTGAGGCCGTAGAAGCTGCTGGCATCACTGCTTGAAGCGGTGCCAGCAGTTTTTTCAACGCTCACCCCATTCAGATTGGCGGTGATGGCTCCTTCAGCCCGCAGGGCATTTTCATCATCGTTGGTTGAACTGTAGGTACCGCCACTTAAGGTTTCACCATCAGCCAGCAGGTATGCCCCGGCGCCGGTAGAAACCGTGGAACCGCCGCCACCCCCAGGAGCCGCCCCGGGAGCTCCCGAGCCTGACAGAATTTCAATGGCAGCAATGGTATCAGTGCCAGTGGTATAGGTGATTTTAAGCACCGCTCCCACCACAATGTCAGCCTCCGTGGCATCTGTGCTTGTAGCTAATGTTTCGGCCGCTGTAGCAGAGCTACTGGTGGTGCCTGCTTCTGGCGGCTGTCCCGGTGACGACTTCGTCATTGCAATATCATCCGTCAGAGTGAAAGTTGCGCTTTCACCGGTCAGGGTCAGCATTTCTGGCATTGTACCCGGCGTTTCTCCCGGTGTTCCCGAATTCTGATTCAGTGTCCCGATGGCGATGGTTACTTCTTTTCCATCCACCTTCGTTACCTTGCCATAAACAACATCATCTGAAGCGGCACTGACCGGAAAGGCCGTTAATGCCAGACAGGCCGTCACGATTAAACTGGTTAATAAACACTTTGACTTCTTCATTTTTATCTCCTTTATCGATGAATGAATTGTCTCTTTAGCATTTATTGTAATCAGCCAACGTGATGATCAGGTGATTAATCTGTCAAAAATACGTGATTTTTCGTAAAGCCATTTCATGTTTAATGACACCGTCTATATCAGCAGCACCAATGACGATTGGCACGTGGAGATTATCACTCAAAACAGCGATATCGTCAAGGATCTGACCACCACACTAGCGAGGATTTAAAGGTGCCACCACTTACTAAAAACTACGAAAAAGGCTTGATCCTTGCGCAGTGCGATGCAACGATCAGGCCCTTTTTCTTGATGACCGGGTAATCGGCGCCAAGTCCCTTTGCATAAGAAAACCAACCTTCTTAGTTCAACAGATTCAGCCAAGTTCCAGAAAAAACTTGAAACTAACGGTTAAAAGCATTAGAATAAAAATGTACAAACAATGAGATAAACAGCTTTTGATCAGCACCTTGTAAAAAATTCACTCTGACAAATACTCTGTTTATCATCCTGTTTATTTGCATTTATCGTCAGATTGAAAGGAGTTTTTATGTTAAAACAAAATAAAGCAGAGAGTGTGGCAGACCGGGAGGTTTGCAAAATCTAATCTCTGCAAAACCTCCCGTATCGTATCCAACATACTTTCAGGAGGAAAAATAATGAAATATTCAAATAGAGAAAAAAACGTTTATCAGCATCAACCCTGTCAGGAGAGCTTCTTCTGCCAAAATTGTGGCCGTGTCGTTTCATTTACCGGTGCCGGAACCAAACACCGTAATCATTGTCCCCATTGCCTATTCAGCCTTCACGTTGATGTATTACCTGGCGACCGCTCCGCCAATTGCAGTGGTTTGATGGAACCGATTGGCGTCTGGATTCGCAAGAATCAGGAATGGGCGATTATTCATCGCTGCCGCCGTTGTGGGCAGCTTAGCTCCAATCGGATTGCCGCCGATGACAACCCCCTTAAGCTGATGTCCATCGCCGTCGCCCCTTTGGCCAGCCCACCCTTCCCACTCGAAAAAATGACCCAGGCTCTAAACGATACCACTGGTGACAACAATGAACAGGATTGATCTGAGCACATACGGTTTAAGCCCTTCATTGGGTTTGGAAGCCTCTCACTATCCGGAACTTTTTGTCGCCCGCATTCTTTCCCAGTCCAAGGGAATCTACCGGGTTATTTCCGAACAGGGCGAGTTTTTCGCTGAATTGTCGGGCCGGCTGCGCTACGAAACGATTGAGGCCGCCAATTTTCCGGCTGTTGGCGATTTTGTGATGCTTGATCGTCCCACCGGAGAACAGGGCAATGGCATTATTCACCATCTGCTGACCCGCAAAAGCGTCTTTATCCGCAAAGCGGCCGGTTCATCCAGTCAGGCACAGGTGATCGCGGCTAATATCGATTCCGTCTTTATCTGCATGTCCGTCAACAACGATTTTAATCTGCGTCGGCTGGAGCGCTATTTAAGTCTGGTCTGGGAAAGCGGCGCAACCCCGGTAGTCGTGCTGACCAAAATCGACTTGACTGAGGATCTGCTGGCCAAATGCCGGGCGGCAGCAGCAATCGCCATCGGCGTTGATATCCTTGGTATTTCAACCCTGCAAAATGAAGGCTTTTGGGATCTCATAGCCTATTTGTCTGCAGGTCAGACCGTGGCTCTGCTCGGCTCATCCGGAGTTGGAAAATCAACCCTGATCAATTGGCTAAGTGGCGCCCCACTCTTTGATACCCAGATGATCCGAAATGATGACCGGGGCCGTCATACCACTACACGACGAGAATTGATCCGTCTAGCCGATGGTGGCATGCTGATCGATACCCCTGGCATGCGTGAAATTGGCATGCTTGATGTTAACACCGGCTTTGATCGAACGTTTCGTGATGTGGAAGCTCACCTCGATTCCTGCCGCTTTCGCAACTGTACGCACACAAACGAGCCCGGCTGCGGAATCGCAACTGCCATTAAAGCAGGACAGTTATCTGCCCAACGCTGGCAGGCTTATCAGAAGCTGACTGGCGAAAACGACTATTTCCAAAACAAAGCAGCCTTCTTAAAAAAGAAGAAGGAAAAATTTTATCAGATCGCCCGGATAAACCGAAACAATAAAAAACAGTGATCGCATCAAGAATTAAACCACCACGCTGGCGGCGGATTTTGACGATGTCACAGCATACTAAAAATTACGATAAAGGCCTGATCCTTGCGCATTGCGACGCAACGATCAGGCCCTTTTTCTTGGAGACCGGGTAGTTCTTTAATTTAAATCATATTTCAGCGTTTCTTTCTTGCCGGAGCTTAAAGCATCTCGTCTTTTAGAATATCATGGTCTCTTAATACTTTTTCAATCACGGTTCCCTTGGTAAAATGAATGATTGGTTTTTTTAATAACTCCAGAGGCCCCGGCAATTTAATTTCCAATGGTGATTTTCCATCCATCAGTTTAACACTGCTGTCAAGCAGCTCTCTGATATCATAGACACTCCCCCAAACTTCCGGAACACCTCGATCAACGCCAAGCAGGCCATAGACCGATTCCATTGCGGTTCTTACCGAATACTCGGTTGTAAAAACGGTATCTCTGGGGGTTTCGGCAAACTGACCCAGAAAAGCAAAATTAACACAGCCTTCCGGAATGACATCGGGTCGATCCCCTTTGGTTCGTGGCATGAAAAAGGCGGTAATATAAGGCATCATGGTTGGTACACAAATGGCACTATTTTCAGCCAGTTCATCAATTTGATTGACTGGCACACCCAAATGATACAACCATTCTTTAGTAATTTCTTTGCCGGTACACTCTTTCATTGGTTTTTTTACGTAATCTCCCGGTACATCTGAGAATAGACCATAGACCCATACACACACTTTGTTTTTATCCTGATCTTTAAACTGCCCCTGTCTGTTAATGGTCCAGCTGAGCAGCCATGACGAATCCATACAGCTGACAATCCCACCGGTTACGACTTTGCCGCTTTTCGGATCGCGCTTACAGATATTTGTGAGATATGGCATTATTTTATCGTCTAATGTTGTGATCGTTGCGGATTCCCAATTTGTTTTGTTGATATCCGAGCAGAATTTTTCCGGATGTCCAAATGCCGGATCCTGCTGGGCGATGTTTTTCCACAAGCTCCAGCTGCCACTGGTTCTCACTTCGGCATCCCCGTTTGGCGCATGATTCTGATCCCCATAAATGGTGCCCTCGGTACAGCTTCCGTTTGTCACAAAAACCAGATCATTTTCTGTCAGCACCAGCCCTTTCTCTATCCCATTTACGTTATATTCAATGGCCTTGGCGACCTTTTTATTTTCAGCGATCTCAAAGATGACATTGGTTACCTCGGTATTAAATTCAAATTTAACGCCGGCTGCTTCCAGATATTTCTGCATCGGTAGAATCAATGATTCGTACTGGTTATATTTCGTAAATTTCAAGGCGCTAAAATCGGGCAATCCGGCAATGTGATGAATAAAACGTTGAAAATACAGTTTCATCTCCAGCGCACTGTGCCAGTTCTCAAAGGCAAACATCGTTCGCCAGTAAAGCCAAAACGTCGAATCGAACACCTCTTCATCAAAGACATCCTCAATGGTTTTGTCATATAAATCTTCATCCTTTGTCATGAAGAGTTTCATGATTTCCATGCAGCCCTTCTGACTTAAGTTGAATTTCCCGTCTGTATGTGCATCGACGCCCTGGTTTCTGGTGGCACGGCACAACGAATAATTGGGATCTTCTTTGTTTAGCCAATAAAATTCATCCAACACTGAGGCCCCCGGTGTTTCAAGCGACGGAATACTGCGAAACAAGTCCCACAGACACTCGAAATGGTTTTCCATTTCCCGGCCTCCCCGCATTACATAGCCTCTGGTCGGATCTTCAATGCCATCACAAGCCCCGCCGGCGATGTCCATTGCCTCCAGAATATGAATGTGCGAGCCCGGCATTTGTCCATCCCGAACAAGAAAGCAGGCCGTTGCCAATGCTGCTAAGCCACTGCCGACAATGTAGGCGTTCTTTTCATCGACACCTTCCGGTTTTCGGGGTGTTGCAAACGCTTCGTAGTTACCATTGGTATAATAGATCCCCTTGCTGTTTTTTTCATCTTTACCACGTTCGGTGTTCCGGTAACTGGATTCATAGGGAATTTGCTTTTTCTCATTATTTTTTTTCAGCTTGTTTTTTACCACCATTGCAGTTGCGCCAGCGCCTGCCACTGCCACTGTTGCCAATCCGACTTTCACTTTTTTATTTGCCATTAAATCATCCTGCCTTTCATCATGCGTTAACGCTAACGAATTTTTTCTTAATGGTACAGCTTTTTTAACGATTTAGCAATTTACAAAACAGGCCGAATGATAAAAAACTCATCATTCGGCCTGTTTTGATAAAAAATACTCATTCGTGACGTTTGGCTGCAAAATTCTTTATTGAATTGGCGATATTACCACTAAGGGTTGTGCTCATTTTGTCAACAATGGCATTCGGATCCTCGTTCATGCCCTTTTTAATCCAATCCAGCATCATTCCCACAAAACCGTATTTGTAAAACTCGGCGATAAAATTCATCTCTGCCTCAGTAATTGCCGTATCCTGGGCCTGTTCTTTAACCACCCCTTCCAGAAGTCCATAGGTCAACTGATATAAATAATTTTCTATCTGCTCTCTGCTCACCGAACGATAAACATTTAAAATAAAGGGTTTGTTCTCTAAAACTGCTTCAAACAGCTGCAGCAGACCTTCTTGCCAGGTATGATATGTTTTTTTTCCCTGCAAGGCCCTTTTGCCGTCTTCTTCACAACTCCATTCCACTAAATCATAGATGTCTTTGAAATGATAGTAGAATGCCATTCTGCTAATTCCGCAATCCGTTGCCAGATCACTAATTGTAATCTTATCAAACGGTTTTATGAGTAATAGTTTCTTTAACGACACTTCCAAATCTGCTTTTGTAGAATTTGACATAATCGGCCCTTTCTGTTCTGTAATTTTTTAAACCGTTATTTGTTTATGTGTTTTTTTATCGATCCATCTAAAAACCACACATTATCATTTTGTTTGCTCCCATCATATTCGTTTGACAACTCTTAAATTGATTTTTTATAACACGTCTACTCATGGGCCTCAGTATCGTTTTTTGTTACCTTATAAATCAAAAGTGGCTTAGACGCAGATCTCGAACTTTCCCTTTGTCAAACCCAGAAACAGCAGACCCTGCATCCACTACGCGTGCACCGCTTTAAGCCAATTATCGAGTTCCAACGCCGAATCGCCACCTTTTCTAAGCTCCTTACTGGCCGCAATCTGACCATCCCGTATGTAAAGGACTCTTTTGGCTTTTGCTGCGACTCTGGGGTCGTGGGTCACGATCATGATGGTCGTACCTTCACTGTTCAGTTCTGCCAGTATCCCCAAAACCTGCTCTGTCGCCTCCGAATTCAAGGCCCCCGTCGGTTCATCCAGAAAAAGAATGTCCGGATTGTTAATCATCGCCCGGCAAATCGATGCGCGCTGTAGCTGCCCACCGGAAACTTCGTTAACATCACGATTTTCAATTCCGCCAAGCTCCATCCGCCTCATTAGTTCCGTTGCCCGTTTTCTGATTTTCTCAGGCAACTCTTTTTTGGCGACAAGTCCCGGCAGGATAATATTATCATATATCGTCAGATTTTTCAGCATTTGAGCATTCTGAAAAACAAAACCCATCTTCGTCAGTCTGAAGCTGGCCAATTCCTTTTCTGATAATTCACTGATATTTATCCCTTCAAAGATTACCTGACCCGCACTGATTTTGTCCATTCCACTGACGCTGTAAAGCAGTGTTGACTTTCCTGAACCAGAAGGCCCCATCACGGCCGTAAAATCACCATTTTCGATTCCAAACGAGACGTCGTTCAATACTTTTGTGTCCTTAAAGGACTTATTGATCCCTTCAATTTTAATCATTTTCGGCTCCTTATTCCATTATTTGATCTCTGATGTGATAGCTTCTAACCGTACTGGTTCCCATTATTACAGTCATTACCACGACCCCTAATTGCACGGCTGGACAAAGCAGATAAGCCCAGACCGGCGCTACCAGCAGTTTTATTTTAGCAACCCCGACAGTAGCAAGCATGCCTGCAAAAATAGCTTCCCCCAGGGTATTGGCCAGCAGCGTTCCGGCTATAATCGCGACGAACTGAATGACCAGAAGCCTGATTCCCAACTGGATTCGAATATCCCGGGTGGAAAATCCGATCGCTTTTTTAACGGCAATGGCGCTGTGTTCCCTGGCCATCATCAGTTGAAGAAACATGACCGTAATCAAAATGGTCAGCATTAAGGAAATCATCACCGCGATCCCTTGCACCCGATTCATATTTGAAATAACGCTACTGAGGGTCTGGAAAACAAACTCATCGCACGGAGTAATCTTACTGTTTAGTAATACCGTTCGCATTTGGGCAACTTTATTATCGATGTCGATGCCCTCCCGAAGATCGAGATAGAACATATATCCTTCGATATCCTTACTATCAAAGTCGATGGCTGCTTTGGCGGTTTTTCCGCCATAGGTAATATCCTGATAAATACCACAGACGTTAAAGACGTGTTCTTTTCCCTGATAAATTATTGTTATCGAGTCGCCGACTTTTTTACCCAGATCAACCGCATTCAGATATGAAAGCGCCAGATCATTTTTTTCCATGGGGGCCTTCCCTTCCAGGTATTCTAATGGAAAAATCGCATTATCGCCGTTCTGCACCCGTAAGTACTCCCATTCACCCTCGACATTTTGGGACTGTACATACCCATTCTGGTAGACTGCGTATCGATCAATATCCGGATCATTATCCAGATAAGTCAGCACCGCCTCATTTTGTTGTGTCAACTTATCGCTGTATTGAATGTCAATCCGGACATCACTCTTGCCAATGCCCATATACGTTAGAAAGACCGGATTATTAATGGTATTATTCATGTTCATGGGGAGCAGAATCAAAAAGGAGGAAAAAACAAATATCAAGAGTATTACCACATACTCTTTCCACTTGCATTTTAGCTCCCCTAAAGCCATTAAAAGGTTCCCGACCGGTATCCCATTTAAAGGAAGCCTGTAATGACCTTCTTTTTTTATTTTCTCTTCCCCTCGGATTAATTCCATCACGGTCCGCTTCAAATGCTTCTTAATAATCCGATGGCACCGACAGACAACAAAAATGCTGAGCAAAACGACGCCTACCAACGGAAATATCCATTGCATCCACTGACTGCTGCCATCACCGCAATAGCGAATGACCGTTGCCGAAAAAAAATCGCCAAAAGGAATCGCCGCCAAATAACCGATCACCCCGGCAATCAGAACCAGAATGGTATATTTGATTTGGTAGAGTTTTATTATATCTTTTCCGGGAATTCCAATTGCCTTCATTTCTCCAATTGAATGGTTTTCTTCTGCCAAGGTCGCCCGGATAATATAAGAGAGACATAATACCGACATGGTGATCAATAAAATACTGATCACCATAATGACCAATGCAACCAACCCATAAGAAAAAGCATTAATCATCTTGAAAATCGCTGCGGTAACGGCCACACCGTTAGACGGCAGGCCGGCTGTCAGGTAGGCATTTTCCAGCACCGTTGTCGATACATCTTCTGCTAAAAGAAATTCAAAACAATATTCCCATTCACCCATATGAAGCGCCACTTCCTGCTGATCGTTGGGACTGATCAAAAATCGTTTTGAGTAAGAAAGCGATGAATTCATCGTCGCATCACGGATAATCGTCGCGACCTTGAATTCCTTTTGATACGCTCCGTTTTTCAATACCATGGTGTCGCCTGCTTTTATGTTTAAACCTTCGGCATAGTAAACCGGCACGCCGATTTCTCCGTCTTTTACAATAGCAATCTCATTATTTTGATCAAGCAGATAGTCAAAGTTTTTATTCTGAGCAACAAAGCCATTGTCCATCAGACACTTTTCCAGCGATTCGCCGTTGCAGATAATTTGGGCATTCTTTACATCCAGCATCGTGACAACCAGGGCATCCTCCAGATAATCTTGCTGGGCGACAAAGTCTGCAAATGCCTGTTCATCATAGTCGCCCTTGTGCATCTGCACATATTCAGGCGGCACGGCCATCTTATTCAAACCATTTAACGACGACAGCATGATTCCGGTAACCCTCAGTCCGCCGGCCATAAAAACAGCTGAAAGAATCAGAAATACGGCCAGAGCCGTTGTGATAACCCGGTTTCTTTTAAAATCCTTACGGACAAGATTCAGCAAAAGTTTCATATTCAACCTTTCATATTGTCATTCACCTATCGACTCTCGGTCGGTAGGTGTCTAAAAAAATAACCGACTCTCGGTCGATATTGAAATATTACCTTCTCTCGCTAAAAATGTCAAGCTACTTTTCATGATTTCAGAAATTTGTATTCCGGAAGTGAAATGCGCTTGCCCTCCTTACAGTCACAATAAACGGCGTTTTTCGCCTGCCATAATGAGTTGTGTGCCTCGTTTCGTTCCTGTAACCTTTATAAAGCCATTTTTTTGAAAGAAATCGGTCAGCTCTTTTGGGCTGTAGCACTTGACATCACCCATTTTTAAAAAAGGCAAGATCAGATTCTCAAGCTGCCTCAGAACAGGCGGCAGACAAGGATCGGCAATTATCAGACGACCACCCGGTTTTAAAATCCGATCGGCTTCTGCCATAAATGCTGCTGGCTGCGTGAAATGATGAAAGGCACAACAAACCGTAACCAGATCAAACTGGTTATCCTCAAAGGGCGTTGTCTCGGCCGAACCAACCAGAAAACCCATTCCCGGATTTGCCGCCCTCGCTGTTTTAATCATCTCTTCCGATACATCAATCCCATAAGCTTTAATCCTGGCTTTCTGGGCCAGCATCTGTAATAGACGACCATTTCCACACGCCACATCCAAAATTGTATCACCGTTTTTTAGCTCCACCTGCTCTTTGATCAACAGATTGTATGAAAGGGTAAAGCGGCCTTCTGGCGTATCCTCATATGTTTTTGCCTTCTGATTATAGCTCTGTCTTGATTCTGCGGTCTTTTTATCCATCGGTTACTCCTTACTGCTAAAACTTGGTCACTACACCGTTGACGATTGTTACTTTGGCAGGGATCACCCCCAAAATACGCTACTCAGACAATAAATAATGCAGCATTTTTTCCGGATTTTCAAGAAATCGCCGGGTTAACTGATAGTGTTCGGTCTCCCGGTAATCCACTGAATGAATGCCCGTTTCGGATAGCTGATAGATTTCTGCCCCCGGATAAGCCATCAGAATGGGCGAATGCGTGGCAATGATAAACTGTGAATGCTGCTGTACCAGCGTGTGGATATGAACCAGTAAGGTCATCAATCGACTGGGCGAAAGCGCAGCTTCAGGCTCATCCAACAGATATATTCCGTTACCACTGAAGCGGTTTGCTACCAGAGCGAGAAAGCTCTCCCCATGAGATTGGCTGTGAAGCGACCGATCACCATAGGCCGTTTTTTCTTGATTTCGGAATTCCGCTTCATAAACCTCGTCCAGATAACTGGCTGCATTGTAAAAGCTTTCAGCTCTTAAAAAGAAACCATCCTTGGGATAAGCATTCCGCGATATGGTCAGATGATGATACAAATCAGAATGCGTCGCACTGGTTGAAAAGCTGAAATTGCGGGTGCCACCCTCAGCGTTAAAGCCAAAGGCCACTGCGATTGCTTCCAGTAGCGTTGATTTTCCGGTACCATTTTCGCCGACTAAAAAAGTCACCGGCTTGGGGAAGCATAGTTCCTTCATTTGTCGCAGATGCTGCACCACCATCAGATGATTAAGATAAGAATCTTCCGCTACTTGCGAACTGAGTCGCACACTGCCAATAAAATTTCGTTTCAACTGTTACTCCTTTAAACCCGCATTCTGACCTCACGTCCCGCAATAGGTCTTATAGGGATGATTCGATGGTTCCGGTGGGGTCATAAACTCCGGATTAAGCGAATTGTAATCGTATGGTGCTTGCAGAACTGCCAATAACCGCTGCAACGGCTTAAAATCATCCTGCTCGTTAGCCGCCTGCAACGCTTTTTCAACCTGATGATTTCTGGGGATGACCACTGGATTTGCTTGTTTCATTATTATCTTGATGTCCTGATCTGTCTGCTCCTGTTTTTCCAGACGGGCTTTCCAGCGATCCCGCCAAACATTAAAGGCATCACTTTCATATAATTCAGACGACTGAGTTCGGTCAAGGGTTAAATCAACAAAGGTATTGGTATAATCGGCTTGGTACTGCTTCATTAATCCCAATAAGTCGGCGATCAACCGCTCATCTTGCGGCTCTTCATTGACAATACCGAGCTTTAAGCGCATTCCCTGGAGCCAGTCTTCCTGATACAATGACGGATAGTTTTGCAGCGCGGCTTCGACTAATTTAAGCACCTGTTCCTGATTGTCATTAACTAACGGAATCAGGGTTTCGGCCAAACGGGCCAAGTTCCATAAGCCAATATTAGGTTGATTCCGATAGGCATACCGTCCCTGCAGATCAATGGAACTGAATACCGTGGTCGGATCATAGTGATCCATAAAAGCGCAGGGCCCATAATCGATGGTTTCGCCGCTAATGGTTACATTATCCGTGTTCATAACCCCGTGAATAAAGCCGACCTGCTGCCATTTGGCAATCAGCGCCGCCTGTGCTTTGATGACTGCATCCAGTAAACCCAGATATCGGTTTGGTTCCGATAAAAGCCAGGGGAAATGACGGCTAATGGTATAATCGGCCAGAGCTTTAACATCGGCAGTGGTTCCCCACTGCGCGGCGTATTCAAAGGTTCCGACCCGGATATGACTGGCCGCCACCCGGGTTAAAACGGCCCCTTTGAGAATGTTTTCGCGATACACCGGTTGGCCGGTTGTCACGACCGCCAAACTGCGGGACGTCGGTATGCCCAGATAATGCATCGCTTCACTAATCAGATATTCCCGAAGCATCGGGCCCAGCGCCGCTTTGCCATCGCCACTGCGGGAATAGGGGGTTTTGCCAGAACCCTTCAGTTGAATATCAAAACGCTCACCCGCTGGTGTGATCTGTTCGCCAATCAGCATCGCCCGGCCATCACCAAGCATCGTGAAATAGCCAAACTGATGACCGGCATAGGCCTGAGCGATCGGTTTGGCCTTTGCCGGTAAGGCCTGACCAGCTAAAATGTTGATCCCGTCCTGCTCCATCAGGGCAGCGGCATTCAGACCAAGGTTTTCTGCTAAACGCTGATTTAAAACAACCAGTTTTGGCGCACTGACCGCTTCTATTTCAAGCGGGGTGTAGAATAACTTAGGTAGTTCTGCATACGTATTTTCCAAATTCCAACCGCTGTCATTCTTTTCCATCGTAATAACATTCCTTTCGATTCTCTCACAACCCAATCGACCTGAACCAATTTGGCAGATCTGATTTTGGATTAAGGCGTTTACAGCCTCTTCACAATTCCTGGCGCATAATCAACAGAGCAAAATGCTGGCCAATCTTTGCCTATCGCTAATAAAATTATTGCAGCTTTTAAGCGCTTCTGTGATGATTTTAATTTTTATGAACCGATTGTTGCAGTTTATTATAGACTTTTCCGACCGTCAGTCCCTGAAATACAGTCGTGAAAAAGACAATACCATAGGTTGCCACCACAAAGATATCGTAGACATCTGTTGCAAGCGAACCTTCGGTTCCCATAACCAGAGCCAGACAAAGGCCGCCTTTTAGTCCCGCCCAGGAAAAAAAGATTGTGAAGTTCTTTTTTGATAAACCAAGTGGCACTTCCTTTGTTAATACCACATTCCCTGCCACTGAAACAATCCGGGCGATTGAATTAATCAGGATGGCTCCAATAATGACGACAAAGATGGGCATCCTCGAAATATCTTCCAGCGAAATGACTGCGAAGAACAATAGCCCAACCATCAGAAAAAGAATCCCATTTAACAGATTATCAATAACGCCCCAGAAGTCATAAAACATATCATGCAGTTTGCGGGTCGTTTCATCCATTCCTTTGCGTTCAAGATCGGCAATGACAGTTGCATAATAAAGACCGCAGATAACAGCTGCAATCGGGCCGGAAAAATCCAGGTATTCACAAATCAGATAGGCCATCATCACAGTTAAAATGCTGGTGAAAATTTTGATGTATGTATTTTTGGTGTGCTTAAAAATCTGAAACATCAGTGCACCAATCACCAGACCAATGATAATGGCACCGGCAATATCTGTAACCAGTCCGCCAATAAAACTGCCCAAGGTAACTGAAGCCAGTGTTTCCTCCTGAATCGTCAGCAGGGTGGCAAAAACGGCCACCGCGATCCCGTCATTAAACAATGACTCCCCTTCAAGAATCAGTGCCAAACGATGGGGCAGCCCCACATTGCCAAGAATTGACATTGCCGAAATCGGATCGGACGGTGCCACAATGGAACCCAAAATCAGTGATTCAAGGAAACTTAAATTAAAATGAAATAAAAGGCCCAATCCATAAAAAAGAACACCATAAACAATGATCGCAATCAGCGTTCCCAGAATTGCCATTCTGCCAATCAGACCCTTATCCTCATTAAAATCATTGAACTTGATGCTTGACGCCCCGGAAAAAAGCATAAAACACAAGATCCCGTGAATCAGAAAATCATTGAAATCAAATTGATTGATCAGTCTTAAAAATTCTTCCGGAATCAATGTAATATTAACCGCTTGAAGCATAATCAGTATCAGACAAAATCCAAAGCCGAAAACAACCAGACCAATTTCATACGGAAGCTTGACTGTTTTTTCATTGATAAAACTAAACAGCACCACCAGAAAAAGTGTCATTGTAAATAGAATCAGTAATTCACTAAAATTATACATTCTCTTTATGCTCCTGTTAAACTTATTTTAACCTTTATGTGATTGAAATAATTGCCGTTTCTGCATCGTTTTATGCTTACCTTACCACAGCTTTTGTCTTTTATCAATCGAATGCATCAATCAAATGTCGGCTTTTTTCGGAATGCTAATCGCTCCTTTAGCATGACGCAGCAGCCCGTTTCGCTCTGCTGTTTTAATAGCCGCATGTTTACCTCTTACCTCCAGCTTTTTGTAAACATTCTGAAGATGTGTTTTGACGGTTCCAGAAGAAATAAAAAGTCGCTCAGCTATTTCTTCCCGCTTGCATCCTTCTGCTGCCAATGACAGCACCTCCTGTTCCCGTTCCGTCAGCTCCACTCTCAGAATCGATTGGGTTTTCAAATTGCAGAGATACGCTTCACTTTCATCCGATATTTTTTGGATGAACGGATTTTCCGGCTCCTTTTTGCGAAGCGCCGCTAAAATTGGCAGCAAATTTTCGGCATTCTCCAAAAACGGCAGTATGATTCCATCCATTTCCGCGTTTACCAGCGTTTGTTTAAGAACCTGTTGCCCGACATCCACGCCCTCAAGCTTAAAGCTTGCAATGGCCTTAAAAATACCATTGTGAATCAGACCAAGCTGATTATGATAAATGGAAAAGTACTCGACAAAGGTTTCCGCGAGCATTTCAAGCTTTATAAAATCGCCTGCCGCCACAACCGCCTTGCCATAAACCAGATAATTAAAAGCAATTCCCTGATAAAAAAGTTCACCCTCATTCATATCCCCGATCTGCAGCCAATACGGAATTTTTGTTGGTTGACCCAGAATGGCATAAAGATAGCCTTTGCACAGATCGAGTGTGGTGTTGTAGATCGGATTATTGCGGGCCAGGATTTTTTCTTCGAGTTGGTAATAGCATTCGAGCGCTTCCTGTATTTCTCCGTTTCTCAGTTTCAGGCGAATCTGGACAAATTTAGCACAAAGAATCACGCTATATTGATCTTTGGTTGCGGCCTTAAAAAACGCTTTTTCACTGTTAAGTGCTGCTTTTTCCCAATCTCCTGTTTCCAGGGCGTATTCAGCCAGCGCCAGATACTCGGAGCCAGTTCCACACCCATCGGCATATTTGGGGTAAACCGGAAATTTAGAAACAATCAGTTCAGTTGTGTATTTCAGTTTTCCCGAGTCCCTGAAATACATATAAAGCAGATGAGGGGAACCAAACGTAAACTCATTTTCCCGGTGCATGATGTAGGACTGTTCACCATCAAGCAAATGGATAATCCGGTCATTGATGACGGTGGATTCTTCTATATAATTAAACACCGTAAATTTCCGGATAATACTGATTTCTGCCAGTATTCGGTTCCGGTATTTGGTGTCTTCAAGGACTTGATAATATGCTTCCAATTCATCCAACCGCTGACAGGCCATTATCGCTCTTTGCTCATTCCCTCGCAGCAGGTCGACCATAATATACTGCAGATAGGCGATGGGATACTGATAAAGCAGACCGTGCGGCAGTGCTTCAAACATATTGCTCGAGCCTTCAAACTCACCCAGTTCATTACGGATGTTTTGAGGCCTATTCAGGTGTTCCAGAATCCTCACAGTTTCACCAGCCTGATATAAAAACCGGTAACCTGTCTGAAATTCCAGCTGTCCCAAAAACCATTCTCCCAAACTTTGATAAAGCTGTTTTCGGCGTATTTCCTGAAAATCCTGCTTTTTCCTCAAAAAATCCAAGAGCACCGCGTGGATGACATATTGCTTACGCGATTCATCATAAGCGATAAACGAATTCTCACGAACAAGCTTTCTTAACGTGATCTCAGCCTTATTAAAACCAGTCACAAACCTAGCCTGCTCCCCGGAAAAGCCGTCCATAATGGATAGCTCAACCAGAAATTGTTGAATAGTTGGTTCATAATCGCTAAAAAGCGTCTGTTCAATCAGATCCTCAATAGTTAAACTAAAACCAATTGGCATCCCTCTTTCCAGACCTAAAAGCAGCATATAGGTCAGGGTAATCCAGCCGCCCCCGTAACTGCAGATCTTTTCCAGATCATCCGATAAAATATCTGCACTCAGCAATCGGCAGTAGTCCCCAATCTCGGCCGGGGAGAATTTCAAAAATTCCCGGGTAATATGACGACACAGTCCTTTGGCCACCAGCTCGGAACAATTAAAATGGACGGTATTTCGGGTGATCAACAGCAGATGCAGGTTTTCAATCTGTTCATAGACAATCAGCTCAATCAAGCGGTTCAGGCGTTCACTGTTAACCCAATGATAGTCATCCAAAACCACGATCCGCTTTTGATTGCAGGTAAATTGGGAAATCACTGCAACGATCTGCTCCATCTGAGTGGCATTGGCCGGAAAGCCCAGCTGTAAAAGGGCCGCTCCGGTTTTTTCATCCACCTTTGAAACTTCCCGGGCCAGTTTTTCCCAATCATTTTCAGACAGTTCCGATTCCCGGTGAAACGTCATCCAGACAGGCAGGACTTTTTCAGTTTCCAAAAACAGGCGCACCGCTGTCGTCTTCCCGTAACCCATCGGCGCTTCTACAATGGTCAGGGGATAATCGTACACATCTTTAAGTAATTGATTCAATCGTTGGCGTTTTAATAATTTTAGCTTCACTGGTATCTCTCTCAACATCAAAGTTTGTTGAACCCATTATAACTTAATTGTTAAGTGCTGTTAAGTTTTTTGCGGAGATATATAATGACTGCTGTATTAAAACGCTTTAAGGGTTAGAAAAATACGCGATTGCAAAACAAAAAACAGCCGGTGATGACTGTTTTGTTTTACCCAAAATTACTACTTACTCCAGCCATTTGAAAGATCATAGGTGTACCACCCGGCAGTGTCTTTATAAACAGTCTTAAACGCTTCACCAAACGATCCAAATGCGTCCTTTACATTTGCGACGCTAACCCTTATACTCTACATATGCTCGTTTGACCGGCTCCTGGAAAAGCAAACCAGATGGCGTCATCACATTAATCATTGAGAGGTAGACATGTTTCGACTATGGTGCAAAATCATAACCAAAAATAAAATTCAAGACGACAAAGTTGTTGAACTTGATAACAACACCCTGGAGGTAGATGAGAAAATCCACTCCGCTTTAGAAATCTTCTGCCATGACTTTGATCTGGAAAAACCAATGTGGTTTGAAAAAAATACAAAAGAACTGGGTCAGATTTCCAAAACATCGTTTCGTAAAGACCAGTTCATCGAATCTGTTTGGTTTGATTATTTAGAGATCGTACTGATTGACGATGGTAAAAAGAAAGCCTAACGACGCCAAATCGACACGCCCTCCACGGTTATTAAAGTAATCCAGAATTTAAGCGATCAGGATAGTCGCATCACGGTATTACTCAGTTTATACATGGTTAGCTATCCACGTATCCCCCCACTTCGATGACTTAATAAGATAGGGGCAAATCTATCAGCCACAGCAGTCAGTTTATGGCGTGCATAAATAATCGGATTTTAGCGCCTTATTTATTTGTAAGTTCTTCGATGATGGATTTTAGTTTATCCTTAGATTCACCAAGGGTTTTAACATTCTCATCGATCAACGCCGACGCTTCTTCGGTCGACATTTTGAACTGCTCATCACCATTATTAACTTCAACATAATCCAGATTCTTAATTAAACCCAGCAGCTGTATCGCCGATGGCACAAAATCACTTTCATTAAAAGATCCGTCCTTTTCAGCAATATTGATGATCAGCCCATAAGGTTCCTGACTGGTTTCCAGTTGGATGGTGTAATCTTTTATTTTTCCCAAGCCCGTCTTTTCGATTAATGCATAAACGGCGGCATTGTCTCCCACAAACTCAACTTTTGCGGCATAGAGATCGTCCGCAGTTTGTTTAACTTCCTGCGATAATTGACTACATCCAGTCGCACCAAAAAGCAATACTATCATACACATTAAAAAAACAACTACTCGTTTCATTGGTTTCTCCCTGTTCATTCCTAATCGGTTACCAGCGCATTTCCACTGGTTCGCCCCATTGATTGATTTTTTTGATCTTCTTTTCTAAATTAACTATAGTGTTTGTCATCACCCATTTAAAAACCATCAGAATCAGGTTCTGGAATGATCATCCGAAACATCCCTGCAAAGTCTAATGAACCTCGTCTCATACTCCTGGGAGTATCATCAGTGAGTAAGCTTTTTCAATACGCGATGATAAAGCGGCATATCTTTGTCACCCCCAGTCACCATTTCCAGCTCTCTGTCTCTGATCATTTCTTCGATGCGTAATGCAACCCATGAATCACAAATTCCAAGTTGGTATTTCCCCAGCACATGTCCGACAATCATCGCTTCATGAAATTTTTCGTCTTCCGCTTCTATTTCGCAACGAATAAAATCATCATAGAGTTTTTCTGACATACTAACCAACTGGCCATTAAGTACGGCTCGCAAAGGCGCGTTCTCTGCTTGAAGCGCCTGCCAGTGCGATGCACAACATTGAATAAATACAGATGATACCGTCTTTTGAAAAGCAAAATACTGATACCATTCTTCTGGAGCCACTTCAGCCCAACTATTTTTCTGCACGATATTTCCATTCCCGTCAGATTCCCATTCGGGGAGTTTTACAATAACCACTTGTCCATCGTTTACGTTCCACTGATTAAACTGACTCATAAACCAGTAAAGTCCACACATATCATCGGGCTGATTGCTATACCAGACCCGGAAAGTTTCTCCCGTTTCCGCACACTCACGAATTGTCTGCAAATCTTCAATTGCCTTATTAAATATTTCGCTCGCAACCTGATGCTCTTGGCCATCTAAATAAACACTAAATAAGTGTTCCAATACCTGTTTTCGCTTGACACCGGGCCGATTTTCGGAAATATCTCCGATGCTCAGCAGCAAATTAAATCCATAGATGTCTGATGTTTTTCCATCCAAGGGCGTCGCATTTTCCCACTCCATGCGTGCCTTTTCCTCTTCTTCCTTCCTGGCCGTTTCAATTTCATCTTTACTTGGCTTACTTCCATCAGTATGACTGACAATAATGCTCATACACCCAACCGGATATTTTCCTTCGCCAAAATGTTGCGCTATTTTAAGGCTTCCACACGCACTATCACTGAATAGGATATCTATCATAACCGTTAACCTCCAAATCTCTTGTCTGCCTATCGGCAAGACCATATAACCACCTTGAGTCCGGAACAGTTCAAATTATTCAAATTTGAGTAATCCTAACACTTGACTGAATCTGTTCATCCGGCTCAGATCATTGTGATCAATGCAAAGAGCTGCTATTTTTCAAATGCGATTATTTTACCACAATTTTCCTTCACAATTCTTCAACCGAACCGTCCTCCACCCCAAAAATCAATTCATCCCAGATGGCAAAGCATCTCCGTGTTAATCCTGTATCATTGTTTGATGGAAGCTTTCAAGCGCTCCCCATAATTAAACAGAAAAACGCCCGCTAAAATAATTATCCCACCAATCACTGTCGCCTGCTCAGGGATTTCACCGGCAATTAAAAAACCCAATATGCTGGTCAGAAAAGGGGTTAAAAACATATAGTTACTGACCTGCGAGGTCTTACGGGCCAAGGATAGTGCCTTTGTCCAGGCTACATAGGCAATGGCACTGGAAAATACTCCCAAAATAAGGACATAGACCCACTGTAGCGGTGGTGCATTGATTGCCTGGTGGATTGACCCCGGCAGAAAAACCGCCAGCAAAATCGTTCCTCCCCAAATACTGTAAGTCGCCGTTTCGAGGGGCGCATACGATTTAGTGAGCTTCCGCTGCAACAGATTGTAAAAACTCAAAACCAGTGCAGCCCCAAAAAGCCATAAAACCCCAATGTTTATTGATAGCGCACCATCAATCAGCGTTAAAAATGCCACCCCCAAAAATTCCAGACCAATCGCCAACCATTGCCGCCATGTCAGCTTTTCATGATAAAGAATGCGGGCCAATAACGCCGTAAAAACTGGTGCGGTGGCAATGATAATACTACCGGTGGCTGCCGAAACCATCTGCTGACCCTGATTAAAAAAGATCATATAGAGAAAAAATCCCAACGCCCCGGACAAGAGAAACATCGGCCAATCACCTTTTGCAGGCATTTTCATCTTTACCACAACAGCCACACCCAATAAAATCAGTGATGCGATCAGGTAACGCAAAAATCCCAGACTATAAACCGAAAAATAAGTTAAAGCCAGCCGGGTCAGCACATAAGCCAGTGACCAGCAAACAATTGTGATTAGCGCATAGAGATGATATTTTTCCTTTAATCGCATCGATTCCTCCCTTTTAGGTGTCCTGATATCACAGTGATCGGTCCGGGGGATGTTGTCATTCCCCTTACTCTCCCGCTTTTTATAGTGCTTTATTTTAGGATTCTCTTTAAATAAGCGCAAGCTAAAAAATTTATGATTTCAAGTTTTCTTTGTAAAATACAACTCCGTTCTTAAAAACACAAGGCAATTACTTGCTTTTTTAGCATATCTTATTGAATTAACAATACCACGTCCTCATTTTCTTCACAAAATTGTTATATCAACTTTAGAAAACTAGGAATAGCCCTTTTCAATGGCCACGATTTTGTCATAGAGCATGGCATTTACCGGAGTTTTGATCCCATGTTTTTGCCCAAGAGCCACCACCGTTCCGGAAAAAAGTGCCACCTCACTGGGTCGCTTGGCTTCAATATCCTGTCGCATGGACGGCTTTCCGGTGTCACTCAGGGCATCCACCACGCCCAGCCAGTAGGTGATATCCGCCTCATCCAGCGCTACCCCTTCCTGCTGCGCCACCGGAATGACCTCAGCCATAGCAGCAATCATCAAGTCCCGGGCTTTTCCGGGTTTTTTGACGCTACCAAAGTTTTCGCCATAGACTGAAACCACCTGATTAACCCCCACATTTAGCATAAACTTAGACCAGATTTTGCGATCCATCCGGTTATCAATTTGATAGGCGATACCCACCCGATCAAAAAAACGTTGAACCAGCATTATTTTCTCAGTGGGCTGATCATCCGCCCGATTGCCAAAACAGATCATCCCGGCATTGGTATAACTCAGGGCATTGCCTGATTTAAGGGTGTCCATGCCTTGGGCACAGGACCAGATCAGATTTTCTTCTCCAAACGCTTCCCCAATAATGGTTTCACTGGTAATCCCATTTAAGAGCGACACCATCAGGGTGTCCGGCCCGACACAGGGTCGAACGGCCTCGATGGCATCGCTTAACCCATTTATTTTAACCGCAAAAATAATCAGATCGGCTTGCTCAGCCTGTTCCGGGGTTTCATAGTGAAACCGACAAGGTACACCATTACAATATACGCCATGCTTCTGATAGTTATTAATCCGCTTTTGATCGGCGATGATGGTCAAATCGTCCCCAATTTGTTGAGCGATCCGGGCACCGAAAAGAATCCCCAGTGCACCCAAGCCAATGATTGCCACTTTCTTTATTTCCATGCTTACCTCACTTTTCAACCACATCGGCTCATGTCACTTTAACCTGATCTTCAAAATCAGGTGTGCATGTCAATATACATTTTGCGATAGCCTCACGATTATTACTGTCATGAAATCAATTTCGTTCACCGATATATATTTTTTTACATGATACGAATCTTAGTTGTTTTGAACAATCAATATAAACTATTTTCTTTTACTGAACTTTTCTTTGGAATATCCATATGCTTCTTCAATAAAAGTTTTCAACGTTTCAAAAGTTTCTATCGATGGGTTGAGTACACTAATCCAGCCCATCCAAGCATAGACAGGGTGTGGAATAATCTTATCAACTTCAGCGAAATCATAATTCATATCAACAATGTCGCCTGCTGAAGGGCGTTTTGGAATCTCACCAAATAGCCCTTCAAAAGTTTTTTTTCTTATTCCCAAGTTTACTCGAAACGTATTATCCCGATTGAGATTAGAGCTTTTATCATTATCACCATCTTTTTCTTTAATCGTCAATACATAAACACCACGTTTTAATGTTTTAAAAGGATTGTAGAAAATTCCTTTTTCACCCCAACTTTCCACAAGAACTGTCCCCTCAAGATTAGATATGCAGTAGTTCAAAATATCATCTGGCTTCATCCTGTCTCCCTATAAAATTATTCATATATTCTTGCTGATGGTTAATGTATATCCTCTTCTTGATTGATAGCTCAGATTCAATTATTTTTCAATCATCACTAAAAACAATCTATGTCATCTACATTATTACCTTTTTCGTCACAAACAGATAATATTTTCACCTGTTTTTTCGCTCCTAAATCGCTATACATCCTGGTTTTCAATCCAATTCCTGAAAAATTCCAATTGTTCTTCCGTATGAAAATAATGTTCGCCCTGTTCCATTATGGTTAGCTCGCAATCAAATTGCCGGGTGAAGTTTAAAACCGTATCAACTTCACATAAATCATCCTTTGAGCCGTAAAGAATGGCCGTCGGTTTATTCCAGCAATCAATGGGATGCTCTTTGACATAGCAATAATAATCCCAATAGAGTGGCTGGCCAATCGGCGTAGCCACTTCCTTTTCAGTTTGCAACTGCTCCTCGCTGATGTTGAACCAGCCCATCATATTATTGATAATTCGCTCCATATCAACAACTGGCGACAAAAACAGACATTGTTCCAAATCGACCGTTTTATAAGCAAGTAAACTAAAATATGCGCCCATACTACAGGCGAACAAACTGATCTGATCCCACCCCGTTTTTGCAAACTCCATAATACGTGTAAGCTCTTTAACGCACGCTTGAACCTTGCAGGGCGTTGGATCATTCTTGCGCTCGCCATGCTCCGGCAGATCGAAGCTCAGCACCTGGTATCCTAATTGTGTCAGTTTTTCTGCAAATATCACGATGACTTGATCCGCTTTGCTTGACATATTGCCATGAACAGCGATAAATATCTTGTAGGAATTTTCGCCCCAAATAATTGCCGGAATTCCCGCTATTTCTAAGTTTTGTGTTCTCATTTTACCCTCAATTATCTGTTTTGTTAAATCAGACCTGCTTATTTTTGTGGTCTTTAATCACTTCACTGATGATCATATATCAATAGCCCTTCTTTCCCAAAGCGCATCGGACATACCCGGCAACAGGTATTGCATGTCACCGTTTCAATACTTGTTGCGGTTGTCCCATCGGCATTGTTCCGGCATAACTATTGAATTCTTCAGATAGCAACCGGATTATCTTTGTCGCCATTATTAAATTAATTGTATCATTTTTACTATGCCGTGTAAGGTTATCTTAAAAAATCGCATCTCATGATTTTACACCATGCTGTTTTCAAATGCCGGTTCAATCATCGTTTTGATCAATTCGATGCTATCCCGGGCATCCGGCACTAAAAGCGATGCAATCGCAATCACCATGCCGTTTTTGCTATTGACGTAAATCGCATTGCCGCCATCACCCAGGGCGGCGAAGCTGTGGGCCTGATCATCAATGATCCACCACAGATAGCCGTACAAAAGTTTATCCCAACGGCTAGATTCCTTTGTGCTATTTGAAATCCACTCCGCCGCAACAAGCTGTTTTCCCTGCCACCTGCCACCGTCGAGATACAACTGCCCGATTTTTGCCATATCCTCCGGTGTCAGAAATAAGCCCCAGCTTCCCGTGTTGATTCCCTGGGGATCAACCACCCAACCACGGGTGTTTTTATCATTCATCACTGCCAGATGCTCTTCTTCGTTACGCAACAACAGATTATGGGGAACCGTGATTCCCATCGGCGTAAACAAATATTTCTCAGCAAAATCAAGAATTGACTGACCGGTTGCCCGCGCCAGAATCCCTGCCAAAATGTGGATACCACCAATGGCCGAATAATTGAATTCTCCGATGATGCCATTTCCGCCTAATAAATCAAGCGCATCCCGAATCGGATTTTGACTTGTAAAGAATAATTCATACGGTTCAGTTTCGTACTTATAGGGAGCAGTCATCGTCATCAGATGTTTTAGGGTAATCTTCTGAATGGTTTTTTCATCGTCTTTAACCTGATAATCCGGAAAAAACGCCAGCACCTTCTGATCCAAACTGTCAATATAACCTTGATCAATGGCAATTCCGATCAGTGTCGAAAGTACGCTCTTTGTCACCGAGTAGACGTGCACTGCATTATCGGCCGTATACCCATTAAAATACTGTTCATAAACTTTGATGCCGTTTTTTTGCACAATCATACCGGCAATATTCCCATAATCTCGGTTTATTGCTGTTTCAATTTCATTAATTCCTATTTGATTCATTTAATCATTCTCCTTTAAGTGATAAAGGATATCCTTGTAATTTAGGATAAGTTGATTAAAAATTATTTGCAAGCTATATTTTAAAAAAGATGAACCCCTCTTACCCCATCGTTCACTGGTTTTGGTTTAAAATCAGTTTTCTTCTGGTCATGCCACGATCATTCATTCCAGGTGCCTTTTATGTTTGCCTGGAGTTTATTGAAATTAATACCCGCTAAGTCTTTTTTTCATACCACCATTCACATTAGCTTATGCCAGGCCTAATCCCATTGGGCAAACAGTCCGGCATTGATTGCATACGACGGTGTCATGGCCTCGTTTGGTCTTACCAAAACTGTTTACTCGGCACGGTTTTTGTCTGACATGACCTTCTCCAATTGCCGCTGCGGGACAGCTTTTGATACATAAATCACACTGTTCCAGGCATACTTCAGCAGCCAATTCATCGGATTCGATTTGAAGATCGGTCAGAACACATCCGATTACCAAGCGGTTACCATATTCGTTGTTGAGCAACAATGTACTTTTGCCAAACGTCCCGATTCCGCTAAGATATGCCACATGCTTCATTGACAATAAACCTCGACCTTCCATTTTTTCTTCATCCCAATAGTCATAAGGGACATCACAAGGTAATGGCACACCAATCCCCTGATACGTCTTTTCTAAAAACATCGCGGTCTGAAAGGCAAGCTGATCAACCAGAGGCACCGCAAAATTATTAAAGTACGCATAGATCAGTTGGGCCTCAGCCATGAAGATGCCTTTAGGAAGCGCGATTCCGAAAGTAATCACACTTTTACAGTCCGGAAATAGATCAGCCGGATGAAATCCGTCTGGTGCTCCTGCAAATCGTTCAATGCCTGCAAATCCACAAATGTCCGCTCCAAAACTGAGCACTTTTTCACGTAATTCTGTTTTCATATCACCCTACTCCTTTTCATATCCATCTTAGTTACTCCTTATTTTGTATCAGATACGGGATTTTTATTGTCCCGACAGTAGGTTTATGTTACTATAAAATAATCAATCTGTTAAACAAAGTATTTCTATTATAATAATCGAAAATTTCGATCGTATCGAGAAAGGCGTTTACTCTCGTGGACTTAAAGCAACTAAAAACCTTTGTAGTTTTGTCAAAGAACAAGAACTACACCCGAACAGCCGATGAGCTCGGCTACGCGCAATCCAGTATTTCTGCTCAAATTCAGCAATTGGAGCAGGAACTAAACACAAAACTCCTTGATCGGATTGGAAAGAAGGTTTTTCTTACCGAGTCAGGGGAGCAATTGTTGCCATACGCCATTGAAATGTTGGCACTGGCTTCAACTATCAGAGATAAACTTGACAACGACCATTTGTCGCGTAGCCGAATTGTTGTTGGCGCCTCCGAATCTTTATGTGTTTTTAAGCTTCCGGCAATCGTCGAATCGTTTCGACGCTCCCATCCAAACATTGAACTTCATTTAGCGCTCATTGAAAATGCGCAGGTCGTGGAGCAGTTGACAAATAACACCATCGATGTCGCTTTCACAATCGGAAATTCCATTGAACATCCTACAATAACCTCATTTTTAAAAAAGCGTGAGGAACTTCTGGTTCTTTCTGCACCAACGCATCCCTTGCAATCAAAGAAAGCGTTGGCAATAACAGATTTCGCCAATCAGCCCTTCCTGTTGACGAGCACGAGCTGCAATTATCGCGAGACCTTTGAATGCGATTTAAAATCGCATGGCATTCCTTATCAAGTAACTCTGGAATCCGGAAGTGTTCAAGCAATAAAAAAAATGACAATCAGCGGTTTGGGCCTGTGCGTCCTTCCCAGTCTGGCAGTTCAGGAAGAACTAAACGCAAACTTATTAACGGCGTTGCCCTATAAAAATGACTATAAACTATACACCCAGCTCTTCTGCCATGCTTCAAAATGGCTCTCCCCCAACTTAGCCGACTTTATTGACCTTATTATTAAATCGATTTAAAAGCGCTATCCCATCTCCGGGTAAAACATCGCTATAACCAGCGCTTAAGTGGTTAATATTGTCTGATTGCAAATTATTATTAATTATAGTAAGATAAAATTAAGTTCATTCAAATATCTGAAACCACAAGCCTTTTCTCGCCCATTGCCAAGTTAAAAGCAGTAATCGTAGCGGTTCCAACATTTTCGATGTCTGTCAAAAAATAGCCCTCGGTACCGTTTTTTATCATTACTGTCGCAGCTAATTGCGGCATGGAGTCTGCCACCTGAATCTAGCTGAAACTTACAGCAATGCGGTATCAGATCACCTTATTAGAAAACCGAACCGTGAAGGTTCGATGATTTAATTTAGAAGAAAGGATATGCAATAATGCGAAAACGATTACTTGCGCTGGCCATCATCAGTTTGTTCCTGCTAGCTGGTTGCAACAACGCAACGAACAAACCATCCGCTAAACCCCAAATTTCAGAGGACTATTATGGCTTTATTAATTATGACCTGCTTCAGCAAAAAACCATCCCTGCCACGGAGGGGGCATGGTCTTACTTCTATGAATTGATTGAAAAAACGTCGGGGCAGCTTCAGGAAATTGTCACCGAACTGGCCGATGATCCGGGAGCATACCCATTAGGCAGCAGCGAGCAAAAAATTAGCGATTTATATCACTGTGCCATGAACCTCGATTTGCGCAACACTCAGGGTCTGACGGCGATTGCGCCCTATCTTACTCAACTTGATGCCGCGCAGACCCTCGATCAATACCTGGACGCACTAATCGCCCTGTCCGACATTGGTGAGTCCAGTCTGATTGAATATGACTTTTATCCCGATGACTTAAATTCGGATATCATGATGGTCGGATTTGAATCGATGTCTGACCTGATCGGTAAACAATACATGGAAAATGACTCAATGCAGGAATACTGCGATGCCTATCAGACCTATATTGCACAGATGCTGGTTCTTTGTGGCGAAGACGAACGTTTGGCTAAAACAGATGCCGAAGCGATTTACAGTTTTGCCAAAACGGTGGCCGCCAAAAGTCTGACACCTGATGAATTCTTTAATCCTGAGAAATACTACAATGTCTATAGCTATGACGAATTACAAGCTCTGTATAGCAATATCAACATGAAAAAATACCTCGACGCTCAGGGGCTGACCGCAACCGATCGTTATGTGGTTTTTGAGGTCGAGGCGATCAAACAGCTCAATACGATGCTGACTGAAGAAAATCTGCCTGTTTTGAAAGCCTTTAGCAAGTTTGTGCTGTTGGATCATCTGGCACCTTATGCTCCGGTCGCCTATCGTGATTTAAAACTTGAAATGAACATGAAACTCGATGGCTCAACCGAGAAAAAAAGCGATCAGCGACTGGCTTCGGACAAAATCCAAACGCTGCTGAAATGGGAATTCGGAAAGATCTACTCAGAAAAATATTTTAACGCAGCTGCCAAACAGGATGTCGAAAACATGGTTACAACAATCCTTGATCAGTACAAAACCATCATCAACAACCAGGATTGGATGAGCCCGACAACCAAAGAAAAAGCCCTACTGAAGCTTGATACCATGACACTAAAAATCGGCTATCCGAACCAGTGGCCGACCATTGGCGATTATCTTCAAGTCACACCGATAACCTCCGGCGGTGGCTACCTCTCAAATGTTGTCGGTCTGCAACAGAAAACCCGACAATACGAATACGATCAGTACAAAAAAGGTGTCGACCGTCAAACCTGGTATATTACCCCACAAACCATCAATGCCTACTATAACCCGGCCTATAATGAAATTTGTTTTCCGGCTGCCATCTTGCAGGCACCGTTTTATGATGCGCAATCTAGCCGGGGAAAAAATCTTGGTGGAATCGGCGCGATTATTGCCCATGAAATCAGTCATGCCTTTGATAAAACAGGTTCTTTGTATGACGAGAAAGGCAATTACAATATCTGGTGGACAGATGAAGAGTATCAGCAGTATGAAGCCCTGTCACAAAAAATCATTGATTATTACGGAGCCTATACCATTTTCACTGGTGATCCGGTTAATGGAACACTGACCCTGTCAGAAAACATTGCTGATTTGGGGGCAGTCACTGCGATCACTGCCGTAGCCAAAGAAGAGGGGGCATCCCTTGACGATGTTTATAGCAACTGGGCAACCATCTGGGCAAATCTGACCACCCCCGATCAGGCCAAAGAACATATCATCAATAATACCCACGCTCCGGCAGAGATACGGGCCAATGCCGTACTCAGTTCAATGGATGGCTTTTATGAGTGCTATGACATAAAAGCGGGTGATCAAATGTACGTCGCCCCGGAAAATCGGGTTGGTATCTGGCAGGTTAAATAAGCCAGTGAAAAATCCCTGACTGAGCCTCTCGATAAATGGCTACACCAACTAATTGTTAATCTGTTAGCAAGTTGCGCAATTGATGTGCATTTTTTCATAACTTTCGCAAGATTGATACCGTTGGTCACTGTGGAATTAAAAGGAGAACAGCATGCAAAAAAGACAGTTTAAACCGTTTGGAATGATTTTGATTCTTTTGATCACTTTGATTGTGGCATCAACCAGTGTGTGGGCCGAATCAATAGCAACGCCGATTGGTGTCCAGTATCGTGCCCATATTCAGAATGAAGGAAACATGCCAAAACCAGAGGGGTCTTTTGTAACAGGCTCGGATGCCATTGGAACGACCGGCAAAAGCCTGCGTTTGGAAGGGGTCTGGATCGAATTGACCGGCGAGGTGCCAGAAGGAGCCAGCATTAACTATCAGATCCACGTTGCCAATAAAGGTTGGCTGGATCCGGTCAAAAACGGCGATTTTGCTGGAACCACTGGTCTGGGACTACAGGTTGAAGCGATTAAAATCTGGCTTTCGGATTTTCCCGGTTATGATGTTTATTACCGCGGCCATGTCCAGAACAAAGGTGATACACCCATAGAAAACGGCCAATGGGGCTGGGTGAAAAACGGTGAAGAACTGGGAACAACCGGACTTGGCCTGCGTCTTGAAGAGCTGGAAATCAAGATTGTCCCTCAGGAAAAACCAACCAAACCGTTGTCGGCACCGACTGATTTAACCGCCACGGTGTCCGGAGCACATGCCCTACGCTTGACCTGGTCTGCACCCGAAAATGCCGAGTCCTATGCTGTCTATCAGTCAGACTCTGCAAATGGTCCTTATTCCCAGATTGCCTCGGCAGTTACAGATACAACCTTTGCTGTCGATACTCTGGCAAGTGGCCAAACTTATTATTTTAAAGTCGCCGCAGCAGCGAATGGATTTACTTCCAGCGATCTTTCGACGGAAGTCTCCGCCATCGCCGATATCGACAGGCAAGGCACGATCTATTTCGGCTCATCGCTGCTCATCGTAAATACCTCATTAGACTTCACAACGACTGAGTCAACCGGAAACCTGCCTGAACGCACCACCATTCAAAGTTCAGAAGCCTACAATAGCACTCCTTCCGAAGGCGGTAGGATTGACGCCGTTGTGCCCTATGAACCAACCGCAGAGACCCAATTTATTACCGATCATGAATATGTCCAAACCCAAACAGCCGTCGGTGATATGACAACTTTTTATGTATATAATTTTGCTACCGATTCTTCTGACCAGCTGGACGCGAAATGCGTTTATAATGAAGGGAACGTTGAAATCTGGGTGGACAACACCACCGATGAAAACGGAAACCTAGCCGTTCCGGTGAAGTCCCAATTAAGCCAAGATCAGATTGAGGTTCTGGGTCAGGAATATAACAACACGATTTATCAGCAAATGATTGAAAATTTCGGTGTTTTACCAGTAGTTAATAACAGCAACAAAGTAACGATTTTGGTCTACGATATCCAGGATGGTTATAGAAAAGAAAATAAATTTAAATGTGGATACTTCCAACCACTTGATCTGACCACTGATGCACAGTCAAACCGGCGATCGATGATTTATCTGGATACCTATCCGTCGATGACCCCTGATCCAGAGACCCCTTCTGAAAAAGATGCTTCAACGAGCTATTCGACCATCGCCCATGAACTCCAGCATGTCATTAATTATAATGTGAATGTCCTCCAACAAGGAGGATCAAGAATGAGTGCTTGCCTTGATGAAGCGTTTTCCATGGCAGCCGAAGACATGCTTTATGGAACACAGTATGGCCGGATTGAGTACTTTAAAAGCTCAGAGGCCGTTCAAAACGGGCTGTCCCCATTGATCTGGCAGAACGGGAAGGATGACGATGCGCTGTCAAGCTATGCCATGTCCTATATGTTTGCCATGTATTTGGAAGCCCAGGCTGGTACAACAGCCGTCTTTAAGGATATTATTGATGAACCCGGAGACGACTTTAGCGCACTACAGACGGTTATCTATCAGGATATTGACCCATCCTTATCCATTGTTGATCTGCTGACCAACTTCCGCATCGCATTACTGGTAAGTGCCGACTCCGGCCCCTACGGATTTGGTGGCAATCCCGATTTTGATGATGTCAAACCGTTAAGTTACGCCGGTGAGCCACTTAATCTTTTTGGCGGGGGCGCCATTGTAACCGACATCGCCTCTTCCCCCTTTACCGATGATCCGGCCGACCAAGGTGTTGATATTCAACTGATTGGTGTCTTTACGCCATCACGGGAAGAAATCGCCCAGAAGAATAAAGAAAAGGTGATTGCCCTGATCAACGAAATACGTCAAACCGCTGGACTGATCCCGTTGGTTGAAGATTCAGCGCTTGATCAGGCCGCTGCCGTTCGGGCGGAGGAAGCCACAATTCTTTTTTCCCATGACCGTCCCAACGGAGAAAGTCTGGCTGATCTTTTGAATGAAGTCGGGATCAATGATTTTACGGAAGTTAGCGAAGATATTACAAAAGGATTTAGCATACCACAACCCTTTTTAAACGCAATTAGTCAGGAGAAGCTGATGAATCAAGCCTATACTAAAATCGGCGTTGGCACTTATTCTACAGATAAGACCACGTACTGGGCACTGATCTACCGGGATGAGTAGATTATGAAAAACTACTGGCTGAGGTTGTGAATAAACGACCATACCGCCTAATTTGTTGTTCCCAGCCCCGGTAATCGGGGCTGATTTGTACCATGTTTTAAATATATCCGTCTTAGCGGTTTGGCGGCACCCAGCCGGTTTCGTCGCCAAAATAGGTAATTGATCCATTGGGACACAAATTGCCGCATCCATGGCATTGGTCAACACAACCTTCCGGGTAAACAACATGGGCCGCAGGCGCTTTCTTCTGATCATACACATCATGGGTGCATTTCTCAGTACAGCTGCCACAGCTAACACAAGAATCATAATTAATCATAGGATACCAATTTTTTGCCATTTTTAATCTCCTGTCTTTTTTTAGTCAACTTCATTAAACTATAAAACTGCTTAAGAATCAACCGATACTTTAGAAAATCAAATGACAATCGTTCACTTATTAAAAATGATCGGTTTCTGAAGATCGGCGAAAGCTGTTCGTTCTGCCATAATAGCATTTTAACGGGCGGGCTTCAATTCCAATGACACAGTAATTACAGTTGATGCATTTCGACTCCATTTGTGCTCCGGATTTGAATTTTTGTACCAGATTCGGCTCGATGATAAAGGGTTTGGCCATTGAAACAAAATCACAACGGTCATTTTCTATGATATCTCTGATCTCTGACAGTTTGCGAATTCCACCCACAACAATAACCGGGATATTTACCGCTTTTCTGATCTGCTCGGCACTTTTTAGATTAAACAGGCTGTAGGGCTGCGGGCTCTGCAGCTGTTTTTCTAATACCGGTTTAATCAGTTGCCGTAAAAAACCCGGCATATGTTTCAAGCGAAAATTATCTTCAACAATGATGTCAAAGGGGAACTTTCCCCGACTGAACCAAAACCCGTCTTCAATAATACCATTGGACACTTCAATGCCATCGCAGCCATATTTCTCAAGATACTTGGCAACCACGACGGCTTCCTCAAGCTGCATGCCATCCGCCGATTTTTCATAGGCGTTGATTTTAGCAAGGATTGGATAATCGCCAACAATTGCTCTGGCTTGTTGAAGAATTTCCTTTACAATTCGAAAACGGTTTTCGGTACTGCCACCCCAATTGTCGGTGCGTTTATTCATATGCGGCGATAAAAAAGAGGACAACAGGTAACCATGTGCCAGATGTAGCTGAACGCCATCAAAGCCGGCTTTTTTGCCCCGTTCAATGGCCGCTGTAAAATGGCTGATGATGTCAGATATTTCGCTATCATTCAGGGCATGGGGCTTATCTTCCCGATACATTCCGTCTCTGATAGCTGACGGAGCAACCGTGGGAAAACCGGTGATTTTTGATCGGGTCTGTCTACCGCAATGCGCCAATTGCAGAATTACTGGGGTATCTTGGGCATGAACCCGATCAACCAGAGTTTTGAAAGCCGGCAATTGTTGATCATTATCCAGCATCGCCATATTATAAAGCGGTGATTTTCCGTTCGCCATGATCCCTACGTAGCCTGTAATAATGGCTCCGACCCCACCCTTAGCCAAGCGTTCATAGAGCTTAATACACGCTTCTGTTGGCCGACCCTGAGCATCATTTAATCCTTCATGTGTCGCTGACCTTAAAATTCGGTTAGTTAGAGAAATTCCGGCAATGGTTGCGGATTCAAAGACTTCGTGCATTTAATCACATCCCTTCAGAATTTGTTATGCACAAAATATAAAACAAAAGAACTCAAAGATAAATACCACATTAAAACCGATTCTAACAGCATTGATATTTTTTTACGCCGATGACAAGGGGACGTTTCGTTTGTCATCAAGCAATCTCACTGGATAATCGAATGGCTGTGAATAAAAAATTCTTCCTGACTTGGCTGATATTTTTTCTCCCAACTTTCCAAACCCTCATCAAAACGCTCCGCTTCTTGTTCCTCGAACTCAAATACCGAACTTTGACGGTAAACCCATTTTCTGCCGTCCAGGACTTCCGGCTTGAGTTCTTTTACCATCATTGCCGTTGGATAGATCTCATTTTCCAGACAGATATTATATCGCTTACAGCTCTTAAAGCCACGGCTGACGTAATTATTCGGATTCCCAAAGATGACAATCACATCATAACCCAGTGCGAGAGCCTGTTCAAAGGAATACTCAATTAGTTTTTTCCCATATCCCTTTCGCTGATACTCTGGCAAAATGCAGACGGGGCCGAAGGTCAGGATCTCTTTTTCAGCCCCAGACTCATCAATCAGTTTTGTTTTCGTACACATGATATTCCCGATGATCTGCTTATCAACTTCAATCACCAGATCCAACGCTGGCAGAAAATCTTCGTGGGATCGCATCACATGAACCAGATAGTGTTCATTACACCCCGGGAAATATAAATTCCAAAAACATTTTCGGGTGAGTTCTTCAACTTGCTGATAATCGCTTTCTTCTTCATTCCTGATTTTAATTACTTTGTCCATGTGTCTATCCATTCCTTTCTTTTTATTAATCGGATTCATAACCTCACTTTTTATGCTCCGGACGACTTAGCCGTTGCAGTTGATACTTTAACGCCCCCTGTTGGCAGACAGTAATTTATCCAGATAAATTGATTTAAACTGTTTGCTGGCCAGAATCTGTTTAATTGGCGGCAGTTTTAGAATCACACCAAATACCGCTGCCATCGCCCGATGATTGGCAAATGCCTGATTGTCGAAGATCAGATTCTGAAGCGTTCCCTTTTCAATCGCCTGCAGAACAAACCGATGGGTACTGTTTACCGGGGTAATGACTTGGATCACTCTTCGCTCTAAACGAATCACGTCCTTCGGACAACTTCTGACACAGACACCACAGCCAAGACAGACATTCTGATCGACCACGGCTACGCCTTTGCCTTCTTTTTTATTTTGCATGGATATTGCCAGTACCGGGCATACCTTTTCACATTTACCGCATCCGATACACCCATCCGAGATAACGGGTAAATAATTCGTTGTTGCGACTGGCTGCATGGGGCTGAACTTTCTTGCCGTTTGTAAGGCTTCGCAGCAGCAGCCGCAACAATTGCAGATAAATGCCGGGAATTCCCGAACATTTTCACCGATCTGTACCAGATTCGCCGCATACGAACGCTCCAATACATCCATGGCCTCCGCTTTGTCAATTAATCGGGCGTGCTGTCCATTTTCTGCCAGAGAATGGGCAACATCGCCCAAGGTTAGACAAACATCTAACGGCGCATCAATTTCACAGGGGTGACCGACATGTAACATCTTATGGCGACAATAGCAGGTTCCAAGCCCAATATATGCTGCTTCTTCGATAATATGACTGGCTCTTTCATAATCCAAAATATGAATCGTATTATCATTCGTTAAAACTGGTTCCTGAATATAGACTCGTCCCAGAAATGTTTCTGTTGCAAAGAAAAGATCTTTGACAAAATCTTCTTCAACATTCATATACTGATAGTAAAGCTCACTTAAATACTTCTGATCTAAATCCCCTCTTGTTCGCATCAGGGCGAATTCAATAAAACCCGCCATCGGTGGCGGCATGACAAATTGACGTTGTCCCTGATAATAAGAATCCACCAGCAAAGCCTTCTCGCACAAACGATCTAAAAAGGTTTCTGCACTTAATTCGCTGATCTTCCAAATTTTTGCCGCCTTTTTCGCAGTAAATGGACGAACCGGCAACAACGCCACCCATTTTGCTTCCTGTTCTGTGTACAGCACCTGTAGTATTTTATAAAGACTCTCCGATGGCGGTGCACCCTGGGTAAACCAGTTAATTCTATCTTCTAAATTCTTGTAGGCATCTTTACTTGTTATATGTCCCATCTATTTACTTTTCCTCACATGTTACTTCATATCCATCCCTGTGATAACAAGGGGCCGCTTCGGGGGTTTTAGTCGTTCACCATGCTTTGACATTAGCAGATAATCACCCCGTTGGCTATTTCTTTTTTTCAACAGGAATCCAGATTTCTGTTACAAATTGACCATTCCCTTTGTTATAATGCAGCTCCATTTCCGGTACATTGGGTGCTAACTGATATCCTGATGTTGCAAACCATTCGGTGAAAATTCTTTTCCACATAATGCCTGCTTGTTCAGCCACCTCTGCCATTGACAATGGCTCAGTTGGGAATACGGCCCACGTCGATGCCGGAATCGAAAGCGCTGTAAAGTCTTTTGGTGCCCCTGACGATGGTGAAAAATATCCTATCATGTAAGAATTAGCCGTATCCGTACAGTTATAAATGGCGGCATGTAGCGGTACGTTTGCCTCCAGATTGCTGGCCTCGCGGATTTTGTCCATTGTACCATCGGTTCGACACGTTTTCCAAAATTCGGGAACCGTCGTGAAATTCTGATTGTCTATGGTACAAATCTCGGTTTCAACACCATACATTTCTAAACTTTCAATCTCTTCAACACGGTATTTCATTTCGGTGTCTCCTTTAATCGAAATATTGAACGAAATACGCGGATAGGCTTTCAGCAGTACCCTTCTATTTCTTGCTGATGTTGGCGCTACATCGTGCATATTCTTAAAAGCCCGGGAGAAAGCTTCCGGAGTATCGTAGCCGTATTTTAGGGCAATATCAATTACTTTGCTGTCGCTGTTTTGAAGCTCAAATGCCGCCAGTGTCAATCTTCTCCGTCGGATATACTCCGAAAGCGGAATTTCAGCGATGTATGAAAAAAAACGCTGATAGTGGTAAACAGAGCAAACTGCAATTTTAGCAGCTTCACTATAGTCGACTGTGCCATCTAAATGGCTTTCAATGTATGCAATCGAACGATTTAGTTTCTGTAACCAATCAAAATCATGCTGTTTTTCATTTTCCAGTAGTTTCCTGCTTTTTTGCTGCCAATCCATCGTATCACCTCCTGTTCAATTTCACTTTAACATTTCAATCAGATCGACGCATGATATTCTTTGCACGTAAAAAGAAAGCATAAATATTTCAATCAAATGATCTTCAATAAAACCAATGGTTTCTTGTATTTGTTCCCACGCATCCATTTCAAAGCACCTTCTTGACTGATCGCCTATCATGATCAGCTAAACAGCGCTTTACTGGGTCTGACTTTCTAGCGCAATTACTGTAACAGTCGATGTGTTTGGCCTCAAAATATAAACGCTGAAGCCATAACTAATGATCGTCAGGATCATAGTCCTTCATCGCTCTCGCTTCAGGTAGACCATATCAACAAGCTGTGTCCCATCCTCAAACATTGGATGGTCATAATTGTCCGTAAAAAAGTTTTGTATCCGATATGATTCTGCAAATCCACATTTCTGATAAAAACAAAGCGCCGAAGGAACATCACCCGTTCCTACAAGCATTGTCATGCAATCGCTGTAATGAAAAAACAGAAAATCGATCAGTTTTTTTCCATATCCCCTTCGCTGACACTCGGGCATAACCGCAATGTTCTTTAGCTCATAAATACCCTCTGCCTCTTTCGTAACCACACACTCGGCTTTAACGCCATGATCGTCCAAAACAAACATGTCCCCACGCTCAAGGTACTTGTCGATCATGTCTTCCTGTTCATCAGCCAATAAAAGCAAGTCGATATATGCTTTCTTATTGTTTTGAACTTTCCTTATATTCACCAGTATTCACTCCTATTTTAAAATCAAATCCACACAAAAGATCCCTATCATGCCTTTGCAGATATCCCATTCAAAAACCCGGGAATCGATACATTTTTTCCTTCTTTTTTCAAGCATCCCGCTGTTTGATGGGCATGACAAACGAAGCATCCCGACGTCATTTGTTATCGCTATTGTTTATACTTCAATTTTAATCTCTGTTAGATTTAGAGCTTTTCCACCGACTCGAACTTCATGTATTTCATCGTTTTCCACGCTTATCGAAATCATAATCTCCGATGGCCTGTTCATTGAGTCGCCCTGCGCAAAAGACACGTTTTTAGCGTATTCAGGCGTAATCTGATTATACTTAAGCAAATAACACGCCAATGCGCCGTTTGATGTTCCTGTAGCCGACTCTTCAGGAATACCATATAGCGGCGCGAAGTTACGACAATGGACACTTGAATTGTTGCGCGACTCACGCGCATACAAATGATACCCAATTACGCTGTATTTTTTGCTGATATTAGAAATCATGGAAAAATCCGGCTGAATGCTACGAAGCACATTCATATTTCTGATTGGTATGATGATATCTTTGATTCCAGTCGATACAATCTGTACCGGCAATGCTTCATTTATGTCAGCTACTGAAATATTTAAAGAATCCGCAATTTCCGTTTTTTCTATCATCTCATAAAAGCTTGGCTTCGCTTGATTCATCATGATCGAAGCGTCTTCTCTCACCGCAACATTTAATATGCCCGCTTTTGTCTCCTGTGTGTAATTTCCACACTGAATATAACCTTTTTTAAGTAACGTCGAAAACGTTCCGATGGTGGCATGACCGCACAAATCGACTTCTTCAGTTGGTGTGAAAAAGCGTACTCTGAAGTCGGCAACATCAGATTTCATGACAAAAGCAGTCTCACTGAGACCAACGATTCCAGCGATCTTTTTCATATCATTTTCAGATAGCTCATCAGCGTTTGCCACAACACCAGCCGGATTTCCTCCGATCGCAGTCTTTGCAAATGCATTGATTTTAAAAACTTTAATTTCCATCTAAATACCCCCGTAGCAAATTTTAATCGGCGCTGTGTCCCCTCGACTCAATTCACCGTTTTTCTCCCAAATACTTTTCTGCAATTTTTATGCAAGTTCGGATTCTCAGTGATATTTTTGCTTCAATCAGATCTGCTCTGTTTTCTACACCTTATCCGATTCAACAGTTCCTGTTTATTTTTGCCGGGTTCGGTTTATTCTTCACTGCAATAATCCATAAAGCGACTTCGATACGCGTCATCCTCCACGGCTTCGCTGGTTAACGGTTCTGAAAGAGATGCCATCAGCTTCATCTTAAATCAATTCAGGCCGTGACAGGAAGCCATACCTCAATGCGGCTTCTGCCTTTTTTATCAGTTCTTTCACCATACTGGATAAAGTCAGCCTGTGCCATAATTTAGGAATCGATAGAAGCCCCTTTTTATACTTACATTATACCTTTGAAAACAAAGTTTCTCTCTTTCAACTATTTCAGTATCTATAATTCTGTCTCCTTTAAATTAGTAAGATTTCCAGTTATTTCAAATTTCAGTTAAATTGGGCGATAATGATGTGCCTTTCTAAATTTTCTTAAACATTATATTGATTTATTACTACAAGTCTCACTGCTGAAAAAAATTTCCTTTATAGAAATTTACATTTTCGGTCTTATTTGCCGTCATTTTAAAACAGACACATCCATCCGGACACACATAATCCTTGATATATTTCTCTGATCCACCTACATTCATCAAATCTCCTCCGCTTCTTACTGCCTGCATATCTGCAAAGAGAATCTGCATCATCTTTGAGCAGATTCCATATCCCTGATTATTTACGGGACAACCGTAGGTGCAAGTATATTTATCCCCTATCTCTTCGCCGTTACGGCAGTAATGCTCGGTATGATCACTGCGAAGAAATCCAGTAACTTCTATCTCAAATTCAAATTCTTCGTCGTACCACTTTTTCATGCTTGCATTTCTCCCTCATTAGTAAATGATCCTATTTCAATCAGATTGCCTTCAGGATCTGCAATATAGCAGGTCCGCTGTCCCCAAGGTTCAGTAGTCGGTTTCATTACTTCCCTGGCACCTTTCTGAACGACATCATTAAAAACACTGTCAACCGCCTCATAATTATCTACGCTAAGTGCAATTTCATAATGTCCATTCAACCCTTTACAATATGCGAACTTGTTTCCCGTCATATTTTCAAAGTCAGACTTTCGATAAAGCAAAAACAGTGTTCCATCCTTTTCAAGATACACATTTGATGTGTTCTCATCTTCTTTAATGCCAAAGCCAAGAACGTCTCTATAAAAGCGCACCATCGTTGGCATATCATCAACCATAATTCCAAATCCATCTAATCTCATATCGATCATATCTCCCCATAATTTTTTTAATTCTGTCAGCATTGCAATAAATATTCTCACGAATTTAAATAATATGTCATATTTATCATATCACTTCTGCAAATAATAAAAAAGCCCACTATAATCTGCATATACAGATAACAGCAGGCCGGACCATCATTTTATTTTCTATCTATATCATCTGAGAATGCTTTAATGGCTCCGAGGTTTCTCTTCTTCTCCTTAGGACAAAGGTGGCGGATGAAACGGGTCTTTTGAGTTTTCCTTTTAGTTGCCACAAATGTAAAAGGGACTTTGGGGTAATATCGCAAAACAAAATAAACATTGTGCTACGAGCCAGACTCAAAATGAGAGAGCCCTAATCATCTTTCCGGCTGTGCCTGTTTGAGCGCATTTTCAAGCGCCTTGAGATGTGCTTTTGAAGTTATGGTGGCACCACTGATAACATCCACCTGTAGCGTATTCGATTGAACGGCACTATTAAACAAGTTGTCAATACTGAGTCCACCTTTAAGTTCCGCAGGCGTTCCATCCTTACCCAAAGCACCCTTCAATATTTTAATGTCTGAAATTTCCCCACCCGATACTATCATCTCAACCTTTGTATCTCTTTTATGATCTTTTGTACCTTTGTATTCACCAATATATGTTCCGTCGCGAAGATTCTTGAACTCAACATCTGAAAAAACCAACTCTTTGATTTCTCGCTGACCGGGTGCGTCAGCGATTATTCCTCCAAGCGCTCCGACTCCGATGACAACAACAACAATAACAACTATAATAATCCACATTTTTATTTTCCCCTTTCTCTTTTCTGATCTACTCATTACTCTTACCCCTTTCATATTATCAAAGCTTCGACTCCTTCCGCAGCCTGAAAGCATTCTTTAATACCTTGCGTGATATAAACCTGCAGAAACTTGTCAACCATTATGGCTTCAGCGCCTGGAAAATGCACAAGATATTCCAGTCCCTTCTCGATACCAGCTGCAAAGATTGCAGTAGACAAAGCATCTCCAATAACTGCGCTCTCATAAATAACAGAAACGCTAATCAAACCCGAGTCGATAGGGTAACCCGTGACAGTATTCAGAATATGATGTCTTCGTTCTCCATCCATGTCAATAAAATAACGTTCATAATCACCGGAGGTTACCACTGCCTTGTCGGTTACTTTCACTGCGCCAATCAAGCTGTTCTCTTGTCTGGGATGCCGAATACCGACACTCCATGGAAAACCTTCCGGCTTATTTCCGAGTGTTGATACATTCCCTCCGATATTGATAAAAGCAGAAGATATACCATTCTCCTGAAGTACTTTTATGCAATGGTCACTGGCATAGCCTTTTCCGATACCGCCTAAATCAATGGACTGTCCCTTTTTCCACAGATAAGCCCTTTTTTCCTTTGAATTCAAGAGCAAATCACGATAGTTAACCAAATCCAGTGTCCTTCGGATTTTACCTTCTTCAGGCGCATGAAAGGAGTGCTTATAGTCCCACAAATCTACCAAAGGACTGACAGTAATATCAAATAGTCCCTGAGAAATCTCCGCCAAACGGATTGCGATGGACAGAATCTCATATGTCTCTGTGCTAAGATCTACATAATCTTTCCCTGCAAACTGATTGATTCTGCTAACTTCACTGTCCTGCACAAAGCGGCTGAGTTTCTTTTCAAGCCGGAAAAGCTCAGCTTTCACTCTGGATAAAACCTGCTCTTCCTTTTTGCCATGTATTTGGAATGAAATAAGCGTATTCATGCAAAAGATAGTGTCCTTTACGTCTGCATAGTTCAACATATTTTTCTCCTTCCAACGCGCTTTGAATGAATATATTACTATTCATTCAAGACTTACTCTGAAAAAACTGCTCATTTACTCTGAGCAGTCCGTTAGACCTTTCATAATAAGTTCTGTCATCTGAACCAAAAGTTGCGGAAAATATTCAAGCCCAATTTCCTCTTTATGCGTATCGATATTGATAATAGCTGCAAAAATCATCATAATCATTTTGCTGTCAATATCTTTTCGCATTTTGCCCTGTGCTTGCCATTCCTTCACAAGTCCAAGGAAACTGTCATATAGAAAGTCAACCGCCTGAAGTCCGTTTTCCTGACGATAAAGCTGTTCTATTTTTGAGAACACATATTTGTTATTCCATTCTCGCAGTATGGGATTCTCGTTTAAACCTTCAGTATTCAGTGCCAGCATTTCTCCAATGACTTCCATTGGGCTTTTCGTTAAATCAATAGACTGTAAACAATGCTTTTTTAGTTTGGCATTCTCCTCCAGAAAAATGTCCATAAATAGTTTTTCTTTCGATGGATAGTACTTATAAAATGTACCTATCGCTATTCCAGATTTTTGTGTTATTTCTGAGATGTTTGTTTCCTTAAACCCTTTAGCGCTGAACAATTCTTTCGCGCAATCATATATCACTGTTTTTCTATCTTCCACGATCTGCACTCCCCTTGATGAATGAATTATTTATTATTCATTCGCATTGTAATATGAATGCAGTAGAATGTCAATAGGCTTTTTCTGTCATTAGTACACCTTTTAAAGCAGCGCAAACATGCCTTTCAGTCCGGGGCTCATGTTGTACTTCTGGGCGATATCGAACATGGGCTTCCGTTCTCAGTCCTTTTATATGCATTCGTTGATTGCAACACTTATTTTAGACCCCAGTGGAATTGTCAATAATAGTTCAGTCAAAACGCGCAAGGAATTTTCCAAGCCCCTA
>NZ_JAIPPU010000016.1 GCF_026646375.1 Acetobacterium wieringae
ATTGTGACCAAATAAATTGTTGATATATTTTAAATTATCAACATCAATATAATATACCTGCTTTAAGGTATTGCTATTATCAATAAGGGGATTGTTCTGGTACTTTTTATACAGCGAAACCCGATTTGGTAAACCCGTGATGGAATCAATATAGGCTGCTGTTTCCAAGTTCTTTTTGCCGGTAACCAATTCGTTGACCATGTCATACATGGTAGTTTGAAGCATCTCAATTTCTTCATATTTGGCCTTTGGCATGTTTTCAAGCACCTTGTATTGACCCTGGGAGATCATTTTCATGGCATCTGCAACCCAACGGATGGGATGGGTAATATTGATTCTCAACCAGTGATTAGAGACGATATAAAAGAATAGCAGCAAGAGAAAGCCTAAAATTGCGATATAGAGAATAATCTGGTTCCGGATTGTGTAAATGGAAACCATAGATTTGCCAACAAACAGAACCCCAACGACGTCATCACGGGGGTTTAAAACCGGAGAATAGGCAACCAGATAAGGGTCTCCCAGGACTTCGGCTTTTCCGGTATAGTCAATTTTCTGATCCAGAACCATATCGGCGATGGCCGGATCCAGAGTTGTGCCGATCTGGTTTTCATTATTCTTGACAATTGTGGTGGCAATCCGGGTATTGCCAGCAAATACCGTTGCTTCCAGAGCGGCGGTATTTTTCATATAGTCCACACTTTTTTGATCAGCCAGATTTATCCCCATCAACAGTGTCCCGGCAGGGCTCTGGTCTGATCCGAAAAGTGGGTAGCGGCTGAATAGATGCAGTCCCAGCTGGGCATTTCCATCAATCCAGAAATACGGATTCGTGGCCGATGAAACGGTGTTTTGGGAAGCCAAGTTTAGAATACTCTGATCAGCAAAAACTTCTTCGTGGCTACTGCCGTCCAGGTAGGTTATCGTGACAAACTCGAGCGCATCATTATTTGCATGTCCAATATATTGATGAAGTGCCTGGATTGAAGCCAGATCGTTTTTAATGAGTAAATGATTTTCAGGGTCAGCCAATTCGTCTGAGAAGGAGAGAAGCCAGTTCTTGTTTTCTTGAATGATAAGTTCTTCAAACTCAGTAATTCCAGTTGTGACCATTCTTGTCATTTCACTTTCGTAAATAGAAAAAAAGATATTTATGGCAACGAAACAGCCAATGGTGACAATTAAAAGAATAATACCGAGAATGAATAGGTTTATTTTTGAATGAAGGGTGTTCTTTTTAAACATCATTTTCTCCCAGGCCAGGACGTTGCTCCAGCAATTTAAGGTTTTACTTAAACAATAATTAGAATGATTCTCTGATAAGCATTATATACTGCTATCTTTCAGGTTACAAGAGATTATTACACCAGACTGGAAAATATGGTAATATGATAGGAACTCGGAAAAAGATACCAATTCTAGAATAATACTAAATAATGTAAAAGTCTGGATCTTTAATTGGCGAATTAGTGATAAAGTCTTCCCGCGGGATTAAATAAAGTGTATAATAGTTAAGTTATAAATGGAATATTATGAAATCTAACGTAAAGTGTAAATAGTTGTATAATGGAAGGAAATGAATGGAAAAATTAACATCACCACGGGTCATCGAAGCACTGTTGAAAAAATATGATCTCCACTTTAACAAGCGATTTGGACAAAATTTTTTAATCGACGAAAATATTGTCCAAAAGATTGTAAAGGCCGGAGACGTGGGCAAAAGAGATCTGGTGCTGGAAATCGGCCCGGGAATTGGAACAATGACCCAGGCCCTCAGTGATCATGCCGCCAAAGTAATTACGGTTGAAATAGATAAAAAACTGATACCAGTGCTCCATGAGACCCTGAATGATTGTGATAATGTTGAGATTGTTCAGGGTGACATCCTAAAAATCAATGTTTGGGAGATTCTGGGAGATCAACTTGACACAATGCCGCTTAAGGTTGTGGCAAACCTACCTTATTATATCACAACGCCTATTATTATGGGTTTTCTGGAATCCGATCTGCCTATTGAACGGATGACTTTTTTAATTCAAAAAGAGGTGGGCGAGCGTCTGTGTGGAGTTCCGGGCACCAAAGCTTATGGATCACTGAGTATCGTGGCACAGTTTTATGCAGACATTTCCATTGATTTTGAGGTGCCGGCGCATGTATTTATCCCTAAACCTAAGGTTGACTCGATTGTAGTCACCCTTAAAAAACTGACAGTTCCTAAAATAGAGCTAGAAAACAAGGAATTGTTTTTATCCGTCGTCAAAGCCAGTTTTCTGAATCGACGAAAAACCTTGATCAATGGGCTGACCATGAATACCCCATTTGACAAAGCTGTTTTACTGGAGGCTCTGGCGGCTTGTCACATCGCACCAGGAATTCGTGGTGAAACCCTCACCGGATCAGATTTTGGTCGAATTGCCAATGAATTGAACAGCCGGTTGAAAAATTAAGTGAATCCGGTATTAAGAACGAATAAGGTTTTAAGGAGAAAAAAATGATTGAATTAAAGGATGTAACCCTTAAATATTCAAGCACGAGAGGGATCTTCAATTTAAATTTTAATGTTGAAAAAGGTGAGGTTTTTGGATATGTGGGTCCTGACGATGCCGGTAAAACAACCACCATCCGGATGCTGATGGGATTGATCCGGGCCGGACGTGGCAGCGCCACCATCGATGGATTAAATTGCTTTTCCAGAGCATCAGCGATTCAAAAAAATACCGGATATGTGCCCGAAGATGTCGCTCTTTTTGAAAATATGCGTGTGAAAGAATATCTGAACTTTATTACTCAGATGCGTGGAATTTTTGGTCAGAAAAATACCAGACTCAGAGACATGCTGCTGGAGCGATTTGAGGTGGAAACCCGGGGAAAAATCGAAAATATGTCAAGTGCTATGAAAAAAAGACTGTCCATTGTCACTGCATTGATGCATGATCCTCAAACCCTGGTATTGGATGAACCCACCAGTGGACTGGATCCCCTGATGCAGTCCCGCTTTTTAGACCTTATTCTGGAAGAAAAGCGGCGAGGCAAAACAGTTTTGTTGTCGACACATAAATTTGAAGAAGTGGAAAGAACCTGTGATCGGGTCGGAGTTCTCAGAGAAGGTCGCTTGGTGGAAAATAAGGATATTGTCAGCCTTCGGGCCGAAGAAACCAAAGCTTATCTGGTAAAATTCGCGGCTCCGCCAAATCTGGAGCAGATAAAAAAATATGGTTTTGGCTATCAGCAGTTTTCACAGAGCGACTATGAAATTTTTTCGCCCGGAGATCGGATTGATGTGCTGATGAAGGTTTTGTCCCATGAGAAGGTATTGGTGTTTAATTCAAAAAATCAGTCATTAGAAGAGATTTTCCAGCAGCATTATCGAAAAGAAATAGATCATATCGAGATAAAAGAAGAACTGAAAAATATCCGGAAAAATGATGAAAAAGCAAAAAAAAGCGAAAAAAAACCGAGAATGATGACTCAAAAAGCAAAAAAGAACAATATACTGCCTGAACAGGAAGAAACAGTCAGAGAGGTGAAAAAAGCATGAGTATTCCATTGTTTCTGAAGAATATTAAAAATAACACCTTTCTGTTGATGGTTTTTGCAGCGCTGATGTCTATTTATCTGGCGGTTATTATTTATATCTATGATCCTAATGGGATTGGTGCAATGGTTGATATGATGTCGATCCTGCCGACGAAACTGGTTAACGCGCTAGGCTTTGGCACCATTGACAGTGGACTGACCGGATTTATTGCCAGTCTCTTTTACGGATTTTTGATTTACCTCTTTCCCATGGTTTATTGCATCATTCTGGCCAATCGGCTCGTGGCCAAGTGGGTATATGAAGGCTCATTTACCAGCCTGCTATGCACCCCCAATAGTCGTATCAAAATCATTGTCACCCAGGGAATTTATCTACTGGCGTCGATTGGGGTTTTGTTTACGATTCTCTTTATGGTTGGGTACGGCATGAGTGAACATTTTTTCCCGGGAATGCTTGATGTTAAAGTGTTTTTAAAACTGAATATAGGGGCTTGTCTGATGACAATGACCATCGGGATGTTTTGTTTTTTCTTTTCCTGTTTGTTCAACAGTACAAAGCCGGCACTTTTTTTTGGAGCTCTGATTCCAGTCAGTTTCTTTATTCTAAATACCCTCAGTAAGTTATCTGAAAGAACGGCCTTTTTAGGTAAATTCTCCCTGTATAATGCCTTTGATGGTCTTGCCATTGTTACAGGGCAAAGTAGTATCAGTTTAATCAGTGGTGGTTTTGCTGTCTTTATTGGATTATTGTTTGCGGCGGCTGTTGGCGTGTTCACCCTGAAACGTTTGCCCGTTTAAATGCTCATTTAGTGACGCAGATTGGTTTTAGCGTTGCCAAACTAAACCGTAACATTGTAGCTTTAAAAAAGCCAGGATTGTCTTTGGTAAGATCCCAAGACAATCCTGGCTTTTTGATTATTCGATGGTATTTCGAAGGATGCCGATTTTTTCGATTTCTGCTTCGATCTGATCCCCATGTTTTAGGAATTGCGGTGGATCGAGAGCAAAGCCTACCCCGGCAGGAGTTCCGGTGAGAATAATATCTCCTGGTAATAGGGTCATCCCCTGCGATAGATCACTGATAATGGATGGAATATCAAAAATCATCCGACCAGTTTTTGAGTGCTGTCGAACTTCGCCATTGACTCGACAGGTGATGTCCAGGTCAAAAGGAATTCTTAAATCGTTTTTGTGCAGAATTCGGGGACCTAAGGGACAGAAGGTATCCAGTGACTTACCCTTATACCATTGAGAGTGCTTTTTTTGAAGATCTCGGGCGGTGATATCGTTGGCAATGGTGTAGCCGAAAATATAATTTTCAGCGTCTTCTTTGGAAATATCGGCGCCTTCTTTACCAATTACTATGGCCAGTTCCACTTCGTAGTCGATCTGTTTGGTAGCCTTGGCATGGGAAAGAATTACCGTATCCGGTCCGGTGACTGAGGTCGGCAGTTTGGAAAAATAGATCGGATTTTCCGGCACGTCTCCCATGGTAGGAATATTCCTGATTTCTTTGGCGTGATCCGCATAGTTTTTTCCCAAACAGAAAATATTTCTTGGCGGTTTGGGAATTGGAGCCAACAGCTTGACCAGGCTGAGATTGATGCCCAGGTTCTGATGTTCGGCCATGACTTGTTTGATGTCAGCAAGTAGCTCGTTGGTTGCCAGCGGTATAAAGTCGATCAGACGTTCGGGAAATTTGAGCCCCATGAGTTTAGCGATGGTTGTTATGGGTAAGACCTTAGTTTCATCGGCGGTCAAAATGCCACCTTCGCTAAATGCGTTATATTGATAAGTTACGAAATACATAAAAATCCCTCCCTTAATTGTATGAGTTATTTAAAATTGCAAATTGATCTTAATGCAGGTGTCATTTTAGCAATTATTTATATTACTATCATACCATTATCTGCTTCGAAATTCCAGTCAAATCATTCAATAGGATTCCGTCGACTCCTAAGCTCAAATTTATCTTAAGATAACGGTTTCTTTTAATCAAAGTTCATTGACAATTAGGTCTAATTAAATTATGATTATCATAATTAAGTATGCGAGCTTTAGTAAGCGAGGCTTAAAGGTGCAAAAGGAACGATACATTTAATGAGGGAAGATGCCTGTTAGAAAGTATGCCGCTATTTTATAAAGCGGCTTGTTTTTTGCCCATAATTGTGTTTATGATAGGAGGAACATTATGTTAAAAGGAAGACATTTAATCGAGCCTGGAGACTTTCAACTAAATGAAATTGAATCGATTATGCAGCTGGCTGATAATATTATTGCAGACCCTGAGGGTTATTCTTTGGTTTGTAAGGGAAAATTATTGGCCAGCCTTTTTTATGAGCCTTCCACACGGACACGGTTCAGTTTTGAAGCTGCCATGCTGCGTTTAGGGGGAGAAATCATCGGGTTTGATGATCCCAATAACTCCTCGGTGTCCAAGGGAGAAAGTCTGGGTGATACGATAAGGACCATCGAATGCTATTCAGATATCGCTGTGATCAGGCATCCCCGGGAGGGAACGGCCCGACTGGTCTCAAAGTTTGCCAACGAAATGCCAATTATTAACGCCGGTGACGGCGGCCATGAACATCCTACCCAAACATTGACTGATCTACTGACAATCAGGAAATTTAAGGGCGGTTGTAATAACCATGTGGTTGGGGTTTGCGGCGATTTGCTTTTTGGACGAACCATCCATTCGCTGGTAAAGACCCTGAACCGTTATCAGGGCATCCGGTTTGTATTTATATCGCCCACTGAATTGAAAATGCCGGCTCATATTCTCAATCAACTGGATCCGCAAACCTATAAGGAAACGACAAGTCTGGATGAGGTCATTGGTGAATTGGATATTCTTTACATGTCCCGGGTTCAACGGGAGCGGTTTGTCAGTGAGGAAGAGTATCTGCGATTGAAAAACTACTATATTCTGGATAAAAGGAAAATGAAAGGCGCTAAAGCGGATATGATTGTCATGCACCCCTTGCCCCGGGTCAACGAAATCGCTACAGAGGTGGATGAAGATCCCCGGGCGGTTTATTTTGCTCAGGCAAAATATGGGATGTATGTACGGATGGCTCTGATTGCCAAACTTCTGGGAGTGGAGGATAGAAAATGATCAACGTATCGAAACTGAAAAAGGGTATTATCATCGACCACATTGAAGCGGGACATGGTTTTGAAATTTACAAGGAACTTCATCTCAATGATATTGACGATGTGGTGGTGTTACTTAAGAACATTCCCAGTAAAAAAATGAAACAGAAAGATTTAATTAAAATAGAGACCGATTTGCAGATTGATATGACCGTGCTTGGTCTGATCGATCCCAATGTGACCATTAACTTTGTCAAGAATGGTGAGTTGTATAAAAAAATAAGCTTGACTCTACCAACAGTAGTTAATGGCATTATGACTTGTAAAAATCCCCGCTGTATTACCCAATATGAGGATGTGAAGGATATTAAATTTTTTCTGGTTAATGAAGAGAAAAAGCAATACCGTTGTGAGTATTGCGATGCCTACACCACTTTTATTGATGAAGAGTAGGTTAGCTGTGTCGTATTGACCAATGGTTAATCTGTTGTTCGTCACGCCATGCGAAATCCGCTGCGCTCCTTTCGCATTGGTCGCGGGCAGTCGCCAACTACAAGCCAACTTGTGATTGGCTCGTTGCCTTCGCGAAAATCGGACAGGTTTATAAACCTGTTCGCTCCGATGCGTACAACATGATGTAACAATTGTCGGTACTAAATCTAAGTTAGCAATTTGGAAGAACTCATGAAACCATTACAATCACTGGAAACAGAAATGTCAAAAGGAGGAACGATGAAAACCTTAATCAAGAACGTTGAAATGGTTGATGCCGAAGGAAGACGGTTTGGCAAGGTATTGATTGAAGACGGAAAAATAAAAAAAGTATATAAAGAAAAAGGGAATGTTAAGTCAGAATATGATCAGGAAATCGATGGTCAGGGTTATTTGTTGATGCCGGGATTTATTGATATGCACTGTCATTTGCGGGATCCTGGCTATGAATACAAAGAAACCATGGAAACCGGTATGCAGGCTGCACTAAAAGGTGGCTTTACGACTTTGATAGCGATGGCGAATACCAAGCCCTGCATGGATGAGGCAGCACTTGTCAAAGCCAATCTGGATAAGGCCAAGGATTTGCACCTTTGTAACCTGATTCAGGTGGCGGCACTGTCTAAAGCGTTTAATGATACGGATCTTGTTGATGTCCAATCTTTGCGACCCCTGACGAATGTGTTTTCCAACGATGGTGTTTCGATTGTGAATCCGGACATGATGGTGTCAGGGCTTAAGGCTTCAACAGAACATGATTTTATTCTGCTAACCCATTGTCAGCCAGAAACTGAACTGGTGCGACGCGATGTTAAGCTATTAGAAGAAATCGGCGGACATCTGCATGTTTGTCACATTAGCAAAAAAGATACCTTGGAGCTGATTGAAGAAGCTAAGGAAAAGGGCCTTGATATTACCTGCGAAGTGACCCCTCATCATATCTTTGCCTCGGCGATGGACTATAAGGTCAATCCGCCGTTCCGAACCTATCCCGACCGCCGGGCTTTAATCGAAGGAATCAAAGCTGGCATCATTGATATGTGCGGTACGGATCATGCTCCCCATTCCGAAGCGGACAAACAAAAAGGGGCTCCGGGAATCAATAACTTTGAAATGGCTTTTGCGATGTATTTCACGGTTTTTGAACAAAATGGCATTAGCCTGGAGAAGCTCAGCGAGATGCTCAGTTATGCTCCGGCTAAGCGCCTCGGCATTAAGGCAGGACTCATCAAAGAACGATATCCGGCAGATCTGGTTCTGGTGGATTTGAACTGGGAAGGGAAAATTAATCCCAAAGAATTCGTTTCAAAAAGTAAGAATAATCCCTTTGGTGGCGAGACTCTAAAAGGAAAAGTAATGATAACTATGGTGAAGGGAGAAATTAAATATGATGATAATGGACCGGCTCTATCATGAAGCTATAAAAAAAGGACCAATTTGTGTAGGTTTGGATACTACCGTAAAATTTTTGCCAAAATACCTGCTCAGTAAGGACTGCTCCGATGGTGAGAAAATAACTGAATTCAATAAGAGAGTTATTGATGCTACCGAGGATCTGGCAGCTGCCTATAAGGTACAAATTGCCTGTTATGAGTCACTGGGATTGGATGGCATGAAAGCTTATAGCGAAACGGTTAAATATGCAAGAAGCAAGGGCATTGTCGTGATTGGTGATGTCAAGCGGGGCGATATTTCGTCCACCGGTGATCAGTATGCCAAAGGTCACTTCACGGGTGACTTCGAAGTCGATATTATGACTGTTAATGCGTATATGGGCGAAGATGCGGTATCACCTTACTATCAGTATATTAAGGAAAATTGCAAGGGTATTTTTATCCTGCAACGAACATCGAACCCGTCGGCAGTGGATCTTCAGAACCTGAAAGTTAGTGAAGATACCATCTATGAAATCATGGGCGATAAAATTGAAGCCTGGGGAAGTGCTTTCATAGGAGAAAACGGTTTTTCAGCGATTGGTTCAGTAGTTGGACTGACCCGACCAGATGAATTCGAGGCGATTCGAGCCCGGTGTCCCCATACCTTCTTCTTGGTACCGGGCTACGGCGCCCAGGGCGGAACGGGCGAAGACATAGCCAATATTCTCAAAAAATCCCGGTGTGCAGTGGTTAACTCATCCCGGGGACTGATCACTGGTCATCAAAAAGCTGGTTGTGAAGATGAGGGCTTTGCTGAGCATATCCGGAACGCCACCTTGGCAATGCAGGAGGATATTCTTAAATGGCTGTAATTCTAAGCAATACCCTTGTTTCAGCGGGGGTTTTTAAAATGACCGTGGCATTTACCGGTGTCGTCAAGCCGGGTCAATTCTTTATGCTACGCGCCTGGGACAAGGATCCGCTATTGTCCCGGCCGATCAGTGTTCACGATTATGAATCGGGTCAACTCACTTTTTTATATCAAGTGGTGGGGAAAGGAACAGAAATCTTAGCGAAACTGCAGGCTGATGATGAGGTGACCATCCAGGGTCCTTACGGCAATGGTTTTCCGGAAATCATTGGCGACCTTTGTATCGTAGGTGGTGGAATTGGAACAGCACCGCTTTATTATCTACTGCGACACTATCGGGATCAAAACCCCATCGGGAAGTGTCGGGTTTATCTGGGCTTTCGGGATATCGCCTACGGAATTGAGGCATTTGCTTCGCTGGCCGATGAAGTTGTGCTTGATGTCGGCGGGATTATCACCCACAAACTTTCCGTTTTACCCGGCGAAACCGTGGTAACCTGTGGGCCGGAATTGATGATGGCAGCAGTGGCGAATGCTGTACCGGCAGAAAATACCGTCTACGTCTCGCTGGAAGCCCATATGGCCTGTGGAATCGGCGCCTGTCTGGGGTGCACCTGTGAAACCCGTTCCGGGAACAAAAAGGTCTGCAAGGACGGCCCGGTATTTGTCCGGGAGGAGGTCTTTAATGTCTAATTATCTGGAAACCAAATTTAATGACATCCACTTTAAAAACCCGGTCATCCCGGCTTCCGGAACCTTTGGTTTCGGTCGGGAGTATGAAGCCTTTTATGATCTGGCCAAACTTGGCGGTCTCTGTTCAAAAGGACTGACCTTAGAACCTAAATCGGGAAATACCGGGATGCGGCTCTGGGAAACACCAGCCGGGCTGATGAACAGTATCGGCCTGGAAAATCCAGGAATCGATGCTTTTATCGAAAATGAATGGCCCCATCTTAAAGAGATCGATACCGTCACAATTGTTAACGTCGGTGGCAAAGATGAAGAATCATATCTCACTGCGATTGAAAAACTCAACGCCATTGATGCCCAGTTGATTGAGCTCAATATTTCCTGTCCCAATGTTAAAGCCGGGGGAATGGCCTATGGGATCAAGGCTGAAACAGCTGGCGAGATTACCAGAAAAGTTGTGGAAATTTCCCGACATCCGATTATGGTCAAATTGTCACCCAATGGTGAAGCAGTCGCCGATATTGCCCGGGCCTGCGAGGATGCGGGGGCCCAGGGCATTTCACTGATCAATACATTGCAGGGAATGGCCATTGATTACAGAAAAAAAGCAGTTGTTTTTGACAACCTTTATGCCGGCCTTTCCGGCCCTGCGGTGAAACCCATTGCCCTACGGATGGCCCATCAGGTCTGTCAGGCGGTAAAGATCCCGGTGATGGCCATGGGAGGGATCAGCGACTGGAAAGATGCTCTGGAATTCATTATGGCCGGGGCTACCTGTATTCAAATCGGTACCATTAACTTCAATAACCCGATGGCACCACTTGAGATCATTGCTGGCTTAGAAGCCTATTGCATTAACGAAGGACTGGCCAATATCGGCGAAGTCAGGGGAATTGTTTAATACGCAATAGCCTGGGTATAAATAACGAACAATAGATTTTATCAAAATAAATTAACCGATGTGAATTGAAATTACAATAGGAAATGAGGAATAATATGAGTCAGGAAGTTTTAGAAATATTAAAAGAAACCGATGCATTTCTGGAAGGACATTTTTTACTGTCATCCGGTAAACACAGCGATCAATATGTTCAGTGCGCCAAGGTGCTGCGCTTTCCAGAGGCGGCTGCCAAGGTTCTGGCACCGGTTGTTGAACAGCTCAAAGCGCTGGAAATCGACAAAGTGGTTGGCCCAGCCATGGGCGGTGTCATCGTATCCTACGAAATCGGTCGACAATTGGGTAAAGAGTCGATTTTTACCGAGCGTAAAGATGGCCTGATGGAACTGCGCCGTGGCTTTGAAATCAAACCGGGCGAGCGGGTGATCATTACTGAAGACGTCGTTACCACCGGAAAATCCACCATTGAAACCAAGAAAGTTCTCGAAGACCTAGGAGCGGTGGTTCTCGGCGTGGCCTGCATCGCTGACCGCCGGGCAGCCGGGGTTGAAATCAACATGCCCATCTACTCCGCCATCAAACTGGAAATCACCGCCTGGGATCCCGACGACTGTCCCGTTTGCAAAGGAGGCCAAGTCGCCCTGGTTAAGCCTGGTTCCAGAGGGAATGCCTAGCATTGAAAAAATGCTTTGCAATATGTTAATTTTGGTACCGATAACTTTATTCGAAGTAAGTGAGAAATAAACAGTCGTAGTACCAACAATTGATACAACAGATTAACAATTGGTCGGTACCGAACTTAGATGAAAAACTGAGGTACCGTATAGTTAGTTTACAATTAAAAAACAGGAGGAAACAAGATGAAAAACAAAAAGATTATCGCATTAATCAGTAATGATTTTGAAGATCTTGAATTATGGTACCCAGTACTGCGTCTGCGGGAAGAAGGGGTTACCGTTCATGTTGTAGGGGAGATCGCTAACAAAAAGTACATCGGTAAATACGGTGTGCCCTGTGTATCCGACCTGGCCTATACTGACATCAATCCTGACGATTATGATGGGATTCTGGTTCCCGGCGGTTGGGCACCCGATGCAATCCGTCGTTTTCCGGTGGTGCTGGAGATGATTCGCAACCTTGATGAGCGAAAACGGATCATTGGCCAAATCTGCCATGCCGGTTGGGTGTTGATCTCGGCCGGTATCCTCAAAGGGAAAAACGTCACCAGTACCCCGGGGATTAAAGATGACATGACCAATGCCGGAGCCATCTGGCATGACACGCCTTCGATTATTGACGGCCACATTGTCTCCAGTCGTCGGCCCCCAGATCTGCCAGAATATATGATTGATTATATCAACGTATTAAAAGCTCAGGATTGATCAGACCTGTAAAAAAATAACCGACATTTGTCCACCACTTACCAAGATAAGTTGCAGTGGACAGATGTCGGTATTTTTTGTAAAAAACGGACCGCAGCGAGCATAAACTGCAGACAGTGATTAAAGATACGGGCTCATGGCTTCAATGTCCTCGTGCCAGACTGCTATCCGGTTTCTTCCGGTTTCTTTGGCCTGATAAAGAGCTTCATCAGCACGGCGTAACAGGTTGTCAAAGGAGTTTTCATCCATTGGATTAGAAGAAACAACCCCGACAGATACAGTAACCATATCATTGACAGGAGAGGACCCATGAGGAATGTTCAAATTCAGAATGGCGCTGCGTAGCGATTCGGCAACGTTTTGAGCTCCGTGAGTATTGGTGTTGGGGAGCAAACAAGCAAATTCTTCGCCACCCCAGCGGGCTGCCAGATCTTTTGGGCGCTTAAGCGTAACCGATAGAGTAGCAGCAACCTTTCTCAAGCAAGCATCCCCTTCCAGATGACCATAGGTATCGTTATAATATTTAAAATGATCAATGTCAAGCAGAAGCACAGATAAAATGGTGCCCGTTCGTTTGGCTTTTTTAATTTCCAGGGTCATGGTATCATCGAAACGTCGGCGGTTGGCGATCTGGGTCAATTGATCAACATCCGTATTGATTTTTAGGGTGTCCTGATAGTATTTTACAGCCAGATGGTTTTTGATTTTGGCTTTGATTATCGGGATGCTGAAGGGTTTAGTAATATAATCGATGGCACCCAGAGTTAAGCCGAACTCAATATCTCTGGCAGCAGTGAGAGAGGTAAGAAAGATCACCGGTATATCTTTCGTTTTTGTACTCTTACTAAGTCGTCGGCAGATTTCATAGCCGTCAATTTCAGGCATAACAATATCCAACAGGATAAGATCCGGGGGATCGTTGGAATTGCAAATAGATAGGGCTTCTTTACCACTGTGAGATATCAGGACATCGTAATCTTCAATCAGTGCACTTTCCATTATTTTGGTGTTAAGGGGTGAGTCATCAACCACCAGGATTTTCTGACGAATCGGACAAAGGTCTTCCAGTTTGTTTTGAAGCTGGTGCTTATCGAGCTGTCCACGAAGTTCTTTCAGACCGGCAGCAGAGAGCTTTATGTGGGTGATGTCAGTTCCAGCTACATAGGCGTAGTTATCGTGGCAATTAAATTCCCAGTCGACGTATCGGTAGTTACCATCTTTAGATCGGAAACGATTCGAAAAGGTGAGCCGGTGGTTCGTTTGCAATAATTCTGAAAAAACAAAAGTCGTTGCATCCCGGTCATCGGGATGCGCATAATCAATGATGTTGGTATCGAGTAATTCTGCCGCACTGTAGCCAAAGGTTTTTTCCCAGGTATAATTGACTTTTTCAATACGTCCATCCGTATGGAGGATGCATAAAAGGCCAAGATTCAGGGAAAAAATGCGGTTGAGAATTTGTTGCGAGGTATTGGTGGCGAAAAATTCTTCCATGGGCAATGATTCCAATCGATAAGTAAATTTGTTTAATTATAACATGCATTGTTTAAAGGTGGATAAAAAAATTAATATTTATCTGGCTCATGGTCATCTAGAATAATTGACGGTTCTGGGGCAACAAATTCTGGTTTAATCGTGTCCATGTTTGGAAAAGCGTTGCTAAGAGTGGGTGAAAGCTTCTTCAGTTTAAAAGCCATCATCATTTCTTTAAGCATTTCTGACTGGCTGGACAGTTCCTGACTGGCGGCCGCACTTTCTTCGGCGGTGGCAGAGTTTGTCTGAACGACTTGCGAAACCTGATCCAGACCCATGGTGATCTGGGCGATTTCAGAAGCCTGATCATTCGAGGCTCGGGCAATGCTTTCGACCAGACTGGCTACCTTTTCAATCTGATTAAGAATTTCAGTTAAACCATCAGCGGTTTTATCAGCAATTAGAGTTCCTGCTTCCACCTTCGTGATGGAGCCTTCAATCAGTGACGTAGTTTCTTTGGCAGCTTCGGCGCTTCGAGCAGCCAGAGTGCGAACCTCCTCGGCGACGACGGCAAAGCCTTTACCGTGCTGACCAGCCCGGGCAGCTTCAACTGCGGCATTTAAAGCCAGAATATTCGTTTGGAAGGCGATGTCATCAATGACTTTGATAACTTTGGAAATATTATGGGACGATTCGTTGATATCAGCCATCGAGGAGACCATTTTTTTCATCTGTTCATTGCCTACCTGAGCATTGCTGCGAACCTCAATCGCCCGATCACTGGCTTCGTTGGCGCTTATGGCATTACGTTTTGTTTTTTCGGTCACTTCTTCAATTGAAGCGCTGAGCTCCTGGATAGAACTGGCCTGTTCTGTGGTGCCACGGGATAATTGTTGACCACCATCCGAAATCTGGCGAGAGCCAGAATCCACTTGGCTGGCGGCTTCAATAATCTCTCCCATCACGGTGCTAAGACGGGCAGTAATGTTGTTGATGGCATTCTTAATGGCAATGAAATCGCCAAGATAGTGATTCGTTATTTCCTGAGTCAAATCGCCTTGACCAATTTTTTCCAGTACAGTCGTAATCTCGTCAACATATTGTTTGAGGAAGCTGATAGTACGGTTCATATCGTCTTTGATTTTTCCGTGCTGTCCTTTAAAATTACCATCCATCGTGACAGTTAAGTTCCCTCGAGCCAATTGATTGAGGGTCGATGAAGCGGCTCGGATTGGATCAATAACCACATCAAGGGTATTGTTAAAGCCCTCGATGACCCGAGCGTACTCGCCGGGGAATTTAGAAGCGTTCCCTCGATGATCGAGATCACCTTCTACGGCAATTTGAGTCATTGATTGAGTTTCGTCAACGAGAGCTACGATATTTTCAATCATTCCAACTAGACTGGGTATCAATTGATCGCTGTCACTACGTTTGCCGGTGGTTTTCAAGTCATCGAGATCAATCATATCACCTTTGGCGATGCGATTGATAATATCGACAATATGAATCATTTTTGTATTGATCCGATTGATCGAGTGGGATATTTCGGCAAAAATGCCACAGCAATCGCTATTTATCGTTTGAGAAAAATCGTTGACGCCGATACGGGCCAAAACCCGATTGCCTTCGTCCAGTGCTCCAAGTCCATCGATACAGGAATTGATATTGTTTTTGATGGTATTAAAGTCACCTTGGTAAGAATCCGTAATTTTCGGCGGTATTTCACCATTTCCAATGCGTTGAATATAATCAGCTGCCACATTGAGAGGGAGAATGACGGCATTCAGAGTATTGTTGACACCCTGCACGATTTCTCTAAAACCGCCCTGAAAGTTCCCGGCATTACCCCGGGTTTCCAAGCGTCCGTCCACCGCTGCGGTTGAGAGTCGATTTGCCTCGGTAATCAGGTGACGAATGTTTTCGATGGTCTGTTTGAGTGCCGGCGTTATTTCATCCCGAATTCCTTGGGTTTGAATTTCAGCAGACAGATCGCCGGCGGCAATCTGATTCAACGTTTTGATCAAAACCAATTGAAGGTTATCTGCAAAACTGTCAAGTGCAACGGCCATTTCACCAATTTCATTGGTTGCTTTCATGTTCAGACGGGTTCCCAGATAACCCTGATTCATTTCCTGAATCATCAGATTGACGTTAGAGATGGGCCTGGTAATTGATAGAGAAATTCGATAGAGAATCAAGGCCAAAATTAAAAATATCAACAAGCCTATCCCGACAATGAACAGGATATTATTGGCTACAGTGGCATAAACATCTTCCATGGAATAACCAATATCAATGGCTCCAACCAGTTCACCATTAATTGTTAGCGGGTAGAGAACATCATAAACGGTTACATCCTTTAATTCATAGTAGTATTCTGATGCTGAGGCGATTCCTTCCTGAGCGGCAGCCTTCATCGTTTCATCATCAGAATAATCGTTACCGATGTCTTCCTTGATATTGTCAGCGATGTCGATGACATTTTTGTCAATAATGGCGATATAGACAATGTTTTCATCATTAGCCATTTTATCAATCTGGGCTTGATAGCTAAAGTCGCTCTTAATCTTATCGTTTTGATCGGATGTCACCCCTGTCGTTGTGTCAGCTAGAGCTTTAATAGCATTGGCGTTGTTTTCCAGCTGAGTCACAAAGCGTTGGGAAGTAGTAAAACCATGGTCTTTCAATTGATCCAACAGACTGTTCCGGATCAAATACGAGGAAATAACAGCAATTGCAAAAATACCCAGAAAAACGCAGATAAGAGGGATAATCAGCAATTTAAAACGTATGGAATCAGTTTTTTTCAGTTGAGATGTTTTGTTGTTCATCAGAATTCTTCTCCTTTATGTTCGGGAGTTTGGATTTTAAATAGGTCGTTTCACTCGAGTGGAGTGGGTACGATTAATTATACAGGCAGGTTTCTTTTACGTCAAAATAATTATTCTGTCAAATATAGCTCAATCAATAGAAAAAAGCAATTGTTGTTTTCGTCCGATCAGGACGATGTTGCAAACAATTGCTTTTTAATTGCACTTTTGGATTTGCGAAACGGTGTAATACTATTAGGGCGTTTTATTGTTCTACAAAATCTACGATGATTTCAATGAGATCCATAGCTAATTGATTATAATGATCTCCAGTAAGGTCATCAGTGCCTGAATAAATTAATACAAAGGACTTAGCATTGAGACCAACCCCTATTTTAATCCGGGGTTTATCTTTGAAAGCGATGGGAATATTATCGTTTCGCAGAGTAATATACATTTTCTCTTTATCAGCAAAAAGTTTTACCAGGGTTCGTCCGTCTTCAGCTTTGATGCTGTAAGAACCATTAAAGGTGATAACCTTGCTGGTGGTGAGTCGATCTCCCAGAGATACTAAAAACTCCTCCAGATTCAATTTCAAATCCGGGTGCCACTGATCCAAAACAATGGTTCGAATGGTAGGGTCATTATTACTGGAGCCGGTTTCAGCAGGAAGATGTAAGACATTATTTTTTGACAGGGCATAATATCCGCTTTTGGGATCAACCAGATTTTGTTCTTCAAGCATCGCAAAAGAAATTAAGCCAAAGGATTGTTTTTCTGCCCGCCAACCGCTGACACCGATGGGGGGCAGAAAGTTGGCATTTTTAAAGGGCTGGATATCAACCGGATCATTTGTCAAAGCAACAAATAAAAAATCCGGATTGTATCCGAACTTATCAATACAGAGTTTGATCATGACGGGTTTTTTTAGCACCTTAGGGACATCGTGATAGAGCTTGTAGGCTTCATCCACATCTTCAATAAATCCACCATCTTTTTGATAGTGATAAGCTTTGGCCAATCGGTACATCAGAGCCAGTCGGATATTTAGCTTGTCACCAATGTCTTTGTATTTATTGGGAAAAAGTTTTATATTTAATTTTTCTGATGCATCATCATAGGCAGAAATTTTTGATTCAACAAAAATAACATGCCGTTGTAAACTTTTTTCTTCGGCTATAATGATCAGATTAGGTTGGCCAAACTGTCCCAGTGACGGTTCGATTATAAATGTAATTTTGACAATATCCGGTAGCCATTCTGGCTTAAAGTCATCAGTAAATTTAATAGTGTTTAAAAATCTCAATTGTTTCTCAAAATCGGTTTCCATATCGAGTATGATGCTGTTCACAACACCCTGGTTACCGTAGAATGTGGTTGTCATAAAGAATCCTCCATTTGTAGTGAGTTTAGTATACCACGTCAAGCCAAACTATAAAAGGATTTTTGATGCATGAGTCTATGAAAATAAGGGTTAAAAATCAGGAATAATGGGAAATGAGGGTCTTCATACTTTCGATGACCCAGTCGATGTCATCAGAGTTGATACCATGATTGGTGACAAAACGGTACTCTCCATTTTCTGTTCCACTGATTTTAATATTCTTTTTTAGGAGGCCTTCAATAAGTGCAGATTCAGTAATCACCGATTCTGGAAGGGTAAAAAAGACCATGTTGATATCCAAACGGTTTCTGAGAACCGAGCAGGAATCGATCTCTTCCAGCCGGGTTGCCAGATAGCGGGCGTTTCGGTGGTCTTCTTCCAGCCGGGAGATCATTTCTGTTAGACTGATGATTCCGGCGGCGGCCAGGATTCCAGCCTGACGGAGGCCACCGCCCATTAGTTTTCTGTTTTTGCGGGCTTTTTTTATAAATGCTTCGGTTCCCAGTAGCAACGACCCCACCGGCGCACACAGGCCTTTGGACAGACAGACGTTCACTGAATCTCCTTGGGCAGCAATTGCTTTGGCATCAACCCCTAATGCAAGAGCGGCATTAAATATTCGGGCACCGTCAATGTGTACCGGGATGTTTTGGGATTGTGCCAGAGTATAAACCGCTTCCATATTGGCCAAAGGAACAGTTTTTCCCGATGACTGGGCATTTTCCATACAGATCAGCCCGGTATCCGGGAAGTGAATATCTTCGCCCCGGAGCATCTGCGTCAGTTTTTCAACATTGATGCCATCCTCCAAAACCGGAAAGGTTCTGATCTGAACGCCTGAAAGGACAGCAGCGGCGCCGACCTCATGCATCAGGATATGGCAATCATCACCGACCAGGACTTCATTTCCTCTTGCAGTGTGGGTCATGATCGCCAGTTGATTGCCAAAAGTACCGGAGGGTACAAACAGTGCCGCTTCCTTGCCTAAAAGCTCAGCAGCTAGCTTTTCTAACTGGTTGACCGTTGGGTCATCCCCGTAGACATCATCACCTACGATGGCATTGGCCATAGCGGTTCGCATGGTTAGGGTTGGTTGGGTTACAGTATCACTTCTTAAGTCGATCAACATAATTAAAACTCCTTTGGTTGTTTCAAGAATTATTTTAGTTTCTTTATTATAGCGCGAAAAGTTCTAATCGACAAATAAGTTATTGATCAGAAAAGACCGAAAAGTATTTATCCAGGTCTTGTTACGAAACAACTGATACAATTATGGAAATATAAAAATTTGCCAATAAATAAGATTAAAATGCGAGCGATTTTTAATTCGCATAAATATACAGTAAAATAATGGCTAATTACGATAAAAAATAGTTGAAATAAATCATTGTCGTGTTATAATTTGCCCATATGTGAAAGTATGGGGGAATAGTTTTGGAGAAGATTCAAATTACCATCAATAGTCAGATACGGTTGGTTCTTGTCAGTCTTTGTTTAGTTACGATTATCTTCGTTGCGGTTTATTTTAACTACTATAGGGGTATTGATGTGGTTTACACACATCTTTTTTATGTTGCAATTATTATGGTGGGACTCTGGTTTAGACGTTATGTTATTCATTTGGCGATATTATTGGGCATTTTTCATATCATCCTCGATTATTTAAGCAATGGATACTTACTACCAGCGCCCATATTACGGGGGTGTATTTTTTTATTCGTTGCGATTGTAATATATCTTTTGACCACCCGCCTGGAATATACCCACAAAAACCTTGATCGTATTCTAAAAAGCGTTGGAGATGGTATTATCGTGGTTGACCTAGACAAAAGGGTAACCATGCTTAACACGGTTGCTGAAGACTTAACCGGATGGAGCTTTATGGAGGCCCGCGGCAAAATATTTAATGAAGTATTTAATCTGGCCCATGAAAATCCTGAATACTATGTATTAAATCCTGTGGATGAAGTGATAAGAACAGATAAGCCTTATGAATTAACAAATCACGCTGTTATTACCAGTCGTAATGGAATAAAGGTGTATATTGAAGATAGTGCCACCCCGGTTAAAGACAGCGAGGGTAACACAACCGGAGTAGTTTTAATTTTCAGAGATGTATCCGAACGTAAGGCTCAAAATGCCAAAATAGAATACTTGAGCTTTCATGATCAGTTAACAGGATTATATAATCGCCGTTATTATGAAGAAGTCCGGGAAAGATTTGAGGATGGTTCGCAATATCCACTCTCAATTATTATGGGGGATGTAAACGGATTAAAAATGACCAATGATGCATTTGGACATCTGGCCGGTGATTCATTATTGATAGCAGCCGGGCAGGTTTTGACCCATAGTTGTCGTTCCACCGATGTGGTCGTACGATGGGGTGGCGATGAATTTGTTATGCTACTCCCTAATACCGATGAAGAAATTGTAAAAAACCGGATGAACAAATTGATCGGCGAAGTGGCGTCTTGTGTAGTTGACCAGGGGATTCTTTCGATATCATTTGGGTGGGCAACTAAGCATTCAAAGACAGAACCATTTACTGAAGTGTTTAAAAAAGCTGAAAGTATGATGTATAAAAATAAACTAAAAATGAAAGCGGAAGTTCGACAAAATACCATTCAATCGATTATGTATACTTTATATGAAAAAAGTGAAGTTGAAAAAATTCATGCGGAGCGGGTTTGTTATTATTGTATGCGCATTGCTAAAGAAATGAATATGAAAGAAATCGAATTAGAACGGCTTCGGTGGACAGGTCTGCTTCATGACATCGGCAAAGTAACAATTGATAAAGAAATTCTTGAAAAAAAGGGAGAATTAACCCCAGAGGAATGGAAGGTAATAAGAAATCATCCAGAAACAGGCTATCATATTATCAATTCAGCTCCGGAAATGGGTGGAATCGCTACTGCAATTTTGTGCCATCATGAACGATGGGATGGAAAAGGATATCCCAAAGGCCTGGTAGGTGAAGAGATTCCGATTTTTTCAAGAATTATGGCAGTTGGAGCGTCTTATGATACGATACTATCTGAACGTACCTATAAAAAAGCAAAAACCAAAAGTGAAGCGCTGCAAGAGCTTCAGAGTTATGCTGGAACCCAGTTTGATCCACAGATTGTATCACTTTTTGTGAATCGGGTGGCAAATACATTATAAAAATCGATCATCAGCAAAGTCAAACTTTGCGATGGTCTTTTTCATTTAAGTTCTAAATTATAAAAAAGATCTAAGTAGAAAAGTGCTATGCGATTGTGTTACAATGCTAACAAAAGCATGGTATTATAACAAAATAATTATATGTAACACATGTCTTATGTGGAAAGGAAAAAAGATGGTCTCTTTATTAGAGTTAACTCTCCAATTATCAAGAGCTTCGGATATGGTAAGCCCGGAACTGAATCATCATCAACGTCTCGTCGCCTATATTACCAACAACCTGGGGGAAGAGTTGAACTTTGATGAAAAGAAGCTGAATGAAGTTTGTGTCGCCGCTGTTCTGCATGATATTGGTGGTTTAAGTATGCAAGAGCGAATCAATGTGTTGAAGTTTGAAGCCATTAATCCCCATCAGCATGCCCGAATTGGTTGGTTGCTTCTGAAGGATTACCGAGAATTTAAAGATATCGCCAGAATCATCAAATTTCATCACGTGGATTGGAACGATGGAGAAGGTCTCAGATTTTTTGGGGAAACGGTCATGTCGGAAAGTCATCTCATTCATTTGGCTGACCGGATTGCCACCCTCATCTTCCGGGACGATAAAATGATCAATCAAAAAGATCGGATTTTCGAAAAAATAGTAAGTGCCTCGGGACGAAAATTTAACCCTGAGTACATCAAAGCTTTTGAACGGTTAAAAGAAAAAGAGTTTTTTTGGTATGATCTGGAGTCTATTTCCAATGGTCGGCGATATTATAAAAAAATAAAGTTCAAGGATCAGCGACTGGATATTGACGAATTAATTGGCATTACCAAACTTTTTGCCCGGGTCATTGATTTCCGGAGCAACTTTACTGCAGTTCACAGCGAAGGGGTTTCAGCAGTAGCCAAACGGTTGGCACAACATTTAAAATGTGATGAACTGACTTGTAAGAAAATTCAGGCCGCTGGCTATATCCATGATATCGGCAAACTGACAGTTTCAACTGAAATCCTGGAGAAACCGGCAGGTCTCACCCAAGCCGAATTTGCAGTGATGAAAGAGCATACCTATCATACCTACGTGTTGTTGTTTCAGATTGCTGGCTTTGAAGAAATAAATGAATTTGCCTCGATGCATCATGAACGGCTGGACGGAACCGGTTATCCGTTTAAAAAGATGGCTTCGGAACTTTCGCTCGGAGCCCGAATCATGGCGGTGGCAGATATTTTTACCGCTGTATCTGAGAATAGACCTTACCGGAAGGGAATGGAGAAAGAAAAAGCGATCGAGGTTCTAAGGGAAATGGTGGCGGATCATAAAATCGATCCACACATTGTAGAAATTTTGATTTCGAATTATCACGATGTGAACAAAGCCCGGATCAGGGCCCAAAAAAAGGCAAGAATACGATATAATGACTTTGCCAAACTATTGACATCATAAAAGCTATTCGGTTTGAGTTTTTGGCGGAAAATATGGAAGTGCAAAGAAATAGATTAATAAAGTTTCGCAATAAAAAACCCAGCCTGAACAGTTCTGTTCAGACTGGGTTTTTTAAAACGTTTAATATTTGTCAAAATCCAGATCCTCAAGGCTTATATCTGATTGAGGAAGAGCCATTGACTCTGAATAATCGGAAACTGGTCTGGCAGGCTGATTTTTTGTGCTCTTGAGTTTAAAGGCATCAACCATTTGTTTGAGCATTTCGGCTTGTCCGGACAGTTCTTCACTAGCAGCAGCGCTTTGTTCGGCTGTAGCCGAATTCGTTTGAACTACCTGAGAAACGGCTTCTATGCCTTGATTGATCTGAGCGATCTCTGAAGCCTGGTCATTGGAAGCCTGGGCAATTCGACCAACCAGATTGGTAACTTTTTCAATCTGGTTGAGAATTTCGGCAAGCCCCACTGCGGTTTCATCAGCGATTTTTGTGCCGACTTCTACCTTATCAATGGAACCTTCAATCAGTCCGGTGGTTTCCTTGGCAGCTTCAGCACTGCGGGCAGCTAGAGTACGGACTTCTTCAGCAACGACGGCAAAACCTTTGCCATGCTGACCAGCTCGGGCAGCTTCCACAGCGGCGTTAAGCGCCAAAATATTGGTCTGAAACGCAATGTCATCAATTACTTTAATGATTTTAGAAATATTGTGTGAGGAGTCGTTGATCTCGCTCATTGCAGCGACCATTTTAACCATTTGAGTATTGCCAACCTCGGCATTGGAACGAACATTGATGGCCAGTTCATTCGCTTCATTGGCATTTTTGGCGTTGCGCTTTGTTTCAGCTGCGACTTCTTCAATGGATGCTGTCAATTCCTGAATCGAGCTGGCCTGTTCGGTAGTTCCATGTGATAATGCCTGGCCACTATCAGAAATTTGTTGAGCACCGATATCCACCTGACTGGCAGCGACATTGATATCGAAGAGGGTAGTGCTTAAGCTGGCAGCAATTTGATTGAGGGCTTTTTTGATTGCCAGAAAATCGCCGCAATAGAGGTTGGTAATCTCCAGGTCAAAATTTCCCTGACTCATTTCTTCCAGGGTGTGCGTGATTTCTTCCACGTAGGCCCTCAGAAATTCAATGGTCCGGTTCATATCATGTTTGATTTTCCCATGTTGACCTTTGAAATCCCCGTCCATGGTAATTCTAAGATTTCCCTCAGCCAGTTCATTGAGAGTGGCCGAAGCAGCTTGAATCGGATCAATGATCGCATCCAGGGTTTGGTTGAATCCTTCAATGACGGTGGCATATTCACCCTGAAACTTGGTTACGTCGCCACGGTTGTCGAGATCTCCGGAAATGGCAGTTTGAGCCATGTTTCTGGTTTCTTCAACCAGCATCATAATCGTTTCGGTCATACCCAACAGCGCTGGGACCAGGCGGTCATTTTCACTACGTTTGCCAATACTGCGGAGAAAACCCAGATCACTTAGATCACCGTTACAGATATTGGTAGAAACGCTGACAATCCGCCCCAGCTGAGCATGAACCCCGTTAATGGATCGGGCAATTTCACCGAAAATACCATCAAAATCGCCTTCGATGGCTTGAGTTAAATCGTTTTTATTCATCAGTTTCAACGTGTGATCAGCCACTGATAAGGCGCCTAATCCATCCAGGCAGGCATTAAGATTATTTTTAATTTCCCGGAAGTCGCCATAATATTCATCAGTAATTTTAGGTGGAATTTCACCCTTGCCAATTCGTTCAATGTATTCGGCTGCGACGTTAAGGGGGCCGACAACGGCATCCAGAGTACTATTCACACCAGCAACGATTTCCCGAAAACCACCGCTGAATGCATCAGCATGGCCCCGGGTGTCCAGACGTCCTTCCACGGCTGCATGAGACAGTGCATTTGCTTCGGAGATCAGGGCTCGGATGGTTTCGATGGTTTTTTTGAGAGCGGGTCCGATTTCATCCTGGGGATCGGTGATTTCGACATTCATGGAAACATCACCTTCAGAAATGCGGTTCATTGTACCAATGACCAGAAACTGGAGAGAATCAGCCATTTTGTCCATGGTATTTGCCATTTCGCCGACCTCGTCGGTGGTATCGATATTGAGTCGGTTGCTTAGGTGACCTTTACTCATTTCCTGAATCATCTGGTTAGCTTTGCGTAGTGGTCGACAGATTTGGGATGTTAATAATAGGCCCAAAGCGACCGCTAGAATCATACTGATAATCATGATAATGGTCATTGTTGTTGTTGCAGCAGCAGCCTGGCCGAAATTATCTTCAGATTTGGTCAAACCATCGGCAAGTTTTAAATCAGAAAGATTATCGATTGCTGTTTGCAGGGCGGTTGTAGCTTTTCCGGCAGCACTATCAGGACTCATTAAGTTGAACGCTTCAGTGTCCTGGTTTAGAGCAGCCTGGGTCTTCACTGCGTCAAGGTGTTTGTTGTACTCTGTCCGAGCCGACTCAAAGCTATCAAAGGCTTGCTGCATTTCATCGGTTTGAATCGACTTCTGGTAATCGCCAGCTAAGACATCAATTTTCTGTTGTTCTTCAGTAATGCTTTTTTCAATTGATTGAATCAGGGCAGGATCATTAGCCAGAATCATGTCTCGCAGGTCCACACGCATCTTCTGAAAGGTGGTTGATATTTGACCAACTTGGGAGATGGGAACCGTCATGTTTTCATATAACTCCTGATCGGACTCTTGCAGCGACCAGGTATTCAAGATTCCAATGAAACCAACAACGCCAACAAGCAGAGCAATAAGAATAAAAGATGACAGCAGTTTCGTTTTAATTTTTAAATTTTTAAACCAATTCAAATTAGACCTCCGTTATTTTAATCTGAGGGGCAAATTGCGGACGGTGTCCTTACTCACCGGTATTGATGTCAAAAAAAATTGTCTTTTGAGATTAGCTTATCGTTTCGAAAGAAAGAATTGCTATCCTGGTGAAGGGACGAATTGATGCGGCATTTTCTTTCTGGAACACCACCTAACTGAATGAATAGTTAATCACTCATATTAATAAAACTACATATTTAATTCCCTGTAAATTATAAGGGATAATCTTGTAAAATGAAACAAAAAAATAACATAAAAGCGTATTATTTTCCAAAAAGTGCTCCAATTATAATATAACTCGATCAAAATTTTAATCAAATGTCAATAATGTTAGCAGAAATAGAAAGAAGACTGGTGTTTGTTGTTATATTCTGAACGATAATGAATAGATATTATCACTTATTTAAAAATCGTAAAAAGAAAGAATGCATGAGTATTCAAAAAAATCCTGAAGACAATCGGACTCGACTGTCTTCAGGGTAATTACTTAGTGCATAAAGTTTATTGTAATGGCTGGTTATATGTCAGTACTTATCACTTTCTGAATCATCCAAAGTGATCCATGGTTCAGGCCGGGATGGCTCGATAAAGGGAACGGAAGATCCATTTTTGTTAATCGGTGTTGTTTTTTCGACAGGGTTGATGTTTTGGTTCTTGAGTCTGAACGTACGCATCATCTGTTTAAGAACCTCAGCCTGGCCGGAAAGCTCCTGGCTGGAGGCAGCGCTTTCTTCAGCAGTAGCTGAGTTGGTTTGTACGACATTTGAAACTTGTTCAATGCCTTTGGTGATTTGTGCAATTTCTGAAGCCTGATCGTTGGAGGCCCGGGCGATATTACCTACCAATCCGGTTACTTTTTCAATTTCATTAAGAATTTCAACCAGGCTTTCAGCGGTTTCATCCGCAATCTTGGTACCAACTGCAACCTTATCAATCGAGCCTTCAATGAGACCCGTAGTTTCCTTGGCGGCTTCGGCACTACGTGCTGCCAGTGTACGCACTTCCTCAGCAACGACGGCAAAGCCTTTGCCATGTTGTCCAGCCCGAGCGGCTTCGACTGCGGCGTTAAGGGCGAGTATATTGGTTTGGAAGGCGATGTCATCTATTACCTTGATGATCTTTGAAATATTACTTGACGATTCGTTGATTTCTACCATGGCAGTGACCATTTTTAGCATTTGCGAATTCCCTACTTCTGCATTTGTTCTTACTTCAATGGCCCGTTCATTAGCTTCATTCGCATTTTGTGCATTACGCTTTGTTTCAGCAGCCACTTCTTCAATGGAAGCGGTAAGTTCCTGGATGGCACTAGCTTGTTCGGTCGTGCCTTGCGACAAGGCTTGGCCACCGTCAGAGATTTGAATGGCACCGGCTTCGACTTGTCCGGCGGCGTCATCAATTTCTTTCATGACTTCACTTAAATGGGTGGTGATTTCATTAATAGCCAGTTTAATGGCGACAAAATCGCCATGATAGTAGGTTTTTATTTCCTGGCTGAGGTCTCCCTCTCCAATGCGTTGAAGGATGATTGTGATTTCGTCAACATATTTTTTGAGGAAATCAATGGTACGGTTCATATCCTCTTTTATTTTACCGTGCTGACCTTTGTAATCACCATCCATATATGCATTCAGATTACCTTTGGCCAGCTCGTCCAATGTAGCTGAAGCTGCTTGGATCGGCTCAATGACAGCATCCAAGGTTTGATTAAATCCGGTGATAACTTTGGCATACTCACCTTTGAATTTAGCAGGATTACCACGATGATCAAGGTCGCCTTCAACAGCCAGACGGGTCATTTCATCAGCTTCACTGACCAGTGAGTGGATATTGTCAATCATTTGAATCAGGCTGGGAATAAACTCATCCTCTTCGCATCGCTTACCGATGGTTACCAACTCATCGTAATCGCTCATATTACCATTAGAGACATTATTGACAATGGCATGAATGTAATTCAGTTTCCAGTGAATTTCATTGACTGAGGTTGCTAAATCTCCAAAAACCCCTAAATAGGTTCCTTCCATTTTGGCAGAAAAATCATTGATAAAAAGTCGGTGAAGAACCGCACCGGTTTCGGTTAAAGCGCCGAGACCATCGATACAGGCGTTAATATTGTTTTTCAGATCATTAAAATCACCTTTATATTCAGTTGTGATTTTAGGAGGAATCACGCCGTTGCCAATCCGTTCAATGGCTTTATTGGCGACCTTGAGGGGTTTGACAAAGGTGTTGATCACATTGTTTAGAGAAATAATCATGTCTTTGTAGGCCCCGGAATATTCATTGGTATTTCCCCGGTAGTTGAGTTGTCCAGCTAAAGCAGCATTCCCAAATTTTACAATAGCATCGTGGATTCTGTTCATTTCTGTTAAAACAGCAACCATGGAATACGAGATTACATCATCATCAGAACGGGGGATGATTGCAACGTCAAAATCACCCTGTGACATCTGCTGAGCCGCTTTGGAAAGAGCTTTGTTGTTTTGAATCATGGTTTCAAAAGATCGCATCAAATCACCAATCTCGTCATGGGTGGCGATTTCAATGTTTACATCCACTTTGCCCACAGCTACCTGATCGGCAATCTCCTTGAGTTTTACGATCGGTTTCGACAATTTTTGAGCCATTATATAGGCGGCAACTCCGCCAATCAAGAGGATAAAAATTGAAATTAACATAATCAGATTGCGGAGGTTATTGATTGGCCCCAACACATCATCTTCATATTGGGCTATGATCAGGGTCCAGTTTGTACCAGGAATCGGTGCAGTGGTGCCAATTTTTGTCGCTCCTTCTAATGTATAAGTAAACATCCCGGTGTTTTGGGTTCCTAATTCCTTTAACGATAAACCAAGACTCTTCCAAATGCCATCGTTTTCAATATCTTCAAAAACGTTAACTTGATCCAGAATGATTTGGTCATCGGGATGAGCCATTATTGCTCCGTTCTGATTGACGACAAAACCGAATTGACGATCACCGTCGCCCATGGCATTGGTGGTATCCTTTAAAAAGGTGGGATCTCTTCGGCCGATCAGTAAGCCGACGACCTGGTCGTTATTTTTTATTGGTGCTACATCAAACACCACTGGTTTTTGGGTGACTTTACTGATGGCAACATCAGAAATGGAGAGTTCGCCATTAAATCCGTCTTCATACCAGAATTCTCCCCAGGAATCAAATTCACCACCATCTTTGATATATTTGGCATGACCGTTTAAGTTCATTATAGCAATATCCTGATAGCCCAATCGCTCGATATCACTGGCAATGGCATCAGCTTGTGATTGCCAGTCCATATTAGTTACACGAGCCCGCGAAGCTACTTCGCTAAGAGTGGATAAGTTTCCATTAATGATGGCACCTACGTGTGAAGCGCCTTCAGTAGTGTACTTTTGAGCATCGGCATTGGCTTGTTCGGTTAACGCAGCAGCCCCCAGATTAACCGTAATAATTCCTAAAGAAAACACCGCTAAGGCAATTAGTGCAACTGTAAAAAACAGTAATTTGGTTGAGATTCGGAATTTGCGAAGTGCCATATCTTGAGCATGATCAACTGTATTTACAGCAGTTTGTTGAGTTGAATCGGGCTTGGGCGTCGTTTCCTGATCCAGCTGTGGTTCTTGATTTTCATTCATAATAACCCCTTTCGAACATTGTTTTGTAGTTTATACTGTAACCATTGCTTCGAACAATGCTGCAATGATTAAAGCCAGCATGTTTGTAGATACGGTACAAATACATACTGGCATCATAAATAGATGAAGTGTTACTATTATATAACTTTTTAGGGCGAATTTCTACTATTTAATAACAATAAATTATCATAGTGAGGTCGGCTTTGACGTGTTAATGTTACTGTGCTTCCAAATAGAAAATAAGTCACAATATAAAGTAAACTAGATTGTGAATTGATTTTAATTTATATTGATTACGATTTGATTTTGGCCCATTGCTTCGGCAGCCAACAAGGCCTGAGTCACTTTTTCGATTAGTGTGTCGCTGGAAATATCATCAGTGAGAATCGTAGTAACCACACCAATAGAAACAGTACAGTTTGTGATCAGTGGAGTGGTTGTGTGAGAAAAAGCAGTGTTTAAGATTTTTCGTCTGAATTTTTCAGCCATTTCTGCTGCCCCGGCTGGATCCGTATCAGAGAGTATACAGGCAAGCGTATAATCATCCCATAGTGTGACCAGATCACCAGAACGTTTCAAGGTTTTTTGTAGGATTGTTGCAATTCGGCGATGACAGTCAGCACTAGGCAATTGGTCATCGCAATTGGGAGACTTCGCTAAATTATTGATTTTGATCAGAAGGATTGATAGATAACGCACCGTAGTTTTTGCTTTATTGATGGCCTCAACGAGCATTGAATCAAATTCTTGACGATTGCCAATCGGGTTCAGGATATCCGCAACGCAGCTGCATCGACAAAAAACGTTTACAGCTGTAAAAGTGTCATCTGGGGGAACGCAAAATTTACTCATCTTAAGAATTCCTTTCCGATCATAATAAATATCGATCAATTAATATTTTATACTTGATTCAGGCGGTATGTAAAGCTTTTTAATTAAAATCAAGCGCAGATGGAGGTGTTTATAATTAATAATAAAGGGTAAAATATGGTAGAATAAAGACTTGCAAATTGACAAAGACGGTCATAACAATTATGCTCATTTGATTTATTGAAATAACGGCTGATGGGTAATGAAAATAATATGTACAGATTAAGCGATATTCAAGTTAAAAACAATTGACAACTGTACAGTAAGGGAGGAAAAATGGCTTTTAATAACGCAAATCTGGTGTATTTTACAGGTACTGGAGGAACAGCACGCGTTGCTGATGCGTTTGAACATTCGTTTAAAAAAAGAGCCATCGCGGTTCAACGCACTGAGCTAAGCGGTTTGATAGAGCCAGTTGTGTTCGGAGATGTTTTGGTGCTATTATTTCCAGTATATGCATTTAATGCACCAAAACCCATTTTGGAGTGGTTAAAAAAAATTCCGCAAGCTAGGAATCGGCCGGCGGTAGTGATTTCTGTTTCTGGTGGAGGTGATATCTCGCCCAATACTGCGAGTCGAGAGGCGACAATTCGTCATCTGGAAAAAAAAGGTTATGATGTAATATATGAAAAAATGATGGTTATGCCATCTAATTTTTTGATTGGCTACGACGAAAGCCTCTGTGCCATGGTTCTTCACGCAACGCCAGTGATTGTTGAAAAGGTGGTGAACGAAATTTTGGCAGGAGAACGGCATCGGACGCAGCCCTATGGAATTGATCGAATCGCTTCAAAACTGGGATATCTTGAGACGATAGGTGGAAGGATTTTTGGTCGGAGACTTAAGGTCAACGAGAAATGTATCGAATGCGGATGGTGTGAAAAATTGTGTCCTCAGGAAAATATTAAAATTAGTGAAGGGAGACACCATTTTGGTAATGAGTGCGTCATCTGTATGCGTTGTATTTATGGTTGCCCTCAAAAAGCCATTGTACCAGGAATAGGAAAATTTGTGGTGCTTTCAGAAGGCTTCGACTTGAGCAAAGTTGAAGACCGCATGAATCATTTGTCGGTGTATCCTCGGATCAGTAGCGCTACCAAGCATTCGTCGCTTCGGGGTGTGCGGGACTATCTGATTGAAAGTAATTGTTTTCAATTATAAAGGTTTTTTTGGTAATGAATTGAAAGTGAGAAATAAAGATGGATTTTCAGGAACTCAGTGATTTTTTTATGCATCTCGATCGTTCTTATTTTATTGATAATGAGATGAAAGCATTTGCAGATCTGGATCGACCCTTATCAATAGGTTATGAGCAAACGATTTCTCAACCATCTCTGGTGCTTGAAATGACTCGAATTCTCGCCCCTGAGAAAAACAGTTGCGTGTTGGAAATTGGAACTGGTTCAGGTTACCAAACAGCACTTCTGGCCAAGTTTTCGAAAACGGTCTATACAATTGAACGGATTCCGGAATTATTGGAAACGGCCCGAAAGAGACTAAATAATCTGGGTTTCAAAAACATTGTTTATAAAATTGGCGATGGCAGCGAAGGATGGGCTGAATTTGCCCCCTTCAATCGAATTATCGTCACGGCTGCTGCAGAGAGAATTCCTGGGGAACTCGTTGATCAATTGGCCAGAGGTGGAAGAATGATTATCCCAGTGGGACCGCGGGAATTGCAGGAGTTAAAGCTTATATGCAAAGATGATGATGGGCAGCTTCAGCAGCAGACCGTTGATCTGGTGCGTTTTGTAGAAATGAAAGGGAAGTATGGCTGGAGAATAAAGCAGTAGTTTAATAAAATGATTTTAAAACCCCTGGATCTTTTTAAGGAGAATAGGGGTTTTAGTATTAGTCGTTACGGAATATAAAAATCTGGTTGCGACCGGCTTTTTTGGCCCTGGTTAAAGCCGTTTCCGATCGAGCTAAAAGGGTCGTTAAGGAACTATCGGAAGCGCTTTTATCTAAATGAACACCGGTAGCGACGCCCAGTGATAAAGTGATGAATTTAGCAATGGGTGAGGTTTGATGAGGGATTTTCATATTTACTACTGTCTTTCTGATGATTTCAGCCACATGGGCGGCTCCCTTTAAATTAGTGTCCGGTAGCAGGCAGATGAATTCCTCACCTTCCCAGCGGGCGGCCAGATCACCGGCACGTTTTAATGTTTTTTCGATTGTCCCGGCAACTTCCTGGAGACAAGCATCCCCTTCAGCGTGTCCATAAGTTTGATTATATAATTTAAAACAATCAATATCAATTCTGATTAACGAAAGTGGGGTTTTATTTCGTCTGGCTTTGCGAATTTCGATAGCTAGCGTTTCTTGGAAACGGCGACGGTTGGAAATTTGGGTTAAAGCGTCGATATCGGCAGTGTTACTGAGAATTTCCCGATAGTGCTTGAGAGCTAGCTGGTATTTTATTTTTTGCTCGACACTTGACAGATCGAAGGGTTTGGAAATAAAATCCACAGCACCTGTTTGGGCGCCGTAGGCTTTGTTTTCTTTGTCACTCAGGGTTGTTAAAAAAATAATCGGAATACTCATCGTACTTTCTTCCAGTTGAATCTGTTTACTGACTTCAAAACCATTCATTTCGGGCATACTGAGATCCAGGAGTATTAAGTCGGGTAACGGTTTCTGCGTGGCCATAGTTAAGGCAGCTTTTCCGCTGTTGGCAACAGTGACATCATATTTTTCTACTAAAGCCTCAGCAAGTAATTGGGTATTTTCTGTTGAATCATCAACCACCAGGAGTTTTGGTCTCTGTTGAAGAACGCCGGAACTGGATAATAGTGTCTGATCATTTACGATTTGCTCTAATGCGGTTAGTTCGTCATCTTTAAGACGGAGGTTCTTATTATACATCGGCAATATATGTTGGGACGCACTTCGTCCGTTCTTGAGTGCCTGAGAATCATCTCTGAGCAAGAGAACATGAAATGAAAACTCATAGTTGTTTTCATTGTCCCAGGCGGCAGAAAATTTGCCGTTCATGGTTTCAACCAGCGTTTTCACAAGTTCCAGGCCAAAACTGAGATTATTTGCTATTGTGATATTGGAGGCTTCTGTAAATAAAAAAGGATCTGCAAAGTCATTTTGTAAGGGCGAAATTCCAGACGTCTTAATAACAAAATAAATCTTAAAAACAGATTTGTCGGTATTTTCCGGGGTAACTTCAAGGGAAATCTTGCCTTGTTCCAAGCATTTTATGGCGTTAAGTATTAAATAGGAAATGATTTGTTTGAGCCGTTGAGGATCACCAACGACAGCCGCTGGAGTTTTGGAATGAATAGACAATTCAATGGTAATGTTATGCCGCTTGGCACTGGATATCAAAGGAATGATTGCATCTTCGACGGTCGTGTGAAAATCAAAAGCAATCACATCATGACCTTGCTTGTTATCAGTCGCCAGAAGCCCATCAATCAGATTTCTAAGAAGTGAAGCGGAAAGATGAATATTCTCCAGACAGGTTTTCTGATCTGACCAGGAATTGGTTTTGCTCATTAGCTGAAAAAACAGGAACTGACTTTCTAGAGGTTCCTTAAGTTCATTTGATAAAATTGACATCAATTGATTTTTTGAAAAATTGGCGCTATCCGCATCTTTTTTTGCCTGATAGAGTTCTGTCAAATCTTTACCACAACAAAAGATAAGCTCATCAACCCATTTAAACTGCCAGGTTACAAAAAGATAGGAGTCGAAATTCGAGTGTAGACGAGTGGTAAGCGTCAGCGATTCCTTTTCGCCAGTCAATTTTTTTAGGCCAAGAATCAAGTTGGGCACATCATTGGGATGAACAAGGTCAATGAGGTTTTTATCACAAAGATCTGGATTCAGGTATCCCAGCTTAGTTTCCCAAACCTGATTTGTTTGTAAAATAGTCCCTCGTTCATCAGTAATGCAAAGAAATTCTGTACTGATGGTACAAAATAAGTCAAGGAGTTGACGACTTTGTTTACTGAGCGAAAATAGATTGTTCATAGCAATACTCCTTTAGCAAGTAAGAAGATTCGATAATTCAGACGCCAGGTGACCAGGTGTTTTTGATTTTGACGTTCCGTTCTTTAAATTCAGGAATTATCGTCTTTGTGTTCCCAATTTTGTCTTTGAAACGCGTGATAATTTCAAAATCATCACGAAAATGCATGGGAATCAGTACCTTGGGATGAAATGTTTCGATAAAATATTCGCCCGCTTTGTAGAAGGAGTCCCCCAGTCGCGGATCGACGGGAACGAAGGCAAATTCCATGGGCAGATTCTTCATTTTTTCCAGTTCAGCTTTATAGTCCTTTTCTTCCTGTACCGGATCGATATGCGGTTTTTCGTTAGTATCCCAGTCCCACCAATTGAGATCCCCGGCGTGGAAAATCCGATGGGAATTGGTAGCAATATAAAATGAGATACCTTGATCAGTGGAACCAAAAGTTTTGATGTCCATCCCACCCAGCGACATATGCTGATAGGGGCCAATAGTATGGGTTTTATGGGTAGAGGCTTTGGGAATATCATCACTTAATATATAAGTCGGGTGATAAACCCGTTCGGTTGAAAAAATATCAGCGGTGTAGTGGTCGCCGTGACCATGAGACACAAAAAAATAATGAGGAAGTCCCTTGCGGAGCAGACTGGTTGGGATATGGGTAAAACAATCAAAGATCAGTGTTTTATCTGCTAATTGAATTAAAAAGCCGCTATGATGCAAATGGAAAATTTTCATATGCTACCTCTCTTGGATCTTTTTTATATCGAGTAGTTGGTTAGTACTATATTACCCAAATATAATGAAATTATACTTCAAATTATACCGGAATCGATTAAAAATTTGAAAATAAACGGATAAACTTGAAAAATTTTCGGGAAAATAAAAAAATAATCCGAACGTTTTAAATTCTATTGATATTATTGTTCGGAAATAGTAAAATAAGTTTATCATTAAAAAAGGTGGAAAAATTGTGATAAAACGAATTTTTGTAGAAAAAAAAGACGAATTTGAAGTAGAAGCCAAGTCGTTGACACATACCTTTCAGCGTATTCTAAAGATTCAAAAGCTTGAATCCATGCGTATAGTATATCGATATGATGTCCAAGACGTGGCAGATGAGTTGTTTGATCAGATTATTAGCACTATTTTATCCGAACCCAATGTTGATCAGGTATTTGAAGACTATCTTGAAACGAGAGTTGATGAAAAAATATTTGGAATTTCGTATCTACCCGGGCAATACGATCAGCATGCCGATTCCGCGATTCAGTGCATTCAGATCGTATCCGGTGAACGGGCTTTAGTTAAGGTCGCAAAAATTGTTGTACTCACAGGGGAATTAACTCAAAATGAATTTGAGAGTATTAAGCACTACATGATTAATCCAGTGGATTCTCAGGAAGCCACTTTAGAACCTTTTATTACCCTGGTTGATGAGGTTCGCGAGCCGAATGATATCAAACCGCTGGATCGTTTTATCACGCTAAATGGTGATCAATTAGAGGCGTTTCGTTTAGATCATGGATTTGCCATGACAACTGAAGACATTATATTTGTCCAGAATTATTTTAATAAAGAAGAACAGCGGAATCCGACCATTACGGAATTAAGGGTAATTGATACCTATTGGTCGGATCATTGTCGTCATACGACCTTTTTAACTCAGATCAAGCAGGTACAGTTCCTCGGGGATGATCCTATTTCACAGGCGATGAAGCGGGCCCATGATGATTACTGTCAGGCAAGAACGGATCTATACGGAGAAAATTCTGAACGACCAATGAGTCTGATGGATCTGGCGGTTATTGGTACCAAAGCGCTCAAAAAAGCGGGACGCATTCCAGATTTGGACGAATCGGAAGAAATCAATGCCTGCAGCATCAACATGGTTGTCGATCATGATGGGGTCGACGAAGAATGGCTACTGATGTTTAAAAATGAAACCCATAACCATCCTACCGAAATCGAACCGTTTGGGGGAGCTGCGACTTGTCTGGGCGGGGCTATCCGGGATCCGCTGTCTGGTCGAAGTTATGTTTATCAGGCAATGCGGGTAACTGGTGCCTGGGATCCCCGGGCGGCCATTGAAGACACCTTGCCAGGCAAACTGCCGCAACGTAAAATTTCGACAGAAGCGGCACATGGGTACAGTTCATATGGAAATCAGATCGGTCTGGCAACTGGTCAGGTAACGGAAGTTTATGATCCCGGTTTTCTGGCCAAGCGGATGGAAGTCGGGGCAGTGATTGCTGCGGCACCCAAAGAAAATGTTATCCGGGAACGCCCAACTCCTGGCGATGTGGTGTTGCTCGTTGGTGGTCGGACTGGTCGGGATGGTTGCGGTGGTGCGACCGGTTCATCTAAAGCACATACTGAAGAATCGATTCTTGAAAGCGGTGCTGAAGTTCAAAAAGGAAATCCCGTTGAAGAAAGAAAAATTCAACGTTTATTCAGAAGTAAAGAACTGGCGAATCTTATTAAACGCTGTAACGACTTTGGTGCTGGCGGAGTATCGGTGGCCATTGGCGAGCTGGCAGATAGTCTGGAAATCGATCTGGATAAGGTGCCCAAAAAATATGAAGGATTGGACGGCACTGAATTGGCTATTTCCGAATCCCAGGAACGTATGGCGGTAGTGGTCGATCCCAAAGATGTGGATACCTTTATTTCCATGGGGAACGCTGAAAACCTGGAGATTACTCCAGTTGCCGTTGTTACCGATTCGGGTCGTTTGATCATGAAATGGCGGGGTGCAGAAATACTGAATATTTCCCGGGCTTTTCTTGAAACCAACGGTGCACCGCAATTTATTGATGTGGCTGTTGAGTCGCCAACTACTGCAAAAACAGTCGATGATGACCCCAACCAAGATGAACAATTTGATTTTATCAATCAGCTGAAAGATACGCTAAAAGATTTGAATGTGGCCAGTCAGCGAGGAATGGTGGAAATGTTTGACTCAACCATTGGCGCTGGTACCGTGGCGATGCCCTATGGCGGCAAAAACGCCTTGTCACCAATGGACGGAATGGTCGCAAAGATTCCAATGATTCACGGCGACACCACCACCTGCAGCATGATGACCTTTGGTTACAATCCGACCATCGCTAAAACCAGTCCTTTTTTAGGCGGGATGATGGGAGTACTTGAATCCCTGTCCAAACTGGTTGCCATTGGCGGTGATTATAAAAAGGCCCGCCTCAGTTTTCAGGAATATTTTGAACGATTGGGGAAAGAACCAGTTAAATGGGGACGACCTTTTGCAGCGCTCTTAGGGGCCCATCAGGTTCAGACTGCTATGGGAACGCCAGCTATTGGTGGCAAGGATAGTATGTCAGGTAGTTTTGGCGAACTGGCCGTCCCACCAACCCTGATTTCTTTTGCAGTGGCGACAGCTCACGTGGAATCAGTGATTACCAGCGAACTCAAGTCCAGTGAGTCATTGTTACAATTGTTTAGTTTACCATTAGATAAAAATGGAGTACCGGACTTAATTGCAGTGAAAGCTGTATTTGATGTTGTTATTAAGGCGAATCGGGAAGGCAGAATATTAAGTGCCAAAACCATTGGTTGTGGTGGTTTGGCCGAAGCAGTGGCAAAAATGGCCTTTGGTAACGGCATCGGGGTTAACATCAATGATCGGATCGATCCTGACTTTTTGTTTAAACCACTTTATGGCGGTATCTTGATCGAAAGTTTTGAAATCCTGGAGGGATCAATTCCCATTGGCAAAACCACGGATAGTAATAAAATTGTGTATGGCAATGATGCCATCACAATTAATGAATTGATCGAAGTATGGGAAGCGCCTTTGCGGTCAGTTTATCCAGAAAAAGCGGAAACCGTTGGGACAGTAGAAACGTTAAGCTTTAATACGGTGCCGACTGTTTACTGCAAAGATAAGCATACCAAACCCCAAGTGTTTATTCCTGTTTTCCCAGGTACCAACTGTGAATATGATTCCGCCAAGGCTTTTGAAAACGCTGGCGCAAAACCTGTCATCACCATTTTTAAAAATCAGTCAGCACAGGATATAACTCACTCCATAGACAAAATGGCTGCACAGATCAGAGCGTCTCAGATCATAATGATTCCTGGTGGGTTTAGTGCTGGGGATCAACCGAACGGCTCTGGTAAATTTATTGCCTCAGTTTTTAGAAATCCAAAGATGATGGATGCCGTGATGGATTTGCTCAATAACCGGGATGGATTGGTATTGGGGATCTGCAATGGCTTCCAGGCGTTGATAAAACTGGGACTGGTGCCCAACGGCGAAATCTGTGGAATTACAGAAGAAATGCCGACATTAACCTTTAACACCATTGGCCGGCATGTGTCCACCATTCCAATGACACGAATTAGTTCCAATCTATCGCCTTGGCTTGCCAATACCAAGGTCGGGGATATCCACCGTATGCCTATGTCTCATGGTGAAGGTCGTTTTGTGGCCAGTGATGCGGTACTGAAAACTCTCGTCGAAAACGGTCAGATTGCTACCCAATATGTCGATTTTGAGGGTGCCGCCACCCTTGATGGCCGCTTCAATCCCAACGGTTCCGTTTATGCGGTTGAAGGCATCACCAGCCTGGATGGCCGGGTACTTGGAAAAATGGGTCACTCCGAACGGATCGGGAAGAATCTCTACAAAAATATTCCCGGCAATATGGATCAACAGATCTTTAAAGCCGGCGTTAATTATTTTAAATAAATTGTAGTTAGTATTTTAAATTAAGTATAAATAACAAAACTAGTGTTAGAAAATAAAGAAGCAAACACCGAAGGAGATTTAAAAATGAGTACACCAAAAGTTGCTGTTATCATGGGAAGTGATTCCGATTTTGACATCGTCAAAAAATGTCTGATTGCACTGGAAAAATTTGGCATTGAATATGATGTACAGGTTATCTCAGCCCACCGTAATCCCCACAAAATATTTGACTATGCCACCACTGCCGAAGACCGGGGGATTGAAGTTTTTATTGCTGCCGCCGGGAAAGCTGCCCACCTGCCAGGTGTCATCGCTGGGATCACGCCGCTTCCGGTTATTGGCATTCCGATTCAAACCTCTTTTCAAGGCGGATTGGATTCGCTGTTGTCGATCGTTCAGATGCCATCCGGTGTGCCGGTTGCCACGGTGGCAGTCAATGGTGCCGAAAACGCCGGGATTTTAGCAGCCCAAATGCTGTCAATTAAGTACCCGGAGATTCGTGAAAAAATGAAGGCCTTCAAAATTCAGTTAAACGACGAAGTTATCGCTAAAAATGAAAAGGTTCAGGAAATCTTATAAACTATTTATAAACACATTATCGATTCAAATCAAATTTTAAGGAGATTAAGATGGAAAAATTAGAACAGCTGTATGAAGGCAAAGCCAAGAAAGTATTTAAAACCGACGACCCCAACGAATTTATTATTGAGTACAAAGACGATGCGACTGCTTTTAATGGTGAGATCAAAGGTAGCATTGGCGGTAAAGGCGTCATCAATAATAAAATGACCGGCGTTATCTTTACAATGTTGGAAGAAAAAGGCATCCCCACTCATTTTGTTAAAGTACTCTCTGAAAATGAACAATTGGTCAAAGCGGTGACTATTTTCCCATTGGAAGTGATTATCCGCAACACCGCCGCCGGTTCAATTTGTAAACGTCTTGGTTTGGAAGAAGGTTTGAAGCTGGACTCGCCGATTTTCGAATTTTGCTATAAAAATGATGATTTTGGTGATCCGGTCATCAACGATTATCATGCTATCGCCATGAAATTGGCCACTGCTGAAGAAATTGAAGTGATTCGTGAGATGACGTTTAAAATCAATGAGATCTTAAAAACGTATTTTCTGGAAAGAGGGATTAACCTGGTAGATTTTAAAATTGAGTTTGGTAAAACCAATGACGGTCAAATTGTTCTGGCCGATGAAATCTCACCGGACACCTGTCGTTTTTGGGATGTAAAAACCAATGAAAAATTGGACAAAGATCGCTTCCGTAGAAACCTTGGCCATATCGAAGAGGCTTATGAAGAAATGCTCAAACGAGTTCAGGCATAAAAAATACTGATGTCATAAAAAAGCAAGTGCGGGAAAATTAAATCAAATACCTGGAGGATACACACACCAATGATAAATGACAAGTTTCGCGATGAATGTGGAATAATGGGGGCCTACCTCAAATCGAAAGAGAATAATTGTTCTTCCTATATCTATTATGGACTTTATGCGCTTCAGCACCGCGGTCAGGAAAGCGCTGGTATATCAGTTAACAAAGATGGAAAGATTTTGACTCACAAAGAAACTGGCCTGGTCTGTGATGCTTTTAAAGGCAACGTATTAAAACAGCTTAAAGGCAATATCGGAATCGGTCACGTTCGTTATTCCACGTCTGGCGAAGATGGGGTCACGAATGCTCAACCGTTAACGGTTAATCACAGTATGGGCCAAATAGCTTTGGCACATAATGGAAATCTCATCAATGATAGTGCTTTACGGAACATGCTGGAAGACTCTGGCGTTGTTTTTCAGACGACTATTGATACCGAGGTAATGGTCAACATTTTAGCCAGAGGTCTGCGACACGGGATGATTGAAGCAATTCAGCGAATGGTTGAAATCATCAAGGGGGCCTATGCCCTGGTGATCACGGTTGGTGATAAACTGGTAGGCGTTCGTGATCCCTATGGTTTGCGGCCACTTTGTATTGGTAAGAAAGATGAAGATTATTTTTTGACATCGGAAAGCTGTGCCTTGGATGCGATCGGGGCCGAACTGGTTCGTGATGTTGAGCCTGGCGAAATTGTCGTCATTGACGAAAGCGGATTAACCAGTTATGGTCAAAACAATTGGGTAAAAAAGAAAGCCTGTATTTTTGAACTAATTTATTTTGCTCGTCCGGATTCGGTGATGGATGAAACCTCAGTTTATGCGGCGCGTCATAAAGCTGGTGAAATTCTCGCCAAAGAGTCACCGGTTGAAGCCGATGTTGTCATTGGGGTACCGGATTCAGGAATTGGTGCGGCCATCGGTTATGCTGAAGCTTCAGGAATTCCTTATGGTGTTGGCTTGATTAAAAACAAATACATTGGCCGAACCTTTATTCAGCCCAATCAGAAGTTGAGAGAAGAAGGGGTACGGATAAAGCTGAACCCCTTAAAAGAAACCATTAAAGGTAAACGAGTCATTATTATTGATGATTCCATTGTTCGGGGAACCACCTCAAAACGTTTGGTTGAAATTTTAAGACAGGCCGGTGCAACTGAGGTTCATTTCCGGGTCACCAGCCCACCAGTAGCGCACACCTGCCATTTTGGGATTGATACCCCCCGGCGAAAATACCTGATTGGTGCCAAGAAAACCGTCGAAGAAATCAGAGAAATTCTTGGTGCCGATTCGCTGGCCTACATTTCACTGGATGGCTTAACGGAATCAGTTGGCGGTAAAACAACCTTCTGCCGTGCCTGCTTTGACGGGGAATACCCGATGGAAGTACCAGTTTTAAATGCTAACGACTAAATTATAAGTGAAACTAAACTTGCTTAACTAAAAAATGGTAATCGCAATACTGCTGCGATCTTTTAGTCCAGCTTTGCATGAAACACCAGAAAAATCCAGAATGTGGATTTTTTCAAGGTTGTGGGCAGTCACCAACTACAAGCAACCAATGTTTGATGTATTTTTATTGCACAATTACTTGGAACTAAAAAATAGATGGAGGAAACATGTCAGAAAATCAGATAAAAACAGATGCCTATCGACAAGCCGGAGTGGACGTGGAAGCGGGTTACGAATCGGTTAAATTGATGAAAGCCGATGTCCAAAGGACTTTTAACGCTCGGGTTCTTTCGCACCTGGGCGGATTTGGTGGGTTGTTCGAACTACCCGAAGGTTATCAAAAACCAGTCCTGGTTTCCGGAACGGATGGCGTTGGTACTAAACTACGGCTGGCTTTTATGATGGATCGCCATGATACCATTGGCATCGACTGTGTAGCGATGTGTGTTAATGATATCCTGTGTCAGGGTGCCCAACCTATGTTTTTTCTGGACTACATAGCCTGTGGCAAAAACTATCCGGAAAAAATTGCGACGATCGTTAAAGGGATTGCCGAAGGCTGTATTCAGGGAAATATGGCCTTAATCGGTGGCGAAACGGCAGAAATGCCTGACATGTATGGATTGGAAGAGTATGATTTAGCTGGTTTTGCAGTGGGGATCGTCGAAAAAGATGATATTGTTACTGGTGTAAATATAGTTGAAGGTGATGTGCTGGTGGGACTGCCATCCTCCGGAGTCCACAGTAATGGTTTTTCACTGGTACGAAAGGTCTTATTCAAAGATCTGTCGCTGGATGTCAATACCTATGTGGACGATCTGGGCATGAGTCTTGGCGAAGCCCTGCTGACACCGACACGTATTTATGTAAAAGCCTTGGCCGATTTGATCAAACCTTGTAAAATCAAGGGCATGAGCCATATTACCGGCGGCGGTTTTTATGAGAATATTCCCCGGATGATTCCTGATGGACTTTGCGCCAAGATCGATACCAGTGTGATTGAAACCCTGCCAATTTTTAAATTTATTCAAGAAGCTGGTAGAATTCCCTCTGAAAGTATGTATGCCACCTTTAATATGGGGATTGGTCTGGTGGCCGTTCTGCCAGCTGACCAGGTTGAAGCCTTTGTATCCGGTTTAACAGCTAAAGGCGAAAAACCAGTTATTCTTGGCTCCATTGTTAAAGGAGAGGAAAAAATCGAGCTATGTCTGTAAAAGCTTTAAAAAAAATCGGGGTGCTGGTTTCCGGCGGCGGGACAAATTTTCAGTCTCTGATTGACACTATTCATCACAAATATGGTGAAATAGTGGTGGTAATTTCAAATAACCGTCATGCCTTTGGTCTGGAACGGGGCGAAGCCGCCGGGATTCCGTCAGTAGCCATCAATCCCAAAGGCTATCCCAGCAATGAAGCCTTTGATCAAAAAATTGTTGAAATCCTAAGAGGGTATGAAGTCGACTTGGTGGTGCTGGCCGGATATATGAAAATTATTACCCCGGCCTTTGTGGAAGCTTATCCCAATGCTATTATCAACATTCATCCCGCCCTGATTCCATCTTTTTGCGGGCCTGGTTTTTACGGGATGCATGTTCATCAGGCCGTCATCGATTATGGTGTCAAGGTAACCGGGGCAACGGTTCATTTTGTTAACGAAGTGGCTGATGGCGGCCCGGTGATTCTGCAAGAAACCGTTACTGTCGCCGATGGCGACACCCCAGAAACGATCCAGCAGAAAGTTCTTAAAATAGAACACGAGCTTTTACCACAGGCGGTGAAGGCATTTTGTCTTGACCAATTATCAGTGGAAGGCCGAGTAGTCAGAAATAAAGCAGTATCAAAGTAAATAAAACATAGGGAACTTGTTAGAGTTAAAAATTTGGAGGAATAGAATGAGAGCATTGTTAAGCGTATCGGATAAACGTGGGATTGTTGAATTTGCAAAAAAACTGGCCGAAATGGGCTGGGAAATCCTGTCTACCGGGGGAACCGCCAAAGCCCTGAGAGAAGCTGGATTGACAATTACCGGCGTCTCTGAAGTGACCGACTTTCCGGAATGCCTAGACGGACGAGTCAAAACCCTGCATCCTAAAATTCACGGTGGGATTCTGGGCATCCGCAACAATCCTGATCACCAGAAACAGATGGCGGAGCTTGAGATTACCCCCATCGACTTGTTGGTCATCAACCTCTATCCATTTAAAAACACCATCTTAAAAGAAGGAGTTGCTTTCTCCGATGCGGTCGAAAACATCGATATCGGCGGACCAACGATGCTGCGATCGGCAGCTAAAAACTTCAATGATGTGACCGTGGTTGTTGATCCGGAAGACTATCCCGTGGTTTTGGCTGAGCTGGAAGCAAACGGCCAAACGAACTATGAAACCCGCTATAACCTGGCCTTAAAAGTGTTTGAAACGACCGCCAACTATGACACGATGATTGCTGACTATTTAAGAAAACGGATCGACGGGGAAGTCTTAAAAGACACCATCACAATGACCTTTGAGAAGGTTCAGGATCTTCGCTATGGTGAAAATCCACATCAAAAAGCCGCTTTCTATGGCGAAGTGATTCCAGTTAAAGGTGCCCTCACCGCCGCCAAACAACTCCAGGGCAAAGAACTTTCCTACAATAATATCAATGACACCAACGGGGCCCTGGAAATCCTCAAGGAATATGGGGATGAACCCACCATTGTCGCGGTTAAGCATGCTAATCCCTGTGGCATTGCCAGTGACGAAAAAATTGCGGTGGCTTATAAAAAAGCCCATGACAGTGATCCGGTTTCCATTTTTGGTGGTATTATTGCTTCGAATCGCTTAATCGATGATGCCGCCGCCAAAGAAATGGTGGAAACCTTCCTGGAAGTCATCGTTGCACCCGGATTTACACCGGAAGCATTGGCGGTTCTGGCAGCGAAACCGAATCTGAGGTTATTGGAGCTGGCTGACATCACGCACAACGAACCCAGCTATGAAGTAAAAAAAGTGATGGGTGGTCTATTGGTTCAGGAACGGGATACCAGGTTGTATGATGAGTTAAAAGTCGTCACCAAACGCCAGCCCAGCGAAGCCGAAATGGCCGAATTACTGTTTGCCTGGAAAGCGGTTAAGAACACCAAATCCAACGCTATCAGTCTGACTAAAAACAAATGTCTGATTGCCAATGGACCGGGTCAGGTCAATCGGGTTGGTGCCCTGGAAAACGCCATTCGTCAGGCCGGCGAAAACGTTAAAGGAGCAGTGATGGCATCCGATGCCTTCTTCCCCTTTGACGACAGCGTCAAAGCCGCCGCCGCCGCAGGTATTACCGCCATCATCCAACCCGGTGGGGCCGGAAAAGATGCGGATTCAATCAAAGCCTGTGATGAGGCGGGGATTGCGATGGTATTTACAGGTATGCGCCACTTTAAACACTAGTTTCGCGTCGATAATTGCCCGACTTCTGCACTGGAGATGGTTTAGGCCTCGGTCACGTATTATTGATACGCTTCCGTTGGCCAAAACCGTCTCCGCCTTGAATTCGAACAATTTTCTTGGCAAAACGGGGTTTGATTGATTGAGTAGGGGCGATCCGTGATCGCCCGTTTTAAGTTCTTTTTAAAGATTTGGAAAACAAAAAGCAAAACGAGGAGAGACAGATGAAGATATTAATGATTGGATCCGGTGGTCGCGAACATGTGTTGACATGGAAGCTTGCCCAAAGTCCCCGGGTAGAAAAAATATATGCAGCCCCAGGTAACGGCGGAATGGCAGAATTGGCCCAATGTGTGGATTTGTCGGTGGAAGATATTTCCGGCTGTTTGGCCTTTGCCAAAGAACATCAGATTGATCTTACTGTTATCGGGCCTGAAGTCCCTCTGGTGATGGGGATGGTTGATGCCTTTGAAGCGGAAGGATTAAAAGTTTTTGGTCCCAATAAACACTGCGCCCAGTTTGAGGGCAGCAAAGCTTTTACCAAGGAATTTTTATTCCGTCATAATATTCCCACTGCAGCCTATAAAGAATATACCGATTATGATGAAATTATCAAAGATCTGGGTGTTTATGGCTATCCAATGGTGATCAAGGCGGATGGTCTGGCCGCTGGTAAAGGGGTACTGATCCCCGAAAATGAAGCTGATGCCCGGGTAGGAATGGAAATGATCATGAAAAAACGGGAATTCGGTGAAGCTGGTGATAAGGTCGTTATCGAAGAATTCTTAACCGGACAGGAAGCTTCGATGCTTTGTTTTGTCGATGGCAAAACGATTGTCCCGATGGAAAGTGCGCAGGACTACAAACGAGCCTATGACAATGATGAGGGGTTGAATACCGGTGGGATGGGAACCTATTCCCCCAATGTGCTGTTTGCCGATGAGACCCTGAATAAGCGAATCAAAGCCGAAATCCTGGATCCGATTATTAGTGGTTTTATTGCCGACGGCATGGACTTCAAAGGTATTTTGTTTATTGGCTTAATGATTGAAAATGGTGTCCCAAAGGTTCTGGAATTCAATGTTCGCTTTGGCGATCCTGAAGCCCAGAGCGTATTGATGCGGATGGAATCGGATCTGGTTGACATCATGGAGGCCGTCATCGATGGCAGGCTGGCTGACTGTGAGATCAAATGGAGTAATAAAGAAGCTGTTTGCGTGGTTATCGCCTCCGGCGGCTACCCCGGTTCTTACGAAAAAGGCAAGGTCATCACTGGCATTCAAGATGTGAAAGACTGTGTCGTTTTTCACGCCGGAACCAAGCTTGTCAATGGTGAACTACAAACCAACGGCGGCCGGGTTCTCTGTATTACTGCGCTGGGCGAAACCCGTGAAGTTGCCAGAAAAACAGTCTACGCCAATATCGGAAAAATTCACTTTGATGGTGCCCAATACCGTACCGATATTGCCAAATTTAATTAACCAAAATTAAAGCTAGAATGTGGAACTTAAGCATAAAGACTCATCGATGGATAAGACCAACCCATTAATTTTAAGAATTAGTGGGTTTTTCCATTTTAGGTTTGCACTGGGTTGAATTAAAGTCTAAAATAGAGGGTATAAAAAATTTAAGAATCTTGGCACTAAAAATCAATCAGCATCGTAATGACTGATCCGTCCATGAGAATCTATTGAAGAAATTCATTGATCGGTGCAAGTCAGAAACAGCTGATTAGCATAAGACTGAGGAGTTAAAGTGAAAAGTAATATTGGTTTTATCGGTTGCGGAAACATGGCAAAAGCTATGATTGGTGGTTTAGTGAAGGGGGAATTATTCCTTCCGGAAAATATTCATTGTTATGATCCTTCAGAAGTGGCAAGAGCTCAGGTAGCGGCAGAATTTGGGGTTAATGTTCAGGAATCCAATGTAGCCGTAGCTGCCCAGGCTGACTATCTGGTTTTGGCGGTCAAACCTTTTTTATATGGCAAGGTAATGGAGGAAATTGCCGGGAGTATTAAGCCTTCAGTGATTATCGTCTCGATTGCGGTGGGTGTTGGTTTTGAAGATATTAAGGGGTTTTTAGGCAGAGAAATTAAAGTAATCAGAACCCAGCCCAGTACGCCAGCATTTGTCGGAGAATCCGATTCGACTCTGTGTCCGGATGGTCAGATGACACCGGAAGATATCGCGGATGTTATCATGATTTTTGAAAGCTTCGGTAAAGCAGAAATTATTAGTGAAAAGCTGATGGAAGTAGTGCCCGGAATCGCCAGCTCAGCACCGGCATATACGATGCTGCTGATTGAGGCCATGGCCGATGGTGGAGTACTCCATGGTTTTCCCCGTGACCAGGCATACCGTCTGTCAGCTCAGGCAGTTTACGGCGCCGCCAAACTGGTTCTCGAATCCGGCGAACACCCCGGAAAACTGAAAGATCAGATCTGTACCCCAGGGGGAACTACTATCGAAGCTGTCCGGGTGCTGGAAGCCAAAGGCTTCAGAGATGCAGTCATTTCAGCCGTTGACGCCTGTGCCAGAAAATCATTGGCAATGAGTAAGAAACAAGATTAATGTACAAATAACATAAAAAAGTAAACCTTTGACAGTGTTGTGAGATTCGATTGTTAAAAAACGATAACGCAGTACCGACAATTGTTACATCATGTTGTGATCTAGGAGTCAGACCCTACGCATCGAAGCGGATACGGCATCGCCTGTCCGATTCAGCGGCGAACAACAGATAAACAATTAGTCGGTACGGTAGCTTAGCGATGAACTCAAATCTTGGAAAAATCAAAGGTTATTGCGAAGTTTGGTTAATCCATTAAGGAGATGATTTATCATGGATGAAGGATTAATTAAAAAAATACGGCGAAATATGAGTCTTGAAGAAATGGTGTCCCTCTGTTCGGGTCGAACCGATTGGGAAACCGTGGGATATTCCAAATACGGCATCGAGCCGGTATCAATGGCTGACGGCCCACATGGGATGCGGGTGATTGAAAATGAAGGTGCGTTGGGGATTCCTCAGGGTAAACCGGCCACCTGTTTTCCACCGGCGGTACTTTCGGCCTGTTCCTGGGACGAAGGGTTGCTTGAATTTATGGGTCGAACCATTGCCCTGGAGGCCCGTAGTATGGGGATCGATCTGATTTTAGGACCCGGAATCAATGTCAAGCGATCACCCCTATGCGGTCGTAATTTTGAATACTTTTCAGAAGACCCGCTGCTGTCAGGCCGATTGGGAAAAAGTTTTATTTTGGGTGCTAAAGACCATGGCGTGGGAACGACGGTCAAGCATTATCTGGCCAACAATCAGGAAACCCGGCGTATGACCGTGGATGAAAAGATTGATATCCGGGCGCTGCGTGAAATCTATTTAAAACCCTTTGAGATTGCCATTCAAGAAGGAAAACCGATGGCAGTGATGTGTTCTTATAACAGCATCAACGGCACATTTGTCTCTCAGAGCAATTATTTTCTGACTCAACTGCTCCGCAATGAGTGGGGTTTTGATGGGATTGTCATGTCCGATTGGGGCGCTGTTTACGATCGGGTTCGAGGGGTATTGGCGGGAATGGATCTGGAAATGCCCGGCAATGGCGGTGTCAATAATCAGAAGATATTTGACCGGATCAAAGAAGGAAAACTGAAAGTCACCATTCTCAATGAAATGGTTGAACGGCTGATTCGTTTTGCCTTTCAGGCAAGGGAAAACCGACGCAATTATTCGACTAATTTGGAAATTGAACCAAAGGGGCATCATAAAATCGCCCAACTTGCAGCGGTTGAAAGTATGGTACTGCTTAAAAATGAAGATCATATTCTCCCCATTGATAAGCGTAAAATCAAGAAGCTGGCGATTATCGGTAGCATGGCTTTTGATCCTCGCTATCAGGGCAGCGGCAGTTCAAAGATAAATCCCTTCCATATCGATTCACCTTATGAACGGATTAAAAAACTAGTGGGCGACGAAATTCAGCTGTTCCCCCATCAAGGTTATATCCATGATGAGGTGGTGGAGCAGATCCATCTGGACGAGCAGGCTGTGGAGGTGGCGAAAAATTCCGAAATGGCTTTGTTATTTGTGGGGTTGCCGGATCATGATGAATCGGAAGGTTATGACCGAACCCATTTGCATCTGCCCCAAAAACAGATTGCCCTGATTCGTAAGATCTGCAAGGTACAACCCAAGACTGTGGTAATTGTTCAAAATGGTGGTGTTGTGGACATGAGCTGGGAACACCAGCCCAAGGCCATTGTTGAGATGTTTTTAGGTGGTCAGGCGGGCGGCGATGCCATCGCCAAGCTTTTATTTGGCGAAAATAACTTCTGTGGTAAATTGGCAGAAACCATTCCAATGCGGTTGGAAGATACCCCAGCTTATATCAATTTTCCGGGAATTCATGATGAGGTGGTTTACGGCGAAAGTATTTTTGTGGGATATCGCTATTACGACTTTACGAAAAAGAAAGTTCGCTTTCCCTTTGGATTTGGGCTCAGTTACACCAATTTTAATTATGAAGCAATTGATGAACCAACGTTAACACTTAACGCTGATAAAAAGGTTACCGTAAGATGTCGTATTACCAATACTGGCGTAATAAATGGCAAAGAGATTATTCAGCTATACACCGGTAAATCCGATACTACTATCCTGCGGCCACTGCGAGAGCTTCGCGACTTTAAAAAAGTCTTCATCCCGGCAGGGCGATCAGCTGAGGTTAATTTTGAGTTGGAACTCAGAGATTTCTGTTATTACAATCCTACCACTAAAGCCTGGGAGCATGAATCAGGAACGCATCAGATCTATATTGGCTCATCCAGCCGGGATTTGCCAATTATCTATCCGGTTCAAATTACTAAAGATCTGATCCATCCGATCAACCCGTTATCCTATCTTAGCGATTTTGAAAAAACCGAGCGGGGACAGACCATCTTAAAACTGTTGCTTTCGGGGTTTGAAGAGATTATGGGGGATGACCAGACCAGAGAAGATGACTTCTTTATGACGATGCTGGCCAATACCCCGTTGCGTAAGCTGGTTGAGTTTTCCAATGGAATCTTCACCGAAGAGTGTATTGATAAGATTATTGAACTGGTCAATTCAGATCAGTCCCTGGAGGGAATCACCTTCGAAAAATTGATCAATTGTACCGAGAAGAAAAAAGGCTTTTTCAAAAGTCTTTTCGGTGGTAACGAGGAAGAATACCTCTGTATTCATTCCAAAGTTCGGGATCTGGTCGAGGACGAGGATGTCATGAAGATTCTCAGAAATTATTTTGGCGACGAAACCTTTGAAAGTGATTACCTGCAAATGGCCATTAAAATGGGAATCTGTTTTGATAAGGCCCAGAAATTATTGCCTGATGACTTTTTCTCCGACGAAAAGCTTAATAATATCGATCGGGATCTCAAAGCACTGGCAAAGCTAAAAAAAAAGTAAGATGATTAATGAGAAAGCGTACCGATTTGTTTTAATCCGTAATCGGTACCTTCTCTTTGTCAGGCTGGGGAAATGACTCAGCCAATAATAATTAAGAAGGAAAGCAAAACATGAATACACTCACCATTGATACATCCACCATTGTGGCTTCGGTTGCCATATTAAATGAAGAAAAATTAGTCGGCGAAATGATTATCAATCATCAAAAAAAACACTCCGAAAAACTGATGATTGCCATTGATCATTTGCTCAGTGATGGGGGTCTTTCCATTCAGGATATTGATGTCTTTGGCATTGTTTCTGGTCCTGGTTCGTTTACCGGGTTGCGCATTGGCATGGCGACCATCAAGGGATTTGCCCAGGCCCTGAATAAACCGGTGGTCGGAGTATCCACCATGGAAAGCCTGGCGATGAATATTCCCTTTGCGGATGGTCTGATCTGCCCAGTTCTCGATGCGCAGCGTAACCAAACCTATACTGGCGTTATTCATTTTGAAGACGAACAACCGGTTCAGGATCTGGCGGATGCAGTGATGGAAATCGATGATCTCATAGCTTTTTTACAAGGACGAGATGAGACCATCTATTTTTTAGGCGACGGCTTGCCTCGTTTTTCGCAAGTCCTGCAAGATGCGATCCCGACTGCCCGGATCGTCCCCAATTATCTTAATATGAACCGGGCCTCGTCAGCTGCTGCCCTGGTTCTTAAACGGGCCTTAAACGGTGAGACCAGCCATTACCGGGAAATTGAACCCTTTTATATCCGGCCTTCCTACGCCGAAGAGCATAAAAAATGAAGATCCATTATCGACTGATGGAGTCCCGGGATGTCCCCGGTGTTTTTAAGGTGGATCAGGCCTGCTTTTCTCATAATTGGACCGAGGATTCCTATCAGGCGGAAACACAAAACATTCTTTCCAATTATATTGTTGCCGAAGCGGATGGGGAAATTGTAGGCTTTGGCGGTTTCTGGCAGGTGATTGATGAAGCGCACATTACTAATATCGCAGTCGTGGAAGCCTATCGCCAGAACGGGGTAGGGCAAAATATTATCAATGCGATGTTGGCCCTGGCACTGGAAAAAGGCTGTGTGGCAATGACCCTGGAAGTACGAGGGGATAATCAGCCGGCTATCAATTTTTATCTGAAAAACTTATTCACCCGGGAAGGACGACGCAAAGATTACTATGGCACGGGAATGGACGCAATCATCATGTGGAGGTACGGACTTGAATAAAACCATTAAAATAGTTGCAGTGTTGCTGGGAATAGTATTTCCGGTTATTATTTTTATTAGTGGCATTGAAGCAGCGGTGTTTGACAAAGCGTTTTATATGGATCAAATGGAAAAAAATCAGGTTACTGAAAACACTGGTATTTATCCCCCCGATATGGAACTGGTGGTGGATGAAATAATCAGCTATCTTAAGGGCGACCGGCAGGATTTTGACATTCAGGCCCGTTTAGCGATCGGAAGTGCCAAAAATGTGGTTGATAGCGTTTCGATTTTTAATGATAAAGAAATCACCCATATGGACGATGTCAGAAAGCTATTGCTATTCTTTCTCGGCCTTCGGGACGCCGCTCTGATTCTCGCGCTGATCGCCTTTCTGGTGCTGTTAAAATACGATCGTCAGGCCATCATCAAGGCTTTGTTCTATGGATCAGCCACGTTTATGGTGGCATTAGTGATTATTGGGGCGTGTTTTATTTTTAATTTCAATAACACCTTTATCCTCTTTCATCAGTTATTTTTTGCTAACGACTTATGGATCATGGATCCCACTACTGACCGACTGATATGGATTGTCCCCGAACCATTCTTTTTCGCCATGATCAGCCGAATGGTCATCTATATTTTGGTGCCCCTGGGACTCACCACCTTGGGAGCGGGACTGGTTTTGAAAAAGAAAACATATTAAAAAAATAACAAGTAATTTTAATCGAGGTAAACATGAAAATTCTTAGTATTGAGACATCTTGTGACGAAACATCTGTGGCCATTGTCGAAGATGGCCGAAACATATTAACTAACCGGATTTATTCCCAGATTGATATTCATCAGAAATATGGAGGTGTGGTACCAGAGATTGCCTCCCGAAATCACGTTACAAAACTACCCTACATCATTGACGAAGCCCTGGCAGAAAGCCAGCTTTCTCTGGCAGAAATGGACGCCATTGCCGTGACCAACGGTCCCGGTCTGGTGGGGGCACTGTTGATTGGCCTCTCTACAGCCAAAGCAATAGCTTATAGTCTCGGGAAACCGCTGATTGGCGTGAATCATATTGAAGGTCATATTGCCGCAAATTTCTTACAGTTTCCCGAACTTGCGCCGCCATTTTTGACATTGGTGGTATCCGGTGGGCACAGTCATCTGGTACTGGTCGAAGATTACCAGACTTTTAAGGTGCTGGGGCGAACCATCGATGATGCTGCAGGAGAAGCTTTTGATAAAATTTCCCGGGTTTTAGGATTGGGTTATCCCGGTGGTCCGGCCATTGATGCAGCGGCCAAGAATGGTAACCCGGAGGCGATCGCTTTCCCCAGGGTGATGCTGGATAAAACTAAGTATAATTTTAGTTTTAGTGGTTTAAAATCCGCAGTGCTTAATTACCTCAACGGCAAGAAAATGAAAAATGAAGCGGTTAATCCCGATGACGTAGCGGCATCATTTCAGATGGCCGTTATTGAAGTGCTGGTTAGCAAAACTATTGCCTGTGCCAGCAGTATAGGGATGAAGACTATCTGTATGGCTGGCGGAGTATCTTGTAATTCACTGTTGCGAAAAATGATGGGACAGTCTGCTGCCGATGCGGGTATGACACTATACTATCCTGATCCCATTCTCTGTACCGATAACGCCGCCATGATCGGTTCGATGGCATACTATAATTATATTAATGGGGAAGAGAGTGACCTGAGTCTCAACAGCATCCCGGGTTTAAAAATTGGAACCCGGCAATGACAGTCGTCTGAAAATATCGTCGCAAGAAAAAGGGTAAGCACGTTTATATAAAGAGAAATGTACCCTCTTTAAAAATTAAAACAATCTTAAAAAAAATTAAGATGAACGAAAAGGGAAAAAAAACTTGCAATCAACCTGCAAATCATTTAAAATACTATTAGCACTCGGGATGAATGAGTGCTAATAAATGAACTAAAAGGTACAGTGTACCCAATATAATCAAATGGAGGAAAAAATGAGTTTAAGACCTTTAGGTGACAAAGTAGTAATTAAAGTTAAAGCTGAAGAAGTAAAAACTGTCGGCGGAATTGTTTTACCAGGATCTGCCCAGGAAAAGCCACAGCAGGGTAAAGTCGTTGCAGTTGGAACTGGCGAAATTATCGATGGTAAAAAAGTGCCATTGGATGTCAAGGTAGATGATGAAGTTATCTATTCTAAATATTCCGGCAACGAAGTAAAAATTGGCGATGAAGAGTTTTTAATCATCCGTCAGGCTGATATTTTAGCAATCGTAGAATAATAAAAATTAGAAAAACAGGAGGAAAATAATATGGCTAAAGAGATTAAATTTCGTGAAGACGCCAGAGCATCATTAATTACTGGTGTAGATAAATTAGCAAATACCGTTAAGGTGACATTAGGTCCTAAAGGAAGAAATGTTATTTTAGCTAAATCATACGGTTCACCAACCATCACCAATGATGGGGTAACCATTGCCAAAGAAATTGAGCTGGAAGATGCTTTTGAAAACATGGGTGCTCAGTTGGTTAAGGAAGTTGCGACCAAAACAAATGACGTCGCAGGGGATGGTACAACCACAGCAACCTTATTGGCTCAGGCAATTGTTCGTGAAGGTAACCGCAACGTTGTTGCCGGTGCAAACCCAATGGTACTGAAAAAAGGGATAGAAAAAGCAGTAGCGACGGTAGTTGAAGAATTAAAAGCAAATAGTAAAAAAATCGAAAGCAAAGAAGCAATCGCCCAGGTTGCATCCATTTCAGCTGCTGATGCTGAAATTGGAAAACTGATTTCTGAAGCAATGGATAAAGTCGGTGATGACGGCGTTATCACTGTTGAAGAAGGCAAAGGCATGGGTACCGAGTTAGAGTTTACTGAAGGGATGCAATTTGACCGTGGTTACTTATCCGCTTACATGGTCACTGACACCGAAAAAATGGTTGCCATCCTGGATAATCCCTACATCTTAATCACTGACAAAAAAATCTCCAACATCCAGGAAATTCTACCTGTTTTGGAACAAATTGTTCAAACTGGCAGCAAGCTGTTAATTATTGCTGAAGATGTTGAAGGCGAAGCATTGGCAACATTGGTTGTTAATAAATTACGGGGAACCTTTAACTGTGTCGCAGTAAAAGCCCCAGGCTTTGGCGATCGCCGTAAAGCGATGCTGGCTGATATTGCCGCATTAACTGGCGGAGAAGTGATCTCTGACGAATTAGGCTTAGAATTGAAAACAACAACCATCGAACAATTAGGACGTGCCCGTCAGGTAAAAGTTGATAAAGAAGATACCATTATTGTTGAAGGAAGCGGAAACAAAGAGGCTGTTGAAGAACGAATCCGTCAGATCAAAGCTCAGATTCCAGAAACTTCTTCTGAATATGATAAAGAAAAACTACAGGAACGTTTGGCTAAATTATCCGGCGGCGTAGCAGTTATCCAGGTTGGTGCGGCTACCGAAACTGAACTGAAAGAAATCAAATACCGTATCGAAGATGCTTTAAATGCGACTCGCGCAGCGGTTGAAGAAGGCGTTGTATCCGGTGGTGGTACCGCTTATATCAATGCGATTCCAAAGGTTGATGCATTAATTGAGACTCTGGAAGGCGACGAAAAAACCGGCGCTGGTATCATCCGTCGGGCGATTGAAGAGCCAATGCGACAAATTGCCGAAAATGCCGGTCTTGAAGGCTCGGTAATCGTTTCGCAAATGGTAGGCAAAGCAGTTGGTGTTGGCTATGATGCATCTAAAGGCGAATTTGTTGATATGTTCAAAGCGGGCATCATTGACCCAACCAAGGTTACCCGTTCGGCGATTCAAAATGCCGCCAGTGTTTCAGCAATGTTTTTAACAACTGAAGTAGCGGTTGCTGATCTTCCAAGCGAAGATGCCGGCATGGGCGGAATGCCAGGCGGTATGGGCGGAATGCCAATGATGTAAGCTGCAGGCTGCATCAGTAGATATCAGTAGATAAATTAAAAATATTAAATTTAAGCAATCAAAAAGGCAGTCTCTTATGAGGCTGCCTTTTGTGATTGCGGTTTCAGTCTACATTGTAGGGGATACCGGCGAATAGAACTTCCATTTCCGGTTGTTCCAACTCTGCCAGTTTGATAATGAGGCCGTTGATCAAAGTGATCAGGGCTTGCGCATCAGGGGACTCGTCATCGATTGGTTTAGCTGCATAAAGAGCAACCAGCATCGTGTTGCGGGTGGTTCCTTTAACATCTTTGAATAGGGTATTCAATACCTTTTTTTCATTATTTGTCAGTTCCATTTCTTCCTCCAATTATTTATTAGTGCTTAATGAAATGATCATTACTCGGTTTCCAGAGCCAGTAAGGCGACTTCCCAGGAATCAGTTAATTCAGATAATTGCTGTTTGAATGCTTCATATGACAGATTGGTCTCAGCTGCAAAAGTCAGGTCATCATAGAAATCCGGAGCACACATGGCAGTTTCAATTGATTCGATTTTTTGTTCAGTGACCAGTATGGCTTCTTCAATTTCCTTAACCTGCTTTTTCAAGAGTCGAATACGAGCTTCTTCTTCTTTTTGCTTTTTGCGATCTGTTCGCTGCTGTGTCTTAGTTACAATTGTTTTATTCTCTTCGGCTTGAACAGCTGCCCTGGCGGATGCATCCGCCTTTTGTTTTAAATAATCATCATAGTTGCCCAGATGGATTTCCATCCCATCAGTTGAGAACTGATAGATCTGGGTTGAGATGCGGTTTAAAAAATACCGGTCATGGGAGATAAACAGCAAGGTACCCTCATATTGGCTCAAGGCATTTTCGAGAATTTCTTTAGTGTCCATATCAATATGATTAGTCGGTTCATCCATTAGTAGGAAGTTAGACTGGGAAATCATCAGTCGGGCCAGCAGCAACCGGGCTTTTTCTCCGCCGGATAGTGTGTTAATCGGTTTGAAGACCTCATCACCAACAAATAAAAAGGCTGCAAGGATGTTCCGCAGTTCGCCTTCCGTTAGTTTCGAATCCACATCCCACAGAGCTTCTAGCAGATTTTCATGGTAAAATTGCTTAAGGGCCTGATGTTCCTGATCGAAATAACCGATATGGACTTTCTGACCCAGGCGGATTTCACCGCTATCGGCGGCTAGCTTTTTCTGCAAAATGCGAAAGAGTGTGGTTTTACCAGCGCCGTTGGGTCCAACAATGCCTACTTTATCACCCCGATGAATTTCAAAATTCATATTCTGAAAAAGCAGGCGATCGCCAAAGGATTTTTTTATCCCGGTTACTGACAATACATCATTACCGCTTTTAACCCGGGGGACAAAGTTGAAATGGCTGTTGTGTACCGTTTCAACCTTGTCGAGCAGCTCAATCTTACTCAATGCTTTTTCCCGGCTTGCAGCCCTTTTTGAGCTTTTAATGGAATTATAAGCACGGAATCGATCGATGACTTCCTGTTGGTGTTTGATTTCTTTGAGTTGTTGTTGGTACTGATGATTCTGTTCCATCATGTCTTGCCGCTTTTTAAGCGCATACTGGGTATAATTGCCTTGATACTCTTTGATATTTTTCTGAGTTACTTCCATAATTGAAGTACAGACTTTATCGATAAAATAGCGGTCATGGGATACAATGACAAAAGTACCGGAGTAATTCTTCAGATATTGTTCTAACCATTGCAGGGCATCGATATCGAGGTAGTTGGTGGGCTCATCCAATAACAGCAGTTCCGGTTCCTGAAGCAGGATCTGGCCCAGAGTAGCACGGGTTTTTTCACCGCCACTAAGCATCGAGAACGCTTTAGTCTGATCTTCGGGTTTAAAACCGAGGCCATTGATGACACCGCGAATTCGGCTGGGGTATTCATAGCCATGGTGTTCGGCAAATCTTTCTTGCAATTCTCCAAACTCCTGCATCAGTTTTTCCTGATCAGTTCCGGTGCTGTCGGCAATGGCATCGCCAATTTGTTTGATTCGCTTTTCCATGTCAATCAGGGGTTTAAATACATCGGTAAGCATTTCGAGCAGGGTTGTATTCTCTGCAATCGTGGACTCCTGAGATAAATAGCTGATGGTCAGCCCGTTTTTTTTGCTGATTCGACCGGTATCAGGGATCAGTTCGCCAGTAATCAGCTTGAGCAGCGTCGATTTTCCGGTACCATTGCGGCCAACCAGACCAATTTGTTTTTTTTCATTAATGGATAGATTAAGATTATTAAATATTTCATGAATGCCATAACTAAAGTGCAAGTTTTCGATATTGACTAACATTATTTCACCTGTTTTCGTTTTTGTTCAGTTGTTGAGGTTCACTTTTACTATTCTATCAAAAAAAACGGTAAATTAAAATGAATAATTTGACGTAATTGGTTCATATTGATATAATTAATAGACTATCCGAAAGAAAGGAGAAGTAATCATGCATCGCTTCTCAAAAAAAGTATCAATGACCGTCGTAAAACGGTTACCGAAATATTATCAATATTTAAGTGATTTACAACTCAATGATATCGAAAAAATATCATCCCGGGAATTAGCAAGTCTGATGGGCCTGACAGCTTCTCAAATTCGACAGGATTTGAATTCTTTCGGGGGGTATGGACAACAGGGGTACGGCTACAATGTGGGAGAATTGAAGGAAGCTATCAAGGAAATTTTGGGTCTTGATAGTGAATATAATTGTATTATCATTGGTGGTGGGAATATGGGTCATGCCATTGCAAACTACGAACGATTTAAGCGGGAAGGTGTGATTTTAAAAGGTGTCTTTGATGTTGATCCCTTAACAGTAGGCACAGTTGTTGGCAGTGTGGTTGTAAAACATATGGACGAACTTGAAGAGTTTGTCAAAGCCAATGAAATTGACATCGCCATTTTGTGTGTGCCCCGGGAAGTCGGTCAACAAGTTGCTACCCAGATTACAGAACTGGGTGTCAAAGGCATCCTGAATTTTAGTCCGTTGGATTTGGATGTTCCCAGTGATGTGGTGGTTGAGAATGTAAATATTACAGATAGTTTGTTTACTTTAACCTATCTACTGGGTGAGTAAAATTAGTTGTAGAATCTGGCAAGAGTTTGGTTTTTTAATCAGGCTCTTTATATTTTGATCAAAAAAGATTACATTGCTGCGATATATCGGGGAATTAAAAAAGAAACACTTCTTTTGTGTTTCTTTTATTTTATAACAAGTTATTTAAACATGATTTTCGTAGTTTTTAATTTACTTCCCACTGGAGCTCTTGAAATTAATAAAATCCAGAACCTCTTGCTTGTAGCTTTCTGGGAAAGAGAAGTACGAAGAAAAAGAATCCACTTCTTCGTTGGAAAAAACGTAAGATTTCAAAAATTCTTCACATGTCATCGGTTTTGGGTTGCTTGGTAAAAGCTTTGGCTGATCGGTTCTACATAATAAATAGTCCACAGAAACTTCAAAGAAATCTGCAATTTTTATCAGTAATTGGTTTTCAGGTAAGTTTTTATCTTTTTCATATTTGGAGATGGAGCTTTTATTGAGATAGAAAAGATTGGCAAAATTCTCCTGTGTCAATCGTTTTGAAATCCGCAACGCCTTTAATCGGCTGCCAAAAGTATTGTTTTCCATTTTTTCACCTTCTTTCAGTTTAGATTTGTTGGCATAAATGCACTGCCTATAGGGTAATTATACCACGTCTTTAACATTTGTCAAGATTTACGGTTGAATTAAAGGAATAAATCTTAAATTGATAAAGCATCAAAAAGGCGCTCTTGCTTCTTTTAGGAGTCGTAGACATTCGCCATATTTGACTTTTTCTGGAGATGCTTCATTGGCTGGGAACGGATTTTCCAAGGATTGACTGCTAAGTGCAGTCTTCGTTATTGTGTCAAATAATGCATTAAAGTCTGTATTACCAGGAGGATCAGTTGATTTACGTTTTGATTTTCCGTCTTCGGTTATAATTTCATCATAACTCAAAGAGACGAGTGTTGACCCGTTAAAGGTTGCTTGAAGAAATCCCTGATAGCCATCGTGATCTGGGTTGCTGGTGATTGAATAAGTATCGAAGGTATCAATTTTTATTGGTCCATGATCACCTTTGCTGGCCAGATCCAGAATTGCCTTGGACAAACCGATAAATCTTTCGGATGTTTGTGTTGCACCGGATATAGCGTCAGTTTCATCAGGATTCTGAGACATCAATAACTCATTGTAAAGACGGAGATAGAGAGCGCTTAAATTTGCCACTGCCAGATTGGGCCAGGTTTTGTCAGAGCCCTCGACAGATAGGCGATCAGACTTGTTTTTGTCGAACTCGTTTAAGGTTACTCGAGTAATTAAGCCGTTTTTAATTAAAATATTCAATTGTTGGGCATAACCTCGGGTGTCATAATATTTTGTGCTTGCAGAATACTGACCATCGATCAGGGTGCCAGAAAGATCTGCCGGAAAAACTGAACCAGTTGCAGGATCGTTGATCAGTTCTTTTTCAACGCAGCCAGTCAAAATAAGCGATAAAAAACCTGAGACCAGAAAGATAATCACCAGTCGAAGCCCGATATAATTTTTGGATTCATTATTTTGCATCATTTTCACCAATATCTGGATTTTTTTCTTAGAAAGAGGAGGCGTTCATCAGCGGCGGAACAATCTGTTTTTTTCGGGAAAAAACACCATTCATGTATTTGCTGAATTCACCGGGTTGAAAACCAAAAGCCAGCTGGGCGAGGTTTTTAGCTTCTCCGGCGATGATCAGTTCGGAGCCTCCCAATATAATGTCGGTAACCATTAAAATAGCCAGATCCAGGCTTTCTTCGGCACATAATCTATTCATTTCCAGCAGAACCCCATCCAGTTTGTCAAAGATACCCCGGAAATCCCCCGTATTGATTTGTGAAACCCCAATTTTATAGGCGCCCATGGTGAATAGCTTCCGATCGGTGGAGATAATTTCTAAGGGATGCATTTCTTTTAAATTACTGCCAGCTACTAGCATTTTTTCGCCGTAACTCTTAACATCAAGATTCAGAATTTTCCCTAATTCCCGGGCAATAAGCCGGTCATCTTCAGTGCAGGTGGGAGAATTAAAAAGCAGTGTATCCGAGATGATGGCACTAAGCATCAGTCCGGCCATGTCTTTGGGGATGTCAACCTGATACTCATGGTACATTTTGGCGACAATGGTGGCGGTACAGCCAACCGGCTCGATGCGCAGGTACAGCGGTGTAGCAGTTTGGATTTCAGCTACCCGATGATGGTCAATCACTTCAATGATCTCAGCTTCTTCGACTCCAACGATCGACTGGTTGCGTTCGTTGTGGTCGACCAGAATCACTTTTTTTCGGCTGAAATCAATCAGGTTGCTGCGGGAAATAGTTGAAAGAACCCTTCCATCCACATCCACCACGGGGAAACGCTCATGATCTGAGGTTAGCATGTTTTTTTTGACATCATCGATGGTTTCGTAAGTCATAAAATATTCCAGATGGAGTTTCTGGTAATATTTTTTAATCGGAATTCCTTGACAGAGCAACCGGATGACTTCGAAGGGACCAAAGGCTACAATCAAAACGGCCCCCAGGTAATTTTCAGGGATATCAAAAACAACATCGGGAGATGCGTTGGAAACAATGATAATTCCAGCACCAGTGGCAAAGGCTCGGTTAAGATAGATTTCCTGCGAAACGGTAACCAAAATGTCCTGGCTGCTTAAGGTTTGACCGTCCTCGATTTCGGTAATGGTATAAACATCGCCCCGTACCAGTTCAGATTTGATTGAGCCATAAACCTGGGCTTCAAGTAAATCAATAATATTATCCAGAGGGGTTTCGCTGTCCCGCAGCAGCGATTTTGAAAAAGCATCGGTGTAAGCGGGGATAATATCCGACAGGGAAACCATCCCAATGAGCTGTTCTTCATCGCTGATTACCGGCAGGGAGCGGCCAGGGTGATCAATAATCTGGCCCATCGTTTTAGAAACCGAGTCCTTTTCATAAGCCATCGAAAAATCAGTCAGCACCAGGTCTGAAACCTGGGGTTTGACATCTTTGATCAATTCGGGTAAACCGACGTCAAAGGTATCGAGAACAAACTGGGTCTCCTTATTAACGGGGCCTAATCGGGCGGGAAAGACTAGAGTTTGTCCCAGGGTTTGTTTTAAATGAGCATAGGCAATGGCCGAACAGATGGAATCGGTATCCGGATTGCGGTGTCCGAAGACATATATTTTTGGGGTCATCGGTGGATCTCCTTACTTATTTAGATAGTGAATGCGTATTTAAAAATCGCAGGATGTCTTCATAGACTAATTTTCGTTTATCTTCATTTAGAATTTCATGTCGCATCAGCGGATAGAGAATTGATTCGACGTTTGAGACGCCGATTTTTTTTAACTGCTGGGTTAGTTGCGTAACTTCTTTGCCCATACCACCAACGGGGTCATCCCGGCCAGCTAAAAAAAGCAAGGGAAATTCGTTGGGGATTTTTTTGAGATTCGACGTTTTGGTGGTGTAATCAAGACCATAAAACAAATCCCGGTAAAACCCGGCACTGCAGGTAAAACCGCAGAGAGCGTCGCTTAAATAGGCATCGACATTGGACTTGCTCAGGGAGATCCAATCATATTCAGTTCGGTTGGGTTTAAACTTTTTGTTATAGTTTCCAAAGGATAGCTTGGATAATAGTATGGAGGGGGCGGTTTCACCATTTTTGCGGATCTCCCGACGGGCAATGATGCTGGCGGCTTTGCGCATAAAGTTGTTGATACCGACAGTCGTGCCAATGATGATTGCCCCTTCATATAATTCTGAATAATCAATGATGGTTGTACGGGCAACAACTGACCCCATGCTATGCCCCGCGATAAACAGCGGCAGCTCAGGATAAACTTCTTTAAGCGCTCCAGAAAGTTCTTTGACATCGGAAACAACCCGCTCCCAGCCGTTACCACTGGAAAAAAAGCCCAGGTTTCCAGCGTCTTTGCCGGTTTGACCATGGCCTCTTTGATCGTGGGTCACCGCCAGGTAGTGGTTTTGATATAAAAAATCCATCAATTCATGATAGCGTTGTGCATGTTCTGCCATGCCGTGAACAATCTGAACAATACCCTTTGGTTTTGTGGGGCAGGGGGTTTCGTAGGAGGTCAGCTTGACCTCATCGGATGTATAAAAACCATTGGTTGTTAAAGCAATCATTTGTGTTCCTTCTTTCATGTGAACTTCTTATAGCTATTGTCACATTATAACAAAATATCTTAAAAAAAACAGGTTTCCCGTACTAAAAAAGCGGTAATCAGTGTATAATTGAGGTAATATCGTGGGATGAGGGGTAATGAAAATGAGATTAACGGTATTGAGCAAGAATAGACATCTCAACCAGGATCAATGAAACGACCGTTATTATGGGGCATTATTACCCTGAGTTTGGGCATTATTGGGGTTTTTTACCACTGGCCAGTGTGGTTGTTGCTTGGTACAGCTGCGCTGCTGTCAATAATGCCGTTTTTGCTTAAAGACACCAAAATAAGCCAGGTGGCATTTGTTCTTGGTTTGTTCGGATTTGGAGTAATTTTGGGTTCCCTAGCCTTCCCGGAGACGGATGTTCTAGACAGTTTTTATGAACAGGAGGTTTCTCTGATCGGTGTCGTTAATGATTATCCGATTCGTACCAATAATCGGTTAACGATCAGTCTGACAGCTCGTGAAATAGTAAATGCTGAAGATGAAAACAATCGTTTTGACAAGAGTGCTGGGATCAGAGCAACCGTCTACTATCAAAGTGATGAAGAAACCGCAGGGGAGCAGGTGTCCTTAACGACCGACGAAGAGCCGCAACTTGATCTGGCTCCTGGGGATCTGGTGTTAATGACGGGAAAATTGTCTCAACCTTCAGGTCAAAGAAACCCCGGCGGATTTGATTATGGGCTTTATCTTAAAGCTCAGTCAATTGAGGGATTGATGACGGTTAAACCGGATAATATCCGCCAAGTTGGTCAGCAAGTGCGTCTGTATGATCGGATCCTAGGTATTAAACATCACCTGGAACACCAGATGGAACTCAATTTTTCTGATGATGTGGCAGATTTGCTCATGGGCGTTGTTTTTGGTGAGAAAAATATCAATGAGGAACTGGTCCAGAGCTTTCAGGACGCTGGAGTGACCCATGTTTTATCGGTTTCCGGACTCCATGTGGGTTATGTATTCTTGATGCTTTCTTACCTGCTGATCGTGTTGAAAATTAAAAAGCAGTACTGGGTTTTATTTTTAGTCCCTGCTTTGATTTTTTATGTTGCCCTTACCGGATTTGTAGCACCGGTGATCCGGGCTGCCATCATGCTTCTTTGCGTCACTGGCGGCCAGGGACTGCACCGAGAGCGGGATGCCCTGAATCAGTTGTGTTTGGCGGGAATAATAATTCTTTTTATCTGGCCTGCCCAGCTGTTTCAGGCCGGTTTTCAACTTTCCATGGGTGCAATGTTGGGGATTATTCTTTTTTATCTCCCGTTGCTGTATGCCTATGAAAAACACAAAAATAAAAAAAGGGTGCACCAAAAAATTAAGGCGGGAGCGGTGATTCAAGGTCTGGTGCTGACTTTTTGCGCCACGGTGGGAACCCTGCCGATTTTACTTTATCACTTTAAGAGCTTTACGCTGATGAGTTTCTTATCCAATCTGCTGGTGGTACCGCTGATTGGTGTGTTTTTGTTGGCGGGAATGGTTTTTTTGGCGATCGTTGCGATTGTTCCCGGGTTAGCTCCCATCATATCACTGTCGATCGAATTTTTAGGAGAATCCATCGTGGTGGTACTCAAAGGAATTAATGATCTGGGAAATGCCGTCGATTTTGTGAGAATCAGTCGGGGCGGATTATCCCTGGCTGAAATGGCACTCGTATTGTTGCTGGTCTTTCTATTTTCCGGTTATTTTTATCTCCGGCAACCCTATGTTCGAAATACGGTAATCAGTTTCGCACTGGTGTTGGTGCTGATTGTGGCAGCGGCTCCGCTGTTGCCCAGAAATCTGATTGTTACAGTTTTGGATGTGGGTCAGGGCGACAGCATTTTAATCGAAACCCCAGGTGGTCAGAATTATCTGGTTGATGGGGGTGGCTATCTTTTTGAACGAACCAGTCGGGTCGCCGATCAGGTGCTCTACCCGGTTCTTTATGCTAAAAACATCCAGGAACTGGATGCTATCTTTTTAACACATAACCATGTCGATCATTGTCAGGGGGTTGAAGAACTGATCTTTGACGGTTATCCGGTCGAGAATCTCTTTATGAGCGTTCAGACCAATAACGAAGAACTCCTCAATCAGCAGCTGGTTCCAGTATCCTTATTAAAAAAGGGTTCGGTGGTTGAAGGGCGTGACGGCGTAACCATTAAGGTGTATAATCCAGACGGTTCGATCCGTACGGTGGCGGATGAAGATCAGAATAATGCATCGCTGGTGATGGCTGTTTCTTATCAAAACTTTAATATATTATTATGCGGAGATATCGAAACTGAGGTCGAAAAACAGTTGATTGCCGAATTGCAGGCCCAAAGCAATGAACGGGATTTTCAAGTGATCAAAATTCCTCATCATGGCAGTAAAACCTCTTCTTCAAAGGCTTTTTTACAGGCGACAGAGCCGGAAACTGCAGTGATTTCAGTGGGTGCCAATAATTCTTTTCATCATCCCAACGAGGAAGTAATGGATCGTCTGGAGGAAGAAGCCATCACGGCACTGCGAACCGATCAAAAAGGAGCTGTGGAAATTACCAGCAATGGTGAATTCATTCGCATTAAAAGCTATGCTGATTAAAAAGTGTCGAACGACTTAAAAAATACTAAACGCAACCTAAATTAATGGAGAGATAATGTGAATTACAAAGAACTCAATAAAAGCTTAAAAAATAATGAACTTAGCCCAGTCTATCTGTTTACCGGTCCGGAACAGTATATTGGCCATATGATGGAAAAAACACTGATCGGTACAGAATTGGCTAAGGGTCTGGAACCTTTGAATTTGACCACCTATAGTGATAAAAATCTCGATGTAACAGAATTACTGGCCACTTGTGAAACCCTGCCGATGATGAGCAATAAGCGGATGGTGATTGTCCGGGAGGAAGCTCAATTGGAGAAGATTTCTGACAAAAAGGATTTGGATCGGATCGCTGCCTACCTCGAAAAACCCTGTCCGTCGACGCTTTTAATAATCTACTGGGAGCAACCGGACAAACGTAAAAAACTGTATAAAAGTCTGATTAAGACAGGCACCCTCGTTGTGTTTGAAAAACTGGATGTTATCGATCTGCAGGCATGGATTACCCGACGGGTTAAAAATGCCAATAAGAAAATCAATCGCAGTGAATTGGAGCTGTTTATTCAGCGGTCGATGTATTTGATGAATGAGAAAAAAACCATGGAGATGGTCGACAATGAACTCAACAGTCTGATTGACTACGCCGGAGATCGTAATGAGATTACCAAAGAAGATATCCTGCTGATCTTACCGCAGTCGATTGAAGAGGGGATTTTCAAATTGATTGACTACGCCGTCAGCGGGCAAAAAGATCAAGCCCTGCTGATGCTGAATCACTTTTATCTGGAAGGAGAATCTCCTTTTGGGGTTTTTAGCCTATTGCTTCGGCAAATTCGGATGTTACTGATGGTTAAAATTTACAGCGCCCGGGGACTACCGTCTAAAACAGTGGCATCAGAAATGAAGCTAGCCCCATTTATCGTCAACAAGTTGCTAAAGACAGGTAAGCATTATCCGATCGACAATTTATGGGAAATTATGTTACTTGGAGCTGATCTTGATGCTCAGATGAAACTGGGGGAAATTGATCAAAATTTTGCCCTGGAATTATTTTTAATGAAGATTGGATAAATCCCGAACATTTCGTACCGATACATTCCGATACATTTTTATGGTGTTGGTGCGAAGTGCTCGAGTTTTGAATAAATAAACCACGATTGCGCTCCGCTTCATCGTTGGTTTGTAGAGTTGTCATCAATTGCAAGCAAGCTTGAGATTGGCGACTACATACACGCAAAAAAAGATGTACCTGAGTAAGTACATCTTTGGATAGACCCTAGAGACACGGGTTTTGGGAATATATAAATGAGGTAATTAAGCAGTCATCTTGTTTAAGATTCTAGCCAAAGTACTTTTTTTACGCGCTGCAGTGTTTTTATGTAAAACACCTTTTGTAACAGCCATATCAATTTTCTTTGTCGCTAAACGAAAAGCTTCCTGCGCTGCTTCGACGTTACCTTCAGTAACTGCAAGATCAAATTTCTTTACAGAAGTCTTAAGATTAGTTTTTACCATCTTATTTCGCAGACGACTGATTTCATTTGTTTTAGCTCGTTTCATAGCCGATTTAATGTTAGCCATGGGTTCACCCCCCTCATTTATTTATAACATAGCAATTCTAACACATTTGCAGCGACTTATCAAGAAAAAACGTGACAAAAAAAATATTTCTTGATAGAATATTGATCTAGGTATAATACGAGGGATTTAAAGCACATTTCAACCATTGATATAGATTTGAAAGTTGAGGACAGAAAATTGACAAACAAACAAAAACATACCCGAAATTTTTCGATTATTGCCCATATTGATCATGGTAAATCAACCCTGGCAGATCGGCTGATTGAAGATACCGGGTTGATGAGTAAACGGGATATGGAAGAACAGTTTCTGGATAATATGGATATTGAACGGGAACGGGGCATCACCATCAAGCTGCAGGCGGTTCGGCTGCTGTATACTGCTGATGATGGCGAAGAGTATATTTTAAATCTGATTGATACCCCGGGTCACGTCGATTTCACCTACGAGGTGTCCCGTAGTCTGGCTGCCTGTGAAGGGGCATTGCTGATTGTCGACGGTTCCCAGGGCATTGAAGCCCAAACCATTGCCAATGTTTATCTGGCCATGGAGAATAATCTGGAGGTCATCCCGGTTATCAATAAGATCGACCTGCTCAGTGCTGACCCGCAGCGGGTCAAGGACGAGATTGAGCATGTGATTGGCATTGAAGCTCAGGATGCGCCGCTGATTTCGGCCAAAGCCGGGCTCAACATCCGGGATGTGCTGGAGGCGATTGTCAAAAAAGTGCCGCCACCTGATGGTGATGTGGATGCCCCCTTACAAGCGCTGATTTTTGACTCCTACTATGATCAGTATCTGGGGGTTATTGCCTCGGTTCGGGTCGTTCAGGGAAAAATCCGTAAAGGCATGAAAATTGATATGATGGCTGTTGGTAAAAGTTTTGAAGTTAATGAGGTTGGGGTCTTTGGTAAAGGGCTGATTCCAATGGAGGAACTCTGTGCCGGTGATGTTGGCTACGTCAACGCCGGGATTAAGAATGTCCGGGATACCCGGGTAGGGGATACCATCACCGAAACCACTAATCGAGCAAAGGAACCCTTGCCGGGCTACAAAAAAGTGACCTCCATGGTTTTCTGTGGAATTTATCCGGCCGACGGCTCCCGTTATGAAGATTTAAAAGAAGCCCTGGCCAAGCTGCAGCTCAACGATGCCTCCCTGCTTTATGAAGCCGAAACTTCAATGGCTCTTGGGTTTGGCTTCCGCTGCGGATTCCTTGGGTTACTGCATATGGAAATTATCCAGGAACGACTGGAACGGGAATTCAATCTGGATCTGGTGACAACAGCGCCCAGTGTTATTTACAAGGTCATCAAAACCGACGGCACTGAACTATGGGTTGATAATCCCACCAATCTACCCAACCCGGTTGAGATTAAAACCATGGAAGAACCGATTGTCAATGCTGATATCATGGTGCCTTCTGAATATCTGGGGGCGATTATGGAATTGTGTCAGGAACGTCGGGGTGTATATCTGACCATGGATTATGTTGAAGAAAACCGGGTGATCCTGAAATATGAACTGCCCCTGAATGAAATTATCTATGATTTCTTTGATGCCCTGAAATCCCGAACCCGGGGTTATGCCTCTTTTGATTATGATATTAAGGAATATCGCCCCTCCGATCTGGTTAAACTAGATATTCTGTTGAATGGCGAACTGGTGGATGCCCTGTCCTTTATTGTCCATCGGGATAAGGCGGCGAACCGGGGACGGGGAATTGCCAAAAAATTAAAAGAAGAAATCCCCCGACAAATGTTCGAAATTCCGGTACAGGCGGCCATTGGGACTAAGGTAGTGGCCCGGGAAACGATTCGGGCGATGCGTAAAGATGTTTTGGCCAAGTGTTATGGCGGCGATATCAGTCGAAAACGAAAACTGCTGGAAAAACAAAAAGAAGGTAAGAAACGGATGCGTCAGGTTGGTAATGTGGAAGTGCCCCAGGAAGCCTTTATGGCGGTTCTTAAACTGGATTCCTGATTTAATGATAAAAAGCTGTATTGGCTGAAGAACTCAGACAATACAGCTTTTTTAAATGGATTAATGGGAAGAAAGATCACGATAGAATTCAAAGGCTTCGGCGCCAGTGAACTTTTCGTGAACAACCTTGCGGATGCTTTGAATCATTGCCACCGGGTTGTCGGCCTGGAAGACGTTTCGGCCCATATCCACCCCAGCAGCGCCTTTTTGAAGGGCTTGGTAGGTGATTTCCAGAGCTTCCTGCTCGGGAACCTTTTTGCCGCCGGCGATAACAATCGGAACCGGACAGGCAGCAGTCACTTCTTCGAAGTTGTCGCAGTAGTAGACCTTGACAATCTGCACTCCGAATTCTGCCAGCATCCGGGTGGCCAGGGAGAAATATTTGGTGGTGCGTTCCATCTCTTTACCCACCGCCACAACACCCAGAGTCGGAATGCCGTAACGGTTGCCGGCATCGACAGTTCTGATGATGTTTTCAATGCTCTGACATTCGTGTTCCGAGCCGATAAAGGCCTGAATCGCCATACAGGTGGCATTCATGCGAATCGCATCTTCGACATTGACGCCGATGATTTCTTTGCTCATATCCTCTTTTAAAACCGAACTACCAGCGGAACAGCGCAGGGCAATTGCCTTGTTATGATCGGGCCGGATACAGGTGCGCAGGGCTCCCCGGGTGGCCATCAGCACATCGGCATAGTCCTGGAGAGGGGGGATGGTCAGATCCATTCGCTCCAATCCCTGGGTGGGGCCCATGATATAGCCATGATCAAAGGCCAGCATGACAGTGTGACCGCTGCCGGGATCAAAAATTTTTGACAGCCGGGTTTTCATGCCCCAGTCCACATCGTCCATCCCTTTGACGTGAAAACTTCGTTTTTCCATGGGGTGGTCAAAACCAAAATCTTTGGCCTTTTTAATTGAATCCTGATCTGCCATAATTATCGACTCAAATATGGGGTTTTAGCCGGAGCTTCCCAAAAGGCAAGTTTTTCCGGATCCATCCGGGCAAAGAAAAGCTGGAAGCCGGCCTGTTCCTGAACCGTCAAAACCTCTTCAACCCAGCTGGCCACAATCTTAATACCTTTTTCGCTGAGGTATTTGTGAACTCGTCGGAAAACCAAAAGCATTTCCATGATGGTGGTCGCCCCAGTGCCGTTTACGATTACCATGACCTCTTCACCGGCCTTCAGATCGAGATCGTTAAGGAGGGCATCGGCCATGATCACCGCGGTTTCATCCGCGCTAGCCATTTTCTGGCGACCGCCGCCACCTTCACCATGCTGACCCATCCCGACTTCCATTTCATCCTCACCGAGATCGGCGAAGGATGCGCCATTTTGAGGATGGGTAGCTGTTTTGCAGGCCACCGCAATGGTTGCCATATTGTCGGCAAAATCCTGGGCCAGAGCCGCCACTTCAGTCAGCGATTTGCCCTGAGCGGCAGCAGCGCCACAGATCTTATAAAGCGGTACACAACCGACCAGGCCACGACGGTTGGCGGCGTCAGAGCGGGGGGCATTGGCAATGTCTTCCTGGGTGACTACTTTGATAACATTTAGTCCCAGTTTTTCGACCTCTTTCATGGTTCGGTCACCGGCTAACATATCACCGGCATGGTTTAAGACCACCAACAGTACGCCTTTGCCCTTGTCAGCCAGTTTCAGTGCTTCCACCACGGCTTTGTAACCAGGGGCCGCAAAAATATCCCCAACGACTGAGATATCGATCATCCCTTCGCCAACAAAGCCTTCCAGTGCTGGTTCATGACCGGCACCCCCGATGGTGACAATGGTAACTCGGTCGGCAGTGGCTAGCCCCTTGTTGATGATCAGATTGTGGTCAGTTACTTCAAGGATGCTGGGGTTTGCCAGGGCCAGGCCCTCTAATAATTCTGCCGTAATATTATCCGGACTGTTAATAAATTTTTTCATCGTCATGGTTTCTCTCCTTATTTATAAAAATTTGATGCGTGAGAGTAGTTAGTTCATTTCCATCAGTTCAAGAACGGTACCGTTAACTTTGACAAAAGCAATATCCAGATGGTCATCAACCGTCATCCGTTCATTTAGCACAATCGCCTGGTGATCTTTGATAAAGGCATCGATGTTGGGTACCTTATAGGCGATGTGGGTAAAATTAACCACATCCGGATGAAACGGAGTACCCTCTTCAAATCTCAGATACTCAAATCTGAAAGGATTGTTATCCGGTCCGGAGATGTGAACCTTTAAACCCTCGGCATAAAACTCCTCTAAAACCGGTTCCTTAACGGGAACCCCGACGTGCATGATTTCGTACATTTTTTTCTCCCTTCAGGTAATGAATTTTATACTAAATATCCTTTTGCCAGTCCCTCATAGAAATAGGCGAAGGTGACTGAGCCGGGATCTTTATGACCTAAACAGCGGTCGCCGATATAGCGGGCGCGTCCATATTTGGCCAGCATTCCGGCGGTGTTATCAGAACCGCTTCGGGCGGCTATGGCTGCTTTTTCCAGTGTAGTCTTCATATCAGCGGTAGCATTGCGGATTACCTCAGTAGCCGGATAAATGGCATCCATCATCGTTTTATCGCCAACCTCAGCTTTGGAAGTAGCAAAGAATTCGTCATAGGCACCAAGTAGAATCTGCTTGACAAAAACATCGGTAGTTGGCGCATCAGTATCGGCAGCTTCTGCCATGCCATAGACAAAAGCTGAAAACAATGGCCCGGCGGAACCGCCGCTGACATCTTCCAAGGCATCCGTGAGGGATTTTAGGCCGTCTTTCAGGTTGGTGGTTTCATTCCAGGGTTCAATCTGGTCAAACATCACATGGGTCAGCTTTTTCATAGTCGTACCATGATCTCCATCGCCCAGAGCACAGTCCAGATCAGTGAGGATGTCAACATGATCGGTGATTTCCTGAGCTGCAGTAATGAGCATCGATTTGATTTTTAATGGTTCAAGTGGCATTTGTTCACCTCCACAATCGTTTACATCTTTGTCATCAGTATAACAAGTGTCAGTAGGGAAGTCAAATAAAAATAGCATATGTCAACTCTAAATGTAGATAATTATTTAATAAGTAATATAAAACCGAAATATATTGACATATGATAGCTATTGTTATATATTAAACAATATCAAAACTGACATTTGTAAAGAAAGTGGAGCGACGAGATGAAAGAGAAAGAGTTATTACGACTGATCCAAATTTCAAAGTTATACTATGAAGAGAATAAAACTCAGGCAGAAATCGCCCGGATCATGAATGTTTCCCGACCATCAGTGAGTAATTTATTAACCAAGGCCAGAAAAGAAGGTATTGTTAAGATTGATATTTTGTCCTATGAACATTCTAACATGGGCTTGAGTCAGGCGATGTGTCAGCAATTCAATTTGAAAAGTTGTCATGTGATGGAATCGGGTGAAGATTTTCACCAAGCGGCGTCAAAGGTTGTACTGAAGTATCTTGACAATGCCAGGGTATTGGGTTTGGGATGGGGTTATAACATCAATAAAGTAATAGAGGCTTTGCAGCAGACAAATATTGGAGAGACCGCTCAAGGCATTGTCTGTCCGCTGATTGGAACAGCAACGGTTCCGCATCGGGGTTATCACCCTAATGAATTGGCTACTGACTTGTCCCGAAAGACCGGGTTTCAGGTGGAATACCTGATTAGCCCGGCCTTTCCCACTACTGAACAAGATCAGGAATTGTTTATGAATACCACGAATTATCATACTATTCTTGAGCGGTGGCGAAAAACCGATACCGCTATTATTACCTTGGGCAGTTTTCCCCTGGTACCGGATCATGGAACAGCGCTGCGGTTTGGCAAGAAACTGACGCAAGAGAAAGCGGTCGGGAGTCTGCTGTCATACTTCTTTAATTTGCAGGGCGAACGGATTGAAGGTGATGATGATTACGCCATCCAGATTCCCTTACGGCTTTTGGCTCGGGTCAAACATGTTATTGGCATTGTTCCGCCAGAGTCCAACACTAGTGCGGTTATTAGCTGTTTGCGAACCGGCTATATCAGACATCTGGTGATTGCTGAGCAAACTGCCAAGGACGTGATCGATAAAAATCAAAGCAATAGATATGGTTGATTTCGTTATGTTAGTCTTGCAATAATGAGGATTTGTAGTTACAATCTAGAATAGAGATCAATTTTCGGATTTGATTTCAGATAAATTTTGAGAGATGTGTTCTCAATGATCAAAATAAACATTAGTTTAGAACTATAAAAAAGAACACATATGAGGAGAAACTGAGATGTTGCATATAGATCGTAGAAAAGAAATTTTAAATACAATTATGAGCAAAGGTTCGGTTAAAGTTGCCAGTCTTTCGGAGAAATATGGTGTGGGCGAGGCGACAATACGTAGGGATTTAAAATATCTGGCCGAGGAATATGGGATTACATTATCTTATGGCGGGGCGTTTAGAAAAGAAAAAATAAACTATCAGACGACGTCGGAAATGGATATTTACAAAAAAAGGACCCAGAATATCGAAGAGAAGCGGTTAATTGCTCAAAAAGCGGCAAAGTCTATAGATAATGGTGATACCATTGCGCTTAATGCCGGAAGCACAGTCGAGCTGATTCTTGACTATATTGAAGATATTCAGGATGTCAATTTGATAACGCTTTCATTGAATGTGGCATTAAAAGCGTCGGCTATTTCTGGAATAACAGTCTATATGCCGGGAGGAAAACTACGTAGTTTTTCTGGTGCCTTTTATGGGAAAGAGGCGAATGAGTTCCTGAAAACATTTAATATTGACAAAGCCTTTATGGGCGTTATGGCAGTATCGATTGACAAGGGGATTACCCATGGGGCGTTTGAAGAGGTAGAAATCAATCAAACTATTTATGAAATTAGTAGTAAATGTTATCTCTTAGCAGACTATTCGAAGTTTGATAAGGTTGCGCTGACAAAAATGGTTGATTTAAATGTTTTTGACGGCTTTATTCTTGATGATAAAACTCCGGAAATTTATCGGGAATACTGCAGGAGTAATAATATCGAAATAATTTGAAAATAATCTGAAGATAATAGCATAAATTATGATATTGAATAAATATATTGGGACGCATCGGTAATGAAGATGCGTTTTTTTGTTTACCGAAATGATTACAGAGAAACGATGGTCAGGTAGTGTCAATAATTTTTCGCAAAAATAGAAACAGCCATTTGGGAAATAAAAATCACCCAACAATTGAATCATTTTCCTGAAGAACCATTTCTTTCAGATGATCCATGTTCATGTAGCTTTTGACACCCCATTCAGTGCCGGCAACATGGCGTAGTCTGGCACAAACAAGCATTAACGCACTTTGGCCATCCGGAAAAGCGCCAATGGCTTTAGTTCGCCGTTTTATTTCCCAATTCAGCCGTTCAATGGTATTGTTTGTTCGAATTCGTGTCCAGTGCTGAGATGGAAAACCCATATAAGTGAGGGTTGCATCAATACCATCTTCGAGTTTTTTGGCCGCTGCAGACAACTTCATTTCCCGGAGTTTTTGGGCCACTTGCTTTGCTTTTTCCTGAGCGGAAACCCGGCATTCCTGGGCGTGAATGGCTTTAAGCATCATCGATACGGTCTTCATTTTATTGCGCGGTGTGACTGAAAAGATATTTCGGTAGAAATGGACGGTACAACGCTGATACCGGGCGTCTGGAAAAACTTCGGGAATGGCATTAAGCATTCCAAGATTTTTGTCACCAATGATCAGTTGAACCCCTTTGAGACCCCGGCTTTTCAGCCAGACAAAGAACTCATGCCAGCTGTCATGATCTTCCTTCATGCCTTCAGCGGCGCCAACGATCTCGCGACAACCATCTTCGTTAACACCGATGGCAATCAGTACAGCAACGTTCTGAATTTCACCACCCCAGCTGCGTTTCAGATAAATCCCATCGACATAAACATAGGGATAGTTCCCGGGGATACCTTTGTTCCCCACAGGGCTTCGGTAATATCTTCCACACGACGGACTGAAACACCAGCGAGATACATTTCAATCAGCGCTTCCTCCACTGAGCATTCCCGGCGTCGGTAGCGCTCAATGATTGCCGTTTCAAAGGGAATTCCCTTGAGTTTTGGCACTTTCAAGGTCACTTCGCCTGCTGTTGTATGAAAATTCCGGTTATAATGACCGGAACGATGGCCTTTTCGTCCTTCACTTCTTTCATACTTATCGGCATTGATCAGGACATCTGCTTCCTGATCCAGCATGGCATTGAGCGTTTCTTCGACGCTGTTTCTCACCAGATCACGCAATTCATTATGGATAATTTCCTGGTTCAGTTGTATAATATTCTCAGACATGGTTTTAGCCTCCTGGTTTATATTTGGTTGTGGTGACTTTATTCTACCAAATGGCTATAGACCATGTCTATTTTTCATTATTTACTTTTGCGAAATATATTATACGTTATCGATGGTCAAATAATAAATAGTGATAATTTCGTAAATAAAAACAATAAATCGGCTGTAAAAAGATAATAAAATATAAAAAATTAAAAAGTGTGCATTATGTTATCATAAAATTATAATAAGTTAATATAAAGTGAATATAAAATTATCATTTATATTGACGAGAAGAAACAATCGCGTTATATTGTGGTGAAAATATACAGTAAACAAGAAAAAAATTACGAAATATGCTCGAGGCCACGAGAATATCTACGAAAACTGCGATCTATTTATGTGTAGAAAGAGAGGGAATCATGAATTCACGAGAAAGAGTGATGGCAGCAGCCAATCACCAGGAACCGGATCGGGCACCAGTTGATATGGTGCTGACGATTGATGTGTATCGAGATATGAAAAAAGTGTTGGATATGGCATATCTGCTGGATAACTCCAGGATAGGGCGATGGACTGAAGTACAGATGCCGATTGAGATGGTCAAAAAACTGGGGATTGATATGTACTACATTTCGCTTCGGTCCGGGGTTTCGGTTCATACCAAGAGTTTTGAAGACGGCAGTTTTACAGATGAATGGGGCTGTTACTGGAAAAAAACCGCTATTGACGGCGGGGCTTCCAAAATAACCTATTAGCGCAAATGATGGTGGATATGATGGATGTTCAGGTAGACCGTCCATTCTTTGTAGAGGCAACCAGTTAGGTGCGGCAGAAATGGCTGGACTTTACGTTGGGTTATGGAATGAAGTGGATTTTGATGCCGCCCTGACGATTGAAGCAAGCTTTACCCCGGAAATCGTTGCTGAGAAACGCAACAAAGTATACGATGGATGGCAGGAAGCTATTAAGCGTTCAATGAACTGGAACTACTTGGGTTAATCATACTGATAAATAACTGCACCATGACAGGATGTTTATGATTGGTCTTACTACTAATTGGATCGAAACGATTCAAGGTGTGTAAAAAAGAGTTATATGAAATCATAGCCCCTGCAAATACAGATAATTTGCAGGGGCTAATTTTGATTAAGTCACCGATTTGCTGAAAGTGGAGATACTACTGCAACTATATTTACGAACAAGTTTGGCACAATCGCAGTGATATGTTGGCCAGATATAGTAGTGAAAAAACCGATTATCGCACGAGATATGGCGTTCGTGCCGGCGCATTCCAATATTCGAGATACTGGTCATTCATGCGGGCAAAAAATAATTGAAAGCCTGCTTGTTCCTGAACAGTCAGCACTTCTTCAACCCAATTAGCCACGATCCGGATACCCTTTGCACTCAAATACTTGTGTACACATCTGAAAATAATCAACATTTCCATAACGGTGGTGGCACCCGTGCCATTAACAATGACCATGATTTCTTCACCAGCTCGAAGTCTTAAATCATCAATCAGCAAATCTGTCATCAGGATGGCCGTTTCATCGGCTGTTTTCATTTTGTGACGACCACCGCCACCTTCGCCATGTTGGCCCATCCCAATTTCCATTTCATCGGTGCCGAGTATTGCAAAAGCAGAGCCGTTTTGCGGATGGGTCGCAGTTTTATTGGCCACTGCAATGGTTGCCATATTATCGGCAAAATCCTGCGCGATAGCAGTGATCTCATGGAGCGCTTTTCCCTGAGCAGCGGCAGCACCGACAATTTTATAAAGAGGCACACAGCCCACCAGACCACGGCGTCTGTCGGCATCACAGCGGGGAGCATAGGCTACGTCTTCACGGGTGACAACCATCGATACCTTCAAACCAGCTCTATAAGCTTCTTCCATGGTACGGGTTCCGACCAGCATGTCGGCAGCATGATTTAATACAACTAAAAGAATTCCTTTACCCTTGTCGGCAAGCTGAAGGGCCTCGAGGACAGCCTTATACCCCGGCGCTGCGAAAACATCACCAACAACAGCAACATCAATCATCCCATCACCAACAAAACCTTCCAAAGCCGGCTCATTACCCGATCCTCCCAAGGCTACAATGGTAACACGATTGGCTATTTTAAGGGCCTTGCTGACTACAAGATTGTTGGGCTTGACCTCAAGCAGAAAGGGATTGGCAAGAGCCAGACCTTCCAGTAATTCTGAGGTGATATTCTCCGGTTTATTGATAAATTTTTTCAGATTCATGACAGGGTTCCTTTTTTAGCGTTTGGATTGAGTTTTCTTGAGATTGATAGTGTTATAATATACTGGGATATGCTAAAATCTAAACAATTTTTGATTGATAAAATATTAGCAAATATTGTTGATTAAAACAATATCGATGTCATGAAAACTAAATTTGATGTCACCAAAATCAAAACTATGGTTTAAATGAACGTAAAAGATTGTAACCCGGACAGTTATAAGATATAATATATTAATTAATTAATATAAGACTATGGATAGAAAAAGGTGAAAAAATGCTGAAAATTGCGGTTTGTGAAGATGAGGAACAACATAAAAAAATTCTGGTAGACTTAATTGGACGGTATCCATTTGAAACAGAGTATTGTTTGACCACATTTGAGCATGGCTTTGAACTCGTTGAAGCAAATCGTGCGGGCATAAAATTTGACATTATTTTTCTTGATATGCGGCTGGATAACGAGGATGGTATAGATGTTGCTAATGAAATCAGAAAAACCAATGCGACGGTGCGGATCATTATAACGACCTCATTAATTGAATATGCCATCCAAGGCTATTCGGTTAATGCCAGTGATTTTTTATTAAAGCCGTTGCCGGAAGAAAAGGTGTTTCAGATTTTGAAGAAACTCGAGCATGACATCAGGCAGTCAAAGAATAATTTTCATGAAATCGAAATAAATAACGAACGCGTATTTATAAAATGTGATGAGATTCTATATTTTGAGAGTCTCGGACGAAAGATCAAAGTAACAACCTTTGATTCTGAGTATGAATATTATTATACGATTTCAGCACTGGAAAAAGAATTGGATTCGTTGCGATTTGTCTTGTGCCATCGATCTTATATTATACATCTGAAGAATGTCAAGAGCATCAAAACTAAAACTGCCATTTTGAAAAATGGCATAATGATTCCGATTAGTTCCAAACGAAATCAGAAAGTATATGATGCTTTTACCAGGTATATGGCAGGATTGATGGAATGAAAGCTTCATTAATCATTCGGAATATGATGCTCTTTAGTATTCCGTTAATCAGTTTCATTATCGGTTTGAATCTTTATTTTATTGATGTTCATGCTGATAACAGGCATCTGTTGGGAATTGTTTCTCTGGGGGCTTTGATTTACATTAACGTCGTTGTTTTTGTGATCTTAAATGTTCTTGGGCACGAATCGGAAAAAATCAATCAATATAAAAATGCCAATGCTCAATTGGAACTACAACAGAAGCATTACAAAGAAATGCTCGAAAAGAACCACGAAGTACGCGGATTGTGGCACGATATGAATAACCATCTGATCACGATGGAGTATTTGATCAAAAATCATGCCAGTGATGAAATTGAAGATTATTTGCGGCAATTTTACGAACGACTCCAAAATTCTGCTGATCTTAATCGATCAGGAAATCATGTGGTGGATGCGTTACTGAATTATAAGATTAAGGTTGCTACTGATCATCAAATTAATTTTCTGCACTACATCGCCATTCCGGAAAAACTGAAAATTAACAGCATTGATTTGTCCATCATTCTGGGAAATCTCCTTGACAATGCCATTGAGGGGTGTATGCGAGATACACGACTGAATCAGGAGAAAATAATCAAGTTTAATATGTATTATAAGCGGGAGAGCTTATTGATTGACATCGAAAACACAGTTGATGAAAAAACGATTCAAAAATCAGGAAACAATATTGTAAGTAGCAAACGGAATGATGCAGATCATTATGGATACGGGATTTCCAATGTTAAACATGTGTTGAAAAGTTACGGAGGGAACATGGTTTATCAAATTCTTGATGACCGATTTAAATGCACAATTCTAATTCCACTGGATTAGTGCACTCTGATCAAAACCATACAAACAGTGAAATATGGTGTTTGTAAAATTGACAAAAGCGAGTGGATGCGATATATTATACAAGCATTTAAAGCATTAGGTTGAGGTGGTTTGTTGAAAGAAAAAGAATTGTCCCGTTTAATCCATGTCGCTCAATTGTATTATGAGCAGAATAAAACCCAGTCGGAGATTGCCAACGAACTGGCGATATCCCGACCTGCGGTCAGCTACCTGCTGAATAAAGCCAGAAAAGCAGGCATTGTAAAAATTGATGTCTTGTCCTACTATCGCACGATTAAAGGACTCGGCAATGAGTTGTGTGATCGTTTTAATCTGAAAAGCTGTCACGTGGTCTCGCTCCCGGAGGATCTTTATCAGACGGGTGCTGAAGTTTTACTGGAATTCTTACCCAAAGCGAAGCTGTTGGGGCTGGGTTGGGGTTATAATACCAACAAAGTAATTTCTGTTTTACCCCAGCAAAAACAGGGAGGGGTCAGTGTTGGAATAATTTGCCCATTAATTGGCGCCATAACAGCACCGCAACAAGGATATCATCCTGACGAACTGGTCAAAGAACTTGCCGATAAAACCGGCTATCACGGGGAGTATCTTAGTTGTCCGGCAATCCCTGCTACGGTAGAGGAACAACTGGAAGCGATGGAGTCGGAAGCGTTTAAACAAGTCGAGGACTATTGGAGACGACTTACGACGGCGTTTATAACCTTGGGAAGCTATCCTTCCGTACCGGATCATGGGTCGGCAATGCGCTTTGGAAAAAAACTGGTTGATGAAAAAGCGATGGGTTGTTTGCTTTCGTATTTTTTTAATCTCCAGGGGGAACAGATTCAGAGTGATGACGATTATGCGATCCAGATACCGCTTGATTTATTGGCCCGAGTACGCGATGTGATTGGTTTTGTACCCCAGGAAGCCAATGTTTTTTCAGTAATCAGTGGATTGAAAACAGGATACGTTAAGCACTTGGTGATCACTGAAGCAGTGGCAAGTGACGTAATCAAACAAATGGATGAGCCCAAAAACGTTTAGTACAAAAAAGCCGGAGCACTTTGATATGCTCCGGCTTTTTTAAAGCATGATATTATATTGGTGGTATTTGATATCGGAAAGGGGCTTACCAGCTACCACCGCCACCGCCACCGCCACCGCCACCGGAGAAACCACCGCCTCCGGAGAAGCCGCCACTGCCAAATCCTCCGGATCCAGAGTTGGGCGGAACAATAATATCGGATGTGATCGTGTTCATGCTTCGCATTAAACTTGATACGAATAATACTGAGGTAAAATTATTGCCGTATGTAGTCCCATAATACCAGTTGGGCTGCTCAATGGCAATCGACTCAAAATTTTTGGCCCATTTATCGGTTACCCCCAATACATAGGCGTAGGGTAAAATATTAAAAAAATACTGGGGGTTTTCATTGACCAGGGCCAGAATTCGGTCTTTTTCGGCTTTCTCAATAAAGTTCTTAAAGCCGAGTACCTGTCCCAACCATAATCGACCAATTTCCGTCCGCTGGGTAGCGATAATCTGAAAAAAGCTGGTGCCAAAGGTAGCGCCTAATGCTAACAGTGCCGGAAGAAGCGTATTGTATTCCAACAGAAAATTAACAACGAGTAACAGAAGTACCGCTACAAAAAGGATTACAATTCCTAGGATCAGGCGACCCACTGTTTTTTTTCGGGCTACGCCCTTGCGATTGCGCAGGGCAGAGGTGATAATATTAGCGCCAACAATCGTGGGAGCAGCAGCAAAACAGGAGACGATTCCGACAAAAATCAGACCTTCAAAAAAAGAGGTCAGCATGCCCAGTTTATAGGCGCCGTTAATGACATAAGCTAAAAGCGGTAGTGTCATAAAAATACTGATGACCGCCAGCCCGATTTTTGAAGCCGGAGTAAAGATTTGATGATCAGGGAGCTCAAAATAGCTTTTAATCTGTTCTTTAGTGGCCACGATGGTGTCGTAAAAACTGGCTGGAACACTGACGGTTGAAAAACTGTCTTTTTGATCAAAAATATTATTGAACAAGGTATGCTCAAAATCTTCAGCGTTATCAGGCAGATTTTTAACCTTATGGAAGATGAACTTTTTCTTGTCAACCTGTTCAATGGTCATGTAACCCTTATCGGCCCAATACATAAGCAGAGACATAACCTCTGGTTTATCCAGGGTACCATCAATAATAAAACCAATTTGGGAGGGGGTAAAATTCTGTGGTGGATAGAATTCTACGGTTTCGACTGGCTTTTTATCCCGGCCTGTGAATAGCCAGATCAAGGCACCGCCAAGCAGGGACAGGCCAAAAACAATATACATAATAGGGATGAACTCATCGCCTGTAAATGCGCCGACAAAATATCCGTTTGGCAGATTGATTTTAAGGGTGACACCTTGATAATTGGAAAGGGGCCGGTTTAAAGTGCCTTCGATGGTGTTCCCGGTGACGGTAAAATCAACGGCATCGGTGATGGTGCTGCCGTAGCCGCCGGAGATAAATTCTACTTGAGTTGGATCAAAGGGCTTTGGCATGATGATTTTGAAATGAGCGTTTTCAATGCTGGTATCCCAATTCTGGGGAATAATGTTAAAGTACACATCATCCATACTGTCAATTTTATCATCGCCGGGATTCCAGACATAGGAAATCGGATACGTTTGGGTACCGTTGACATATTTGTCGGCATCCCCAATTTGAATCACGACATTGCCATTTTCAGTGGAGGTCTCATAATTAAAATTATCCACAGTAACATCCGTTAGCCGGGCATTGTAGGATGTTTCTACCGGCTGTCCGTTTATCTCCCGATAGAATGTTCCGCTATAAGGAATATAGCGATAGATACCGTGGCGGGGCTCTGTAAAGGTGACAGTGATGTTTTCCTGAACCTGATAGGCATGGTTTTCCAAAACGTTCATGGTAACATCATATTGGTTGATATCAAAATATTCCTGGGCAAAGGTGCTTCCGGGAAAAAGAATTCCTAAAAGAAGAAAGCCAAGAAGTGTAAGAATGATTGGTTTGCGTTGCTTTTTCACATGGTTTACCTCCCAAATATTTGTATAGACGGCACTGTAACAGCGCCGTCTATTTTTGTTATATAAATAGATATCCCGATGACTCAGATCGAAATCAGTTAAATTTAACCTGGACGTTTTCCCGTTCGGAAGCAGACCCAACTTCAAAGAAGGGTTGCTTTTTGAATCCAAAGATACTGGCCACCAGATTACTGGGGAAGGATTCAACCTTGGTGTTCATGGTGCGGACAACGGCATTATAGTATTTTCGTGAGTTGGCAATTTCATCTTCCAGCATTTTTAACTGTTGTTGTAAATCCAGAAAATTGCTGTTTGCCTGCAACTGGGGATAAGCTTCAGCCACTGCGAAAAGGCTTTTCAGGGAGCCGGATAACGCATTTTCATTGGCAATTTTTTCGTCGATGCTGGTTGAATTCATGGCGGCCGTTCGGGCTGCTGTTACCTTGGTAAAAGTTTCTGACTCATGGGTGGCATAACCTTTAACTGTTTCGACCAGATTGGGAATCAGATCATATCTCTTTTTAAGATAAACATCCATGGTGGAAAAGGCTTCTTCTACCTGGTTTTTAATACTGACAAAGCTATTTCGTGATAAAATAAGCCATAGGCCGATGATCACAATAAGACCGAGAATAATTGGAATAGCAATCATTTTTTATAATCCTCCTTAAACAATTTTACTGATATTATTATATCACGTCACAATAAGGGTCACAATATAATTAAGGGTTACTTTCAGTTTTTAAAAAAGCGAGAAATATTACTGGTCCTAAACCAATTAATCCAGTTAAGAGTAGATTTTTGCCTTGTTGGATAATCGCTTCTATATTATAATTAATATTAACAAAAACTTTGGATAGGTGATTAAGAAGTATACAAGGAGAAAAAATGAACTATTCGCATATACTGTTCGATCTTGATGGCACGCTTATCGATTCAAAAGATACAATCCGTCGTTCAATGGAGTACGCCTTAAAAAAAATGAATGTTCCCAATCCGGAAATTTCCAATATTGAGCCATTAATTGGCCCGCCGATGCTGAAGACTTTGCAGGAAGTTTATGGTTTTTCGCTGGCAGAAGCAAGAATCGGCTACGATTTTTATCTGGAAGAATATGTTGGGAACGGACAGATGTATCAGGCACAGCTTTATCACGGCGTCAAAGAAACCATTCAGACACTTCATCAAAAAGGTCTTTTTTTAGGTGTGGCAACAACCAAAAACGAAACCAACGCCCGGAAAATTGTTGAGAGCTTGAAGCTTGACATTTCAGTCAGTCGGGTTTACGGCACGTACAATGACGGCACCCGTAGCAATAAAAAAGAAATTATTACCAGTCTGTTGGAGGATAATGGGGTTACTGATTTCGCCAATGCATTAATGGTCGGCGATCGTCATTTCGATATTATTGGTGCCAGAGAGGTCGGAATTGATTCAGTCGGTGTGACTTACGGATGCGGCAGTGACGAGGAACTACGACAGGCTGGAGCCACGCATCTGGCTAGCAGTATTATCGAACTATTGGAGATAGTAAATATCTAGGAGGAAATCATGGAATCAAAAAATCTTAACTTGGAACGGACAGCTTTAATAAAGGGCGATCTCAAATTCACCAATTTTGGCCAGATTATCAAGTCTACTTTGTTTAAAAAATTGGTAACGACATTTATCGATGAACTGACTGTAAAAAAGTCCTATCTGTTGCAAACACTGGAGCCCTTTAAAAATGACAAGGGCGAGTTTAATAAAACAGCCTTCATTGATTTTGTTTATCTGCTGAATATTAATTCGCTTGATGAGATTATCCATTCCGGATATTTTGATATCCAATTTACATATGAAGAATATTCCCAGCTATTTTTGGGATTTTTGGAAGGATTTTACAACTACTGGCGCAGTATTCAACGTTTTATGATTAAAACCGATGCGTATAGCCCGGATGAAAATACCAAACGATCCAAAGCTTATTCTCTGGCATCCAACAATGACGCCTTCAAAAAAATGGTGCTGGATCTTTATCGCAATATCCACTTCAATGTTACCGGAAAAAGCGTCAGTATTTATCGGCAGTTGCCCAGTGGTGCTCAGGTAGCTTTTCTAACAGACAAATTTGAGTTTGACCGGGGAGTTAAGAGCAAAAATGATTCATTGTATAATGTCCCCTTTGTCTGGGAGGCGATTTTTGAGCCACCGGTGATTTTTTATACGCAATCCAGTAAGCGTGATGGGATTTTTCCGGTAAAGGATAAACGAATTCTGCAAAAATTCTACCTGGATTGCGATGAATGGTTCGCCATCCCGGTAAAGGTCGGCCGCTTATTGTCGATTGTTTATGTTCAAAAAGAATTCTTAGCTCTCGGAGCAGGCTTGTTTAATCTGTTTGAAATGGCTACTCCAGAAGAATTTACTAAACAAAAACCAGATGCGGTGGTATTTTTTGGGTTGGACGGAGCGCTTTTTGAGGATGATGAAAAATTGGGCTTTGTCGCCAAAGAAGATGATGTATATTATGGGCTCTTGCCTGACACTGCTGAGATTGATTACTTTGGTTATATGAAAAAAATGATGTTGACACTCCATAATATCATTCAAATTGAGAAAAAAGCAATGCCGGTTCATGGTGCCTTTGCCAAGATTCGGGTTGGCGGGCAGAAATCGGCCAACATCATGCTGATTGGTGATAGTGGGGCCGGTAAATCAGAAACGCTGGAAGCCATCAACAAGCTCCCGAAAGAATTAGCATGTGACTTTGATATTCTGATCGATGATATGGGTTCCCTTCACTTTAGTAAAGAAGGTGAGCTGATGGCCATAGGCACCGAAATAGGCGCCTTTGTGCGACTCGATGACCTACAGCCGGGGTACGCCTACAGTACCATGGATCGTAGTATCTTTATGAATCCCAACATTGTTAATGCCCGTGTTATTGTGCCGCAGATGTCCTATGAAGAAATTTCGAAATCCACCCGGGTGGACTTTGTTTTTTACATTAACAACTATGAAGAAATCAGTGAGACCACGCCTCCAATCGAACTGTTTGACGATCTGGATCAGGCCTATGCAGTCTTTTCTGAGGGCAAACGGATGGCCAAGGGTACCACTGGAGAAGTGGGGATTACGACAACCTACTTTGCCAACCCCTTTGGGGCGGTGCAGTTAAAAGAAGAGCATGAAAAAATTGCCAAGAAAACATTTAAAAAAATGCAGGAAACCGGTGTGCAAATCGGGATGATCCGAACCCAGCTGGGGATTCCCAACTATGAACAGAATGGACCGTTCCAGGCTGCCCAGGCACTGATTCAATTTATTGATAAACTAAATAAATCGGAATAATTTAGATGTTTTATTTTTACAAAATCTGGTATATAATTAGAGTAAGTTTATAATCATTATAAGGGAGGAAAAAATGGGTAAATTACAAGGAACACAGACGTTAGTTAATTTAATGACATCTTTTGTTGGTGAATCGCAGGCAAGAATGCGTTATACGTATTTTGCATCCATCGCAAAAAAAGAAGGTTATGTTCAGATCAGCGAGATCTTCACAGAAACAGCCAACAATGAAAAAGAACATGGTGAGTTGTTCTACAAACACATTGCGGCCAATGAATACACATTAGGCAATGCGGTTGAAATTCCGGTGAGTGCTACTTTTCCGGTAGCTCTGGGGGATACCAAAAACAATTTATTGCATGCAGCTTCCGGTGAAAATGAGGAATGGAATGAACTTTATCCGAAATTTGCGGAAATCGCCAAGCAGGAAGGCTTTGATGAAATAGCTGAAACCTGGCTCCAGGTTTGTGTAGCTGAAAAAGCCCATGAAACCCGTTATCTGAAACTGGCAGCCAATATTGAGCTGGGTCGTACCTTTAAACGCTTCAGTGATGTCAAATGGAAATGCGGTAATTGTGGCTATATTTATGAAGGTGCCGAAGCGCCTGATCTTTGTCCAGCCTGCAAACATGCTCAAGCCTATTTTGAATTGTTTGTCGAAACATATTAAAAATATAATCGTAAAACCAAAAAGAAACGGGGTCAAATCCGTTTCTTTTTGGTTTCTTTAAAAAGCTTTTGTTATTTTTCAAATGGGAAGTGGTATTGTTCCAGTCCCAGTTCGGCTTTAATATCCAAAATGTCTTTAATCAGTGCTTCATTTACCGGGGTGCCTTTGTCTTTGCGATCGAGCCATGCTTCATATTCCTTTTCACCGGCGGTATAGATCCGTTCCTGACCGGGCATTTTTTCTGAGGCCCGCAGGTCTCTTAAGATATCGCCAGTAATTTTTTTAAAGGATTCCGGTTCGGTAAAATTTTCAATGTTTATTGCAATAAAGAAATGGCCAAGATGATAGGGTTGCGCCTTGCCGTTAGCGTCAAAACCGAGTAGGCCTTTCAAGAACGAGCCGCTCTGTAGAGCCGCCGAAAGGATTTCCACGAAGGTGGCATAACCATAACCCTTATAACCGCCGGTGTCTTCGCCGATGCCGCCCAACGGCGTCAGAGCCGCCTCACCTTTGACTAAATCAATCAGGATCTGTTTGGTATCGGTGCGGCTGCGTCCTTGACGGTCGATAACCCAGCCATCCGGGAGATCTTTGTTTTCGCGGTCATAAACTTCAATTTTGCCCCGCTGGGAAACCGAGGTGGCACAGTCCAGTACAAACGGGAAGGGCTCATCACTGGGTACCCCTACAGTAATCGGGTTGGTGCCCAGCATGTTTTCAACTCCAAAGGTTGGTGCAATCGATGGGCGGGCATTGGTGCCGGTCATCCCGATCATATTATTTTCGATGGCCATTAGCGGATAGTAGCCGGCAAAACCATAATGGGTGGAGTTCCGGACGACAGTCATTCCCATGCCGTAGACCTTGGCTTTATCAATCGCCATCTGCATGGCTTTTTTAGCAATGACATGGCCCATGCCATCGTGACCATCAATGACAGCGGTGGTAAACGTTTCTTTGATGACTTCAAATTCTGTCACTGGATTTTGAATGCCTTGCTTGATCCGGTCGTAATAGATTGGTTTTAAACGGCCGATGCCATGAGAGTCAATTCCCCGTTTATCGGAGGTAATCAGGATGTCGGCACAGATCTTGGCGTCGTCTTCAGGTACGCCGATCCCTTTTAAGGCGTCGGTCATGAATGCTTCCAGAATGTCGAAGGGGATGCGGTAGGTGGTTTCGTCTTTCATTAATAATTCTCCTTGTCTAATTTGCAATATATTTATTGAGTGATAACAATTTTATCAACATAAGAAGAGGTAGCGGCGTGAAGCGCTCCGACGTAGTCGCAGCGCAGGCTGATGATGTCGCCGACCTGATAGGTGGTTTTGGCATCAGTGACGTCGATAACCAGATGATCGGAGCTGGAACCTTCAATCGTCAATTCCGGCAAGAGGGGAAAAATATGGTCAGTATCGGTGTCCTGGCGGCCCAGACCGCAGATGGCTCGGCGACGGATTCCTTTATCCTCAAAAGCGGGGATTTCGCCGAAGGCATTGCGTCCGATTTCACCGACAGGGTAGGTGGGTTTATCCTGAAGCTCAAGAATCTCCACATCCAGAATGAAGGCATCCTGATGAAGGTAATCATAGCAGTGATAATAGGCCGACTCCCGGCCAAAGAGGATCACATCACCCAGACGCAGGTTGTTGATTTCACCAGGAAGCGTTTGATTATCGACCAGATAATAGGCGCTGGAATTCCCGCCGGAGATGATCTCACAGGGAAGCTGATATTTATCTTCGATCCGGGATTTAACCTTAAAAAAAGCCCCAAAGGTTTGGGGAGTAGGGATGGTGGCACCGACGCAGGTTGCATTGGTGGCAATGCCACGGAGCTTGATATTTTTCATCGCAGCAATTTCTTCGATATCCTGATCCAGCTTCGCAAAAGCGGTTGTGATTAAGTCGTTCATTTCTGGCTTAGCAGGGTTTCCGTCTCCGATAAATAGACCTTCTCGTAAATCACCAAGATCAAGCATGTAGAGAACGCCATGGATTTTGCCTTGCGCACGGGCTGCCTGGTTTAACAGCCGGATAGTTGTTATTTCGCTGTTTAAAGATAGCGTCGCGTAGGCGACGGCATGATTAACTTCACTGGGCATCGGCACCCGGATCAGCCATTTTTCACAGGGGAGTGGGGCCAGATTTTTTAGGTTTTTTATCCGGGAATCACCGATTGTAGTAGCGCCTCCGTCCAGAAAAGCCTGGGCAATTTCCAGGTTGCCGCCGGTACATTTGGTGACAGCAGTGACAGCGACACCTAATTTAGTGGTGCGCTGGATAACGGCTTGCGTATTTTCAACTATTTTTTTCTTATTGATTTTAAGTAAGGGATACATAAATGCTCCTTTGCAGTATTCTGGTGTTCAGTATATCATAAGCGAAAAAAAAGCACAAATGATTGACAGCGGTTCCGCCCTTATTTATAATGAAGGTTGAAGATCATTAGGAGACCGGAAAAAGTTCGTCCCTTTTCGGGGGAGCGGATTTTTTTTTCGCAGCGGCGGATTAAAAAAGGATTTGTTCCTTTTAATAGATGGTTTATTTGGCTGTTGAATGGGTTGTCAAAAATAATAAAAGCTTACTGTTGTTCTGATTTAAGCAGGGAGAAACAGGCAGGCGAGCAAACGGAGGAAATATGTCAACATACGAACATAAAAGAATAGAAGAGCGCTGGCAGAAGCATTGGGAAGAAAATGAAACCTTTCGGATGGAAGAAAACTCAGATAAGGAAAAATTTTACGGACTGGTTGAATTTCCCTATCCCTCTGGTGTCGGGCTTCACGTTGGACACGTACGTGCCTACACATCCCTGGAAGTGATTGCCCGAAAACGACGGATGGAAGGTTTTAACGTCCTCTTTCCAATTGGCTGGGATGCCTTTGGCTTACCGACTGAAAACTATGCCATCCAAACCGGGCGTCATCCCCGGGAAGTTACTGATGAAAACATTGCCGTTTTTACCAATCAGTTAAAGCGGATCGGTTATGCCTTTGACTGGGATAAAGAGATTGATACCACTGATCCGAAGTATTATAAATGGACCCAATGGATCTTTTTACAGCTATTTAAACATGGCCTGGCTTTCAGGGATCGAACCTATGTCAATTTCTGCAATGGTTGTAAGGTGGTGCTGGCCAATGAAGATTTCCGGGATGGTAAATGTGATCGCTGCGGCAGCGAAGTAGTACAACTGGAAAAAGACGTCTGGTTTTTAAAAATCAGAAACTATGCTGAAGAATTGCTAAAAGGTTTGGATGACGTTAATTATCTGCCGCGGATCCGCCTCGAACAGGAAAACTGGATTGGCAAATCAGTGGGTGCCGAAGTTGATTTTACCATCGCCGGTTATGACAAAGCGCTGCGGGTTTTTACCACCCGGCCAGATACCCTGTTTGGTGCCACCTTTATGGTTATTGCACCTGAACATCCACTGATAAACGAACTGTCTGAAGCAATAACAAATGTGGATGAACTGGTCGATTATCAGGAACAGGCCAAACGCAAAACTGAATTTGAGCGGGTACAGCTGGCTAAGGATAAAACCGGGGTACGGATTTTGGGCATCCAGGCGATCAATCCGGTGACCAACACTGAGATTCCAATTTTTATCGCCGACTATGTCATGATGGGCTACGGTACCGGTGCAATCATGGCCGTACCTGGCCATGATACAAGAGACTGGGATTTTGCCAGAAAATTTAAGCTGCCGATTATTGAAGTCATCAAGGGCGGCGACGTCAGCGAAGCCGCATACACTAATACCGATTCCGGCGAAATGGTCAACTCCGGCTTTTTAAACGGGTTGGAAGTTAAGGAGGCGATCCAGAAAACCATCGACTTCCTGGAGCATGAGAAATTGGGTAAACGTACCATCAATTACAAAATGAAGGACTGGGCTTTTAACCGTCAGCGTTATTGGGGCGAACCGATTCCGATTATTCATTGTCCCAAATGTGGGATGGTACCGGTGCCCGAAGATCAATTACCGCTTGAATTGCCGATGGTGGAAAGCTATACTCCCACCGATACCGGTAAGTCACCACTGGCCAATATTCCGGAGTGGTATCAGACCACTTGTCCTCAATGTGGTGGAGCGGCTGAACGGGAAACAGATACCATGCCCCAGTGGGCTGGCTCCAGTTGGTATTTCCTACGTTATTTTGATAACAAAAATGATCAAGCCTTTGCTTCGCCGGAAAAATTGAAATACTGGATGCCAGTAGACTGGTATAACGGCGGGATGGAACACGTCACCAGACATCTACTCTATTCACGCTTCTGGCATCAGTTTTTGTTTGACATTGGCTGTGTACCGGTGCGGGAACCCTATGCCAAACGAACAGCTCAGGGGCTGATTCTTGGCAACGATGGAGAAAAAATGTCCAAATCCAAGGGCAATGTGGTCAACCCCAATGTCATCATTGAGGAATTTGGGGCCGATACTCTAAGAACCTATATTATGTTTATTGGGGATTATGAAAAAGCGGCGCCCTGGTCTGATAACGGTGCGAAAGGCTGCCGCCGCTTCCTCGATCGGGTTTGGAAGCTTCAGGAGATTGTCACTGATGAAGCGGGCTATGGCCAGGCATTGGAATCATCCATTCATAAAACCATTAAAAAAGTCAGCGATGACTATGAAGAAATGAAATACAACACTGCCATTGCGGCGTTGATGACCTTACTTAATGAATTCAACCGGGAAGGTTCAATTACCCGGGACGCCTTTAAGACCTTTCTGCAATTGCTTTACCCGGTAGCGCCCCATATCACATCCGAAATCTGGCAGAATATGGCCATGGGGGGAACCCTTGATGATGCTGCCTGGCCTCAATATGATGAAGCCAAAACTGTAGATGATGTCATTGAAATGGCTGTCCAGATCAATGGCAAGGTTCGGGGCACAATTACCATTCCAGTGGCAGCCGATAAAGAGGCGGCCAAGGCGATTGCTCTGGCTCAGGAAAACATCCAGGCTTATACCCAGGGTAAGACTTTCGTTAAAGAGATTTACGTTCCTGGAAAAATTTTCAACATTGTGGTAAAATAGCAACGATGAAAGTGATTCATCTCTATACCGATGGTGGATGTCGGGGTAATGGCAAAGAAGGTGAGAATCTAGGTGCCATTGGCGGTGTGCTGATTTATCCCGAAAAGAACGTGACCAAAGAATATCGCCGGGCTTATGAAAACACCACCAACAATCAGATGGAATTGTTGGCGGTGATTGAAGGCCTGAAACTATTAAAGGAGTCTTGTGAGGTTCATATCTACAGTGACTCGGCCTATGTTGTCAATGCCTATCTGCAGAACTGGATTGGCGCTTGGAAAGCCAAAAACTGGACCCGGGGTAAAGCCGGAGCATTAAAAAACCGGGAAATCTGGATCGAATTGGATCAGCTGGTCAACCGTCACAAAGTGATTTTTCACAAAGTTAAAGGCCATGCTGATAACCCATATAACAACCGGGCTGATTTACTCGTAAACCAGGCCATGGATGAGTACCAGTTGACGGAATAATGCTAATAATTTAGCTCAAACGAAAAGGACTTAAACCAAAATCTGGTTTAAGTCCTTTATTTATGCGGTTTTTTAGCGTTTATTAAAAAGCCATCAACAGGCCTTTATCGTTGGAATAGTAGGTGGTTAAGCCGTGCATTGGAAAGATGTAAATTTCTTTGAGATCAAAGCGTTTTTCCAGCAGATCCTTAAGAATTTCGGCTTGGCTGAGATTATTACAATGGGTAATGACCACCGGAAACTGCGGTTGGGTCTTGATCTTTTCTTCAACCATGCTGGCAAGACCAGACAGCGCTTTTTTGATGCCTCGGGCTTTTGTGACGAGCTGAATTTCGCCTTTGTCATCAGATCTGAAAATCGGCATGATTGAGAGTGCGGAAGCTACGGCACCTGCCACCCGATTCATACGGCCGCTCTTGACCAAATTAGAAAGATCTTGAAGTAAAAACCGTAGATTCAGGGTCTCCAGATAAAGGGATAATTTTTCACTAATGGTGTCAAAATCCATGTCGCCACTTTTGATCAGATCCCGGAGTTTCATCACCATTAAAATCATTACCGGAGAGGTGGCGTGGGTATCAAAGAGGCTGATTTTCAGGGAATCATCTTCTTCAAGAACCATATTTTTAGCAACCCGGGCACTGTTGTAGGTGCCGCTTAATCCAGAAGTCATTGTAATCACATAACTTTCCTTATTTTTTCGCAGTTCAGCCGCAAAATCCTCGGGGGAGGGGCATGACGAAGAGGTTGCTGTTTTTTCAGCCTTCATTGCGGCAATCAGCTCCTTGGGGTTGAGGGTTTCATCATCGATGAATTCGTGATTGCCAACGATAATTTTTAAAGGAACCAGCGAAAAATCAATCCCGTCCTTTTCCAGAAAATCTTTAGGCAAATCACATGAGCTATCACTGATTATTCGTGGTTTCACATTTAATTCCTCTTTTCAATCATTTATCTTTTGAGATTTATCTTTACGATGCTGATCAGTGAAACAGCTAAAGTTCACATTCAGCTGTCAGTAAACAAGCCAATGGTAAACGAATATGCTTAAAAAGAGCTTTCGTTAGTTTAAATGGATTCTGTCAGATAGGGAACACTGCCTGTGAGTGTTAACTGGGTTAGAACATCCTGAGTGATCAGGTTGGCCGCCTGACCATAGTAAATTTTACCCAGACTGTTTTTTATTGAAAAACGCTTGATTTCGTTTTCCTTGAGTGCATCAATGGCAAGGATCAGTTCGTTAAAATTATTGGCAACAACTGCGGCTCCCTGCCGTTTAAACCAAAGGGCGTTTTCGCCTTCTTGACCAGGGGTAGGGTTATAAAGAATCACCGGAATTTTTTTGGTAACCACCTCACTCAGGGTGATACCGCCCGGTTTGGTGACCATCAGATCACCAACCGTATAGAATTCATGAATATCCGGAACAAAACCGAAGATCCGTGTATTTTGAAGGCTTTCCATTTCAAGTTCCCGTTGGAGATGTTGATTTTTGCCGCAAATGACAATGGTCTGGAGATTATTCATCCGATCAGTTCGTTGACAAATTTCTTTGATGTTTTTCAGTACCCCATAGGTTCCGGCAAAAATGATCAGGATTTTTTTATGGGGGTCGAGATTATATTTTTTTAGGATGGCCTGACGGTTTTCCCGGGCATAGAAAGCGTCCCGGATGGGAATCCCGGTTTTTATAATTCTTTCCCGGGGAATGCCCTCACAGATCAGCGTCTCTTCAACGTTTTCGCAGGCAACATAATAACGATCGGTTTCCTGATGAATCCAGGGTTTAGGAATGCAAAAGTCAGTGACCACGGTAAAAAGCTTGATATGGGGGTAATTATCCTTTTTAAGAATTGCAGAGATGGTATAGCCATAAGTGTTGATAATGCAGTCCGGTTTAAATGCATCAACCATTTTTAATAAGGCTTTGCTGGTAAAATTCCAGAGGTTATACATCAGTTTATTATGCGCATATTCTTCGACATCATAATAAACCCGTTCATAAAAGCTGCTGCCAATCGAATAGGAAAGCAGATAGGATTTTTCGATCATCCGGTTGAGAGTAGGATTGGTTTTATCAAACAGATCCTCAACCGAGACAAGATGCCCCCGGGCTTCAAAACTTTCTTTAAGGGTTTGGGCTACCATTTTATGGCCCGACCCGTGGGAGCAGGTTAAAATTAATATTCGTTTAGGTTCTAACATGGTAATCCGTCCTTTCATGAGATTTTTGGCGAAAATCTCCAAATAACGTATATCGTTAGTTTAGTCAGAAAGGATTAGATTTCCATTAGAAAACTAGTCATCGACCTCGATTCCTAAAATGCAGACATCATCGGACGGGAGTTGACCCTGTTTAAATTTGGCACAGGCATCAATGATATGGCCGCCCAGGAGGTTGATCGGTAGATCTGGGTTTTGCTTGACCACTGAGATGATCCGGTCCATCGAGAATTCTTCCCGCTCCGGGTTTTTGGCATCGACGAGACCGTCGGTAAAGAGCAATAGTTTATCGTTTCGAGAAAAATGAAGACGCATATCAAAATAGTGCATGGTTTTCATAAATTGCTGTAATCCCAGCATCGGCAGGTTGGGTTTAAGCAGCTCGATCTTGTGATTGGCTTTTAAAAGCACAGCATCGGGATGTCCGGCGTTGGCAAAAAATAAAGCTTCTTCGCTGGGATCTAAAACCAGAGCGATGGCGGTAAAAAAGGTGTTGTCCATTTGCTGACTGATATCGGACTCGATCTGCTTTAAAACCAGGCTGGGAGACTGGTTGATGCGATTGTCTTTCATGGAATAGGAATAGCTGAGTTTGATCATGCTGGTAATCATTGCCGCATCGATACCGTGACCGGTGGCATCGGCGATTAAAAGACTGATCTTGCCATCATCCATAAAATGAAAATCATAGAAATCTCCGCCGACTTTGCGAAAGGGTTTCAAATAACTATAAAAATGATAGTGATCGGACACAAATGAGCCTGGGGACGGAATAATCTTCTTTTGTAGGTTTTGAGCAAATTGTAATTGTTTATCAAAAAGTGACACAAGCGATTCATAGTGATCTGAGGTATTCAAACGGTGACCTCCATAAGGTTCAATTTTTTTTATTATAGCACATTATTTTGAAATGTTATGCTGATTTCTTTAAAAATGATTGAAATTATTGATACTTACCCTTATAATGAAGTTATCAATATGAAATGAGGTGTCTAAAATGATTGAATTTGTATACGGTTCAAAAGGAAGCGGCAAAACAAAAAAAATGATTGACATGGCAAACACTGCGCTGGAGACCTGTGAAGGGGATATCATTTTTCTTAATGACAGAGACAAATATCGAGTAAAAGTAGATACTAAAATCAGATTCACAAACCTGGAGGAGTTTGGCATCGTAGGAACAGATCAGCTTTTTGGCTTCATTAGCGGGGTTATTGCAGAGAATTATGATGTGAAAATTATTTTTATTGATAACACCTTACGATTGATTGATTATCAGTCATCAGAGGACATTTGTAAAATCGTTCAAAAAATTCAAGAACTTACAGAAAAACATGATATAAAATTCGTTCTCAGCTTAAGCTGCGAAAAAGAAGAACTGCCAGAATGTGTCACTAAATTAATATAAACGTTTCAGACGAACCTGATTAGTAATAAAACGGTTCGTCTGTTTAATCTTATGAGGAAATAAATAAAACCCATGACAGACTATCGATATAATACCTATTCGATTTGGCTTAAAGAACGCTATGGCGAAAAAGTTTACAAGATACCGATCAATATTCCGGTGACATGCCCCAACCGTGACGGTACCCGGGGGAGCGGTGGCTGTGTGTATTGTGGTGCCAAGGGTGGGGGCAACGAAACCCTGTCTGATCAACTGTCCGTCAGTGAACAGCTGAAAAAAAACATTGCCTATATTGGCAAACGCTATCACGCCAAAAAGTTCATTGCCTACTTTCAGAGCTTTTCAAACACCTATTGTGAATTCTCTGACTTTAAAAAATGGATGATCGAAGCGCTTCGTCCGGATGTGGTGGAGATTTCGGTTTCAACCCGGCCGGATTGCATTACCGACGAGCAGCTTAGCTTTCTGGAAACAGTTAAAACCGAACAAGGCGTTGAGGTAACGATCGAGTTGGGATTACAAAGTGTCAATGAAGAAACCCTGAAAATCATTAAACGGGGCCATACACTGGCTGATTACGAACAGGCCATCGATCGGATTAAAGCAGCGGGTCTGTTAACCTGTACCCATATGATTTTGGATCTTCCCTGGGATAGCGAAGCTGATGTGATCAATGGTGCGAAGCTTTTGTCCCGCAAGAAAACGGATTTTGTCAAGTGTCATAGCTTATACATTGAAAAAGACACGCTACTGGAACAATGGTACCATCAAAAAAAGCTGACACTTCTCTCGAAGGATGACTATATCACCCGGGGAATTTTGTTTTTGGAGTATCTCGATCCCCAAATTGTGGTGCAACGGCTAATTGGCCGGGTGCCAAAAGAGGACTCTGTTATTACCAACTGGAATACCAGTTGGTGGAAAATTAAAGATGAGCTTGATGCTCACATGAAGCAGGAAAACAATTACCAGGGACGAAAATTCTCTGGGATCAATAAAAAGAGGTAAAGTCCTTGGGAACAAAATATTGGCAAGAATTTCTCATCCCTTATCATCAGGCAGTGGATGAGATCGTTTTAAAATTCACAAGTTTAAAAGAGCAATACGAGAAAATTGGCGAATATTCACCGATTGAGTCGGTTTACGGCCGGGTTAAGAGTGTTGCCAGTATTCTGGAAAAAATACATAATTATGGGGTAGATATTGAAGCCCTGGAAGAAACCATTCAGGATATCGCCGGCATTCGGATTATGTGCCAGTTTGAAGAAGATATTTACGAGGTTGTCGAGCTGATCCGGAAACGGACCAATTGTGATATGGAAGTTGTCAAGGTAAAGGATTATCTGAGCGAAGCCAAACCAAGTGGCTATAAAAGCTATCATCTGATCATTCGTTACCCGGTTTTTTGTGTGTCCGGTAAACAGTCGATCTTGGTGGAAATCCAGATTCGCACCCTGGCGATGAACTTCTGGTCGATCATTGAACATTCCTTAAACTATAAATACAAGGAAAACATCCCCGAAGCCATTAAAATGCGGCTAATTAATGCGGCTAATGCGGTCAATGATGTTGATCGGGAAATGTCATCGATCCGTGAGGAGATCCAAAGTGCCCAGCGTCTGTTTGGTCTTAAATCCAGTTTGGTTACCAGCATTCTTGACAATATCGGGCATTTATACAAACTCAATCATGGCGATAAGGCATCCCACTATGAAAAAATATTTGATGACCTGTTTGCTCAGGAGGATATTATTCAACTGATCTTATTACGAAAAGAATTGGAATCGGAAGTCAATAAGATCGAGTCTGAGGTTTAAGAATCAAAAAACATGCTTGTTAAAAAAGAACAGTATGTTATAATAACACTTTGTAAAACATATATAAACGAGGAGGTTGTCGATGTCTGGACATTCAAAATGGTCGACTATTAAACACAAAAAAGGAAAAGCAGATGCGAAACGTGGTCAAATTTTTACCAAGTTAGCAAAATATATTGCGGTGGCATCCCGTGAGGGTGGCAGTGATCCGGATATGAATGCAAAATTAAAAGAAGCCATTGCAAAAGCGAAGGCTGCAAATATGCCCAATGACAACATTGACCGGGCGATCAAAAAAGGCGCTGGTGAATTACAGGGTAGTGTCTATGAAGAAATTATCTACGAAGGTTACGGTCCTGGCGGTGTGGCGGTGATTGTTGAAACCTTGACTGACAACAAAAACCGAACCGCTGGCGATGTTCGTCATGCCTTTGATAAAAATGGTGGGAATCTCGGTACCAGTGGGTGTGTGGGCTTCCTGTTTACCAAAAAAGGCCAGATCATGATTGAAAAGGCCGATGGTCTGGATGAAGAGGCGCTGATGATGCTGGCCCTCGATGCGGGTGCTGAAGATATTGAAACCGCTGAAGAAGGCTATGAAATCAGCACCGAGCCGGTGGATTTTGGCCAAGTATGTGATGCCCTGAAACAGGAAGGCTACGAATTGGCTTCAGCTGAGATTGCAATGGTTCCATCCACCGAAGTCGAACTCACTGATGCTACAGAAATTAAAAAAATGTTAAAAATGATCGATATGTTTGATGATAACGAAGATGTTCAGGCAGTTTGGCACAACTGGACAGGTGAGGAAGATGAATAAAAATACCCCGTTCAAACGTTTTAAAGATGTTGTTCTTTATATCGTGATAACCATTTTTCTGATTTTTTTAACCTCATCTTTTGTGATTGAGGATGTCTATTCGGCAGCGGATCAGTTAACAATGACTGAAAAAGGAATTTCAGATGTTTATTCCATTGCCGTCGGGATGGAACCCAAAATGCTGACCATCAATAACGGAGAAACAGATACAACGGATAAGACCACTGAGCTCAAAACCGATGATGGGACTACAATTGTGATAACCGAATACTCATTGGGTGATAAAAACGAAGAGATTCTTGAATATCAGCAGATTTTATATTCATTGGGTTTTTTGATCAGCCAACCCTCCAGTGAACTCACAGAAGAGGTTCAGACGGCTATTAAAACCTATCAGGCGATGAAGGGGCTGGAGCAAACCGGAAAGCTTGATCGCTCTACCATTATCTCATTGGTTGCCGAAGACGTTAAATTTGAAAAAGGTGACAGTGGAAAAGTACTGCAAACTTACCAGCAAATTTTAGTCGCCCAGAAATATCTGGCCGCCGAGTCAGCCACGGGAACTTTTGATGACGCTACTGAGGCGGCGGTGAAAGCTTTCCAAAAAGCTAATGGGCTTACCGAAACTGGAAAAATTGATGCTAAAACCATCAAAGCACTGGATGCATTAAGATAAAATTTAATAGGATCATCATAAAGCCGTCAGAAGTGGCGGCTTTGTTCGTTTGAAGGTTTACAAAAACCATCTATTTGATATAATGACAATACACATAGGATTATTTTTCATAGATGGGAAAAGAGGAAGAAAATGAAAGTTGTCACACCTAAAGAAATGGCGGTTATGGATCGCCATGCCGTAGCTGCCGGAACACCCAGCGTTGAATTGATGGAACGTGCGGGGCGTGCTTGCGCCGAAGTTATCAAGGAGGATCTTGAGAAAGAGGCTCAGATTATTATTTTGTGCGGACCGGGTAACAATGGTGGTGATGGACTGGTCATCGGCCAGTCATTGATTGAGGATGGTTATACCGTCCATCTATTTTTAACCGCAGATCCAACAAAATTGTCCGAAGACAGTCAGATCTGCCTGAAACGACTGAAAGATAAAAATATTCCTATCCGCACCCTACTGGATGACGCTGATTTGGAAGATCTGAGTCTGATTATGAAGCGGGCTACCCATGTGGTCGATGCCATCTTTGGGACTGGCCTGATGGATAAAGAAATTCCGGCTATTTACAATCGCATTTTTGACCTGGTTAATGAGTTTGACCGAAAAAAAATTGCGATCGATATTCCGTCAGGTCTCAGAGGCGATATTGGTTTGACCATTGGTAATGGGATTTTTGCCGATAAGACCATTGTGATCCAGAATTATAAAACAGGATGTCTGTTAAATGATGGGCCTGATTATACGGGTGATACCATTTTGATTGATATCGGGATTGATGAAGATAGCATTCCCAATGAAAAATACTACACGCAGGAAAGTGATCTTAAATTTCCTCAGAAAAGAAAAAAAAATACTCATAAATATGATTATGGCTCTGTAGTTGTAATTGCTGGTTCTAAAGGGATGAGTGGGGCTGGAATCCTTTCAATCGAAGGGGCCTTGAAAAGCGGCGGTGGCCTGGTGACCTGCTATGTGCCCCAGGATATTTATATTTCAGTGGTGGCCCGAGCCCCGGCTGAAGCCCTGATTAAAACGTATGACTGTAATATTACCTCGGATGACATTAAGCATGATCGAAAAAAGGTAATTTTGATCGGACCGGGGATTGGCCGGGCCAAGAACTACAGCTTTATTCTGGAGCATTTATTGGAAGGCAGTCTCCCGGTGGTGATTGACGCCGATGGTATCCATCATCTGGCGGTGGTGGTGGATTCTTTAAAAGAATCCAAAACCCCGGTTGTTATTACCCCGCATTTTGCGGAGTTTTCTAAGCTGATTGATGTGCCGCGGGAAGATATTTTAAAAGATCCCATTGGTTATGGTCAGAAATTTGCGATGGAATATCAGGTCGTGGTGGTATTAAAAGGATATCGGACGATGGTGTTTGGAACCAATGGCGAAATCTGGTTTAATTCCACAGGAAATCCGGGAATGGCCACGGGCGGTAGTGGCGATGTTCTGGCCGGGATGATTGCCGGAATTGCCGGACAAAACGTTAATCTTTTTGAAGCTGCCCGAGCCGGGGTTTTTTATCACGGCAAAGCTGGGGATTATTATGCCGATCACTTCGGCCAGAGTACCCTAACGGCACATAGCATTATTGAATCCTTAAAGTATGTTTTAAAATAAGTTGTTTAAAATCCCGGAATAACCGGGATTTTTCTCTTTGTTTGGTGATTTGAAGATTTTGAGTTATAATAATCGAATAAAGTTTGTGGCCGTTTTTAACGACTTTTAAAACTTTGCCAGGAAAGCAGTGGCATCGTAACAATTGCATTTCGGGTAACTGGAGTGAATCAATCAGGAAAGGGATAGCGTTGTGACAAATACATTAGTAAGAAAGCTGATCAAAAATTATGAGAATACCGGAAATTCCCGAGTTCGTGAAAACTACGGAAAATTGGCCAGTATCATGGGGATTGCTTCAAATCTATTGCTATTTTTCATTAAAATAACTGTTGGTCTGGTGTTTAACAGCATTTCGATCACAGCTGATGCGGTCAACAATCTGTCTGATTCAGGCTCGTCACTGGTGACGCTGCTGGGTTTTAAACTGTCTGGCAAACCGGCCGATGCCGACCATCCTTTTGGGCATCAGCGGATAGAATACATCTCTGGTTTGGTGGTTTCCTTTATCATACTTTTTTTAGGGTTGCAACTGATTGAGAGTTCCTTTGATAAAATTTTACATCCGGAACTGCCCCAGTTTAACATGATTACAGTGGTGGTTTTAATCATTGCGATTTTGATCAAATTGTGGCAATGTTTATTTTATCGAAAAATCGGTAAGACGATCAACTCGCTAACACTAATGGCGACTGCGACTGACAGTCGTAACGATATTCTGGCAACCTCGGCTGTACTGGTAGCAACCGTCATCACCTATTTGACCGGTTTTGACCTCGACGGTTATATGGGGGTGGTGGTTGCCATTTTTATCATTGTCAGCGGTATTAATCTGGTTCGTGAAACCATCAGCCCGCTTCTGGGCACAGCGCCGTCCAATGAACTGGTGGATCAGATTTATAAAAAAATCCGCAATTATGAACACATTATTGGCCTTCATGATCTGATGATTCATAGCTATGGAGAAACCCAAACCTATGCCTCAGTGCATTGTGAGGTACCGGCAGAACTGGACTGCCTGATCAGCCATAGTGTCATAGATAGAATTGAACGGGATTTTCTTAAAGATCTAAACATTCATCTGATTATTCATCTCGATCCGGTTATTACCGACGATGAAAAAACCACGGCGCTAAAAGAGCAGGTGGAGCAGACCATTGCCGGACTTTCGCCAGATATGCACATCCACGATTTTCGGGTGATGTGGGGATATAACCATTCCAATCTGATTTTTGATGTGGTCGTCCCCTATGATGCACCGTGGAGCGATGAGGAACTGAGCATGATGATTGCCAATGAAATATACAAAATAAATCCGGCTTATCACGCCGTGATTACGGTTGATTATAATCACTATGTCCCCAATCAGGACGAGTTTTGTGTTTAAAATGTGAGCCGTGCAACCAATACCCGATTAATTTTTCAGATCTTAGGAGAAACAAAATAGCATGAGCAAGAAAATACCTGCACAACGAATCTTAAACAATACGTCCCGCAGTTTTCGTATTTTTACCTTCGGATGTCAGATGAATGAAAATGACTCCGAAAAAATTTCGGGAATGTTAAAAGCCTTGGGCTACGTCGAAGAAATGGATGTCAATAAAGCCGGTCTGGTCATTCTTAATACCTGTTCGGTTCGGGAAAATGCCGACGAGCGGGTCTTTGGCAATATTGGCGCCTATAAAACCGTCAAGAAAAATAATCCTGATTTAATTCTGGCTGTCTGTGGCTGTATGATGCAGCAGCCGGAAATCGTCAATCAGATTGTCACCAAATATCCCCAGGTTGATCTGGTTTTTGGCACCCATAATTATCATCAGCTACCGCAGATGCTTAACAACTACATGGTCAATGGAAAGCGACTGGTAGAGGTCTGGGAAGATTCTGATACGATTGTCGAAGATCTGCCGGTGGACCGTAAATATCCCTTTAAGGGCTTTGTGACAATTATGAATGGCTGCAACAATTTCTGCACCTACTGCATTGTGCCATATACCCGGGGCCGGGAAGTCAGCCGCCAGCCGGAGCGTATTTTCTCCGAGGTAACCGCTCTAGTGGCCGACGGTTGCGTGGAGGTGACGCTACTGGGCCAAAATGTCAATTCCTACGGCAATGATCTGGGGGATGAGGTTAACTTTGCCAACCTGTTACGACAACTCAATACCATTGACAATCTCAAGCGGATTCGTTTTATGACTTCCCATCCCAAAGATCTCACCGATGCGGTGATTGATGCCATCGCTGAGTGCGACGCCGTTTGTAATTATATCCATCTTCCGATTCAATCCGGCAGCACCCGGGTATTAAAAGCGATGAACCGCAAATACACGCAGGATGATATTCTCGATCGGGTTGCGGCGATCCGCAAAAGAATTCCCGGGGTAGCCATCACCACCGACTTGATTGTCGGCTTTCCCGGTGAAACAGAAGCAGATTTTTTAGAAACTCTCAAGGTTGTAGAACAGTGTCAGTTTGACTCCGCATTCACCTTTTTATATTCAATTCGAACTGGCACTCCGGCGGCGACTATGACCGATCAAATACCTGATGCGGTCAAGCATGAACGGATCAACCGCTGCCTGGAGCTACTGCATCAGATCAGCCACGATATCAATCAGACATATCAAGATCAGGTGGTCGAAGTGCTGGTGGAAGAAACCAGTCGCAACAACCCCGAACGGCTGACTGGCCGAACCCGCTCCGGGAAAGTGGTTAATTTTCCCGGTGACTCTGATGATATCGGAAAACTGTTGATGGTCCGGATCACCCAGGCCAAAACCTTTAGCCTGGATGGCGAAAAAATAACCCAGGAGGACAATGATGGCGCAGCTCACCCCGATGATGACCCAATATCTGCAAATTCATGAGGAGGTTCCCGACGCTCTTTTGTTTTTTCGACTCGGTGATTTTTATGAAATGTTCTTCGACGATGCGCTGACGGCTTCACGGGAGCTCGAAATTGCCCTGACTGGTCGGGATTGCGGGCTGGAAGAACGAGCCCCGATGTGCGGAGTGCCCCATCATGCGGCCCAGAACTATATTACCCGACTGGTGGAAAAAGGTTATAAGGTAGCGATCTGTGAACAGGTTGAAGACCCCAAAGAGGCCAAGGGGATTGTCCGCCGTGAAATTATCCGGGTGATTTCGCCGGGTACCATCTCTGAAGGAAAATTACTGGAATCAAAGAAAAATAATTATCTGATGGCCCTTTATCTGGAGAACAATACCCTGGGGATCGCCAGTCTGGATGTTTCCACCGGGGATTTTTATGTCACCGAGATCATGGCGAAAAATCGGGAACAATGGTTGTCTCAGCTGTCGGATGAAATCGGACGGTTGTTGCCGGCTGAGGTGATTTTAAATGGAGCGCTCTTTAAAGATAGTCAGGCGTTGGCACTGATTGAAAACCGTTTTGGAATACTGACCAGTCTTTATCCGGAAAAATATTTCTCGGTTAAAAATGGTAGCAAACGGATCACCGATCAGTTTCAGGTTTTTGCTCTGGGCGCGTTGGATTTGGAACGCCGTGATCATGCCATTGCCGCCGCCGGGGCGTTGCTACTTTATCTCGACGAAACTCAGAAACGGGCCCTGACCCATATTAAAACGATCCGCTATTATAACAGTAGGGACTATATGGTACTGGACTTGTCGACCCGGCGCAATCTGGAGCTGACCCAGACCCTACGAACCCTTGAAAAAAAAGGCAGTCTACTGGGGGTGCTGGATAAAACCGTCACCGCTATGGGTGGACGCACCCTGCGCCGCTGGGTTGAGGCGCCGCTTTTAAATCGTGATGCGATTCTTGGGCGTCAGGGTGGGGTGTCAGCTTTTTTTAATCACGCTGCCGATCTGCCATCGTTTAAAACGATTATGACCAGGGTTTATGATCTGGAACGGCTCTGTGGCAAACTGGCTTTTGGCACCATTAATCCTCGAGATCTGCTGGCCCTTAAACAATCTTTGGGGGCACTACCATTAATCCGGGATTTTGTGGTGCAGCTGGATGCAGAACCACTCACAGCACTGTTTGATCCCGAAGAGTTGCTTACCGATATCTGGGAACAGATTGAACAGGCGATCGATGATCAGGCCCCACTTGTGCTAAAAGACGGACACGTGATTAAAACCGGCTATCATCCCGAAATCGATGCGTTCCGGGAAGCCGCCGAGAAGGGCCAGGACTGGATTTGCGACCTGGAATGCCGGGAGCGGGAGCGCACCGGGATAAAAAATTTAAAAGTGAAATATAACCGGGTTTTTGGGTATTTTATTGAGGTGACCAAAAGTAATTTTGACCAGGTGCCTGAGGATTATATCCGTAAACAGACCCTGGCCAATGCCGAGCGCTATTTTACCCCGGAGCTAAAAGAAATGGAGAGTCGGATTCTCGGAGCCCAGGAAGGGTTGCTGCGCTGTGAAACCCAGGTGTTTCAGGAAATCCGTAACGGTCTGCTTAAAGAAATCCCCCGGATTCAGCAAAAAGCCCGGGAAGTGGCGGAACTCGATGCCATTTATGCGCTGGCGGCAGTGGCGCTTCAAAACCGTTTTGTCTGCCCGGAGATTCGGGAAGACAGCACGCTGATGATAAAAAACGGCCGTCATCCGGTGGTCGAGGATATGATTGGTACCAACCATTTTATTGGCAACGATTGTCTGCTTAATCAGGATGATCAGCGGATGCTGATTATCACCGGGCCCAATATGGCCGGGAAGTCGACCTTTATCCGCCAGGTGGCGATCATTACCCTGATGGCCCAGATTGGATCTTTTGTTCCGGCGGATGCGGCCAGCATCGGGGTTGTCGACCGGATTTTTACCCGGGTCGGAGCCAGTGACGATTTAGCCAGTGGTCAGAGTACCTTTATGGTGGAAATGACCGAGGTGGCCAATATCCTAAAAAATGCCAGCGCGCGCAGTCTGGTGATTCTCGATGAAATCGGTCGGGGTACTTCCACCTTTGACGGCATCAGCATTGCCTGGGCAGTGGTGGAATATCTCCACAATCCCGACAGTATCGGTGCCAAAACCCTGTTTGCCACCCATTATCACGAACTGACTGAACTGGAGACTTTAAAACCGGGAATCAAGAATTTCAGTATCCGGCTAAAGGATACCCCTGATGGGGTGATCTTCCTGCGTAAAATCATACCCGGCCCGGCTGACCAGAGTTATGGTATTGAAGTGGCTAAACTGGCCGGTTTTCCGGGGGGCGTGACCCGGCGGGCCCAGGAAATTCTTGGTCATCTGGAATCTGGAGAAGATACCTATCGTCAGGGACTGCTGGTGACAGAGCCCACCGTTTTATCGGGAGAAAAAGGGGATCAGCTAAATTTCTTTGATGTCGCCCAGACGATGACCGATGCAGAAGCATCGGCGCTGGATACCCTTCGGGAAATGAACATTGATGAAATGAGCCCCCTTGAAGTCATGATTGTGATTGACCAATTACGAAAAAAACTTTAGTGATCGGAGTAAAGATGAAAACCAAAGAATTAAAACGCATAGTTAAGCGTTTGATGAATGATAAAAAATATCGAAATATGACTTTCGATCAATTATCGGATTTTATCGGTTTGTCCAAAAAGAAAGACCGCCAGATGCTGTCCCATGTTCTAAAAGAGCTGGAAGTAAAATGTAAGGTGGAAAAAGATGGCAATGGCAACTATAAAAAGGGCAATGGCGCCCCTAAAATCGTTGGGGTGCTGCGAGGCAACCAGCGTGGCTTTGGTTTTGTTATTCCTGATTACTCTATTTTCTCGGAGGATGTTTTTATCCCGGAGAAGGCCCTCCATGGCGCCCTGGATATGGATACTGTTTGGGTGCGCTTAACGTCGAAACAGGGGGATAAACGACCGGAAGGGGAAGTGGTCGAAATCATTTCCCGGGGACATCAGAAAATCGTCGGTCGTTACCAGAAAGGAAAGGGCTTTGGTTTTGTGATCCCGGATAATGATCGGCTTTGCAAAGATATTTTTGTTCCCGAGCGGCGAGGCCGCAAGGCTGTTTCCGGGGACAAGGTGGTGACGCAGATCGTCTCATGGTCGGACTCCGGGAAAAATCCCGAAGGCGAAATTCTGGAAATTCTTGGTAATGAAAATGAGCCGGGGATCGATATTCTTTCTGTCATCAAAGAATATGACATTCCGATGGATTTCTCCAATGATGTGGAACGGGAAGCCAATCAGCTAAATGACCGGATATCTGGGACAGAACTGGAAAAGCGGCGGGATCTCCGGGAGCAGCAGATTTTTACCATCGATGGCGATGATGCCAAGGACTTTGATGATGCGGTATCGTTATCCAAAACAAAGAAAGGTAACTTTTTATTGGGGGTGCACATTGCTGATGTCAGTCATTATGTCCGGCAAGGAAGTGCCATTGATGCGGCCGCATTGGAACGGGGCACCAGTGTTTATGTTGTCGATCGGGTAGTGCCGATGTTGCCATTTAAGCTTTCAAATGATATCTGTAGTTTGGTACCGAACAAGGATCGCTTGACGTTTAGCTGTGAAATGGAAATTGATGGTGATGGCCAGGTCGTGAATTACGAGATCTTTAAATCGGTGATTTGTTCGAAAGCCCGGATGACTTATAAAAAAGTCAATGCACTGCTTGAAGACCGGATCGATGAAGCTGACGAGTTGAAACCATTTCGCAGTGATCTGGTATTAATGGAAGAACTCCATGAAATTCTGCGGATCAAGCGTCGTTTGAACCGGGGGGCGATCAATTTTGATTTCCCCGAGGCCAAGATTTTACTGGATCATCAAGGCTTTCCGGAAGACGTGATTATCGATGAGCGGCTGATTTCCCACCGCATCATTGAAGAGTTTATGCTGGTCTGTAATGAAACCATTGCTGAACACGTGGCCAAACTGGAGGCACCTTTTATTTTTCGAAACCATCCCGAACCCCATCCCGAAAAACTGGCGGCCTTCCGCACCTTTATCAATCGTTATGGTTTTAAACTGGGTAAAAATGATGATCAGGTGCCGTCTGGGCATGATTTTCAACAACTGGTTGAAGACATTGCCGAAAAAAATGAAGAACGGGTGATTACCCTGCTGATGCTTAGAACCATGCAACAGGCTGTTTATGAAGGTCATAATCTTGGACACTATGCGCTGGGTGCAAGCTTTTACACGCACTTTACCTCACCGATCCGCCGGTATCCAGATCTCTTTGTCCATCGCTATCTGGCCAAGGCAATGTCAGGAAAAATCAATAAAAAATCGCTGGACTATCTGGAAAAGAACATTGAAACAGTCGCCAGCCATGCTTCAGAGACAGAACGGCGGGCCGAAAACATTGAGCGGGAGATCACCAAACTTAAGATGACCGAGTATATGACCCGACATCTCGGCGACGAATTTGTCGGTCGGATCAGTGGTGTGACCTCCTTTGGTTTTTTTGTGGAACTGCCCAATACCATCGAAGGCCTGGTTCGGCTTCAGGATCTGAAGGATGACTATTACATTTACGACCCGGAGCTGCACCTGCATGTCGGTGAACGCCGGGGTAAAATTTATCGGTTGGGTCAGGAAATCACCATTAAGGTGGTTCGGGCCGACATCAGTTCCCGGCAGATTGATTTTGTACCTATGGACTAATTAAGGAATCTGTGTTATAATGTGGTGCTAGAGAAGAAACAGAGGAGTTGCGTATGGGTGATACAATTAAAATTGTGGCCAAAAACAGAAAAGCACGTCATGATTTTACCATTGAAGATACCTATGAGGTCGGACTGGTTTTATCAGGAACGGAAGTGAAATCGATCCGGGCCGGAAAAGTCAGCCTCAAGGAAAGCTTTGCCGATATCCACAATGGCGAGGTTTTTGTTTATCAGATGCATATTGATCCCTATGAGCAGGGTAATATTTACAATAAAGACCCGCTGCGCATCCGCAAGCTACTGCTGCACAAACAGCAGATTCGTAAACTTATCGGTCTGAAGCAGCGGGAAGGCTACACTCTGGTACCACTGAGTTTGTACTTTAAGAATGGTCGGGTTAAAATGGAACTGGCTTTGGCCAAAGGCAAGAAGCTTTATGATAAGCGACATGCCATTGCCGAGCGGGATTCCGACCGGCGGATTCAAAAAAGTATGCGACATAATGGCTAGTTAATTTATTTGGGGGTGTACTGGTTTCGACGGGGGTTTTGAAGCTTGAGTAGCGAGTCGATGTTGCCAATCATCGTAAAAAATGGCGCATAAATATAAACGCAAAAACAGAAAAAAGTTACGGGTTAGCTTTAGCAGCGTAATTCGCTCTAAAGTTTAATACTAAGACTTCGCAGCATAATTAATGCTGCACGCCTCCCATCTCAACCTGTGGTTTTGGGTTTCGGCGTTCATTGAAGCAGGGAACCGTTTCTGGTAGTGTCTCGCACCATTAACGATCAAGAGGCTGGTTCCTCTTTTTCTATGTCATTGGAGAAGGAGAGGAATGAGAAAATAAACAATGACTGCACTCGGAGAAGCTCCTGTGAATGGACTTTCGGACAGGGGTTCGACTCCCCTCGCCTCCACCAACAACAGTGACAATATTTTCGATATCAATTGAATCATCGAAAATATCAATTCTTTTAACGTAAGCCTGGATGATCTTTTGCTGATCTTCTGGGCTTCGTTCTTTTATATCCGCATCTTTCATAAAAAAATCATACATCTCTTGTTCTGAGTATGTTATCGACTGTGATCGTCTTTTAATTTGGCTGATATTACTTTCTATATTTGACTTCTGAACTTCCAAAACGTCAAGTTTATTTTTCATTGATTCGTGGAACATTCCATTTGATATTGCTTCGACAATATTATTAATTTTCCCGTTAATTTGGTTTAGCTCTATTTTCAAACTCTTTACGTCTTCATCGACTGATTTTAATTGCATTTGAGAATAATACAAAAGTTTTTCAATAAGATTTTCCATTGCTTCTGGCTTAAAAATATCTTCTACTAATTGCTCAATCACTAAATTTTCCAAGTATTCCTTATTAATGCCTTTCATATCACACGTTCTTTTGTTTTTTCGTGTAGAACATTCATATGTCGTATAAAGGCTGCGGTTGCGACCAGCGTATCTTCTTTTGCCAGTCATTTTGCCACCACAATTTCCGCAATATACTAATCCACTTAATAAATAAACTTCTTTTGCCAGGAATCTCCCTGGGCCGTGTCTGTTTTCAATCATTTTACTTTGAACCTTTTCAAACATTTCTTTTTCAATCAATTTTGGCATACCTCCAGGTATACGAATGATTTCTGTTTCATCTTTAATACTGTGACCGTTTCTTTTGCCATTGGTTTTTCTTTCAGTGCGATTAAAAATATAGGTACCGGTATATTTTTCGTTCTTTAAGAGATCGTGAATACTGTTTTTTCCAAAAGTGTTTCCACGTTTTGTACGATAACCAAGTCTGTTCAGCTCATCTATGATTTTAGAGTAGCCGTCGCCGGCAGCGTACATACCAAAGATGAGCTGAACGGCTTTTGCTTCAAATGTATTAATTGAAAAAGTTTTGTCTGGGTTGACATCATAACCAAGTGGGGGAATGCCACCGGTGTGGCGACACTGAAGCGCTGTTTCTTTCATTCCTTTCATTACCTCTCTTGAAAGGTTTTTTGAAAAGTATTCACTCATTCCTTCAAGGACAGACTCTAAAATGATTGACTCCGGACTATCATCTAGCTGCTCCAGGACGGAAACAACTCTTACTCCATTTGTTTTCAGTAACTTTTTATAAAAGGCACTGTCATAGCGATTTCTTGAGAATCGATCTAACTTATGTACTAACACCAGGTCAAAAAGTCTCATTTCCGAATCTTTCATCATTTTTAAAAAGTTAGGTCGATTGTCTGATGTTGCGGATCGGGCTTCATCAATATAAATACTGACTACTGTTATTTCGCTCTTAGTGGCGTATTCATTGATCGCTCTTACTTGCGCATCAATTGATTCGTCTCTTTGATTATCACTGCTATAACGGGCATATATGGCTGCTTTCATATTAGATCTCCTGATTTTAATTTTTAGTTGTGGTTGAGGGTATCAATAAGCTATAATTGATTTTGCCGGTTTTCGATTACCGGACTCCTTAATGAAAGGAGGAAATGCCATGCACCAAAATGACGACAAGTCGTCTAAGGGCACAGCGAGATTTTTAACCGATCTTGTCTAATTAGCAACTGCTATTGTGTCCTTGGTGAAAGCCTTTTGGTTTTAACCAAAAGAAAACCCCCGGACTGCCATCCGGGGGTTTTCAATTTCTCGATTTTTTTTGGAATCCATGCACCATAGATCTAGCTATATTATAGCACAAATTTTTAGTTGTGCAATCTAATACAGATTTATTTAAGTCGAGAATGAAAGGCCGAATGGCAGTATATTTGATTTAGTAGCCATTGCAAATAGATTGCTTTTTTATTATTCCGAAATGGTGTATAATCTAAAAGCTGGGTTTACAGTCCCAGACTCCTTAAGAAAGGAGGGCTACTTTATGCTTGACAGAAAAACCAGCATCGACATGATCACCTCAGTTATTCGTTTAATTGTTGCGATTATGTCCCTCATTAGGATCTTGTTCTAATGAAAAAACCCCACCAGTTGCACCTGGTGGGGTTTTTTGCTTTACAGTTTTTACTACTTTATGCCTTTTCGACTAAGTATATTATAACAGATATACTTAAATCTTTCAATGAATAAAATTCGAGTAAAAACACTTAACCAGGTGCGACGAATCGTAAATATTTAGTTATTGAAAAAGATATTTATTGCGATAGTAAATAATACGCCTGTCTAAAATTTGGTATTTTCTTCCACAAACAACTATCCCCAACAATAATTACGTGATATTTTGCTCTGGTCAATGCTACATTAAGAATATTTGGTCTTTTTCCAGCCCAATGAGCAGCTCCAGCACCTTTATCTTCATCACAACCTAACAAAATAATAACCTCATTTGTTTCTTTTCCCTGAAACGTGTGTATTGTTCCACATGATTTTTCAATCCACCTCTTAAATATTTTTCTATCAATACCAGGTAAATACTTTGGCAGTTCTTCCTGCAACATTTTTGTCATCTGTCGCCTAACGCTGGTAAACGGAGTTATAATATATAGACTTGGATCTTCGCCTTGATCTTCAAATGCTTTCACAATAAGCTTTAATACAACGCTCCCTTGTTCATAAACAAAATGATCTTTATTTCCGTTCTCAGCACCTTTAACATCAAGCCAGTGAGATTTTTTTAATGATAAGATTACGCCATTTGGTTCGGATGTTCTACGAAACATTCTGTTATTATAAGCAATTTGATTTGAAATCGAGAACATGGGATCTAAACACCGGCGATGAACAACTAAAGGACAACCTACCCAAATCGTATCATTAAGAAATTCACGGCTTCCTCCATACTGATTGATGTTGTCGGCGAGTTGTTGAACAGATAATTCAGAAGAACGGTATTCTGCATCGATATTGTATTCATCAGCAAAGCGAGTTTTCAACTCTCTTGGTATAGTAACAACAGGTTCAATCTGCATCGGATCTCCAACTATTATTGCTTTTCTAGTGCGCCATAGCGCGCCTAGTGCAGAATAGGGAGTAGCTTGCCCGGCTTCATCGATTATCAAGGTGCCCAACTCATTCTTATTAACATGGCGCATAAAACTAGATATAGATGCAAATGTAGTAGATAAAACTGGCACAATCACAAGAAGTGTATTTAATAATTCAGAATATGATAGTGATTTATTCTTCTCTGAAAGTTCATTACTCCAGGTATTATTTAGACAGGTTAAGTTTTGCCTGACACAACTCGAATTAAGGACAAAGGCTTTTTGAAGCATTAAAGCATAAAAAAATAATTCCTCACGAAGCTTGTCATAGTGCTCGTTCGTCCATGGTGATATGAGTTGAGACTTTTCATTTTTTTGAATATCTTTCCAAAAATCGCTGCCAGTAAATGTAGTTCCAAATTCTTTTCTTATTTGATCCTCGATATGTTTATTTTGAGTTATAATTGCTTCAATGGTAGCTTTATCAGCTTCAAGCTTATTTAAGGTGTCCGAGTTTGATGAGAATTCAGCAGTTAAATAATCGACCTGATTGGTAAGTTCAACATATTCTTTCCGGATCGATGTGATCTCAGCAGTATACATTAACTGCTCAGCAGCTTTGGCTTTGGCATACTTTTTAGAAATTATTCTTTTCAGAAAACTTATATTTTGATTCTTAGAGATGAGTTCCATTTCTTTAATTTTTGATTGCAGATTATTGCATTCAGTAACTGATTCGTTTAATTGTGCGAGTACGTTTCTTAAATAGGAATCACGTTTTTCGATTTGAGCGGAACATTGAACAAGATAATCCTTTAAGGTTGCATTAGATCCTAACTTTTGCTGACATAATTGTGTCATTTCATTACATCTATCCAAATGTTGCTGAAGTTCATTTAAATACTTACGATAAGAAATAACTTCGTTTAGCTTTTTATTAAACTGAGCTGTTGCGGATTTCCAGTCAGGAACATTCGTTTCAAACATGCTTGTAATTGATAGTCTATTTTTTTGAAACCAAAATGCATTTTTAAAGGCATTAATATTTGTTTTCTTTCCTAAACGAGCAGAAACAAGTCCCCAAGACTTTTGCGATGGGCCTGACAAGGTATTTGCAATTTGTGAAAAATACAAGTCAGATTCATCACTTGGGTTGAATAAATTTGTGTGAGATTCGCATACGCTATCTAAGAGTGGTAGTTCTTTAGATATGTTTTCAACTGCGGCATTATTACTCGAGGCAACAACAATCCCATAGGGTTTAATCTTGTCGTCCATCCGAAAAAAACATTTGCAATAATGGTTGTCCGGGGATTCAAAATTCACTCGATGAAAAGCATCATTAGGGTGCTCGTATTTACTGAGTAAACAAGCTCTTTGAACGATATTCGAAGCTATTACTTCTTTAAGTAGTGTTGTTTTGCCGGTGCCGGGAGGTCCATTGACAGAAAACATTGGGCTCTCATGATCAGAAACAGCTATATTAATTGCTAACTGCTGCATTAAACTAGGACTGTGTTTAGAAGGCCATTTTCCTAACGGATACTTATCAGGGTTGAGCCATTTTTTCATTTCGGGAACATCTTTATCAATACTTACGCGTGGTTTATTTACTTTGAGTCCGAGTATGTAATTTAAGAGCGGATCGCTTTTTTTGACTTGGGCTGAGATCATTCTGATATCGGAAGCATAAAAACTTGTGGCGACTTCTTTGTTTTCATCATCACCGTTATTTTTCTTGGTATTATTTATTTCTTTGACTATTATTTGAAAAGTGTCATTTTCAATTTTCAAACCAAGATCTTTCATGAGTTTAGTGAAAAAATCATTTAGATCCTTAAAGTCTAATGGTCGCTTTGATCCTTCTAAATAAGCGTTAATCTTCTTATTCAAAGCCTCAAGTTCTTCTTCATTTAAGCGGCTACGTATATTTGATGATTTTACTATTTTTGATACTGACCAAACAAACGGCAATAGACAAAAAGTACTTGGGGTAAAAAACCCTTCATCATTAACACGAATAGTACATACATATGTTGGAGTTTTATCGTTTTCAATGGATTCATCTTTATTCTTTGTTGCAATGTTCATAGCGTTTATTAAACTTTGAACTTCAATCCGACCCAAATAGATAGTATATCCACTGGGTAATTTACTTGCCTGGTTTTGGGAGTTAGGATTACTTTCCTGCCATGGTAATAATTGAGTGGATTGCGTAATTAAACATTTACTATCATTGGGGTATGCAGCAGGCGAAAAGAATTCAATTGAATGCCAATAACTAAGTAAGTTTTGAATTTTATCCATATTATTCCCCTTGTTTATGTTTGAATTTTACTCTAGCCAACGTTTTTCTTTGAGGGAGTAGATTGGACAACCTTTCCCAATTCTTCAGTGCTGGATTCAACTTCTACAAGACAATCGACATAACCTTTAAATTGATTAATTGCTTTTTCCTGGTAAGTTTCCGTTTTTAATCTACTAAATATTTTTAATAGATTTTTTTCATTATTTGATGGGGCGCTTTGAAAAAATGAGTTTTTTATGTCATTCAATGACCGCTTTTCATCATTGCAACCTAAAATATAATCAGTAGTAACTTCGAATAATTTAGATAAATAAATAATATCTTCACTATTTGGGTCCCTATTACCAGTTTCCCACATAGCAATCTTGCTTTGTGATGCGCTTATTAATTTGGATAGTTCCTTTTGAGTTAAGCCTTTTTCTTCACGCAATTCTTTTAAACGATTTTTAAAACTCAAATTCTCACCTCGCAATAATCAATTAAACACATTATATAACAGGTTAAAAATTAATATGAGCAATATCACTATTTGCACTAAAAATGACAAAAACACTTGACAATAGTACAAATAGTGATAAAATATATTTAATCACATATAGTGCTTAAGGGGAGCTGAATAATTGAAAGAATTAATTAATCTGCGAAAGAAACTAAATTATACACAGAAAGAAATGGCTGATTATTTAGGTATTTCCGTTTCATATTATGCAAAAATCGAAAACAATTCAAAACTACCAAGCTATAACTTCATAAATATCATCAAAAAGAAATTTCCGGAATGCGATACTAATATTTTTTTTAAAGAATAAAATCACTATATGTAATATTTGCGAATTTTAATTAAAAGGAGGAAACTTATGAGCCTTAATAATGCATTTGAGATAAGCAATAAAGAATTCAATACGGTTGCTGCGATCGGCAAAACTACTATAAACCGACATACTGGCAAAGTAATTGAAAAGAAAATCGTCAGAGATGTTGACATGACATTAGAAGACCTTGCGCTACCATTATTAATGATTTCGAAAAACGAAGTTCTTAAAGATATCTCCGAAAAAATGATGCAACGAATGTTTGATAGGGGATGAATAGATCCGGCTCAGACAGACCTACCTATTTTAATTTAGAGGGGAAATGTGATTGATATGAACGAAGGATATGCATTATTTATTAAAGAACAAAACGAAGATCTGAAAACAGAATGCGTAAGAGAAGATTTGAAGCTTTCACTAACTAACAAGCAATATTCAAATTTAAAACTGAAAGCCTATCAAGCGGGCTTTAAAAACCCGGGAGATTTTATTCAGTCATTTATTGGCGATCTGACTGGGTGGGCTTCAAACGGCAGTGACGAACGTGATCTGGCGGGTCAATGGTATGAACGGGCACATGGAATGAGTGATTTCTATTATTACTTCCGACATTTTCTTTTCAATTATGACTATAACTTAGTGATGATATCTGAGCTTCTAGTAGACGAGGACTATTTCGAGGGAGTTTATGAGGAGTATGCCGAGCAAGCCTGGGGGAAAGACGTTCAAAGTCGGGAAGAATGTTTGGAGTTATTGAAAGAAATTGCTGAAGCAGATATTGAATTATAAAAGCGAGGTTACACGATGAGATTGAATTATTATCGATTTCCAGAAGGAATTGATGCCAGAACGAGATTTTTAAGCGGAGCTGATTTTATTAAGGGCCAATGTAGGATTCATACTAAAAAACCTGATGGCATCTGCCCGGATTATGTTCCTGGCGATCAAGGCCGAAGATGCAAGGACTGTGATAACTTTTGCATTTTAGAAGCTGGGGAAACAGTTTATGGAACAACAGTTAAGAACGTAAAACAGCTTCTAAGAACTTTTGGAGGGAGTGGGTGGACCGAACACTGCGATCGGAGCGGTGGAGTGTTCGAAGTGACAAAAATAACATTAAGTGGCAACAACTCATCCCACCATTATAATCGCCACTTATAAAAAAAAAGACCTTTTCAAATGAAAAGATCTAATCCATCTACATAAACCGACACAATGCTGCGCTCCACTTTTTTATGGAAAAGAAATACCGGCTTTCATCTGGGTTCGAGTCCCAGCTTTTCCACCATACTGACAACTGGACGTTATCGCATGATCATAGACAACGAAAGCACTAAGCAAGACTCGCACTCAAGCTTAGTGAATAGTACCTATTATGGAGATCCCTACCCCCACGGTGTAGAAGCTAAGCGCCTACTCATTCGAGGTTCGTTTGAGTAGTGATTAACGGTTGATAAAGTGGTTCTTTCCGTTCGCAAAGACAATAAAGGGTGTGGGCTATGCAGCGCTTATTGGTGCCGGCTTATGTAGCGGGATTTATTTCTGTCTAATCTTAACCAGATTAACTTCATAATATGCCCACGATTGGGGGAGCGATGTCAAATTCAATCGATTTTAAAAAATAATCCCAGACAGGGTAAAATTTTACTCTGTCTGGCTATTATACCCGCTATTCATTTAAATAAACATTAAAATTTTATTTTTTTAAATGTTTATCTCAAACTTCGCACATAATAATCAACAAAAATCCTCGTAATTCCGATGTTGCAGG
>NZ_JAIPPU010000017.1 GCF_026646375.1 Acetobacterium wieringae
GTTTTTGGGGAATTTTCAACCGTTTATTATGGGTATTTTAACACCGATTTTGACAAAGGTTTCAGAAGGAGCTCTTTATCATCACGAGCGCTTTGATGGGACTGGATATGCCTATGGTTTGATTGGAGAAAAGATCCCTATTGAGGCACGAATTATTGGAATAGCCGACGCCGTTGATGCTATGAACAGCACCAGACCATACCGCGAACGACAAACCAGAGATTATATAATTTATGAACTTAAGAATGGTCGGGGAACGCAGTTTGACCCCATGCTTGTTGATGTAATGCTGGAAATGATCAACGATAATATTTTAAATCCAGATTTTGAACCCCAGAAAGAATGACAAGGGAATGACAAGGGGACGTTTCGTTTGTCATCTTCTTTACTCTACTGCCCGTTTCACCATCATCTTGCCCAGTCCAATACCCGGCTTTGAATAGGCATACAACTCAAAGCCGCCGTTTTCTCTGGCTCTTGTGAGCTTTTCCATAAAAATTGATCGATCCACATCATCCAGAAAAATATTACGCTCATCCAGAAGAACTTGAAAAAGGCTTTGAGTCGTGGATTGACATTCTAGAGATACTGCTTAAAGAAAGTAACTGAAACTGTGATTAAAAAAAACAGAAAGGCTGGTGGACCAAATGAATGATATGATTGATGCGAAAAAAATATTGAATGGCATTGAGAATGTGCCGGGGATGAAGCATCATGACCTAACTGTGTGTGGCGGGCCCATGTCGGTCTATGAAGCAGGCGAAACGAGCAAACTTATCGTGGTGCTGTTGCATGGTGCAATGTACGATGAATCACGATTTATCTGGGATCAGCTGTTTCCATATTTAAGCAGAGATTATCACGTATTCGCACTGGATTCGCCGCGACACGGAAAATCAAGGCCGTGGGAAGGTTATCTGGATCGCGCCAGGCTGATGGACATTCTGCACCATACAGTTAACCAGTTGGGACTTGAAAACTTCAGTCTTGTCGGTCTTTCCATGGGTGGCAGCCTCAGCATCGAATACGCATCGATACATCCGGAAAAGGTCAAATCAATGGTTCTGTTCGAGCCGGGCGGCTTGAGCGAAACGGTCGATTCGCAATTTATTGTATGGCTTTACATAAAGATACCCGGTATGCTTAGGATACTTAACCGAAAGTATATTAAGAAAGACCATGCGGCGATGAGAAAATTGCTGGAGTCTATTTATGTGGGCGGTTCAAAACCAACGGATCCGGACCGGTTAACTTCAATTCTTGAGGATGAGATAAAGGGTAAATATAACTATGGCGAAAATGACATGGACGACTGGCAGTTGAGCTGCATCGGACCGTTCCGATTAAAGTGGACCCTTCTTGACCGGCTTCCGTTGATTAAATGTCCGACACTCTGGTTAAGAGGAGCGGACAGTGTTCTGGTGAAGCAGTTTGAGATTGCCAACGCGGTAAAACGGGTTACCGACAGTGGCACAAAAGCCGAGTTGGAAGTCATTCCGAACGCAGGGCATATCCTGCCGCTTGAACGCCCTGAACAGGTCAATACGGCGGTAAAAGCGTTTCTCGATAAGACGCACCAATAAACAGATCTCTACGTTGTTATTCAAAAAAGTGCATCTGTTTAAACAGCCAAACACAAAACCGCCATTAGATGGCTACAGAGGAGTATTAAAAATGAATGTGAGAGCCGAATTAGAAAAAGCAGTTGGCGTTGCAAAAAATATCCAGTTAAATGATATCGAGCTTGATCCCCTGAAAATCAAGACAATCATGATAAACGAGGTCGTTCCAGCCGACCCCTCTCAAGATTTTTACGGACAGCGTGATGCCGATTACTTGACAACAACGATACCGCTTTTTCAAAAGTCTGGAATGCCAATCAAGGATATCCAGGATATCTTGCACATGGGTGTCTATATTACAAATGCAGTCAAAACACCTAAGTCGGATTACACAATTGAAAAAAACAGTATCGAAAATAGCTTACCCTACCTGGAAAAAGAGCTTTCCTTATTCCCAAATGTCAAAGTAATTATGCTCATGGGCGACGTTGCCAAAAAAACGTTTAACATGTTGGCCAAAAAGACAACCAAGAAAAATGTCATTCCGGCGGTTGCCACCTACAAGTTGCGAAATAGCGAAATCTATTATGGGAATATTCGGGTGATGCCGTCTTATATTATGACAGGCAAAAATATTCTTATTGAGAAGTCAAAGTTTGCAATGGCTTCTGAGGATATTGCCAAAATGGTCCGCATCATCAATTTTTGAATCAGTTCCTATAATTATGGGAGGGTTTCCACATAATATCCGATCATATTATTTCTGAATAACTTGTTGATTGTCTCTTTAATAATAGCCTTCATCGTTTCTCCCTGGTGGTTATCTACCACGTTATTATTTTTGATCTCACTCCATATCATCTTATCCCTTCCCAACACCCGGCTCAATTGATGGATACTGTCACCTGTTTCCCGCTGAATCTGTCGGATCAGCTGATTTCGCTCATCAACTGGCAATTTTTCCAGATTCCGGTATTCGGGGTTTTAGTTTACCAGAACTGTCAGTTATTCATCTGACCATCTGGTTTTAGGGCGATTAACCATACACTTGGCCAGGTTTCCTTGTTCAAAAAATCGGATTTTTGTGATTTTGTCAGTATTCAGCCAACTAAAACAGCCCCGTCTAAAAGCCGTTAAAGCTGTGAATCGGGCATATCTTATTGAGATTTATAATTCAAACTCAATCGTTTATTCCTCATTTTTCACCACCGGCGACCAAAGTTCATAGCTCCCATTTACGCCATCAGGATAATACTCAAAGAAAAAACCATGTTTATAATCTAGCGCATAACCTGCTTGTGGTATCGCTTCAAAGAAAAAATCCGTCCATGCTTTTACAGCATCATAATCCTTTTCAAAAGATGCAACCGCATAAAGCGCAGCAGGTATTTCTTTTAATTCTGCTTTAATGGAAGTTGCAGAAAGGCTGTCCGTTTCTTTTCCCAAAAGATAGTGGTATCGTTCATGACCTTCTAGATACCACATTAGACCATAATACTCTTCTGTTCTACTTTTCGCCACATTATTAATCATCGAAACTTTACCACTTTCGAAATAGTCGCTATACAAAGCTTCAACGTCCTGATTGCTTTCCTCCAGCGAGGTTTCAACGGAAAAGCCGCATATTTGAAAATCAGCTTTGTCTATAAAACGTATTTGCATCGTACTCCCCTCCTTGTCGGTAAATTCTAATTTGTTTGTCATCCAAATCGCAGTCCAACTATGCCTATTTTGGCGGTCGATCTATTCGCTCGTATGACAAAGGAGCCGTTGTCTTTAACCTTATAATCTGGAAAAAACGTCAGAACCTTCTGACCCAAGCTGTCGATATGGCCTTGATCGACGGCAATTCCGATTAGAATTAAAAGTACGCTCTTCGTCACTGACGACAGCGCTCAGCAAAATATTTAAAATGCTATCAGTCGGCGGTCACCTATTATGTCTGGAATATGAAAAGGACGACTTGATTATCGAAGGCCCGCCCATATCCATTCGTATTAAATCCGAGGAACTTGAGAAACTATTGTTAACGTCTGGCTTTGAAATTGTGAAGAAGACCAAAATTAACGCTGCTATTTATACTGTTTTAGCGGTTAAACCTGAGAATCAACTTGTCAAAAGGACATTGCAAAAGGGTACTGTGCGATAAAATGTTACAGATATCTGTTATCGCATCTCCTCAATTTTTTAGAGAATTGTGAGAGAACCGTCCGAATTATTTCGTCTTATGAACGATCTTCAATTAACATGTTTTCTCACAATTCGATCATTATTCTGTGATAACCTGAAATCTAAATGGTCAGCTTTAGCCAGACCTCCATACTAAATGACGAGGGGACATTTCGGGACCTGTGTCATGCCGCGTCATGAGCTTTTATCCATTATTGTTCAAACTATTCTACTTACTTCATGTGATAGCTTTGATTCAAATATTTTTCAAACGACTCTTTTTTTAATAATATAGGCGTTATAGCTTCACCATAAAACTCTTCTGTTTCTCCAATAACTTTGCCTCCAAATTTCAATAACATATTCACAGTTACATCTCTCGCATCAATATATAACTCATCTGTATATCCATTGAAAATTTTTTTTAATGAATAGATAGCTATTTTTTCACCAATGCCTATACCTCGTAAACCTTTATCAACAGCGAACCTTCCCCATCGCCATTTATCATTTTTTTTCCAGGCAGCTGCCACCCCTATAATATCTTCTCCTACTCTTGCACCCCACCAGATTGGCTTTAAATTGAGATTTAATGGAACCAATTCTGTAGGAATACCTTGTTCGTTAGTAAATACTTCTGTTGCTAATTTTATTGCTTCATCCATATAATTTTCTGAAATTTTCTCAATCAAGATTCTAGAATCATTCTTTTCAAGATGGTTTTTTAATGCAAGAATACGAAATGCTTTAAATGCCCTAACAATATTATCTATGTCCTCGCTATCTCCTCGTTCTAAAATTTCATTCATAAATACATTTGCTTTAAACTCCCCATCGTTAATAGCTGTCAAACCTAATGGCAAAAGGTAAATATCTTTCATTCTCTTATCATTTTCGGACCTTTTCAATTCTAAATAATTACTAGCTTGCAAATTACTAACTATTCTACTAAGTGAAGCCTTATCGATGCCCAAATTGATTAATAATTCATTTAAAGTAGTCTTTCCGTTTTGCTTTAAGTAGTTTAATATGTGCGATTGCGCCAATGTCAAGCCCGAATTCAAGCAATTGTAATTTAATAAACCTAATTCCCTCACAATTAGCCTTAACTCTTTTCTAACTATTTCTTCTTTGTTCATACCCTTTCCCCATTTAGTTGATACTATCAACTATTATGCCTTGCTCGAAGCTTTTAGTCAAGCCCATTCAAGAAGTCAATTCAAAAAAAGAGCTTCATGCCTCAAGATAAGTTTAGATATATCTAGGCTGTGTGCTGAATAAGCAAGCAAAGCAAACACAGGTAAATCAAATTATTTGCAGGGTATAATACTTTCAGAGGAAAAAGTCTATTCTGAAAAAACTACATCTTGGATTGGGAGCCTCACAGTTGGATGCCCAGATGTCGTTGCTTTGCCTAGTGCAATTAGCAAAACAGGAAAATATCGGTCAAAAATGTTAAAAGCCTTCGAAAACTTTTCTTTGTCATATCCTGCCATTGGTACCGTATCGTAGCCCTTACTACGAGCAGTAAGCATTAGCTGCATTGATACCAGTCCGCAGTCAATACATACGGTTTGTCGGATTTCTTCCAATGACATGTTAGAATACAAGTCGGTATAGCGTTTGATAAAAGATTTTGCCATATCGGCAGAGAGAAATCCTGCATCTACTGCTTTGCCATAAATTTTATCAGCCATTTTGAAGCATTCCAAGTCACCAAGAACGACAATGACAGCAGAAGCTTCAACCACTTGTTTTTGGTTGTATGCGATTGGAAGCAGCTTTTGTTTTAATTCAGGCGTATCGATAATAAGAAACCGCCATGACTGTAGATTGCCGCCTGAGGGAGCCAGTGTAGCTTGTTGTAATATTTCGATCAATTCCTCTTTAGTAACCTTGATTTCAGGATTATAACTGCGGATGGAATGACGTTCCCTTACGACATTAGAAAACAATTGATTATCCGATGATTGAGCTAACAGTGAATCGATCATATATTTTTCCTCCTTTTAAACCTTCATTTTTCAACGTGACATTTGGCATTTTTGTTACAATAGACCATGTTAAATCCAGAAAAATTCATCCGTACTTAAAGTCTTATGCAACATTTGTTATTTTTCAAACACGTGTTGCACTTCTATGTTATAATAACTATAAGACGGACACAACCATCAATATAGATAGTCTGTGGTATAGCCAACACAAATGCGTTAATGTTGTTTATAATAGGAGGTAACGACATGGCAATAAAAAAAAACGAACTAGATCCTCGCGTGAAACGGACGCGTCAACTCATACAAGACGCTTTTACTTCATTAATGCGAGAGAATGAATTTAATGATATCACTGTTAAAGACATTGCAGAAAGAGCTACAGTTAACCGAGCTACCTTTTATGCGCATTTTGTGGACAAATTTGATATCCTTGAGTCTAAAATAACGGAATCTTTTATGACCATACTACTCCGAAGAATAGATGGACATGAAATTCTAAATGAAGAGACTATTCAGAGCATATTTTTAGCAGTATGTGATTTTCACAAAGATTTGAGTACTTTGTGCCAAAGAAGTTATAAAACTCTTGGCACTCAATTTGAATCCAAAATAAAAGAGATTACGAAAACAACATTGAATGCTTTTCTAACTAAAGATAAGATTTTAAATTCAAACGAACAATTATTGTTGAATACAGCGTCTATTATGTTAAGCTGGGGGATGTATGGGGCAGCTTATGACTGGAACAATGAAGGGCGTCATATCCCTGCAGAATCATTTGTTAAACAAAACATGCCTTTAGTCATGAATGGATTTAAAGAATTATTAACCGTCATGAATTGAGTATTATAAACAGTGGATACAACACTGATAAAGGTAATACTGTTTTTATATCTAACCTATGTCAAGATTCTACCAAATTTTGTTGAGAATTGAGGTAAGTTTAAGTATCATGGTATCTTTCCCTCCAGATTTTGAACCCCAGAAAGAATGACAAGGGGAATTCTCGAAGCGTCCCCTTGTCATACCTGTGACAGCAAAGATTAATACCCGTAATCTCCTTCAATAAATATAACTTTGATTCGTTCCTTTTCAAATTGACCTGTTATCAGTACAAAATCATTGCAAATACGTTGGGAATGGTGACAGTCTATACATTTGCCAAGTTTCGTGCATGGCGTTTCCTTTCCACATCGCTTTGCATCCAGCGGCGCGGCAATCTGACGGGTACGCAAAATAGCATCCTCAACCGATTTTACAATTTTGTTCGTTCCCACAACTGCAATCACCTGCTTCGGTCCATAAATGATGGGTGCGACACGGCTTCCGTTTCCATCGATGTTAAATAGTTTTCCATCTGTAGTCACAGCGTTAATTCCTGTTAAAAAGGTATCCGCACGAAAGTTTTGAAGATAAATCTCTCGCTTTTCCTTGCGGCTCAAGCCTTGCCGGTATTTATCCAGAAACGTATAAGAATGATTTCTCACATATTCGAATACGCCGGTCTGCTCTAACGTAACAGAATCGCCACAGCCCACAGTCTGCCCCTCTGGCATCAATTTCCGAATCAGCTCATATAATTGTGGGAGGGTTTCCACATAATATCCGATCATATTATTTCTGCATAAATTGTCGATTGTCTCTGTGATAATATCCTTCATCATTTCTCCCTGGTGGTTATCTACCACGCTATTGTTTTTGATCTCACTCCATATCATCTTACCCGTTCCCTATGACAAAGGGGATGAGAGGGATGTCAATGGAACGCTGTTATGCAATTACCGAATCCTCCCCATATCATGTCTTGAGCAATCCCGGTTTTTTCTCCATAAATACCAGATTCAGATCTTTTGACAGCGGTTTGATTTTGAATTGGACAAAGCCGAGGCGTTTATAAAGTCTTAAATTTCTAAGACTTTGATCACTGGTAAACAGTTCTTGTCGTAGTCCTGAGTTGTCTTTTTCAATTTCTTTCAGCAGTGCTGTGCCGATGCCATTTCCCTGATAATCGGGATGTATAATCAATTTGCCGATATAGAGCGTATCATTGTCAACAAAACCTCTGACCGATCCAATCAGTTCATTTTTTTTATTTACGGCTTGATAGAATGTTCCTTTTTCAAACTCCAGCAATACTTCTTCCAGTGTTTGGGTCAATGGCTGAATTTCATAATTATTTAACAGTCTCGCTTCGCAATGATTTCTTTATAATCTTTGTCAAAATACAAATACGATGATAAAGAATAATGATTCTTTTTATCCATTTGGTAGTTCTTCAAATTTTGGTACATTCTCAAGTTCGGTATCCCAGTTTGCTTTACTTGCATAATAGATATGACCTTGCGGCTTAATATTTATATCACTGTCAATACTTCCTGCAGGAACAACCAGCAATTTTCCATCCATTTGTATATTTGGCAACGCTGATCCACAATTAGTACAAAAACTCTTTATGTGCCCCTCTCCACGAAAATTAAAGGTTTTTGATTTTTCCTGACCGGATAACCATCTTAACTTGGCTGTAGAAGAAAATAGATTGGCTGCATGAGCTGAACCTGTATCTTTGCGACATCGCCGACAATGACAAAGATAAAAATTATCAAAGTCTCCTTCTATTTCGAAAGTAACTTCACCACAAAGGCATGATCCTAAATATTTCATAATCAACTCTCCCTTCTTAATAATTTATTGATTCATTCCAGTCACAGATATTTCAAGGGTTTAGTAGTTTTTCTTATGTTAAATTATTTAATAAAATATATGCGTTATCACATAAACCTTTATATAAAATAGCAAACTCAGTGTAAACGACGTAAATAATCATTTCCTATTCCCCCATTTTTGGTTTTGCAGTCTCAATGTGGGTGCTAATTTAGTAATATTCCTTCGCATCTTCATCTAGGTTCTTTACACCGTCGCTGTAATCCAACCCTTATCTACTACAACTTAGGCATGACAAGGGGACGTTTCATATACAAAATTGACCCCACTAGTATTTTTATAAATATTCCACCTTTTTGCTAGTATGACAAACTAAGCCGCCCTATGACATATGGATCATAAAAAAGCTATAGAAATTTCAAAATCACTATTTTGGCAGGTGAAGTGTGCTTGCTTCCAATCTCTGCAACATAATACTCTGAAACTTTCGAAGGATGTTTATGCGTGTTACCTCTACCACAGCTATATATAATGATAGAAGTCTCCTCATTTTTAGCAGTTGGTAAAATTCCTCTTTTTGACCAACAAAACGCACCTCCGTGATGACTGGCTACCAATATATCTATATTTTCTAACTGAGCTTGCTCAATATAATCATATCGCCGATCTCCGGCAATAAGTATATTCAGTTCTTTTCCATCAACATCGTATGCTTCGATACGCATAGTTAAGCCTGTTTCGTGAACGTTATTTGCGGCTCTAGATGGCTGAATTTTTGAAATCTGTTATCGCATCTCCTCAATTTTTTTTAGAGAATTGTGAGAGAACCGTCCGAATTATTTCGTCTTATGAACGATCATCAATTAACATGTTTTCTCACAATTCGATCATTATTCTGTGATAACCTGAAATCTAATTGGTCGGCTTTAGCCAGACCTCCATGCTTGTCGTTTCGGGTGAATGGCTTGAATAACGCTCCGCACAAAAGTAATCAGTCGACAAATTTTTATTTGGCAGCCAAACCTGATACAGGTATTGCTGCGCCTTGTATAAAGCGTCCATCACAAGCTCTTTGAAGTTTTCGGCTTCAAAACTGCAAACAATGTATTCTCCTTGCGGCAGATCCCAACTGCTGATATTGACGGGAATTACAGCCGCTTGGGTTGTTCCGCCGGCAAAATAACAAAAGTAGTCCTCCTCTGAACAAGGATAGGTCACCCCAATTTCTTCGACATCATCGGAAAGCCCCAATACTGCCCCCTTCTGCCGATGAAAAACCCGCCAAAGGGTATCCAGGGGATCTGCACCGGATTCCGTTCCCAGCCTATCATGATATGCTAAACAGTGCTTGACCGGTTCTGCCTTTTTAACGCGAGGTACTGTAACAGTCGCTACGTTTGGCCCCAAAGTATAAGCGCTGAAGCCACACCTGGCGATAGTCAGGATCAGAATGATTAGGGGACGTTTCTTTTGTTGTGTCTTTCCTGTGTCTTTCGTTATCTGTTTTGATAAATTGTTTTAGCTTATTCATTGTGAGATGCACCTTTCCAGTCCGATTTTTGTCAGTTTGCATTGCTATTATCTCAGATGTCTGATTCATATTTCTGTTAGCCTCTATTTTTCAGAAACAGCAACGCATTTCGTTTTAGTTTCTCAGTTAAATTTAAAAAATGCTAAATTTGTTCGACTTTATTTTGATTAGCGCTACTTATTTTACAATTGAGCCAATCTGCCCTGCCCTGAATGCCTTGCTATATTTACGACAGTGTTTATCTTTCCCTATCAATGCATATGTTGCAAAAATAGTTCCCATCATATCCTTGTTCATGGGGTCCATAACGGCTGAATCCATCCCGGCCTGAATGGCAAAAGCCATACAGGTTTTGTTAAGTAAAGACCGAACCGGTAAGCCAAAAGAAATATTACTGATCGCTCCTGTTACATGAATATCAGAAAAACGTGCTTTAATTGTCTTGATTTCTTCGCAAAAATTAAGCATTGAACTATTCTCGGTTGATAAAGCCATCACGCATGGATCAATGTGAATCCGATCTGGAGTCACTCCATATCGATCCGCTTTTTCCACCATCTTTTCTGTTATTTTCAGCTTCGTCTGTAAATCGCTCGGAATCCCGTTGTTGTCGCAGGTCAAACCAATTACCTCCCAGGAATTACCGGCCATCAAAGGTAGCAGCACTTCACACTTATCTCCTTCTTCCGAGATAGAATTGATTATTCCAGGCTTGTTGACATACTTGAAGACCGCTTCAATGACCCGAGGATTAGGGCTGTCGATCGATAACGGTGTATCTGTAACATCTTGAACTACTTTGATCAGCCATTTCAATGTTTCAATTTCGTGTTCCGGTGCGGTGCTGGCACAGATATCAATAAAATCTGCTCCAGCCTGCACCTGTTTAACGGCACGATCGACGATAAATGCAGAATCTCTTTTTTCAATCGCTGCCTTTACTCCTGGTATGGTTCCGTTTATTTTCTCTCCGATAATAATCATCAGTGACTCCTATACCCAGTTTTGACAGATTTTTACACCCTCAGCAGCATTGACTGTAAACGCATCTGCACCAATCAAATCGCAGGCCTCTTTAGTTACCGGATTGCCACCAATAATAATTTTAGAATCAACACCTTCTAATCGTAGCGCTTCAACAGTATCTTTCATCGAATCAATAGCCAGTGTCAGAACCCCACTCATGCCGATAATCTGAGAATTAAGCTCTTTTGCTTTTGCGACAAATTCTTCGGCTGCCACATCGATACCAATGTCAACCACTTCGAAACCAGCTGCCTCCGACATGCTTCTAAAGATGTTTTTCCCAATATCATGGAGATCCCCATGCACGGTTCCCAGTAGTATGGTGCCCAGTGCCGATGATGTTCCAGCACCCAGCACCGGCTTTAAAACATTTATTGCTTCGGTTAAGAGCTCTCCAGCAAAAATAAGATCACCAACAAAATATTCACCCTTTTCGAACAAATCACCAACAATTCCCATTCCTGCCTGACAGGCGCCCACCGCTTCCAATGCTTCCGCTTCTGATGGGTCAGTAGTCACAAATTCCTTCAACAGTTCAATGACCTGTTCTTCTTCCAAATCACCCAAGGTCTGCGTTAATAGTTTATAGTCCAACATTTTATACTCCTTTATTTTACACTAATCTTCACTATTTTTTTATTCAATTATTGATTCTTATTGTTCAAAAAATCATACAATTAAATACATGGTGAATCCGATAAACATTTCTTCAAGCCCCTGGAGGCTTTCTGCCGCATAAGGAATGGCTTCCTCAAAGACTTCATATTTTTCAAGTGTTTCTGGCAGGTCACGATAATATTCTGATTTCAATTTTTCATTCATGGCGCTTCTCCTTAATATTTTCCATACTCTTTTACAAAACTCAGTACTGCTTTTAAATTATCGACATTGACATCGTTTAATCGTAAGAGGCACTTGTCAAAACCAAAGGCATATCGTCCACCCGGAGCTAATTTATCGATAAGAAATTTCGCTTGATCAATACATTCCTGCTTGGTGTGTGTTTTAAGAATCCCCAGTGGATATAAACCTGTCAGAATATGTCGCGTGCCTAATTTTTCTTTAATAACTGCCGGATCGCCATACTCAAACATAAATGTTGTATTTTGCGGCAACTCATTCAAATAATCAAGATATCGCATCCAATCCTGTTCAACAAATATATTTGCACCAACGCCAGCTTTGTCTAATCCCTCGACATAAGCCTTAAATGAAGGCCAATAGAGTCTTGCAAAATCTTTTTCCCGCAGATACGGTCCCATGTGCAGGGGAATAAAGGTGCGATTATAATGATTTGAATGTGGCAGTATCCCTGCCTTTAATGCCAGCGGTAGTAAGGCCGCCGCCGCCGCTTCCACTTTTTCTGGACGTCGTCTTACATCCGCACTGATGCCGGTAAAAGATCGCAGCTGATCGGATAGTACATCAAAAGGTGTGGATGAGATAGCACCAACAAAAGAATATGTTGATCTGCCCAGTTCGTTGGCCATCTGCATTGATGCCATGCCAATTTTCCCCATAGTTTCATAAAAAGAATGATAGGCTTTTGAAACTGCTTTTTGCCCTTCAAAACCACCTTTTCCGATTTCTTTATGAATACGCGGCAGCACCTTATCCCATATTGTTTTCAGAGGATCTTCAATAAATTCATCATATTCATCTACCTCCAATCCGCACACCTCTGGATGCTGTAGAAATCCATCGGCTCCCGGCACAAAATTAGTTGATCCTAAAATTTTGTAGAGGTGTGGAAACCGGGCGTACAGGGCAAAAACTGCATCACAGTCAAAATCAGCAGTGGCTTTTCTAATCGCTTCCAGGTTTTCATCAACACTATATTGTTCCGTTTTTAAATTAAATCCAGCATACTCTAGACAAAATGCATTGTCTGCTGTCGATACAATAGGTATCCGTCGTGGTTGTTTTCCATCATATAAATCTTCAAATAGCTTATTTGTTTGCAACGTCTCTTTACTTAATTCCATCATGATCCTCACTTCTTAATTTTTTAATCTAGCTCATATCAAATTTGAATAGTATAAACATGTTTACTGGGCTTTTGTTGATTGTTCAACGTTTTCATCGATGCACTCATCATAACAAATTAAAAAGCTTCGAAGTACCTTTTAAAAGGTACTTCGAAGCTTTTTTTCGTAAATTTGTTTTTTTATTTAGTTTAAACCATTTAAAACGTGCAATGAATCTTTAACTTTTGTAAATTTTCTACAATTATCTTGTTTCGTTGTGTTCTTATCGCACCTTCATCACGCAATATTTTCAAGTATTTAGAAACGTTAGCCAGGTTCATGCCCACAAACTCCATAATCTCATTTTGCGTTAAATAAATTGTATTATCCTTTTCTTTCATATTTTCTAAATAGATATAAAAAAAATTACAAATTTTTTCCATTCCCGAACAAAAAAGCTGATTTGCATTATCCTGAATCAATAATGACACCAGGTTGATGTAACCCCAGTACATGGCATCATTAAGTTTTGGATTCTCATCTAAATGTTGCTTAAACGATAAGCGCTTAAATGCGTAAACCTCCAGATCGGAGACAGCTGTAAATGCAGTAGCATGCATTGTCTCTATATCCTTTGGAAAATAGAGCGGTGCCAGATAACCTTTACCGTAAAATGAAAACGCCTTGATGTGCCCTGATTTATGCAAATATGAAACCGCCATGGTTCCATTTAAAATATAAAACAATTCATCCATTGGTTCACCAATGGCGTTGATTGAATCGCTTTTTTTGTATTTTCGTTTTTGATGTTCGATATTTGAAAAATAATTTTCAAATTCCCCAAAATCACCAGCGAAATAATATTGCAACTCCATTATAAACCACACCACTTGAAATTGAATTGTCCCAATCCGAAACTTTTCACAACTTTCTGTTATTCCCTTCCATTTAAAATATACATTTACACAGTCATACTATATTACCTGGAAACAAAAATTTCAAGAAAATTATCAGATCTTAAGAATGCGGTTATAACACTTACCATTGACATGTTTGTCTGGATAAAAAACTGTAACTGTTTAACCGCCAACATCCCGAATGACAAGGGGACGTTTTCAATTACCGAATCATCCCCGTAACATATTTATTCAATCTCTGATGATAACGCTGCTAAAATAGTTTCAACCGCTTTTTCATATTTTTTAATCCGTTCCTGGTCTTTCTCGGTTGGCTTTTCAATACGTGTTAAATCCATATTATCAGCGATATCTGCCAGTTTCACCCGACAGGCCGTTTCATTTTCTATTACTCTGCCAATAAATGCATCATAGCATTCTCCATCGCGCTTAGTCAGGCAATCCAATACCTCAATGACTTCTTCTGAAAACCTCTGTTTCCGTAAATCTTCAAAGGAAAACTCCGAATCTTCTACGACATCATGCAATACTGCACATATTCGTTCAAGATCATTATCTCTTGAAAGCATCACTCGGAGTGGGTGTAATATATAGGGTGCTCCGGCTTTATCAACTTGCCCAGTATGAGCAATTGCAGCAATTTCGATTGCTTTATTTAACATTTTAAACCTCCATTCCGCCGCTATTGCTTACGGCACATACAACTGGTTATCAAAAACTTTATGCTATAAATGACGAGGGGACGTTTCATTTGTCATGTTTGCCGCTTCAATGCCTGTTCACTATCATCTTACCCAGACCCCGCACCCGACTCAATTGACGGATACTGCTGTCCGTTTCCTGCTGAATCTGTCGGATCAACTGGTTTCGCTTTTCAGCAGACAATTCGCCCAGATTCTGATATTTGCTGTTCTGTCTCAGGATATCGGTAAGCTGTGCATCACTCCATCTAGATTTTTGATTGATTTCGAGACATTCATCCTGATTTTCTTTCTCCGAAAAACGAATAAAACCTGCCCCCGTTGGGAAATAGTCTTTGATGATCTCAACATCAAGTGCAGTCGAATTTCCCTGATAGCCCTGGATAACTTTATCATAACTGCTCCATGGTTATTCTTCCAGTCAGGCAATCATTCCGGTTTTAAGGGATTCCGGTGAATGTAGCGAATTACCCTCTCCTGATTTTTTCAGGTATATCACAGCTTAACGGATATGACAAGCGAAACGTCCCCATGTCATGCCCACGTCATACGTGTCATTTCAGACCTCACAGCTTTTTCGCGAAGATTTTATTTTATATGAAGGACCCATTATTATACTTACTTTTAGCTGAACTATATGATATTTTTGATAAATCCAATACGAAATTCTTCAAATTTATATCCATATCTTCTTTGAGGCCGTACTCAGATAAAATATTCCAAATTACTTTTTCTCTGCTTTTTTCTGGTTTCTTATATATGTTTTGAAGTCTTTTATCAACATTTTCTCTTATATACTTAATAATAATTATGTCACTATAAGCCAATAAATCTATATCCTCAATTAGCTGCTTATCAAGTTGATATACATACTCAATCATAGCTTTGATCATCGATGCGATTTCCTTAAAAGTGGGTGTTTGCTTTTTTTCAAATCGTTCTAGAGTTAATAAAATATCCATTCCGTTATGTCTTTCCATAATTTTATTTCTATCACGTTTTAATAAATTTATGACCTCAGCTAAAGGTTTATTTTCGGCCTTATAATGAACCAATCTATTTCTCCAGCAAATCATTAAATCAACAATCGAGGAATTAATTTGATCAAATTCATAAGCTTTTCCAAAACTCAAAAATGAGTGGTAAACACTTTGATTGTTTTTATCTATCTCTTTTTGCAACGAAATATTGTTTATCAGTTTTGGTTCTTCATAGCTCATCCTAAAATACATGTCTAAGTTATCTACTGTCCATGACAACACAGATTTTATTGAAAACTCACGACTTCGATTGGTAGAAGCAACTTTGTCTTTTGGGTTCCAAGAAGTACTAAATTCTTCATTTTTTTCAATGACTCCAGCTTTAACTCCATCTAATCCAACTAATATTGTTATTAAATAATGGTTCGCTTGACCTATTTCTCTTTTAAATAGTTTTAAATTTTTTGATTTCATACTAACCTTCGTTTTGGTGCCTCATATAAGAATCGAACTTATGTCTACCACTTTAAAGGATAAAATCTATAAAGGTGGTCGGCTTATCCAGTTTGCCCAATGAGGCATATTACACTTTCTCCTAACAAATCTGTTCACAAAGTTAGGTAACATCATTTTTATCATACTGGTATATTAAAATTAACATACTAAAAGTATGGCAGTAGGTCATGATCCCACTTTACAATATCCACGCTTAGCTAATGGTTACGTCATCTTTGCGCACAAAAGACTATAGTTGTGCACATCCTATATGGGGTAATAATATTTACCCTGCCATGAACTAGTTCAGTTTTATTTGATTTTAAAAACTTAATAATACTCTGTTCTATACAGACTATTTTTATTTCATTAAGGAATGTGTTACTTTAACAATAGTCAATCCGTAATCAACCAAAAAATTCTTTTGCTCTTCCGTATAGGTTTTTCTTTCTGCTATTGCTTCGTTTGTCGCATGCCTAAAGCAATGCATTTTCTTTCTATAGCTTGTCACTTTATCGTTAGAAATATAATCAAAACAAACCATAGGATAATCAGGCGTGATAAACTTTCCATTTTTCTTTAATAAGTTTTCTATCAAGTTTGCTATCTCTGCAAGTTTTTCATCAGTGCTCATATTATTAAAAGATGCTTGCCGATTTGATATCTCAACAAACTTTTGATTTATTAAATGATCTATATCAATATGGCTTGAGTTTTGCTCAAAGGTTAAACCTGCAACTAATTTTCTTCTAACTGCATATCTAACAGTTCCATTATCATCTTCTCCCTGAGTAATAATTCTGTTTCTTATTTCTCCATAAGTAAAGTTACTGGGATCTATAGGTGGTCTCGCTAACAATCTTGGGAATTCTTTTATCTCATATCCCATTTTATATAAATAATACGTTATTAGATTAAACCAACACTTATTTTCACTATTAGAAAAGTCTACATCTGGCTGGCATAATTCTCTAAATTTTGTTATCGCTTCCTCTGTATCATACACTTCAAATTTGCAATCATCTACTTCCTCATATTCACTAAAAACACTGTATATCTCATTGACATTCTTAATTGAATCATAAAAACGATAATGATATTCTTCTTCTTTTATATTTTGAAAATAAAATTCTTTTATATCCATTTATCTAAGCACTCCAAATCTTTTATGTGATTCTATATGACAAGAGGACGTTTCGTCTGTCATATTTATCATTTTACTGCCCGCTTCACCATCATCTTGCCCAATCCCAACACTCAGCTGAATCTGTCGTATCAGCTGATTTCGCTTATCTACCGATACTTCTCCCAGATCCCGGTGTTCGGGGTTCTGGCTAAGCAGATTCGTCATTCGTTCATCGGTTCATCTGGTTTTTGAGCGGGTATCCAGACATTCGTCCTGATTTTCATACTCAAAAAATCGAATAAAATCTGCTTCTGTCAGAAAATAGTTTTTGATTATCCCACTATCAAGTGCTGTTGCCTTTCCCTGATAGGCCTGCCTGATCTGATCGTAACTGTTCCACCACTTCGCTGTTTAAACGATTCTGAAAGAGGTGCCCGGTGCGGCCGTATTTGTTATTGTGCAATTGCACATAGTCAACGGTCATCCGTTTGATACTAGTTCCCAGTTCTCCCCCCTTCTTTGATCAGCAGATGAATGTGATTTCCCATCGGGCAGCAAGCACACAACTCAAAGCCACCCTTTTCTCTGGCTTTATTCAGCTATTGCATAAAAATCGATTAAATTCAGTCCGAAACAATGTGAAAATTTACACTGTAGCTATCAATCCAACGCTTATCTACTACAACTTATACGGTATCGTTAACGCTTCTTCCAAACTCCAGCCCTCTTTTATTCGATCTTTAAAAATATAGCTTTTGATTCCCCAATAAGCGCACATATCTTTCTCGGTGTCAAACTTCCTACCCAAATGATCAACTACCATATTCGGATTTTTACCTTCTAAGGCTTCTTCCAATGTCCAGCCATCTTTTATCCGATCATTAAAAACGTACTCCTTAACACCCCAATAGTTACACATTTCAGACTTTGTTTTAAAACCCCTGCCTAGGTGATCCTTAATGCTATCCGGTTGTTTACTTTCTAACGCCTCTTCCAATGTCCAATTTTCAGAAAGTCTATCTTTAAACACATAATATTTAACGCCCCAATACTTACACATCTCTTCTTCTGATTTATAGCCTCTGCCTTTATGGTCTACTACCCGAACCGTTAAACAATCCTCTAAAGACCACCCTAGACTTCTTCGATCAAGAAAGACAGCATAACTGATATTGTATGCTGAACACATTTCTTTAACGCCCTGATAACTCTTTCCTAAATGATCTTTAACCATTTTTACACCCTCGTTACCAACACCACCGTCTCCACGTGCCCGGTATGCGGAAACATATCCACACATTTCACCTTCTTCACTTCATACCCCGCTGCCACAAAAAATGGCAGATCCCGGGCCAGCGATGTTGCCTTGCAGGACACGTAGACAAAAGTCTTGGGTTTGAAATCAAGAATTTTAAAGATCGCTTTGGGGTGAATGCCATCCCGGGGCGGGTCCAGAATGATCACATCGGCCGGATCATGAAGATTGGCCACCTCCACCATCACGTCGCCGGCGATAAACTGACAGTTATCAAGGCCGTTCTTGGTGGCGTTGGCTTTAGCGGCTTCGACTGCTTCGGCCACCAACTCGATGCCGACCACCTTTTTAGAAACGGGTGCCAGTACCTGGGCAATGGTACCGGTGCCGCAGTATAAATCATAAATGACTTCGTTCTGTTCCTGTCCGACAAAATCCCGAACGACCGAATAGAGCTTTTCGGCCCCTAAGGTGTTGGTCTGGAAAAAGGAAAAACTGCTAATTTCAAAGGTCAGTCCCAAAATCCTATCCTCAATTTTATCTTCACCATACAGAGTTTTGGCGGTTTCGGCTTTGACCACATCGGCAACCCCATCGTTTTGGGTATGCAGAATCCCCCGGATTTGGCCGGACAGCGGCAGCTCCAGCAGGCAGTTGACAAAAGCCGCTTCGTCCAGGGTTCCCTGGGTGGTGGTGGCCAGATTGATCAGCAAATCACCGGTATGTTTTCCCTTGCGCACCACCAGATGCCGTAAAAAGCCTTCGTGACTGCGTTTATGAAAATAACTGTCCCCGGTTCGGGTAAAATAGTCCAGCACGGCTGTTTGGATTATATTAAAATCGGCATCGGTAATCTGGCAGCTATCGGTTTTGACAATATTATAAAAGCTTCCCTGTTCGTGCAGCCCCAGCATCAGCGGGCCATCCTTTTCATTATCCCCAAAGGAATACTCCATCTTGTTGCGGTAACCGAAAACCTCGGGGCTGGGAACAATCCCCTCATAGGTAAAGCCCGCTATCCCAGCCTGCTCCAGCAGGTTTAAGACATAGCTTTCTTTAAGCTTTAACTGTTCGTCATAGGGCAGGTTCTGGTAGGTACAGCCCCCGCATTTATCAAACACATCGCAGACGGCATCAATTTCATTGGGGGCTTTTTCCAGCACTTCCATGATGCGGCCCTCATATTTTTTTCGTTTCTTGGCAATATTTACCAAAACGCGTTGACCGGGCAGGCCGTTTTTCATGACAACTTTTTTTTCGCCATGCATTCCCCAGGATTTTCCGGGGAAATTAAACCCTTCTATCGTTAACTCAATAGTTTCATTCTTCTTCAATTTGGACTCCTTAAATTTTTCATTATGTGTGGCTGCTGATCCAGCCGGTCTTCACTGTTACGCTTTGGTCAGTTCCTGAAAATAACGGGAAACGGCAAACATCCGGGCCCCGTTGATAATCTCTTTAATGCTGATGGTGATTTCCTCGGGTGATTGCTTCATCCCGTTTTGGGCCCAATCGATAATCATCCCCACCACCCCATAGGACAAAAATTCGGCGGTAAAAGTTTTCTTCTGGGGCGTCATCACCGGAGCAACATCCGGGTTCATTTTACGATCACGAGACAGGTGTTCAATCATTTCCATAAATATTTCCTTGGTGACGGTAAACAGATAATTCTGAAATTCGGTACCGTTGATGTCTTTTAAGGTGGTTTGATAAAAATGGCCATCCTTTTTCATGGTCGTTAACAGCGCCAGCACCTTGCTGTCCCAGTTTTCGATGGTCAGATCTGTTCGGATGACTAAAATCGCCTCCTGATAAACGATCCAGTTGATCAGATCATATTTATCGTGAAAATGATAATAAAAGGTCTGGCGGTTCAGACCGCAATCGGCGGTAATTTCAGCAATGGTGATTTTTTCAAAGTTTTTATTTTTTAAAATATGTTTAAAGCTTTTGGCGATCGCTTTTTTAGTTATTGATGCATCGGACATGCGGACTACTCCTCGTGATCTTTTTTTGAAGATAATTATATCATTTCCGCTTCTTATTTCAAAGTAATCGACCCAAATAAAAAGAACCCCGCATAGAGCTATGCAGCGTTCTTTTAATCTTGGTCATTTTAAAATAAGTGATCCGAGTTCAGTTCGGCGATGGCGGTGACATCCTCTTTATCTGCCTTCTTTTTCTTAATCATGGTCAGGAAGATCGTAGCGGCAAAGAAAACCACCAGGTAAATCACCAGAATCAGGAAGCTGTGCCAGAAGTCGCCGGAGATGGCACCGGTAATGGTATCCTTAAACACCACCACCGAATAGGTCATCGGCATAAAGGGGTACAGCATCTGGAAGAACTTCGGTACCGTTTCAATCGGGAAGGTGCCACCACAAGAGGTCAGCTGTAAAATCAGCAGCGTCAGCGCCACAAATTTTCCGGCGTCACCCATATGGATAATACAGAACTGGACAATCGCCAGGAAGGTCATCGAGACCAGACAAACCGAAACAAAGTACAGTCCGGTATGGGCAATTTCCAGCCCCAGGGCGTATTTAATGATGCTGCCCAAAAGAATTGCCTGAGCCAGCCCCAACAGCAGATAAATAAAGCTGCGGGCGGTCTTATTGCCGCTCTCCCGGGACAGGATTTTGAATTTCTGATCGGCATCAAAATAAATTCCGAAGAAGATAATCAGACCGCCAACCCAGAGTGACAGCGACATAAAGTAGGGCGAAAAGTAGGTGCCATAATTGGCAATCGGGTCAATGACCGCATCGTCCACCGTAACCGGCTCGCTGACATAGGTGCCCAAACCATTTAATTTGACCGTGTCGGCATTGGCATCATTGACAGCAGTGGTAACACCGTTCTGAGCGGTGGTAATTCCGTTGTTAAGTTGCTGCTGACCATCGACCAGGGTCGTGGCACCACTAGCCAGGGTGTTGGCCCCATCAGCCAGGGTATACACCCCATTGGTCAACGTCGTGGCCCCGTTTGACAAAGCCGTTGCGCCATTTGTCAGTGATGAAGCGCCGTCTGAAACGGCACTGGCTCCAGATGAGATGCTGTCGGCAGCATTATTTAATTGACCGGCGGCGCTACTAACCGTAGCAATCCCATCATCCAGGTTGCTGGTTCCAGCGGCCAATGCCTGGGTTCCGGCGGCAATGGCATCGGATGCGCCGCTTAGTTGACTGCCCGCAGCTTCCAGTTGGGCAATGCTATCGGCGTTGTCACTGGAGGCCATATTCTCAATAAAGGCGGCAAACTGGGGATCCTCCATCAGCTCCGGATGCTCACCGACAAAGGCCGAGATAAAGGCCGAGGTCTGATTGACGTTGCCAATCAGGGTATCGACCCCGGCAGTATAGGCTTGAATCCCCAGATTGAGCTGCTCGGTTCCAGCGGCCAAACTTTCTGCCCCATTACTCACTTGGGCCGAACCACTTTTTAAGGTGCTGATGCCATCGTTAAAATCCGAAAATTTTGCGGCAAATTGCTCGGTTCCAGCGGCCAGAGTTTGCGTTCCGCTGGCCAGGGTCTGGCTGCCAGCAGCAAGGGCCTGGGTACCGGAAGCCAGGGTTTCTGAGCCAGCGGCCAATTCCTGGGAACCAGCGGCCAGCGAATAGGTACCATTCGCTAAGGTCTGAGAGCCGCTCAAAAGTTGCGCTGAGCCGCTGGAAAGCTGGGTTAAGCCATCATTCAAAGTACTCAACTGACCGGGCACCTTGGCCACCTGATCGGTCAGATTGTTAACGATCTCGCCGGAGATGCTTTCTCTTAAGCTGGTTTCCATTTGCATCTCAGCTTTTCCGAGGATCTGGCTGGCCAGATAATTTCGTTTTTCGTTGGGCGAAAAAATAATGCTGGCAGTCTGCTTGTTAACCGTCGCCGCCGAAGCAATATTGTTTGAGAAATTCTTTGGCACCACGATCATTGCATAGTAATCATCGGTTTCGGTACCGGCTTTTCCGGTGGCTTCGTCGGTAATCACATACTTGAAGGTGCCGTCCTTAATCAGTTCATCAATAAACTCTTCCCCCAGATTGCGCTGCTGATTATTGATGGTCGCGCCCGTATCGTTATTGACCAGTGCCACCGGCAGATTATCGAGTTTTGAGTAGGGATCCCAGAAGGCGCTGAGATAGAAAAAGCTATACATAAGTGGTATAATAATAACACCGATAATGACAATCAATCGAACCGTATTGGCTTTATTCACTATTTTTTTATTCATTTTATACTCCTTTCACTTGCTTAAAGGAGTATAGCACTGGGTTGACCGCTTGTAATTATACGATTCTTCAAACTTGTCAGAAATCCCGACAAATCGGCCGATTTGTCTAAAAATGAAAACGGTCTCCTTATTTTTTTTAAGGTTTTTATCTACAAAAAAAGAATCACTTCTTAATGAAGTGATCCTTGTCATCCGGCTTATTGTTTCCTAACCGGTATAGTAATTCAGCTTTTCCAGTAAAACCCCTTTTGACTGAAGCCCAACGATGGTTTCTACCACCTCGCCACGTTTAAAAATCTTCATGGTTGGCACGCTCATTACCCTGTATTGCTGGGCCAGGCTCTGGGTCTGATCGATGTCGACCTTATAAATGCCCACCTTGTCTTTTAACTCCTCGGCCACCTCTTCTAAAATCGGTGCCAACGCTTTACAGGGCCCACACCAGGTCGCAAAAAAATCTACCAGGACCACACCTTCGCCTTTTAAAACCAGAGTATCAAATTCGGTTTGATCGATTATCTTTGCCATTTTATTTCTCCTTATTTCTTGATTTTTATAAAGTTATGCCATCGGCGTATTGATTTTACTTGCAATTTCTGCCAGCTCGTCCAGGCACTTTTGATTATCCAGCGCTGGCAGCTCATCGGTATGGGAAAATTGAACGAAGCCGATCTCATCACAGCTCAGGGTTTTTTTGTACCACTCCAGGGTATTATCCATGGCCTGAAACTGTCTCGGATAATGCGGTGCTCCACCGACTCCAATAATCAGAATTTTTTTCTTTTTGATGTTCGATTTATCCTTAAGGTTATAAATCATCTGAGTTCGATCAATCAGCGCTTTAATTTTTGAGGGAAAAGCACTGAAATAAACCGGACTGGCCACGATCAGCAAATCACAGCTTTCCATTTTCTGATAAATTTGGGTCATATCATCCTCAATGACACATTTCCCCTGATGCGGAATACAATAATCACAGGCAGTACATGCATGAACATCGATCTGATTGACATTATATTCAAAGAATTCGTGTTCAACTTCAATTTTATTAATAAAAAAGTCGATGGCCTTCTGCGTATTCTGACCATTCCGGTGGCTTCCCATAATTGCTACGATTTCCATAGATTTTCCTTTCCTGATGGATCCTTTAGTTATTTAGGAGTATTATACCCGATTTATTACCGCATTAACAACATCTAATTGCCTGATAAAATTTCTTCTGAATCGCAAATTTTTTTATCCAAAAAAGAAAAAAACCGAAGCCGTGTGAAAAGCGTTCGGTTTTTTCTAAAAACTTTGAAAGAGGGTAACTTGTTATGTCCAAATAATACCCTATTTCCCTTAAGGTTTCCTTAAAACTATTATATTTTGACCTGTTTTTTTAAGGTTTCATGAAATTTCCCGGTACATTGGATCTTGGCACAGCAAATTTTTCCCTGTTGCTCATATTGGATCACATATTTTCGTTTTCCGTCCATATTTGTCAGGGTGTAGTTACGCATTTGTCCTTCGATCTTTTTAGCTTCTTCAAGTGGCACAATTTTTATTATGTCGTCTATTTTTATTTCCAGTACCGTTTTTTTCCAAAAAAATATTTTACGGTCGATGGTAAATTGGTCATGGGTAATAATCATCTCATAGATGGTTGTAATATAGCGCAATGAAATTAAAAAGCCCCCCATCATAATCACCAGACTAATTACACCAACAATTGTTTTTAACCGATAATCTTCCAGGGTATTGGCAAACTGATTGTATAGAAGCGTATATCCAACCACCACCACCATTAATATCCCCAGGGTTGTGATGCTGATTTGTTTGCTTTCAAGGGTTTCCCGTGCTTTAACTGCCATATGTCCTCCATGTTTTCGTAGTCATTTTCATTATAACCCATTGATCCCATAAAAAAAAGAGCTTTGGCTCTTTTTTGACTGCACTTTTCTAGTCTTCTGGTGAAAAATCTTCTTTTGAAACGCCGCACAACGGACAAACCCAATCTTCGGGGATATCTTCAAAGGCTGTTCCCGGTGCAACGCCGCTGTCAGGATCCCCTACCTCAGGATCATAAATATACCCGCAAATATCACATACATATTTTTGCATTTTTCCTCCTCCAGATCTTAATCTGTCATTGATTTTATTTCTCGAGTAGATATTTACCCATATATTTTATTATTTAACACTCTTTTAAATCATATCATTTAAATTATTTAATAAAAAATTACTGCTCTAGTTATTCCACGTTAAAGGCACCTCCCAGAATACTCTGGAAGGTGCCTTTTTTTCATACTTCTAACTAGTCCTGAACAATTGCTTCTACTGGACATTGTTCTGCGCAAGAACCGCAGTCAGTACATGTAGCTGCATCGATAACATAGATATCGCCTTCAGAAATTGCTTCTACTGGACATTCGTCCATGCAAGAGCCACAAGCAATACATTCATCTGTAATTTTGTAAGCCATCTAAAAAACCCTCCTTTTAGCATTAACAACATCTTTATTATATCCTTTTTTGAAGTGAAATCAAGATGATTATTTATCTTTTTTGACTTTTTCGAATTTTTTTACTTCAATTTCTTCCAGAAGATATTTTTTTACCTCGGTTTCGTCCTTATTCACCTGAATTTTAACGAAAACGGTTTCTTCCAGAATGCTTAACTTAAAGACTTCCCCTTCACCATCGGCGGTGATGACACGTTGTCCCACCTTTGGCAGCTTTTTAGAAACCTCTTCATAAAATTCCTGCTCATAGGTCAGGCAACATAAAAGCCGCCCGCAGATCCCGGAAATCTTCGTTGAATTAAGGGATAGATTCTGTTCCTTGGCCATTTTTATCGATACTGGGGTAAAATCCCCCAGCCACTGGGCACAGCAGGTCGTCCGTCCGCAAACACCCAGTCCTTTGAACAATTTGGCCTCATCCCGCACCCCGATTTGCCGCAGTTCAATCCGAACCTTAAAGATCGATGCCAGATCTTTGACCAGCTCACGAAAATCGACCCGGCCTTCGGCAGTAAAATAAAAAATCGCCTTTTTCTGATCAAAGGTATACTCCACATCGATCAGTTTCATTTCCAGCTTGTGCTTTTTGGCCTTGGCAATAAAAATTGCTTTGGCATCCTGTTCATTTTGCTTGAGTTTATTAAACTCTATGGTATCTGTTTCGGTCGCTTTACGGATCACCGGTTTTACCGGAGCCACTATTTCTGCTTCATCCACATCTCTGGCAGTCAACGCAATTTCACCATACTCAATGCCTCTGACGGTTTCGACAATAACCGGATCAAACTGATCAAACTCAATATTCAGGGGATCAAAATAATATATTTTGCCCACCTTTTTAAATCGTACACCGACGACTGATTTTCCCATTGGCTTATCCTTTCTGAATTTTCATTATCTTAATGAAACACTTTTCCCATTGTAATCTTAAGTTAACATTATATTGTATCGTCGCCATCATTTCAAACAAAGTTTTAATGATGGCCTGATTTTTTTCATTTTCCAGCAATTGATAATAGGCCCGATGCGCCGGATTCGGTTCTCCCTGCTGCGGCAATGGATGACCTTCCAGAAGGAGATTGACCTCATAAAACCAGTGAATAAAAAACTCCAGCATCTCCTGGCTGGTGGCTTTATCCTTGGACAGCGCTTCGGCCAGCGTAAAAATCTTTATCTCATCGCCTTTTAACAGGCTGTACAGTTCCCGCAGAAAGTGGGTTCTTTCTTTTTGAATCTCACTGTTATTGAGCAGGTATAAGGCCATCCCCGGGGATCCCCCAGCGGCCCGGACGGCTTCGATCACCGCTTGTTTTTCAAATTCGCCTTGCCCAAAAACAACAGCCTCCATTTCGACCATGCTCAACGGCTGAAAATGATAGCTTTGACAGCGGGAGCGAATCGTCGGTAAGATCGACTGGGGGTGGCTGGTGACCAGAATAAAAATATTATAGCTAAGCGGCTCTTCCAAAGACTTCAGTAAACTGTTCTGGGCCTCTGGTGTCATCTTTTCTGCCCCATCAATGATATTAATACGCCAGTCTCCCGAATAGGGTTTAATTGCCAGCTCACTGATCATTTCCCGCACCTGACTGATCTTGATGCTATCGACTCCCGCTTTGGGCCCAATTATTCTGACATCGGGATAGTTCTCATGCTCAATTTGAAGACAACCCGGACACTGGCCACAGCCTGGGTTGATCCGATCCTGACATAAAAGGGCCTTGGCAAACTCCCGGGCGGTTTTCTTTTTTCCAATCCCATCGATTCCTGAAAAAAGGTAAGCGTGGCTTACCTGCTGGGAACCTATTTCGTTGGCAAGATGATTGATAATGGTTTGATGACCCTGAATCATTTCAAACATAGTTTTCCTCTCACAGACAGTTATTAATGGGGTTTTTTCTTTTTCTCATCTCCGTTATCCCAATCATCACGATCCAGTCCCAATTCTTTATCCAGTTCGGCACTGAATTCTTCATAATCCAGGAGATCAAGGGCCGCTTCAAAATCGCTGTCTTTAACAAAAACCTCAATGTGTGCGGGCGTAAAATTTCCCATAAAGATGCTGCGAATTGGTCCGCCAAAACCTTTTTCTCTGGTAATGACCTCAATCCCGTGGGCATTTAAATAATTCTTAAGCAGAATAAAATCCATGTCGGAGTCGGCCATGGTTAAATAGGTATACTGATCTTCAATCATTTGATTTATGCTCCTTTATGCGTTCCCAGATTTCCTGATGGATACTTTTTATACTGCGCAATTGGTTATCCGTAACACAATTGATTTCCGTCCAGCCATATTCTGCCACCAGCGCCAAGGCACTGCAGTAAGAATCCCTAAGATGTTGGGGGCTGCTTTCATGAATATCTTTTTCCTGTTTTCCGGTTATTTTATTGTTACGGTTTTTAATTAACCGCTCATTGATCTCTGGGGGAATGTTAAGAAAAAAGACCAGATCCGGAATCGGCAGACCATAGAGATTGAATTCAAAATCCCAAAGCCAGTCAAGAAAACGTTTCCGTTCGTCCGGATCCTTTATTTTTCCCGCCTGATGAACCATATTAGAGGTGGTATAGCGATCGACCAGTACCAATCCCCCCTGTTTAAGAAAGTCCTCGTAATCTTCCTTATAGGAGGCATAACGGTCGGCGGCGTAGAAGGTTGACGCGATATAGGGGCTGATGCTCCCGGGATCTTTCCCGAAAGCCCCTTCCAGATATAATTTTACCATCGCTGATGATTTTTTGTTATAGCGGGGATAGGCGATTTTTTTGACTTTTTCCCCGGTTTCTACCAGCCGGTCATAGAGCAGTTGGGTTTGGGTCTGTTTCCCGCTACCATCTACTCCTTCGATGACGATCAGTTTTCCCTGATGATTCTTTTCCATGATTACCGGCTCCTTTTTGATAATTGTGACGGCTCTGTTTACATCGATTCCCACCACCGCCACCTGGTGATCCAGCAGGTCGTTTAGATATCCTACCATTTCAGCGGTGATCCGGCTGCCCGGCAACAAAACCGGAATCCCCGGCGGATAGGGAATAATAAAATCCCCAACCAGTTGCCCAATGGCCTGTTCCAGCGGTATTTGACAGCGTTCTTCCCAGGCAAGGGCTTCCCACAGTGGTATCTCTGTTTGGACAGCAGCCGTAAAATCGATCTGCTCCCGCCACCGTCGGGGGGACTGAGGCTCTTTTTCGACCGTTAAATCGAGCCGGATGGTTTTATTTATAGCACAGATAGCTTGCATTAAGCTTACTAAATCAGCCCGGGTGGTGCCCATCCCGGTCATCGCCAACAGATGATTATCTGCCGACATTTCGCATTGAATGCCGTAATCGGCTAACAGCCGGGCTTCCACTTCCGCTCCGGTGATGCCCCGGGTCGAAAACAGCCACTTACTGCGATCATAATCCTGTGCTGCGGTTTCTCCGCCATACAGAACAATCGGCTCCTGACCATTCTGCTGCTGACAAAATTCCTGATGCGCAGCCACAATTCCATTAAATATGGCTTCGCCCTTTTCCTCGGCCGCATCCACCGCCTCTTCCACCGAGATCATCAGCGGATAGCTGGGTGACGAGCTTTGTAGCAGGCTAAGATAGGCTTTGATCTTCTGACGATTGACGCGGTTGCCCTGAAAATGAAGCAGCGAGCTTTGGGTCAATGATCCCAGAATTTTATGGGTACTCTGAATCACCACATCGGCACCGGCTGAAATAGCGTCTGGCGGCAGTTTTTCACTAAAGCACAAATGAGCGCCGTGGGCTTCATCAACAATTAAAAATTTCTCCTGTTCATGAAGGATTCCGGCAATTGTTTTTAGGTCACTGATGGTACCATAATAGCTGGGATTGGTCAAAATCATCCCCTTACTGTGGGGGTTTTTGGCCAGAGCCTGACGAACCGCAGCCACACTGATTGAGTGGGCAAAGCCCAAGTTTAGGTCAATCTCCGGGGTGATAAAAACCCCTTCAATGCGCCCTAGCCCCAGGGCCCCAAAAACGGCCCGATGACAGTTGGTGGGCACCAGCAGCTGCTCACCCGGAGCACAGCTGCCCAGGATGGCACTGTGAATACCCGTAGTAGTGCCGTTGACCAGAATCGCCGCTTCATCGCTGTGATAGATCGTTGCCAGTTTTTTCTGGGCTGCAGCAATGATCCCCTGGGCATCATGAAGATTATCCGCACCGGGAATTTCGGTAATATCATAATCATATAAGGCAAAGGCATCACCCCGGCCCTTATGTCCGGGCATGTGAAACCGGTGCTTATTGTTTTTGTTAAGCTTTTCGAGTTCACTTTTGATGATACTCTTTTTTCTATTCATTTTTTCCATGCCTCTATTTTAACACAATCCCCCTCCTTTAAACGGAGAAATTTAACTTTTATCCTTTTAACTTCTTATGAATTATTATATAATGATTGAGCAAATATGTTAAAGAGGTGAAGAGAATAATGTCCAGTGAAAAAGTTATAACAATCAATATGGAAAATTTCGAAACTGAAATTTTATCCTATGATGGAGCTGTCATGGTGGATTTTTGGGCAGAATGGTGTGGCCCGTGTAAAGCCCTGTCGCCAACAATTGATGAAATATCTCAGGAGCTTGAAGCTGGTATGAAGGTTTGTAAAATCAATGTGGATGACAACCAGGCCCTGGCCCAACAGTTTCGGGTGATGAGTATCCCCACCGTGGTTTTCTTTAAGAACGGTGAAGCGGTTAACCGCTTTGTCGGTGTTCGAGAAAAAAATGAATACATCGAGATGATAAAAAGTCTCTAATTCGGGACTTTTAAAAAGTCTAAACAGAAAAAAATTCTGTTTAGACTTTTTTTATTATTTCTAAACTACCATGCGCTTCACTGTCCGTTTACACAAAACAGTTTTTACACTGTTCGACTGCACATTACAACATCCGCAAAGGCAGTCGCAATCACAAGCTTGCTTGTAGTTGGCGACTGCCTGCGACCTCGAAGAAATTCGTCCAGCGATTTTTTCTGGTTGTTTGTGAAACTGACAGCAAAGCAATCATTGTTCTATTTTAAATTACCTGAATTTTTTTGTATAAATTACGATACTTTTCCGCCGGAGGGAATGCCATCGACGGTGACCAGAGATAATTTCTTGCCCTTGGTGGCGGCCAGAATCATACCGTTGGATTCCAGTCCCCGGAGGTTGACCGGTTTTAAGTTGGCCACCAGAATGACAGTTTTACCAACCAGGTCTGCTGGGGCGTAGTATTTGGCAATCCCAGAAACTACCTGCCGTTTTTCCTGGCCGACTTGCAGCTGTAAAACCAGCAAGCGGTCGGCATCGGGATGGGGTTCACAGGCGACTACCTCAGCCACCCGCAGTTGCACCTTGGCAAAATCGTCAATGGTGATCAGGCCTTCCGGCAATTCTTCCGGCGTTTTACTCTCATTTTCTTTTTTAGCTTTTTCGGCTTTCGCTTCTTTAACCGGCTGTTCCGCTTTCTTTTCCAGCTCAATGCGCGGGAACAGGGCGTCACAGCGCTCGATTTTGAGCCCTTCTGGATAGCCGCCAAAATGCTGGATACTGTCCCAGGTTAAACATGCCGCCGGACAGTTTAGCTGTTCACCGATTTTTCGGGCGGTTTCCGGCATTGCCGCCGAAATCAGCACCGTGACGATCCGCAAGGACTCGGTCAGGTTATACATTACCTGGGCCAGACGAGCCTGTTTTTCCGGGCTTTTGCCGAGTACCCAGGGTTGGGTTTCATCAATATACTTATTGGAACGGGAAACCAGCTTCCAGATTTCTTCGAGGGCCCGGCTAAAGTCCAGCTTATCCATGTAGTCACTGACAACCCCGGGCGTTTTTTCAGCCAGTGCAATCAGATCTGTGTCAATATCTTCCGTCTCACGCTCTGTTGGAATCACACCACCAAAGTATTTATCGGTCATCGCCAGGGTTCGGCTGAGCAGATTACCAAGATCATTGGCCAGGTCGGAATTGATGTGACTGACTAGCAGATCTTCATTATAAACACCGTCCGAACCATAGCTCATTTCCCGCAACACATGGTAGCGCAAGGCATCAACCCCATACTTGTCGACTAAAACCACGGGATCAACCACATTCCCCACCGATTTTGACATTTTTCCGCCTTTTAATAAAATCCAGCCGTGACCATAAACCTGTTTGGGCAGCGGTAATTTTAACGCCATCAGAATAATCGGCCAATAAATGGTATGGAATCGAATGATATCTTTGCCGACCAAGTGGACATCGGCCGGCCAGTATTTTTCCATCAGATCTGGTTTGTCATTGAGGTAACCCAGGGCCGAAATGTAGTTGGGCAGGGCATCAATCCAGACATAAACCACATGACCAGGATCAAAGTCAACCGGTACCCCCCAGGTGAAAGAGGTTCGGGAAACGCACAAATCCTGCAGCCCGGGTTTAATGAAATTATTGATCATTTCATTTTTGCGGGATTCTGGCTGAATAAAATGGGGGTGTTCTTCAATATGTTTGAGCAAATCATCGGCATATTTGGACATTTTAAAGAAGTACGCTTCTTCCGAAGCTTTTTCCACCGGTCGTCCACAATCAGGACAGTTGCCTTCAACTAGCTGACTTTCGGTCCAGAAGGATTCACAGGGGGTACAGTACCAGCCTTCGTAATTGGACTTATAAATATCGCCCTGATCATAGAGCTTTTTGAAAATCCTCTGAATCGTTTTTTCATGTTCAGGATCCGTGGTCCGGATAAACTGATCGTAGTTGATGTTCATGGTGTCCCAAAGGCTTTTGATGCCGGTGACAATCCCATCGACATAGGCCTGGGGCGCAACGCCAGCTTCAGCCGCCACTTTTTCTATTTTTTGACCGTGCTCATCGGTACCGGTTAAAAAGTAAGTATCATAGCCCTGCAGTTTTTTAAACCGGGTAATTGTATCGGCCGCCACCGTGGTGTAGGTATGTCCGATGTGCAGGTTCCCGCTGGGATAGTAAATGGGGGTGGTGATATAAAATGTTTTTTCTGACATAATTTCTCCTTATTTTGTTTCTTTATTTTCGAGATGCTAAAATCCGCAAAAAAACCCTCCATCCAGTTAAGGGCGAAGGGTTCGCGTTACCACCTTAGTTCACATTATTCTCACAAATAATGCCTTCATAAGTTTATCAAACTTTCAGTTTTATCGCGTCAAGCGGTTTGGGCTAAACGATTCACCCAAACTTACTCCGAGGCCATCTTCAATGCTTTTTCTGTCACCGGCTTTCACCATCCCGGCTCTCTCTCCACAGTATCCACATCTACTCTTCTCTTCATCGTAATTTTAAATTTTTTAATTGCTATCCCTATTATACTTTAATTCCAGATTTTTTCAAGGGCTTTATCGCTTAACCGCGTTATAAACATCCCGCCTGGAAATATTACGATCTTTGGCCACTGCTTTCATCGCTTCTTTTTCCGGCAGGCCGGACTTCAGATAATGAGCCAGATGGTCTTCGAGGCTCAGGCTTTCCAGTTCCAGAGAAGCCGCCCCCTGGCCTTCATCGGCGGTTCGGCCTTCAATACAGATAACGTACTCGCCCCGGGGGGGATTTAGCTGATAATAGTCCCGATGCTCTGCGATGGTGCCGTAGCGGGTTTCCTCATAGCGTTTGGTAAGCTCCCGGGAGATACTCATCTGCCGATGCCCCAGGCCATGTTGATCCAAAATTTCCAGGGTTTTAGGCAAGCGGTGGGGTGACTCATAAAGCACCACCGTATCCGCCGATGCGGTAATTCGGTTGACCCCTTCTTTGACCGCCTTATTGTCTTTGCCTAAAAAGCCGAGAAATAAAAAGGAACGGGTATCCAGTCCTGACAATACCAATCCACAAAGACCGGCATTGGGACCGGGCACCACCTCCAGATCAATCGCATTGGCGACACAGCCTTTAACCAGCACGGATCCCGGATCGGAGATCAGTGGCATTCCGGCATCAGAAATCAGGGCGATATTTTGACCCTGTTTCAGCAGTTCAATCAGACCTTCACACGACTTTTGTTCGTTATGCTGATGATAAGCTACCATTTTTTTAGAAATCTCAAAATGATTGAGCAGCTTAATCGAGTGCCGGGTATCTTCGGCGGCAATCAGATCAACCTCCTGTAAAACCCGCAATCCCCTGATACTCATGTCATCCAGATTGCCGATTGGCGTACCGACTATATAAAGTTTTCCGGACATCTATTCGTTATAAAGGTTTCGGGCCACATAGACTCCATTGGCGGAGGCCTGCATTAACCCCCGGGTTACCCCGGCGCCATCCCCCAGTACATAGAGATTCTTAATGCTGGACTGGAAGTTTCTATCCACCGTCACCTTGTTGGAATAGAATTTGACCTCGACCCCATAAAGTAAGGTTTCGTCACTGGCGAGACCGGGTGAAACATGATCCAGGGCCTGAATCATTTCCACGATGTCCTTCATAATCCGGTAAGGCAGCACCAAACACAAATCACCAGGCACTGCATCAATTAAGGTTGGCCGAATGTTATTGCGCATCAGCCGTTCTTCGGTGGTTCGGCGGCCTCTTAAGAAATCGCCATAGCGCTGCACCATGATCTTGTTGCCAGTGAGCATATTGCCCAACCCGGCAATATGCTTGCCATAGGCAACCGCTTCTTTAAAGGGTTCGGTAAAGCTTTTAGAAACAAGCAAGGCAAAATTGGTGTTGTGGGTTTTTAAGTTATCGGATTTATAGCTGTGGCCATTGACCACCGCCAATTGGTTATCGTAATATTCAGTCGATACGACGCCCCCGGGGTTGGAACAGAAGGTTCGGACGCTGTCATCAAAGGTGGGGGTATAATAAACCAGTTTACCTTCATAAAGGGCGTCATTGATTTCTTGCATCACTTCGTTGCGGGTTTCCAAACGAACGCCGATATCGATTTTTCCGACCTTGGTTTCCACCTTGTATTCTTCACACATCGAGGTAAACCATTCCGAGCCATCCCGGCCCACGGCCACCAGTACCTTATCCGCCCGATAGGTTTCACCTTTGGCAACCACGCCAACGACGGAATTATTCTCAACCACCAGGCTTTGCACCGGAGTTCTAAACTTAATGTCGATGCCCAAATCATTGATTAAGTAATTTTGAATCCGCTGATAAATGGTATAACCGACCTCGGTGCCCATGTGACGAACCGGGCATTCAATCAGTTTTAAATTGCTCTGGATTGCCTTGGTCCGAATATCCCGGATCTTATCCGGATCATCAACACCATGAACCCGTTTGTCGGCACCAAATTCAATATACAAATCATCGACATATTTAATCAGATCAACTGTGGTGTTATAGCCAATGTATTCCGGCAGCTCACCGCCGACATCGGGTGAAAGCGATAGCTTGCCATCCGAGTAAGCACCGGCACCGGCAAATCCGGTAGTAATATTACAGGGTTTGCAGCCAATGCAGACATTGGTCTGACGCTTGGGACAAATCCGTTTTTCAATTGAATTGCCTTTTTCCAGCATTAATATTTTAAGTTCTTTGTTCTTTTTGGCCAGTTCCATGGCTGCAAAAATACCACCGGGGCCAGCCCCAATGATGATTACATCATATTTCATGTTCTTCTTCCTTTAAGCAAACGCATCCGGGCCATAGTCATCTTCATTATAACCCACAGCCAGATCGTTGAATTTTGTATATTCAGGTATCCATGCCAGACGCACGGTTCCGGTAGGACCGTTACGTTGCTTGGCAATGATGACCTCAGATAAGTTTTTTAATTCTGGGTTTTTATCGTAATAGAATTCCCGGTATAACAGCATGATGACATCGGCATCCTGCTCAATCGAACCGGACTCTCGCAAATCCGACATGACCGGATGGTGATCGGTTCGAGCATCCGGGGCTCGGCTAAGCTGTGATAAAGCAATCACCGGCGCTTCCATTTCCCGGGCCAGGGCTTTAAGACCCCGGGACATTTCAGAAATTTCGTTTTGCCGGTTTTCAGTTCGTCCACCGCCGCTCATGAGCTGCAGGTAGTCAATCACAATCAGATCCAGGGATTTTTCAGTTTTTAGCCGCCGACATTTGGAACGGACTTCCGAAACCGTGATTCCCGGGGTATCATCGATAAAAATACTGGCGCCGTAGAGGGTGTTGTAACCAACCACCATTCGCTCCCAGTCTTCCTTACTGAGATTCCCGGTACGGACGTTATTGCTGTCCACTAATGAGGCTGCGCAAAGCATACGCTGTACGAGCTGTTCCTTGGACATCTCCAGACTAAAAATCGCCACTGAGCGATTGTCTTTAATGGCAGCATTTTGAGCAATGTTCAAGGCAAAGGCGGTTTTTCCCATTGATGGTCGGGCCGCCACAATGATCAGATCCGAGGGCTGTAAGCCGGAGGTAATATGATTAAGTTCGGTAAAACCGGTTTCAATTCCGGTGAGCTTGCCTTTTTTACTTTCGATGGCTTCAATCTGGGCCAGGGTGGTGGCGAGGGTTTCCTGAATACTCTGAAAATCGCCCGTTCGCCGGCCCTGGGAAACCTTAAAAATTTCCTGTTCGGCCCGATCAATGACATCCCCGATATTATCATACTGGCCATAACTGTCTTCGAGAATCTGAGTGGCCGTATGAATTAGATTTCTTATCACCGCCTTCTCATGAACGATTTGGCAGTATTCCAGATAATTCCGGTGAATCGGCACCATCTCGATCAGCTCACTGAGATAGCCAATCCCACCGATTTTTTCCAGCACCCCCCGGTTTCTCAGAGCGTTGATCAGCGTGACCGTATCAATGGGTTTTCGTTCATTGTGAAGATCAAGCATCGCTTCATAGATTTCTTTATGACCGCCCCGATAAAAATCCTGGGGGGATAACAGCTCCTCAGCCCGGGCAATATTGGACTCATCCATCAGGATGGCACCTAGCACAGACTGCTCTGCTTCAATATTATGGGGCGGGACTTTGGGATTCATCACCGCTTAATCTCCTAGGCTTCGCCTTTGATGAGTACGGTCAGTTTTCCGATTACGCCCTGATAGGTTTTAATCTTAACCTCCGCCCGACCCACATTGCGCAATGGCATTTCCAGTTCGACTTTGCGCTTATCAACCTTGATGCCTTTTTGTTTTTCGAGAGCTTCAGCAATGTCTTTACTGGTAACCGACCCAAACAATTTGCCGTCTTCGCCAGCCCGTTCGGTAATCGTAATTTCCGTTTCATCAATGGTTTTAGCTAGCTCAACGGCGGCCTGTCGTTCGGCTGCGACTTTTTGTGCTTCTTCGGCTTTGTTCGTCTCAGCCATAGCAATATTTTCTTTATTGCCAATGACACCCTTACCGGTTTTAATCAAAAAGTTCCGGCCATAACCATCCTTCACTTCGACAATATCACCTTTATTTCCAACATTTTTTACATTTTCCAATAAGACTACTTTCATGATCCATTCTCCTTCTTGTATTTTTTAATGGCAGTGAGCAATAGTTCGACCCCGGTTTCGATATTTTTTTCACCGGGAAACTGTGCTCCGGCAATGGCCAAATGGCCACCACCACCCAATTTTTCTAAGATTACCTGAACATTGACTTCGCCCATGGAGCGGGCACTGATAGCCAGCCCCTCTTCATTTTTAAGAATGATAAAGGAAGCCACGATTCCCTTAATATTTAACAATTCATCCGCCGCCTGGGCGGCAATCACCTTACCATAATCGGTATTGTTCTCAAAGGTTGAGATCGCAATGTTATCAAAATAGATTTTAGCATTCTTGACTGCATCTGATTTGGCCGTATAGGTATTCAGATCATCCTGCAGCAAAATTTTACTGATCAGGGTATCGGCGCCCTTTCGCCTTAAGTAAGAGGCGGCTTCAAAGGTTCGCACCCCCGTTTTTAAGGTAAACATCTTGGTATCCATACACATCCCCGCCATTAAAGCGTTGGCTTCAATGACATTGAGCTGGCTCTTCTCATCAAAATACTGCAGCAACTCAGTCACCAGTTCGCAGGTGGATGAAGCATAGGCTTCAGTATAGGTCAACAGCGTTTCATTAATGGCTTTTCCAGACCGCCGATGATGATCGATAACCACTATTTTAGGGATCTGATCCACCAGGGACGGCATTTCCAGATAATTGACGGTTTGGGTATCTAAAATAATCAAAAGTGTGTTTTTAGTGGCATAGCTTTCGGCTTCTTTGGGGGTAATAAAGGCATCCTGATAGGCTTCATTTTCCAACAGATAATCAAACAGTGATTTGATCGAATAATTTATCTCCCGAATCACGATTTTTCCTTCTTTACCAAGGGATTTACAGGCTCCCAGCAACCCGACCGCCGACCCCAGACAGTCCATATCGGGATTCTGATGACCCATCATCAGAACGTGATCCGACTCTTTGATTAGCTCTTTCAGACCGTAAGCCTTAACCCGGGCCTTAACCTTGGTTCTTTTTTCGGTGGCTTCGCTCTTGCCCCCGTAAAAGGACATTTTTTCATCTTGCCGCACCACGGCCTGATCACCACCCCGAGCCAGGGCAATATCCAAGGCTGAATGGGACAATTCCTGAGATTCGATAATCCCCAGAATATTTTCAGAGATACCAATACCAATACTGAGGGTGATCGGTACTTTTTCATCATTTTCAATTTCTCGAACTTCATCAAGGATTTTAAAATTCTCTTTTTGCAGAGCACAGATTTTTCCCCGCTCAAAAATCATCAGATAACGGTCACTTTCATACTCAATGATCACACTGCCCAGCTGTTTCGCCCATTCGTTAAGCTTCAGATCAACCTTTCCAAGTATCGCCGAGCGCTTATGACTGGGAATCTGCTCAATGATATCATCATAATTGTCAATGACGATGTAGCAGAACAGCGGCGAGTTTTTCCGGTACAGCTGCCGCTGCTTACTTTGTTCGGTGACATCAAAAAAATGCAACAGTTCAAAACTATGAATTTTGTCAGAAAAAGCATTCGTAACCACACCATAGTCCCGTTCTTCATAATGGAAGGTAAATTCCTCTGCTTTGATGGCCTCGATCAGATTGAAATCTAATTCTTTAATGATACTTTTTTTGAACAAGCCTTCTTTTTCTTTTTTAAAGGCCTTTCCAAATGCCTGATTATACCAATAAATGATGCCTTCATTATCGACAATCGCCATGGCAATCGGCATTTCATACATCCGTTCCTGATTAATCTTATCGAGATCACTGTAGATTTCATCAATGGCTTTATCGATTTTGATCTCATCAATGGTGGTGTTTTTGGTGTAATACATGATCAAAATCACAAAGATAATAACCCCGCCAATTCCCAGGAAGATATTAAAAAAACCAAGTACCAGAGAGACAATCAACTGAGCCGCTAACGCAAATCGGACAATATCTTTTTTTGACTCTTTCATTTGATCTGGGACTCCCTTCGAAAAATCCGACGAATTCCGATGTACGTATCAGCGATCCCCAAAATGGTTACCAGTGAGCTAAGCAATAAGCTTAAGATGACTACCAGCACTTTTAGCCCCTTATTCGTTAATTGCTTGTATTCCAGATAGTTTAAAATCAATGATAGTCCCATAATGAGGAAAATAATATTGACAAAATTCATCACCGTGACAATATAAATCTGCGGAATCGTGGTAATCTGAAACATACTGATGATAAAATCACCGAGGATCAGTACCATCAAAAAATATTTAAGGGTTGCTGGCATTTCCCATTGACTTAAAGGTCTAAAGGTTTTAACCGGATAGCCGATCCGCTTTAAAATCATATCTGAAACGATCACATTGACCATCCCAAATACAACTGGCAGTAACAGAAAAGCACTGGGTAATGCCAGCTTCATCATTTCAATGTTTTTATCCATGGCCGTTTTGGCCATTGCCAGCTGTTCGGCATCCATAATATTGGCGATTTGATAAAACGTCATCACCTCACTGGTACTCTGTTCCAGGGTCTGTAACAGCAGGCTGGTAAAACCAATCCCCATCACCCATTCATAGCTGGCCACCACCGCAATCAGCAAAATTGCAAAACCAATAATTCCGATGGCCACTTTCAGAACCGGTGAATAATCCCGATTATAGGCAAATCCCAGACTGCAGCCCACAAAAAGCATCAGGGCCCCAAAAGAAATCGCATTGAGCGGTCCCAAAAAAAGACCAATTAGAATCGTGGCTGCAATGCTGGAAAGGATACTCACCTTCAGACCCTGGCGTTTTCCCAATACCACCATCGGTACCGGTATAAAAAATACCAACAGCACAAAAAAAGGCAAGTAATAGCTAACTAAGGTAAGAATGACTCCCAGAGCACAAAACATGGCACCTTCTGTTATTCCACGTGTTTTCATTAATCCTCCAAATTGGTAACTTACGTATTACCCTATCCCACTCATGTATAAAAAGTTACTGAACCATTATATCATATTAACGGAAAATGCCTATTATTTTTGTTTGCTCTGATTTTTAATTTCTCCCACAATTCTTCCAAACCTTCCCGGCAGAATCATTTGCCTGGTGCGTTTTAACAGGAACTTCGCTCAAGAATTTACTTCGCTCATTGGTGAAAAAGAAAAAGCTGTTCGCTCCAGATCCTTCCTGAAACAAACAGCTTTGCGTTTTTAATTGTTTGAGCTATATGGTAATAGGGCAACATTTCGCGCACGTTTAATGGCTTCAGTTACCTTTCTCTGATGTTTAGCACAGGTGCCGGTTGCTCGTCTTGGTAGAATTTTCCCACGTTCGGAAACGAATTTTTTTAACGTTACTACATCTTTATAGTCAACATTTTCTACTTTTCGTTCGCAAAACTCACAAACTTTTCTTCGCTTTTTAAATGGTTTTGGCATTGTATTTTTCCTCCTATCTTAAAAAGGTATATCGTCATCATCGGCCATCAGATGAAAATCTTCATCCAATCCCATTACTGACATATTATTATTGGATTGTGGCGCTGAAGTTTGCTGGAATCCGGCATTCGAATCTCTCCGGCCAGATGAGAGAAAACTAATCTCATCGGCAACAACTTCCGTCACATAACGTCGTTGACCATCCTGTGCGTCGTAACTTCTTACCTGTAGTCGTCCTGATACACCAATTTGGCTACCCTTTGACAAATATTGTCCTGCAATTTCTGCCTGTTTTCCCCATACAACGATTGGCACAAAATCTGCTTCTTTTTGACCATCTTTGTTTTTAAAACGACGATCCACCGCTAAGGTAAATGAAGCGACTGCTCTGCCCGTTGTTGTGTTTTTCACCTCAGGATCACGGGTTAGTCTTCCTACGAGAATTACTTTATTCACAGAATTGCCCCCTATTTCTCTTTTTTAATAACGATGCTTCGAATAAACTGTTCGTTAATTTTGTATAAATGATCCAATGCATCAAGTACTGAATTATCAGCTTTGAAGTCAATTAAAACATAGAAGCCTTCTTGATACTTTTTATCGATTTCGTAGGCTAATTTTCGTTTGCCCCATTCGTCGACTTTTTCAATTTCTCCAGCCGCTTCAATAACAGCCTTTACTTTGCCAACGAGTTCTTCAATCGCTTCTTTCTCAAGATCCGGTTTTAAAACAAATAGTGTTTCATACTTTCTCATTCCATTTCACCTCCTCATGGACTATGGCTCACTTTTCCAGCGAGCAAGGATTACAGCTTTTAATTATATCATATCTTACAATTCATGCAAGGATTTTCTTGTATTTTTTTATATCAGACAGGTACAACCGCATTGAAAAGAATTGGCGTCATAAATGTTTCTATAAAAGAAGCTAAGAAGAAAAGTGGAATCAGCCACAATAAATAAATTCGCAAACATCCAATCGCCGCCTGTTTTAGCTCACCCTTCAGGCTTCTTCTCAAAATTGTTTTTGATAATTGCAAACAGAGATGTACACCCAGCGTTACCCCTAGAACCAGCGCTGGAATCTCAATCATACCATGGGGCAAAACCCCCACCAGAAAAGCAAACCAGCCAATGCCATTGGTTTGATACACTGCACCAATCAAACCAATAATAATCGCATTGGAAGCCAGCGAAAACATTGGCAAAAATAAAAATGGAACAACCCCTAAAAGACTGCTGATTCCACTGGCAATTACATTATTTAAAAAAATACCCAGCCATAGATCGACACCGGTGCCATCTAAAAATTCTTTCTGGTTAAACAACGCCTGCAACTCATTAAAATAACTCTGACTCAAACCCGGGTCACTCAGAAAAAGCAGGGTATTTAAAACACTCATAACCACAAAAAATGTCAGACAAAAAAAGAACGTTGGTTTTAAATGTTTTTCAAAATAGGTTTCTGCTCCATTCCATTGGGTCATAAAAAATTCTTTCATACTTCTCCCTTGCTTTCACCGCTCAGAATTTTCTTTATCTGTTTATTGAATTTAGACCGCTGAAGCATAACAATATGGCCGCAACCCAGACATTTTATTTTAATATCAGCCCCAACCCGGATAATTTCCCATTGAAAGCTTCCGCAGGGATGCTTTTTTTTCATTTCTACCCGATCCCCTAAAGAATAAACTTTAGTTTCCATATTTCACCTCTGCTTCTTTTTTGTCCATCGGTCTGACCGAATTTTGATTATATATCACGGTTTTATTATATGGAATTTCAATTCCTTTTTCATCAAATACCGTTTTGATTCGTTGCCGCAGTAAATTTTCTGCCGCAAATTTTGATGCCGCATCTTCTTCACATACAACTCGGATAACAACAGCTGACGGATCAAGCCGGGTGACTCCCTGAACTTCAGGACGAATTTTAAATAACTCTTCATGGTTTTCATATAGATCTGTGCAGATTTCTTCGAGGATTGTTATGACCTTTTCGACGTTTTCTTCGTAGGCAATGCTGACCTCAACAATTGCCTTCATATGTCCTTTGGAATAATTGATGAGACGATCGATTTTGCCATTATGAATGATAAAAAGTCCCCCATTAAATTCCCGAACGCTGGTTGTGCGCATCCCAATCGATTCAACGATACCATAATGCGTTTCATCAATGATCACATAATCACCAACACTAAATTGATTCTCAAAGACAATTACAAAGCCACTCATCACATCTTCCACAATCCCCTGAGCCCCAAAACCAATGGCCAGAGTTCCAACTCCAGCTACCGCCAACAATGAACCCACATTAATGAATTGACCCAGAATAATCAAACCCGCCAACGTCCAGATACTTGCTCTGGTGGCGGTCTTTGTCACATGATTCAAGGTAACAATTCGGCGAGCGTCCCGGGGTTCAAGTCCTGCTTTTTCACCATCAAAAATTCGGTCGACAACACCAAAGGTAATTTTTAAACTGATCACAACCACAATTAGAACGATCCCTGAAACCATACACTTTTGCAGTAAATGTGAAAAATCAAATTGACTGAGATACGTTGAAAAACTTGTTGTTAAATATTCCATAATTGACTCCTATTGAATTCCGATAGCGTTAAGCCCAATTGGTATCCAAGTTGATAATAAACTGCTCGCTTCAACGGTGGGCAAATTGGATACACCTCCCGTGGCAAGATTAATCGCAGAAAATACCCAAAGCATCACTGCGATGATGGCGGCTCCTAAAACCATTCCGATTAATGCCCCTACAAGACGATTAATTGTTCCAATGACAGGAATTTTTGAGATTCCTAAAAAGATGATTTGCAGCAACCAGCACAACACCGAAACCCCCATAACAAGAATACCAAAACTGATACTGTTGGCAATACCATGCTTGATCACTTCTGTCATTACGGTAATACCCTGATCCAAGATGGATTGACCATTACTCATAACAGCTTCACCGAGAAGGGCATTGGTTAAACCACTCTGTTGGGTACTCAAATCCATCAGCGACTGGGAAATAGCATCAATGTTAATTGTTGCAAAAAGATTATTTAGCATACCCGACTGAATCAACCAATCTGCCAATAGTGGTGAAAAAAACCAGGCGATTACAAAAGATGCAATAAATCCCCCGAAACTAATCAGGGTATTTATTGCACCTCGTTTGAATCCTATTATTCCTGAAAGTACGCAAATCAGGATACATATTAAATCAAGTGATGTTAGCGTTGAAATACTCATTTTTTATTCCTATAGTATGCTTCAATATCCTCTTCATTGATAATCCGCACGGCACTGGTTTCCATCAAGAAGGATTTATCATCCGATTCTTCATGCTGATTCAACCCTTTATTGAGATTCTCCAGCTCGATGGGTTGCGAAAGGTTCCAATCCTCAGACGGTTGTGACTGTTCATTACTAAACTCCGCGTCGGCTGTGATTTCCGGCATTGCCGCTGGCTTTATTTCGCTCTCATTGGAAGGCTGAACTTTTTCTGAACGAAACGGCTTTTCTTCGATAATGAGCTCACTGGTTTCAAACAGTCCCGTTTCTGATTTCTTATAGCGGGGTTTTTTAACATTCCCTCGCTCGGCAGCTACATAGGTATCGTCAATAATTACTTCTGTCATGATTTCTGTCTCTCTGGGCGTGAAACCTTCGTTGATTTGTTCATTGGAAAGCCCTTCCATACCGATACTTTCCCGTTTCGGTGTGCGTGATTTTCGGCGGTTTTTTTTCTTGTCTTTTTTCGTTTCGAGATCATACTCCAGATCCCGCTGATCTTCGGCTTTGGTTTCTTCCCAATACTTTCGGCCCAACATTCGGCCGAGTACAATCCCGATCACCTGAAAAACAATGGTAACTAACAGAGCTATTCCAAATAACAGAAAGATAGACAGTTCACTGCCAACTAATTGATAAATTAACCCAAAGGGCAGGTACCAAAATATAGTGGGTGCTGCAATAAAAGCAAACTGATTCCAGATACTGTTTGTATCCTGACCCGGAAACATGGTGGACACCACTGTCAATGTCCCGGTTAGAACGATTATGGGAATCAGACTATAGACAACATACCTCAGCGTTTTTGGCTTTTCATTGCCACTGATATTTTTAAAGCAGACAGTAAATAGGATGATCCAGAACGCACCAATCGTTATTAATTGGATGCCATTAAACAGATAGTCAAAACCACTTGTTCGGGTCAGATCAAATATGTTTTTAAATACCAGTACAATCACAATATACAGGATATTTCCCAATACTGCTGCTTCCAATGCTGACAGTCGTCTCTTTCTTTTGATTTGATTCATTATTTTCTCCATTTCATAATTGAATTGTCACAATTCGACTGATTCTAGTTTTCTTTTTCATATCCCAATCGCTCGAGTAGACGATCCAATTCTTCCAGCGATGAATAGACAAATTCTAGCTTCCCTTTTTTTCCACGATTACTTAAATGAACTTTGGTTTCAAATTTTCTTTCCAAAGCTTCCTGAATTTCTGCTATATATCCATTATTTGTCTCTTTTTTTTGCTGGAGAGGCTTTACCAGACCTTCACTCTGCATTTTTTTTATGCAATTCTCTGCTTCTCTGACACTCATTCCTTTTTCAATGATCTCACTTGCAAAGACTTCCATTTTTTCAGGATCTTCCAGAATTAGAATCGCCCGGGCATGTCCAGATGTAATTTTTTCCTGAGCCAATAGTTCTTGTATACTTTGTGGCAGTTTCAATAACCTGAGGGTGTTGGCAATGGCAGTTCGACTTTTCCCAATCCGAATACCAATTTCTCCCTGTGTCAGATTAAAGTTCTCCATTAAAGCTTCAAAGGCCAGCGCTTCTTCAATGCTATTGAGGTTTTCCCGCTGAACATTTTCAATGATGGCTATCTCCAGAACCTCTTCTGGCGGCAGATCTTTAACAATGACGGGCACCTCTTTAAGCCCAATCATATTGGCGGCTCGCCAACGTCTTTCTCCAGCAATAATGGTATACCCTTTCGTTTCTGGTTTAACAACCAACGGTTGAAGAATACCATGTTCTTTTATTGATGCGCCTAACTCTTCTAACTTAACTCGGTCAAAGCTTTTTCGCGGTTGTTTTGGATTGGGCCGAACATTATTTGTTCTGACATAGAAAACCAACTTTTCAACGTCAACCTCCAGCACTTCATCTTCTTGCGAAGGAACCACTGCATCATCGGGAAATAACGCTCTAAGACCTTTACCTAAACCTGTGTTTTTTCCCATAACTACTCCTGTCTTTGTACAAACTCTTTTGAAAGAGCCAAATATGCTTTTGCTCCCTTTGATCCACTGGCGTATTCAAAAATAGTCTGCCCATAACTGGGGGCTTCGGCCAGGCGGACATTGCGGGGAATCATGGTGTCATAAACTTTTTCTTTAAAATAATCCACGACTTCATCGACAACCTGATTTGATAAGTTTGTTCGGCTATCAAACATGGTCATCAGGACACCTTCAATTTCCAAATGAGGGTTTAGTCCCTGTTTTACCAGACTGATGGTATTCATCAGTTGACTCACGCCTTCCAAGGCATAAAACTCACATTGGATGGGAATTAACACCGTATTTGTCACCGCCAGGGCATTAATTGTTAATAAGCCAAGTGAGGGTGGACAGTCGATAAAGATATAATCGTAAAATGATTTAATATTTTCGATGCTATTTTTAAGGCGCAATTCTCGTTGTGGCATATTTGTCAGTTCAATTTCTGCTCCAGCTAAATCGGGATGAGATGGCAGGATATGAAGATTCTCGTAAGAAGTTGTCAGAATAATTTCTTTGAAATTATCACCATGGATAATCCCATTATAGACACTTTTTTCCAGATTATTCTTTTCAATTCCAAACCCACTGCTGGTATTTCCCTGTGGATCAATATCAATAACCAGCACTCGGTATCCTTCTAAACTGAGGGCAGTGGTTAAATTGATATTTGTGGTCGTTTTACCAACCCCACCTTTTTGATTAAATACTGCCACGATTTTTGCCATACTTTACTCCTTAAATTAAATCACTCAATCGCTTTTACAGCCTTGTTTACTGATCTTTGATTTGCTATCCTGATGTTTCTGACTACCAGCAATGTTTCACGTGAAACATGTGATCATTAAAACAATCTGTGCCTCATGGTTTTTCACAGATGTTTCACGTGAAACATCTGCGAAAAACCAGCTCAAATACTATCATATAACCCTTTATTTATGCTTGTACTATTATTTTGATATTGGAAATGCGTCTTTTTTTATCTTGCCATGGATCCTCGGGAAATTATTTGGGGTTGGTTTGATTTTTTTTACATTTATTATAACATGAACGTACTCACTTTGCAGTAATAAACCTTTTTCGATTGCTGCGATTTTCCCACCTAAAACATCAATCGGTATTTGAGCTGCATTTAACTCTTCCTGATAATCTCTTCCTTTCATCGATAAAAACTGTCCGCCAACCTTTGTCAGAGGCAAACAATACTCGGATAGCAGTGTCAAATTTGCCACCGCCCGAGAGGTGACAACGTCATATTTTTCCCGATGCTGATGATCTTGCCCTAATTCTTCAGCTCTACCATGAAGGGTTTTAATATTACTTATCCCTAACTCAGAAGCGATGGACTGGACGACACTGAGCTTCTTTTTAGTCGAATCCATTAACGTAACATCAGCCTCTTCCAGCATGATCGCCAGTGGAATACCCGGAAAACCGCCCCCGGTTCCGACATCTAAAATCTTTGTCTGCGGGTTTTTTATCAGTTTAAGGAGCGTTAGAGAATCAAGTAGATGAAGCTTGATAAATTCATCTTCATCTACAATCCGGGTCAGATTGATGTGTTTATTTCGTTCCAGGAGCAGATCCATATAAGCAATCAGTTTTTCGGCCTGCGTTTCATTAATCACTATTTCGGCTAATTTACCCAGGTATATTAATTTTTCTATACGCTTATTCATTATCTGTTCCTTTCAGGTCTCCACTTCGTCGTCGTTGCTCCAATGCAATTAATAAAACCGAAATATCTGCCGGCGATACTCCAGAAATCCGGGATGCCTGGCCAATTGATAATGGTTTAATTTCTTTAAGTTTTTCCGCTGCTTCAATTCGCAGTCCGCCAATTTGGGGATAATCAAGATCGATCGGAATCAGTTTGTGTTCAAGCTTTTTGAACTGCTCAACTTGTTGAAGTTGCTTTTTAATATAACCCTCATACTTAATCTGAACCTCCACCTGCTCGACCACACTCCAATGCAAAACCGGTCGTTCCGGATCAAAAACCGCAGTTTGATGGTACTTGACTTCAGGCCGTCGAATCAGTTCACCAATGGATAATCCATGCTGAATCTCCGAACTGCCAAATGATTTTAGCACCTCATTGTTTTCCGGATTGGGCTTAACAATAACCTGATTAAGTCGAGAAATCTCTTGTTTAATCTGTTCTTTCTTTGCCAGAAACTTCTGATACCGTTGATCATTGATCAGCCCGACCCGATGACCGATTTCAGTTAACCGTAAATCAGCGTTATCCTGTCGTAACAAGAGCCGGTATTCAGCCCGGGAAGTCATCATACGGTATGGCTCATCAATCCCTTTTGTAATGATATCATCAATGAGTACTCCTATGTAACCTTCTGATCGATCGATGATCACCGGTTGTTCACCCCGTAAATAAAGTGCTGCGTTAATACCGGCAACCAATCCCTGGGCTCCTGCTTCTTCATAGCCAGAGGTGCCATTGATCTGTCCGGCAAAAAATAAACCGGTTACTGCCTTGGACTCCAGTGAAGCCTTTAGTCTTGTTGGATGGATACAGTCATATTCGATAGCATAGGCCGATCGCATAAACTCGACGTTCTCCATTCCCGGCACCGTTCGATATAAGGCAATCTGAACATCCTCTGGCAAACAGGAGGACATCCCCTGGACATAGATTTCATTGGTATTTAATCCTTCCGGTTCCATAAAGATCTGATGGCGTTCCTTGTCGTGAAATCGCATCACCTTGGTCTCTATGGATGGGCAGTAACGAGGGCCAATTCCCACAACTTCGCCGGTATAAAGCGGTGAGCGTTCAATGTTCGCGTTGATAATCTGGTGCGTTTGCGGGTTGGTATACGTCAGGTAACAGGGTACCTGATCAATTTCAATTGAGTCGGTTTCAAATGAAAATGGTACAATTTGATCATCCCCCTCCTGAATAATCATTTTTGAATAATCCAGGGTTTTGGCATCAACCCGGGCGGGGGTTCCGGTTTTAAAGCGTTGCAACTCTATACCATTTTTTTCAAGACTTTCTGATAAATACATGGCTGGAAATAATCCGTTGGGCCCGCCATCATATTGAACATTACCGATAATAATCCGGCCTTTTAAATACGTACCACTACAGATAATTGCTGCCTTACAATTGTAAACTGCCCCAGTCGTAACCATTACGCCGGTGATCTTGCCATCTTCGACAATTATTTCAGTCGCTTCCTGCTGTTTTAATAACAGATTCTCCTGATTCTCAATCACTTCTTTCATTCTGAATTGATAGGCTTTTTTGTCGGCCTGAGCCCGTAGCGAATGTACCGCCGGACCTTTTGCCGTATTTAACATCTTACACTGTATCATCGTTGCATCAATGTTTTTTCCCATTTCACCGCCAAGCGCATCAATTTCCCGAACCAGATGTCCTTTTCCGGTACCACCGATGGATGGATTGCACGGCATCATTGCCACCGAATCCAGATTGATGGTTAATAGTAATGTTTTAAAACCAATTCGGGCACTGGCCAGCGCTGCCTCAGAACCGGCATGGCCAGCACCGATGACAATAATGTCGTAGTCTCCTCCTGGATATGTCATTTTTTTCCTCTACTTTCCAATGCAAAAATTTTTAAAAATCTGATCGATAATATCCATCCCAATGGCTTTTCCGGTAATACCGCGAAGCGCTTCTAAAGCTTCCATCACGTCAATACTGACAAGTTCCAGCGGCATTTGACTAGCCATGGTGTTAATAGCATTTTCCAGACTGGTTTTTGTTGTTTCCAGTAACTGAATGTGTCGGGTATTGGTAATCAGATAGTCCGCTTCCTGACTGACCGTTCCTTCAAAAACCATTTCAATCATTTTTTGTCGCAAGGTTTCGATTCCCTGATCTTCCAATAGGGACATTGGTATCCATGGCTCTGGAATCTCAACATCCATTCCACTGATCACATCGGTCTTATTGGCAATATAAATGGTTTTGCGATTTTTAAGCAATTCAATGAGTTCCTTTTCTCCAGCAGACATTTCTTTAGAGATATCCCGCATAAAAATTACCAGATTGGTTTGGTTTAAAAGCGCCTTTGATTTTTCAACGCCGATTTTTTCCACCAGATTATCGGTTTCTCTGATTCCAGCAGTATCAATAATCTTAAAGGGAATCCCCTCAATATTAAGATATTCTTCAATGGTATCCCGGGTAGTGCCAGGTATATCAGTAACAATAGCTTTGTTTTCCATTAACAAGGTGTTTAGTAGGGATGATTTTCCCACATTTGGTTCACCAAGAATCGCAGTTGTTATCCCTTCCCGGTAAATTTTACCGGTTTCAGCCACAGTCAGAATGTCTTTGATTTTATTTAACAACTCTAAAATCTGGCTGTTTACAAAATCATATGATATTTCTTCAATATCGTATTCGGGATAATCAATATTAACTTCCATATGCGAAAGAATTTCCACCAAAATATTATCCAATTCTTCCAGCTTGTGAGACAGTCGTCCTTCCAACTGAGCCACTGAATATTCCAGACTTTTTTCAGTTTTTGCATTGATAATATCAATAACCGCTTCTGCCTGAGTTAAATCTAATCTCCCATTTAAAAAAGCCCGCTTGGTAAATTCTCCCGGTTCAGCCAGTCGGGCTCCACAGGCAATAACCAGTTTTAGAATTTTCCGCATAGGGACAATTCCCCCATGACAATTTATCTCAACAACATCTTCAGCGGTATAGGAATGGGGTGTCAGCATTTTTGAGACCAGCACCTCATCAATATCTTTTTTGGTAGCTGGATCGACAATCCGTCCATAAACCAATTCATGGCTGTTGGTTGTCAACAGGTTTTTTCCCCGCGGATTGACAAACAGTTTATTTCCCAGTTCAACGGCATCGGGTCCGCTGATTCGGATAATACCAATTCCCGCACCACCCATTCCGGTAGCTACCGCAGCAATGGTATCTTCATTTTGTAATAAGGCTTCCAATTTATTCTCCTGTTTCAATAATTGTTTCCTAATCTCTAATAATATAATAAAATCCTGATGTTTACAAGTATGATCCAAATAAAAAGGCACCTTACAATTAACGCTTAAGCTAATTTGTAAAGTGCCTTTTTTTAGTTTTTATCTTTTAATTGAATAACAACCCGACGATAGGGTTCTTCTCCCTCACTGAAGGTAAAAACCTTATCGTGATTTTGGAGCTTTGCGTGAATAACCCTTCGTTCTGAAGGATTCATTGGTTCCAGCAGCATTTTTTTTTGATAATAAACTGCTTTATTCGCCATTTTTTCCCCAAGATCTTCAAGGGTTTTTTCCCGCTTCGCCCGATAGTTCTCAGTGTCTAAAATAACCCGAACGTATTCTTCATGTTGTCGATTGATAACCAAACTAACTAAGTATTGAAATGAATCCAGGGTTTGACCACGGCGTCCAATTAAGACACCCATGTCTTTCCCTTCCAGATCAATGAATAATACTTTATCCTCAAGACGGGTATTGATTTTACAATTAATTTTCATGGCATCGAGGACATCATTTAAAAAATCTAGGGCCCGCTGTTCAGGATTGTTTATCAGTGAGACCTCAACAATGGCTTCTTTTTTCCCAAATATTTTCATTAAACCACTGTCCGGCAATTGCAATACGTTTGTTTCAACTTGTTCTTTAGTCACACCAAGCTGTTGCAAACCATGGTTAATCGCATCTTCTACGGTTTTACCAGTGCCCGTTACTGTCTTATTCATTTTCCCTCTCCTTAGCTTTCAGTCATCATTTTTTATTTGTTATCATAACGTTCCTTGGCTTTTTGATAGGCTTCTTCCTGGGCTTCATCGCGCTCGGGAATTTCAACTGATGGTTTTTTACGCTGCTGCTCGGCTGATTGATGTGTTTTTGAACTTTGAATTTTTTTATTGGAAGCTGGCCGGGTCAATGGTTTTTTTGGCCCATCTGTCTGATCTTTTTTACTGCTTTTAGGCGCATTGGGGTTGGCCGCCGCTCGTCTGGCTGCTAATTCCGCTTTGCGTTCTTCTTCAGCCTCACGAACCCGACGTTCCGCTTCTTCAATCGTATAATCTGGTTCTGGAATACGCATCATAATAAACTGTTGTACAAAGGTAAAGACATTCTGGACAACCCAGTAAAGCGCCACCCCTGCCGGCATGGAAATTGAGATGTATCCAATCATAATCGGCATGGCATAAAGCATAATTTTTTGGGTTTTGGCATTGGGATCATCCGGATTCGTAGCCGGTTGCGCTGCCATCGTAAATTTCTGAGTGATAAATGTAAAGAGCGCTGCCAGGATCGGTAAAACATAAATCGGATCAGGCACGCTTAAGCTTTGCATCCATAAAAAGGACATATCCACGTCAGTAATGGTTCCATTGACGAATACCCAGGTTTCCGGATGTAACAGGGTTTGATAGAGTCCAATAAGGATAGGAAACTGCAATAAGATTGGTAAACAGCCTCCGGCAGGATTAACCTTAAAAGTTTTGTAGAGTTTTAGTGTCTCTTCATTTAATTTTTCTTTGTTATTCTTGTACTTTTTGTTAAGTTTTTGTAATTCCGGCTGAAGGCGTTGCATATCCTTCATGGATTTCGTTTGTTTAATATTTAGCGGTAATAATAATACCTTCATAAATATTGTAAAAATAATGATTGATAATCCATAATTATGAACAATTCCATAAATCTGGAATAACATCCAACCAAAGATCTGGTATAAAAACTCCATTCATTAACTCCTTAAGTTTTTCTCCCTAACATTCTAAGGAAGGGGATCATATCCCCCGGGATTAAAAGGATGGCATCTGAGAATGCGTTTCCCACCCATATAGCTTCCTTTTATGACACCGTATTTTTCAACAGCCAAAATAAAATACTCTGAACACGTGGGACTGAAACGACAATTATTTCCTAAAAGAGGTGAAATAAATTTCTGATAACCTCTAATAATTAAAACCAGGAATTTCTTGAACATTCTATGGCCTCATGAGATTCTTCTTATAAAACAAATGGTTTAACGATTTTTCTAAACTACTGTACGGCACTTCTTTAATGGATTCCTTAGCAATCAGAATAATATCATAACCTTTTGAAAAAGAATCTTCATTAAGACGGTATGCCTCTTTTATTCGTCTTTTTACCTTATTTCTAATCACAGCTTTTTTAGAAACTTTTTTACTGACGATTATCCCCAAACGATTAAAATTCTCTTCATTCTTAAGATAATAGATCACAAAGACTTTGTTTCCGAAAACATCCCCAACTTTAAAAACACGTTTAAATTCATTTTCCTTATTTAGGGATTTTATTTTTACCAAAGGAATTCTCCTTAATTTTTATTAAACAAAAGACCGCTTTTGAAAAACGGTCTACAAAGGATTATGCTGATAATTTTTCTCTTCCTTTTTGTCTTCTTTTCTTCAAAATAAGTCGACCGCTTTTTGCAGACATTCTTTTTCTGAAACCATGTTCTTTCTTACGCTGTCTAACTTTTGGTTGATAAGTTCTTTTCACTTCGACACCCCCTGACTAATACTTTATATTCATTTGTTTATAAGCTAATAAGACTTTTACCCTAGAATTATATAATCTCGCTTATTTTATGTCAAGTTATATTATCAAATCTGAAGCGTTTTCGCAAGTATTATGTTTATTTTAATTATATTGAATGCCTCAAAGCAATTTGTTATACTAGGTTTATCAACGTAAATGTGGATAAGTTTTTAAATTTTATCCAAATAATCCACAAATTTCAAGATTGTGTGGATTATTTGGGGATAACTTGTCAATATTTTTTAATTATCCGTTTTTTTTCGTCTTTTCGTGTTGGTATGTTTTTTTTAAGTTATCAACAATTTTTCGTATATTTTGCTTGATTTATTTGGCTATTCACATTAAAATGAATTCTCTGTGCATAATTTAAAATTTTATCCACAATGACACGACTTAAATTTATTAGAAATTGGAGGTTCATTTAATGGACACTTCCTTTAAAAAAATATGGGATGCCGCACTGGAAATTATCAAACCGGATATTAGTCCAACCAGTTTTAACACCTGGTTCTTAAAAATAAAGCCCATAAACTATGTTAATAACACCTATTATTTTTTATCGGAAAATGAATTCGAAAAAGGAATTCTGGAAAGCCGGCATATTCCGTTAATAACCAATGCCCTGGCTGAAGTTACCGGAAAAACCGGTCAGGTTAAGATCGTTTTAAAAGAAGAAGATGCGATGATCCCGCAAAATGATGCTTCACACCAGATATCCATCACCGCTGTCGACGAAAAAATATCCAATTACCAGAATAACTCTATGAATCCGAAATATACCTTCGACAGTTTTGTCATCGGCGAAAACAACCGTTTTGCTCATGCCGCCTGCGTCGCTGTTTCCGAAGCACCTTCAGAACGTTATAATCCACTCTTTATTTATGGTGGTGTTGGTTTGGGAAAAACCCACCTGATGCAAGCAATTGGACATTATATTTTATCTTATGCCCCCCATAAAAAGGTTGTTTATGTATCCTGTGAGAAATTTACCAACGACTTTATCGATGCGATTCAGAATAAGACCAATATTTCTTTTCGCAACAAATACCGTAGTGCCGATATTTTGTTAATTGATGATATCCAATTTTTAGCCAAAAAAGAAGGAACCCAGGAAGAATTCTTTCATACCTTCAATACCCTGCATCAGGAAAATAAACAGATTGTCATCAGCAGTGACCGACCACCAAAAGAAATACCAACCCTTGAAGAACGGCTCCGTTCCCGTTTCGAAAGCGGTCTGATCACCGATATTTATGCCCCCAATTTTGAAACCCGAATTGCGATCATCCGAAAAAAAGCCGAATCATTCAATGACGAGATCCCCAATGAGGTTTTAAGTTTTATTGCCGACAGCATCCATTCCAATATCCGGGAACTTGAAGGCGCTTTAACAACCGTCTTTGCCTATTCCAAACTTCATAAGGTACCGATTAATTTAGAATCAGCCAAAAATGCCCTCAAAGATATCTTTAGAAAAAAAGAAGATATTGTTATCACTGGCGAGTACATTAAAGAGGTCACCGCCAAATACTTTAATATTACGGTTGAAGACATGAATTCAAAAAAAAGAACCCGCTCGATTGCATTACCCCGGCAGGTTGCCATGTACATTACCCGGGAAATTACCGATCTTTCACTCCCGCGAATTGGCGAGGAATTCGGCGGCCGGGATCATTCCACGGTGATTCATGCCTGTCAAAAAATCGCTGAAGAAATGGATACCAACACGGATTTTAAAAACCTGATTCTGCGAATTGAACGGGAAATAAATGGTAATTAACAACCCACAGGCTCTGTCGGATCAATAACGAGGTTATCCACAAGTTATCCCCTGTTATTTTCGTTGATTTTTTGTATGGTCAACCGATTTGCCGAGTTATTAACAAAATCCACACCCCCTACTACTAATACTATTATTTTATTTAATATTATTAATATATAAAAGGGTTTTAAAAAAAATAGGAGGGATTATTTATGAAATTCAATTGTTCAAAAGAAAATTTAATAGCTGCGATATCCATTGCTCAAAAGGCAGTTTCATCAAAAACAACCATGAAAATATTGGAGGGAATTCTTTTTAGTGCCTCTGATAATAAATTATTATTAAGAAGCACCGATATGGAAATTGGTGTTGAAGTCACTATTCCGGCTGAAGTGGAAAAAAGCGGCGAAATTGTTTTGACCGCCAACATCATTAGTGAATTGATTCGTAAAATGTCCGGTTCTGATATTTTTTTTGAAAGTGATGAGCACCATCAGATAAAAATAGAGTGCCTCTTATCAAACTTTACCCTTAAAGGATTGTCAAATGAAGAATTCCCGGAATTTCCCGAAGTGATCGATGACCATATTTTTACCATTGATGCAGGTGTTTTAAAAGAGCTGATCAAAGGTACATTGTTTTCGGTGGCCACCAATGAAAATATTCCAGTTTTAACCGGTGTGAAAATAGAACTGCATGACGATGACATCCATTTGATTGCTCTTGATGGCTATCGTTTGGCACTCAGAGCCGGTAAAATAAAAAATCCGGTGGCAGAAGACCTTAGTGTCATTATACCGTCTAAATCGCTTTCTGAAATCAATAAGGTTCTGGTCAATTATAGTGGCGATGTCATTGTTAAATTTTCAAAAAATCAGATATTTTTTGAAATGGACAATACTCAGTTTACCTCCCGACTGCTAGAAGGGGACTTTATTAATTACAAGCAAATTATTCCTGGCGAAAAAACGACCCAGGTTAAAGTCAATCGCCGGTTATTATTGGAAAGCAGTGAACGGGCAGCGCTACTCGCTCGGGAAGGTAAAAACAATTTAATCAAAATGGATTTTAATCAGGATCAGCTGATTTTAACCTCTAATGCAGAAATCGGTGATGTGTTTGAAGTGATTCCCATCGAAAATCGGGGAGAATCTTTAAAAATTGCATTTAACTCAAAATTTCTCATCGAAGCGTTACGGGTAATTGAAGGTGAAGAACTGATGATTGATATGACCACTTCGGTTGGTCCGGGGGTTTTATTGCCGATGACAGGGAATGACTTTATTTATTTGATTCTTCCGGTTCGGATTGCAGAAGAGAATTAAATAATCAATGCGATAAAAATAAATAGTAGTATTAAAAGTAGTTTAAAAAATCAGAATTATGTAAATGATTCATTGAATTTTTAGACTATTTTTTATTTTTATGTTATAATAGCTTGGTTCATAGATAAACATATAAAAATTTAATCAATTTTGGTATAAATAAAGGGGATTCGTGTAATGCTCTTTCATTTTTGTCAAAAATGTAATGGGCGGGGAAATATATGCAAATAATTGAAATTAACACGGAGTTCATAAAAATTGATCAACTGATCAAATATGCTGGCATTGTCGGTAATGGCAGTGATGTCAAATTGATGATTTTAGACGGCCTGATTTGGGTGAACGGGGAATTGTGTACCCAGCGAAATAAAAAGATCCGAGATGGTGACCTGGTCGAAATAAAAGATTATGATACCCTGCAGGTAAAAGGGATCGGAAAACCATGTTTATCGAAGAATTAAAACTGATTCATTATCGTAATTATGAAAATGAATTAATTATTCCAAAGCGAGGAATCAATATTATTATGGGCGAAAATGCCCAGGGAAAAACAAATCTTATTGAAGCTATGTTTTTTTTATCCCGGGGTTACAGTCATCGTGCTTCAAATGTGGCAGAACTTGCCCAATGGGATCATGATGATTTTTTTATGAATGCCCGGGTTGTCAGTAAAGAGGTCAAACATACCCTTTCGGCTAAGAGTCACCAGGGAAAAAGGCAATTTTTACTGGATGGCAAGATAAAGAAAAGAGATAAGATCAATGGGATTTTTAATACCATTCTTTTTGAACCGGATGATTTAAAAATTGTCAAAGAAGGACCGGATAAAAGACGGCGGTTTCTTAATCAGGAAATATCCGGTTTCCGGCCAGAATATCATTATATTTTAAGAGATTATGAAAAAATACTGAATCAGCGAAATTCGTTATTAAAAAATATTCATTATGAGCCTAGCTTGGTAACTACCCTCGATGTTTGGGATGAACAACTGATGCAAACTGGAGTAAGGTTAATGAATCATCGGATTCGTTATCTTCATCGGCTCAATCGGGAAGCAAATAATCTTCATCAAGTACTCAGTCATGGAAAAGAAACACTTTCATTATCCTATCTGAATAATATTATTGATTCTCTGGAAGAACTGTCAGAAATAAAAAATCTTTATAAAAAAAGATTAGCATCCAGCCGGGAAGAAGAAATTTCACGGGGGGCTACTATTTATGGACCACACGTGGACGACATGCTGATTCAAATCAATGGTAAAGATGCCAGACGCTTTGGGTCACAGGGCCAGCAACGTTCTGCCGCCATTTCCCTTAAGCTATCCCAAATTGAGATATACTATGACAATACCGGGGAATATCCGGTGGTTCTTTTAGATGATATCTTTTCAGAATTGGATGAACATCGTCGCAAAAATATTCTCTCACTTTTAAATAAAACCCAGGCCTTTATCACCTGTACTGAAGATATTGTAAATGAAGGTGATGTACGACCAGAAAACCAACACATCATCGAGATTGTAAAGGGCCAGGCCCAGCTAAAAAAAATCTATAAACCATAAAAACCAGGAGGAAAACATGCCAGAAAACAAAGCAGATAACTATACCGCTGATCAAATCCAAGTCCTTGAAGGCTTGGAAGCTGTTCAGAAAAGACCAGGGATGTATATCGGCAGTACCGGATCACGGGGCTTACACCATTTAGTCTATGAGGTGGTCGATAACAGTATTGATGAAGCCCTGGCCGGTTATTGTAAAAATATCAGTGTCACCATCCATCCGGATGACTCCATTACCGTTGTCGATGATGGTCGGGGGATTCCCACCGGTATGAACCACGCCCAGGGTAAAACGGGGGTCGAGTTGGCCTTGACGGTTCTTCATGCCGGAGGAAAATTTGGCGGTGGCGGCTATAAAGTCTCTGGCGGTCTGCATGGGGTCGGGGTCTCCGTCGTTAATGCGCTATCGGAAAAATTGACCATTGAAGTCAAACAAAAAGGTCAGATCTTTTTTCAAAGCTATGAAAAAGGGAAACCAACCTGTGACCTGACCGTGACTGGTACCACCAATCGCACCGGTACAACCGTTTATTTTAAGCCGGATAAAGATATCTTTGATGAAACCGTCTATGATTTTGATATTCTGGAACATCGTTTAAGAGAACTGGCGTTTCTTAATAAGGGCGTATCGATCACGTTAATCAATGAAAAAGAGTCACCCAAACGGAAAGAAAATTATTGTTATTCCGGTGGGATATATTCCTATGTTGAATATATGAATCGCAATAAAGATCCGCTGTATGATAAGATCACCTATTTTGAAAAAGAGCAGGATGATTATGCCCTGGAAATTGCCTTTCAATATACCACCGGTTATTCGGAAAATATTTTTTCCTATGCCAATAATATTAATACCCCAGAAGGCGGTACTCATCTCAATGGCTTTAAAAGTGCCCTGACCCGAACGGTCAACACCTATGCCCGAAAAAATGGTTTTTTAAAAGGGAATGACAAAAATCTAACCGGTGAAGATGCGAGAGAGGGTTTAACGGCCATTGTCAGCATCAAGTTACTGGATCCGCAATTTGAGGGTCAGACTAAATCAAAATTGGGAAATACCGAAGTGAAGGGAATTGTAGAAACCATTGTTGGCGATCAGTTGTCGGCACTAATGGAAGAAAACCCTGGAATTGCCAAAAGCATTATCGAAAAAACTCTCTCGGCCGCTCGAGCTCGGGAAGCCGCTAAAAAAGCCCGGGAATTCACCCGGCGAAAAAGTGCTCTGGATTCCACTGCCCTACCCGGGAAACTGGCGGATTGCCGGGAAAAAGATCCGGCCCTTTCAGAAATATATATTGTTGAAGGGGACTCGGCCGGTGGTTCGGCCAAATCCGGACGGGACTCCAAAACCCAGGCGATATTGCCGCTGCGTGGTAAAATTCTAAATGTTGAAAAAGCCCGCCTTGATCGGATTTTAACCACCGATTCTTTAAAATCAATGATTATTGCCTTTGGCACCGGGGTTGGAGATGAATTTAATGTTGAGAAGGCCCGTTATCATAAAATCATCATTATGACCGATGCCGATGTCGATGGGGCCCACATCCGGACACTGCTATTAACCTTCTTTTACCGTTATATGCCAGGTCTGATCGAAGCTGGTTATGTTTATATTGCTCAGCCGCCACTGTACAAGATTACCCGGGGGAAACAGGTGGATTATGCCTATACGGATCGGGATCTGGAGAAGAAACTCGAAGGTGTGGAAGATCGTTCGCGGATTGGTTTGCAACGTTACAAAGGTCTTGGGGAAATGGATGCTCACCAACTATGGGAAACGACGATGGATCCCAGCGTACGAACCCTGCTTCAGGTTAATATTGAGGAAGCCTCCTATGCTGATGAAATTTTCACCATTTTGATGGGTGATAAGGTTCAGCCCCGTAAAGAGTTTATCGAACGGAATGCAAAAAAAGTTAAGAATTTGGACATCTAGTCAAGAAGGAGTACTGTTAAATGCAAGAAATAATTGAATTTGATCGGGTAAAATCGATTAATATTGAAGAAGAAATGAAAACTTCCTATATTGACTACGCCATGAGTGTCATCATAGGTCGAGCCTTACCGGATGTTCGCGATGGCTTAAAACCAGTACATCGCCGGATTATTTTTGCCATGAGTGAGCTTGGCCTGACACCGGACAAACCCTTTCGAAAATCAGCCCGTATTGTCGGGGATGTTTTAGGTAAGTATCACCCCCATGGGGATTCATCGGTTTATGATGCGATGGTGCGGATGGCCCAGGATTGGTCGACTCGCTATTTGCTGGTCAATGGTCAGGGAAACTTTGGTTCAGTTGATGGTGACAGCCCGGCAGCAATGCGTTATACTGAAGCCAAAATGGGCAAAATTACGGTGGAAATGCTGCGGGATATCAACAAAGAAACGGTGGATTTTGGTCCTAACTTTGATGAATCAGAAAAAGAACCGATGGTTTTACCCTCAAAGTTTCCTAATCTACTGGTTAATGGTTCCTCCGGGATTGCCGTCGGGATGGCCACCAATATTCCACCCCATAATCTGGGTGAAATCATCGATGGTACCGTGGCCTTTATTGATGACCCGGATATTAGTATTGACGAGCTGATGAAATATGTCAAAGGGCCCGATTTTCCCACTGCCGGAATTGTCCTTGGAAAATCTGGGATTAAAAGCGCTTATCGTACCGGTCGCGGCCGAATCAAAGTACGTGGCAAGGTCGACGTTGTTACCACTAAAAAAGGTAAGAAACAGATTATCATTACCGAAATTCCTTATATGGTCAATAAATCCAAGCTGGTAGAAAAAATTGCCGAGTTGGTTAAAGAGAAAAAAATCGAAGGGATTTCCGATTTAAGAGATGAGTCTGATCTTAAAAAAGGGATGTCAATCATCATTGATTTAAAACGGGACGCCAACGAAACGATCATTTTAAATCAATTATACAAACATACCCAACTCCAGGAAACCTTTGGCGTGATTATGCTGGCGTTGGTCAATAATGAGCCGAAGGTGCTGAATCTAAAAGAGATCCTCTTTCACTATGTCGAACATCAGAAAGAAATTATTACCAGACGAACGATCTTTGAACTCAAAAAAGCCGAAGCCCGGGCTCATATTCTGGAAGGTTTAAAAATTGCGTTGGATCATATTGATGAGGTGATTAAATTAATCCGGGCTGCCGCCGATGGTAAAGCTGCCAAAGAGCAATTGATTGAGCGGTTTAAGCTTTCGGAAATTCAGGCTCAGGCGATTCTGGACATGCGTCTCCAGCGTTTAACTGGTCTGGAACGAGAAAAAATTGAAGAAGAATATAAAGAAATTATGCTAACCATTGCCAAATTAAAAGCCATTTTGGCGGATGGTCAATTGGTTCTTAATATCATCAAAGAAGAACTGATCGAAATCAAAGAAAAATATGGCGACAAACGACGGACATCCTTTGATATTGACGTCGAAGATTTTGAAATTGAAGATTTAATCAAAGAAGAAGAAGTAGTTATCACCATGACCCATATCGGTTACGTGAAGCGCATTACGGCCGATAATTACCGGTCACAAAAACGGGGTGGTAAAGGGATCACGGCGCTGAGTACCCGGGAAAATGATTTTGTCGAACATCTCTTTACGACCACCACCCATCATTATCTAATGTTCTTTACCAATCTGGGTAAGGTCTATCGTTTAAAAGCTTTTGAAATTCCTGAAGGTGGTAGAACCGCCCGAGGCACTGCCATTGTCAACCTGCTGCCATTAGAAGAAGGCGAGCAGATTGCGACGATGATTCCGGTGAAAGAGTTTACCGCTGATAAATATCTGATAATGGCTACCAAACAAGGGATCATAAAGAAAACCGATCTGACTGAATATGACACCTCCCGTAAAAATGGGATCATTGCCATTAACCTGCGCGAAGGAGATGAGCTGATTAATGTTCGTCTGGTAGAGCAGGATGAAGAAATTGTCATGGGAACGCAATGTGGTTATGCCATTCGCTTTAATTCCGAAGAAGTGCGACCAATCAGTCGAACCTCCATTGGGGTTCGAGGGATTGAACTCCGGGAAGACGATGTGGTGGTTGGTATGGATATTGTAAAAGAAGAACTCTTTGTTCTTTGTGTCAGTGAAAACGGCTATGGCAAGCTGAGTGCATCAGATTTGTATCGTCCTCAGAAACGGGGCGGCAAAGGTGTTCAAACCTACAAGGTCACCAAAAAAACCGGGGAACTGGTGGGCTTCTGCGTGATCAGTCGGGATGGCGAGATTATGATGATTAATAATCAGGGCGTCGTGATTAAGCTGGAAGGTAATGACATCAGTGCCGTTGGCAGAAATACTCAGGGGGTTCGTCTGATGAAATTAAATCCAGATGAATCCATTGCGACGATTTCAAAAGTCTACAAGGAAGATCCGGTTGATGATTTTGAAGAAGATGGTGAAAACCAGATGACACTTGTCGATTCAACTGAAAAAGAATAAATCACTCAACACCCTGTTTTCCTATTAATTTAAGTAAACAGGGTGTCTTTTTTTAAAAGAATCTGAGGTTAAAAAGTTGCAAACGTTGTCCGGTGTTAATGGATCTAAAAAAGTGACAAAACGGTTTTGGCATGATAAAATAGATCAAAAAAAGGAGAAAACAACGGTGAAAACCATTTTGAATAAAGAAAAAAAAACCGTGCCAGTTGAAAAAGAATAATGGGCTCATTAATCCAAGTCGATCGCATTCAGGTTAATTGTCTGGTTAAGGATCAATTTGATGCCATTGCTTTAGCAGCCAAACCACTCCTGGAAAAGGACTGTATTACGGAGGAATTCATCGATGCCGCAATCGAAAGAGAACGGATTTTTCCAACGGGATTACCAACAAAAATCGGCGTCGCATTACCTCATACTGAAGCAAAATATGTTTTAAAAGAAGGCATTTCGATTTTGACACTTAAAAACACGATTGTTTTTGCAGGTATGGGTAATCCGAAAGAAAGCATCCCGGTTCAGATTGTTTTTTTATTGGCCATCAGTAATCCTGAAAAACAACTGCGGATTCTACAGACAATTATTACGATCATTCAAAATGAAAAAATGCTTAAAAAAATCAGGGATGCAAAAGAACCACTTGATATCTACAATTTAGTAAAAACATTTTTATAAAAGATGTTGTGTGAAGATTAATTGTGAAAAATAACCAAACAGAGAAAGAGAAATTAAATGAATATAAAAATAGCACCATCGATGCTCAGTGCAGATTTTACCAATCTGGAACGGGATCTTAAAGAAGTTGAGAAGAGTGGCGCAGACTATCTTCATGTAGATATTATGGATGGTCATTTTGTCCCTAATATTACTATCGGCCCGGATCAGGTGGCGCAGCTGCGAAAGACGGTAGACATTCCTTTTGATGTCCATTTGATGATTAGCGAACCACTTAAGTATATTGACCGTTTTGCTGATGCTGGAGCAGATATCATTACCGTTCACGTGGAATCCGATGGTGATATTCAAGCGTGTATTGATGCCATTATTCGTAAGGGTGTCAAACCGGGATTGGTAGTGTCGCCCGATACCGAGATAAGTGTGATCAAACCATATCTGGATCAACTCGGGATGGTTCTGATTATGTGTGTTCATCCAGGTTTTGGTGGACAAAGCTATATCCCTGAAAGTACCGAAAAAATAAAAGCCTGTCGTAAAATGATTGGTGAACGGGATATAAAACTTCAGGTTGACGGCGGGATTAACTTTGATACCTTAAAAGAGGTGGTAACAGCGGGAGCTGATGTCATTGTTTCCGGATCGTGTTTATTTAAAGGCGATATGAAAGAGAATATGGAACAATTTAGAAAAATTATTCAAGGATAAATTCTAAAATTGAAAGAGGGAAGTAAAATGAAACTTGTTTTAGTGGCGTGTGGAACGGCCCTGGCAACATCAACCGTGGTTGCCAAAAAAATTGAACAAATCGCTCAGGAAAATGGCATCGAATGTCAAACCGTTCAAGCCAAAGCGGTTGATGCCTTTACAAAGTATCAGGAATTGCATCCGGATGCGATTGTCTGTACCTGTCAATTGGAAGGGGATATCGATATTCCAGTGATTAATGGCCGGGCTTTTTTAACGGGAATTAATTTACAGAGTACTATTGATCAATTGATTGAGATATTAAAAAAATAGAATTGACAATTGATAATAATTTAACGTATAATATTTTTGGTTGGATCTAAAAACGAAGAGGATAACATTTTTATTGATCTGAACATCAATAGAAAAAGCCATGAAGGTTACGTGTGATTAACTTTCATGGCTTTTTTTTATTGGTTTTGGACAAATAAAGAATTGTCCTTGACAGATACAAGAGATTATGAGAAAATACGGCTAAATTAAATACACGTATATACAAGGAAGTCATGAAGACTTAATTTGATCAGAAGATCAGTTTATTTCTTTATGGCTTTTTTTAGTTGTAACAGGAAAAAAGGGGAAAATGATGGAAAAAATTCTTGAAAAAGTGGAAAATTATTGGGATAAACGCTCGGAAGGGTATTCAGAGGTCAATGTGGCGGAGCTGAACAGCTACAAAATGGATGTCTGGAAAGAACTGATCAATCGTCATAAGCCAGCAGTGATTGGCCGCAAGCTGAAAGTTTTAGATATTGGCACTGGCCCGGGTTTTTTTGCCATTACCATGGCTTCCTGCGGCTATGATGTAACAGCGGTTGACTACACCGATGCCATGCTCCATAAGGCCAAACAAAATGCCGGTCATTATCGAAATCAAATTAAATTCATGCAGATGGATGCCCATCACTTGATTTTTGAAGACAACAGTTTTGATTTGATTGTAACAAGAAACCTGACATGGAATCTGGAACGTCCCGACGAAGCCTATAAAGAATGGCACCGGGTACTGGCTCCCGGCGGACGAATTCTGAATTTTGACGCCAACTGGTATCTCCATCTTTATGATGAAGAAAAAAGAACCGAATATTTTCAGGATCGGGTTAACTCAGAACTAGAGGGCGTCAATGATCACTATGTACATACCGATACCACAGCGATGGAAGAAATTGCCAAAAATCTGCCGCTCAGCCGAACCATGCGGCCCCAGTGGGATGCCGCAGTTCTGATTAATACCGGTTTTAATAAGGTGACGGTTGAGCAGGGGATTGGGGCTGTAGTCTGGGATCAGGAAGAACAGATAAATTATGCGTCCACCCCGATGTTTATGATTTTTGCAGAAAAATAAATAATGCTAAAATAAACTGGTGAGGCAGTAATTCCCAGAAAGGAATTACTGCCTCGTTTTAGATTAGATCGTTTAAAACAAAAAAAGTTTATAAAATTCTTTTATTTGGCAAAAGGAGAAAAACCAGTGGAAATAGTAATTGATAATCTGGTGGCAAAAAAAGGAACAAAAGTTTCTGGTTATGTGGCGGTTCCCAAAACGGAGCTTAAATTGCCGGTGACTATTATTAATGGACAAAATTCCGGAAAAACAGTATTGATTACCGGCGGAGTCCATAACGCCGAATACACCGGCATTGAAACGGCGATTCGTCTGGCTCAGGAAATCATCCCAGAAGCAGTAGCCGGTTGCTTGATCATCATTCATCCGGTCAATATCAGCGGATTTGAAAACCGCACGATGAGTGTGGTGGCCGAGGATGGAAAAAACCTCAACCGGATTTTTCCGGGTAATCCGGACGGTACAACCGGGGATAAGCTGGCGGCTTATTTAACAGAAATGTTTTTTAAAAAGGCTGATCGCTTTATTGACCTTCATGCCGGGGATGGTTATGAGTCGCTGACTCCTTACGTTTATTATGTTGGTGCAGCCAAAGAGGCGGTCGTCAGTGAGTCCGAGGCCATGGCATTGGCGGTACTAGTGCGCTATCGGGTTAAATCGTATCTGGCCACCAGCGGCGCCTATAATTATGCCGGTTCGATGGGGATTCCCGGTATTCTGATTGAACGGGGCGGCGAAGCCCGCTGGTCGGAAGATGAGATTAAAAACTATCAGGAAGATGTTAAAAATGTCTTGCGCTATTTAAAGGTTTTGGCTGAGCCGATGCGATTGTCTGCAGGTAAACAGCAGGAGGTGGTGGACGTTGTTTATGAAGAGGCCGAAGTCACTGGATGCTGGTACCCCAATAAAAAAGCCGGTGAGCCGTTTTTAAAAGGCGATAACCTGGGTGTGATAAAAGATTATTTTGGAAAGGTGCTGCAAACCTGTATCGCTAAATATGATGGGATCGTGCTTTATCAGGTCAGTTCGCTGACCATTTTAAAAAAGAGTCCGATGATTGCTTATGGAAAAATAAAAAATAATGGGGTTAATAGCAACGAGAAATAAAAAAAGTTAAACGTAACGACAATTGATTTTAGCGGACGGATGGTTTTTTATGAAGGATAATCGATTCAAAAAGGTGTGTGATATGATTGAACTTAAGCAACTGAAATATTTTGTGGTCTGTGCCGATGTGGGATCATTCAGCAAAGCTGCCGAAATCCTCTATACGACCCAACCCAATGTCAGCAAGGCGATCAAGGCGCTAGAAGAGCATCTCGGATTTAGCCTCTTTCATCGTAAAAGTCGGGGGATTCTGTTGTCGTCCCGGGGCAAACACGTCTATGAGTATGCCTGCAAAGCCATTGACAATATCGAGATGCTGGCTTCGTTTTCCCAGACGGATCGGATTGAGCAATTGCAGATCGCCAGTAATCCCAGTGCCTGGATGGCTAAGGTATTTGCGGATTTTTATAATCGTTTTCACGTCAAACAATTGCATTTTGAGCTTTATACGGCCTCGGTGGCAGAAATCATCAAGCGGGTAGCCGGTTATCAGGACGAGCTGGGCTTTGTCTATGTGATGGACAGTCAGAATACCGCTTTTCAGTACATCTTGACCAGAAACCATCTGGAATTTGTGGAGCTTAAAAAAACTCAGGTGGTATTGTATCTGGGGCAGAAACATCCGCTCTATCAGGCCCGTGAGATCAGTGAAGCAGAACTGAAGAAACTAAAGCTGGTGCAGTGCTATGAAGACGAATTTGATCTTAACAATTACTGGAAAATAACCAATCCGCATGGAAAAGATATGTCCGCCCTGGAGAGTGTGGTGGTGACCAACAGTGACTGTGTGATGATGCAGCTGCTGCAGACCACTGATCTGGCGAATATCGGCAGTGGGTATCTTACCGATGATGTGGATGAGAAGGAGCTCAACGGTATTCCCCTATTCGAAGAGGAAAATGTGGTGATGTTTGGCTATATCCACAGGCGGCACGACGAATACAGTGACTGGGGAAAGCGGTTTCTGGAATTTATGATGGTAAATCTGGAATTGGGGGATCCCGATAAAGGCCAAATGGAATAAGAAGGTATGCTAAATTGGAATGGCGAAATAACCCCCCATGGAGGTTGTAACGCCATTTTCTAAGTGATAAAATCTTACCGGTAAATGCGCTAATGCGAGAAAGGTTTTGCATTAATGAAAAAATATGTTGGAAAACGTCTATTACAATTAATCCCAATTATTCTGGGCATCACCCTGTTATCCTTCACCCTGATGCAGTCAGCCGCCGGGGATGCCGTGGATGCGCTTTACGATAATGCCAGTGGTGGCGTATCCGAAGAAGTCAAGGCCGAGAAACGGCATGAACTGGGGCTCGATCAGCCCTTTATTATCCAGTATACCAACTGGCTTGGCGGGGTATTAACCGGTGATATGGGTGTTTCCTATATATCAAATAAACCGGTTTTTGAAACCTTTGTGTCAAAATTGCCAGCGACGATTTATCTGACACTGACCTCAATTTTACTTACTGTACTGATTTCGATTCCCTTTGGTGTTTTATCGGCCGTTCGGCATAATTGCTTCACCGATTATCTGATCCGCTTTTTCAGTTTTATCGGCAATGCCTTACCGGGTTTTTTTGTCTCGCTACTGCTGATCTATTTTCTTGCCCTACAGCTAAAGCTGTTTCCGGTTATGGGCAATGGCGGTTGGAAGAGCATCGTTTTGCCGACTCTTACCCTGGCAATTGCGATGTCAGCCAAATACACCCGACAGGTTCGAACAACCGTCCTGGAAGAACTCAATAAGGACTATGTCATCGGGGCTCGGGCCAGGGGGATCAGGGAGCCAGTGATGCTTTTTGCCAGTGTTTTAAAGACAGCGATGCTGACCATTATCACCCTGCTGGCGTTGTCGATCGGTTCGTTGTTGGGTGGTACCGCAATTGTTGAATCGATTTTTATGTGGGATGGGGTCGGAAAATTGGCGGTAGATTCGATTATGATGCGGGATTACCCGATGATTCAGGCCTATGTCATCTGGATGGCCATTATTTATGTGGGCGTAAATCTGGTGACCGATATCATTTATCATTATCTGGATCCCCGGATTCGATTGGAACAGGAGGGCTGATGGAAGTAACAGAGCGTACAGCGGTCCGGATCAGAACCCGGAAAATAAAAAAAGATCAAACGATGACGAAATTCTATCTTTTTCTGACTTTGGTGATAATTCTATTGCTGGTGGCAGCCCTGGCACCCCAGATTGTTCCCTATGATCCCTATGCTCAGGATTTGACTCAGGCCCTACAGCCGCCCAGTCCGGAGCATCTGCTGGGAACGGATCGCTATGGCCGGGATATGTTGTCCCGGGTGATAATGGGGGGACAAACCACCATTTACTCGGCACTGTTGCTGGTAGGAATCATTACTGGATTTGGTACTTTGGTGGGGCTATTCTGCGGGTATCAGGGTGGCAAAATTGATTCCTTGATTATGCGGGTTTCGGATGTCTTTCTGGCGTTTCCAGGAATGGTTTTTGCGATAGCCGTGGCCGGTATTTTAGGTGGTGGGCTGATCAATGCAGTGGTGGCGCTGGCCTGTATTTCCTGGCCTAAATTTGCCCGGTTGTCCAGAGGACAGGTGCTGGGTATTAAAAATATGCCCTATATTGCCGCCGCCAGGCTTAGTGGTTCCGGCTCGATCAAGATTGTTTTTAAACATATTTTGCCCAATATTATTGGCCCGATTCTGGTAACCTCCACCCTTGATATTGGCACCATGATGATGGAACTGGCAGGATTGTCTTTTCTGGGACTGGGGGCGATGCCTCCAATTGCCGAATGGGGTTCAATGATGAGCGAAGGGCGTAGCATGCTGCAGACATCGCCATGGGTAATTCTAGCACCCGGTTGTGCTATTTTTATATCAGTAACATTATTTAATTTACTGGGGGATACGGTCAGAGATGTACTGGATCCCAAGACGAATAAGAGAAAAAAGGAGAAGAAATGAAAGTAAAAAACAAAATTCTGGCAGTGTTGTTGACCACCACATTGATCGGCGGGATGCTAACCGGCTGTGCCAGTTCAACCAGCACCAAAAGTGCAGAAGAAAAGGTATTTAATTATGGAACCGTAGCCTATAGTGTCGGCAATTCAAATGTGGGAATGAATCCTCATGAATCCTACATCGGTTGGTCAACCCTTCGTTATGGGGTCGGTGAGACGCTCTTTAAATTTAATGAAAAGATGGAGCTGGAGCCCTGGCTGGCCAAAGATTATGAACAGATTGATGACTATACCGTTAAAATCAATTTACGGGATGACGTTACCTTCTCCAATGGCAAGAAAATGACCGGGGAAGCCGTTAAAGAGTGTTTTGATAACCTGATTGCGGTTCATGATCGGGCCCCAAAAGACTTGCAGATTAAGTCAATCACCGCTGATGGACAAAGCATCACGATCGTATCAGATAATAAGGTGCCAGCATTGGTAAATTACCTCTGTGACCCGTATGGCTGCATCATCGATATGGAGGCTGGGGTAACCGCTGATAAAAATGTCGTTGGAACAGGGCCTTATGTAGCCAAAAATATCACTGAGACCGAAATCAATCTGGAAGCAAACAATGACTATTGGGGTGGAAAACCAAAGGTTGGGAAGGTAAATATCAAGAGTATTGTTGATGGTGATACCTTAACCATGGCCCTGCAAAGTGGCGAAATTGATGCGGCTCAGGGTCTGCCCTATGCCAGTCTGGAACTGTTTCAAAACAATGATGACTACACCATCAGCTCTACCAATACTTCCCGGGTTTATCAGGCTGCTTTAAACTATAATTCAGCGGTGATTAAAGACGATGCTGTTCGTAAAGCCATGGCCATGAGTATGGATAAGGATGGGTTTACCACGGTGCTGTTAAAGGGCAACGGAACGCCGGCGGACGGTCCTTTCCCAGCTAACTTTACATTTGGCGGCGACGCGGTTAAAGATACCGCTTATGACATTGACGGCGCCAAAAAAGTGCTGGAAGCAGCAGGTTGGGTTGATTCTGATGGCGATGGTATCCGCGAAAAAGATGGTCAGAAATTATCGATCAAATGGTTGACCTACACTTCCCGTCAGGAGCTGCCGTTGCTGGCCGAATCAGTTCAGGCGACCTATAAACAAGCCGGGATTGATGTACAGGTCAATGCCACCGATTCCTACAAGGATTTCCTGAAAGCCGGTGACTACGATGTCTTTGCCAACGCCTTTGTAACTGCGCCCACCGGAGATCCCCAATATTATTTCACCACCCATGTGGTTGATAATTCTGACTACAACCGCGGACACTACCATAGCGACAAGGTAGAAGCCCTGGTTGCGCAACTGCGAAGTGAATTTGACACCGAAAAACGGAGTGATCTGGCGGTTTCAATTGCGCAGCAAGTTCTTGACGACAATGCCTATATCTATGCCTCGCATTTAAAAATGTCCTTTGTGATGAAAAAGAGTGTTACTGGCTTTACTGCGCATCCATCGGATTATTATGAAATCACAGCCGATCTGGATATCAACGAATAAATCGTCCCGATCAGAAGGAAGGGTTTATGCAACAACCATTACTGGAATTTCAAAATGTCGAAATATCCTACAACGGCGAGCCGATGGTTCGGGGGATCAACTTAACCATGCAACCAGGTGAGATCCTCGGGATTGTCGGCGAGTCCGGCAGTGGCAAAAGCACCCTGATCAGGGCCGCTATGGGTCTACTGGGCCCGGATGGTTTAGTCAATCGGGGCGAGATCCGCTACAAGGGCCAACCGGTTCTTGATCTTGAAGACGAAGCCTTGCGGATGCTGCGGGGGCCGGAAATGGGGATGATTTTTCAGAACTGTGGCAGTGCCCTGTGCCCTATAAGAACTATTGGTGAGCAACTTTATGAAACCATGGCCGAGCATGGCCTTTGTGACCGCCAGCTGGTTCAGGAAAAAGCCACAGCTTTGTTTGAGAAGGTTCATTTAAGCGACGCGGAGCGGATTTTAAAGAGTTATCCCTTTGAATTATCCGGAGGAATGAATCAGCGGGTCGGCATTGTCATGGCGATGCTGTTGGAACCCGAGTTGCTTTTTGCCGATGAACCGACCTCGGCGCTGGACGTCACCGTCCAGGCTCAGGTGGTCCGGGAAATGATGGCAATGCGGGAAGCATTTGGAACCGGAATTGTGGTGGTGACCCATAATATTGGGGTGGTGTCATTTATGGCCGATACCGTGGCGGTGATGTGCAAGGGTCAGCTGGTTGAATATGGCAAGGCCCGGGAGGTGATTGAGCATCCCCAGCAGGATTACACCCGCCAGCTGATTGCGGCCATGCCCCGGATAAAAAGGTGAGACATGAACAGGATTTTAGCAGTCAGCAATTTAAAAAAAACCTATACCAAAGGAAAAACCACCATTTGTGCGGTTGATGAGATCAGCTTCCATGTGGATAAAGGCGAATGTCTGGCGCTGGTGGGCGAGAGCGGCAGTGGTAAAAGTACAGTCGCCAAGCTGATCACCGGACTGGAATCGTTGGATGGTGGTGATATTATTCTGGATGGAAAAGTGATTAAAAACCCCGGGCGAAAAGAACTCAAACGGGTTTACCAACTCGTTCAGATGGTCTTTCAGATGCCGGTGGATTCCTTTAATCCCCGGATTCGTCTGGGGGAAAGTGTCATGGAAGGGCTGATCAATCAGGGTATGGGGCGTCAGGAGGCGAAGCATAAAGCCATTGACTATCTGGAAATCTGCGGCCTCGGTCCGGAATTTGCCAGTCGCTATCCCAGTGAGGTCAGCGGTGGCGAATGTCAGCGGGCCTCGATTGCCCGGGCAATTGCCCGAAAACCCCAACTGCTCATCTGTGATGAAGCTACCAGCGCTCTGGATGTCACCGTCCAGGCTCAGATTATGACACTCCTATCACAATTACGAGAAGATCAGGGGATGTCGCAATTGATGATCTGTCATGATCTGGCTTTGGTGCAGCAATGCTGTGACCGGGTGCTGGTGATGCATCAGGGTCGGGTAGTGGAAACCGGTACCCCGGACGAGGTAATTTCAAGTCCCCGGGAAGCATATACAAAAAAACTGATCGATTCGATTCTGTAAGATATAAAAGGGCATCTTTCCTTGGCTGGTGTCCTTTTTCTATATCTGTTATAATGGATTAAACAGATATAGAAAATGAGGTGAATGGAGATGCATGAAAATCAGGAAGAATGGGAAGATGCCGGACATGATGCGGGCCACAGCGGAGATCATCACCACCATCATCATGAACATACCCAGACCAAATCAGTGTTGAATCGCCTTTCCCGAGCTGCGGGTCATCTTGAATCGGTGAAAAAAATGGTCGAATCGGGAAGAGACTGTACCGAGGTGCTGATCCAGCTTTCAGCGGTTAAGTCAGCGATTAATAACGTCGGCAAAATAATTTTACAGGATCATATTGAGCATTGCATCGTTGATGCGGTGGAGAATAACGACGAGAAGGCTTTGGAAGAACTCAGAAAAGCGATTGACCGCTTTATGAAATAAAGGCTGTAGTTTGATACCGTGTAAAGCGGAACTGGCATGGAAAGACATTCCAAAACAGAATATCACTTCTCAAAAATAGACTTGCGCAAGCGATTTAAGCATGTTAGAATGGCAAGCAGAAACAATGAAAGACACGTGCTTGTGGCATTGTTTCTGTTTTTTAGTGTTTTTAAAACACCGACACGAATAAAATATTAATAAAACAGGTGCCGGCAGTAACGAAGGGTTACAGGCCGGTGAAAAGGGAAGCGGGGTGAAAGTCCCCCGCGGTCCCGCCGCTGTAAAAGAAGAGTTCCTCCAGGAATGCTACCAGAAATGGGAAGGTAGGAGTAACGTTGACGCTTGAGCAACTGCTGATCAAAGTGGCCTTGGAGCCGGAGGTCAAAAACCGTTACCCCCATGAACTCAGCGGTGGGCAGCTGCAGCGGGTTTGTATAGTCCGGGCCATTGCCACAAAGCCTCGTTTTATTGTGCTAGATGAAGCCATCAGTTCACTGGATGTATCGGTTCAGGCCCAGATCTTAAAGCTACTTCATCAACTGCGGGTAGAGATGAACATCACCTATCTCTTTGTAGCCCACGATCTTCAGGTGGTGGCCCATCTTTGTGATAAGATTGTTTTTTTTTGTATCAAGGGCAAATTGTTGAAGAAATAGAAAGTGGCAAATTGGCCCAGGTCAACAATCACTATGCCAGAGCTTTGCTGGCATCAGTTATTCCGTTTGAAGTTTAGCGAAAACCGGAAAGTCTGTAATAAAGAAGGAGTAAAGAGGCTTTCCGGTTTTTATATTGACAAAAGCAAGGGTAATGTTGTAGAATAATACTGTTAAAAGGGAGTAGTTGTTATACAAAGTCAACATACTGGTGACGATGGTCACCTGGCTTTGTAGCCGTTTCCGGTAACGAGACTTTTAGCATAGTCCATTTTGTGGTGGGTTATGCTAGGAGTCTTTTTATTTTGGGATGCTTTCAAATTAAAAAACAGGAAGGAATACAAATGTACACAGGATTTATTGCTTTTTTAGTAGCGGTGGGAGCCGTGGTACTGGCCGAAATGGGAGATAAAACCCAGCTATTGGCGATGGCCTTTGCTACCAAGTATCAGGCCGGAAAGGTAATGTTGGGGGTCTTTATTGCCACGGTCTTCAACCACGCCCTGGCGGTAGCAGTGGGAAATTATATTACCCGCTTTGATGGCGCCCAGATCTGGATTCAGGGAATAGCCTCACTGTCCTTTATCTTTTTTGGACTCTGGACGATTCGGGGGGATAAGCTGGATGGCGAAGAAAATCGAACCACCCGCTTTGGTCCGGTGATTACCGTGGCGGTGGCCTTTTTTATTGCCGAAATGGGAGATAAAACCCAACTGGCGACCATTGCTCTGGCCACCAAATTTCCCGAAAATGCCGTTGGTGTGTTGATCGGAACCACCACCGGGATGCTGATTGCCGATGCCATTGGGATTATCATCGGGGTGGTTCTCTGTAAAAAAATACCCGAGCGGACGGTCAAGCTGGTATCCGCCGGAGCTTTTATGCTGTTCGGTTTTATTGGTACCTATCAGGTAGCCACCCAGCAGTTGCAGCTAGGGATGACAACAGTGCTACTCTTGATGTTGGTCTTGCTTATTCTAACAGCCGGGGCATCCTATTATCTAATTAAAAAGGAAAAGGAAGCAGGGCATTCGGATACGTATCCATCATGTCCATGTCCAGAGGATCAGATAAAAAAACAACAAGAAGACAAATAAAAAACAGGTAAGACTGGTAGCAGTCTTACCTGCTTTTTTGATTTTTAGATGACGTAAGGTCAAATACCGGGAGCGAAAGCTGACTCGCGATTATTTTTACTGAAGTCCCAGTCCGGCGACAATCTCATCAATACCAGTGAGGATATAATTGGGACGGTAGGGGAATTGCTTAACCGTTTCCCGGGTTGATACCCCGCTGAGGACCAGAAAGGTCGTCAAACCCGATTCAATCCCGGCGATGATATCGGTATCCATGCGGTCACCAATAATCAGGGCATCATCGCTGTGCACCCCCAGTCGTTTAATCCCGGTGCGCATCATCAGGGGATTGGGTTTACCAACGTAATAGGCTTCTTTTCCGGTGGCCAGTTCAATCGGTGCCACCAGGGCCCGACAGGCCGGGACAATGCCTTCTTCGGTGGGGCCGGTTAAGTCTGGATTGGTGGCGATCAGTTTGGCGCCTTTCTGAATCAATTTGACTGCCCGCAGCACGGAGTCATAATTATATGAGCGGGTTTCGCCAAAAACGACATAGTCCGGATCAACGTCATTCATGGTAATCTCAACGTCATAAAGGGCATTGACCAGACCTGGTTCACCAATGACATAGGCCGAACAACCAGGGGACTGATCCTTAAGGAATTTGGCAGTGGCCAGGGCACTGGTATAAAAATGGCTTTCATCAATTTCCAGACCCAGTCGGGCCAGTTTTTCTTTTAGTTCAATGGGTGAACGTTCGCTGGAATTGGTTAAAAAGAGGAAGTTTTTATCTTCAGCATAAAGCCAGTTGACAAACTCCTTTACTCCCGGCAACAGTCTGTTACCATGGTAGATGACACCATCCATATCGCAAATAAAGCCTTTTTTATCTTTAATTAATGCTAATAACTCTTCATTCATTTTGTTACCTCCGATTGATTTTCAATTATTTACAGTATTATACCCCAATAAAACAGGGTTCGTCTTAAAAATTTGGCAATTTTATGTAAAAAACTGAAAATAAATGTAAAAAGATCATTAAAAACAAGCATGGCAAAAATTTTTCGTCTTCGCATAGGTATTTGCACGATCCGCTGTGATAAACTGAAATAACAGAAAAATACGATACCAGGAAAGCGAAGGGATATAAAATGGAGACAATCTTAAATAATTATGATGATATGCGGGTGATGCGGATGATTAAAAAACAGCTGATCAGTTGTGAGTCAAACCTGGAACTACTCCGTAAAGAGTATGAGGAAAAAGATGATCAGCTGTTAGCCCTGGGTATTAAGAAAGAAGTGACCAATCGTCCGGTTGATGAAGAGGAAGTGGCGGAGTTAACAGTTCGGCTGGAAGCCTTAAAAAAAGAAATTCAGGAAATTGAAGAAGATAAGAGTAAAATGGCGGCCTACAACGCCTATACCCGTCGTTAGACAGAAGCTGTTCAAAAACAGATCTTGACTTTAGTGGGCTGATGTAATAAAATCAAAACAGAAAAAGTAAATTGAAGCACAAAATGGGGTACACCACCGAAAGGGTGTAATCGTATTTTGTGCTTTTTTTGCGTCTGCAACAGCAAAGGAGAAAAGTGAGATGCGTATCAACGGAAAAGAAGTGCCCCTGGTTAACAATCAGAGTCTGCTACAGTTTTTAGAAACCAATGGTTTTGATGTGGCCACCCTGGCTGTCGCCCGAAATGGTGAAATCGTTCCAAAATCGAGCTATGATGCAGTACTGCTTTGCGAAACGGATACCCTGGAAGTGGTACGTTTCGTCGGTGGCGGGTGATGGTAAGGAACCGACTAAAGATAAGATAGCCGTGAACAAATAAAGATTTACAATCTGAAAGTAGAATTAAAAGGAGAAAAGATGACAGATCAATTAATAATTGGCGGACACACATTTAATTCCCGGTTTATCCTGGGATCCGGAAAGTTTTCACTGGAAATTGTCAAGGCGGTAGTCGAAAACGGCGGGGCAGAAATTGTGACACTGGCCCTGCGGCGGGCGAATCTCGGTGGGGAAGAGAATATTCTGGATTATATCCCCAACGATATTACGCTGCTACCCAATACTTCTGGTGCAAGAACGGCCGAGGAAGCGGTCCAAATCGCCCGGTTGGCCCGGGAGATCAATTGCGGGAATTTTGTCAAGGTGGAAGTCATCAAGGATTCCAAATATCTGTTTCCCGATAATTATGAAACCATTAAGGCTACCGAGATTCTGGCCAAAGATGGTTTTGTGGTGATGCCCTATATGTATCCGGACTTAAATGTGGCCCGGGATTTAGTCAGTGCCGGGGCGGCGGCAGTGATGCCCCTGGCATCGCCGATTGGCAGCAACAAGGGGCTTTGTACCCGGGACTTTATTGAGATACTAGTTAGTGAAATCCCCGTTCCGATTATTGTCGATGCTGGCATCGGACGGCCGTCCCAGGCCTGTGAGGCGATGGAAATGGGCGTGGCAGCGGTGATGTGCAATACTGCGGTAGCTACAGCTAAAAACATTCCGCTGATGGCCAAAGCCTTTGGTCAGGCGATAGCGTCGGGCCGAAATGCCTATCTGGCAGGTCTCGGCCGGGTCTTAACCCATGGCGAAGCGTCCAGCCCCTTAACGGGATTTTTGGAGGATTAGAATGATAAAAAAACGCACTGATCCAATGGTCTATCAACCAGGGATGGAGAAAATAGACTCCGATATTCGGGATAAAGTCTTAAAAAATGTGGATAAGTATGATGATCAGAAAATTACCGCCAGCGATGTGGAAGAAGCCCTGAAAAAAGAGCGATTGTCCATAACCGATTATGGAGCCTTATTATCACCGGCAGCGACGCCATATTTAGAAGAAATGGCCAAAAAAGCGATGATCGAAACAAAGAAACACTTTGGTACCAATATCTGCCTGTTTACCCCGCTTTACATTGCCAATTATTGTGAAAATAATTGTGTATACTGTGGATTTAATTGTAAAAATAAAATCCGCCGGGGTAAGCTTAGTCTGGCGGAAATGGAGATGGAATTAAAGGCGATCGCCAAAACCGGATTAAAAGAGATCCTGATCTTAACCGGCGAATCCCGGCATCAGTCCGGGGTGGAGTATATCGGGGCTGGGGTTAAACTGGCGGCGGAATATTTTACCACCGTGGGGATTGAAATCTACCCGCTAAATGCCAATGAATATGCATATCTACGCAGCTGTGGAGCCGATTTTGTTTCGGTTTATCAGGAAACCTATGATTTAAGCAGATATGAACAAGTTCATTTAAGTGGGCCCAAACGGGTTTTTCCCTATCGTTTTGAAGCCCAGGAGCGGGCCTTACTGGGAGGCATGCGGGGTGTTTCTTTCGGAGCCTTGCTGGGGTTAGGTAACTTCCGGAAGGATGCCTTTGCCACTGGAGTCCACGCCTACTTTATTCAGCAAAAATACCCCCATGCTGAAATCGGCTTTTCCACACCCCGGCTCCGCCCCTTTATTAACAAAGCCGATAACAACCCCAACGACGTTCATGAGAAACAGTTGCTTCAGGTGATGCTGGCCTACCGGCTGCTGATGCCTTTTGCCGGGATCACCATTTCCACCCGGGAGCGGCCTGGCTTTCGGGATCATGTCGTTGGGATGGTGGCGACAAAAATTTCTGCCGGTGTCAGTGTCGGGGTTGGTGGACATGAGCAGCAGGAAAAGGGCGATGAACAATTTGAGATATCCGATCCCCGCAGCGTTCCCGAGGTACATCAAATGATTTTAAATCGTGGCCTCCAGCCGGTTTATTGCGACTATATCCGGGTATAAACCTTCATAAAATGGGTGGTATTTTTTAGCTGGGATATGATAGACTATAGACAAGAAAAATAAAGGAGCCAAGTATGCTGATTTGTATAACGAACCAGAAACTGTGCCAGGATGATTTTCTCAGTCGAATTGAAGAAATCGCTAAGGGGCAACCTCATGCCATTATGCTGCGGGAAAAAGACCTCAGCGAGCCAGACTATCGGGAGCTAGCCATCAACGTAAAAGAAATTTGTGATCGGTACCGGGTTAGACTGATTATTAATCATAATTTAGAGATTGCTGAGGAATTGAAGGTAGAAGCGGTACAGGTGTCGATTCATGACATCCGGAGAGAGTGTGAAGCGATCCGGAACTTTAAGCAGGTCGGGGTCTCGGTTCACTCGGTGGAACAGGCCCGGGAAGCCGAAGTCTGGGGGGCCGATTATTTAATCGCTGGTCATATTTTTCCCACTGATTGCAAAAAAGGCCTACCGGCCCGAGGGCTAATTTTTCTTAAAGAGGTCTGTAATGCTGTCGCAATCCCGGTTTTTGCCATCGGCGGGATCAGCGAAGTCAATTATAAAATTACCTTGATGGCCGGCGCCAAAGGGGTCTGTATCATGAGTGAAGCGATGACCACCGATCATCCCGAAACCCTGGCGCAACGATTTATCGTTTAATGAGTGGTTCATTTATAGTACCACAACAATTGAAGCGGATCGAAGATAAATAAAAAAAGGGATAAGGCTAAGCCATATCCCTTTTTGTTTTTTCCATAAAAGTCAGTAGTCCGTCCTCGTCAAGCGGTTTGGCATAGTAAAAGCCCTGAGCAATATGACAATTATTTTTCAGTAGAAAGTCAATCTGTTCGGGGGTTTCCACTCCTTCGGCAATGACCTGGAGATTAAAATTTGAGGCCAGTTCTATGATTACTTTAGCAATGGTGCCATTATCGTAATGGGGAATCCCTTTAATAAAGGAACGGTCGATTTTGATTTTATCCACGGCAAATTTCTTGAGATAACTCAGAGAAGAGTAACCGGTGCCAAAATCATCGATGGAAACCTGGATCCCCATCCGATGGAATTCGCTCAGGATGGCTTCACATTCATCTTCATTATCCATCAGAATACCCTCGGTGATTTCCAGTTCCAGCAGTTCTGGTGGTAACTGGGTGCGGGTCAAAATGGATTGGATCAGTTCCCCGATATAAGGGGCCTTAAACTGAAGCATCGAAAGATTAACTGCGATCGGGATTTGATAACCCAGTGATTGGAGTTTTTTTCCGAACTCGCAGGCAGTTTCCAGCACCCATTCACCCAGTGGAATAATCAGATTTGATTCTTCAGCAATGGGAATAAAAATCCCCGGAGGAACCATCCCATTGGAGCTGTTCCAGCGAATTAAAGCCTCCAGGCCGAGAATCTGATTGGTGGACATATCCACCTGGGGTTGGTAGTAAAGAACAAATTCCTGATTGCTTAGCGCATTGCGCAGTTTGTTCTGCATTTCGTATTTTTGAATCGACAGGCTGTTGATGTCCTTATCGTAGAACTCAAAGCGCCGCCCCTTGTTGGCTTTGACATTATTCAGGGCAGAAGCGGCAGTCTTTAGAAGCTTGCCATAGTGGTTGGCATCGTTGGGGTAGAGACTGATTCCGATACTGACATCAACAATCAATTCTTCATCATGAATGGAAATCTGTTTTTCCAGTTCTTTGCTTAAATCCATGATGTATTCATATAAATCTTCATTGGAAGAAACATGCGTTTTTAGAATACCAAACTCGTCATTCCCCAGACGAGCCAGCACATCCTGATCGTTGACCAGAGTCTTTAGGCGATTGGCCAGAGCAATTAATACCTTGTTGCCAAAATCAAAACCTTTGGCCTCATTGATAATTCGGAAATCATCGATATTAATTAAAATCAGGGCATGGTTCCCGACAGTGGTGCTGTCCCCGCTGATCAGTTCCATTCCCGATTCATCGAGAAAGACCTTATTGTTAAGCTTGGTCAGATGGTCAAAATACTTCAGATAATAAATATCTTTTTCAATTTGCTTATGGGCCGTGAGATTGGTGATATTGCCGATATAATAATCAGCTCCGCCGTTTTTCACCTTACTGATCCGCAAAAACAGAAACAGCGTTTCGGTGGAATTTTGAGCATATTCAATTTCGCCAGACCAGACCGGATTCATTTCCAGGCTGTCAATCAAGGGCTGATTGATCAGGATATTGTTTTCAGATAGGTTCAACATCGGGATTTCAGCTTCAGGAATCCCAATTATTCGGGAAAAGGCAGTATTTTGATAAATACAGAAAAATGTTTCATTTAAAATAAAAATACCTTCATCGGTACCGGATAAAAGCTCCAAGATCATTTCCAGTTGGGATTGAACTGCCTGGCGTTTGTCAATTTCCTGATTTAGCGCCTGATTGTTGGTTTGAATTTCTTCGATGTATTGGATGATCCGGTGGCTCATCATCTTGAGCCCCCGGGATAAAATACCAAGCTCATCTTCCCGGTCGTAAAGGGTACTTGGTAGATTGATTTCCTGATCACCCTGGCTGAAGGTTTTGACTGCATCGGAAATGGTTATAATTGGTTCAGAAATGAGTCGGGTCATCCGCCGGATAAAAAGCGCAATCATAAACAGCAATACCAGGGAAACAAAGATCAGACTAAAAATAAACTGGTTCAGTGGAGCCAAAACTTCTGACCGGGGGATGACCGTGACCACGATCCAGTTGGATGACTGGGTGGGCACATAGGCGATGTATTTGGCATTATTTCCCAGCTGGTATTCGATGACACCACTGTTGCCGGAGGTGATTTGGCTCATATAGAGGTCAAGATAGGAAAAGGGATTAGCCCCGCCAGCAGCAAAAACTTCAGGATCATCAGGATGATAAAAAATACTGCCGTCTTTATTGATTAATAGGGTATAACCGTTTTCGCCGACTTGGTAGGTACTCATCAGCTTAGAAATATCTGTCACCTGCAGGTCAATGCCCATGGCGCCAATCACATTATTGTTTTTTAGGATCGGGGTCGTGATGGAAACCACCATTTTTTCGGTAACAATGTCAATATAGGGACTAGTTACCGTAATTCCCCGGGATTGTAAGGTTTCCATGTACCAGAGTCGTTTATTCAAATCATAGTCTGGTTTGGGATCAAATTCGGGGGTTGAAGAAATCACATCGTTGGACTTGGTCACGCCGATATAAGCCAGCGAAATATTGGGATCGGAAGCCTTAATGGCCTGGAGTTCCTGGGTTATCACATTAAACAGCGGATGCTGACGTTTTTCCTCCCGGGTGTTGAGCGCTTCTGTGATGGCCTGATAATCCTGATTGGTTTTCATCTGTTCGACAATAATAATATTCTTCTCGATAAATTTGTCAATTTCAGTGGCAATTTGTTGGGCGTCCTTGGAAATCTGTTCCTTACTGTTGGTTTCAAAAAAACCACTTAACATTTGGATGGAAATAATACCATAAACTGCAAAGGCAACAAAAATAAATCCAATAACAATGGTTCCTACCCGTCTGATCAGGCTTTTTTTAAACCAGTGCACAATGGGGCCATCCTTTCTCTGAAGGGTCAGTCAATATCATTAATATGTTAGTTTTATCATGCTTTTTCATGCTCCTATTATAAACGAAAACGGATGGAAAGAAAAATAAATTTTAATCTATTGACAGAAATATCGCAATTATGTTAAAGTTTAATCAATTAAATACGAAGTCTTCAGGGCAGGGATAGTTTCCCTACCGGTGGTATAGCCCACGAGCCGCAAGGTATGATTCGGTGAAATTCCGAGGCCGACAGTTAAAGTCTGGATGAAAGAAGATAATGAAGTTTTATAATTGCTTTGTTAATTTAGCTCTGAAATGGTAATCATTTCAGAGCTTTTTTATACGAGAATCAGTAAAGCTGTGAACAAAAATGCCCTGGATATTTATTCAGGGCATTTTTGTTTTGAGGGAGGAATACAGGTGAAAAAACAGGAACACTATATGGAAATAGCCATCGACCTGGCTAAAAAAGGTCGGGGTCGGGTGAATCCCAATCCTCTGGTGGGCGCAGTGATTGTTAAAGATGATGTGATTATTGGCAGCGGCTATCACGAAAAATATGGTGGGCTTCATGCTGAACGTAATGCCTTGATGACCTGCAATGCGTCACCGGTTGGGGCAACCCTTTATGTGAATCTGGAACCCTGCTGTCATCATGGCAAAACTCCGCCCTGTACGGAGGCCATTATCGAAAGCGGGATTAGTAAGGTAGTCATCGGCGCCATCGACCCCAATCCATTAGTCGGAGGTCAGGGAATCAAAATGTTGAGACAACATGGCATCACGGTTATAACCGGAGTTCGGGAAGCAGATTGTCAGGAGCTAAATGCCATGTTTTTTCACTACATCAAAAATCAAACCCCTTATGTGCTGATGAAATATGCCATGACCCTGGATGGTAAAATTGCCACTGCTACAGGGAAATCCCGATGGATTACCGGGGAGTCGGCCCGGAAGGCGGTGCATCAGACCCGCAATGAAGTGATGGGAATCATGGTAGGCGTCAACACCATTTTACAGGATGATCCGCAACTGACCTGCCGGATAGAAGGTGGCAGAAACCCCAGCCGGATAATATGCGACACCCAATTGCGCACCCCGCTGACGGCGCAGGTGGTGGCATCGGCCCGGAGAATACCGACCTATCTGGCGACCTGCTCTCAGGATCGGCAAAAAATAAAACGGTTTGAAATTATGGGCTGCAGCGTTTTACAAATAGCAAAAGACGGGGAGCATCTCGATCTCCGGGATCTGATGGTGCAAATAGGGCAGGAAGGGATTGACAGTATTTTGCTGGAAGGGGGCGGCACTCTGAATTTCAGCGCTTTAAAAAGCGGTATTGTGAGTAAGCTCCAGGTTTATCTGGCCCCCAAAATATTTGGTGGTGCGGCCGCCAAAACTCCGGTGGAAGGTCCGGGGCTGGCAGATCCAGCGGAGGCCTTCCAGTTCACGGACCGAAAAATAAAAATATTCGGGGACGATATCTGCCTCGAATACACGAAGAGGTAAGACATGTTTACAGGCATTATCGAAGAAGTTGGCAAAATCACTGCGGTCATTAAGGGACAACGATCTTCCCAGCTGTGGGTTCAGGGTGCGGTCACGATGGATGATTTAAAACTGGGCGACAGCGTGGCGGTGAATGGAGTGTGCCTGACGGTATCCCAGTTAAGCGGAAATAAATGGATGGCCGATGTCATGAGTGAAACGCTGAACCGCAGCAATCTGGGCGATCTAAAAGGTGGATCAGCCGTCAATTTGGAACGGGCAATGCCCGCCAATGGCCGTTTCGGAGGACATATCGTGGCCGGTCATATTGATGGAACCGGTCACATTGTGCAAATCACCAAAGATGATAATGCAGTGATCTTTGAGATTGGTGCACCGCCCAAAATACTCCATTACATTATCGAAAAAGGGTCTATTGCCATTGATGGCATCAGTTTAACGGTTGTCGGGATGACCGCTGCCAGTTTTAAAGTGTCCATCATTCCCCATACGGTGAAGCAGACGATCCTGGGTATCAAGAAACCTGGCGATCCGGTCAATTTGGAAAATGATCTGGTGGGCAAGTACATCGAAAAACTGCTAGTACGTTCATTGTCCGAAACGGATGCCGGTACAGAAAATAACAGTGGCTTAACCATCGATTTTCTGAGGGATGCCGGGTTTTAGAAATAATAAGAAATTAAGAGAGGTTACTATGTTCAAATTTAATACCATTGAAGAAGCACTGGATGATTTACGGGCAGGCAAGATCATTATCGTGACCGATGATGATGATCGGGAAAACGAGGGAGACTTTGTTTGTGCGGCTGAGTTTGCCACCACCGAAAACGTCAACTTTATGGCCATCTATGGCAAAGGGCTGATCTGTATGCCGATGAGCGAAAAGCTGGTTAAAAAATTGGCCATTCCCCAAATGGTTGCAGATAATACTGATAATCATTGCACCGCCTTTACTGTGTCCATCGACCATGTCGATACCACGACTGGCATTTCGGCGGCAGAACGTTCGGTTACTGCCATTAAGTGCGTCGACGAGAATGCCCGGCCAGAAGATTTTCGGCGGCCCGGCCATATGTTTCCGTTGGTCGCTAAGGAAAATGGGGTATTGGAACGAAACGGTCACACCGAGGCCACCGTCGATCTGGTTAAACTGGCCGGGTTGAAAGAATGCGGTCTATGCTGCGAAATTATGCAAGAAGATGGCACGATGATGCGAACCCCGGAACTGATCGAATTGGCCCAGACCCATCAACTGAAATTTATCACCATCAAAGATCTGCAAAACTACCGCAAACAAAACGAAAAACTAGTGGAGTGTGTGACAATCACCAAAATGCCTACCAAATACGGTGAGTTTATGGCCTATGGTTATGTCAACCGGTTAAATGGGGAGCATCATGTGGCGCTGGTTAAGGGGGATTTAAGTGGTGACAGCCCGGTGCTGTGTCGGGTTCATTCGGAATGTTTAACCGGCGACGCCTTTGGTTCGATCCGCTGTGATTGTGGCGATCAGTTTGGGGCGGCGATGACCGCCATCGAAAAAGAAGGTCGAGGGGTATTGCTCTACATGCGTCAGGAAGGCCGGGGGATCGGGCTGATCAATAAATTAAAAGCCTATGCATTGCAGGACATGGGGATGGATACGGTTCAGGCCAATATTGAACTGGGCTTTCCGGAAGACCTGCGGGAATACTACATCGGGGCTCAGATTTTAAGGGATCTGGGGATCAGTCAGCTAAGACTATTGACCAACAATCCGCTCAAAATGGAAGGTTTGTCAGAGTTTGGACTGGAAATGGTAGAGCGAGTGCCGATTCAAATGGAAGCCTGTAGCCAGGATCTGTTTTATCTAAAAACCAAGCAGGAAAAAATGGGTCATCTGTTTAATTACAACTAAAAGGTATTGTTAAGTGACCGTAACGAGTATGTGTCAATCAGTAGTCTTCTGCAGAAATTGCCGGTACGAAGTTATCGGTTTGAAAGTCAGAAAAAAATTTTTATAGAGGAGAATAAAAAATGAATGTATATGAAGGAAAATTAGTATCAAAGGGAACTAAAGTGGGGATAGTAGTGGCGCGGTTCAATGAATTTATTGGATCAAAGCTGCTGGGCGGAGCCATTGATGGCTTGAAGCGTCACGATGTGAAGGAAGAAGACATTGATGTGGCCTGGGTACCAGGGGCCTTTGAGATTCCGTTGATTGCTGCCAAAATGGCCAAGCTGGGAAAGTATGATGCCATCATTTGTTTGGGGGCTGTGATCCGGGGGGCCACCACCCATTACGATTATGTCTGCAGCGAGGTGTCAAAGGGAGTGGCTCATGTCTCTCTGCAGTCAGAAATACCGGTGATCTTTGGGGTGCTGACCACCGAAAACATTGAACAGGCCATCGAACGGGCTGGCACCAAGGCCGGCAATAAAGGCTATGACTGCGCCCTGACAGCGATTGAAATGGTCAATCTGATTAACGAAATAACAAACTAAAAAAAACAGGGAGCTGATTTTGGGGCTCCCTGTTTTTTAATAAAAATTAAGCTAATTCATCAAGGCTGACCACGCCGTTTTGAAGCGCCAGTTCCTTGAGATCTTCATATTGTCCAGCCATGCTGGTAAAGAAGTAGGGGTTAACATAAAAGATACCAAGAATACCAAAGGTAAAGCCGTTTAGTAAAAACCAGCCAAAAAAGCTTAAGGACATCATAAAAATTTCGCCTTTGTGGCCTTGGGTCATCCGCATCGAAATTTTAACGGCTTCGGTGGCGGGAACGTTGGGATATTCTGCTAGAATGTAGGGGGTAAAACAATAAGCGAGGGACTTAATAATGCCAGGGATAACAAAAAGCAGGGACCAGAGAAAAATAAATAATTCCATCCATAGCATGCCCCCCAGTTTTCGACCAAAATCCGAAAAGCCGGTTTTAAACATGTCTTCAATGGTCGGTGTGGGGAGTTCACCACGGTAAATCCAAAGTGAAAAAAATTGCAGACCAACCATCATCGGTCCCCAGACAATCAGACCACCCAAGCCGCCAACAAAGGAAGTGACCCCGGAAGCAGCACCGATCACGACAAAAGCCAATACGGTTGCACCGACACAGATCCAGTAGTTTTCGGAAAAGCTCTGCTTGGCGATGGCTTTAATTTCCTGTCTCGTTTTCATAATAATCTCCTTTTCGATTATAATTCGGAAAGAAATCTTAAGAAAAATATCAAATTTTTAAGATTCCTTGTATATAATAGCATGACTGATGAAAAGAAGGAAGAAAAAAATGAGTAAAGATATGATAGAAAAAAAGATCCTTTTGGGTCGTTATCGGCATTATAAGGGCAATCAATATGAGGTTATTGGTCTGGCTACCCACAGCGAAACGCAAGAAGCCATGGTGGTTTACCGGCCATTATATGGTGAAGGTGCTCTGTGGGTGCGTCCGGCAGCAATGTGGAATGAAATCCTGGAAAAGGATGGAAAAATCGTCAGGCGCTTTGAATATCTGGCTGATAAAAAAGTGGTAACAGGAACACAATTGGATACAGTGGCCTTATTGCAGGATCTAAAAACACTGCTTCAAATTAAGACGGTCAACGGCGATGCCGGAAAAATAACCGACGAAGCCCCCTTGGGATCTGGCATCAACGAAGCGCTGAACTTTGTCCTTGGACGGGGACAAAGTTTTGGCATGCGTACTAAAAACTGCGATGGCTACTGCGGTTATGTGGAATTTGGTGAAGGGCCGGAACTGGTAGCCGTGACCACCCACATCGATACGGTGGCGGTAGGGGATGACTGGACCGTTCCCCCCTTTGACTTGACCATTGACGGCGATACCATTTATGGCCGGGGGGTTCTGGATGACAAGGGTCTGACGATGGTTTCGCTCTATGCCCTGAAAGCCTTGAAAGAGGCTAATTTGCCACTGGGTAAACGGGTACGGCTGATTATTGGCGGCGACGAAGAAGGCGGCAATTGGGCGTGTATGAACCGCTATAAACAAACTGAAGAGGTTCCGGCCTATTCATTTTCACCGGATTCCGGTTATCCGGTAATCTTTGCCGAAAAAGGCATCATGAATATTATTCTGGAAAAAGAACTGGATCACCAGACCCCAGCGCTTGTCTTTAGTGGCGGCAGCCAGATCAATTCGGTGCCGGATGCGGCCCAAGCGGTTTTTAATGGTCAGACCTTTGAAGCCAAAGGAAAATCTGCCCATGCCATGGAGCCGGAAAAAGGGGACAATGCCATCCTGAAACTGGCAGCAATACTGACTGCAGAAGGGATTACCCATCCAATCCTTACGCTCTTGGAGCGGGCTACCACAACCGGGTTTGGGATTGATCGATCGGATTCGGTATCGGGATCGCTGACCTTAAACCCGGCCATTGTTCAAGTGGACGAAAGTAAGGCGGTGCTACGCTGCGATATTCGCTATCCGGTGACGTTAAAAAGCAGTGACATTGTTGCGGCGATAAAAAAAGCGACGGCGGATCTGGGCTTTTGTTTGGAAATGGATCATGATGTCAAACCACTCCATGTTGATAAGGACAGCTTTCTGGTAACCACCCTGCAGCAAGTTTATCAGGACTGCACCGGGGATATGGCTGAACCGATGGTCTCTGGCGGCGGTACCTATGCCCGGGCCTTTGAAAACTCCGTGGCATTTGGCGGAGGCTTTCCTGGGGAGGTCAACACCTGCCATCAAACCGATGAGTTCTGGAGCATTGAGAGTCTGGAAAAGAACTTTGAGATTATTGTGAAGGCTCTGGCAGTATTGGCTCAGTAAATAAGCAAAACAGCAACGGCAAGAGCTATTGTCAACCACTCATTTAAAAATGGTTGACAATAGCTCTTTTATTGTTTAGAATAATCGCGGAGGTGAAGAAATGTCGACAAAACAAAAATTATTAAAAACCTTGGAAGAAAATAGAGAAAACTATTTATCTGGAGAAGTGCTGGCCAGCACCATGAACGTCTCCCGGTCGGCCATCTGGAAGGCCATTAAAGCGTTAAAAGAAGAAGGCTACGCGATTGAATCCACCACCAACAAGGGCTACCGGTTAAAAAGCGAATCGGATCTGATGTCAGCAGAAGGGATACACCCCTGGCTGTCCCCGACCAATCAGGCGCTTGAACTGATTGTCTATCAAACCGTTGGCTCTACGAATCAGGAAGCCAAGAAATTGGCACTGGAAGGGGCAAAAACGGGAACGGTGATTATCGCTGAAGAGCAAACCCAGGGGCGGGGCCGGATGGGCCGATCCTTTTATTCACCGCCCAAAAGCGGGGTTTATTTAAGCCTGGTGTTGCGTCCCGACGTTGCTGCCCGGGATGCGGTGCTGCTAACCACCGGGGTATCGGTGGGGGTATGCCGGGCCATCAAAAAAGTGACGGGTATTGATACCCAGATCAAGTGGGTCAATGATATTTACCGGGGCGACCGGAAAATTGTGGGGATTCTTACCGAGGCGGTGACCAACTTTGAGAACGGACAGTTCGAGTTTGTGATCATCGGCATTGGCCTTAATTTCAAGCAGCCGGAAGCGGCCCTGCCTAAAGAGTTGGAAGACATTGTCGGGACGCTATTTGATGAAAAACCGGATGCCCTGACCCGTAATCGGTTGGCGGCAGAAATTATCAACGAGGTCTTAACGATCTGTGACGATCTGACTAATCGGGATTTTTTAGAGGAATACAAAAATCTCTCGATGGTTTTGGGAAAACAGATTAAGGTTTTCCGGAACAATGAGTGGGAAGTGGCCACCGCTTTGGACATCAGTGACGAAGGTGGATTAATAATCAGAAATCAATCTGGACAGATCGAAACCCTGAACTCTGGGGAAATCAGTATTAGAAAATTAGAATAGGATGGAAAAATGATTAAAAAAAACAACCTTAATATAAGAATGTTAGTACTCTGCGGATTGTTTTCTGCCTTGATCGTGGTCGGGGCGATGATTAAAGTGCCCTTACCGGGAATACCCTTCACGCTGCAGACCCTGTTTGTGATTCTGGCCGGCTTGCTGCTGGGCTCCCGGGGTGGGCTGATTGCGGTGCTGGTATATATTTTTCTCGGTCTGGCTGGTCTGCCGGTATTTTCCGGTGGCGGCGGGCTGATGTATGTCTTAAAACCAAGCTTTGGCTATATTGTCGGCTTTGCCCTGGGGGCCTTTGTCACCGGCTGGTTGGCTGAAAAGAACACCACGAACGAAACCCTGCCGATGGTCATCGCTGCGTTGGCCGGAACTGCTGTGATCTACGTGCTAGGGCTAACCTGGTATTATATCATTGCTAATTACTACCTCAACACCCCAGTGGGTGCAGCCACCCTGATGATGACCGGCTTTGTGATGACCCTGCCAGGCGATCTGATCAAGATTGCCATTAGTGTGCTGTTGGCCAAGCGATTGGTACCAGTGATCGGGCGAGGGATGCCCACAAAATAATATTTTTATTCCGGAATCCGTACGATCGTTTTTTGAATACAACAACTTACAACAGATAGCAGTTTCTAACATCCCAGCCTAATTAATCACTTCATTCAATTAGGTTGGGAAAGTTGCGTTAAATACTAAAATCATAAAAATCAAAGTGATACTATTTTTATTAAAAAACTCCTAAATCTTCGAGTAAATCCATTCTAAATTTTCCTAGTGATTCATTAATAATTTCTTCTTCTGTAAGTTTCTTTCCAAATATTAATGTCCTAATATCTATAGATGTAGGATTTTCCAGTAATGAACTTAATTCCGTTTGATATAATTCATTATACATTATTACTTTATTTAATAATTCCCTTGCAAGTGGCTCAAAACACTGGTATCTTTGCTCAATTTGAAATAACTCAAGTGAGTTATTTATTTTATCATCTTCAACTAAATTATTTAACTTGATTTCCATACGATCACATTCATCTATCATATATTCAATCAAATTGGTAATTACAACGTAAGCGCTTAAATACAAGGTGCCACAAAAAATAAAAAAGAACCGGC
>NZ_JAIPPU010000018.1 GCF_026646375.1 Acetobacterium wieringae
TATATTCGATAAACTTCTTCTTGTCTTTTGAAATTCGCTTAACTTAATGACATTGTCTCTTTGAGGTGGTTTTTTTCTAAGCTGATTGTACTTTCATTTTGAGGGTATAATGGGAATAGAATAATAGAGAGGTGAATAAAAATGGTATTTAAAGAGAGGGTTATTAGCTGGCTTAACTGGATTAAAACAACGGTTATGGAGAATAAACTTAGAACCGGGGCTTTACTTTGCACACTGTTGGCGTTGGCAGGTTTTTTCTTGCCATTTATGAGTGCAAAAATGAGTGCTTCTGTCACCGGAATCATGAATAATACCCTGGAAATCATTAGTCCGGAGTATGACATGATCAATTTTTCTCTAAGTGACTTTGTATTCCAGGAGCCCATTGACGCATTTGAGGTTTATGGGGTGCCCCTCGGAAATATCAAAGTATTGGATCAGTCGGTGCTTGATATTTTAAGAAGTCCACTGCCTGATAAAGGATATATCAGTCGTGTAAATGAAGCTTTAGCAAGTCCGGCATTGGACTATTTGGTCGATCCTCAGGTTCAACAGATTGTGATAACCAATTTTAATAATGGCGAGACGATCAATGGGATTCTCAAAGATTTATGGAGTGTTATCCAAAGTGCCCGAAACATTGCCAGCCAGGTTAATGATATCACCATTCAGGCCCGGCAGTCCATGGATCAGGTCAATGCGACCATGGCCACCATTGATTCATATAAGGCCACTGCGAATGGCGTAATCTTGATTCTTTTCCTCGTTGTCATTGGTTTAATGGCATTGATTCTGTATAGACGGGCCAGTATTAAACTATCAATTTTTATATCCGGGGTTCTTTCGGTATTATTTTTAGGTGCTGGGATTGGTACGGCGGTTGCTAATAATCGGATTAATGAACAGCTCAGTAGTTTGGCCAGTCAGATAAATAATGGTATGATGGAGGCCTTGAGAGCGATATTAGTTGGAACTTTTGGTGATGTGGGGTCATTTATCGCAAATTACATCAGTAGTCAGGCAAATTTTGTGGCCATGGCATTTACCTTGCAGTTAGAGGTCGGGTATTGGATTATTCTTCTGGGATTGTTGGGAGCTTTGGTACTATTGATCGTGCTCGCTCGAAAAGAACGGATGATCACAGATGAAATGGAAATAGTCCTTGATGAATTGGCATTGGCGGTAAAAATTGATGAAGCCATCGAAGACCAGAATGCTGAGCAGGCAATAGCCTTGTTAAATGAAACAACTGAATAGGATACGGTACAGATAATGAAGGATGAAGCATAAATTAATTACCGGTAAAAAACAAGGATGATCCGAAAATCATCCTTGTTTTTTATTCGACTAATTGTGAGATCTTAATACTTTTGGTATGTTCGATGGGTTCCCAGATTTCAATCGGTTTGATAAAACATAAAACATTAATGGGAATCCAGGAAGCCAGATATAACCAGAAAGAAAAAACTGAAACATTATTAATCTGACGAATTTTTTTACCTTCCAGCCATAATACCATGGCGGTAAAGATCACGCTGAAGATGACACCTCCAACTGAAAACAGGATGGCAAAGGTTAAAGCGTTGGACCAGACAGAGGTGGTGACAAACAGCATACCCAGAATGATAAATGAACAAATGGTATAGATGCAGGTCAACACCTGCATAAAGGGCGAAACCAGAAACATCAGCATATCCAGGGCACAGCGGTTTTTATCTTTGACTACCGCATCGATGAGCTCTTGGGAATACTGGTTAAAACATTGAATGGTACCAGTCGACCAACGCTTGCGTTGGGACCAGGATTGATCAAAGGAAATCGGGTGCTCGTCATAGGTAATGGCTTCAGGTACCCAGGCAACGCGGTAACCCTTAATAATGCACTGGGTGGTAAATTCAATATCTTCAGTCAGACTGAACGTTTTGAATCCTTCTTTTTTGATGACGTCCGCATGCATCATAAATCCGGTGCCATTTAAGGTGGCTGACCAGCCCAGTTTGTGACGGGCCAGATTCATAAAGCGGTTCAAGGTCCAGTAAAACACTGACTGACAACCAGAAATCCAGGAATCATCCGGGTTCTTGCTGTCCCGGTAGCCTTGGGCAATTTTTTCGCCTGATTCAAGAACATTATTCATGGTCGAAACAAAGTGTTTATCGACCAGATTATCAGCATCGAAAATGCAGAAAGCGTCATAGATATCATTTTCGGTGAAAATATAATCAAAAAACTGGGAAAGGGCAGCTCCTTTTGATTTGACTTCTGCTGTACAGGTCATGATTTTAGCACCATGTTCAAGGGCGACTTCCCTGGTATTGTCAGTGCAATTATTGGGAATCACATAGACATCCATCAGTTCTTTGGGATAATCCTGTTGGTGAAGACTTTCAATGAGGTTTCCAATCACCGCAGCCTCATTTCGGGCGGCAACCACTACAGCAATGCGGTTTTTGGGAGGGGAGAGGGTATATTTATTGTGTTTGGTATAGCCAAATAAGCCAATTCCGAGATAATAGATACCATAAATAAAAAACGGGATACCTAAAATAAATAACAGAGTAAAAATTTGTGAAACCATCTCTCTTTAATTTCTCCTTTATATTATGTTACATCGATTGTTTTGAGAATCGAAAATAAGTTGTGTTGTTCGATTCAAATAACTACTTGATATAGTATAAATGCTTTTTTATCATGACACAACCACCAGGAATGGTTATTCATGGTGGTTGTGTGAGTTTATGTTCGTCGCATTTAAGTTGTCTCATTTTAACATGAAACAGACTTTTTATCAAGGATGGGGAGTACTTCCTGAAAACGAGATCATCAATATTTTAAGGTTATTCAAAGGTTTGTATCGGTTATTCGGCTTGTATATCCTCTAAATTATCTTTGATCAGTCGAGTACGGGGCATTTCATTTTTATGCATATTGGCATAATAGCCCCAAACCATTAACAATCCAATTGGCCAAAGCAGAAGGCACCACAGTAACAACCACCATTTAGAGTAATAAAAGGGTTTTTTTTCTGAGTTATCATCGGGTATGTTTTCTTCCATCATATCTAATTTATCATCTAACATTGTCACATCCTCCTTTAATTTCTTTTATTAACGTGTAAATACCCAAAAACTGAAATAAACAACATACAAAATAAAATCAAAGGGTTCATTTTTAATTCATATTGATTGGTTAAAATGCCGATACTCAATAAATTCAGTAAGTGGAGGGTCGACGTGAAAAAAGGAAGTATAAAGAAGATCGTGATTGGTAGTATCATTGGGGTGTTGACGATTGGAGGAGGATTTCTGGGCTATCAGGTGCTGGCAGACTCGGCAACGACTCCATACACGGAAACTGTCGTTACAGTGGGTACGATTATCAATGATAACCGTTTTACAGGCGTAATTGAGAGTCAGTCCCGGGAAGCGATTGTCGCAACCAGTGCCTTGGAAATAAGTGATCTATATGTTAGCGAAGGCGAGCTGATCACAGAAGAAACGGATCTTTATGAACCAGTCACTGGTGATATTGTCACATCATCTGTGGCCGGGGAAGTCGCTGAGATTTTTTATGAAGTTGATGATACGGTGGCAGCCGGGGAGAAAATTATGGACATCGTTGATTTTAATAACCTTCAGGTCAGCATCAAGGTCGATGAGTATCAGTTGTCAACCCTGAGCGTTGGGGCTCCGGTCACCATTAATATTGACAGCATCGGGCGTAGTGTTCCAGGTACTGTCAGTGAAATCAGCCGGGAAGCCAAAAATGAAAATGGCGTGGCTTATTTTACTGCAATTGTAGATTTTCAAGGGGATCCGCAAATTCGCATTGGCATGAATGCCGAGGTGGTCATTGTCAAGGAGCAGGTCGAAAACGCCGTGATGGTTCCGGTGACGGCCATTTTATTTGGGGATGATAAAGTGACTTATGTTCTGGTCAAGAGCGAGTCAAAGGAGCCCGAGCAGCGCCTGGTAACCACCGGGATTACCGATGGTATTCAGATTCAAATCATCACCGGTTTAAACGAGAATGAGGTGGTTTGTGTGCCCGTCCTCGACACTGTCGAGACAGCAACTTTCCAGCGGCCACAAACCGGGGGTGAACTATAATGCCGGAAAAAATATTGGAAATGAAGAACCTGGTTAAAACCTATCGGATGGGAGACGAGGAGCAGGTGGTGTTAAAAGGTATTGATCTGGAAATCAATCGCGGCGATTTTTTATCGGTACTGGGCCCATCAGGCTCGGGCAAATCCACCTTGATGAACATTATCGGTTGCCTGGATGTGCCCACCAGTGGTAGCTATTATCTGTCCGGAGAACGGATTGAGGATCTGCCAGAGACGGTACTTTCCCATATCCGCAACCGGGAAATTGGCTTTATCTTTCAGCAGTTCCAACTACTGCCCCGGTTATCAGCTCAGAAAAATGTCGAGTTGCCACTGATTTATGCCGGTGTCCCGGAGAAAGAACGACAGCTTCGCAGTGCCGATATTTTAAAACGGGTGGGACTGGCCGAAAAAATGAAAAACCGGCCCAATCAGTTATCTGGGGGTCAGCAGCAGCGGGTGGCCATTGCCCGGGCGCTGGTTACTGAACCGACAATTTTGCTGGCCGATGAACCCACCGGTGCCCTGGATCAACAGACCGGTCATCAGATTATGGAACTGTTTAAAGAACTGTATCAGGAAGGAAAAACGATTGTGATGATTACCCATGATGCCGATGTTGCTAAAAATGGCAGCCGGATTGTGCGGATTGTTGATGGTAATCTCAGCGAGGGGGTATACAATGCTTAAGGAAAGTATTAAAATGGCTTTAGAAAATATCATCAGCAATAAAATGCGCTCTTTTCTCACTATGCTGGGGATTATTATCGGGGTGGGATCGGTGATTGCCCTGATTACCATTGTTTCGGGGGCGACCAGCACTGTCACCGATCAGGTGGCCTCGATGGGGGCCAATACAGTGACCATTCAGGTTCAGGGAACACCGTTGAAACACGGACTGACCCAAGGAGATGTCAATAAAATTGCGGAGCTTTCAAATATCGAAGGAATTGCCCCAACCATTTCCGGGCAAACGACGGTGGCTTTCGACGGCAACTCCATGGATGAGATCAGCCTCCAGGGAAAAAATGATGTTTACTTTGAAAATACCGAGGATGTCATTTCGGCCGGGCGAATCATCAATCCGATTGATACTGAAAACAAAAGCCGGGTGGCTTTAATCGGAAATGATATTGCCAACGAACTCTATGTGGGGGAAAACCCCATTGGACAGGAAATAAAAATCGGTGGTATTACCTACCAGGTCATTGGAATCTTACAGGAATCGGACAGCTTTGCCCAGGCGAATACCAATAAGGCAGTGATGATACCCTACACCACTGCCATGGGGGTCGTTGGTGCCAAATACATAAACAGTCTAACTGTTTATGTTGCGGATGAGGCCCAGGCAGATACAACCACCCGGCAAATCGAAGGGGTTTTGACCAAAGCTTTTAACGGTGATGATGATGGTTACTCGATTGTCAACATGCAGAGTATTTTGGAGACCATCGAAGAAATGACCAGTATTCTATCGATGATGCTGGGTGGCATCGCCTCAATATCGCTGGTCGTCGGGGGGATCGGAATTATGAACATGATGTTGGTTTCGGTCACTGAACGAACCAGTGAAATCGGCTTGCGCAAGGCCCTGGGTGCAGAGCCGAAGCAAATTCAGCTCCAGTTTCTGATTGAATCAGTGGTACTTTGTCTGATTGGTGGTATCATCGGCTTTGGGCTGGGGGTCATTCTGGCCTGGGTCGTAGCGAATCTGATTGGAACCAGTTTTGCTTTGACGGCATCCACCGTTTTACTGGCAATCGGCTTTTCTGCTGTCATCGGTGTTGTTTTTGGCTTCATGCCAGCCCGCAAGGCGTCCCGACTGAACCCGATTGATGCCCTGCGCAGTATTTAGGAGAAAAACAGGAGAAGGAAATGTTTCGTATTTTGATTTGCGAGGATGACAACCATATTCGCCGACTGTTTCGGGATGTTCTGGAAAAAGAAGGTTATTCAGTGTTTGAAGCGATTGATGGAGTTATGGCGTTGGAGCAGCTGGAAAAAAACCACATTGATCTGTTAATCACCGATGTGATGATGCCCCACATGGATGGTCATGCCTTAACCAAAACCCTGCGGGACGGTGGCCTGGAGCTGCCGATCCTGATGATCACCGCCCGGGAAAGCATCGATGATAAGAAATCTGGTTTTAAAGCCGGAACCGATGATTATATGGTTAAGCCGGTGGACATGGATGAAATGCTGCTGCGGGTCTTTGCCTTGTTACGGCGAGCCAAAATTGCCAATGAACAGCGGCTGGTGGTGGGAAAAACAGTTCTGGATTATGAAGCCTTGACCTTGAACATCGGAGATGAAACCATCACCCTCCCCAAAAAAGAGTTTCTGCTGCTGTTTAAATTATTGTCGGCTCCGAACCGGATTTTCACCCGGGCACAGATTATGGATGAAATCTGGGGCTATGAAAGCGAAAGTGATCACCGTACGGTGGATGTTCATATCAAGCGGTTACGGGAAAAACTGGAACACAACCGGGATTTTGAAATTATCACCGTGAAGGGCCTAGGTTATAAGTCCTGGGTTTTATAGTTGAGATTAAGGAGTTATATGAAAAACAGGATTTTTCATTCAATCTATACAAAATTTCTGGTGACCTTTTTAGGGGTGCTTTTCTTCTCCTCAAGTCTTACCTTTGGCTTGATTTATTGGTCGCAACTGGGCAATATTCTCGAACAGCTCCGGGTGGAACTGGTCAATCAGGCTCAGGCGGTTCAGGTCCTGAAGCAGGAAAAGCTGGAGGATGATGTCATTGTTAATTTATATAGCCAGGGCATTGTGGTGTCCCGGATTGTTGCCAGTTTGGATGAAGTGGGGGTAACCTTAACTGACGAGGAGCAAAAAAAAATCGAGGCCGGGGAGATCGTTTTTCTCAATACCCACCAGGCGCAGGATTTACCAATGGCATTGGGGAAACTGACGGATGGTTATGTGGTCAGTCGGCCGAATCTGGAAAAAAATCAGGTCACAGGCTTTATGGAGCTCCAACGCGCCACCATGCTGGTAACTATATTAATTGGGTCGGTGCTGATTGTTATTGCCGTCGCAATGATTGCCAGACCGATTAAAGCGGTCTCCGAAGCCACCAAAAAAGTGGCGAATGGTGACTTTGATATCAGGTTAACGGTTAGAGGGAAGGATGAACTGGCAGTGTTGGCGCAAAATTTTAATATCATGACAGCTGCGCTTTCCCGCAATGACTATATTCATCGGGATTTTGTCAGCAATGTGTCTCATGAATTCAAAACCCCGATCGCTTCGATCAAGGGATTTGGCAAGCTGTTAAAAGATCCCAATCTTTCAGAAACCCAGAGGCAGGAATATATTGATATTATTGTCGACGAAAGTGACCGGCTATGGAAACTATCAGCTAATGTGTTGAAACTCTCGGAGCTGGAGAATGGCGTTCTGGGTTTAAAAAAAGAAGCCTTTGCCCTGGATGAAGCCATCCGGCGGGTGATCTTGCTGCTGCAGGAAAAGTGGGAAGCAAAAAATATTGAGTTGGATATCCTGTTGGATGAAACAATCTACCAGGGTGATCCGGAGCTGATGGCTCAGGTTATTATCAATCTGTTAACCAATGCCATCAACCATAGTCCTACAGCTGGTCGGATCAGCATTGAACTGCACAAAACTGCCAAAGAAGTGGTGATTGAAATAGCCGATACCGGAAAGGGTATCGCTAAGGAAGATCAGCAAAAAATATTTGATCGCTTTTATAAGGCCGATCAATCCCGGAGTACTCCTGGCACCGGTCTGGGACTCACCATTTCCCAGCGGATTGTGACGCTTCACGGGGGCACCATTGGGGTGGAGAGTGAACCGGGAAAAGGCAGCCGTTTTTTTGTCAGATTGCCCCGATAAACTGTTTAAATAAGCCAGTCATCGATACTTGAGTAGACGTTCCAACGGCTCTGCGGTTGAAACAGTTTACTTAGAGGTCTAAGACTGGCTTTTCTTCGTCGTCAGGAGCAGCAAAAACGTCAGAATAACAGCTCTTTTTAAGATGAACAGGGATTTAGTAATAAATTTTATTGAAGTTAACAAAAAAATAATATATCATGAAATTAGTTTTATTCAGATTACAATAAAGGATGTTCACTGATATGACACTCTATGATTCGCTGTTTCTTTTATATTCCATTGGACTGGTTATTTCAATCATCTGCATTATTGGTGTGGCGCTTCAAAAACCGTCCGATGAGCAGAAGCTGATGCTCCTGATTGCTTTTTTTGCGTTTTTGATATCGCTGGGATATTGGTTGGGGATTCAGGCCAATTCGGCCGAAGCTATCATCATTGCTTATAAACTGATGTATTTGGGTGGCTGTAGTCTTTATTTTTTGTTTGTTCTGTTTTTTGTCCGTTATTATAAGATTAAGGCTCCTATCCTTTTTTTTCCGCTCTTTGGCATGCTTTGTATGTTGCTGATTGGGGGAACTCTGACCATGGATCTACACCACTTGTTTTATCAGAGCTATATCTTTGTTTACAAAACCGGTGTGCCGGTGCTGATAAAAGAATACGGAATCCTTCATACCATCTATATGATCATGGAAGCAGCTGTGGTCGTGGGGCTGATTGTGGTGGTGATCGATCAAAGTCGCAAACGGAAAGATAAAAAAAGGTGGGAGCCATTATTATTGGTGGCGGTGCCGTTAATTCCCGCAGCCATTCATCTGAGTAAATTATATCTGCCGATTCAAATTGATATGGCAGCCATTGGTATTTTGATTTCCGAACTGTTGTTGATTGTGCTGATCTATCGACTCAAGATTTATGATATCAACGATACGGCAAAACAATTGATCATTGATTCGATGGATGATGCCATTATCGTGGTTGATCACAATTACCGGTATAAGGAAGTCAATGAACAGGCTATTGTATTGTTTCCGGATTTTGCCAAAGCTAAAAAGGACACCGGTCTGGCAGAGATCTCTCCGGATCTCGATCAGATCCTCAGAACGCAAGAAACCGGCTTACTCTATCGTGAAAATCGGATTTATGAACCTCGGATTAGAACGATTCGCCGTAATACTCAGAGCAGAGGATATGTGATCTGGTATCAGGATGTCACAGAAGCGGAAAAACGCAAAGAACTGATCCTTAATTACCAACAGGATCTAGAACAGGAAGTGGTGCAGAAAACCGCTCAAATCAAGGAGATTCAGGAACAGATCATCATCAGTTTTGCCAATATTATCGAAATCCGGGATACCATTACCGGGGAACATGTCCGCCGAACTAGTCTTTATGCCGAAAAAATTGCGGCAGTACTGCTTCAAAATGGCGACTATCCGGAGACGGTTAATCAGCAGTTTATCCGGTTGCTTTATGCGGCGGCACCGCTGCATGATGTGGGAAAAATTATGGTTTCTGACAGTATCTTGAACAAGCCGGGAAAACTGACGGAAGCAGAATGGATACTGATGAAAAAACATGCCGAAAATGGCCAGAAGATTTTAGAAAATGCCCTGGCGAAAATTGAGGATGTTGATTATTATAAGATGGTTTGCGAGGTTGCCAGGTATCATCATGAACGCTGGATTGGCAGTGGCTACCCGGAAGCCTTATCTGGCGAAGCGATTCCCCTAAGCGCACGAATTATGGCCATTGCCGATGTCTTTGATGCCCTGACGTCAGCCCGACCCTATAAAGAGATCTATGATTTTGATACTGCCTTTGATATTATCAAAAACGAACGGGGCCTGCAATTTGATCCGATTCTTGTTGATGCCTTTTTATCGATTCGGGATGAAATTGAAGCGATTGCGATTGATCAGGATAACTAAAAAACGTTATATTAAAACAGGGAGCTGTTTGGATCGGTATATCGATCCGGACAGCTCCCTGTTATTTGAAAGAATCGGTAGCGATGAATTAACTGAGTAGCGGACTCGTTGCCAATAAGTCTTCGGCCAATTCGTTTTCCAGTTCTTCAGCTTTTTCAAACTGGGAGTTGTAAAGATTGGCGTAAAAGCCATTTTCTGCCAGCAGACCTTCATGGTTGCCCTGTTCCACAATATCGCCTTCATTCATAACCAGAATCAGGTCGGCATTTTTAATGGTTGACAAGCGATGGGCGATGACAAAGCTGGTTCGTCCTTCCATCAGGTTATCCATGGCTTTCTGGATCAGCACTTCGGTACGGGTATCCACCGAGCTGGTGGCTTCATCGAGAATCAGGATTTTAGGATCTGCCAAAATGGCCCGGGCAATGGTCAAAAGCTGTTTCTGACCCTGGGAAACATTACTGGCTTCTTCGTTTAAGCACATGTTATAGCCATCTGGTAGGGTGTGGACAAAATAATCCACCTGGGCGGCTTTGGCAGCAGCTTCAACCTCGGCATCAGTAGCCTCGAGACGGCCATATTTGATATTGTCCCGGATGCTGGCATTGTATAGCCAGGTATCCTGGAGGACCATTCCAAAGAGGCTGCGCAGATCACCCCGGCTGAAGTCCTTGATATTGTGGCCATCAACCAGGATAGACCCGGATTCGACATCGTAAAAACGCATCAATAGTTTGACAATGGTGGTTTTGCCAGCGCCGGTAGGGCCAACAATGGCGACCTTCTGGCCCTCTTTAATGTGGGCTGAAAAGTCTTTGATAACCGGTTTGTCGGGATGATAACCAAAGTTCACGTGGTCGAAGTCGACCCGGCCGGAAACGCCTGCCAGATCAAAAGCCGTAGCGTTTTCTTCCACTTCTTCCGCTTCGTCCAGAAAGGCGAAGACCCGTTCGGCGGCAGCGGTGGTTTGCTGCAGAATGTTTGAAATATTGGCAATCTGCATAATCGGCTGGGTAAACTGGCGGACATATTGGATAAAAGCCTGGATATCACCAACGCTGAGACGTCCATTGACGGCCAGATAACCGCCAAGAATACAAACCGCCACATAGCCCAGGTTACCAATAAAATTCATCATCGGCATCATCAGTCCGGATAAAAACTGGGACTTCCAGGCTGAGCTGTAAAGGGTGGTGTTATAGTGATCAAAGGTTTCAAACGAAGCTTCTTCGCCGTTAAACGCCTTAACCACGTTGTGACCACCGTACATTTCTTCGACATGGCCGTTAATGTGGCCCAGATAGGTTTGCTGTTCACTGAAATGTGGCTGGGACTTTTTAACAATGTTGACCACCACCACAAATGAAATTGGCACAATCAACAGTGCTACTATGGTCATTTGCCAGCTGATTGAAAACATCATAATCAGAATACCCGCTAGGGTAGCCACTGAGGTAATGATTTGGGTGACGCTCTGGTTCAGGGTCTGATTGACCGTTTCAATATCGTTGGTTAGAAAAGAAAGCACTTCGCCATAGCTAGTTTTGTCAAAGTATTTAAAAGGCAGACGATTAATTTTGGCAAAAATATTGCGTCGCAGTTCATAGGTGACTTTCATCGAGATGCCCGTCATGATATAGCCCTGAATATAGGAAAACAGCGCTGCAATGACGTAGAGGCCAAGGAGCAGTAGCAGAATCTGGCTGATGTAGCCAAAGTCGATGCCCTTGCCATTATCGGCAATCAGATTCATAACCCCTTCAAAAAGAGCGGTGGTGGCATTTCCAAGGATTTTTGGTCCGACAATCATAAAGACAGTTGAGGCAACGGCGAAGATCAGCACAAAGAAGAGTCTGATTTTATAGACCGACAGATAACGGGCCAGTTTTTTAAGGCTACCTTTAAAATCTTTGGCTTTTTCGCCGGGCATCATGCCAGCGGGGCCACCGGGACCTCGGCCCATTCCGCCGCCCATATTACCTCGTTTGGGTATTTTAATGTTTTTTTGATCGCTCATATGTTTAGTTCCTCCTCTGATAATTGTGAGGATGCAATTTCCTGGTAGGTGGCACAGCTTTTTAAGAGTTCATGATGGGTTCCCTTGCCAACGATTCGGCCATGATCCAGAACGATAATCTGTTCCGCTTGCATAATCGTGTTGATTCGTTGGGCGACAATCAGTACGGTACTGTTGCCGGTATATTCTTTTAAAGCCCGGCGTAGCGCCACATCGGTTTTATAATCCAAAGCCGAAAAGCTGTCGTCAAAAATATAGATATCCGGTTTACGGACCAGTGCCCGGGCAATCGAGAGCCGTTGCTTCTGACCGCCGGAAACATTGCTGCCACCCTGGGCGATTTCCCGCTCGAAACCATCAGGACTGCCTTCGATAAAGTCGGCGGCCTGTGCAACTTGAGCAGCAAGGGCCAGATCGTCATCACTGGCATTTTGATTGCCATAGCGCAGATTGGAAGCGATCGTGCCCGAAAAAAGCACCCCTTTTTGAGGAATGTAACCAATTTTTTCCCGCAGATCATGTTGGGTAACCTCCCGGATGTCAAGACCATCGATTTTGATCACACCCGCAGTCACATCAAAGAAGCGGGGGATCAGATTGATCAGGGTTGATTTACCCGACCCGGTGGAGCCAATAAAGGCTGTGGTTTCGCCGGGATTCGCAATAAAGCTGATATCATGAAGGACATCTTCCTCGGCACCTTCGTAGCGGAACGAGACGTGGTCAAATTCGAGGGTAGTCTGGGCCTTCAGCGGCAATTCTTTGGGGGTAACCGGATCGACAATGCTGGGTTTGACCGCCAGCACTTCCTGAATCCGATCACCGGAAACAGCTGCCCGGGGAATCATGATAAACATCATCGACATCATCAGGAAGGAGAAGATAATTTGCATGGTGTACTGCATAAAGGCCATCATATCACCAACCTGCATGGCGGCATCGGCGATTTGTTGGGCACCGACCCAGACAACCAGAAGGGTCACACCATTCATGATAAACATCATGGTTGGCATCATAAAGACCATCACCCGGTTGACAAAAAGATTATTGGCAGTAGTATCCTTATTAACCTGATCAAAGCGGTTTTCTTCAAATTTCTGGTTACCGAAAGCCCGGATGACCATCAAACCGGTCAGGCTTTCCCGGGTGACCAGATTCAATTTATCAACCAGTTTCTGAATCAGTTTGAAACGGGGCATGGCAACGGTAAAAACGACCCCAATCAGGAGCATAATCGCCACAACGGCGACAACGATAATCCAACCCATTGAGGTGGTTCGACGCAGTGCCATAATAATCCCGCCAATGGCCAAAATCGGTGAATAGATGAGAATCCGGATACCCATAATCAGCATCGTCTGGATTTGGGTGATGTCATTGGTGTTTCGGGTGATGAGTGAGGCGGTCGAGAATTTATCAAATTCGGTATTAGAGAAGCACTGGACTTTTCGAAAAACATCCCGGCGGAGATTTTGGGAAACCCCGGCTGCGGTGCGGGCCGAAAAGAAGCCGATTAAAATTGATGCCAGAGCGGCAATTAGCGATAACAGCAGCATCAGCGCACCGATTTTTAAGATATAAAGGTTTTGTATGGCACCAACATCAACACCAAGTTCGATATAGAATTGTTTGGTGAATTGAACGGCGGTCTGGATCTGCATCGATTCTGGAGTTTGGGCAGCCTGTTCCCGGGCCTCGTCAAAAGTGGCAGGAGGCAATTTAGTGAGCATCGGCAGAGCTCCATAAATCTGAGTAAAATCCAGATCAGTCATGCTTTCGGTGGCGCTGGCATCGGTCGCTCCGGTATCCAGAGAACGCATGTAATTAATAAAGGTCCAGGTAGCTTCGCCAAAAATCGGGTCTAGCGTAGCAAACGTTTCTGCAGCAGGATCGGTCAGCACATAGATGCTTTCGGTTGCCAGTGCGGGAAATTTTGCCAGGGTGCTCTCATAATTGGGATTACTGGTATCCTCCGGGCTCATCAGCAGATAATTATCGGCCACTGTTTGCTGATCATCCTCGGTCATGAAGGTTGTCATCAGCGCATAGCCGTCTTCACTGATGGCTTCCGGTGTGGCATGCTCGATCCCGTTTTGCTGGATGCCGACATTGACAATATCAGACATAAAGTTTGGCAGATTCAGATCGGATATTGCTTGCACAAAAAGCAGCACCAGGGTAATGAAAAGCACCCCCAGATAGGGTTTTAAATAACGTGAAAGCTTGATCATGTTGTTTTCCTTTCGGCTTTTTCATTTTGATTCTGGTCACCTTGTTTTCGATCAATCTGATCAAAGGCGACCGTTAACTTGTCTAACAAAAGTACCAGGGCGCGGGTATCTTCTTCGCCCAGCAGGGTGGCGGCTTCGTCATAGATTTGGAAGCAGGATTTTGATACATCGGTTTCCAGCTGACGCCCAGCATCAGTGAGATTAACGTAAACCAGACGGCGATCCTTGCTGGAGGCGATCCGCTGTACATAGCCATGTTTTTCCAGAGTAGAAATGGTTTGAGAAACACCGGGCATGGAAATGGCGGTTTCCCGACTGAGCTGGGAAATTTTCACCCCAGGGGCCAGTGGAAGCTTGTTGTTCAGAGCGGTGTTCTGTTCCTCATCATACATTTTTTTAAGGGTTTTTAGCATAAAAAACTCATGGGGTTTGAGATCCTGCATAAATTCTTTATGAATCCGCCCCATACTTGATTTTTTAATACGATGAAATGCCTTAAAAAGTTCGTGTCCATTAAAATTCAATGATAACTCCTTTCGCAGATTAATGATTAATTGAAATAACAGTTAATCACCATAATAGTTAATTTAGTTAAGTAAACATATTATAAACAAAGTTCAGAATTATGCAAGGCAAAAAACTTTTGAAAAGCATTAACACCAAAAATTATGCTATAATAGTTCAGTAACTTAAGGAAAATTAAGATAAGGAGCAGATAATTTGAACACAACCAAGAAAAAAGAAGCATTTAAAGAGACGTTAAAGTTTGCCTTCATTCAAACTGTGCCGGTACTTTTCGGCTATGTTTTCATGGGGATCGCCTTTGGCATCCTGCTGGAAAAAGCGGGATACAATTTCATCTGGGCATTCTTTATCAGTCTGATTATATACGCCGGTTCAATGCAATTTGTGTTGATTGGATTACTGGGTGGCGGGATGGGTTTATTGTCGCTGATTGTCCTGACTCTGTCGGTTCAGAGCCGTCATATATTTTATGGATTATCTTTTATTGAGAAATTCAAGGCGATGGGAAAATGGGGCTGGTATATGATTTTTTCGTTGACCGATGAAACCTATTCGCTGCTTTGTGGCATGAACATTCCCAAGGAACTGAATGAGAAACAGGTGTTTTTTACTGTGGCGGCCCTGGATCAGAGCTACTGGATTATTGGCTGTACCCTTGGGGCAGTTATCGGCAGCTTTATCGGCTTTGATACCACCGGCATTGATTTTGCCATGACTGCCCTGTTTGTGGTAATTTTTATTGAGCAGTGGTATAGTTATCAATCTCATCTGCCGGCGCTGCTTGGGACGGTTTGCGGGGTGGTATCGCTGTTTATCTTTGGGCCCGGCGCTTTTATTCTGCCAGCGCTGATTGCGGCAGTATGCTTGTTGTTGATTTTTAAAAACAGCATAAAAATTGGGGAGAATCAGGAGGTGTGTCAATGAGTTTGGAATTTCTAACACCACTATTAGTAATTTTGGTGGTGGCTGCCTGCACCTTCCTGACCCGCTTTCTGCCCTTTGCCCTGTTTGGCGGGGGGAAGGAGGTGCCAGCCCTGGTTAAAACGCTGGGCGATCTGCTGCCGCCGGCGGTTATTGCTATTCTGGTGGTTTATTGTTTGAAAGGAGTTAGTGTGATGGTGGCACCACATGGTTTTCCCGAGTTTATAGCAGTTGCCATTGTGGCGCTGTTGCACATTTGGAAGCGTAATAATCTGCTTAGTATCGGCGGGGGAACGCTGGTCTACATGGTGTTGATCCAAATGGTGTTTGTATAGATAGTCACCAGAATCAAAGCAGATGATAAGAGGTAGAAATGTTTAAAATTGGTGAGTTTTTCAAGCTAACCCAGGTATCGATTCGGATGCTCCGTTATTATGACGAAAACAACTTGTTAAAACCGGCGAAGACGGATCCAAATACGGGCTATCGTCTGTATTCGGGGAAATAAATTCCGCAGCTACAAAAGATTGTTTTCTCGCGAGATATCGGATATACTGTTTGGCACCGTTCGTATTTGGGGGGAGGAAATCTTTATTGAACTGGAAGAGGCTTATCGTGAAGGACTCGACGGGTTCTCGCACATCAATGTTTTCTGGTGGTTCAGTGAGTTTGATACTGAAGCAGCCCGGAAGGTTCTTTCCGGCCCTCAGCCCTATAAACAGTCGCCGGCGGTGATGGGCGTATTTGCCACCCGCTCACCGATTCGGCCCAATCCCATTGCCTTGACTCCGGTTTCAGTGCTGGAAATTGACTACCACAAAGGGATCATCCGGATTCCTTACATTGATGCCAACGATGGAACCCCGGTGCTGGATCTCAAACCCTATACTCCTAGTCTGGATCGGATTGAGAATCCCGGAGTGCCGCATTGGTGTGCACATTGGCCCAAAAGTGTGGAAGCATCTGGTGATTTTGATTGGGCAGCGGAGTTTAATTTTTAAGTTCAGAACGAAGCTAAGCTGGCAATTAAAAATTTTATCTTAATCCCCTGATCACTAAACATTTTTTCATGTTCGGTTTCAATATTATCCGGATAGTCTGAAGCGTGAAGATCATTTATCAAAGTTGTGATGGTAAAGCCAGCGGATTCAAAATACTTGATGGAATCCCGGAATAAATCATCACTGTCAGTTTTAAAATAAATCGCGCCATTTTCAGCTAAGAGTTTTTTATACTTTTCCAGTTGTTTAGTGTGCGTCAGCCGCTTTTTATGAAAGCGGCGGCGGGGCCAGGGATTACAGAAATTAATGTAAATCCGCTCGACCCCATCCTCGGGGGCAAGGATCATGTCGATCCGTTCAATGTCCCAGGACATAATCTGGACATTGTCAATGGCCTGATTCGTGTCAACGTAGGCTGCCTGGATGTTGCGTTTTGTCAAACCCAGCACCGCATCAATCAGATCAATGGCCAGATAGTTGAACTCCGGATGGCGGCTGGCCAGCGCCGAGATAAAGGTTCCTTTACCGCAGCCCAATTCAATATGAAGGGGCTGCTTTTTTTTAAACAGTAGTTGCCATTGGCCGCGATGAACCGGCGGTGTGGCCTGAAAAAAGCCACAGGCTTCAAGTTCCGGGCGGGCCCAGGGTTTTGGTCGTAGATGCATTGGTTACTCCTTTGGTAAATTCTTTATAGATAATTGCGAAACTGCCGTGAGCTTTGCGTCCAGTTTCGTACGAAACAATTGTTACACTGTACGGCGGACAGTTCTCTGAACTGTTCGCCTACACGTTACAAAATTGTTTGTGGAAACTGCACTCAAAGCAACCATTGTTCGGTGTTTTTTCATTTCGCAATGTATAAATTGTTGTTATAGTTCGATAATTTTTGTCGCTACATGGTCAATGAAGGATCGGTCATGCTCCACAAAAATCATCGTTGGCGGGGTTTGTAGCAAAAGCTCTTCAATCTGCACCCGGGAGAGGACGTCGATATAATTAAGCGGTTCGTCCCATAAATATAAGTGGGCTGACTGACAAAGGCTGCGGGCTAAATAGACCTTCTTTTTTTGACCTTCACTAAAGGTAGATAGATTTTTCTCAAATTGCTCCCGGTTAAATCCCAGCTTTCGCAAAATGGTTTTAAAGAGACTTTCGTCAATTTCTTCACTGTGGCAGAAATGACGGAGATCACCGGTTGGCAAGTCAGTGTCCTGGGGAATATGCGATAGCTGCAGCTGGCTGCCCAGCGTCAGATTGCCGGAAAAGCTGATTGGCTCGCCCAGTATCAGCTTAAGTAAACTGGATTTTCCCGAACCATTCGGGCCAACAATGGCAATCCGGTCGCCCTGGTTGATTGTAAAACTTAAATCTTTCAGAATCGGGCGGTCATCATAGTAAAGAGACAGGTGGTTGGCTGAAATCAGCCGGTCTTTTTGGTAAGTTCGTGGTCGGATCTTGAGACTGTCGTTCCAGTCAATATTTTTCATTAACTTTTCTTTTGACTCAATATTTTTTTGCTGACGCTTTTCCAGCGATTTGGAGCGTTTCATCATTTTTGCTGACTGATGACCAATATGGCCCCGATCAGGGCGAAGACCGGAAATCCGTTGACCGTTTTTAGACTTCTCAACGGCATTTGACCAATTTTCGGTGCGTTTGGCAGCGGATTTTAATTGGACGATTTCCTGTTTCAGTTTCTTAGTCTGATTGCATTCAAACTGATCCTGACGTTGTTTATTAAGAAGCCAGGTGGAATAGTTGCCTTTCTGAATCTCAATGTTCATTTTGTTAATTGATAAGACGTGATCGACACAATTATCCAGGAAGGTGCGGTCGTGTGAAACCAGAATAAAACCCGGTTTTTTTTTCAAATACTGACTGACAACTCGTCGACCTTCCAGATCGAGATGATTGGTTGGCTCATCAATTAACAGAAATTGATTTGGTTTTAAAAACAAGGCGGCCAGTAAGATCTTGGTTTGCTCGCCCCGGCTCAAGGTGCTAAATGGCCGATCCAGTAGCTCTGGACCCAGGTTCAGTAGCGACAATTCCCGCTGTAGTTCCCAGAGCGGATAATCAGGATAAATCCCATCGACAAGAGTGCGAGTCAGTTGGGAAGGGTTCTTGATCGCAAAAGGAAAATACTCAAAATCGACCGTTGTGGCGATCACGCCGGTATAGTCATAAAGACCCATCAGAAGGTTTAAAAAGGTCGTTTTGCCGCGGCCGTTGCGGCCGATAAAGCCCAGCTTCCAGTTTGTGTCGATGGTAAAGGAAACATCTTCAAAAATATTTTCACAACTGTTTTCGTAGTTAAAGCTTAAATGTGATATGGAAATTTGTGACATCATTGTACCTCTCTTGCCAAGCCGGATAATAACAGCTTGGACAATAAAAAACCGCAAGAAAACTATCCTGCGGCTCAATGATTGACAGCACAAAAAATCCATAGATAAGGAGTTGATGGTGCTAGAGAGGCAGTGCTTTTCTTGTAATTTTCTTGCTTAAGCGCACCAAAACAAGCGGTTTAACCGCGGGCTTTGAAAACACTTTCCAATTGTTGGTTAGCAAGATAAATTACGCATCCTCTTAACTCCTTTTTGTATTTTGATTATAGTCTAACATTTTTCTAAAAAGAATTCAATCCCAAACCGTGCGATTAGCCTTTAATGCCGGATTTAATTAGGGTGTTAAAAACGAAACCTGTTCTTCTGCCGGGGGATAAACCTTCAGCTTTTCCTTAATTGGTTTGCTATAGCTATTGGACAGACCAAAGGCCTGGCGCAGGGGATTGAGTCGGCCATAAAGCTCGTCCTTATATGCTTTAGGAGCACCGCCTTTTTTGTACAGGTTCCAGAGGGTGTCGTATTTTTCGGAATAACTGGTTTTAATAAAGTCAAAAAACGCTGGTTTGGTGGCTCCCCGCAGATACAGAGCGCCAGGCAGTACATAATCGATACCGGCATCCTGGCCAGCAGCAAACAAAGCAGACAGGGTTTCAGAATCATCGGTCAGCGTGGGAATAATCGGCATCAGATGGTGACCGACAGAGGCATTGGTTTTTCGAAATTGTTTGAGCATCGCAAAACGGGCAGAACTGGAGACAGCGCCGGGCTCGATTTTTTTCCGGACGGCTTCATCTAAAGTTGTCACCGTGGCGGCCACATTAATATAGGTAATCCGGGACAATTCATCAATCAGGTCATAATCCCGGAGCACCAGATCCGATTTGGTGGAGATAATGGCCGGGGTCTTATATTTGATCAGCAACTTTAGTATTTCCGGCATCAGCTGATACTGGGCTTCCGCTGGCTGATAGCTGTCAGTAACGCCACCAATATTGATGATTTCCCGTTTCCAGTTTGGCGAGGCGAGTTGTCTTTCCAGCACTTCGACGATATTGGTTTTGACCGAAATAGTGGTTGTGAAATCGGAAAAACCGCTAAAACCATGGGTTCCCATCGCATAGCAGTAACGGCAACCATGGCTGCAGCCCCGATAAATATTTAAATCCCAGCCATAGGGAATTTTTCGCTTTAATTCATGCAGAGCCGTTGTACAGGTGATCGGGTAATACGTTGGCATAGCAGCCTCCTTATGATTTCTTTATCCTTACTTAAGTATATGTCATAAAAGTTTAGGGTGTCCATAAGAATTTGTGGTAAAATTATTTACTGTTTGGCATAAATCACTGGATAATAAATGCAGATGTTTAAAATAAAGGGTAATAAAGAAAAGAGATCATACAAGGGGGCAACAGGCATGAGCAATCATAACGGAAGAAAAGTAGTTGCAGTCATCATTATTTCAATGTTGATTATTTTACTGGTAGCAGCCGGGGCCTATCTGGCATTAGAAGATCTGGTTGGAAGCATGGATTTCCAGTCTTTTTTTGAGGATACCAAAGCTCAGCAGAATGAAGAAATCACCGCCAGTCAGCAGCAGGCCTTTGATGGATATGCTTTTCTTGAGGATAATGAAAAACAGGCCTATGCCAGAGTTGTTGGTATGCTCACCGATTTTGAGACCGAGGTGAAAGTCAGTGGAGTCAATACCGAAGAAATCGAGCGGGTTCTGGCGGCCATCGATTATGACTATCCGGAAATATTCTGGACAGGGGAGTTTTCCTATTATTTTGATGAGGGCAATCAGAAGGTCAGCAAGGTTATGGTTGAATATCCCTATGATGAAGCCGAGAAAGAAAGGCGACAGGCCGAAATTGAAGCGGCTTTTCAGGAATACAGCAGGGGCATAAAAAGCGGCATGAGCGACTATGACAAAGTCAAATATACCTATGAATATGTAATAAAAAACACCGTGTATCAGGAAGACCTTCAGGATGATCAGAACATCTACAGCGTCTTCGGGAAAAAGGGCTCGGTTTGTGCCGGATATTCCAAGGCCATACAATATCTGCTAAAACGCACCGGGATTGAGTGCTCCTATGTAGCCGGTGAGGCCATCGGCCAGGGGGCCCATGCCTGGAATTTGGTGCGGGTTGATGGGGAGTATTATTACCTGGATGCGACCTGGGGGGAATTCAACATTGCCGATAACGCAGAACCGGAAAAGAGTATTTTTTATGACTATTTCTGTGTCACAACGGCGGAACTGCTTAAATCGCATCAACCCGATCAGACCTTGATTGCATACCCGGAGTTTACCGCAACGGCAGCTAATTATTTTGTCAAAGAAAACAAGCTTTATGACCTCAACAAAAAAAGCGAGGAAAACCGTTTTGTCAGCGATCTGGAAGTAGCCCTGAATACCGGAGAAAAGTATTTTCATTATGCCATAACCGATGCCAATACCATCGGCGTTGCTGAAGATCTCATGGATGATGTGCTGGGATCCTATTACTGGTTTTCCAGTGAGGACAGCTTATCAAACACGATCGAGCTTTATTAAAATAGAAACATTTTTTGAGTTATCAAAAAGCCCCATTCTGATTTTTCAGAATAGGGCTTTTGTTTATTCCATCGCAATCAGATGAACACCGTGAACGCCATCCAGAGCTTCCAGTATGGCCATTAATTCATCGATGGTCAGAACCAGATCTTTACCGTCGAGGGTTACGATCACAATGGCGGCCTGGTTAATGGGGATATCCTGATGAATGGTGATGATACTGGTCTGGTGATCCCGAAGAATATTTAAAATATTGGAAAGGATTCCGGGCTGGTCATCCAGTTTAAAAGAAAGGGTGAACTTCCGACCATAGTTTTCTGAAGGGGTAAAAATATAGTCTTTGTATTTATAATAGGTACTGCGACTGATGCCCACCTTTTTGACCGCATCGCTGACCGATTTGCACTGAGAGGATTCCATGAGGATCCGGGCTTCCACCACTTTGGAATAATAATCGGGCAGGATTTTTTTATTGACAATCAGATAATCTTTAATCATTGGCTTAACCTCCCAAAATCTGGACACCCGTATGATCGGGGGCCAGAGAAATGAGTTGCCAGCCCGGTGCTTTTTCTGCTAAATAGGCTTGCATATCCGGCTTAAAATTATGGTTATCCACTGAATTAATAGCCAGAATGGTGGGCCCGGCCCCGCTGATACAGGTGTTGAGGCAACCCATTTCCCGGGCTTTTTTGGTAATCACATCATAGTGGGCAATCAGCTTCTTGCGATAGGGTTGGTGCAGGCGGTCCTTCATGCACAGCTTTAAAATATCGGCTGATCCGTTGGCCAGGGCCAGATAGGTCATGGTGGCCCGGGGCAAATTATGGGTGGCATCGGCAAAGCTGATTTTTTTCGGCAAAACCTGTCGGGCATCGGCTGTCGATAAAGGGAAGTCCGGCACTAAGGCATAAAACTCATAACTGGGATGCACTGAGCTCTTAATATAGATGTTTTTGCCGTGATCGTTCATTGATACCACCAGGCCGCCGAAGATCGCCGGGGCGACATTGTCGGGATGGCCTTCCAGTTCCACTGCCATATCAAACAGCTCCTCCACTTCCAAGGGTGATCCAATCAGGGCATTGGCACCAAAGAGTCCCCCGACGATACAGGTGGCCGAACTGCCCAGACCCCGGCTGATGGGGATATCCACGGCAGTGTGGATATAGAGACCTCGGGGACGGTAGCCCACTTTTTTAAACACCTTCTGCATCGAACGGTAAACTAGGTTGGTATCGCTTTGATACTTCCGCTCCACTCCCCGGATTGTCAGTTTGCCGTCATTTTTTTCTTCAAAACTGAAGTTATTATAAATCGATAGTGCCAGACCGAAGGCATCAAACCCCGGGCCAATGTTGGCACAGGTACCGGGAACCTGAACCTTAATCATTTTTGGTCACCTGATCGTTTAAAAAATCAAGAACGGCCTGGGACATGTCGGTTTTATCACATTGACCCTGATGCTGATTGGCTTTTTTGTCCAGATCTTTTAATGGTTGTGGAATGGTGGTGCCGGTTTTTTCTGCCAGAATCGTTAACAGCTCATAATCGTTGCAGTCGCACTCACCGAAAATGCTTTCATAAACTGAACGGCCAAACTTGTAGGGGCTGGCGGTGGAGACAATCACCGTTTTGGTGGTATCCCCGGTTTCACTGAGATAGTCTTCATAAACCTTATTGGCTACGGCGGTATGGGGATCCATCAGATAATGACTGTCATCAAAAATGGCTTTGATGGCTTGGGCGGTTTCGGTCTCGTTGGCAGTACCGGCATAAAAAAGGCCGGTTTTTTCCATCAGGGTTTGTGAAGCCTGATAAGCACCCTGATTTTTTAGCTGCGCCATCAGATCACTGACGGCATCGGGATCCGCACCGGAGATATCGTAAAGCAGCCGTTCCAAATTGCTGGAAATCAGAATATCCATGGACGGTGACGAGGTTTTATAAAAATCCCGATTGCGGTCATAGTTGCCGGTTTCAAAGAAATCGGTTAAAACCTTGTTGGCATTGGAGGCACAGATCAGCTTGTTAACCGGCAAGCCCAGTAGCGCAGCATAGTAACCGGCCAGGATATTGCCGAAATTCCCAGTCGGGACGACGAAATTTATTTTTTCATCCGGCTGGATTTCACCCCGCTTAAGCAGTTCATAATAACTGTAAAAATAATAAACGACCTGAGGCAGCAGCCGGCCGATGTTAATCGAATTAGCCGAGGAAAAGATCACATTGGCTTGTGCCAGTTCAGCGGCCAGTTGGGGGTCGTTTAAAATCATCTTAACACCATTTTGGGTATCGTCAAAATTGCCGTCGACACCGACCACACAGGTGTTATCACCGATTTGGGTCAGCATTTGTTTTTCCTGAACGGTGCTGACCCCATCCTTGGGGTAGAAGACGATGATGCTGATGTCCGGGACATTGGCAAAACCTTCCAGGGCCGCCTTACCGGTATCTCCAGAGGTGGCGGTTAAGATCATAATTTTCTGTTGGTTATTGACGTTTTTCATGGACTCTACCATCAGATATGGTAAAATAGTCAGAGCCATATCTTTAAAGGCACAGGTGGGTCCGTGAAAAAGTTCCAGAAAATAGCGGTCGTTGACTTTTTTTAGCGCAACTGGTTCCTGTTCTTCAAATTTACCGGAATAATAAGCGCCCTGAATCGAATCATCAATTTGCTTGGTACTGAAATCATCAAGAAAAGCCGAAAAGATCGCGTGGGCCATCTCGCCATAGTTTTTTCCGATAAACTGGGTTGGATCTAAATTAATCGTATCAATAAAATTGGGGACGAAAAGTCCACCATCCGGGGCCAATCCTTGCAGGATGCCCTGGGATGCGGTAACGTTGATGTCTTTGGATCGCGTGCTGTTGTAGCCTTTTTTCATGTAATTCCTCCAAAAAAATATGGTGTGCCGGGAAAAATCGGAAAAATTTATTCCCGGGAGGGTATTGAATAACCCCTAGCTATATGATAGAATGTTTTCACTGAAAAAACAAGTGTTTTTAGAATAAATACATATACGAGGTGAATTTTATTGAATATCGCACTTTTAGGCTTTGGAACCATTGGTTCTGGCGTCTACGAACTCATCAATTTAAATAAAGGCAAGTTTGCTGGTAATTTTACCGATGTGGAGTCCCGCAGGTCAAGTCCGGTCATTACCAAGGTACTGGAACGGGATGCAACCAAGGATCTGGGCGATACCGTTGGAAAAATTGTGACTCACCCCAGTGAAATTCTGGAAGACGAAAGTATTGGCCTGGTGATTGCCCTGATGGGTGGCATGGACTTTGAATATGAAATGATCAAAGAGTGTCTCCGGGCGGGAAAACATGTTGTGACCGCCAATAAGGCTGTCATCTCCGAGTACTTTCAGGAACTATTGACGCTGGCTGAAGAAAATGGCGTGGTTCTGCGTTACGAGGCATCTGTCGGCGGTGGGATTCCGATCATCGGCAGTTTAAAAGAAGAAATGAAAATCAATCGGGTTACCGAAATCAAAGGGATTCTTAACGGAACCACCAATTTCATCCTGTCGAAAATGACCGAAGAAGGAGCGGATTTTGGCGATACCCTGGCCCTCGCCCAATCCATTGGTTTTGCTGAAGCGGATCCGACGGCTGATGTGGAAGGATACGATGTCTCCCGTAAGCTATCGATTCTCTCATCGATGGCCTATGAAAGCATTATTCGCGATGAAGATGTTTATAAACGGGGGATCACCGACATTCGTGCCGCCGATATTGAGATGATTGGATCGATGGGTTACGTGGTCAAGTATCTGGGACACTCCATTCTGGATGAAAAAAATGTCTATACCACTGTCGAGCCGGTACTGTTTAAGGAAGCCTCGATTATGAGTAACGTCAACAGTGAATTCAATATCATTTCGATCACCGGGGATATCATCGGTGAGCTGCAGTTTTATGGCAAAGGTGCCGGAAAAGACGCGACGGCCAATGCCGTTGTCGGCGATGTCCTGTATATTCTCAATATTGTCGGAGAACAGAATTTGCCCAAACCGCTGCGGCTTAATCGTCAGCTCAATAAAATGGGTACTGACATATTTAAAGGTAAATATTATTTACGGGCAAATCTGAGTGACAAAGAAATGCTTGATCAGGTGCTGACCGCCGTGGAAACAGTGGCCGCCCGAAAAACCGTCATTGTTAATGATAATCAGGTCTATGTGGTGACAAACGCCATTGCCGCCAATGATTTTAATAGAATGGCAGAAAAATTAAAAGAAACGGTGCCTGAATGTTTTTATGCCCGGATCTATGAATAAGGAAAGAGTGACTGAGGTAAATGCAAGATCTAATCGTACAGAAATATGGCGGCTCCAGTGTCGCCAATGTGGAAAGAATAAAGCGTGTTGCAAGTCGGATTATTGAGACTAAGGAAAAAGGAAAGAAGGTAGTGGTGGTGGTCTCAGCCATGGGCGATACCACCGATGACCTAATTGAACTGGCTAAAAAAATAAATGATCATCCTCCCAGCCGGGAAATGGATATGTTGCTGGCTACCGGTGAGCAAGTTTCGATATCGCTGCTGGCGATGGCGATTCAGGCCATGGGGCATGACGTGGTCAGTTTAACCGGTGCCCAGTGCGGAATCGTTACATCCAATGTTCACAAACGGGCCCGGATTAATGATATTCACACCCATCGGATTGAGAAGGAACTGGCCGCCGGTAGGATTGTTATTGTTGCCGGTTTTCAGGGTATCAACGAAAACAAGGATATTACCACCCTGGGTCGGGGCGGTTCCGATACTTCGGCAGTGGCCGTGGCGGCGGCATTAAAAGCCGAACTCTGCGAAATCTATACCGATGTTGATGGGGTGTACACCGCTGATCCCCGGATTGTCGAAGAGGCCTCAAAAATTGATGAAATCTCCTATGAAGAAGTTTTGGAGATGGCCAGTACCGGAGCCAAGGTATTGCATCCTCGGTCGGTGGAAATGGCCGAAAAATTCAAGGTACCGCTGGTGGTACGATCAAGCTATAATCATAACGAAGGAACCATTATTAAGGAGGACGTTATTATGGAAAAAGTGTTAGTTCGAGGGGTATCTCTTGATGAAAATATCGCAAAAATCTCAATCTTTGAAGTGCCGGATCAACCGGGGATTGCCTTTAGACTGTTTTCTGCTCTGGCAAAAGCCAATATTCATGTGGATATGATTGTTCAGAATGTCAACCGGACATCGGTTAATGATATTTCGTTTACCATTGATGTGGATGAACTGCAGGAAGCCGTTTCGGTGGCTCAGAAATTTGCCTTTGAGGTCAATGCCCAAAAAGTCGAATATGATCAGGGTGTTGCCAAACTTTCTGTGATCGGCACCGGCATCGTCGCCAATGCCGAAATTGCCTCCAAGTTCTTTGAAGCGCTGTTTGAACTGGGAATCAATATCCAGACCATCAGCACCTCGGAAATCAAAATTTCCTGTCTGATTGACAAGGAACGGGGCAAAGAAGCAATGGTTCATATCCACAAAAAATTCGATATGTAATAAATTAAAAGCTCTGAGATCGTTTGATAAAGCGGTTTCAGAGCTTTTTTGATTTAAGGATATTCTGTTTTTCCATTGATCTATCTTAGAGGACATCATCAAATTGAACTTTAGTGGGTACAGTGGCAATGAAACAGGTAGGTTTTCGTCCGGCGGTGCTTATCAGTAATGATTTTTTTAATGAAGAGGTGAACAGGACAAGCATTTTTCCGATATGATATCGACGCGATCAATTTGTGAAGCATCGGGAGAAATTCCAGCTTTGGTTGATTTGTATGGATATTTATGGGCAAATCAGCTATACTGCAAGTATTGAGATGAACGAATAAGTCTGACGGAGGAGACGAGATGAAGGAGAATAAGTTGGTTCTGGAAATACTTCTCAAAAACCAGATAATCACCCGAAAAAACATAGCTGAACGAATTGATGAAGCAGAGCGATCCGGGAATTCCGTTTTAGATATATTGATTAAGGATCGGATTGTTGCCCAGGAGCGTTTAGTGACTATATTTCACAATGAATGGGGATTTGAGTTATATAATCCACAAAAAGATCGATTGGAGCTTCGGGCTATAAAATTCTTTTCAAGAGAACAGGCAAAAAAATATTTGGTTTTTCCGCTGAATCAAGAGCATGAAGATCAGCTGACGGTTTTGATGGCCGATCCTACCGATGAGGAAATACTGCGTCAGGTGAAACGAATCGCGGATAAACGGCTCAAGATATTAGTTGCGACCCGGGATTGTATCCTGGGTTTGATTGGCAAATACTATCACCAAAAACCTGTTTATCGGGATAACATGGATTTAATGAACGTGGGGGAAAACAAAGAAACGGCCCCGGAACCGACTGTCGTCACCTTAGTTAATGATCTGATCGATGAAGGTGTTTCCCGAGGTGCCAGTGATATTCATGTGGAAGTTTTTCCGCAGAAAATTCAGGTTCGTTTTCGAATTGATGGTGTCTTAATACCGGTTGGGCTACTGAGTAAAGAAATCTGGAAGGGAGTAATTACCCGGCTGAAAATAATGGCTGGTTGCGATATTGCCGAGCAACGCCATCCTCAGGATGGCGCTTTCACCACTACGTATGAACATCGGCAAATCGATGTCCGGTTGTCGATTATTCCGACCATTCACGGGGAGAAGATTGTTCTGCGCCTTCTGGATCAAAAGAATTTTCTTGTTGGTGTAGATGATCTGGGTTTTTCCAGTGAACAAAAACGTTTATTGAAGGAAATATTGGAAGCCCCCCATGGCATGATTCTGGTCTGTGGACCCACGGGAAGCGGAAAGTCAACCACACTGTACAGCCTGCTAAATGGTATGGATCCCCGAACACAAAATATTATCACCATCGAAGATCCGGTGGAGTTTCAGATGGACGATATCAACCAGATTCAGGTGAACGAAAAAATCGGCCTAAACTTTGCCAATGGCCTTCGGGCGATTTTGAGACAAGATCCCAATGTGATTATGGTTGGTGAAATTCGTGATGAAGACACTGCAGAAACGGCTATTCGGGCGGCGATTACCGGGCATTTGGTATTATCCACCATTCATACCAACAACGCCATTGCGTCCATCAATCGGTTGATGGACATGAAGATTCCCCTATACCTGTTGTCGGCAGCGCTCCGAGGGGTAATTTCCCAAAAATTGATCAAACGTCTGTGTCCAAACTGCCGGAAAAAAGCGCTGGCAGGTGAAGCAGAAAAAAAGCTACTGGGCATTACGGATCAGGATGTTGCGCTTTTCTATCCAGTGGGCTGTTCGCTTTGTCATGGTACCGGCTATCAGGGGCGCATCGCGGTACAGGAAGTGTTGAAAATCACCAGAAGAATCCGGGAAGTAATTGGTCAAGGCGCGGACTATGATACAATTCGTAAAGTAGCCATTGAAGAAGGGCTTCAGCCCATCGAAGAATCCCTGAAACGCCATCTCCTGTTGGGAAATACATCCATCAACCAGGGGTTGGAGATTTTAGTATTCGAAGAAGCGTGGCATCGTTAGGGTGGAGCGATGGAAAGATGGTATAATTATAAAGCAAAGGATAGGCAGGGCGAGGACGTCACTGGAACGGTGTCAGGCTCAAACCGGCGGGAAGCGGCCCGGGTTCTTCAGGCTCAAAACTTGATTGTACTGGAAATCAGAGAAAAAAAGAAATGGGATGAGTTGTTTAAAAAAGAATTCAATATTCGGGTTTGCACAGTAACCGGCAGCGACTTCAGCCGTTTCTGCCGACAGTTTCATATCATGTTAAATGCCGGAATCCCAATTTTGACATGTTTGGAACTCATTGGTGGAGAGACTTCAAATACCGGCTTTTCTCGGGACATTTTGGGAGTCCGCCAACGCATTCAATCCGGAGAAAACCTCTCCCAGGCGATGGCCGCCTTTCCCAAGTCATTTCCGCCGTTATTTATTTTTATGGTGGAAGCAGGAGAAACGAGTGGACATCTAAATGAGATCCTGTTAAAAATGGCAGAGCATTACGACACGGAAGAAAGGAATCGGCGACAGCTCCAACAGACGCTTTTTTATCCAATGGTTTTGAGTATGGTGTTTGTAGTGGTTCTGATTTTTCTAATCACCATGGTACTGCCAACCTTTGCTGACATGTTTACAGTGATGGATGCCGAACTGCCGGGTCCAACCCGGTTTCTGATGGGACTGAGTCACAGTTTAAGTGTCCGGTGGCCAATCGTTCTATTAAGTCTGATGGGGCTGGCAGGCGGATTTGTGTTTTTAGGCGAAATTGAAACGGTGGCAAAGCTGAGGGATCGTTTGAACATAAAAATCCCGCTTTTGGGAGTCCTGAATCATAAAGTCTGTTTGGCCAGAGTGGCCGCAATCCTGGGTATGTTTCTGGAAAGCGGAGTTGATTTGCTGGTGGCATTATCACGACTAGAAGGTGTAGCGGATAATCGATACATTAAAGCAGAGCTGAGGAAACTTCGCAATAAGGTAACAAATGGAGTAAGTTTAAGCCAGGGAATGGCCGAAAGCGATGTTTTTCCCAGACTTTTTTGTCAATTGGTGGCGACCGGGGAAGCATCGGGATCCTTACCGGAAGTTTTGGAAACCCTAAACCGTATTTATACAGATGAGGTTCGATCTCGAATTCAGCTCCTTCATACATCATTGGAGCCGCTTATTCTGCTGGTGTTTGGAGGGCTGGTGCTGTTCATTCTGGCGGCCATTATGTTGCCAGTATTTGATATATATTCGGCATATTCCAGTATGTAGGTAAAACGTGTAAAAATAGATATGAGGAGATGAATATGGCAAAAAAAGCAGGGAGAAGCTTTGCATCGGGAATTGATTTTTATAAGCTGTTTTGGGTATTTATGATCGGCTGTTTTTTGGGAGTGGTCGTTGAAACCTTATATTGTCTGTTGACAAATGGATACATTCAAAGTCGTCAAGGGCTGATCTATGGCCCCTTCAATCCCGTTTATGGTTTTGGTGCAGTGTTGATGACGCTCGTACTTCACCCGATTGCGAATCGGAAATGGTGTATTATCTTTGCATTGGGGATGGTATTAGGTGGCGGTTTTGAATTTATCAGCAGCTTTGTGCAGCAGGCAACCACTGGAACGGTGTCATGGCAGTATCATCAGATGCCTTTTAACATTGGAGGGCGAACCAGCCTGCAGTACTCGTTCTATTGGGGGGCACTTAGTTTGCTCTGGGTAAAAGAAATTTATCCCTTGATGTCAAAATTGATTGAAAAGATTCCCAGAAATATCGGGGTGCCCTTGACTTGGCTTCTGGTTGTTTTTATGGTTTTTAACATGACCATGTCAGCCTTGGCCGTAAACCGCTGGAATGAGCGAATTCAGGGTATTCCGGCAAGTGGCGGCTTTGAGCAATTTTTGGATTCAACATATCCAAATAACTTTATGGATCAGATTTATCCGAATATGGTTCATGTCGGACATTGACCGTATCAAAAAAGGGCTTTCTCTGTAAGTAGGAGAAAGCCCTTTAAACAATGTGCTAATTAAATATGATTGCGCCCGGATAAAATGGCGTGACATTCGTTGTAATAGAATTTTTTTGCATCGCCGACGGTCAATTCATCGAACAGATGATAAAGGGTGATCGCCAGGGTTTGGGTCGTTTTGATGTCCAGATTGGTGCGTTGGCAGGTTTTTAAAAAGTATCCCATGCAAGCTTCCTTACTCCAGTCATCTCCCCCCAGAAATAATCGACGCAACTCTTCTTTGATTTCTTTTTCGGTCCATTGTGAATCAGTTGAAGAGACGGAATCTCGTGTTTCAGTCATTTAACCAGCTCCTTTCACTTCAGATAAATGCTTGATCGAATTCATTATAGCACAGCTTCAAAAAAACTGTAATGAGAATGGAGGGTAAAAATTTTTCTAAGTTTTTGTTAAGCAACGAAGGCAATAAATGAAAAATAAATTAAAATAATGCATAAAAAAATTAAAAAAGCACTGGATTTTTAAAATGTAATCGGTTATAATAAACCCATGGTGTGAAAACGTTTTAATTTCCTTTCTTAATTTTCTTAAAAAAGAGGTGTGCATGCATCTCTTTTTTATTTTTGGCCACTTGTTTATTAATATCAGCCGAGCTTAATTTTGGCTTATTCTCTAGATCCATTCCGGATTATCTGTTTTTTTTCTCTTGAAATATTTTCTATTTAAGGTTATATTTAACTTCGAGAGAACATCAGGAAAGTGGGGAATAAAATGAATGCAGTAAAAATTAAAGACGATATTTTTTGGGTCGGTGTGAATGATTATCAAACATCACTTTTCGAAGGGCTTTGGCCAATTGATCAGGAAGGGGTTTCCTATAATGCTTTCGTGATCAACGATGAAAAAGTCGCCATTATCGATACGGTAAAAACCATCAAAGCTGATGAATACATAAAAAAAATCAAATCCCTGATTGGTGATAAAAAGGTAGATTACCTGATTGTTAATCATATGGAGCCGGATCATTCCAGTGGGATTACTGATCTGCTGACAGAGTATCCGGAAATGGTCATCGTTGGGAATAAAAAAACCTTCCCGATCATGAACAATTTTTATAAGATAACCAAAAATCTTCACGAGGTTGGTGAAGGTGATACCCTTTGTCTGGGAAAACACACCCTCCAGTTTTTTATGACGCCGATGGTTCATTGGCCGGAATCGATGGTTACCTACGATGTCACGGATAAGGTACTCTTCTCCATGGACGTCTTCGGTAGCTTTAAAGCGCCAGTCGGCAGTATTTTTGACGGCGATAATGATTTGGACGCTTTTGAAGAGCCAACCCGTCGTTACTATGCCTGTATTGTTGGTAAGGTGGCCGGACAGGCATTAAAAGCACTTAATAAGCTGGGTGGTATTGAAATCAGTACGATCTGTCCTTCACACGGATTGATCTGGCGGGATAATCCCAAACATATTTTGGATATGTATGTAAAAATGAGTGCCAAAGAAACTGATCCTGGGGTTGTCATTGCCTATGGTTCGATGTATGGCTGTACCCAGAAGGCAGCAGAAATGTTAGCGATCGCCTTAAAGAACGAAGGTGTCAAAGAAGTGAAGCTTTATGATGTGGCTAAAACCGATATTTCGTTTATTATTTCTGATATCTGGAAATATAAAGGGCTGTTTTTAGGTGCCCCATCCTATTATGGACAAATTTTTCCCAAAATGGCCAATCTGCTTTATAAATTGGGTGAAATTAGAGTTGATAATCACAAAGTCGGTTTTTTTGCCGATTTCAGCTGGAGCGGTGGTGCAGATAAAAGCTTTAATGAATTTATTGAGCATGCCAAGGTGGATACCCTTAATGAAATCTTGATGATTAAGGGCACCCCAGACGAACAGGATGTCGCAGATTTAAATGAATTAGCAAAAAAAATGGCGAAAGAAATAATCCAGTAGAATAAAGCGTGAATTCGGTAGAAAAAACGGAGGGAGAAAACATAAATGAAAATCGTTGTGGGCATGTCAGGTGGGGTTGATTCATCGGTTGCAGCATTATTGTTAAAAGAACGTGGTTACGAGGTCATCGGGGTCTTCATGAAAAATTGGGAAGAACAGGATGAATCGGGAGTATGTACGGCCACAGAAGATTATGATGATGTGCGACGGGTGTGTGATGCCATTGATATTCCCTATTATACAGTGAATTTTGCCAAAGAATATTACGACTCTGTTTTTTCTTATTTTCTGGAAGAGTATAAAAAAGGGAGAACGCCCAATCCGGATGTTCTCTGTAACCGAGAAATAAAATTCAAGCGCTTTTTGGATTATGCATTGAAGGTTGTTGGGGGTGATTACCTGGCCACAGGTCACTATTCACAAATTGATTTTGTCAATGAACAGTATCGTTTAATACGAGCCTTTGATCATAACAAGGATCAAACCTACTTTCTTTGTCAATTGGGACAAAAAGAGCTGGCTGATGTGATGTTTCCGATTGGACATCTTTCAAAAGAAGAAGTGCGACATATCGCAGAAAAAAATAATCTGGCTACTGCCAGAAAAAAAGATTCCACCGGTATCTGTTTTATTGGCGAACGCAATTTTACCAAGTTTCTTAGTCAGTACCTACCTGCTCAGCCGGGCCAAATCGTTGATCTGGCCGGTAATGTGAAGGGGACGCATCAGGGGCTGATGTATTATACTCTGGGTCAACGAAAAGGTCTTGGAATTGGCGGCGAAGGAAGCGGCGAACCATGGTTTGTGGTCAGTAAAGATTTGGAGCGAAACGAATTGGTGGTCGTTCAGGGAGAAGACCATACAGCACTGTATTCAAAGTCGCTGGAAGCCACCGAAATGAATTGGGTGGGCGGGTATCCGCCAGCAAAAGAGTTCCGGTGTACGGCAAAATTTCGGTATCGCCAAGCCGACCAGGACGTAATGGTTCGGGTAGCTCCAGATCGGATTTACGTTGAATTTGACCAACCTCAAAAAGCAGTGACCCCGGGACAGGTTGTGGTTTTATACCAGGATAATATCTGTCTTGGCGGTGCAACCATTGAATCAATCGAAATGGTTTAAACAGGCAAAATAAATTAGTAAAAGAGCAATCTTAAATTAGCTTGCTCTTTTATTTTTTTTGAGTAAAAACCACGGTTTTATGGTAAACTATATTCAGTGATATTTGTATAATGGTGAAGCTTGTGAAGAGACAAGTGAAATTTGTAAATATAGAGAAAAGATAGCAGGATGACAGGGAAGGATTGTAGAAAATGAAAACGCCGTGTAATAAGTGTGGGAAAACAATCGGTTTTTTTGATAGAAGTTATAAGATTGAAAATGAAAAGTTAAATATAAAGTATGAAGGCCTTTGTAGCGATTGTAATAATGTTTTGAAAAAGGGCATTGAAAAACTGGATGACATGTATCAATGGATGATGAACAACCTTAAAAAAAACAAGGATGTTCAAAAAAATGGATTGGTTTCGGTCGAGGCAGATCTGCTGATATTATTGGCAGTTGAAGCACTCTTTTCGGTGGCTCCGGACTATTATCAATTAGATTCGCCTCTTAATCAAACTTTTATTCGCGCCAAAGAAAGCCGGGGTGTTGACCGGCAGCGGGACATTGTCCGGATCGTCCACATTTTGTTGCTTTATGGCTTTGAAGCCAATTTAAAAGAGCAGGGTTTGGACACCACCCGAAATTTTATTGCCTACATGATTCAAAATGAGCAATTTTTGGAAGAAGTGGAAGTCAATTGCGGTGTTGAGGAAGAATTGATCAAGGCGAACGTCTTTTTAAGCCGTCGGGGTTTGATCATTGATACGCTTGACAACCCCAAGCTGATCTATATTTCGATCCCCAGTGATTTATTGGTGGATTATCAGGTGCAATCTTCGGAAATTATAAACGAAGTAATTTTTAAAAATGTGTTTTATCCTTGGGATCGCAAAAAAAAGGTGGTTCTGACTCTTGTTTCCGAAAGTGTATTGTTTTCCGTGGCCAACGCCATTGATCGTTTTAACCAGAAGACCAGTAAACTTCAGGATAAGCTTAAAAAAGACAGTCTGGAGTATTTTAATGACCGGGTTGTGGAAGATTTGGAAAAAATAAAACCCGGCGAATTCATTGAGGCAATCCATTTGGATTGTTTGCTTTTGTGTATTGTCAAAAATCTAAAAAGTCAGAAAATGTTTTCGATGGAAGCTCTGTTTGATCCGAAGGGGACTGCAATTGAGTTGCTTTGGGCTTACTATCGACAGAACCTGCGAAATATGGGTATCGACAATAACGAAAAGATTGTCACCTATTTGTTGAAGAACTGTCTTTATGCCGAAGGCTTTAATATCAAACACGGCAATAAACCGAGTGACAAAGGCTGGGGATTTTTCACCACCAAGGGGTATATTATCTATTTTCGACGTAGTCGTCAGGTATTTTTCATCTATACCGAAACATTCCCCAATCCGCTCTATCATCCCTGCAACCGGGTGACTTATGAGGATAAACAGTATTTACAATTGATTATGAATAACGGCCGCAGTTTGGGAGAAGAACAGCGGGAACTGGATGAACTGATCTTTTATAGCGACGAACCGGAAACCATCACCCAGATGGAACGTTTTTTTGAACGACATAACCTTTATTATCAAATGGAAACATTTCTCAAGAAGCAGAAAGAAGTTCAGCGGAAACGGGAGAAATATCTGCAGGTCCAGCGGATTATCAACCACATTTTCAATGATTTCGGATTTTTGCCCTACTGTATCTATGACGAGTGGTATGTCATTCAAAATGAGCTAAAAAAAGATGATATCCTACTCAATAAACTTATTGATACGGATGCTGGTCTGAGAAAAAACTATACCCTGGGACAGATCACCTACGCTCCCAAAATCATCGAAGCTTTCAATCGGGGGGCCGAAGCCGTTCAAAACTCACTAAATATCGTCGAGGATTCAGTAGCCCGGGCAATCCTCTGGGTGGCCTTCAAGGAGGCTGTTACCGAGACATTGTCTCAAGAGTGGGTACGAATTGCTGGCGAAATTCTGGATAAGGACGATAATGCTCTGTCAGCCTTTTTTAAATACGTAAATCTTAAAAATATCGAGCCGGATAAGGTTTATTTTATGGGATTGTTTATCTACCATCTGATGGATCGGGAAATCCTGCAGGCAGATAATTTTCTGGAGAACTATGAGGGTGCTGTACGGATTTTCCTGGAGTGTCGTCGGGTTATTGAAGAGCCCCAATTAGCTGGGGATATTCTGCCAATGGATGAACTGTTGGAAGAGGTATTTCCGGAGAAGAAGAACGAAAGCAATCTATAAGGAGAAAAACCATGCGTGTTCTTTTAGTTGAGGATGAAAAACCTTTGGCGGCGGCGTTAGGAAAGATATTCGAGAAAAACAAAATCCTGGTTGATGTTGTCAATGATGGGATTGAAGGTAAGCTGCTCAGCGAGAATGATGTCTATGATGTGATTATCCTGGACATTATGTTACCGGGAATGACTGGGCTGGAGATTTTGCGTTCGATCCGGGAGGCGGGCAAAAATGTTCCGATTCTTTTATTGACCGCCAAAGACGATACCAAGGATAAGGTGAATGGACTGAATATGGGCGCCGACGATTACCTGGTCAAACCCTTTGTTACTGAAGAGTTGATTGCCCGGGTAAGGGCTTTGGGCCGACGACCTTGGGAGGTTTATCAGGACAATGTGATCCACTTTTCAAATATTTCGCTGAACATTAATTCCGGGGAACTGTATGTTGATGAAGTCTTAAACCGACTCACTGCCAAGGAAGCTCAATTATTGGAAATGTTTATCCGAAATCCTGGAATGACCATCTCCAAAGAGCAGATTTTGGATCGGATCTGGGGAATTGAGAGTATGGCAATGGAAAATAGTGTGGAGATTTATGTCCACTATCTGCGAAAAAAGCTGGACACCTCCCAGGCTTACATCAAAACCATTCGGGGGTTAGGTTATGTTTTAAAGGAGAAGGAGAATGTTAAGTCTTAACAAGCTTCGGATCAACCTTACCCTGATGAATACAGGAGTCCTGATTGGACTCCTATTATTTATTTCCATTTTTCTGTATGTCGTTTTAAGTATGGATGTGGAGACAAATGTCAATAACAATCTAAAAATATATTGTTCTCAACTCGCCAACGAAATTGAATATCTGGAACGTCAGGAAGCGGGAGAAGCAGTTACCGAGGAAGAAAAACAGGGGTATTTTGAATATACCCGAAGTCTCGTTCAAAATAATATCGCTTATGTAATTTTTGACCAACAGTTTAGTGTTTTGGATCAGTCCTATTCGTTACCGCTTGAAGAAGCAAAACTGGTGGAGATATCGAAACATTATTTTGCCGGGAATAAAGAAAAATATCTGATCAGCAATTACAAACAGGGTGACAGAGACTATAAAATTTGCACCTATGCAGTAGTCAATAAAAATGGCGAATTAAAAATGATTCAGGCGATAAAAAATATGGCTTCGGAACGATCACTACTGGGGAATGCCCAGGAAATGGTGGGATTTACCATTCTGATTGGGGCGTCACTATCCTTTTTAGGTGGTTATTTTTTGTCCGGGCGATCCCTGATTCCGATAAAAAAGAGTGTTGAACGACAGCAGGAATTTTTAGCTGATGCTTCCCATGAGCTGCGGACGCCAATCGCGGTGATCCAGACAAATCTGGAAGTGGTCAAGGCCAGCACCGATGAAAGCGTGGAAAGCCAGCTGACCTGGATCAATAATGCCTATGACGAGATCCGATGGATGCAGCATATTGTTGAAGATCTGATGTTTCTAGCCCGGGCCGATTCCGGGGATATGGTGATACAGCAGGAAGCGGTCGATTTGACCTATACAATCAAGGTGGTCTGCGAAAAAATGGCACCCTTAGCTGGAAAAAAGGGTATTGCTTTGATCAATAAGCTGGATGAGACTCTTTTCATCACCGGAGACGAAAAACAGATTACTCAGCTTCTGGTAATTCTTTTAGATAATGCCATCAAATATAGCGGTGAAAATACTATTATTCGGATTATCGGAAAGCAAACTCTCCAAGGCGTAGCGGTGGAAGTCATCGACCAGGGGATTGGGATTCCCAAAGATGAGATCAACAAGGTCACCCAACGGTTTTATCGGGTTGACAAAGCCCGTTCCCGAACGGAGGGGGGCACTGGTCTGGGTTTATCGATTGCCAATTGGATTGTTGACGAGCACCATGCTGGGATGATTATCGAAAGTGAAGAAAAAAAAGGAACCAAGATTACGTTGAATTTTGATAAGGGGGTAGAGAAAAAATGAGCAGTTTAAAATTTTGCGGTGATGAGATTATCACCGGGCCAGGCACCCTGGATGCCATAAAAAAGATCGATGGACAGCGGTTCTTTTTAGTAACCGGAAAGTCAGCCTTATTCAGAAATGGAACAATCAAACGGGCCGAAGGGCTACTAAAAGAAAGGGCCAAAGCTTATGATATCCTCAGTGGGGTCGGAGCGAATCCCAGTGTCATTGATGTGGAAACGGGTTTGATTAAGATGAAAGATTTCGATCCGGATGTGGTCATTGCCATCGGCGGTGGTTCAGTGCTTGATGCGGCCAAGGTGATGACGCTGATGTGCGAATACCCGGGATTAACAATTGAGGCAATCAAAAATGGTCAGACACCGGAAAAACGGGAACGGATTAAACTGGTCGCGATCCCCACAACCTCGGGGACTGCCTCGGAAGTCACCCGGGCAGCGGTGATTACCTTCCCGGAAGAGAACATTAAAATCGGACTTAAGACCAAGGCCTTTATTCCCGATCTGGCGATTCTGGATGGGGAGCTGGTGCTATCAATGCCGACCTCCGTGATGGTTGAATCGGGAATGGATGCCTTGACTCATGGCCTGGAAGCGATGATCAATAAAAACGCCGATGACTTTACCAAAACCATGGCCAGAGGGGCAGTAGAGGGGCTGCTTGGGCACCTGCGCCCGTCTTTTGAAAATGGGGATATCGAAAGCCGCCAGCATGTCCATAACTTTTCCTGTCTGGCCGGGTTTGCTTTTCAGAATGCCGGATTGGGAATGGATCATGGGATTGCCCATGCTTTTGGGGGGCGTTTTGGAACCAGTCACGGGCTCCTCAATGCGATTGCCCTGCCCTTTGTTTTGGAATATAATCAGCGGGATCTTCAGGTAGCTGAGGATCTGGAGAAGTTATCCCAGTTAATCGGTAAAAACATCATTGACGAAATCAAAACGCTAAATCATAGCTTTGGTATCCCTGGTTCATTTCAGGCCGCCGGGATCCCGGAAGAACAATTTAAAGCACACTACGAGGAGTTATTGAAAAATTCACTGCTGGGCTCCACTCAGCGGAATCCTGTGAAAATGGATGCGGCTGAAATGGATAAGGTTTTAACCAGCATTTATTATGGAAAAAGGCAATTTTAGTCATGAAAAAATGCGGTAGTTGGAAAATTTGTAAAGGCCCAATCAAGGCAGTAGAGCTTTCTCATCTACCAGTGAAATAAATTAGTTAATTGCAAAATGAAAAGACATCAAACAATCATTGCTTTGGATGCAGTTTCCACAAGTGATTTCGTAACGTGTAGGCGAACAGTTCATCGAACTGTCCGCCGTACAGTGTAGAAATTGTTTCGTGCGAAACTGGGCGCAAAGCTTACGGCAGTTTCGCAATTATCTAGATGAAATAAATATTTAGGAGAACACATGAGTTTATTAGACGGGTTAAACGCTCGACAACGAGAAGCAGCAGAAACCATCGATGGGCCGCTATTAATACTAGCTGGGGCCGGATCGGGAAAAACACGAACCATTATCCATCGCATTGCCCATATTATTGAAACCGGACAGGCATGGCCTTCGCAGATTCTGGCTATCACTTTTACCAATAAAGCCGCTGGTGAAATGCGGGAACGAATTGCCAAAATGAATATAGAAGACAGTAAACGGATCTGGATGTCGACTTTCCATGCCATGTGCGCCCGGATCATGCGATCCCATGCCCAATGGCTGGGTTATGATGACAATTTTGTTATATATGATATGGACGATCAAAAACGACTGTACAAGAGCTTGATTAAAGAATTGGGTCTCAATGACAAATATTTTACCAATCAGTTTTTAAGTGGTGAAATCTCCACTGCCAAGAATAACTTTGTTAGTCCTGACGCCTATCTGAAAGAAAATTCTGGAGATTTCAGGAAAGAAAAGGTGGCCATTTATTATAAACGCTACCAGGAGAGTCTCAAAGCCAACAATGCCATGGATTTTGATGATCTGATCTATAATACCCTGGTATTATTTAAAGGCTTTCCCGAAATTCTCGAGCAATATCAGAATCGTTTTAAATACATTATGGTCGACGAATACCAGGATACCAATCACAGCCAATATGAGCTGGTCAATCTGCTGGCTGCCAAATATAAAAACATTTGCGTCTGCGGTGATGACGACCAGAGTATTTATGGCTGGCGGGGTGCAGATATCAATAATATCCTTGACTTTGAAAAAGACTATGCCAATGCCCGGGTCGTTAAACTGGAAGAGAATTATCGTTCCACACAAACCATCCTGGATTGTGCCAACAGTGTCATCGCCAGAAACACTGGTCGCAAGGAAAAGGCTCTGTGGACGAATAATGACGGCGATGAAAAAATCATGATTGCCTCGTTTAACCAGGGCTATGACGAAGCCCGTTTTATTGTGGATGAGATTAATGACACGATCAATAAGGGACAGGGTATTTATGGCGATTTTGCCATTCTTTATCGAACCAATGCTCAGTCCCGATTGTTTGAAGAAGCCCTGATGCGGGCCGGTCTACCTTATCAGCTAATCGGCGGAACCGGATTCTACTCGCGAACCGAAATCAAGGACATCATTGCTTATTTGAATGTCCTCAGTAATCCCAAAGACAATATGGGCTTTATGCGGATTGTCAACGTGCCTAAGCGGGGAGTCGGTTCAGCAACCATTGAAAAAATTGCCGAATATGCCAATTTTAAAAGCTTCAGCCTGATGCAGGCCTTTCATCACGTCGAAGAAATTCCGGAACTGAGCCCCAGTGTCAAAAACAAGGTTCGGGCCTTTAGTGAGCTGATGAAGGAACTGGCAGCGATCCAGGAGACGGCCAGCTTAAGTGAGCTGATTGCAGCGGTGATTGAAAAAACCGGTTATCTGGAAATGCTGGAAACCGGAAAAATGGACAAGGGCGAAAGTCGGCTGGAAAATCTTCAGGAACTGGTTTCCTCGGCCACCGACTTTGAAAAGAACAGTGATGATCAAAGCCTCAGTGCCTATCTGGAAACCGTGGCCTTATCGTCAGAAACCGATAAGTACGATGGCGATCAGGGTAAGGTGCTGCTGATGACCCTGCATAATGCCAAGGGCCTGGAATTCCCGATTGTCTTTATCCCCGGTCTGGAAGAAGGAATCTTCCCCCATGGTCGTGCCATGGATTCCCCGGAGGACATCGAAGAGGAACGGCGCATCTGTTATGTGGGTATTACCCGGGCGATGAAACGGCTGTATATTTCCTGGGCTGCCGAAAGAACCCTTTACGGTCGCCGTCAATTGCAAACCCCGTCGCGATTTTTAAAAGAAATGCCGGATCAGGTATGCGTCGAAAATAAGCAGCGCTACGAGCGGAAGCCGGAAATCGACATTGAAAGCAAAAAGAATAAAACCTTTTCCGAACGGGTAACTCAGTCGAAAGTGGCGATCCGCAGAAATAATGCCAATACCGTTAACTTGAACAACAGTTCTTCGGAAAATAATTTTGGGCTGACGGATAAGGTCAAGCATAAAAAATTTGGCCTTGGTACCGTGGTGGAAGTCAAAAATAACATGATTTCGGTGGCCTTTCCGGGGGTCGGGATCAAAAAAATGGATCCGACCTTTGTGGAAAAAGCATAGTTAATAAGCAATTAAGGATAGGAAATGCGTATGAGTAAAATCCGAATTGAAAACTTAAAAAAAGAAATTGAAGCTCATAACAGAGCCTATTATCTTGAAGATGCCCCCCTGATTTCGGACTATGACTATGATCAGCTGATGAAGGAACTGATTGATTTAGAAACCCAAAACCCGGAGTTAATTACTCCGGATTCCCCGACCCAGCGGGTTGGCGGCAGTCCTTCTGAAGGTTTCGAGAAGGTGGTTTATAGCCGTCCCAAGCTGAGTCTTAGTAATGCCTTTGATGCCGGGGATCTTAGGGATTTCGACCGCCGGGTGCGGCAAACCTGTCCTGAAGCCACCTATGTGGTGGAGTATAAATTCGATGGGTTAACGGTCGTGCTCAATTATGAAAATGGTTTATTTGTTCAGGGGGCCACCCGAGGCGATGGGGAAGTCGGAGAAAATGTCACCAGCAATCTCAAAACGATCCGGTCGATTCCGTTACGTCTTACGGAGTCGGCAACCCTGGAAGTCCGGGGCGAAGTGTTTATGGGCAAGGCCGATTTTGAAAAGCTGAATCAGCGGCGCCAGGCTGAAGCGGAAAGCTCTTTTGCTAACCCGAGAAATGCCGCCGCCGGCTCCCTGCGGCAATTGGATCCCAGGTTAACGGCCTCCCGTCCGCTGGATATTTTTATCTTTAATCTGGAAGCGGCGACAGGGTTTGAACCCAAAACGCATCGGGAGACGTTGATCTATTTAAAAAAGCTGGGTTTTAAAACCAGTGCGGTTAAAACTTTTAATGATATTGAAGCGATCATTGACTATTGCTGCGAGATGGAAGTGGAACGACGAGAGCTGCCCTTTGAGATTGACGGTTTGGTGATAAAAGTGGATGAATTATCCTATCGGGAACAGTTGGGTAACACCTCAAAGAGCCCTCGTTGGGCGATGGCTTATAAATTTGCCCCAGATCAGGCACTGACTACCGTCGATGCCATCACCGTTCAGGTCGGCCGAACGGGCGCTCTGACCCCGGTGGCTGAACTTAGGCCGGTATCATTGGCGGGATCGGTGATTGCGCGGGCGACCCTCCATAATGAGGACAATATCCGCAATAAAGATATTCGGATTGGCGATCAAGTGGTAATCCAGAAAGCCGGTGATGTAATTCCGGAAGTGGATCATGTGGTGTTTGAAAAGCGATCGGGCAACGAGGTGGTTTTTCAAATGCCAAAACGCTGTCCAGTATGTGATGAACCGACCTTTCGAATTGAGGGAGAAGCGGTAACCCGATGTCTGAACATGGCATGTCCGGCCCAGGTGTTTCGCAAACTGGTGCATTTTACCTCCCGGGATGCGATGAATATCGAAGGATTGGGGCCGGGGGTGTTGCGATTGTTGATGGACGAGCAGCTGGTGAGCAACCCGGTCGACATCTATCATCTCGATCACAAACGAGCGCAGCTGGTTACCCTGGAAAAGCTGGGCGAAAAATCGGTAGACAATCTTCTGGCCGGGATTGAAGCCTCTAAAAAGCGGGAACTGTCACGGCTGATTTTTGGTTTGGGGATTCCCCTGGTGGGTGCCAGAGGGGCGAAAATTTTGGCCGAGCATTTTAAGAAAATGGACAATCTGATCTTGGCCCAAGAAGACGATCTCAAAGCGATCTTTGAGATCGGTGAAAAAATGGCTGCCGAAATCGTCGATTTTTTTCAGACCCCCACCAATCTTGAAATTATCAGCGGGTTGGCAGCGGCTGGGCTCAATATGGTTCAGGAAACCCATCAGGAGTCTCAAACCCTGGTTGGCAAGACCTTTGTACTCACTGGCACTCTGCCCACCCTGGATCGCCGGGAAGCCAAAGCCCTAATCGAAGCCAATGGTGGCAAGGTAGCTGGCAGCGTCAGCAAAAAAACTGATTTTCTTCTATCCGGGGAAAAATCCGGGTCAAAATATGCCAAAGCACAGGAGTTGGGAATTGCAATAATTGATGAAGATGCGTTTTTGGCTCTTGTCAGGGGTGGTAGGTTTGATCTATAATGAAGGGTGATTTTTAGAATCAGACTGACAGCTTTGGCTGTTAACATAGAAAATCAGTGCATTTATGCTAAATGAAGTGCGAAAAAAGTGACCAAAAGAATAAGATTGAAAGTCAGCAGCAAAGAAAGGATACGAACTATGAGTTTAACACGAGAAGATGTCACCTACGTGGCCAATCTTGCCCGTTTGGAATTTTCCGAGGATGAAGTGACCGCTCTGGCCGACCAACTGGGAGCCGTGCTGGATTATGCCGAAACCCTCAGCGGACTCGATACCTCCCATATTAAAGCCACCGAACATGTGTTGGCGGTTCAGAATGTGTTTCGGGAGGACGAAATCAAGTCCTGCCTGACTAATGAAGAAGCATTGGCTAATGCGCCAGAGAGCGAAGCCGGGTGCTTTAAGGTTCCCCGGGTTATGGAATAGGAGGCAATAATGGAATTATATCAAAAAACCATACATGAAATAAATGACCTTCTGGATAAAAAAGAAGTCACGGTTACGGAGGTCACCCAGGCGGTGGTTAACCGCATTAACGCCGTCGAAAAAAATACCGATGCCTATCTCAGTCTCCAGACCGAGGAAGCATTGGAGGCGGCTCAGGGGCTGGATACCGAGCTGTCCGGGCGAACCCAAAGAACCCCGCTGGAAGGGATTCCTTACGGACTCAAAGATAACATGTGCACCAGAGGGATCTTGACCACCTGTGCGTCAAAGATGCTGTATAACTTTAATCCCCCTTATAATGCCGAGGTTTATGATCGGCTAAGCGAAGCGGGGGGGATTTTGTTGGGAAAAACCAATATGGACGAGTTTGCCATGGGTTCTTCCACCGAAAACTCTGCTTATAAAAAGACCCGTAACCCCTGGGATTTAAATAAGGTACCTGGTGGTTCCAGTGGTGGATCAGCTGTTGCCGTAGCTGCTGATACCGCCTTTTATACGCTGGGATCGGACACTGGCGGATCGATCCGTCAGCCCGCCTCGTTTTGCGGCGTGGTGGGGATGAAACCAACCTATGGTCTGGTCTCCCGTTATGGTCTGGTGGCCTTTGCCTCATCACTGGATCAGATTGGACCGTTCACCAAGGATGTCGAAGACTGCGCCCTGGTGCTGAACGCCATTGTTGGTCATGATGCCAAGGATTCCACCTCTCTCAATCTGGAAAAAATCGATTATACGAACAACCTCAAACAAGGAGTTAAGGGGTTAAAAATTGGCGTGGCCAAAGAATTTTTCGGCGAAGGTCTGCAACCGGAAGTCCGCAAAAGTCTGGAAGAGGCCATAGCCATCTATAAAACTCTGGGGGCCGAAATTGTCGATGTGTCTTTTCAGCATCTGGACTATGCCTTGTCCGCCTACTATATGATTTCGTCGGCTGAAGCTAGCTCCAACCTGGCCCGTTATGACGGTATCCGTTATGGTTTCCGGGCCGAAGAATACAGCGATCTGGTTGATCTTTATAAAAAAACAAGAAGCCAGGGTTTTGGCGACGAAGTAAAGCGACGGATCATGTTGGGTACCTATGCGCTTAGCTCGGGGTACTATGACGCTTATTATAAAAAAGCCATGCAGGTGCGAACCATCATCAAAGCCGATTTTGATCAGGTCTTTGGCGGCTGTGATGTATTGCTGACGCCAACGGCACCGACCACGGCCTTTGGGATTGGCGAAAAAACCAGCAACCCGTTGGAGATGTATCTGACCGATATTTATACCGTACCGGTTAATATTGCCGGGATTCCCGGGATTTCAATTCCTTGTGGTCTGGACAATAGCGGAATGCCGATTGGGATGCAGCTGTTAGGGCCGATTTTAAGCGAAGAGACGCTGTTAAAAGCCGCTTGGGCCTTTGAGCAGGAATCCGGTCTGACGAATTTAAAAGCATCATTGGGAACGGAGGTCTAAATCATGGAATATGAAATTGTCATTGGAATGGAAATCCATGTGGAGTTAGGCACAAAAACAAAGATATTCTGTTCGTGTCCAACCGAGTTTGGTCAGGATGAAAACACCCATACCTGTCCGGTGTGTTTGGGGATGCCGGGAGTCTTGCCGGTACTTAATGAAAAAGTGGTTGAGTATGCCACCCGGGCCGGTTTAGCACTGAATTGTGAAATTGCTCATTTTAGCAAGATGGATCGAAAAAACTATTTCTATCCGGATTTGCCCAAAGCTTATCAAACCTCGCAATTTGATTTGCCGATTTGTACCGGTGGTGCAGTCGGCATTGAAGTCGACGGAGTTAAAAAAGATATTGGGATTACCCGCATCCATATCGAAGAAGATGCCGGTAAGCTGCTTCACGAATCGGCTGATGGAACTCTGTTGGATGTCAACCGTTGTGGCGTCCCCTTGATTGAGATCGTCACTGAGCCGGACCTGCGCAGTGCCGAGGAAGCGCGGGCCTTTGCTGAAAAGGTTCGGAATATTCTGGAATATACCGGGGTTTCTGACTGTAAGATGGAACAGGGCTCGATGCGTTTTGACGTGAATCTGTCAATTCGTGAAAAGGGCACCGAAGTGTTGGGAACCCGAACCGAAATGAAAAACCTGAACTCTTTCCGGGCATTGATCCGAGCTGTTCAGTATGAAAGTAAACGCCAGATTATCGAACTTAAAAAAGGACGGGAAATCATCCAGGAAACCCGTAAATGGGATGATACCAAAGGGGTTTCCTCATCGCTTCGAAGCAAGGAAGAAGCCCACGATTATCGGTATTTTCCGGAACCGGATCTGGTACCGATTGTGTTGGAACCGTCCTATATTGAAAGAATTAAAAGTAAACTGCCGGAATTGCCGGAAGCTAAAAAGAAGCGTTATGTGGAAGAATATAAACTGCCGGAATATGATGCCGGGGTGCTGACGACCACTGGTGTTACCGCCCGCTTCTTTGAAGAAGCAGTGGCTTTGTATAACGAACCTAAACAGATTTCGAACTGGATGATGGTGGAAATTCCGCCACTGTTAAAAGAAAATGAACAGAGCATGGAAACCATCACCATTACCCCGGCGCTATTGGTGGAACTTTTGAAACTTGTCAGGGACAAAGTCATCAGTGGAACCAGCGGCAAGGAAGTTTTAAAAGAAATGTTTGTTTCCGGTAAAAATGCCGGTGATATCGTAAAAGAACAGGGACTGGCGCAGATGAGCGATACCGGTGAGCTGGAAGCGATCATCGAAAAAATTGTTGCGGATAATCCCAAATCGGTTGAAGATATCGGGGCTGGTAATGAAAAAGCGTATGGTTTCTTAACCGGACAGGTGATGAAGGCCACCAAGGGAAAGGCGAATGCTCAGGTTGCCAACGAAATTATTCGGGCGGTTGTTGCCAGACATTTGGCTTAAGATGCGTTAACGGGGATAGTATTAAAAACGAAAATTTTGACTAAGGGATTATTGCATCGTTGCAGTAATCCCTTAAAAAATAATTAACAAAAAAAGGAAGAATATGGAAAATAGTGAGATAATAGAAATGGAACAACAACGAATCGACGGTCGGGCGGCCAATGAATTACGACCGATGCGGGTGACCCGCAACTTTATTAAGCATGCCCAGGGGTCAGTACTGATCGAAGTGGGTGATACCAAGGTTATTTGTACTGCAATGGTGGAGGATAAGGTGCCGCCATTTTTAAAAGGCCAAAAAAAGGGCTGGGTTACTGCCGAGTATGAAATGTTGCCAGCGTCGACCAATACCCGCAAAAGCCGAGATCGAAATCGCGGTAAAATTGATGGTCGAACCATGGAAATTCAGCGCTTAATCGGTCGGAGTCTGCGATCCGTCATTGATCAGACCATGCTCGGGGAACGAACCATCTGGATCGATTGCGATGTGATTCAGGCCGACGGTGGAACCCGAACGGCAGCAATTACCGGCTCATTTCTGGCGCTTCATGATGCCCTATCAGGGTTGATCGAGGCCGGGAAAATTGCCGAAATGCCGATTACCAATTATGTTGCTGCCACCAGTGTGGGAATTTATCAGGGCGAAGCCGTTGTTGATCTGTGTTATGTAGAAGATTCAAATGCCGAGGTGGATATGAATATGGTGATGACCGAAGCTGGCGAAATCATTGAAATACAGGGCACTGGTGAAGAACGGCCCTTTAAAAAGGAAGAACTGCAAAAACTATTGGAGTTGGGTGAAGCGAGCATCAAAAGAATCATCGCCTTCCAGAAAGATACATTACAGGATTAACGGGTAAATGATAATGAGAACGATACTGTTAGCGACTGGAAATCAGGATAAGGCCAAAGAGTTAAAAGCAATGCTGGGCGACGATTTTGAAGTCATGACGATGAAAGATTTAAATATTGATCTGGATATTATTGAAGATGGGCTGACCTTTGAAGCGAATGCGCTGATCAAGGTACGGGCCTTGCAGCCCTATGTTCAGGGCAAAGAGCTGATTATTATGGGAGACGATTCCGGTTTGTCGGTAGACTGCCTTGGTGGAGCCCCGGGAATCTATTCAGCCCGTTATGCTGGCGACAATGTCAGTTATGAAGACAATAATAATAAACTCCTAAAAGAAATGGCCGACGTGCCGGACTGGCAGCGGGGCGCTGCCTTTATCACAGTCATTGCGATGATTTTGCCGGATGGTCGGGAGTTGACCTGTGAAGGATTGGTTCGGGGAAAAATTGCCAGCAACTATTGTGGCAGCGGGGGATTTGGCTATGATCCACTTTTTATTCATGAGGCATCCGGACGTTGCTATGGTGACATGAGCAAGGAAGAAAAAAACCGCCTCAGTCACCGGGCCGTTGCCATTAAAAAGGCCCGGGAACTGCTGAATCAGGCACTATAAAAAAACTCGACAATGGAGGGTTTTTATTTACACGGAAAGAATAAGGGATGGGGGATAAAATGAAAATTGGCGTAATGAGTGACAGCCACGGCAATCTGAAAGCTGTAAAACAGGCCGTTGAAGAAATGGGTCCGGTGGATGTCATTATCCATTTGGGGGATTATGTGGAAGATGCGCTGTATCTGCGAACGATCACGAACGCCCCCGTTCACATCTTAAAGGGCAACTTGGACTCGTTTGCTGATCAGGGTAGTATGTCACTGGAAACCACATTAGGTGGGTTTAGAGTGTTTGCCTGTCATGGTCATAAACACGGGGTCAAGAATGATCTGCATCATCTTTACTATGCCGGGTTGGAAAAGAGTGCGCAAGTGATTCTCTATGGACATACCCACCACGCTTACATTGAAGATGATGGACAGGTGTTGCTGATGAACCCCGGTTCAGTAGGGGCACCCCGCTTGGATGATCCCGCAAGCTATGGGCTGATTACCATTGAAGCGGGGGAAATTGAGGCTAAAATCATCCCGCTTTGGAATGATTGACCATAACAGAAAAAGGAGACAAGCGATGCTCAGTGTAAGAGATGTATCAATGACCTATCAAAAAGGAAAAAAAGAGGCTTTAAAAAACATCAATTTAGAAATTGCTGAAGGGGAATTCACAGCCCTGTTGGGACAAAATGGGGCGGGCAAAAGCACTTTAATCAATATTCTGGCCGGCAATGTGAAAAAGACCCGGGGAAGTGTCAGTATCGGTGGTTATGATCTTGATAAGAAGGAACTGGAAACAAAAAAGATTATCGGCATCGTGCCTCAGGATACGGGTTATGATTTTGTATTTACTGTTGATGAAGCCCTGAAAAAGCAATCCGGTTACTTTGGGATTAAAAACAACAAGGCCTATATTGATGAAATTCTGGAGGCTCTGTACTTAACTGAAAAACGTAGTGCCCGCATCCGTGATTTGTCTGGGGGGATGCGCAGACGGTTTCTGATTGCCAAGGCGCTGGTTCATAAGCCCAAAATCCTGATTCTCGATGAGCCAACAGCGGGTGTTGATATTGAAATGCGACATACCTTATATGATTTTCTGGTCAAGCTGCATCAGTTTGGAACCACGATTATTCTGACCACCCACTATATTGAAGAAGCCGAAAAGCTGTGCAAACGGATTGTAATTATTGATGGCGGGAAAATTATTGCTGATGAACCCAAAGAAGAACTGATGGATGCCTTTTCCCGGGAGTCGATCATCGAGGTTCACTTTGATCAGGTGCTTAATCTGGCCGACTTTGATTTTTTAAGTGACTATCATCCGCATATCGAAGATAAAACCAGGCTGCAGCTGAAAGCCTCAAAAAACGACTTGTCCAAAGTCTTTAGGCAATTATCAGAGAAAAATATGGAATTCACTAATCTGGTGGTGGAAAGACCAAAACTGGAAGATATTTATTTAAATATTATTAAACATTAGGAGGGCAGATGAAAAGTAGAATTTTTTATAACAGAGTTGGATTTACAACCCTCTTAAATAAAGAAATCCATCGGTTTATGAAGGTTCCGGTACAGACAGTACTGGCGCCACTGATTTCGAATATATTATATATGCTGATATTCGGGGGAATGCTGCAAACCAGAGAAGTCGGGATTGATGGAATCAGCTATCTCAATTTTTTGGTTCCGGGTTTAGCGACGATGGGAGCAATTTTTGCGGCTTTTCAAAATCCGGCTTTTTCAATGATCTCACAAAAATTTCAGAACACCATACAGGATTTAAACAGCTACCCCATCTCACTGGCAGAAAAGATTCTGGCCTTCGTCTTTGGCGGGATGTTTCGTGGGGTACTGGTTGGTATTCTGACATATGTGGCGACGATATTTTTCGTAGGTTATGAAGTTGCATATCCAATCTTTTTTATCCTCTCGCTGACAGCAACGTCCTTTGTTTTTGCTTCGGTGGGTTTAATTGCCGGTCTTGTTTTAGATAATTTTGAAAAGATGAATTTTGCTTTAGCAATTATTATCACGCCACTTACCTATTTAGGTGGGGTCTTCTTTGAGGTTTCAAAATTACCGGGATTTTTGGCCAATCTAATCTATTTCAATCCGATCTTTCCGCTGGTTAATGTTTCCCGATACGCCTATATTGGCGTCTGTGAAGGCAATATTGTGATCCATGTTCTTTTGACAATGGGATTGCTGATCAGTTCATTTTTTGTAGCGGCCTATATTTTCAAAAAAGGTGTTGGGATTAAAATAGTTTAAGCTTTTTTTGGGTTCAGATTGATCGGGTTTTGAGAGCGCAAAAAACAAAAAATAATTAAAAAAGAGTTGACAACACTTGATATTTCAAGTATACTAACACTTGTCTCTAAGAGAGGCAATGCGGGTGTAGCTCAGTGGTAGAGCCCTGGCCTTCCAAGCCAGTCGCGAGGGTTCGATTCCCTTCACCCGCTCCATTTTTGCGAAAAGGATTGAGCGCCTGTAGCTCAGTAGGATAGAGCAACGGCCTTCTAAGCCGTGTGCCAGGGGTTCGAATCCCTTCAGGCGCACCATTGTTTCATATTGTTTTTATATCGTGGTGGGTATAGTTCAATCGGTTAGAGCGCCAGATTGTGGTTCTGGATGTTGTGGGTTCGAGTCCCATTATCCACCCCATTTTTTATATCGTCATTGTTTTTATAGGGGTATAGCCAAGTTGGTAAGGCACCAGATTTTGATTCTGGCATTTCGTAGGTTCGAGTCCTGCTACCCCTGCCATTTTTATTACGCAGAGAAGAGAATAACTTTATCTGACCCATTAGCTCAGTTGGTAGAGCATCTGACTTTTAATCAGGGTGTCGGGCGTTCAAGTCGCCCATGGGTCACCATTTAAAAACACAACCGCAGTGATTGCGGTTTTTTTATTTTTTGAAAAATTAAAATGATGAAATGTTGTTTTATAAGGGGTTGGGGGTATAAAAGTGAGATCAGAAGCAACAGTCAACATCAGTAAGGAGCAGCGATGAAGGAAAGAATAACCGTTAAGAAAATTGTAAAAATAATCGGAATTACATTGGTAGCTTTGGTCATCGGGTTATTGACGTATTTGGGGGATTACTATCATGCTGACCAAACGGCTCATGACGCTCTGGTTTCAAGTGATCAGGTCAATGTTCGAGAGGAAGGTAATTTGACAATCTTTATGCCAACAGCAGGTCAGTATGAAACAGGTTTTATTTTTTATCCCGGGGGTAAGGTGGAAGACATCGCTTATGCACCGTTAGTGCGGACATTGGCAGAACAAGGCTACCCGGCAGTGATTGTTGGCATGCCCTTTAATCTGGCCGTGTTTAATATAAATGGAGCTGATGCGGTGATGGAAGCAATGCCGGAGATTAAAAATTGGATTATGGTTGGGCACTCACTGGGCGGGGCGATGGCCTCAGACTATTTGGCTGGACACGAAGATCAGGTATCCGGGTTGGTGCTCTTAGGCGCATATCCGAATGAACCGCTGACACGGAGCAGTCATCCGGTTCTAAGCCTCTATGGCAGTGCCGATCAGATTATTAATCAACAGGGTCTGGCCAAAGGCCGGGATAAGATGCCGCAAGAAGCCAGCTATTATGAAATTGCTGGGGGTAATCACAGTGGCTTTGGTAATTATGGATTACAGGCTGGCGATGGCGTAGCATCGATCACCCCGATTGAACAGCAAGCCATCACGGTCAAAAAAATGTTGGAAATCTGGAAAGGAAACTGATATGATAAAAGATAATTCAAACAAGAATGTCAGAGAAATCACCTTGGCTGGCGGCTGTTTCTGGGGAACGGAAATGTATTTTAAAGCCATTAGAGGAGTCGTTAAAACCGAGGTTGGTTATGCCAATGGTAAAACCCAAAATCCCACCTACGAGGATGTCTGTCATCACAATACCGGACATGCCGAGGTGGTTAAGGTAACCTATGACAATCAGGTGATCAGCCTACCATTTCTGCTAGGTATGTATTTTGAAGTCATCGATCCGGTTGCCGTGAATCGTCAGGGAAACGATGTGGGAATTCAATATCGCACGGGTATTTACTATTCGGATCCTGCCGATAAAGCAGTGATCTTAGAGTCAGTTCAGGCATTAAGGATGGAATATGGGGTGCCGCTGGCCATCGAAGTGCTGCCACTGGAAAATTACAGTGCAGCAGAGGTCTATCACCAGGAATATCTAAAAAAGAATCCCGGAGGGTATTGTCATATTGGCAATCGTGAGTTTAAAAAGGCCGCCGTAGCTCGGGATCCATCCATAAATAACGAATGAAAAGAGAAGAGCATGAGTATTATTGGTAATATTATCTGGATTATTTTTGGGGGCCTGATTATGGCAATTGGCTGGTTTTTAGCTGGAATTCTTTGCTGCATCACGATTATTGGGATTCCTCTGGGATTGCAAGCCTTTAAAATGGCCCAGCTGGTGCTCTGGCCATTTGGAAAAACGGTCGACTATTCACAGATGGGAACGGGTTCGGTGATCCTGAATATTTTATGGATCTTGATTTTTGGCTGGGGACTGGCGGCGGCATCGGCGATTCTGGGGATTATCTATTGCATTACCCTGATTGGGATCCCATTTGGACTGCAGTGGTTTAAGTTTGCCAAGCTGGCATTGTTTCCCTTTGGCGCACAAATTACCGATATTTAAGGTAGGGATTGTGCTATTGGGCTTGACAAGAAAATCAAATCGAGACTATAATAAACGGTGGGTGTGTTTAAAACCCACTGTTTTTAATAGGACTTATGTTATTGTGACGATCGGCAACGGCAATGTGTAATAGGCAAAACGATTGACGGAGTGACTGTCAGAAAATGGCGGACAGTTTGAAACTTTCGTGTTGTCAAGTAGCTAAACAAAGCCGGAATGACTGATGGTAATTAAGTTTATTAAAACGAATAAATTTATTAGGTGTAGGAGGGGTAGGAACATCGAAACAGAAAAGACGTCCCTGAAACCCATCATTGAAATAAAAGATCTGGGGAAAACCTTTCGTCCTAAAAGTGGCGAAGTAAAGGCTTTGGATGGGATCAACCTAAGCATTAACCAGGGCGATATTTATGGGATTATTGGTATGAGTGGAGCTGGCAAAAGCACTCTCGTTCGTTGTATCAATCTTCTTGAAAAGCCCACCAGTGGTAGCGTTTTCATTGATGGACAGGATATTTCAAAAATTAGCGAAAAAGAACTGCGAACCGTGCGTTATTCAGTAGGCATGATTTTTCAGCAATTTAATTTGCTGATGCAACGCACCGCCGAAAAAAACATTCTCTTTCCTCTGGAAATTGCCGGAGTGGATAAAGAAACGGCCAAAAAAAGAGCGGCTGAATTGTTGGAACTGGTGGGCCTGCCCGATAAAGCCAAGGCGTATCCGGCGCAGTTGTCCGGAGGTCAAAAGCAACGGATTGCCATCGCCCGGGCGTTGGCCAATAATCCCAAAATTTTGTTGTGTGATGAGGCCACCTCGGCCCTGGATCCCTCGACCACCAATTCAATTCTTAAGCTGTTAAAAGAAATTAATCATAAATTGGGGATCACGATTGTGATCATCACCCATGAAATGAGTGTGGTGGAGCAGATCTGCAGCCATGTGGCGATCATCGATAAAAGCCGGATTGCTGAAGATGGCGAAGTTGAAGAAATTTTTAAAAATCCGAAAACCGAGATTGCCAAAAAAATGATTTATTCCGAGGGTGATCAAGGGCCGGTAGTAATGGGTAAGAACACCTATCGGGTCGTATTTGATGAAAAATCATCCAGTGACTCGGTGATGGCAAAAATGGTTCTGGAAACAAAATGCCTGGTGAATATTCTCCATGCCGATATGAAAAATATCGATGGTTTCGCTTTTGGACAAATGGTGATTCAATTGCCCGAGGATGAGTTGAGTGCGGCCCGGGCCATTAATTATTTGCGATCGCATCAAATTACGGTTGAGGAGGTGAGCGCTCATGTGGGATAGTTCAATGACTGGCCTCATTGCTCAGGGAACATTGGAAACCCTCTATATGACCTTGGCCTCAACACTCTTGGCCTATCTGATCGGATTACCCATGGGGGTTTTGCTGGTCACCAGCGATTCCGAGGGGATTGTGCCAATGAAGGTACTCAACCAGGTGCTTAATATTGTTGTTAATATTACTCGATCGATTCCGTTTTTGATTTTACTGATAGCGGTGATTCCGCTGACTCGGATGATCACCGGAACCACTATCGGATCTACGGCTACGATTGTCCCGCTGGTGATTGCTGCAGCTCCGTTTATTGCCCGGCTAGTGGAGTCGTCCATTAAAGAGGTGGATTACGGCATTATTGAGGCCTCTTTGTCAATGGGAGCCAGCCCGATACAAGTGGTGACCAAGGTGATGATCCCTGAAGCAAAGCCGTCTTTGATTATTGGGGCGGCGATTGCGACGACCACCATCTTAGGCTATTCAGCGATGGCCGGGATTGTTGGTGGCGGTGGTCTGGGGGATATCGCCATTCGTTTTGGTTACTATCGCTATGAAACCGGAATGATGGTGATTACCGTGGTGCTACTCGTTTTAATTGTTCAGTTGTTCCAGGAAGTGGGGATGAAAATTGCCCAGAAACAGGATCGCCGAAAATAACGAGTCGGATTCGATGATCAGCAGCTGATTATGGTTGACAGCAGATGAACTTCGTGCTATATTACATATTATTCAACTAGGGATTATATGAAAAGAAATGAAAAGGAGAAGATCATGAAGAAATTAGGTTCAGTATTATTAATTAGTGTTATCGGTTTGGCCCTATTTACCGGCTGTTCTGCAAAGGGAACAGATGAAAAAACCATTGTAGTCGGAGCGAGTCCGGCGCCACATGCCGAAATTCTGGCTGTTGCCGGCGACGTGTTAAAAGAAGACGGGTATACACTTGAAATCAAAGAATTCACCGATTATGTTCAGCCGAATTTAACCCTGGAAAATAAAGAGCTGGATGCCAACTTTTTCCAGCACCTCCCTTATCTGGAAGATTTTAATGTGAAAAACAACACCAAACTGGTAAGTGCAGGCGTGGTTCACTATGAACCATTGGGCTTATATCCTGGGAAGATCAAGAGCTTGGATGCGATCGCCAATGGTGCGACCATCGCCATTCCCAACGATACCACCAATGAAGCCCGAGCGCTACTGTTGTTGGAGACCATTGGTTTGATCAAGGTTGATCCCAATGCCGGTTTGGAAGCAACACCAAAAGATGTTATTGAAAACCCGAAAAACATTGTCTTTAAAGAACTGGAAGCAGCACAACTGGCCCGATCATTACCAGATGTTGATTTAGCCGTCATTAATGGTAATTATGCCATTGAAGCCGGATTAAACGCCGGAACTGATGCCATTGCCAAAGAAGAAAAAGATTCACTGGCAGCTCAGACATATGCGAATATTGTTGCTGTTCGAGCGGGCGATGAAAAAAGTGAAAAAACGTTGGCACTGATGAAAGCATTGCAAAGCGAAAAAGTCGTCAACTTTATCGAAAGCAATTATCAGGGTGCCGTCGTACCAATGTCTTAAGTCAAAATATCCGGGAAACGTCTCTAATTGAGGCGTTTCTTTTTTGTTTAAAAATAATCTTGCATCGGTCAAATAAATTGTGATATTATTTTAACGCTGTTGTAAAATTACAGCACTCTGGAGAGTCTCAAAGATGAGCGCCGAAGGTGTACCCCTGAAAAATAAATTTGGCAACGATTGATATTTCAGGCTATCTCTCAGGCAAAAGGACAGAGCAACCCATTGGAGTTGTTCTCCCTCTTCACAATTAAGAGAAGGAGGAACAAAATGTTTCAACAAGTTAATGAATTTTTAGTATGGTTTGACGACCTCGTATGGGGTGTGCCATTGATTGTGCTGATTCTGGCGGTGGGTATTTTCCTGACGATCCGTTTGCATGGGCTTCAGATCCGCTACCTACCCAAAGCGTTGAAGTACATGCTGAAAAATGAAGAAGGTGGTAAAGGGGAGGTAACCAGTTTTGGAGCCCTGTGCACGGCCCTTTCAGCGACCGTCGGAACCGGGAATATTGTAGGTGTTGCCACTGCCATTGTTGCCGGAGGTCCAGGTGCGTTGTTTTGGATGTGGATTGCCGCTTTATTCGGGATGGCAACCAAATTTGCCGAAGGTGTCTTGGCGATTAAGTACCGCGTCATCGAATCGGATGGACATGTTCTGGGCGGTCCTTTTTACTACATCGAAAACGGAATGGGACTCAAGTGGCGCTGGCTGGCAAAAGTATTTGCTTTTTTTGGTGCTGGGGTTGGATTGTTGGGAATTGGAACCTTTACCCAGGTTAATGGAATTGCCAGTGCGGCTAATAATTTCTTTGATCCCAATAACCAATGGACAGTCAATCTCTTGGGAATGGATTATTCCTGGAGTGTCGTGATTACCGGAACCATTGTTACGGTTTTTGTGGGACTGGTGGTAATTGGTGGTCTGAAACGAATTGCCAATGTTTCCCAGATTATTGTCCCATTTATGATGGTTATTTATGTTTTATGTTGTGCGTTAATATTAATTACCAATGCTGGATTAATACCGGCAGCCATTACTGAAATTATTGCCAGTGCGTTTGGTTTTCGTGCGGTAGCTGGTGGAGCCCTGGGAGCGGTACTTGTTGCCATGCAGAAAGGGATTGCCCGGGGAATCTTCTCCAATGAGGCAGGCCTTGGCAGTGCGCCGATTGCTGCTGCCGCAGCCAAAACCAATGAGCCGGTACGGCAGGGGCTGGTTTCAATGACCGGAACCTTTTTAGATACCATTGTGGTCTGTACCATGACAGGATTGGCGATCGTTTTAACCGGATCCTGGAACATTGGTTTAGAAGGAGTAGCGGTGACTACCAATGCGTTTCAGGCAGGGTTGCCTTTTGCCCCGGAAGTTAGTTCGTTTCTGCTGATGACCTGTTTGGTATTCTTTGCCTTTACCACTATTTTGGGCTGGAATTATTACGGAGAACGTTGTCTGGAATATCTGTCAAATGGAAAAATGAAGGCTGTTTTAACTTATCGCTATTTGTATATTCTGGCGGTGTTTATTGGGCCATTTATGACTGTTTCAGCAGTTTGGACGATTGCGGACATTTTTAATGGGTTGATGGCATTGCCCAACCTGATTGCATTAATGGCATTGAGTGGGGTAGTAGTAGCTGAAACCCGTACCTACATTAAAAAAATTAAAAATAAAGAAGTCGAATAGTAATCAATTTCAAATAAAAAAAGCCCCAATGAGCGTAGTTTTCATTGGGGTTTTTTCGTGAAAGGATTAATTGTTATCGAGCTCTTCCGCCATGTCGCATACCGGAACCATCTTGAGGATGGGTGCCGCCGCCGATATCACAAACGCCATCGCCGTCTTCATCGACAAAGTTACCTGATCCACCGCCATATCCGGCGCCACCAGTACCAACAGGATTACCAGTGAGATCGCAGATACCATCGCCGTCAGCATCACCGGTTCCCTGACAATTCGCATATTGTCGATCGCCGCCATTGCCTTGGCCAACACCTGTTCCATCACAGGCGCCTTGTCCATTGCCGCCAGCGGCAAAGGTTGTACCTGCAGTTGCTAACATCAATGCTAATGATGTGACTAGGATTAATTTCTTTTTCATTGTGAATTCCTCCGTTTTTTTTGTGATTTTTTAACTGTTTTGATTATACAATTTGTTTATGTCATTTATGTGTCAGCTTTGAAAAAACATTGGGCAAACCAGAAGACTGGCAATTAAAAGATGGAGGCTGGTATGATAAAAACAATTGCTTAAAGGAAAGACAAACACTGGGATGCTATGCTAAGATATAATTGTAAGCTGGCCTTTATGAAACCTGAAAAAGCATAAGTTTTGACACAGAAGTGTCATCAAAAAATGTTAAACTGACAAAACGTTGTGGAGGTATATAATGAAAGGTATTCGTATATTAGTGGCTGAAGATGAAGATAAACTTCGGGAAATCGTTTTGAAATATTTGAAAAAAGAAGGCTATGATGGCTTTGGGGCGGCTGATGGAGAAGAAGCATTGGATCTTTGGGCAGAAAAGCAACCAGACTGTATTATTCTGGATGTAACCATGCCTAAAATGGATGGGTTTGAAGTGCTGGAAGAAATAAGAGAAACCGATAATGTACCAGTCATCATGTTGACTGCCCGAAGAGAAGAAGAAGATAAGATTCAAGGATTTGAAGTTGGTGCAGATGATTATGTGACCAAACCCTTCAGTCCCCGAGAATTAATGGTTCGAATCAAAGCGTTGCTAAAAAGAAGCGGCGTTGCGACAACCGAGAACAAGCTAGACGTATGTGGGATGATGTTAAATTCAGATGAACGTCAAATGACGATCAACAATGAAAATATCAGTCTGACACAAAAAGAATTTGAGATTTTAAGTTATTTTATTAATCATCAGAAACTCGTGTTAACCCGAGAACAGATTCTTGATCGCGTTTGGGGATATGACTATGAGGGTGATATGCGTGTCGTTGATACGACCATCAAACGATTACGCAAAAAAATGGGGGAAAAAGGAGAATGTATTCAAACCGTCCGGGGTATGGGATATAAATTTAAAGAATGAGAAGTTCTATTTTTTCGCGATTGATGTTTTATCTGGGTGTCTTTTTTCTGATTCTCTGCAGTTTAACCTATTATGTATTGGGATCATATTTTGAAGTTTATTATACTCAAAGCAGAACGCAGGCTTTGATCGAAAAAACTGAAGAAGTACGGGCAATTTACAATCAGGACGGATTAACCCCGGAACTGCAAGCGCTGATTGAAAGTGCTGAAGAAGGCGGCACAGTGATACAAATTATCCAAAAAGAGACAGGAACTGAGGAAAGTAAGAATAGTGTTTTTAACAAAGCGATACTAACGCAGGAATTTAATCAGGAGGAGACAAATCAGGTTGGATCATTAAGTAAAATGGTGATTCAAACGGAGCGATTGGCGGCTGGTGGCGAGCATAATGGAACCGGGAGTGGATCAGGAGACGGAGCTGGTAGTGGATCGGGTTCAGGAGGTGGTTCTGGAAACGGAGCCGGGAGTGGACATGGAGATGGAACCGGCAGCGGTTCGGGTAATGGTACCGGTTCAGGCCAGGGGCAGCAGAATAGTGTCGAAAGTCAGGTAGCTGATCATCCCGAAGGGGAGAGCTTCGTGATTGTTTTGGGAAATAATGAACACCAGGTTGAATGGTTAACGCATAAAGTTATCGCCAGTGATGGAACCCAGATCATTGGTAGAATTCCGTTGTATTCTGTTCACGATGTCATCGAAATTGTTGAAAATTTCCTGCTAACTTTTTTAATTACAGTCTTTGTATTCTCTTTAATCTTTGCGTATTTCTTTTCGCGCAGTATATCAAAACCGATTGTCCGTTTAAATCGTATTTCCAAAGAAATGGGCAATCTCAATTTTACGCAAAAATATCAGGGAAACCGGAAAGATGAAATTGGGCAGTTGGGAGAAACATTGAATCATATCTCCGATGAATTGGAAGACGCTATTTTAAAACTTCAGGAAGAATTGAATAAAGAACGGGCATTTGAAAAAATGAGACAGCGCTTCACCGCCCAGGTGTCCCATGAGATCCAGACACCGCTGGCAGTTATCAAGAGCTATGCAGAGGCATTAGAGGACGGCATTCTTGAAAATCGCGATGAAGAGCAGGACTATTATAAAACCATACAAAAAGAAGCCGACAAGATCAGCGGCATTGCCAGTGATTTATTGGATCTGGCACAAATTGAATCGGGTGCTTATCAACTAAAAAAAGAAATGGTTTCTGGTGTCGAGGTGGTTGCTTCAGTCGTTGATCGCTTTACGCATACATATCCCGAAAAAAATATTGTTTTTGAAAACAGTTGTAACGCAGAGCTTAAAATCAATATGGATCGTAAGCGGATGGAACAGGTTTTTTATAATCTTTTAAACAATGCCATCAAACATGTCAGCCCAACTGACGGAATTATTCTGGTTGGTTGCAAAATCCAGGAAAATGAGTGGATTGTTTCTGTTTATAATGTGGGTAAGTCGATTCCGGAAAATGAGATCAATCAGATCTGGGAATATTTTTATAAGGCGCAATCGGATAAAAAAGGCACCGGTTTGGGCCTGGCAATCGTCAAAGGCATCATTATCTGCCATGGCGGCAAGGTGGCTGTGGATAACCGGGATAATGGGGTGTGGTTTGAAGTGCGGTTGCCACTGTAAAAACTTCAAAAATAGAATTTTCAAAAGCCTCAGATATGATATAATGAGAAAAAACAGTCGAATTGACAGGAGATAAGAATGAGTTTGTTAAATGAAACATTGGAAAAAATCCAACCACTCAATGAAGAAATGATGAAAACCGCCAAGGATCGGGTCGATTTTTTGCTTAAACCAGTGGGCAGTCTGGGAACCCTGGAAGAGATCGCCGTCCAGTTAGCCGGTATCACCGGGGAAATGTACCCGGATGTCAGCAAAAAAGCGATGCTGGTGTTTGCTGCAGATCATGGTGTCTTCGAAGAAGGGGTTGCTGCGGCACCACAGGAAGTCACCGGCTTAATGGCGCAAATGGTTATGGCCGGAAAAAGTGGCGTGGCGGCTTTAAGTAAACAGGCAGGTGCCGACATTTTTGTTTGTGACGTGGGCATGAATGTTGACTTGGAACCGAAATCAAAAATTCTCGATAAAAAAATCAGAAAAGCCACATCAAATATGCGAAAAGGTCCTGCGATGAGCCGGGAAGAAGCAATTCAATCACTGGAAGTAGGCATTGATGTAGCCCAACGGGCGATTAACAACGGCTATAACATTTTAGGTACTGGAGAAGTGGGGATTTCCAACACCACCGCCAGTGCAGCTATTATTTCAGCGCTTAGCGGTGTTGATGCCGGTGAGTTGACCGGTGCGGGAGCCAACCTGTCAGAAGAAAAGCAGGTGGTGAAAGCGCAGGTGATTCGGGATGCCATTGCATTGAATCAACCGGATAAAAATGATGCCATTGATGTGTTGGCAAAGGTTGGCGGATTCGAAATTGGTGCCATGGCGGGAGCGATGCTGGCCGGAGCGGCCAATCATATTCCCGTATTGATCGATGGTTTTATCTCAACCGCCGCTGCGGCCATTGCCATTGGGATTAATTCGGATGTCAAAGGTTATTTGATTTGTTCGCATGCGTCAGCTGAAAAAGGAGCCGCCTATGCTTCCGAATTTATTGGCGCTAAACCATTTCTGAATATGGGGATGCGTTTGGGTGAAGGCAGCGGTGCGGCCATTGCCTTTAATATTGTCGAAGCAGCCCTGTATATGAATCGTGAAATGGCCACCTACGGTGATGTTGGCCTGGGGGTTGTTTAAAAACTGAAATGAAAAACCGATAAAAGCATTCGCTTTTATCGGTTTTTTTAATGCGCGTTTAGAATTTTAAATCTTTTAAAATATAAATCTGAGCAGTCATAAAAATGAACCCATACACAATTCCCCCGAAGGCTGGTAATAATACCGCTGGGATGTTGAAAAACTCCATACCCCTAAAAGCAGAGAGGATCTCAAAAACCGGTGGAAAAATCCAGGTGATCAAGTTGGTTTGTGGAAAAAGGTCAGTCAGGGAACCTTTTGCAATACCCATGATCGTAACGAAAAACAAGAGAAGTACCGCTATTTTTCGGCTGGTAAAAATCCGGGGATGAAAAAAAGAACCGATCATTGCTCCGGTAAATGCCATTAAAAAATGAAGGATAAAACCGATAGCTACATCGTGAACCTGTAAGTTACGGGTGAACAAGTGATAGTCACTGACAACATTATCGACAAGGGGATATAGGAGTCCAAGGAAACTCATGACAAAGCCGATAATCAGCAATACGGTCAACCGGCTCAGGTAATAAAGAGTATCGTTATTGACCCGGAGCAGAATCAGTTGTTCAGTAATTGGGTTTTCAAGTTCAGAGTAGCTGAATCCGACATAGGCCATGATACAGAAAAGCACCCCGGCTGATTCAGAAAAGCTCGAAACAATCGAAAAAGGCATAATCCCATATGCAGCAAATAAATAGCTCAGGTAAATTAAAAAGGGTAACAATAATTTATAGGATTTGAGATAGGTTTTAAAGTGATAAATTAGTAGATGTTTCATTGCTTCATCCCTTCCATGGTTCGCAGTTTGAATCCATCGTTCAACAATGCGATTAAAACCGCATTGCTGTTTTCTCGGCAAACGATTAGTTTTAAAAGATTATGATCCCAGGTTGCTTTTTTGATCAAACTGCGCAGTTCTGAATTGAGAGCTGGTTTGGCCGGCGCATCAAAAATCATGACATCATACTCGATTGCTTTGATACCGGATAAATCCACTGGGATTAATTGATGATCAGATAGTTCATAAGCAGAGTGGGCCAGTTGCTTGACCAGAAAAGGCTCATGGCAGGACATCAGCGTGGCGACACCTTGTTGCTGTAATTTTTGCACCATGCGGATAAACAATTGTTGGGATTGGCTGTCCTGACCAGACAACGGCTCGTCAAGCAATAAGAGATCTGGGGTTGTCAGCAAAGCCTGAATAACGGCCACTTTCTGGATGGTGCCTTTAGAAAGATGTTTAATCGGAACATCGACCATATCCTCGAGCTGAAAGGCCTGAAATAATTCAGCCATTCTGGAATTGGTTTGTTTTGGTGACAAACCGCCAATTAAAGCCATGGATTTAATAAATTCCTGGGGGTTCAGATCGATTTTGGGAAAATTCTCGGGAATATATGCTATTTTAAGCTGTGACGCATGGTCAATGGTACCAGAAGAAATTTTTGACAAACCAGCGATTATTTTCAACAAGGTGCTTTTACCACTGCCATTGGGACCCAACAAAGCAATGGCGCTTTGGGGTGTAATTTTCAGATCAATATCGTTTAAAATTAGTTTCTTTCCGAAATATTTCGAAACGGAATTGAGTGATATAAGAACTGGGGTCATGGGAACCTCCTAAGTAATGATTGGCAGACGATTGATATAATGAAAGTATCATTAATTAACGATCTAATCCTAACATATCTTTTTTCAAACAGCAATCTTGATAAGTTCTCAGAATGTTGATTTAACCAAGAATAAGGGCATTTGCCAGGCAGGTTTAAAAATACTTGACATTAATTTGAAATTAGTAATATAATAATAAAAATAATTAAAAGCTGTGAATGAGGAAAGTAATTTTCGTTGGAGTCGACAGAGAGTTGGTAAGGCTGGAAGCCAATGGCAAGACGAGAGTGAAGTTCCCTCAGGAGCTGATTGGCTGAATAGTGTGAATAACTTAGTTTATCTGCAGACTTACTAGGCAAATCCGGTGGTGCACACCGTTAGCAAAAGATAGAACGGGTTTAGTGTAAATCGTGTTCGATAAAGGTGGATTAGTAACTAATCAAATTAGGTGGTACCGCGAGTCAGACTCGTCCTTTTCAATAAGGACGGGTCTTTTTATTTACAAAGACTGGAATGATCACTTTGTTTGCAGGTAAACAGCAAGGCACCCCCTAATCATAAAGATGCCACAACACGTGCATCTTGAATTTCACACCCATAACCATAAGCAATCCGATTTTAAATTAAAGAAAATTTTGGAGGAAAAAATGTACTGGAATAAGAGCTACGAATGCATGCCAAGAGAAAAACTGCAGGAGCTGCAGTTGGAACGGTTAAAACGAATGGTCAATCGGATTTATCACGATGTCCCATTTTATCGCAATAAATTTCAGGAAAAAGGTCTGATGCCAGAGGATGTCAGATCCCTGGATGATCTTAAAAAGCTGCCTTTTACAACCAAGGTTGATTTGCGGGATAATTACCCGTACGGCCTTTTCACCGTCCCTCTGGAACAGATCGTCCGAATCCATGCATCATCCGGCACCACCGGTAAACCGACGGTGGTGGGTTATACCCGGAATGACATCGCGATGTGGTCGGAGTTGATGGCTCGCTGTCTGGTGGCAGCTGGAGCTGGTCCGCACTCGGTGATCCAGAATGCCTATGGCTATGGGCTGTTTACCGGTGGTCTGGGGGTTCATTATGGAGCCGAACGACTGGGGGCCTCGATTATTCCGATCTCCGGAGGGAACACCGCCAAGCAGATTATGATCATGCAGGATTTTGGTTCAACCGTCTTGACATGTACCCCGTCCTATGCTATTTATTTATCAGAGGTGTTGGCAGAGTCGGGGATTGATCCGGAAACGTTAAAAATCAAAGCGGGTATTTTTGGGGCTGAGCCCTGGTCGGAAAACATCCGCAGAGATATCGAGAAAAAACTCAAAATCAAAGCTTATGATATTTATGGTTTATCGGAAATCATGGGACCGGGAGTGGCCATCGAATGCGAATGTCAGGAGGGGCTTCACGTCTGGGAAGATCATTTTATTCCGGAAATCATTGATCCCAATACCTTGGAAGTACTGCCCTATGGCGAACAGGGGGAACTGGTGATTACCACCATTACCAAAGAAGGGATTCCGATTCTTCGGTATCGCACCCGGGATATTACCCGGATAATTGCCGAGCCCTGCAGCTGTGGCCGAACCCATCTGCGGATTAACCGTCTCCAGGGACGCAGTGATGACATGCTGATTATCCGTGGGGTGAATGTTTTCCCAACTCAGATTGAAAGTGTCTTGCTGGAAATTGGTGAGGTCGAACCCCATTATCAATTGGTGGTGCGCCGGGATGGTTCGCTGGACACCCTGGAAGTTAAGGTTGAACTGAGTGAAGCACTGTTCTCGGATCGGATCAGTAATCTGGAGAACCTCGAAAAACGGATCCGGGATCGGATTCAATCGACCATTGGTGTCAGCACCAAAGTGGCTTTGGTCGAACCGAAAAGCCTGCCCCGTAGTGAAGGTAAAAGCCAACGAGTTGTGGATCTAAGAAAAATTTAGGAGGAAAAAAATGATACGACAAGTTTCAATTTTCATCGAAAACCATGAAGGTCGACTGAATCATATTCTCAAAATTCTGGCTGAAAATAAAATCAATATCCGTTCTCTAAACATTGCTGATGCCACTGACTTTGGTATCGTCCGACTGATCTTACAGGAAACCGAAAAAGGAATCGAAGTACTTAAAAAAAATGATATCATCACCACCGTGACCCCTGTTCTGGCCGCAGAGATTTCTGATGATCCCGGCGGATTGAGCACCCTGGTGAATGCTCTGACCGAAGCAAACATCAATATTATTTACGCCTATTCGTTTCTGCCGAAAAAAACAGACAATGCCATTATCATTATCCGGGTTGACGATGAAGTGCAGCAAAAGGCTATCGAAACCCTGGAGAAGGTAGCGGCGGTTAATTTATTGGATCGGGAAACGTTGTTGCTGAAATAATTTAACGGGTGAGGGTAAATTAGAAATATTTATAAATTTCCTATTGACATTCCGCAAAACTTTTCGTAAGATCAAAGGTATGAATTAAATGTAACTAAGAATATGATTGATACAGGAAAGGTAACCATGGCAACGTCAAGAAAAGGAACCCAAACAAAGAGTAATATTATTACAACCGCAAAGATTTTATTTTATGAGAATGGTTATAACAAAACCGGGATTCAGGACATCGCCGATCGCGCCGATGTCAAGCTGGGAACCATTACCTATTATTATAAAAAGAAAGATGATATGATCACCGATATCTACAATGTTTTCTTTTTAGCATTGTATGATTATGTTTCATCGGTTTCGGAGAATCTCAATCTTTACACCAAGTATTGTTATGCCCTGGTGCTGTATTATGAAGCGATATTAAATGATGAGCATAACAAAACGTTGTATTATGAGGTGCTGGTAAAAAATGTCAATCCGCATGGACGAACCAACATTACCAACACCCTCAATCGATCCTGTCTGGATTTTCTCAATAAAAACTATATTGAAGCCGATCTGGAAGTCATCGCCCGTTCCGAATATGGGGCCCGCAAAGAATTGTTTATTGATTTCTATGAAAAAAACATCAAGTTCACCAGTCGAGCCATGATTTATTTCTTTATCCGGAATTTGTTCAGACTGATGAATTTAGATGGTGAAATGATCGAAAACACCATTCAGCAGGGCTTTGAATTCTCAAATAAGAACAAGCCGGAAGGCATTAAATTTTTAATCTAGCACATTTTTGAGGGCAGCATCCATTGGAATGCTGCCCTTTTTGCGGTTGGAATGGGGAAACGTTGAGGCGGGTCTGATCGTAAGAATTTGTTAAGGAAATTCAGCGTTTTTTTGACAGAAGTTTGTGTTAAAGTTAAACCAAGATGAAAAAGAAAGGCGGAAGCTTGCAAATGAGTATTTTAATCTGCGACGATGAAAAAGAAATCGTTGAAGCCCTGGAGCTCTATTTAAAAAACGAAGGCTATTCGATTTTAAAAGCCTATACGGGAAGAGAAGCCATCGCACTGGTGGAAAAAGAAGATATCCAATTAATTATCATGGATGTGATGATGCCAGAGATGGATGGGCTACGGGCTACGATGAAAATAAGAGAAACAAAAAATATCCCGATTATCTTTTTATCGGCCAAAACCGAGGATAACGACAAGATCATGGGGCTAACCATGGGTGGTGATGACTATATGACAAAACCCTTTAATCCGATGGAGGTTATCGCCCGGGTAAAGTCGCAATTACGACGCTACAATACCCTCGGGGGTTGTCCGGAAAAAGTGGGAACCTACCGCACTGGCGGTTTGGTACTGGAAGATGACTATAAGCGACTGACAGTGGATGGTGAAGAGGTGAAACTAACGCCGGTAGAATACAAGATCATGCATTTTTTGATGTCGGAAAAAGGCAAGGTCTTTTCCATCGATCAGATTTATGAGAATGCCTGGGAAGAACCCGCTTACAATTCGGACAACACGGTGGCGGTACATATTCGTCGAATCCGGGAAAAAATTGAAATTAATCCCAAAGAACCAAAATATTTAAAGGTGGTGTGGGGCATTGGCTACAAAATTGAAAACTATCTGGACTGATCAGAAATTTAAAATCACTTGTTCATTTTTGACGGTGGCCTTCATTACCATCAGTTTTGGCGCGCTGTTTGAAGCCTACTGGTTCAATTGGGATTATCTGGCCAATACCAATAATTATCTGGAGAGTGCAGAACTGCAAAATAAAGTTCTGACCGCCTATGATCATATCGATCAGGTTTATAATTTCTACCAGAGCGAAGAAAATATCCGGGCTGGAAATGCCATTGATGCCGTAGCGATGGAGGCTTATAAATGGGATATCTTAGCGGAGTTAGATATTTCTGAGCCGGACGAAATGGGCGTTACAACCGAAGCGGAGATGCTCACTGATCCCAGTTTCTGGGAACCATACGCCGATGAGCTCGAGGCCAAGAAAAAAATGCTGATTAACGAGGGGTTGTTTCAGTATGAGCGACTAAAAAAAGAGCTGGAGCAAACCCCGGGGTTATCCTATGTGATTAACAACAAAGGGATCACAAATAGTCAGCCCAAAGACACTAATCCGGATGATATACTTAAGCAACGGGTGAACTTTACCTATAACAAGGGCGCAATTTCATCGACGTTGCCAAAGATGGATCAATTCGAACCATTAGGCTACGCTGTTGAACCGGATTTTCAGGTCATCATTGGATTTGATGATGCCTATATCGCCCAGCGGGAAGTATTGTATCAGGCGGAACGACTAAAATTTTTGTGGCTGATGAGTATCTTTATTGTGTCTTTTATTCTGGCGTCCATTTGTGCGCTACTGGCATGCATAGCGGCCGGGCGAAAAAAAGATAGCGAGGGTGTCCAGCTGTTACCGATTGATGCGTTCTGGATTGATGCCCACTTTTTATTATTGCTGGTGGTGGAAACTCTGGTCGCCGCCGCAATTGTTTTTTTCTATGATCAAAATTTCCCGCGGTTGGTTATGCTGATGCTTTTTGCCGTAGGGGCAGCCTTGGGGTTGAATTTTCTACTGTCATTGGTGCGAATTTTAAAGGATGGCCATTTTGGGGAGCGCTTGTTATTTTTAAAACTGATTAGAACGGGATGGAGATTTATTAAAAACCAGTTCAAGAAACTGGCCAGCTATTACAATGATGTCATGAAGGGATCGCCAACAGTTAAACGGTTGATGTTCTGGGCAATTTTGCTGGTGGTTCTGGCTCTGTCAGTTCAGGTGCCAATTCTTGGTGTCTGCTCGTTTATCTGCATTTTATACCTGCTTTATTTGGGTGGGAAAAAAGCAAAGAAATACGATGGGATTCTGGAAGGGTTGGAACGCATAAAAAATGGCGAGGTCGACTATAAATTGATTGGATATGACGGTGCTTTAGGTGAACTGGCGGATGGGATTAATGCCATTGGCGATGGCATTTCATTGGCGGTGTCTGAAGAAGTAAAAAGCCAACGGCTAAAAACTGAGTTGCTGACCAACGTTTCCCACGATATCCGGACCCCACTGACCTCGATTATTACCTCCATCGATCTGTTAAAAAATGGAAACCTCGATTTGGAGGCAAAGCAGAAGTATTTGGAGATTCTGGAAAACAAGGCGCATCGACTGAAGGTGCTGACTGATGATTTGTTTGAAGCGGCCAAAGCGTCATCAGGCAACATTGAAGTGGAATTTCAGGCTGTTGATCTGGAAATGCTGATGACCCAAGGGTTGGGAGAGATGGAAGAAGAATTGCAAAATTCCCAGTTGGAGTTTATTACTCAATACCCGAAGGATCTTTTTGTGGTGGAGGCAGATGGCCGTCTGCTTTGGCGGGTAATTGAAAACTTGCTTTTTAATATTTTGAAATATGCTCAAAAAGAATCCCGGGTGTATATTGAGTTTTCAAAATGTGATGCCGACAAAACCGGAATAGTGGTCTTTAAAAATATCTCGGCACAACCGTTGAACATCTCCCCGGAGGAACTGATGGAACGATTTAAACGTGGGGATGAAACCAGAAACAGTGAAGGCAGTGGTTTGGGACTGGCCATTGCCAAAGACCTGATGACGATTCAGCAGGGGGAACTGAGACTGGAAATCGATGGTGATCTGTTTAAAGCTGCCATCGTTTTACCGATGGCAGAATAGATCCACTTACTAAACGTTAAAAGATAGTATCAATAATGGTACTATCTTTTTTTATTATAAAAATAAATGGGTAAGTAATAAATGAAAGCAAGATAGATGATAAAAAGGTGGAACATCTGCGCAAAATTGACTAAATATGACATAAGTTGACTAAAAATGATTGACAATGACTGAATATGGTGATATGATTCAGAAAAAGAGGTGATATGATGATTATCGAAGAACGACTGGCAAAAATCCTTCAAATGGTTGACGAAAAAAGAGTGGTAACAGTTTTGGAACTGTCGGAAGCACTGAAAATTTCAGAATCTACCATTCGCCGGGATTTGACAACCCTTGATAACAATCGAAAACTGAGAAAGGTCCATGGCGGAGCGACGGCGATAAACGGCAGTTTTGCTGCAGCTGATCATGATGTTCAGCTCAGAGAAGATCATCACCGTAATGAAAAACAGGCCATTGGCAAATACAGCGCCGGACTGATTGAAAAGCATGATTTTGTTTATATCGATGCTGGAACAACCACTGAAGCCATGGTGGATTTTATCACTGAAACCGGAGCTGTATACGTAACAAATGGTATGGTCATCGCCACAAAATTGGTCAAAAAGGGGTGTCGGACAATTATAGTGGGTGGTGAAATCAAACCGATCACCGATGCGGTGGTGGGAAGTGAAGCACTTAATAGCTTGAGCAAATATAATTTTTCAAAAGGTTTTTTTGGTACTAATGGCATCGAAGTAAAGGTTGGTTACAGTACCCCTGATCCAACTGAGGCTCAGGTAAAAAGAGCGGCTTTCGACCGCTGTAAGGTGGCCTATGTTCTGGCGGATCCCACTAAGTTTAATTTGACTGCGCCAGTGAGCTTTGGAAACCTGGAGCAGGCCGAAATTATCACGACCAGGCTAGGGAGCGAGAGCTATAAAAAATACACAAAGGTTTGGGAGGTGGATTGCACATGATTTTTACGGTAACTTTTAATCCGTCATTGGATTATGTTGTCGGATTGGACGCTTTTTGTGAGGGCGAGGTCAACCGCAGTAAATGGGAACAACTCTATCCGGGTGGGAAGGGGATTAATGTATCAATGGTGCTAAAAAACCTGGAGATCAGAAATATCGCGCTGGGCTTTATTGGTGGATTTACCGGCAAAGAAATTCAGCGAAGAATCAAAGATTTTGGATGTTATACAGATTTTGTAAAAATTAAATCAGGCAACTCCAGAATCAACGTTAAAATAAAAGCGAAAAAAGAAAGCGAAATCAATGGACAGGGGCCCAACATCAGCAAGAAAGAGCTCAGTGAGCTGTTTAAAAAGCTGGAAGCCATTGAAAAAGGGGATATCCTGGTTTTAGCCGGTAGTATTCCCGCCGCTTTGCCCGAGGATACCTACGAAAGCATCATGAAACGATTGGAAAACCGCGGCGTTAAAATTGTCGTAGATGCTACTGGTGAGCTGTTGCTTCGTGTGGTTAAATACGAGCCCTTTTTGATCAAACCCAATAACCATGAGTTGGGGGAAATGTTCGGTGTTGTCCTGAACGAACGGGAAGAGATTATTTTTTATGCTAAACGATTACAAAAAATGGGCGCCAGAAATGTGCTGGTATCGATGGCTGGAAAAGGTGCCATTCTTGCGGATGAAACCGGCAAGGTTCATGAAATGAAACCGCCCAAAGGGATCGTCAAAAACTCCGTTGGTGCAGGCGATTCCATGGTGGCAGGGTTTATTGCCGGATATCTCAAAAGTCAGGATCTTCAGGAAGCCTTCCGGATGGGAGTGGTAACGGGAAGTGCATCGGCATTTTCAGAAACCTTGGCGACCAAAGCTGAAGTCATGAGGTTGTTCGATAAAGTATCAAATATAAATTAAGGGGGAAGGAAAAATGCGGATTATTGATTTATTAAACGAAAAGGGCATTGAACTGGCCGGAAAACCAGCTAGTAAGGACGAAACCATCAAAAAATTAGTCCAATTAATGGCGAATACCGGAAAAATTACCGACCCGGAGGTTTTTAAAAAGGCAGTAATGGATCGGGAAGCAGAAGGATCTACCGGTATCGGCGAAGGGGTGGCGATTCCTCATGGGAAATCCCCAGCGGTGAAGGATGCCGGATTGTCCGCTATGGTTGTCCGGGATGGAACTGATTTCGAGGCATTGGATGGCGAACCAGCCTATCTCTTCTTTATGATTGCGGCTCCGGAGGCGGCAAATACCCTGCATCTGGAAGTTCTAAGTCGTCTGTCAACCATTTTGATGGATGAAGAATTCCGTAAACGTCTGATTGCAGCATCGGATGTGAAAACATTCTTAAAACTCATCGATGAAAAAGAACAGGAAAAGTATGGTGCGCCAGCTACGACAAAAACCCCGGAAATGACCAGAAACTATCAGCTTTTAGCTGTTACGGCTTGTCCCACGGGAATCGCCCATACGTATATGGCAGCAGAAAGTCTGGAAAATAAAGCCAAGCAGATGGGGGTTACGATTAAGGTGGAAACCAACGGTTCTGGCGGCGTCAAAAATCAGCTGACGACCGAGGAAATAAAAATGGCTGACTGTATTATTATTGCTGCTGACACCAATGTGGAGATGGGCCGTTTTAATGGCAAACCAGTGATTCAAACCAATGTTGCCCGGGGCATTCACAAACCCCAGGAGCTCATTGAAGAAGCTCTGGCAGGAAAGGTGCCAGTCTATTCTGGAGGCGTTCAGAATGTCGAAGATACTGGTGGGAGTGGAGAAAAAGAAAGTGTCGGCCGGAAAATTTATAAAGATCTGATGAATGGCGTTTCCCATATGCTACCCTTTGTTATCGGTGGCGGGATTCTGATTGCACTGGCTTTTTTGTTCGATGACTACAGCATTGATCCGGCCAGTTTTGGAAGCAATACTCCATTTGCAGCCTTCCTGATGCAGGTGGGAGGGACAGCCTTTGCGTTCATGTTGCCGGTTTTAGCGGGTTACATCGCCATGAGTATCGGTGATCGACCGGCTCTGGCTGTCGGTTTCGTCGGGGGGATGCTGGCGAACACTGGCGGTGCCGGTTTTCTGGGCGCTTTATTGGCAGGTTTTGCTGCCGGTTATCTGGTATTGGGACTCAAAAAAGTGTTCGCTAAACTGCCAGCCAGTCTCGAAGGAATTAAGCCGATATTGATTTATCCCTTCTTTGGTATTCTGTTTATTGGCGCATTGATGGTCTTTATCATCAACCCACCAGTGGCGGCCCTGAATGCGGCACTCAGTGCGGGACTGAACAGCATGGGTACATCCAGCAAAGTTATCTTGGGTGTTGTCCTTGGGGGGATGATGGCCGTTGATATGGGTGGGCCGGTTAACAAAGCGGCCTATACCTTTGGTTTGGCATCATTGGCTACGGGTCAGTTTGATATTATGGCTGCCGTTATGGTGGGCGGTATGGTTCCGCCACTGGGGATTGCTTTGGCCACCACTATTTTTAAAAATCGCTTTACTAAAAAAGAGCGGGAAGCGGGTCTGGCAAATTATGTCATGGGTCTATCCTTTATCACCGAGGGTGCAATACCTTTTGCATCAGAAGATCCGCTCCGGGTGATTCCTTCCTGTATTGTTGGGTCGGCTCTAGCTGGCGGATTATCAATGTTCTTTGGCTGTACGCTAATGGCGCCTCACGGGGGAATATTCGTCTTTCCGCTGGTGGGAAATCCGTTTGGTTACGTTATTGCCCTGGTGGCCGGATCGGTAGCCTGTATGTTGATGCTCCGAATTTTAAAGAAACCAAAAACCAGCGACAGTGACGAACTGGAAATTGTATAGACAACCCGAATTAAAACCTGCCGTTAAGGTGGGTTTTAATTTGTTCTTTTTATGTAATGATTGTAAACAAATAACAACAAAGTAAATTCTAAACGAACAATGACCGGGTTTCGTTGTGAACAGTGGTACAAATCGGTATAATTGGTAGTGAATATCTAAGATATTGAGACAATTTATAATACAAGGAAGTATCCGATGAAAACGACCAAAAGAATCAGGCTGTTTTTATGCCTAGTCTTGACGATCATTTTGAATGGTGCGTGCTTTCCAATCGGCATTCTGGCGGAAGACCAAACTGAGCAAGGCTCATTAACGCCAGTGATCGTCTTCTCTACCGATGTTGTTTATACTGGAACCCCCCAGGTTTTGGCCGCTGTTAATCCAGCACCCGATGGACCTGAGCTTGATTTTGAGCGAATTGAGATCACCTACAAAGGGATTTTGTCAAATGGCGAAGCATATCCATTATCAACGATTCCACCGTCAGCGGCAGGTAGTTATATGGTATTTGCAGCATATCGAGGCGACGAAAACTATCAAAAAATTGATAATAAAAAAGAAATTAAAATAAAGCCCATTGAGCTTAAAACGTCACAATTCTTCACTGAAAAGCCGATTGCCAAAATTTATGATGGAAATACCAGTGTGCCCGAAGTTGCGTTGAAGGGGTTAGGGAATAGTGGTATTGTTGATACGGATAAAAATGAGGTGGCATTTAATTATCGAACTGCCAATTTTTTATTTAGAGATGTTAAACCGGCAAATGCCAATCTGGTTATTTTAAAAGAAATCTCAATCACTGGCAACAAGGCCAAAAACTATATTATTGTTGATGAAAATCTGGGAACGAAGCCACTATCAAGCATTGATATATCTTTGGTGGCAGGTATTTTACCAAAACCGGTGGAGGTTTTCCTTGCCGGTCAGGATAAGGTTTATGATGGAACGCCAAACCTGCATGATTATAATCTTTCGGTCAGCAAAACGGATCTGATTCAAGGTGAGGAATTGGGTGCATTTGGATCTGATAATTTTTATCCCTATTACGGAGACGTGAATACTCAGCAAAAAGACGTGGGCAGTTATTATGTTTGGGCAACCGGCGGATTTTACTTATATGGAATAAACGGGACGAATCCCGACAACTACATCATTGCTAATCAGACAGTTATTTCAAAGAAAAAATACGCCATTACCCCAGCCTCAGTAACAGTGATTCCAAATTATGTTTCAAAAATTCAGGGCGAAGCAGATCCAGCGTTAGCGTATACGGTTTGGCAGGATGATTCAGGGGATGGCTTTGTTAAAGGCTTATATGGGAATGATGTGATGTATGGTTCCTTAGAACGTGAAGCCGGAGAAGCGGTTGGCACCTACGATGTTTTGCTGGGTAGCTTGAATAATGCGAATTATCGCATTCGTTTGGTTGATAATGCGGATAAATTTGAAATTATTAAGAAAGAAGATGCGGTTGCGGTCTATGGGGGCAATGATTATAGCAATGGAGGGAATAGTGCGGTAGAAAAAGAAGAAGAATCGCCGGTACCTTATATGGGTATTACGCTACTGTTACTTTTACTGCTTGCTGGAGCTATTTTCTTTGGCAAGAATCGGCTGACAAAAATGGATTAGTATAAAATAGAATGCAAAGAAAGAGATCTGTTTTCAAGGAGCAGGTCTTTTTTTAACGGTTTGTGTTCACATTACCAGATTGATAAGAGAATCTGACATAAAAAAAGAAACGTTTACAGTCGTTATATGGTAAAATAGATGATGAGCAAACAACGAACAAAACAAACGAACTTTGATAAGTTGGAAAGGAAAAGAAAATGAACAGTGAAAAATTAAGTAAACGGATCCCGCAAATCGGTTTGATCGCAGCATTGATTTTGATGTTGCTGCCAATGGGAATTTGGGCGGAGGTTGATGGAAAAATGGCGACATCAGTATCGATAGCCAGTTCACCCTCTTCGGTGACGTTTAACACGAATGCCGATGAGCTGGATAAGGCAGTGTACAAAGCGATGAACATCGTTGTTGTCGATGGAGATTCAAATAAAATTTCTTTTACTGCCGATGATATTAGTCTCGACTACAACCGTCAGGTTGGAACACAAAAAATAACGGTTACTTATAAGGGCAATGATCAGTATGAAACCAGCAGTGCATCGGGTACGATTGTTATCAATGATGTGCCCAAAAAAGATACCCGGTTAGTGCTCAAAGCTAATCCACCTGCAGTGGGATATTCCTCAGATACAGCAACCTTGGATAAGGCAGTATATGATGATCTGGTTATTCAAGTGGTTGATGGGGATTCCAATAAGGTAAACTTTTCACCCAGTGATATTACACTGACCTATAATCATGCCGTGGGAACACAAAATGTAGTCGTTGCCTATAAAGGAAACTCACAATACAATCCGAGCCAGGTTAACGCCACGGTTCAGATCACCGGAAAACAGGATAGTAAGGTATCCATTGCGGCGAAGCCTCCGACGGTAGCATATACCAGTGATTCGGCAAAACTAGATTTAGCTGTTTATCAGGCCTTGAGTATTGTGGTCGTTGACGCGGGGAATAATAAAATCAGTTTTACGCCAGCTGACATTGACCTGAGTTACAACCGGGCCCCGGGAAAACAGGATGTAACCGTAAAATATAAGGGTAATGATCAATTTTCGCCAAGCACTGCCACCGGAAATGTGGAAATTACAGGGAAGGTGGATCCCCCAGCACCAACCAAAGAAAAAACGACTATTAATTTGGCCAAACCGCCGATTGAAGTGGCTTATACCACTGATTCAGGAAAATTGGATGCGACTGTTTATCAAGCGTTGACCATTCAGGTCGTTGACAGCAAAGGCAAGGCGATTAGTTTTACAACCACTGACATCGAACTGAGCTATAACCGGGTACCAGGTGAGCAGCCGGTGACGGTAAAATATAAGGGGACGGATCAGTTTAACAGCAGCACGGCCACCCAAACCGTAACCATTACCAGTAAAGATGACAGTTCACTGATTGTTTCCCAAAATCCGCCCACTGTAGAATACAATGATAATCCCAAAAATTTGGATGATGCAGTGTATCAGGATCTTTGTGTTGCGGTAGTGGATGATAACAATAATAAAATTGAATTCAATCGGGATGATATTGAGCTTGATTATACCAGAGCAGTTGGTGAGCAGGAAGTGATTGTTAAATACAAGGGTAACAATTATTTCAAAAGTGCAGTGGCCACCGTTCGGGTAAACATTGTTCAACCGGATTCTCCCAATCCCTGGGTAATCGCCGGGGTTGCCGGAATAATTGGGGCCATTGTGGTTGTTCTGGTGATTATCGGTGTGGTCGTTTATCGAAAAAAACATAATGCTTCTTAATTAATTAGATAGAATGATCGGATAAAAGGATCTGCTTAATGCAGATTCTTTTTATTTGCAGAGGCGGCTGTAATAGTACGATGGTCAAAGGGTTAATTTATAGCGGCTTAACCTAAAAATCATTGACAACGGGGAAATAAAAAGATATAGTTAATTTGGAATAATAATAAATAAAATGTTTCTTTTGTTAGGTGAGGCTCCTATACAGATATGGCTGCTGCCCGGAAACATCGAAAGATGCCAATGGGTCAACAGGTACTATCGAATTAAGGTTTTACTTAATGCAGTTGGGCGATGCCCTATGCTGTATAGTGCCAAAACTCAACGAATGGAGGAATCATTATTTTTGCTGTGCGAAAATCTCCTCCGTCAAAGAGGAGTTTTTTTATTTTGTTAAATCAAAAGAACCGGAAGCAAAACTTCAAATGGTTTACTTTGGTGCAAATTCGAAAAAAGGAGTGAGATAGGATGGACGCAGACCCTGGAGAGAAGCGTATAAAACAGAATGAACAAAAACTGAGCGCCCAGAATATCTTAGTGATCATGGGCTGCTCTTAATAAAGGAGGAAAGCAATGATCAAAATCTACAAAACGATCGATGGTAAGATTCAAGAAATCGAGACTATCGAAAAGAACAGTTGGATTAACATGGTTAATCCTACTGAAGAAGAATTGCAGTTTATAACCAGAGAATTAGCGGTGGAACCCGATTTTTTGCGAGCCGCCCTGGATGAAGAAGAAATTTCCCGGGTGGAACTGGAAGACAATAACCAGGCACTTATTACCATTGATGTTCCGGTCATTGAAAAAGATACCAAGATGGTGCTTTACACCACCATACCAGTTGGGATCATTCAAACTACTGATAATATTATTACGGTTTGCTTAAGAGGGAATACCCTCATTGATGATTTTGCCAAAGGCCGGGTTAAGAATGTCCACACCAATTTGAAAACCCGTTTTATTTTTCAAATCCTCTACCGAGTGGCCAGCCGGTTTTTGATTTATCTGCGCCACATTAATCGGATGAGTACCGATATTGAGCGGCAACTCCATATATCGATGAAAAACAAAGAACTGATTCAACTTCTTGATCTGGAAAAGAGTCTGGTGTTTTTCTCGACATCCCTGAAAGCCAAACAGGGGGTTTTGGAAAAACTCGAGCGGGGTCGGATTATTAAGCTCTATGAAGAGGACAAAGACTTATTGGAAGATGTTCTGATTGAGGTCCAACAGGCCATAGAGATGTCCAATATTTATGCGAATATTCTCAGTGGAACCATGGATGCCTTTGCATCGATTATTTCAAACAATTTAAATATTGTGATGAAGATATTAACCTCATTAACAATCTTAATGGCAATACCAACGATGATCGCCAGTTTTTTCGGAATGAACGTTGAAGGGTTGCCGATACCCAATTTCTGGAGTGTGGTATTGATTTCGGTTGCCTGTACTGGAGTGGCCGCCTTTGTACTGTTCAAGAAAAAGATGTTTAGTTAGAGCGGGCTAAAAATTATCATTGACAAAGAAATTAGACCGGGTATATAATGAATTTAATAAATGAATAGTCTGTTTCAGGGCGAGGTGTAAGTCCTCACCGGTGGTGATGCGTAAAAGCGCTAAGTCCACGAGCCGAAAGGCCGATCTGGTTGGAATCCAGAACCGACGGTATAGTCCGGATGAAAGAAATGGCGTACAATTTTGCGCGCAGAGCCCTTGAAAAGAAATTTTCAAGGGCTTTTTAAGTTGACTGGACAGACAATTGAAGGAGGATTTTTATGAAAATCAAGACAAAACAATTGACCCAGATGGCAGTACTGGCAGCAATGTCCATACTATTGGTTTACCTGATTCATTTTCCGATTTTTCCGGCGGCGCCATTTCTGGAGTATGACCCAGCCGATATTCCTATTTTTATCGGTGCATTTATGTTTGGTCCGTTGGGTGGTCTAATTCTAACTGCTGTTGTTTGTGTTTTGCAGGGGGTAACCGTTAGTTCCGCCAGCGGGATTATTGGAATTCTAATGCATTTTTTTGCAACTGGATCCTTTGTATTGGTAGCTGGAAATATTTACAAAAGAAACAGAACCAGAAAAGGTGCAGTTATTGGTTTGGCATTGGGTACGGTCACGATGACAATAACCATGGCATTATGGAACATTGCCATCACACCAATATTTTTGGGAATTCCGATTGAAGCCGTTTTGCCAATGATTATCCCAATCATTATTCCGTTTAATCTGATCAAAGCAGGAATAAATTCAGTCATTACCTTTGTTGTTTACAAATCCGTCAGTAAGGTACTAGGATTGGAGCTGCAAGAACCAAAGGTTGCAGAAAGCAAATAGTTTAAGTGTCATGAGGATAGAGAACCTGGAATCAATTGATTTCAGGTTCTTTTTTTAAAAAAGAATTTGCAGATTAAAAGAATGAAGAATGATGAACCAGATATAGAGGTAACATAATAAAAAGAAAAAACTTTCAAAAACCAGTTGACAGAATGGCAAATAGAGCGTATACTAATGAAGTTGTCTCGAGCAGAGGCGGCGGACACACAGCTGAAACGTTGAAATGAACAAAAAAGAATTTCAAAAAACAGCTTGACAATCATAAGAAACGACGATATAATAGAAAAGCTTCGCAGGTCGGAAACGATCGCAGAGCAACGGTCATAGAAAAGAGAATAGTACCATAAAACCTGTAAAACA
>NZ_JAIPPU010000019.1 GCF_026646375.1 Acetobacterium wieringae
ACCGACACGGGGATTTTCAGTCCCCTGCTCTACCGACTGAGCTATCTGGGCATATTATCAAATAGTTTCATTTATCTCCATTTTTGTTAAACGTTTAAAGTCCGACGCATAACATTGCCACGCCGTGGTTAATAACCCAATAATCGGAGAACTCCATTAACCTTGGGGCAGCAAGAAATTGCTATTCACTTTAAATGGCGACCTGGAAGAGACTCGAACTCTCGACCTCCAGCGTGACAGGCTGGCATTCTAACCAACTGAACTACCAGGCCGCATGTATAAAAATGGTGGTCGCAACAGGGCTCGAACCTGTGACCCCCTGCTTGTAAGGCAGGTGCTCTCCCAGCTGAGCTATGCGACCATCAGTTGAGATACAAGCGTTATTATACGGCAGTAAAAACTAATTGTCAACCATTTTTATCGATTTTTTTAAATTTATCTTTTTTCTGCGATTACCTGAATCCGTTCACCTTCATTGCTGCCTTGCATAAAGGTTCCAAAATCATAGTACTTCATATTCTTAAAGCCAATGTTGGCCAGACACCGATGGATGTCTTCAATGGTATAGAAATACTGTATCTGGGTCTCCTCATGGCGATTATAGGTGCCATTCTTATTCTTTTCAAAAAATGTCAGATTGAAATGCATCGCATTTTCATCAAAATGTGGCTCATTTTCCCAAACGCAAAAAATATCGTCCAAATCATAGACATAGGTATTATCCATAATGGTTTTTTTGTATTTTGTCACGGTATTAACATCAAAAAGCAAAATCCCTTCGCTTTCCAGGCATTCATAACTACTCAAAAAGAAGCTCTGTAAGGCTTCTAGATCGGGTAAGTAGTTAACACTATCACAGCAGGAAATAACCGCATCAAAGGTTTGATTAATCTGAAAATTACTCATATCGCCTAAATAGAACTGAATATTTTTAAGACCCATCCGATCTGCTTTTTCATCTGCCACGGTCAGCATTGTCTCAGATAAGTCGACTGCTGTCATATTAATTCCAGACAAGGCCAAATTGCAGGTGATATTTCCTGTTCCACAGCCAAATTCCATAACATTTTTTATTTCACGCTTGCAGTTTAAAAATAACCGCTGAATATAATCAGACCATTTTGAATAATCAATTTCTTTCATCAATTCATCATAAACCTGTGCAAATTCTTCGTACATTTTGGTTCTCCTCGTTAATAATTATTTGTGTAGTCGATCAGTTTCAGTGACGCTTCCAGACCTTTTAATAAAATCTGCTCGTCAAAATTGAATTCTGCAGTGTGCAGATTTTTATCAAACCCTTTTTCAGCATTCCCGGTTCCCAAACCAATATATAAGCCTGGTACTTCTTTCTGATAAAAAGAAAAATCTTCCGACAGCATGACTTTTCGAAATCGAACCTGGCTTTCTGGAGGGATTTGTTCTCTAAAAATCTGATAGAGCTTTTCATCGTTAATAACCGGCGGATACATTTCGACAAACTCCAGATCAACATTACAGCCGTGGGTCAGTTCTACGCCTTTAACAACTTCTTCGATCCGCCGGTGCAGTTTTTGATGGTTTTTTTCGCTGAACGAACGGATCGTCCCACCAAGTTTAACCTGATCGGCCACGACATTTACCCGGGTTCCTCCATTGAGTAAGCCAATGGAAATCACCACACTTTCCATGGGATTGGTGTTGCGACTGACAATACTCTGTAAACAGGTGATTAATGACGCACTGGCAACAATGGCATCCATTGACCGTTGTGGTTCCGCAGCGTGACCACTGACCCCATGCACGGTGATAAAAAACTCACTGTTCTGACCCATCATCGGCCCGGCTTTTGTTGCCAATTTGCCTTCTTGAATGAAAGGAAACAGATGATAACCAAAAATGGCTCTTACCGGATATTTTTTAAAGATCCCAGCATCAATCATCGGTTTTGCTCCCCCGGGTCCTTCTTCTCCAGGCTGAAAGATTAATAAAACACTTCTTTTTCGTTGATCAGGAAAATCGGCCAGATATTTAGCCAACAACAGGTTCATCGTCATATGTCCGTCGTGTCCGCAGGCATGCATCCATCCGGGATGTTGGGAAACATACTCGTGGTTGGCTTCTTCCTTGATGCAGAGGGCATCCATATCGGCACGAAAAGCGATGGCATCATCATTACACTGCCCCTTAATATAAAGTATCAGACCCGCTCCACAAACTTTTTCCGGCTGATATCCCAGATTGTTGAGATAACGGATCAGATATTTCTGAGTTTTTGGTAAATCAAATCCTTCTTCCGGTATGCGGTGGAGGTCGCGCCGTAATCGTATTGCTTCATTATGATATTTTTTTTCTATCTCACTATATAACATTTCGATCCTTCTAAGTTTTCTTTTTTCAAGCCGTTAAAACTCCAATCGATCATACCCTGATCGATAATAGAACACTTTTTAACGTATTGTTATGGTGTATGTATTGCCGTAATTTTCTTCATCAAATACAAATGCATCCTTTAAACCACTGGTAACGATAATCTTGTTTTCACTTGTGATAAAAATAGCGTCCACATCCGGTAGCGCTTCAACTTTTTTCAGCCCTCCATCCAACCCCAATAAAAACAACGTTGTCGATAGGCTATCCGCATCGATGGAAGCATTTGTAACCACAGTTACCTGAATCAATCCCGAATCCGCTGGATAGCCGGTAAACGGATTTAAAATATGATGGTACTTGTTTCCAGCGGCATCGACAAAATAGCGCTGATAATCTCCCGAAGTCACTACCGATCCATCTTTGATGGATAGCACCCCCAAATATCCATTGCCAGGATTCCTGGGATCTTCAACTCCAACCCCGAAATCGCTGTTATCAGCTTTGCCACCCATCACCAGTACATTCCCACCGAGATTAACAATCGCATGCTTCACGCCTTCGGATTTAAGAACCGCCATCACTTCATCAGCAATATAACCTTTGGCTATCGCTCCCAGATTCACAGACATCCCGGTGTCAGTTAAATAAACAGACTGATCATCTGGATTTAAGATAATTTTTGTATAGTCGATTTTTGCTTTTGCCGCATTAATTGCCTCCAGCGTAGGCGCTTCTTTAGTTTCTGGTGAGTGAATCCCCCAGAGATCTACGAGGGGACCGATGGTCACATCAAAATATCCACCGGAATTTTTAGAATAATCCAGACTCTTTTCGATAATACGATAAGTATCATCAGACACCGTAACTGGCTTGATCCCAGCATTCTCTTTAATCAGATCCAAATCACTACCGGTTTCAAAGGCAGTGAGAATGCTATTTAATGCTGCAATACGTTCAAACGGTTGATCCAACAACTGCTCATCCGACTCCCCAAAAAGAGTGATACTAACAAATGTATCCAGCAAAAAATCACTCCGGGAAATAGTTTTTCCTTGATTGCAGCCCGATAAACACCCAACCAGAAGTAAAAACACAATCCCAGTTCCAGTAATTCTCCATCCCCAATTTTTTTTGCCGATTTGCTTCATCTATCACACCTGTTCCTTTAACAAATAAATGTATTATACCAAAGTCTCTGAAAAAAAGCATAAAAAAATGGTAAAGACTTTACCATCCGGTTTTTTTCAGATAAAATAAGAGCGTTCTCAATAAAATTAAACGAGGTTTCCATGAAAAAAAATGAAATCATCATCATTGTCGGCTTACTTGCTGTCAGTTTAATCGGCATTGCCGCTTTTTATTTAATCAATGCAACGGACTCTCCCCTTTCGGTTCGAGTCACCCGTCAGGGCGAGGTTCTTGGCATTTTCCCCCTTTCAGAAGATCGCACCGAAACCTTTACGGATGCATCCGGTTTTAATACACTTGAAATTACGGACGGCTCTGCCAAAATGGTGGCGGCTGACTGTCCCGACCATATTTGTGTGAAAACCTATCCTATTTCCAGTCCCGGGGAAACCATTGTCTGTCTACCACACAAGCTGGTTGTGGAAGTCATCACCGGTGACTCCTGATGACTTCAAAAGCCTACCGACTGGTTATTCTCAGTCTTTATGTGGCAATGGCTCTGATTCTCAGTTATATAGAAAGCTTGATTCCACTGCCACTGCCTATTCCTGGAGCTAAAATCGGTCTACCCAATATTATTACCTTGGTCTCGCTGTTGACTCTGGGTTGGCCGCTGACTTTACTGGTGGTGATCGCCCGGATTTTTTTATCAGGCTTCCTCTTTGGTGGCGGCTTTTCGATTGTCTACAGTCTTGGAGGCGGCCTTCTAAGTCTACTGGTCATGAGTTTGTTGTTGCATTTTTTGAAAGACAAAATTTCAATTATCCTCGTCAGTGTTTTCGGGGCCATTTCACACAATCTCGGTCAGGTTATCGTGGCTGCCATTGTCGTGCAAACCACCAGTCTGCTGCTTTATTTTCTATTCCTGATGGTATTGGCCATTCCCACCGGAATTTTTATCGGCGTCACTGCCCGGGAGTTGATGCGTCTGCTTGGCAAAACCACCATCTTCTCAAAACTGAACCTGCCTCAAAAAAAATAGCCGATCAAAATTGACCGTCTATTTTATATGCTATAAAGCAGTACCGACAATTGTTACATCATGTTGTCCGCATCGGAGCGGACACGGCAAAGCCTGTCCGATTCTGCGCAAAGGCAACGAGCCAATCACAAGCTTGCTTGTAGTTGGCGACTGCCTGCGACCAATGCGAAAGGAGCAAAGCGGATTTCGCATGGCACAACGAACAACAGATTAACAATTGGTCGGTACGGTTGTTTAACAGCACCTTTATTAATCTTTAAATTTTGGTAAAGTGATTATAAATTCGGTACCTTCGCCTACCTGGCTCGATACGGCAACCGTACCACGGTTGTTGTGAACAATGTGTTTAACAATCGCCAGTCCCAAACCGGTACCCCCTTTTTCCTTGGAGCGACTCTTATCCACCCGATAAAACCGCTCAAAAATTCGATCAACATCTTTTTCCGGTATCCCATAACCATAATCCCGAACCTGGATAATAATATGCTCTTCTTGCTCCGCTATGGTGACCTCCACACGATTACCCGGCTCCGAATATTTGATGGCATTATCGATGAGATTGATCATCATCTGTCGGAATTCATCAGCGACGAACTCCAATTCAATCGATTCGTCACAGTTTAATATCAAAGTCATGGATTTTTCTTCGGCACACAACTTTAAAATATCAAAAATCTGCTTAATTTCCAGCTCGACGTGCAGCAACTCGAAACTTCTTTCAAATCCCCCTTTGTTTTCCAGATGCGATAAAACCAGAATATCATTGACAAGGCGACTGAGGCGATCACTCTCTTCATAAATAATCGAATAAAAGCGCTCCAACGTTTTCGGATCCGTGATTTGATTGACTTGAATGGTTTCGATAAAACCTTTGATGGTGGTAATCGGGGTTTTAAGCTCATGTGACACATTAGCCACAAAATCACGGCGCATTTTTTCGAGATTTTTCAACAGAGTGATATCTTCAAAAATAATAATATGACCGTTGATGCTATTATTTTCTTCGATATGGTTGATATAAACCCGCAAAACTTGATTTGAATGAATCCGTGATTCAAAGCTTAATTTTTCACTGGGATCGTTCTCCAGATAATTCATCAGTTCCAGAATAAAAGACTCCCGATAAACTTCCAGAATATTATGGCCAATCACATGTTCGTTTTTTGGAATCCGCAATACCTTCCGAGCCGCTTCGTTTAAATGAACAATGTGATGTTTTTTATCAATGGCAATGACCCCATGATTCATGTTGGACAAGATCGCAGTTAGTTCGGCATTCTTCTGGTTCATCTCCGTAAAAGAGTTGTTCAATTGGATTGACATCTGATTGAGCGATTCCACCAGCTCTCCGATCTGATCTTCCCGAATCATCGTCAGTTGCTGTCCATACTTGCCTGAGGCGATTTCTCTGGCAAAAACAGAGGCTTCTTCCAGCGGTTTCATTTCTCTGTTGATAAAGTAATTTATTAACAAAGTCGTTGCCATGATTGTGGTTAGGATCACAAAAATAATATTGTTGATCATTTCAAACATTGCATCATCCATGGCATTTACCGGCATCGATATACGTAGTACTGCCGCTACTTCCTTATCTTCATCAAAATAGGGGGTAGCGACATAGATCATTTCGTCCTTGATGGTATTGGAAAATCGCACCTCAGTTGTCTGTTCACCAGCCATTGCACCATGAATCTCCGGTCGATTTTTATGGTTTTCCAGTGCGCCCAAACCCTGAACGGATTCGTATATGACATCCCCCTGGGTGTTAATAATTGTCATCCGCACATTGGTACTTTGGGCAAAATTATCCAAGTTTTCTTTGTTTCCCGTTTCCAGAAAGTCCGGTAACAGGTAATCCTTAATATAGTTACTGCTCTTTTTGATGTTACTCTCAGTGTCGGCATAATAACTTTGACGATAGCTGATGGTAGTGAACAAACCACAGATTGTGATGCTGACAATAATTATGACAGTCAGTGAAATAGACAGACGTTTCTTCATCATGTGCTCCTATTTTTCAATAAAACGATAGCCAACCCCCCGGACGGTTTCGATATATTTTTTGCCATCTTCAGATTGTTCCTCGATTTTTTTTCTTAAATAGCGGATATGGACATCCACGGTGCGCGTTTCCCCATAATAGTCAAAACCCCAGATCTGATCCAGCAGCTGATCACGGGTCAAGACCTGGCCCCGGTGTTTGGCCAAAAAAACCAGCAGTTCATATTCCTTGAGGGTTAAGGATAGTTTTTCGCCATTTTGATAAACTTCAAAGGCCTTGGGATCGATTTGAAGATCCCCTACCACAATGGCTTCATCCTCCTTGGATAAAAGAATCTCCGTCCGTCTTAAAACTGCCTTGACCCTGGCACATAGTTCTTTGACACCAAAAGGCTTGGTAATATAGTCATCGGCACCAATTTCCAGCCCCAGCACTTTATCGAATTCCTCGCTTTTGGCGGTCAACATAATAATCGGAATGTATGAAATAACGTTATTGGCACGAATCTCCCGGCAAATGCTGATGCCATCTTTTCCCGGCAACATCAGATCCAGAATGATCAGATCCGGCAATACTTCCAGTATCTTTGCAATGGCTTGAGCGCCATCCTGAACGCCATCGACTTCAAACCCATGAGTTTCCAAGTTAAATTTAATCAGTTCATATATATTTAGTTCATCTTCGATTATCAATATTTTTTTCATTATGACTCCTTCATTTTTTGTATAATGAAATTATAACACATCCGCAAATTCAATTATGTAAATTTTTGATTAAATTGTAAACTATTACATAATTCTGAAAACGTTATAGAAAAAATAATGATTGTATTCTTTGTTCCTTCTTCATATAATGAATTTATCACATATAATCCTTTATCGCTAAATGAATTACTCCCCTTTTTCATTTAGAAAAACGAGCTGTTTCTTCTGAAGCGGTTCTTTTTTTTACAAAAAATTAAGACTGGCTGTCAAGCCAATCTTAGGATGTCGCTAAACTCCCGTACCGACCAATTTTTAATCTGTTGTTCGCCGCGCCATGCGAAATCCGCTTTGCTCCTTTCGCATTGGTCGCGGGCAGTCGCCAACTACAAGCCAGCTTGTGATTGGCTCGTTGCCTGCGCGTAAATCGGACAGGCGCTGCCGTGTCCGCTCCGATGCGTACAACATGATGTAAAAATTGTCGGTACTATGTTAGTACCATTTCTACAATTTCCGTCAAACCAAACGAATCGGTTTTCCTAGTTCTTCCGTTCCAGATTCCGTTTGGCCGTTTCCATCATCAGTTTGATGCGGTTTAACTGATTGACTTCACTGGCACCCGGATCGTAGTCGATGGGGGCAATGTTTGCCAGTGGGTATCTGTGACGGATCGGTTTGATCATTCCTTTTCCCATGACATGATTGGGTAGACAGGCAAAGGGCTGGACACAAACAATGTTTTCGACCCCATCATCGATCAGCTCCATCATTTCCGCCGTCAGGAACCAACCCTCACCGCCTTGATTTCCCAGGGAAATTAGTTCCTGGGCTTTTTTAGCCTTTTTCTCAATGGTCGAGGGAGCATGGAAGTGGGTGCTTGCTTCCAGCGCACTTTTCATATTTTTGCGGGAAAACTCCAGTAACTGAATAATTAACTTGGCTCTCTTCATTGATTTTCGCTTACCGGATAATTCTTCATATTTAAAGACCTGGTTGTAACAACAGTACAGGAAAAAGTCCATCAAATCCGGCATCACCACCTCAGCCCCTTCGGCTTCCAGCACTGCCTGAAGGTTATTGTTGGCAGTGGGGTGGTATTTTACCAGAATTTCGCCGACAATGGCCACCTTGGGCAATTTTTTATCACTTCGGGGCAGGGCATCAAATTCATTGACAATCGCCCGCACGTTTTCTTTGAAATCCCGGAGATTTCCGTTTTTCATGCCCGCTTTTATTTTTTTTCGCCAATGTTGGTATAATTCTTCAGTTGATCCGGGATGGAGCTCATAAGGTCTCGTACCACTGACAACCCGTTGCAGCAGATCACCATAAACAATCCCTACTAATAGCCGGGTCAGCAGCGGCAGACTGAGTTTAAACCCGGGATTCTTTTCCAGACCAATCGCACTCAGGGAAATTACCGGAATTTGAGACATTCCGGCTGATTCCAGGGCTTTTCTGATAAATGCCACATAATTGGAGGCCCGACAGGGTCCTCCGGTCTGAGTCATCAATACCGACACATTATCGAGATCATATTTTCCTGATTTCAGGGCGGCCATAATCTGCCCGGTAGTAATAATGGTAGGATAGCAGGCATCGTTATTAACATAGGTTAAGCCTTCATCAATGGCAGCATTATCCACGCTGGGCATCACTTCAATATGATAACCATATTTCTCCATGGCCTCTTCCAGAAAATCAAAATGGATCGGGGACATCTGCGGCGCCAGCAGGGTGTGATTCTTTTTCATCGCTTTGGTAAAGACCACCCGTTGTTTCATCGGAGTTGGTGCCACCACAATATTATTTTTTTCGCGTTCGATCATTGCCGCTTTGAGCGACCGCATCCGGATTCGGATGGCACCGAGATTATTGACCTCATCAATTTTAATCAGTGTATAAATATTACCGTGACTCTCCAGAATTTCCTGGGTTTGTTCCGAGGTCACCGCATCCAGTCCACAGCCAAAGGAGGTCAGTTGCACCAGCTCCAGAAAATCATGTTGATTGACCACCTCAGCCGCCTTATATAGACGACTGTGGTATTTCCATTGATCCAGAACCCGAAAACGCTCATCTGCTTTGGGATGATAAAGATGAGCAATCGCATCTTCAGTAAGCACCGCCATATCCAGACCCGTAATGATATGATCCAGACCATGATTGACCTCCGGATCGATATGATAAGGTCGGCCCGCCAAAACGATGCCTTTTTGCCCGGTCTCTTTTAAATAAGCAATGGTCTCTTCGCCTTTTTTCTCCATGTCCCGACGGAAGGCTTCTTTCTCAGCAGTGGCCGCCTTCATGGCAACGGCAATTTCCTGTTGATTGATGCCGTAAGCGCCAAAAATTTCAGCCAACCGTTCTTCCAGACGCTGATCATTGTCAAAGGGCAAAAAAGGATTCAAGAAAGTGATACCAACTTTTTGAACATCATCCTGATTATGCTTGATGGTTTCCGGATAGGACATGACAATCGGGCAATTGTACCAGTTATCGACGTCGTCAAATTCTTGTTCCTCGTAAGGAATACAAGGATAGAAAATCAGGTTAATGCCCTGATCCAGCAGCGCCTGAATATGACCATGGGCCAGTTTAGCCGGATAACAGACTGACTCTGACGGAATACTCTCCATGCCTTTTTCATAGATCTTGCGATTCGATTCCGGCGATAACACCACCCGATATCCCAGATGGGTAAAGAAGGTATGCCAGAAGGGATAATTTTCATAGAGATTTAGTACCCGGGGGATCCCGATACTGCCTCTAGGTGCTTCTGCTTCAACCAGCGAGGTATAATTAAAGATCCGCTGATACTTGTATTGATAGAGATTGGGCAGCTCGGCATTCTTTTTAACATTCCCTTCACCAATCTCACATCGATTTCCTGTAATATGACGACTGCCGTCGTTAAAGCGGTTAATCGTCAACAGACAATTGTTACTGCAGCCGCCGCAACGTTTGTGGCTGACTTCGACAGCAAAATCGTCCAGCGCTTCTACATCTAAAAGATGACTCCGTTCTCCAGGGAGATAATTTTCCCGGGCAATCAGCGCTGCACCAAAAGCGCCCATCAAGCCTGCGATATCCGGACGAATAACCTCTTTTTCGGTGATTTTTTCAAAAGTCCGCAGCACCGCCTGATTATTAAAGGTGCCCCCCTGAACAATGATATGTTCACCCAATTCTTTGGGGTTATGAATTTTTATCACCTTCTGTAAAGCGTTCTTGATAACCGAATAAGACAGACCGGCTGAGATGTCTCCGACTTCAGCCCCTTCTTTCTGGGACTGCTTGACCTTGGAATTCATAAAAACTGTGCAGCGGGTACCCAGATCCACCGGGTTTTCTGCCATCAAGGCAGCATCCACAAAGGCTTGCATGTCAAGATCCAGAGATTTGGCAAAGGTTTCTAAAAATGAACCACAACCCGAGGAGCAGGCTTCATTGAGAATGATACTATCGATGGTGCCATTTTTAATCTTCATGCATTTCATATCCTGGCCGCCAATATCAAGAATAAAATCAACCTCAGGACAAAAATATTTAGCCCCCTTATAATGGGCAATGGTTTCAATTTCGCCGATATCGATTTTTAGGGCTTTTTTGATCAGACTTTCACCATAACCGGTAACCGTCGACTTGCCGATATAGACATCAGTTGGCAGTGATTCGTAGATTTGTTTGATAATTTTGATCGACTGGGCCAGCGGACTGCCCTCGTTGCCACCATAATAACTGTACAGCAAGGCACCATCGTTATCAATGACAACCGCCTTGGTGGTGGTGGAACCCACATCGATTCCTAAAAAACAGCAACCCGAATGATCTTGTAACGCTCTTTTGACAACCTGGTTTTGATCATGTCGTTGCCGGAACTGCTGCAGTTCTTCCCGCGACCGAAACAGCGGCTCCAGCCGACCGACTTCATTTTCTGATACCGCATCAAGATTTTCCACTGCTTCAACCAGATCAGCAAAATTCATTGGCGCTTCTTTTTCAGCCGAATAAGCCGCCCCCATGGCAACAAAAAGATTGGATTTTTCTGGAAAAATAATCTGCTCCTCAGTCAGTTTTAGGGTTTCAATAAACCGCTTTCGTAATTCTGACAGAAAATAAAGCGGTCCCCCTAAAAAAGCCACATTCCCACGGATCGGATGACCACAGGCCAGGCCACTGATCGTTTGATTGACTACCGCCTGAAAAATTGACGCAGCAATATCGGCTTTCTCTGCCCCTTCATTGATCAGCGGCTGGATATCGGTTTTCGAAAAAACCCCGCAGCGGGAGGCAATCGGATAAATCATCGTATGGGTTTTGGATAATTCGTTGAGTCCCTCAGCATCGGTTTTTAAAAGCGTTGCCATCTGATCGACAAAGGCGCCGGTGCCCCCGGCACAGGTACCATTCATTCGCTGTTCAATGGTACCGGAAAAAAAGGTGATCTTGGCATCTTCACCACCCAACTCAATAGCCACCTCGGTTTGGGGAATAACCCGTTCCACCGCCAGTGTACTGGCGACCACTTCCTGAACAAAGGGAATGCCAAGCCATTGAGAGATCATCAGCCCACCGGAACCGGTGACACAAACCCGAGTCTGTAAATCTCCCAGTTTTTGGTAGGTTTCTTTTAAAAGATTGATGATAGTGACCTTGATGTTTGACAAATGACGCCGGTATTCCTCAAAGATGATTTCGTTTTTTTTGTCAATCACCACCACCTTAATGGTGGTGGAGCCGATGTCGATGCCCATTTTATAATTGCTTTTCATGTTATTTTATGACCTCTTCTCTAACCCGTCGGTTCTTATCTTTTCGTTCATCTGAATTTAATCATATGACTGATATAAGGGTTTAACCCGACGATATAATTGCTTATATAATTTACTATAAATTTCTGTATATATTATTGCATTTTCCGGGTTGGGCTGAAAAATCCTGGATTTTCTAATCATCGCCGCACTGGCAGTGTGAATGTCCGGATAATGATTTATACCCACAAAGGTGGCGATGGCTGCGCCTAAACCGGTGGTCTCAAAGGTCTGAACCCGGTATACCGGCCGATTAAAAATATCGGCCATAATCTGAGCCACTCCATCGCTGCGGGAGCCCCCGCCGGACAGCCCAACAGCCTGAATCGGCACCTTGGTTTTGCGTTCAATCCGTTCTACCCCTTCCAGCAAGGCGTAGCCCAGACCTTCAACGATAGCCCGGTAAATATGGCGCTTGTCATGACCCTCACTAAAGCCGATAAAGGTTCCCCGGGCTTCAGGCCGAAAAGCTTCGCGACCCCAATAAGGCTGATGAACCAAGCCATCCGCTCCTGGCCGGGTCGTTTCGAGATAGCCCTCCAAAACCTCATGGATCGCTTGGGGATCAGACTGATCAAGAAATTCCCGGATATACCAATCGATCATCCAAAATCCGTGATAAATGGTTACTTCAGGATTATACGCGTCATTTTCCACCGCTGCAAAGGAAGGGTAGAAGGGATAAAGCTCCACATATTTTTTTGTGGTTACCTCCACCGTTGATTGTGTACCCAGTGAAATACTGGCGATCTCCGAGGTCAAGGCCCCGACACCAACGGTTTCACAGCCTTTATCTGTTCCTGAAGCAACAATCGGCAAACCCAACGGTAGACCAGTAGCTGCGGCGGCAGTTGCCGTCAGATACCCGATGACTTCGCAGGAGTCGGTCAACTCATAGCATTTTTCCGGCTCAACCTGAAGAATCTGGGTTTTGACGTTATACTTGCCACACCACTGTTTCTTTTTCGTGTCAAAGGGCAGATGACCGGCCGTGTTGGAACGGCTGTCAGCTATTTTCCCTGTTAAACGACTCAAAAAATAGGTCGAAAGAAAAACGACCTTATCTGCATTAGCCCAGATTTCCGGTTCCTGAACCTTGATCCAGTTGACATGGGCAGTTTTACTGAAGGATTTGGCGTAGCTGCTAAACCCAATACATTTAAAAAGCAGCGCATAGGGCCAGGGATAGGGCAACGGTTCGGCTAGTTCCCGACGATCCAACCAACTGATAAAATTCCGCAGCGGTTCACCCTCTTCATCAACCACCGTGATAACATCCCGCTGACAGGACACCGTCATTCCCTGAATGGTCAAAAACAGCGCAGGTGTCATTTCCTTAAGCTCCAAAACCACTTTGACCAAGGCCTTCCAGAACATTTCTGGAGCAGCTTCTTTCCACTGGAAATGTTTCGAATAATAGCCCTTGAACACTTCTTCGCTTTTAGCCAGCTCATTACCGGACTCATCAAAAATAATTCCCCGAAGTCCTCGGGTACCGCAATCGATAGTTAAAACTGAATTCTTATTTAGCATGCTTTTAATGTTGTCCAAAATCCATTCTCCCGACATCAACTCATTTCGTATCATTATACCAAATAGTTTGAAAGTGTAAAACAAAAAGCGTTGAATAAAAAGAATTTACTTTTTATTCAACGCCTAGTTTATCGTAAAAATACTGTGTCGACAAAAGGCTATATCAATTGCTTTTGTCTACTATTCGTTTTACAGTTTGATGTCTTTAAAATCCTTAACCTGTTTGGTGATGGCAATTTCGGTTGGTAGCCGTTCAATGCTGGATGCGCCAAAGAAGCCGCAAACCCCAGTCGTTCGATCAAGGACATACTTGGCATCTTCCGGTTCAGCCACCGGGCCACCGTGAACAATGACCATAATGTCCGGATTAATGGCTTTGCCTGCGTCACAGATCTCCTGGGTCAGCTTGACACAGTCATCCAGGGTTTTCGCAGTCCCTGCCCCGATACTGCCCTTGGTGGTCAGTCCCATATGGGCAACCAGGACATCGGCACCAGCTTTGGCCATTTTTTCAGCCTCTTCGACATTGAAAACATAGGGCGTCGTGACCAGATCCAGTTCATGAGCTTTCTTTATCATCTCCACTTCCAGATCATAACCCATATTGGTTTCTTCCAGATTTTGACGGAAGACCCCATCGATTAAGCCGACGGTCGGGAAATTCTGTACGCCTGAGAACCCGGCTTCTTTGACCTGTTTTAAAAACATTTCCATATCTCTAAACGGATCGGTGCCGCAGACGCCAGCTAAAACCGGTGTATCTTTAACAATCGTTACCACTTCTCGGGCCATATCCATCACAATGGCATTGGCATCGCCATAAGATAACAACCCGGCTAAAGAACCCCGGCCAGCCATCCGATACCGGCCAGAATTGTAGATAATAATCAGGTCAACGCCACCGGCTTCAGCGCATTTGGCCGAAATCCCTGTTCCTGCTCCAGCGCCAACCACCGAAATTCCGTTAGCTTCCTGTTCTCTTAACCGTCTTAGTACTTCTTCTCGTTTTATTGCCATGTTATTTTCTCCTTTAAACGTTCTTTGCTTCAATCATCGTAATCAATTTCTCTGCCATCGCCAAAGCAAAGGCTTCGTCGTTGATATCGGTATCCATTTCGACCAGTTCGACTTTATCGTCGATATTAGCCCGTAATTGGGCAAACAATTCGGCATCTTCTTCCGGACCGTAAAATGGTGCACCTTCCACATCAATGGCAGAAACCCCTTTTAGTGGAATAAATAGGGCAACCGGGCCGGTGGCCATGTTTAACTTGCTGGCAATGATTTTTCCCATCTGAGAACACTCAGAAACAGTGGTTCTCATCAGGGTGACGCTGGCATTATGTTTATACAGGTTACGATCTTTATATTTTTCAGGAACAGTTTCAATGGCTCCAAAATTGACCATATCGAGTGCCCCCACCGAAACAACCTCAGGGATTCCCGCCTTGGCTGCCGCTTCCAGTCGGGTTGGTCCCGCTGTGAAGACCCCGCCAGCTACCTCATCGCACCACTCGGTGGTCGTGGCATCAAATACACCTTTGATAAAGCCCGCTTCAATCAAGCTTTCCATGGCCATCCCACCAGCACCGGTAGCGTGGAATACCAGCACCTCATAACCCTGATCTTCCAGATACTCTCTGGCTGTGGTAACACAAGGCGTAGTGACACCAAACATGGTGGCTGCCAGCAATGGTTTTTCTTCCTTAAGCTCAGGAATATCAAAACTGGCCATCCCAGCGATGGCATTGGCGGCATTGGCCAAAATATGATTGGAGATGCTGTTGATCCCGGAAATATCGACCACCGAATACATCATCGTGATGTCTTTTTCACCAACATAGGGACGGGTGTCACCTGAAGCCACGGTGGATACCATAATCTTCGGCACACCAACTGGCAGACTTCGCATTGCAAAGGTACCGATGGTGGTTCCGGCCGATCCCCCCAAACTGATAACGCCGTCAACCTTTCCCTGGTCATACAACTCTCTGGTAATTTTTGCTGCCCCGGCCATCATCACGTCAATACCCAAGCCCCGATCATGTTGCTGCTGCAACTCATCTAAAGATGATCCCCCGGCTACAGCAACCGCTTCACTGGTGATGTCCGGCTCAAACAACGGCTCGCCCATCACCCCACAGTTGATTGTGGTGGTGTTTAAGCCCTGCTTTTCAATCAATTCCTTAATAAACTGGAATTCATGACCCTTGGTATCAAAGGTTCCGACGATTAACACGTTTTTCATTCCATGCCCCCCTTGTGATTTTTTACTTAACTTACTTGATTTGTAATTACTTTGAACAAATCTCATTTTATTAAGTCGCTTTGAATTTAATTCATTATTTAAATTCATTAAATACGCAAGGTTTATGCCAAAAATTAAAATGCTCAAATCCACTGTTTCCGCTATTCAATATGAATCAGCGGGCAATCGATTTCTCAGATAAATGTCGAATGGGTAATATTTTCTCAAATCGAGTAAATATTACCCATTCATTCAATCCACCGATTCCGATTCTGTCGATAAATTGTATTTCATGATTTTATTATAGAGGGTTCGTCGTGAAATACCGATCCGTTGGGCTGCTTCGGTTCGGTTCCATTGACAGGCTTTAAGAATTTCTAGAATATAATTGCTTTCCAGATGTTCCTTACTTGTTGTCAGCATTTCTGCCCCGTGCATAGCAAGCGCCTGTGATTGTTTGATCCTCGATTTTGGCTTATGCAATTCTTCCACTACCATGTCATCCCGTCTAATGTATTTTCCTTCACTGAGGATCACCGCCCGTTCCAGAACATGCTTCAGTTCGCGAACATTGCCCGGCCAGGGGCATTCCATCAGATAGGCCATTGCGTCCGGAGCCAATCGTTTTTCTTCCAGTTGATATTTTATTTTGAATTCGTCCAAAAAGCGATTGCATAAAAGTGGAATGTCCTCGGTATGCCGCCGTAGCGGTGGGGTATTGATTTCCACCACATTTAGCCGGTAGTAAAGATCCTCCCGAAAATGATTTTCAGCTACCGCCTGTTTAATATCGACATTGGTGGCACAAACAATCCGCACATCAACAAAAATAGTTTTTTCGCCGCCAACCCGTTCAAACTCCTGTTGCTGGATGATCCGCAGTACCTTCGCCTGGAGATCGACATCCATTTCCCCAATCTCATCCAGAAACAGAGTACCATGATTGGCCAGTTCAAATTTCCCCAACCGCCGCTTATCCGCCCCAGTAAACGCACCCTTTTCATGGCCAAACAATTCACTTTCCAATAAATTTGGTGGCAAAGCGGCGCAGTTTACCTTGATCAACGGACCCAGACAACGTTTACTGTTAAAATGCAGCGCCTTGGCCACCAGTTCTTTACCGGTTCCACTTTCTCCCTGAATTAGCACATTAACATCCTTATCGGCCACCTTATTGATCAATTCATACATATCCTGCATAATTACACTTTGCCCGACAATTTCATCAAACCCCCGCTTTTTGAGCAACTCTTTCTTTAAGTGTTTATTTTCCTGTTTTAATTTATAATAGTTTTTAAACTTGTCGGTAGTTTCCGAAATCGCCAGTTCAGTGGGAATCCGCTCAAAGCTGGAGCCACCGATATAACCGATAGTCTGGGAGTTTTTATAAAAATAATAGGCATCCTCCGGCGAATTGATCGGCCCTCCATAAATCATCTTGTAGGTACGGGGATTAATCTCATCGACGGCCGCAAAAATTGCTTCTGTCATCTCCAGACATTCATTAATGGTGGAAAATACCTTGCCGGATTTCTCACCACCACGGGTCCAGCCAAAATGGGCACAGACAACATCCACCCCTGCCAGTGTCATCGCACGGGCCTGGATCTCATTAAAAACAAAAGCAATGGTGAATAGGTTAGCGGCCACTGCCTTAGTCATAAATTCAATTTCCTGCTCATAACCCAGACCCTTCTCCTCCAACCATTCCCTGAATTGCCCGTCAATCAATCCAACGGTAGGAAAATTATTGACGCCGCTAAAACCCAGATCCCGGACTTTTTGAATCAATTCCTGATGGGTGTAATTGGGGTCGGTGGCATTAATCCCACAGATCACGGCCCGATCTTTGAGTTTTGGCAGTATCTCCCGGCTGGAAAAATCAAACACCAATTCATTACTGTTGGAAAATGGCATCATACATCCAATCGACGGAATGCCCGCCGAACGAAAGCGACCAGCACTGAGGGCCAACAACAAATCAGCCCCGCCCTTAACCGCCTGCTTGGCAAAAAGACCCGATCCCACCGCCACCCCGATCACCGGTTTATTCATTCTTAAACTATTATGGATCATTTTTTCGATGGCTTCTTTTTTCTTCATGGTATTCTCCCACTGAAAACTTTACTCTCATTATACAATCCCCGGGCAAAAAACGCAAAAAGACTATTGCAGAGTCCTGCAATAGTCTTAACTTACATTTGTGATTTACTAAATCTATAAGCCGAGTTCTGTTTAAATAGTCATCTATCTCGATTTATTGTTACCAATAAATTCTAGCGACCTACCATAGGATAACGACGAGCAGCCGTCTTTTACGATCCGTTCTTGGTCTTGCTCCAGGTGGGGTTTACATAGCCGATGTGTTACCACACCGCTGGTGAGCTCTTACCTCACCCTTTCATCCTTACCATTACTGGCGGTATACTTTCTGTTGCACTTGCCTTAGAGTCGCCTCCACCGGGTGTTACCCGGCACCCTGCTCTTTGGAGCTCGGACTTTCCTCAACCGGATTACTCCGGGTGCGACTATCTGATTTACTAAATCGTTACATTATACACTATCTTTATATAAGTTTCAAGCCTTTTTTCATTGATCATCAACCAAAACATAATCAATTCGTTGAATTTTCTCTATAAATTTTAATAGATAAAGCAATACTGACAATTGTTAGCTCACGTTGTTTGCCTCAAAACAGACACGGCGATAGTTTTCGTACATGCAACGAGCCAATCACACGCTTAATTGTCGTTGGCGACTGCTCACACAAAATAAGAAATTTTTCATTTCGTATTCATGCCCGAGCTATGCGCATACAACGGATTAACATTTAGTCGGTACGGCATCTCAACGTTTGCCTTAATTGCTCAATAGTTCACGATAAAATCCCGGGACGTTTCAGCCACAATCATGTCCGGACACGTTCCTGACAGACTGGATGCCAGCATTTGCCCAATACAAGCCGTTACCCATTTCTCAGTGCCGTAATGACCAGCATCGAGCACCCAGATGTTGTTTTCGAGAGCCCGTTGCCCGTCGTGATGTTTGAGATCCCCGGTAATCAGCACATCGGCTCTTTTTGCTTTGGCCAGCCCGATCATGTCCGATCCGGCGCCGGAACAGATGGCCACCCGTCGCACAATCTCCGGAATCTTACCGGCCCCTCTTAAAACTGGCAGATCAAGACGCTTTTTAATATCATTAATAAAATCAGCAGCATCGAGCGGCTGACTTAATATCCCAATTTTACCCAGTCCGTTTTCATTGATCAAATCCCCGTTTTCCAGCGGGATCACATCATAGGCCATCGCTTCGTAGGGATGATTTCTTTTTAGGGCCGCGATCAGATTCTTTAATTCTGGTGCTGCCACAATGGCTTCAATCCGATCTTCCGAAACGCTGGTCATCTTATCCACCGCGCCAATAAATGGCTTGGCACCTTCCCTCGGGCGAAAGGTTCCAGTGCCGGATGATCGATACGTACAATAATCATAATCACCGATAGCCCCGGCGCCATTTTTCCCAAAAACCTCAATAATCTTATGACTGGCTTCCACCGGTGTAAAAACTACCAGCTTATAATACCTCACCGGATTTGAGGGTTCCAAGGTTTTAATTTTTTCAAGGCCGATGATTTCGGCCAAATAGTGGTTAAGACCCTTGGCGGCTTTATCCAAATTGGTATGGGCCACATAAACAGCAATGTCATTTTTGATCAATTGGGCAATCATTTGGCCTTTTTCGCCGTCACATGATACGGTTTTTAAACCATTAAAAATAAATGGATGATGGGCAATAATCAGATCAGTCTTTTTCGTAACCGCTTCATCAACTACATCAGCCGTAACATCCAGAGTCAACAGAATCCGGTTGATGCTCTGTTGCCGTGATCCGACTTGAAGTCCGACGTTATCCCAGCTTTCAGCCAGTCTTTCCGGAGCCAGGGCTTCAATAGCCTGGATAATTTGATTTAGTTTGACAGACATTTTTTCACCTCATTCAGTTTTTCGATAAACATACTGCTTTCCTGAAATTGTTTGGCCGCCACCGCCGAGGTTCTTCCCCGGGTACTGCTCACAATCTGCTGTTCCAAAAATATTTTTCGGTCAATCAGAGCGCCCAGCAACGGATGTCGGTGCTTATAATATTCAAAACCCAATTCATATTCCAATGGTGTGGTAACGATCATCGCTCCTGGTTCGGCCACAATGATCTCATAAACCCGATCGCCTTCCCGGGCCAGATCTTCTCGGGTAATTAAAAAACCCGCTGTTTCCAGATATCTTCGTAAGACTGCCTGATTATTCATTGGCTGTAGAACCAGTTTTTTTGTCGCCCTGGCGACATCCGGCTGCGCTTCCAGCAAATCCCGGATCAGAAGTCCTCCCATTCCCGCCATAACAACAACCTCAACCTCGCCGGGTTTAAGCACAGAAAGACCCGAACCAAGTCGGGTCTCGATCTGTTTTTGCAATTGTTGTGCAATGATAATTCTTTCAGCTTTTTTCAGCGGCTGCTGGTTGATGTCACCGGCGATGGCTCCGGAAACAACATTTTTTTCCACCAGGTACGCTGGCAGGTAGCCATGATCGGTACCAATATCTGCCATCGATTCGGCTCCGGCCACACAACCGGCAATCACCGCAAGCCTCGGACTTAATTTTATCTTCATTTTAGGTTAAGTAGTCCTTCAATTTCTTGCTGCGGCTGGGGTGTCTCAATTTACGCAGCGCCTTGGCTTCAATCTGTCGAATTCGCTCCCGGGTGACGTTAAACTCTTTGCCGACTTCTTCCAGCGTTCGAGCTCGACCATCATCGAGACCAAAACGTAATCGCAGTACCTTTTCTTCCCGTTCAGTGAGCGTATTTAATACTTCGATCAGTTGTTCTTTCAGTAGTGCATAGGATGCCGCTTCAGCGGGTGCTGGGGCCTCTTCATCGGGAATAAAATCACCCAAATGGCTGTCTTCTTCTTCACCAATCGGAGTTTCCAAGGAAACCGGATCCTGGGCAATTTTCTGAATTTCCCGAACTTTTTCTTCGGAAAAGCCCATTTCCTTACCAATTTCTGCGGGGGTTGGTTCACGCCCATATTCCTGTAGTAATTGCCGGGAAACCCGGATCAATTTATTGATGGTCTCGACCATATGCACCGGGATTCGGATCGTTCTGGCCTGATCGGCGATGGCCCGGGTAATCGCCTGGCGAATCCACCAGGTAGCATAGGTACTGAATTTAAAACCCTTGGTATAATCAAATTTCTCAACCGCCTTGATCAAGCCGAGGTTTCCTTCCTGGATCAGATCGAGAAACGACATACCCCGTCCCACATAACGCTTAGCGATACTGACGACCAGCCGCAGGTTGGCTTCAGCCAATTCTTTCTTGGCCATCTCATCGCCCGCTTCCATGCGACGAGCCAATTCCATTTCTTCATCACCGGTCAATAAGGGCACCTTCCCGATTTCTTTTAAGTATAAGCGAACCGGATCATTGACACTAACTGAATCTGCCAATTCCAATTCTTTTTGGTTCTCTTCCTCAAGTTCAGCCGCTTCCAAGGCTTCAAGTTCGAGATCGGTAAAGGCGATTTCGATCCCTTCTTTTTGCAGGTACAGATAGATTGAATCAATTTCTTCAGGGTCAAGATCCGCCTTATCCAGAATTTCTTCAAAATCGTGGTTATTTAAATTTCCTTTTGATTTTCCCCGCTTTAACAGCTGCTGCACCTCCGGCATCAGCTCAATGGCGACTTTTTCGATTTCAATGATGTCGTCGTCAATATCGATGATCACATCGTCGGTTTTTGCTTTCTCGAGTTTCATTTTAGTGCCTCCCGTTTTCTTTCATCATTTTCTTAATCTCTATGAGTTGATTGGTGAGCCGTGCCACCTCATCGTCATTACCAGTAGTTGACTCCCGCTTAATTTTTTCGGAAAGTCGGTCGAGTTGAGCTTCATTATAAAATCGATTCATTATTTCCAAAGCATCTTGATAATCTGACCGGGAGACTTCATCCTCGTTCATCATGAACTCAACTAATTTTTTAACTTCATTGGAATCTTCAAAATGTGACATAATCTGATTAACTTCAATCCGACTGCCGGTTTTCCGCTTTTCTAAAAGAACGTTGAGTAGTTCCTGATAGAACGAGTCGGTAAGAAAATCAATCGGAAAGTCGTCAACCATTTCCGTTTTTTTTAAACAGTAGCGAATCGCTACTTCCTGAGCATTTTGATATGCCCTGGGAATTTTTTGTGGCATTACCACACTATGGGTCGCTTCATTCAGCTGAATCGAATTATCTGAGCGTTTTTTTGAGCGCATAACCTCACGTCTTATCACTTCCTGATTGATCCCCGTTTCACCAGCCACCATTTTGCTATAGTAATCAATTTCCAGCGATGTTTCCAGCTGCTTTAGCACTTTAATTGCTTCATTACCATAGCGAAGCCGTCCATCGGTTTGGGAAAGATCATTATGCTTTTTTAGTAATCCCAATTCGTATTCAACAATGGTTAAAGCCTTGGCGACCGCATCCAAAAATGCCTGTTGACCATATTTTTGGACAAAGGAATCTGGATCCTCATTGCTCGGCAAGTTTAATATTTTAACATTTAAGTTGGTCTTTTTCAAGATATTCATGGCTTTTTCTGTTGCCGATTTCCCTGCACTGTCGCCATCAAAGGCAATGATCACCTCATTGGCATAGCGCTCCAGAATTTTTCCATGAAAGGGGGTAAAGGCCGTTCCCAATGCTGCTACGGTATTTTTGATCCCTTTTTCATATAAAGAGATCACATCCATGTAACCTTCCACAATCAATATCTGCCCATCTTCCAAAAAGTTTTTACAATGGTTGAGATTATAAAGCTCATAACTTTTGGAAAAAATTGAGGTTTCCGGGGAGTTCAGGTATTTGGGCCCATTTTGTCCGGTTACCATCAGACGACCGCCAAACCCAACTATCTGCCCCCGGGGATTAACGATGGGAAACATAATCCGACTGCGAAAACGATCGTAATGTCGATTATTTTCAGACGCCAGAACTAATCCCGAATCCAGCATCTCTGCCACAGAAAAACCTTTGGTCTTGAGAAAATCGGTCAATCGGCCCCAGTCTTCACTGGCATAACCTAACCCAAATTCTCGGATGGTTTCCTGACTGATACTACGCTGACTTAAGTAGTCCCGGGCAGATGGCATCGTTTTTAAAATTTTATAATAATAGTTGGCGGCCTGCCGATGCAATTCATAGAGGCGATTCTTTTTTTCATAGGCCTGGTGGTCTTCCTGCTGATTCTGTTTTTCCGGTAAAACCATATTTGCGCGAGTGGCCAGAAATTTAAGGGCATCCATGAACGGCAATTTTTCCATTTCCATAATAAAGGTAATCACATTGCCTCCGGCTCCACAACCAAAACAATGATACAGCTGCTTTTCCCGGGATACCGTGAAGGACGCTGTTTTTTCATTATGAAACGGACATTTTCCTTTGAATGAGTTGCCCACCCTCTTTAAGGTCATGTAACCCGAAGTCACATCCACAATATCATTGGCGTCAATGACAGATTGGATCACTTCTTCGGAATAGTAAGTAGTCATTAGTTTTTTCCTTTTGTAAAATAAAGTCTTGACTCTTTAAGGGTCTATTATCTCTATTCTAAGTAAAATGCAATTCTCCTTGTTTTAATATCCTTTATTTTTATATTTAAACAAAAATAAAGTTTCATTAATCTTTTAAAAAATCGTTATCGATGGATAATAGTTGATTATTTGGGTAATAAAAAATTAATCACAATAATATTAGAAAGAGGTGTTTTTATGGAGAAGAAACGTATTATCGAAGTCATTCATGAACAAGTAAAAGCTGCCGATTTTGATGATCATGGCAAAGCAGTTCTCAGTATGAAGGATGTCGCAGATGGTCAATTAATTATGGATGTACTGGAAGAATTAAAATCAGATACAACCTTTGATTTTGATTTTGATCTGGACAAAATGGAACTCACTGTCCATAACCCGGAAGATGATCTGGACGGATTTATCAGACGGCACCCATCTCCACAAAAGTGTAAGTAATACTCCTTTCCCAATCCGCAATTTGTGGTAACTCCAATAAAAAAGCTCCCCTGGTATTGCCCAGGGGAGCTTTTTTATGATTAACAAGAAAAACCCTGTGGGGTTTTTCTTGTCAAAATTTAATTACATTTCTGCTTTTTGTTTGTAACCTTGGTAACGCTCCATTGCTTCTTCTTTTGCTTTATCATAAAGAGTTGCAGAAACTTCTGGGAAGGTCAGTTTTAATGAGGTGTATCGAACTTCTGAATCCAGGAATTCAGTGAATTTGTCCATATCCGGTTCTTTGGAATCAAGGATAAATGGATTTTTACCCTCTTCTTTCAGGGTTGGATTGAATCGGTACAGATGCCAGTATCCCGATTCCACAGCAAATGCTTCGTGGGTTTGAGTACGGCTCATGCCACCTTTGATCCCATGGTTGATACAAGGCGCATAAGCAATGATCAGTGATGGACCATCATACGCTTCAGCTTCCTGAAGAGCTTTTATAAATTGATTTTTGTCAGCGCCCATGGCTACCTGAGCAACATAAACATAACCGTAGGTTGCCGCCATCATACCAAGGTCTTTTTTCTTGATTCGTTCTCCAGCAGAGGCGAATTGTGCCACGGCTGCAGTTGGTGTTGACTTAGAAGCCTGACCACCGGTATTAGAGTAGATTTCGGTATCCAGTACGAATACGTTGATATTTTTGCGTGACGCTAAAACATGATCCAGTCCGCCGTATCCGATATCGTAGGCCCAGCCATCGCCACCAAAAATCCACTGGGATTTTTTGATCAGGTATGACTGATTATCCAGAATAAACTTGGTATAGGTAGCCAGTGCTTCGCTTGGTGTATAAGCAGTTAAGGCTTCAACCAGTTTAGCTGAGGCAATTTTTGAAGCTTCGGCATCTTTTCTGCTGTCAATCCAGGCTTGTGCTGCTGTTTTAACAGCTTCTGGCGCATCACCAGCAATGATTTCTTTTAGATAGTTTTCAATTGTATCGGCCATTTTTTCAGTTGCCAGCATCATCCCAAAACCATATTCGGCATTGTCTTCAAATAAAGAGTTGGCCCAGGCTGGTCCTTTTCCTGCGGCATTTTTACAATAAGGTGTCGAAGGTGACGATGCTCCCCAGATTGATGAACAACCGGTAGCATTGGCAACCAGCATCCGATCCCCAAACAATTGGGTAATGGTTTTAATATAGGGTGTTTCACCACAACCAGCACAAGCTCCGGAGAACTCCAGCAATGGCTGGCAGAACTGGCTTCCTTTAACAGTAGCCTTATTCATTAGGTTATCTTTAATCGTAACCGTCGTTGCATAGTTCCACATTGGAATTTGATCCGCTTGGGTATCGATTGGTTCCATTTCAAGCGCTTTGGTTTTAGCCGGACAAGCATCCTGACAGTTGCCACAACCGGTACAATCAAGGGTGCTGACCTGAATTCGATACTCTAAGCCGTCAAATTGTTTACCGGTGGCTTTAACGGTAGTAAACCCTTCTGGCGCTGCCGCTTTTTCACCAGCATCCACTAACACCGGACGGATGGCAGCATGTGGACAGACAAATGAGCACTGATTACACTGGATACAATTTTCAGGAATCCATTTTGGCACATTAACAGCGATACCGCGTTTTTCATAGGCTGAAGAACCCGACATAAAGGTTCCGTCTTCTGCACCAGTAAAGGTTGAAACCGGAATATCATCACCTTCTAATCGATTAATTGGACGAAGAATCTTGGTAATGAATTCTGGTACATTTTCTTCTGTTGCCCCGTTAGCTTTAAGCTCTTTCCAGGCAGCCGGAACATCCACTTTAACCAGGGCATCAATCCCGCGATCAACCGCAGCATTGTTCATATCAACAATTTTCTGGCCTTTTTTTCCGTAAGATTTTTGAATGCCTGCTTTTGAGAAAGCGACCGCATCTTCAATTGGAATAATGTCAGCCAGTTTAAAGAATGCCGATTGCATAATCATATTGGTGCGACGACCCAGACCAATTTCTTCGGCGATTTTAGTCGCATTGATAATATAGAAATTAATGTCATTGTCAGCGATATATTTTTTTAACGAAGCTGGTAATTTTTCATCCAGTTCAGCCACTTCCCAGACCGTGTTAAGCAGGAAGGTTCCACCTTTTTTCAAACCTTTTAGTAGGTCATATTGATGAACATACGCTTGAGTCGAACAGGAAACAAAGTCAGAATTTACAATTAAGTAAGTTGACTTGATTGGTTTTTTCCCAAATCGCAGGTGAGAAACGGTAACCCCACCAGATTTTTTACTGTCATAGGAGAAATAACCTTGGGCATACAAATCGGTATGATCTCCGATAATTTTAATGGCTGATTTATTAGCTCCAACGGTTCCATCAGACCCGAGACCCCAGAATTTACATCCTTTGGTTCCTTCGGGAACGGTATGGAGGTTTTCACCCAGTTCCAGACTGGTGTGTGTGACATCGTCGACGATTCCGATAGTAAATTTATCTTTGGGTTGAGCCAGTTTTAAATTATCATAAACTGCTTTAATTTGCGCAGGAGTGGTATCTTTTGAGCTGAGTCCATATCGACCACCAACAATCAGTGGTTGGAATTCTTTGCCATAGAAGACGGTGCAGATATCTTGGTATAAAGGCTCGCCTAATGAACCTGGTTCTTTGGTACGATCCAGTACGGCAATTTTCTTAACGGTTTTTGGCAATACTTTTAGTAAATATTCCGGCGCAAACGGTCTGAATAAACGAACCTTGATCAAGCCGATTTTCTCGCCCTGTTTCAATAAATAATCGATCGTTTCTTCAATCGTATCGGTTACTGAACCCATGGCAACGATAATATTTTCGGCATCGTCAGCACCATAATAATCAAACAAATGATATTCCCGACCCGTTTCAGCCGATATTTTTTCCATATAATCAGCAACAATTCCTGGAACCTTATCATAGAATGGATTACAAGCCTCTCTCGCCTGGAAGAAAATATCCGGATTCTGAGCGGTTCCTCGAGTTACTGGGTGTTCGGGATTTAAGGCCCGGTTTCTGAATTCCTGAATCGCTTCAAAATCGGCTAATTTTTTAAAGACATCATAATCGATCACTTCAATCTTTTGAATCTCATGTGACGTTCTAAAACCATCAAAATAGTGCATAAATGGTACCCGACTTTTAATCGCCGCCAGATGAGCAATAGCGGCCAGATCCATTACTTCCTGAACACCACCGGATGCCAACAAGGCAAAACCAGTTTGTCGACAGGCCATAACATCACTGTGATCTCCAAAAATAGACAAAGCTTGGGCTGCCAAAGTTCGGGCGGTAACATGAAAAACGCCGGGCAACAATTCGCCAGCAATTTTATACATATTGGGGATCATTAATAACAGTCCCTGAGAAGCCGTAAAGGTCGTGGTTAAAGCACCTGCCGCCAATGAACCGTGAACTGCGCCAGCGGCTCCACCTTCAGATTGCATTTCAGATACTTTTACAGTTTCACCAAAGATATTTTTTCGTCCCTGAGAAGCCCAAACGTCCGCATATTCGGCCATTGGGGATGAAGGGGTAATTGGAAAAATAGCTGCAACCTCAGTAAACGCATAGGCAACATGAGCAGCTGCTGTATTTCCATCCATTGTCATCATTTTTTTAGGCATGATTTTCCTCCTTGAAATTAAAACAAAGTGTTTTTATTGATGGTTTAAATAGCAAAATTTTATCTATGAAATTATATCATATTAGTTTTTGAGTGTATACACTTTAATACAGGTAATTTTTTGCCAGAATTTTCCAGTGTTTTTTTGTTTATTCACCCGAAAACGATTAATGTTAACCTTTTTATCATTTGTTGCTCTTTTATGTGGATAGTATTGTATATTCGAAAACTTTTATCCTTGTAAATTAATCCTTCACAATAATTGGCTGCGGATGAACTGTTAAAATATTAATTAACAGTTCATCAACAGTAATTTTTGTGAATTGATAACTTATTTCTTATTTTTAGTTGCTCTTAACTCACTATTTCTTTTTAGCTTCTTTAAAAGCCAATTTTTCAGGTATTAAAAAATCTGTCTGAAATTCAGAACATTCCTTGGCAACCACACTGCTTAAGACGAGCAGACTGATTAAATTGGGGATAGCCATCATCCCATTCATCGCGTCTGACAAATTCCAGACAATTTCCAACGCCGTGGTAGCCCCAACAAAAACAACCAGGCAGTAAATAATCCGGTAGATCGTTACTGCAATTGGTGCTTTGATTAAATACTCCAGTGATTTTTCGCCATAATATTCCCAACCCAATATGGTTGAAAAGGCAAAGAGCGCAATCCCGACAGTGACGATAAAACCGCCAATTGGTCCCAACGCCGATTGGAAAGCAGCGATGGTCAGATTGGCCCCCATTAAAATCTCACCGCTGGCATCCAGTGTCCCAAGCGCTCCAGATGAAGCAATTACCAGACCGGTTATCGAACAGACACAGATTGTGTCAAAAAAGGTTCCGGTCATATTGATATAACCTTGTCGCGAGGGATGATCGGTTTTGGCCGCCGCCGCAGCAATTGGTGCCGATCCTAAGCCCGCTTCATTGGAGAACACACCCCGGGCTACTCCCCAACGCATGGCTGTCAGCACCGAAGCGATAATGGTTCCACCGACACCACCAGCCATCGCCGCTGGAGAAAAGGCCATGGTAAAGATTTCTGCAAGCCCAGCTGGTACGTTTTGAATATTAATAACAATGACTACCAGGGCTGCTAAAACGTAGAATACCGCCATAAACGGCACAATGACACCAGTTACTCTACCAATGCTCTTAATCCCGCCAAGAATAACCATAAATGCCAATGCCATCAGAATCAGACCGGTGATCCAGGTTGGCACCCCAAAGGTTCCATTAACGGCTCCGGCTATGGAATTGGCCTGAGTCATATTGCCAATTCCAAAGGACGCCACCGCGGCAAACAAGGAAAACAGAAACGCCAGGACCAAACCTATTTTTTTGTTTTTGAAACCATTTTTCATGGCGTACATCGGACCACCAGCCATTTCACCTTTGGCATTGGTTTCCCGATACTTAACCGCCAGAACACTTTCAGCATATTTAGTCGATAATCCAAACAACGCTGAAATCCACATCCACACCAGAGCTCCTGGCCCCCCCAGTACCATTGCCGTAGCAACACCAACAATATTTCCCGTACCGATGGTGGCGGCCAGTGCCGTCATCAGCGATTGAAACGGTGAAATATCACCCGAGTCATCTTTATGGGTCTTGTCTTGTTTGGCAAAAACCGATTTCAGTGCATAGCCCAAGTTGAGCCATGGCTTAAACTTTAAACGCACGGTTAAAAAAATACCGGTTCCCATTAGCAGTGCCAGCATAATGGGTCCCCACACAAAATTATTTACAGCTGAAATGATATCCGAAAAACTCATATTGCCCCCCAAAAAATTTATACACTTGTTATCGATTACATTATATCGAGAATTTTCTTAAATAAGGGCTTCACTATTACCAGTAACAGTGTCACCCTTATTATCTGTTCTATCGAGCTAAATTTTATGTCTTGCTTTTTCGTTTTATTTCCTGATGCCAAAATCGAAATAGCTGTATTTGTATTTAACGCTGCTATCCCGTTCTACAGTAAATCTTCGGCAGGTACGTATTCTTTATTTAAGCCTTCGGCGACGCCTTTGCAGGTGACGTGTCCCTTGTAGGTGTTTAAACCTAATAACAAGGCATGATCTTCCTTCATAGCCGCTTCTGGTCCTTTATTGACAATATCCAGTAAATAAGGCAGAGTCGAACCGGTCAGTGCATAAGTCGATGTTCGTGGTACTGCACCAGGCATGTTGGCAACCGAATAGTGGATAACGCCATGTTTTTCAAAGCAGGGATTGTCATGAGTGGTACTGTGGTCAATGGTTTCCACTGAGCCGCCCTGGTCAATGGCAACATCAACGATAACTGAACCTTTTTTCATATTTTTAACCATCTCTTCAGTAACCAGTTTAGGCGCTTTTTCACCAGCAACCAGAACCCCACTGATCAATAAATCTGATTTTCTTGTCAGTTCAGCCATGTTGTAGGGATTACTGATCAATGTGGACACCCGACCATTAAAGACATCGTCCACATAGGTTAATCTGGGTTTGCTGATATCAATCACGGTAACATGAGCGCCCAGACCAACGGCCATTTTGGCTGCATTCATCCCGACGGTGCCGGCTCCGATAATCATGACTTCAGCGGGTAATACGCCAGTAACACCACCCAACAACATCCCCACACCACCATGATAGCGCTGCAGCATGGTCGCACCAACTTGAACGGACATTCTGCCAGCTACTTCACTCATGGGAATCAGCAAAGGCAGGGATCGATCCGGTAATTGAACGGTTTCATAGGCAATCCCGGTAATTTTTTTCTTCATAAGTATATCGGTTAAAGGCAGGTTTGGAGCAAGATGTAGATATGTAAATAAGGTCTGTCCTTCTTTCATCAGTTCGTATTCGGACTCGATCGGTTCTTTTACTTTTACAATGATATCGGATTGATCAAATACTTCTTTGGCCTGTTGCAAAATAACGGCCCCTTCAGCTGCATATTCGCTATCGGCGATACCGCTTTCAAAGCCAGCATTGGTTTCAACAAGCACCTTATGGCCACTTTTAACCAGGGCATGAACACCTGCCGGTGTTACGGATACACGAGACTCATTGTTTTTAATTTCCTTTGGAATACCTACAATCATGATAAAAACCTCCTGTTTTTTTAATAAAAATTTGTGATCTGAGTTTAAATCGTTACACATCCATATCTTCAGTCGGAAGAATGGAGTATGTGTTCTTAACAGTTGAAAGGGTTACAATCGTTTTTGTCTTTTGTACCCCAGGAACTGTTTTAATGCGATTGAGCACCGCTTCCAGACTTTGGGTATTTTTCGTAATAATTTTAATTAAATAATCATAATCTCCGGCCAGATAATCACATTCGATAATTTCATGTTCCTTTTCCACCAATTTGATAAATCCCTCAATATAGGTGGGATGCTTAAGGGATATAAACATATAGGCAACCAGGTTTTTGTTCATTCGCTGTGTTGAAATAATGATGGTGTACTTTTGAATGATGCCGGAAGAATCTAATTTTTTGATGCGTTCGCTGACTGCAGGAACTGAGAGACTGACTTCACTCGCTATTTCTGAAGCCGTTACTCTGGCATTTTTCTGCAGTAGCTTGAGGATTTCAACATCAATTGAATCCATCTAAAACTCCTTTCCACTAAAATTATTGAGCTCATTATATCCGAATTTTCAAGTAAATTAAACGTTTTCAATGAATAACAATAGATCTTTTTGCAATAAGAATAAATCACCTTAAATGATTAATAAAAGAGGGTTACCTAGCGTGCCCGCACTTAAAATTCTTAATTATTTCTAGTATCCCATTGAAAAACTGAGGTAAAATTTAAAAAAACTTAAAAAACTATTTTCAAGGCCCAGATAATTTCAGCATAAATATCCAAATAGTCGTATAAATAATTATATTAATCATCATTTTCTCTATTTCATGTCACACCTGTTCAGCGATCACAATGGACAGGCGTGACGGGGTTAAGATTTAATCATTCTTGTGGTTATGTTCTCGCTATTGCCGGTGCCCTGCTAATCATTCAAACGTTTTTCGATGGCGGCAATGGTTTCATTGAGTACTTCAATCCGGGCGTAATATTTATTCTGGGCTTCGACAATAATCCAGGGTGCATTGATCGTTGATGTTTTTAGCAGCATTGCATCGACCGCTATCTTATAAACCTCCCATTTATCCCGGTTGCGCCAGTCTTCTTCTGTAATTTTCCACTCTTTATCGGGGTTCTCTTCCCGACCGGTGAAACGCCTTAATTGCTCATCCTGATCAATCTGTAACCAGAATTTAATGACAATCGCCCCCCAATCTGAGAGCTGTTTTTCGAATTCATTTATTTCCCGATAACTCCGGTCAAACTCCTCTTGGGTACAAAATCCTTCAATTGGTTCCACCATCACCCGGCCATACCAGGTTCGATCCCACACACCCAAGTGACCGTTTTTGGGGATATCCCGCCAGAAACGCCAGAGATAGTGATGCTTTCTTTCAAGATCACTGGGGCTGGCGGTGGGATACACTGTATACCCCCGGGGATCCAGGTTCCGAGTCAGTCGTTTAATACAGCCGCCTTTGCCACCGGCATCCCAACCTTCAAACCCGACAATCAGCGGAATCCGACGTCGATAGAGCTCGAATTGAAGCAAGCGGATTTTTTTCTGAGCATCTTTGATCTGGCGCTGGTATTCTTCTTCGCTGATGACCTGATCAAGAACAATGCCATCGAGAATCTTAGACTGAAACGGCATATCCCCTTCATGAATCAACGGTTTAAGTTCAACTTCTGGAGCCATATTGACCGCTTCGATGGCTTTTTCCAGCCGTTTTTCCAAAATACTGAAAACCTTGATCAGGGCATAGTCTTTTTGTTCCCCTTCGATAATCACCCAGGGAGCACAGTCGTTGTCGGTCAGCTCCAGTCCCCGGTTGACCTTTTCATAAAGCTTATCATAATGCTTGTTTTCTTTTTTATCCCGAGGGGTTACCCGCCAGGCAGTGGCATCATTTCCCAGCAGCTTGTTGAAACGTCTTTTTTGTTCTTTTTTGCTGATGTGAATGAAAAACTTAAAAATAATCATCCCATCATCCGAAAGCGCCTGTTCGAATTCATTGGCCTGTTTCATTAACCCCTGCATGTTTAACGCATCAATCGATTTACGATAGACCAAGTCGCTGTAATAACTGCGGTTAAAAATGGCGATCTGACCTTTTTCGGGCGTTTTGGTCCAATAACGCCATAAAAACGGACGAAAAATCTCGTCTTCATTCTCCTGCTTTTTAAAATTATGCACCCGAAAAGACCGCGGATCCATAGGCATCAGCAATTCGTTGATCAGGGTTCCCTTGCCGGCTGCATCCCATCCTTCAAACAGAATCAAGACCGGAATACCCATATCGTGCAGGGTTCGCTGCAGTTCACCTAACCGTATCGTCAGTCGCTCTTTTTCCTGGCGGTAGGTTTCTTTGTCAATTGTTACACCTAAATCAATTTTTTCCAGCATGATAGCCTCCTAAATAAATATGATTTTGTATGAGATAACATTTCAAACACAAGGGCCCGGTAATGGGCACTTATGGAAGTAGCAGACAATGGTTTTTCTGTGGTGTTTTTCGAAGTACTCGCAGGACTGATCGTTACCACAAAAAAAGGGCGTCTTAAAAGACGCCCCCTTATCAGTTATATAAATTTTTCGTAAATTGCGTCCAGGTTGGGATTGGACAAAGTTTCCATAACATAATCAGCATATTCTGAACCAGTAGCGCCAGTTTCCCGTCCGGTGAGCACCAGTTTTTTCTCGTACAGTCCGCAAATATCCAGCGCTTTTTGAAGCTGCTCAGCTTTTTCATTGTAACCAATATGCACCAGCAACATCCCGGCAGCCCGGATAATGCTGCAAGGATCGGCATATTGTCCCCGACCTTCTTCCACCATTCGTGGTGCTGATCCATGAATCGCCTCAAACATCGCATATTGTTTGCCGATATTGGCTGATCCAGCCGTACCGACACCACCCTGAAACTCAGCCGCTTCATCGGTTAAGATATCACCATAGAGGTTTGGTAAAACCATCACCTTAAACTGACTGCGTCGTTTTTCATCAACCAGCTTGGCGGTCATGATATCGATGTACCAGTCATCCATTTCGACGGTGGGATAGTTTTTGGCAATCGCTTTGGCCGTATCTAAAAATTTACCATCAGTCGTTTTGATAACGTTGGCTTTAGTAACCACGGTCACCTTATTCTTACCAGATTTTTCTGCAAAATCAAAGGCTGCCTTAATAATTCGCTCCGAACCTTCCTGGGTGGTGACGGTGAAATCAATGGCAAGATCATCATTGACATGGATGCCCTTGCTACCAACGGCATAAGCCCCTTCAGTGTTTTCCCGATAGAAAGTCCAGTCAATATTCTTTTCTGGTACCGACACTGGCCGAACGTTGGCAAATAAGTCCAATTCCCGACGCATCGCCACGTTGGCACTTTCGATATTTGGCCAGGGATCACCCTCCCGGGGCGTTGTTGTTGGTCCTTTTAAGATTACATCACAGGTTTTTAGTTCTGCTAAAACCTCGTCAGGAATCGCTTTTCCGCAGGCTGCCCGGTTTTCAATGGTCAAACCGTCAATAATTTTAAAGACAACTCTTCCGGTTTTAACATCATCGGCCAATAAAAATTCTAATACCCTTTGGGCTTCAGCAGTAATAAATGGCCCAATGCCATCGCCACCGACAACACCGATAATAATCTGTTCTTTTGTTGTAAAATCAGTAAAATCCTTTTGAACCTTCATTTTTTCGATGCGTGTCAATTGTTCTTTAATCAGCTCTCCAAAATGGGCTTTTGCGCGTTCAATTTGTTCTTCGATCAAGTTCTATCCTCCGTCAAATCAATTTATTAGGGTCATATATAATTACTAAGGCACTATCTTATTGCCTTAAGCTTTGGACATCATACTTTTAAGCCGTTTGATGGGCTGAGTGTTTTTAAAAACCAGCTCATGAGTAGCCACAAATTTATCCACTGCCGTCACAACCCAGCTACCTAAATTTGCTGGTGGAATTGGCGTAAGTGGGAACATGTGCTTGACGATCATGTCTGCCTGACGTTCATCAATATCAAAATATTTTTCGGCATTTTCCAGGGCTGTTTTAGGATGAGAAAAGCCATGCATCTCTTTGATTCGATTCAAGCCCTTTCCTGTTTTCACCTTTCCCTGCCAGGACTCCAGAAAAAAATCATGGAGAGTTGCGCCCCGGGCAATGGAGGCATAATCCATACCTAAAAATTTGGCCACGCGATAGGAGTAATATCCAACTGCGACTGAATGTTCATATAAACCATTGCCATGGTGATCAATTTCTCTTAATCTTTGGAATTCACTGTGTGTTATAATATCGCCAACAATGGTTTCAAACTCATCATAATACTTTTTTGTTTCCATTGAGACCTTTCATTTGCTCTTATTTATTCAGCAATGCTGAACAGATGCTTCGAATATTATAGCATAATACCTTTATTTTTAGTTAAAATTATCTGAGATGTTCTTTAAAAAAACAAAAAAAGATTCGATTCTTCTTAAAATCATGGTAAACTGATTAAAAAGAACAGAAAGGATCAATCATGAAGATAAAAAACATACTCATCGGAACCGGTGTTATTATGGCCACCAGCGTAGCGCTTTATCACGCCAGTGTAATAAAAAAGGCCAAAGCATTTGAAGCCAACCTGGATAAGCGTCCCGAATCGCTGGACGAAGTCGTCCTCTATGGCGGTAAAATGAAAGACTACCAAAACCAAACGATGCAGAATACTAAAATCGGAGCGTTCTTTGGCGGCATGCAGCTTGATTTTTCGGAGGTGACTACCGAAAAAGACGCGTATCGCCTGGATATCAATATCGTGAATGGTGGTCTTAACATCATTGTTCCTGACAACTTCAGGCTAAAAATTGTTGATAGCTGTAAATTTGGCGGAATTGCCGACCATACGGTTTGTACCGATCCTGAAAATTCAGTGGCCCTATCGGTTTTTGCCAATATTACCTGTGGTGGTCTGAATTTTGAAAATCCGTCAGAATAATCGTCGCCTGTGATAAACACTTAAAAAACTGAAATCCAGCCTAAGCTGATTTCAGTTTTTCTTTAACAAAATCTTCGAATTCAAACACATTCATTGGCTTGGCATAGAAAAATCCCTGAGCAATGTCGCACCCCTTCTCTTTAAGAAACTCCACCTGTTCCCGGGTTTCCACCCCTTCAGCCACGGTAATCAGATCCAGATCCTTGGCCATATTCAACATACTGGTAATGATCTTCTCTCCCCGGGCATTATCCGTCGATTCGCTAAAAAAAGCCTTGTCCAATTTTAAAATATCCGCCGGTAAATTTTTCAGAGTGTTGAGGGATGAATAGGCCCGACCAAAATCATCAATTGAAATATGAAAACCAAAATCTTTTAAATGATTCATAATCTCAACCATCTGAACATCATTATTGAAAATCGTGCCCTCGGTCAACTCAATTTCGATCATTTTAGGATCGATCTGATAGCGGTTGGTAATGGCCAGCAATTCTTCCGGTAATAGCATATTTTCCAGATGAAGTCGGGAAAAATTAACTGAAATAATCATATTAGTCAATTGATCCATTTCCTTTTCCCATTTCGCCAGCAGCTTACATACCGCTTCAAACATATACGTATCTATTTTTTTGACAAACCCATTTTTTTCAAACAAGGGAATAAAATCATTCGGTGGCAACATCCCCCGTTCGGGATCATTCCAGCGTACCAGCGCCTCAGCACCAATAATCTGTTCATCTGAAAACAGATATTTGGGCTGAAGATAAACTTCAAATTCGCCACTTACTAACGCTCTCTCCATTCTGTTTTCAATTTCATTTTCAAGAATCAGTGCAACCCGCATGGATTCTTCATAAAAAGCATAGCTAATCTGGGAATTATCTTTGATCGACCGTTTCGCCATATTGGCACGATCACTGAGGGCATTAATATCCAACTCCGTTTCGCCAATCAGATAGATCCCCATGGAGATGCTGACGATGAATTTCTGAGAGTAACCATTGATTTTGCGAATCAAATTTTCCAGCCGCAAAGAAAACTCACCATAGCCTTCATATTTCATTAAAATACAAAAATTATCGGTGGCCATTCGGGCAAACAGCTCCTCTTCATTGAGATACATTTCTAATATTTTTGCAATAGCAGTGAGGATTTCATTACCTGTCTGATGCCCGTATAAGTCATTGATCGCCTTAAACTTATCGATGTCAAAGATAACCATCGCATAATCTTGGGTTTTACTTGTGTCCAGAATTATTTCACACTCTTTTTTAAACTTGATCCAGTTGGGACAACCCGTTAAAAAATCAAGATCCTGGAGTTGCTTAAGCTGCTGGATTTCTTTTTTGAAGGTACCAATGGCAAGGTTACTGTTTATACTGATCACAAAGAGACCCATAAACGCCAGACCATAGAGAAGCTTCACCAGAATTATCTCGTAAGGCTCCTGGGAAAAAGCGGAAAAATTAATGAGCCCCATCATCATGACCCAAAAAAACAACGCAAAACTGAGGATTAAAAACTTTTTTTCGTCATATTTCTTCACCATTACCTCCTAAATCGTTAAATCTATTTGAGTAACTGGCTGACTTAAAAAAGTCCCTTTAGCTTTGCGTCACTATTTCACAACAGTTTTGCCCTGTAATTCAGTATTTTATTTGCTGGAACAACAAATATTTTGCCGTTTTTCCAGGAATTCTAATCGACAATTTGTATTGTTTTTTTTAATATTGTATCACAATTGTAACAATATGTCGTGTGCTGAATATTCAATTTTTCATTCTTTCATTGCCACTATCACCGAGAAAATCCGATTCTTATGTGGACACTGTCTATAGCCGTTCTTCCAATTCGGCGGTCAGATCTTCATAACCGGGCTTATGTAGCAACGCGAACATATTCTTTTTATAGGCTTCCACTCCGGGCTGATCAAAGGGATTAACCCCCAGCAAATAGCCATTTAAACCACAGGCTTTTTCGAAGAAATAAATCAGTTTACCAATATGGAAGGCATCCAGTTTTGTAAGTCGGATGATCCCATTGGGGACTCCACCATCGACATGAGCCAGCAAGGTGCCCATAAAAGCTTTTTCATTGACGGCATCAATTTCCCAGCCGGTGAGGTAGTTGAGTCCTTCCAGATTCTTTTCGTCGCGGAAAACCTTGAGATCCGATTGATCTGCTTCAATGACAATGACGGTTTCAAAATGGTTTTTGGGGCCATCCTGAATCATCTGACCCAGCGAATGGAGATCGGTGGAAAAATGCGCCGAAGCCGGAAAAAGACCCTTACCATCTTTGCCGTCACTTTCACCAAATAATTGTTTCCACCACTCCGCCAGATACTCCAGAGAGGGATCGTAATCCACCAAAATCTCAATATTCTTGCTGCGGCTATAAAGGACATTCCGATACAATGCATACTGGAAGCAGGGGTTTTTTTCAAACTCCGGTTTGTTATACTCCTCGTACCCGGATTTTCCGCCGTCCATCAGCGCATCAATATCAATCCCCGCTGCTGCAATGGGCAGCAAGCCGACGGCGGTATAGACGGAGTAACGACCCCCAATATCATCGGGAATCACGAAGGTTTCGTAGCCTTCTTCATCAGCCATATACTTTAAGGCTCCCCGGGCAGCATCCGTTGTCACGAAGATCCGCTCCTGTGCTCCCGCTTTGCCATACTTATCTTCCAGAAATTGCTTAAAAAAACGGAAAGCGATCGCCGGCTCGGTGGTAGTGCCAGACTTTGAAATAACGTTGATACAGACTTCCTGATCCGCAAGAAGCGCCAGCAACTTTTCCAGATATTTTCCACTGATATTCTGACCGGCAAAATATATTTTGGGAGCCTTTCGCACTGCTCGTGGTTCATCATTATAAAAGGGGCTGGTTAGGGCTGTAATCACCGCTTTTGCACCTAAATAGGAACCGCCAATCCCAATTACCACCAACGCCTCACAACGCTCTTTAATTTTTTCGGCAGCCTCTTTAATCCGGACAAATTCATCCTTATCATAGTTGATCGGATAATCCACCCAGCCGAGAAAATCATTGCCCACACCAGTTTTATTCATCAAGTCATCATTAGCTTGAGCCAACTGCTGATAACGACTTTCAAACTCACAGGAATCTATATTTGCATAAGAGAGATCGAAACGAATACTCATAATTCTTACCTTCTTTCTTAATTATTAACATAGTTTCATTTTACACCATCGGCGATTGGAGTGTCAATTAATGTTCATTCACCAGCCTGAAAGAAAGTTGAAATGCAACAGATCTTTGAGTCAATTCCCGCATAACAGATGACTTTTGTGATTTGATATGATAAAATGGGCAAAACCAAGAAAAGAAGAGGTGTAAAATGGAAACGCGAGTACTGGGACAAACCGGATTAGAAGTATCCCTTATTGGCTTTGGTGGCATTCCAATCCAACGCTGTAACCAATGGGAAGTTGACGAAATTGTTGAAAACCTTATTGAAGAAGGTGTTAATTTTATTGACACTGCCAGAGCTTACACCAACAGTGAAGAAATGATTGGGGAAGCATTAAAGCAATGGGGCCGTGAACATTTTTTCCTGGCTACAAAAACCCCAAAACTCAGCTACGATGAGGTGATGGTTGATGTTAAAACCAGTCTGGCCGAGTTACAAACCGATACCATCGATTTGTATCAGTTCCATAATGCCAAAACGATGACCGACTACGAAACCATTATGAGCCCTGGGGGTGGATATGATGCGCTGGTCGACTGTAAAAAACTGGGGCTGATTAAACATATCGGGATTACCTCCCACTCTTACGAAGTGCTCGATCGGGCTCTGGATGAAGATAAATTTGAAACCATTCAGTTTCCTTATAATATTGTCGAGAACCGCGGAGCACCGCTCTTTGAAAAAGCCAAATCAAAAAATGTCGGTGTCATTATTATGAAACCGCTGGCTGGTGGTGCCTTTATCCACGCTAATTACGCCCTGCGCTGGGTAGCTGAAAATCCCAATATTTCGGTACTGATCCCCGGTATGGATTCAGTCAAGCAGGTTCTTAAAAACACCCGAGTCGGCAACGATTTTGTGCCGCTATCCGATGACGAACGAGAAACCCTTGAAGCCGATGCCAAAGCACTGGGAAAAACCTTCTGTCGTCGCTGCGGTTATTGCGCCCCCTGTCCCCAGGGCATTGACATCCCAATGCAGTTTATCGTCGAAGGGTATTACCGCCGCTACGATCTTGAGGAATGGGCCCTGGATCGTTATCGCAGCTTTGTTGCCAATGCGTCAGACTGTATCCAGTGCGGCGAATGCGAACCCCGGTGCCCCTATGATCTGCCGATCCGTGACATGCTGAAGACGACTCGGGAACTGTTTGACCCGCTGTTATAGTCCCTTCATCCAGCAACACTGCAAAAAGGTCACAATCTCCAACTGGTGAGATTGTGACCTTTTTTAATATTTTTTTCTTAGTCACACAGGTATAATCGGCCCAGAGCATCTGCTGCCATAATCGCAGCGTAAACAGTGTCGGCATCGACATCAAAAGGCATATTATGAATCGTTTCAGCAGGATCAGCCGCCGCAACTGCCACCGCCATGATTTTTTCTGGGGTTGGTTCGGTGCAACCCAGTTCGCCCAGCGTAATTGGCAAACCAACAGATAAACAGAAATCGATCACTTCTTCAATATCTTCCAAGGAGCGGTTTTCCATCACCAATTGAACCAGAGTTCCAAAGGCAACTTTTTCACCGTGATACATATGGTGGCACTCCGGTAATACGGTTAAACCGTTATGAACGGCGTGACAAGCTGCCAGACCGCCACTTTCAAATCCGACTCCGCTGAGGTAGGTATTGGCTTCAATCACATTTTCCACCGCCGGTGTACAGCTTGCTGCTTCAACCGCCAGCTTTGCTTTTAAGCCGTCTTCAATTAAAATATCATAGCATAATTTTGCCAAAGCCAAAGCGGATTTAGTCGGATGAGCTCCTGACATGGTGGTTCCGTTGGAATCCACAGTAGCCTGGGCTTCAAAATAAGTAGCCAACGCGTCTCCCATTCCAGCGACAAAAAGTCTGGCTGGAGCCGCTTTGATGATGTCGGTATCCATCACGACAATCTCAGGGTTTTTAGGTAGAACCAGGTATTCATCAAACACACCATCTTCGGTATAAATAACGGATAAAGCCGAACAGGGCGCATCAGTAGAAGCAATGGATGGTGCAATCACAACTGGCAGCTTTTCATAATGCGCCGTCGCTTTGGCTGTATCCAGGGTTTTTCCGCCACCAATCCCAACAACAACGTCACAACCTTGCGCTTTGACGATTTCCTGGAGACGGGCAATTTCAACCTTTGAACACTCACCGTTAAATTTTTCGGGTGTGAACTTAATTCCCGCCGCTTCAAAACTGGCTTTCAATTCATCCGCTTTGGTTCGCATCATGGTTCCGCTCATTAAAACAAGCGCAGATGTTCCAAATTTCCCAACATGTTCCGGCAATTTACCAACTTCCCCGGCACCTTGAACATAACGGCTGGGAGACATAATAATCTTTTGCATTTTCTACCTCCGAAAATATTTTTTCGTTATTATTATATCAAATAATCTCAGCTATGAATTCGTTATCATCTGAAAAAAACAGGCCAGCGCTGATACTATTTCTGGTTTGATTTTATTTTTTTTACCAGTTCTTCATATAATTGATAATTTTTTGTTTCCTGCTATAACTATTTTAATCTTGCATCCTGAACTAAACAGAGACCAAACGACCCGAAACGGGTCGGTTGATCTCTGTTACTTTAGGCCATATAAAATTCCCCGTTGGGATCAACATCGATGGTAATGGCCTGACCTTCGTGGACATTGCCCTTGATGATTTCTTTACCAACCATGGTTTCAATGTGTTTTTGTAAGTAGCGTTTCAGCGGTCGAGCCCCATAGGCCGGGTCAAAACCCATCTCAATAACGGCATCAATCGCTTCCTTAGTCAGGGTAACCGTGATGCGACGTTCTTCCAGGCGTTTTTGCAAATCGTTTAAAAGCAACGTGACAATCTGACTGATGGCTTCCTTGTTGAGTGGTTTGTAGAGCACAATTTCATCAATCCGGTTTAAAAACTCCGGTCGGAAATAGCTCTTTAATAATTCCATCACAGCTGCTTCGGTTTTTTCAGTAATTTCCCCAAATGCGTTGATTCCCTCCAGCAGATATTCAGACCCGATATTGGAGGTCATAATGATGATCGTATTTTTAAAATCGACGGTGCGCCCCTGGGAATCAGTAATCCGGCCATCATCAAGGATCTGCAGTAAAATATTGAAGACATCTTTATGCGCTTTTTCAATTTCATCCAGTAGAATGACAGCATAGGGTTTACGGCGAACTGCTTCGGTGAGCTGTCCACCTTCTTCATAACCAACATATCCCGGAGGTGCCCCGATTAACCGTGATACCGAAAATTTTTCCATGTACTCACTCATATCAATCCGGATCATATTTTCTTCGCTGTCAAAGAGAGTAGCGGCAACCGCTTTGGCCAGCTCGGTTTTCCCAACCCCGGTGGGGCCCAGAAACAGGAAACTGCCAATGGGGCTGTTGGGGTTTTTAATCCCAGCCCGAGAACGGATAATGGCATCAACCACTTTCAGGATTGGTTCTTCCTGCCCTACAACCCGTTGCTTCAAGGTATCTTCCAGCGCCAGCAGTTTTTCCCGCTCGCCTGAGACCAGCTTGCTAAGTGGGATATTGGTCCAGTCGGAGATGATTTCAGCAATTTCTTCCTCCGTGACTTTTTCACGCTTGAGACTGTTGTCATCATTTTTTTCATCGGTTTTACGTTTGATTTCTTCTATTTTAGCGGTCTTTTCTGGAATCAGACCGTACTCCAGTTCTGAGGCTTTGCGATAATCCCCTTCCCGGATCGCTTTTTCCCGCTCGTAGGTGAGCTGATTGAGTTCTTCCTGAAGGGCTTTTAGTGTATCGGCGGACTGCTTTTCGTTTTCCCATTGCATACTCATGGTGTTAAAGCGTTCTTTATATTCCACCAGTTCTTTTTGGAGTCGTTCCAGCCGTTCTTTACTGAGAGTGTCTTTTTCTTTTTTAAGGGCCACTTCTTCAATTTCCAACTGCATCATTTTGCGGCGCACCTCATCCATTTCCTCCGGCATGGAGTCCATTTCGGTGCGAATCTTAGCACAGGCTTCATCAATCAGATCGATGGCTTTATCCGGTAAAAATCGATCCGAGATATAGCGGTTTGACAGGGTAGCGGCTGCCACCAACGCAGTGTCAAGAATCTGAACGCCATGGTAACGTTCATAGGTATCTTTTAAACCTCTAAGAATTGAAATGGTGTCTTCCACGGTTGGCTCGTCCACCAGCACCGGTTGGAAGCGGCGTTCCAGTGCCGGATCTTTCTCAATATACTGACGGTATTCGTCCAGGGTGGTAGCCCCAATACAATGGAGTTCCCCTCTTGCCAGCATTGGTTTTAGCATATTGCCGGCATCCATGGCGCCTTCAGTTTTACCGGCGCCGACGATATTGTGAAGCTCATCGATAAACAGGACAATTTCACCATTACTGTCGACTACCTCTTTTAAGACCGCTTTGAGTCGCTCTTCAAATTCACCGCGATATTTGGCTCCGGCTACCAGAGCCCCTAGATCCAGGGCAATGATTCGTTTGTCTTTAAGACCTTCCGGCACATCGCCAGCAACGATTCGCATTGCCAAACCTTCGACGATAGCGGTTTTACCAACCCCCGGTTCCCCAATCAATACCGGATTGTTCTTGGTTTTACGGCTTAAGATCCGAATCGCATGGCGAATTTCAGCATCCCGGCCAATAACCGGATCGAGTTTGTTATCAATGGCATCCTGTACCAGATCGTGACCATATTGGCTGAGGGCTTCATAGGTAACCTCGGGATGGTCGTTAACCACCCGCTGGCCGCCTCGCACTTCTTTTAGAATATTTTCGACTTCTTTTTTGGTAATGCCATAACGCTCCAAAATTTCCACGGCCTTGGATTTTTTGCCGAGACTGTAGAGCGCCAGTAGGATACACTCCACAGAAATATACTGGTCATCGAGTTTTTTGGCTTCTTTGTACGATTCGTTTAAGACCTTATCGGTGTCACTACTGATATAGACCTTTCCCTGTTCCCGACCGGGACCAGAAACACTGGGCTTTTTGCCAATTTCCCGGCGCAGTTCTTCGGCAATGGTGTGGGAATTCTTACCGAGCCGATCAAAGATCCGCCCAACTACTCCGTTTTCCTGGGTGATCAGCCCCATCAACAGATGCTCCGGCTCTATTTCCATGTGGTTGTATTCTCCGGCAATCAGTTCTGCCGTTTTGATTGCTTCTAATGACTTTTGGGTGAATAAATTCATATCCATAATTGTACCTCTTTTTTATTGGTTATTTTTTTTATAATCTTCACGATAAATACTTTCCAGAAGGTTCGTGAGTTCTTTCGCTTCGGCTTCATCAACCTTCGAAAAATAGACGTTCATGGCTCGGTCAATCATTTTTAAATAACGGGTCAGGTTATCGGTGACCGTTTCAATGTCCTGGGTTAACTCGGCCTCATCCTCAAACGCCCGAATAAACTTATGATTTGTCAAATTTTCTGCTAAATCCCGATGAGCTCCCTGCTGCGCTTTTTCAATGTCAGCAATCAGCTTGAAAAATTCGTCAAAATGATCATTTAGATTTTCAGATTTGGTTCGGGAGCTGATTTTCAGTACTGCATACTTGCCCCGCTTGCTGCTGATAAATTCATAGCTGTAACGTACCTTGGGACGATACTTATATTTCAAACTCTTGCCGAATTGGATACTGGAGTTTTTGTTAATTTGGCTCACTGACAGGGTATCACTAAAGTTTTCATCCAGTTGTTCCAGGATTTTCTGGATTTTCTGCTCCGGGGTCACCAGTCCGATTTTCTCGGCCAGGATATCATTGATCAGTTGGGAGCGGTTGGTATTATTTTCATAGGCGATTTGATCTATCTTCTCAACTATTTCATCGAATAGCATTAAACTGTATACACTTTTTATCATATCATCACTCCTTTTAAATAAATTATATTATTATAAGTTTAATTCGTCAATCTATTTATGTATATTAGATTGCATTTTTTGTTATTCTCAGATTTATTTAAGGTTATTATTATTACTCATACCCAATTTTTTTATCAGTAACCTCAACCTAACCCAAAAAGAACCTGAATGCCGGATGGCATTCAGGTTCTTTTTTTACGGAAAGATTATTTTTTTATTAGATTAGGAATAATGGAGCAAATACTAATGATACAATTGTCATCAATTTGATTAAGATATTAATCGATGGTCCAGAAGTGTCTTTAAACGGATCACCGACAGTATCACCAACAACAGCTGCCTTATGAGCATCACTGCCTTTTCCACCATGAGCGCCGCCTTCAATGAATTTCTTGGCGTTATCCCAGGCACCACCGGCATTCGCCATAAAGATGGCCATCAATACCCCGGTAACCAATGCTCCGGCTAAAAGACCGCCTAAGGCATCTGCACCCAGAATCAGACCCATAGCCAAAGGAGCAGCCACGGCCATTAAACCGGGCACAATCATCTGTTTTAAAGCTGCAGCTGTAGAAATATCCACACATTTAGCATAATCCGGTTTTTCGGTACCTGCCATAATGCCTGGGAATTCCCGGAACTGACGACGCACTTCTTCGATCATTTCATTAGCCGCAGAACCAACTGCTTCCATGGTTAGAGCTGAGAACAAAAATGGCAGCATCCCACCGATAAACATCCCGATGATAACATTGGGATTTAAAATATCAATGTTTTTTAAACCAACGGTCTGTGCATAAGATGCAAACAATGCCAAAGCAGTCAACGCTGCCGAACCAATCGCAAAACCTTTACCGATAGCAGCTGTGGTGTTTCCAACGGCATCCAGTTTATCGGTGATTTGACGCACTTCTTTTGGCATTTCAGCCATTTCGGCAATCCCACCGGCATTATCGGCAATAGGGCCATAGGCATCAACAGCAATGGTCATTCCACAGGTAGACAGCATCCCAACCGCTGCCAGCGCAATACCAAAAAGACCAAACGATGCATACGCAACAAAAATTGCAACTGCCATGGCCAGAATTGGAAACATGGTGGATTTCATCCCCACGCCCAAACCACTGATAATGGTAGTAGCTGGTCCCGTTTCTGATTGTTGGGCAATGTGTTGTACTGGTTTGTAATGTTCAGAGGTATAATACTCAGTTAATTTACCAATAATAATCCCAACTGCTAAACCAGCAACGATCGCAATAAATGCTGAAGCTCCACCAGTAAAATAGTTAGACAGGAAGTAAGACGCTATCACAACCAGAATTCCACTGACATAGGTACCCATGTCCAGAGCGCGTTGCGGATTACCACCCTCTTTACCACGAACAAAGAAAGAGCCAATAATCGAAGCAAAAATACCAACGGCGGCTAACAGCATTGGGAATAAGATCCCATCAAAACCATCAAGTGCTAATGCACCCAAAGTGATGGCCGAGATAATTGAACCTACATACGATTCAAATAAATCCGATCCCATCCCGGCAACGTCACCAACATTGTCCCCAACGTTATCAGCGATAACTGCAGGGTTACGCGGATCATCTTCCGGAATGCCAGCTTCAACCTTACCAACCAGGTCAGCACCAACATCAGCTGCTTTGGTATAGATACCACCGCCAACACGACCGAATAATGCAATTGAAGAAGCACCCAGACCAAAACCAGTTACAATGGTAACATCTCCAAATACTAAGTACAGAGTACTAACACCCAGCAGGCCCAAACCAACTACACACATACCCATAACCGCACCGCCGGAGAACGCCACTGAAAGTGCTTTATTCATCCCGCTGGTTTTAGCAGCATTAGCAGTTCTGACATTGGCTTTAGTGGCTACCTGCATCCCAAAGAATCCGGCCAGGATTGAAAAAATAGCCCCAACCAGGAAACATACCGCAGTCATAATCCCCAAACCAGGTGTAACCGTTAAAATAATAAATAAGACAGCGATAAAAATTGCGATCATTTTATATTCACGTTTTAAAAATGCCATGGCACCTTCGTGGATATAACCAGCGATCTCTTTCATTCTGTCGCTACCGGCATCAACTGTAGTTACGCGTTTTGCAAAAATAAGCGCAACAAGCAACGCCACGACTCCAATAGCTGGAGCCAGAAACAATAATTCCATTCTCAATTTCCCCCTGTAAGTTTTTGCATCCCTCTAAATCTGATGCCTGTTATGATACGATTGAATAAACGAATGCCGACAACATGAATAAAACACCTGAGATTTTGGTTGCTTTTTCTAAAACGCCTTCAAATCCTTTGGCTTTTTTCTTTCCAAATAAGGTCTCAGCACCACCTGCGATGGCTCCTGACATCCCGGCTGTTTTTCCTGGCGACAACAGTATTGCTGCAATCAGAACCAAGCTGGAAATCAGTAAAACGACCAATAAAGCTTCTTTCATTAGTATCACCTCCGTAAATAATCGTGCACGTTATAATATCATAACCAAAAAACATTTTCAATCATAAAAAAAGTCTCAATCGAGACTTTTCTCATGTAAACGGTCACAATTTTTGCATTTTTGCTTTATTTTTCCTTAATCAGTGTTTCACCGGTCATTTCGGCCGGTTTAGATAGTCCCATCAAATCCAGTAGCGTCGGGGCCACATCTGCCAGACGACCATCGTCTCGCAATGCAACATCACCATCGCCCAGTAGAATACACTTAACTTGATTGGACGTATGCGCAGTAAAAGGCATGTGGGTTTCATAGTCGATCATTTTTTCGGCATTGCCATGGTCGGCAGTTACGATCACCTTCCCACCTTTTTCAAGAATCGCATCGATGACTTTTTTGGCACAGGCATCCACCACTTCCACTGCCTTTTCGGCGGCTTCGAAAATGCCGGTATGTCCGACCATATCGGCATTGGCAAAGTTAAGAATCATCAGCTGATACTTCTCGCTTTCAATGGCCGCTACGGCTTTATCGGCTACCTCATAGGCACTCATCTCCGGCTGCAAGTCATAGGTTGCCACATGAGGGGACGGTACCAGAATCCGGTCTTCCAGCGGATATTGCTTTTCCAGACCACCATTGAAGAAATAGGTAACATGGGCGTACTTCTCAGTTTCGGCAATACGTAACTGGGAAATCCCCAGATTACTGAGATATTCACCGAGGGTATTGTCAATCGTCACCGGTTTATAGGCAATTGCGACATTTTCAAAGGATTTATCGTATTGGGTCATGGTCACATAATAAAGCCCCAGATAGCCGGTTTTACGCTCAAATTCCTTAAACTCCGGATCAATAAAAGCTCTTGTCAATTCTCTGGCCCGATCCGGGCGGAAATTAAAGAAGATGATGGTATCACTGGCTTTAATGGTTTTATCTTCGGCCGTGTCAATAATCGTCGGCAGCACAAACTCGTCAGTTATTTTGGCAGCATAGGTTTCTTCCATAACTTGGACGGCTGATGCAGCATGGTTACCGGTACCCACGGTCATGGCATCATAGGCTTTTTCGACCCGATCCCAGCGATTATCCCGATCCATGGCATAATAACGACCCATGATGGTAGCGATCTTACCGACCCCCAATTCTGTCATTTTTGCTTCCAGCGACTTGACATGACCCAAGCCACTGTCAGGAGCCGTATCCCGGCCATCCATCAGACAGTGAACATAAACCCGATCCAATCCCTGTTTTTTGGCCAGATTCAATAAGGCGTAGAGATGACATTCATGACTGTGTACCCCACCATCCGACAACAATCCCATCAGGTGTAGGGCTCCGCCCTTTTGTTTTGCCGATTTAATCCCGGCCAGAAACGCTTCATTGGTGAAAAAATCGCCATCCTCGATGGACTTAGTAATCCGTGTCAGTTCCTGATATACGATCCGGCCAGCGCCCAAGTTTAAATGACCGACTTCAGAATTACCCATCTGACCTTCGGGCAGACCAACACCAAGACCACTGGCGGTGATGAGGGTATGCGGGCAGTCCCGGGAGATAGTGTCAAGAAACGGTGTTTGGGCCTGTTCTACAGCATTGCCCTCAGTACATCTGGTAAAGCCGTAGCCATCCAAAATAATCAGGGCGGTTAAATTTTTATTCATATGATCACACCTTTCGGTCGAAATATTTTAGTTACATAAAAAACTGCCATGAGCTTCAGAGCGTTTGTAATTTCATCAACGTTTCAGGCGATAAATGATCACCCCTAAGAAATATGCATGACAATCGAGTATCAATTAGGCATCGCAATAAGTTTATAGTTAGTAGGGGCGATTCGTAATCGCCCGCACTACGCAATCGATTGAAATACTAAAACTTCACAATCTCTGAGAAAGTCGGTTTTAGGGAAGCGCCGCCGACCAGTGCACCATCAATGTTATCCATGGCCATCAGGTCTTTGATGTTTTCGGGATTGACCGAACCACCGTATTGAATACGGACTTTTTGGGCCGCATCTTCACCAAACATTTTAGCAATGGTTTGTCGGACCCATCCGCAGGCTTCATTGGCTTCTTCTTTGCTGGCAGTTTTACCAGTACCGATCGCCCAAATCGGTTCATAGGCAACTACGACCTTAGTAATGTCGTCAATGCCTTTTAGTCCAGCTTCCATCTGACCGACCACCTTGGTTTCTGCTTTACCGCTCTCCCGCTCTTCCAGCGTTTCACCGCAGCAGACAATTGGGGTAATCCCCAGGCTCAGGGCTTTAATGGCTTTTTTATTAACGGTTTCGTCGGTTTCGTTAAAGTATTCACGTCGTTCGGAGTGGCCAATCAAAACATATTTAACACCGATCGCCTGAAGCATCTCACCAGAAACTTCCCCAGTATAAGCACCACTCTTTTCAAAATGCATATTTTGAGCACCAATACCAACATTAGAATCCTTAGCCAGTTCCACCGCTTTTTGCAGACCCAGATAGGTGGGACAAAACACCACCTCAGCTTCGGCCCCTGCCACCAATGGCAACAAGGTATTCATCAATTTTTCGGTTTCGAAAATATCATTATTCATTTTCCAGTTTCCGGCAATAATTGGTTTTCGCATTTTACTCTCCTTATTTATCTTGTAAGATTTCAATTCCGGGCAGTTTTTTTCCTTCCAGGAATTCCAGTGAAGCGCCACCACCTGTGGAAATATGGCTCATCCCCTCTTCGTAGCCAAAGATTTTTACTGCAGCTGCGGAATCACCGCCGCCGATAATGGTAATCGCATCGGAGTCTGACATCGCTTTGGCAACAGCTTCGGTTCCTTTAGCAAAAGCTGCCATTTCAAATACCCCCATGGGGCCGTTCCAAATCACAGTTTTAGCGCCTAGAATTGCTTTTGTAAAGTTAGCCGCCGTTACCGGACCAATATCCAGTCCCATCGAACCGGTCGGTATGGCATTGATATCCACTACCACAAAGGGCGCATCCGCTGCAAACGCTTCAGCTGCGACCACATCTACCGGCAGCAACAGGTTAACCCCTTTTGCTTTTGCTTTTGCCACCAGCTCGTTAGCCAGCTCCATCTTATCTTCTTCCAGCAGTGACTTTCCTATTTCATACCCCTGGGCTTTCAGGAAGGTAAAGGCCATGCCGCCACCAATAATCAGGGTATCTACTTTTTCCAGCAGATTGTTTATAACCCCAATTTTGTCAGAAACCTTTGATCCACCCAGAATCGCCACAAAGGGACGTTCCGGGTTTTCCAGTGCTTTGCCCATAAAATCCAGTTCTTTCTGAATCAAAAAACCGGAAACACCTGGTAAAAACTCAGCGATTCCCACCGTTGAGGCATGAGCCCGGTGAGCCGTTCCAAAGGCATCATTAACAAAGACATCGCCAAGGTTGGCCAGTTCTTTCGAAAAGCCCTGATCATTCTTCTCTTCTTCCGCCCGAAAACGGGTGTTTTGAAGTAACAGAACCTCCCCGGGTTTCAGTCCCGCTGCGGCAGCAACAGTCACCGATCCAGTTACCGCGCCGTCATCATTAAAAATAACCGGTTTTTTAAGTAGTTCCGATAGTTTTTTTGCGACCGGTTCCAAAGAGTATCTGGGGTTTGGCTGATTTTTAGGACGACCCATATGCGACATTAAAATCAGTGAAGCACCCTGATCAAGAATATAATTAATTGTTGGTAACGCGGCAGTGATCCGGGTTTCATCAGTAATGATGCCGTTTTCATCTAAAGGCACATTAAAGTCCGCCCGCATTAATACTTTTTTTCCTTTTAAATCGATATCAGATACGGTTTTTTTACTCATCTTTTTATCCTCTCGGTTAATATTTCAGTTATCACAAATTACTGTACCGACCAATCTAGCGGTACTGCTTTTGTTTTATTCCTAACTGTTTGTTTGTAATAATCGCTTTATAAACAATTTCAGAAGCAGTTGCAATGGTTTTGCAAAAGCTTCTGAAAAGTTTTTTGAATAATATTGATTCTGTTTGTACTCAGTTTAGCTGATTAAAATTTTGTGGCAACATATTCTGCCAAACGGATTAACTGGGCCGTATAGGACATTTCATTATCGTACCAGGCAATAATCTTAACCTGCTGTTTTCCACCTTCTACATTCATAACCCGAGTTAAGGTTGCATCAAAAAGAGAACCATATGACATTCCGATAATATCAGTAGAGACCACTTGTTCTTCATTATAACCCAGCGTTTCATTGGCGGCTGCCTTGACAGCGGCGTTAATTTCATCAGCAGTCACATCTTTTTCCAGTACGCAGGTCAGGTCAACCAGCGAGCCTGTGATGACAGGTACCCGCAGTGCAAATCCATCCAGTTTACCATTCAGTTCTGGTAAGACTTTACCAACAGCGGCAGCGGCACCAGTAGAAGTCGGAACGATATTCTGAGCAGCCGTACGACCTCTTCTTAAATCACGATGCGGAGCATCCAGGGTTGCCTGATCATTGGTATAGGCATGAACGGTGGTCATTAAACCGCTAACTAAACCAAAACTGTCATTTAATACCTTAGCTACTGGTGCTAAACAGTTGGTCGTGCAGGAAGCTCCACTGATGACTGTTTCGGTGCCATCGAGAATATTTTCATTAACATTGAAAACAATGGTCTTCACATCACCCTTGGCTGGTGCAGAAATAATAACTTTTTTAGCGCCAGCTTTGATGTGTTTGCCTGCTCCATCTTTATCGGTGAAGAAACCAGTTGATTCGATGACAACATCAACACCAATGGTGCCCCATGGTAAGTTTTCAGGATCTCTTTCTGCAAAGATTTTAATGGCCTTTCCATCAACTACCATTGTATCATCTTTAACCTCGATGGCATCCTGCTTGAATTTTCCCTGGGCGCTATCATATTTTAATAGGTACGCTAAAGTTTTTGCGTCGGTTAAATCATTGATAGCCACAACATCAAACGCCGGGTTATCTGCCATTAATCGGAATGCTAAACGACCAATTCTTCCAAAACCATTAATTGCTACTTTTACAGACATTTTATCTGCCTCCTTAAAATAATATTTACTGAATATATACTCAGTCAGACACCCGCTATTTAGTATCTGACATGGTTTGCAGTTTTCTTAATATTTCTCTGGCTGCGCTTTCATCAGTGATCAGAACCATGTTTTCCCGAATCCGACTGACTGCAATAATTGCCTCGGCCTTTGTAACCCCACCTGCTACTGCAATGGCATGGGGTATTTTTTTGAAATTCTCAGTACCTATGCCAATGGTGCTAGATGGTGAAATAACCTGCCCGTTAATGTCAAAATAGTGACCAAAGGCCTCAGCCACAGCGCCCTGTTCCAGAATTTTACGTTTTTCTGCTGTTGACAAGTTTCGCCAGTCAGCCAGCACATCTGCCCTTCCCAAACCAAAGATGAAAATATCGATGTTGTCCATCTTATTGAATACCCTTTTTATCTCCGGATAATCTTTTAAAGCTTCCAGTAATCGTTGGTCGATGTTGTCCGGCAAATGAAGTAGCTCGTAATTGGAATGCAATTTGAGACCCATTTCAGCCACCACATTATTTGCCTGGGTGGAGTGGCTTTTTCCGATCCCACCCCGAGCGGGGATCACATATACATCGGGATAGAAGGCTTCTCGCATTTCATCAGCTACCGCAGCCGTACAGCTGCCACCGGTTAATGCCAGGGTGTCCTTATACTTCATCACCGATAACACATATTTTGCGCCGGAGCGTCCCATAAATCGCAGCACTTCATAGTTTATATCCATATCGCCGGGACAAATAATCACCCGTTTAAGATGGAGTCGATCCATCAATTCTTTTTCCAGCTGTTCCAGGCCATTATAGGTATAAAGCAAACACTTGAGCTGAATCAACGCTTCATTACCAGCATCAGTGATCACAACACCCTGTCGTTCCACCGAAACCAGTTTTTGCGTTTGAAAAAAATCGATCTCATTACGAACCTGACGCTCACTCATATCCAGAACAAATGCAAGATTTCTCCGTCCGATGGGCTGCTCACTGCTAATGGTCGACAAAATATTGTAACGCATTTCAATGAGACGATTCACTTCCGGAGCGACTAACTGTTGAAGCTCAATGACTTCCTTACTGATTTTTAATTGATTTGACACAGAATCACCCTTCTTTCGGATACATGCTCACTTTTGTCCCACTGGGACAAAATCATTATACCCCATTTTAAATTTAAAAACAAGTTAAAAAACACCAAAACCTAAAAAGATAATCCCAAACCCAATTTTACGAAAACTGCAGGCATTTGTTCGTGATTTATCGGTAATTAGTTTTTGGTCATCAATCTAGCGGTATTCTTTTCGTTTGGAGGAAGGTTGGATCAACAGCGCTTCCCGATATTTGGCAACGGTTCGCCTGGCCACATCCAGGTTTTTGTCCTGTAGTAATTCCGAAATGCGCTGATCACTCAGGGGTTTTTTCTTATCTTCCTGATCAATCAGCTCCTGAATTAATCGTTTGATTGCATCGGACGATCGATCTTCCTCGCCCTGAGAGTATCCCCGTTTAAAGAAAAATTTAAGCGCAAAGGTTCCTTTTGGTGTTTGAATATATTTTCCCCGAATTGCCCGACTGACTGTCGACTCATGAACTTCAATGGTCTCAGCGATTGTCTTAAGCGTCAGTGGCCTTAAATCTCCGACCCCTTCAAAGAAAAATCCCCGCTGGGATTCAGCGATGGCGGTAATGACTTTTTTTATCGTGTCCCGTCGCTGTTCGATGCTTTTAATTAAAAAAGCTGCACTATCGAGCTTTTTTTCCAGATAAAGTTTGGTTTCATCATTTTTATCCGAATTTTTCAGGAGTCCTTTATAATAATTATTGATCCGCAATCGGGGTGCCGACACATCATTAACCTTCACCACCAGCTCGTCATTGACAATTTCAATGCTCCCATCAGGAATGACGTACGAAACCCGCTCCGAACAGGAGAATTCCCGGCCGGGTTTTGGCTCCAAGGTTTTTATTACTTCTTTGAATTCATAAACATCTTCAATGGTCAAGCCTGTTTCCTGGGCAATCCGTTTAAATTGGTTATCAGCCAGATCAATCAGATGATTTTTGACAATGTCCATGAACACTTCATCATCATCATATCCCATTTGACGCAATTGAATCAGCAAACACTCTTTTATATCCCGGCATCCCACCCCACTGGGATCAAAACCTTGAATAATCGTTATCATTTTCTGAACCCGATCTTCATCGACTTCCAGAGTATTTTTAACATAATCCATGTCAATGAGCAGATAACCATTATCATCAATACAATCGATCAGATATTCAGCGATCCGCTTTTCTTCTTCACTAAAGCTCTTTTCCTGCAGGGTAAACTGAAAATGCAAATATTCATTCAGGGTTTTTTCCTGAGACGTAAATTTTTCAAATCCGTACTCATCATCATTATCAGCAATTGGCTGAAGCTGGCCCCGATAATCTGAATTTTCCATACTGGAAAAATATTCATCCCACTGGATTTCCTCCTTAGGTTGTGGCTCCGGATTTGGTTCTTCTTTAACCAAATCGCCTTTTAGTGGTCCACCATCCTCGTTAATTGGTACCACCTCTTTAATGGAAACCTCATTGAATTCCAATACCGGGTTCTCCATGATTTCGGTTTCGATCAGGCCATTCAGTTCCATCGCTGTCAGCTGCAAAATCTCAATGGACTGACGCATCTCCTGGGTCATAATCAGTTTTTGGGTTTGGGTAATATTTAAATCAAATTTGATATTCATTTCTACACCTGATTACACTTTATTTCTAAAATCAAAAAAGACTAACTTTCGTTAGTCCTAATCATATCACAATTTACTTGCGTTCTTCAATGTATTTGATCACATTTACAGCGGCAATGGCCCCATCTGCCGTAGCGGTAACCACTTGTCGCAGCGATTTTCGCCGGATGTCACCGGCGGCAAAAATCCCCGGAATGTTGGTTCGCATTTCATCATCAGTAATCAGATAGTCCCGGGCATCCCGTTCCAGCTGACCCACGAATGCCTCTGAATTTGGTTTTTGACCAACAAAAACGAAAACGCCATCAATGGGCACGTCCGTGCACTCACCTGAAACCACATTTTTAACCCTAATGCTTTCAACCTGTCCGTTGCCTTTGATTTCCTCCACGACGCAACTAAGCATCTTCGATATTTTTTCATTCTCGTTAATCCGCTGCTGTAAAATTTTAGCTCCCCGAAGCTCATCCCGGCGATGAATAATAATAATTTCACTGGCAAATTTTGTCAGGTATAAGGCTTCTTCCAAAGCAGTATCGCCGCCACCGATGACTGCCACCTTTAATCCCTTGAAAAAGTTGGCATCGCAGGTGGCACAATAGGATACCCCCATCCCCCGCAATTCCTTTTCGCCTTTACAGCCAATCAGCTTGGGTTCTGCTCCAGTTGCCATGATGATGGTCTGTGCTTCCAGATTACCGGCATCGGTTTCGACAATAAACCCCGAGTTCGTTTTCTGAAAACGGAGATAGGTTCGGGTGGCAAACTCCACCCCGAATTCTTCACATTGCTGGCGCATCCGCTCAGTCAGACCAGGGCCGGTGCTGTTCGGAGGAGACCCGGGATAATTTTCAATTTCCCAACTGGTGGCTATTTGTCCACCAATGCCACCCTTTTCAATAATCAAAACTTTCAATGCCCCCCGGGCAGCGTAGATCCCAGCTGCTAAACCGGCTGGTCCAGCACCCACGATGATTGTATCATACTGCATTTTTACACCTCTTCATCTTTATGTTACCCCGATAATTAGGGTTCTTCATTCATAATTTTACTGGTGGTGATAAATTCTTCCATCTGTTTTTCGTTCTCTTTGACGATTTCTTTTTTATACTCATCATATCGGTTTTCTTTGACAATCTCAAGCGATCGGGTTTCCAATTTCAAGTTCTTTACCACTTCAATCTGTACATCGATTTTTTCGGTAATCTCATCAATTCGCTTCTCAACAATTTGAATCTGTTCTTTGAGAAAGGACATATAGTGAAGATAAACCTGACAAGCTGTGGCTGTAATCGATGCAGCCATGTCCCGTTCATAATTTTTCCTACTTTTCTCCAGCTGATCTTCAAGATCCAGCTGTTTATCCATTTCTTCGCTTAATTGTCTTGTCAACCCACCCAATATCATCATTTCATTTTCAAGATTCTGATCTTTGTAGGAAAGCAACTTTCCTAAATGGAATTGAAATTTTTTCATAAGACGGCCTTCTTCATGGCTTCAATGCTGTCATCATAGAAACACTTTTCATCAACCTTTTGTTGCAGAAACTTATTAATGCCACCAATTTTCTTGATCGCAATGTCAAGCGACGGATTGGTTCCACTTTTATAGGCACCAATGCTGACCAGATCGTAGTTGGTATCATACACCGACATCATATTCCGCATGGAAGAAGCTGCCTCCATCTGATCTTTACTAACGATGTTGGACATCAATCGGCTGACGCTGTTGAGGACGTCGATCGCCGGATAGTGATTTCTGGCGGCAATCTTACGGGAGAGCACGATGTGTCCATCAATAATCCCCCGGACGGTATCGGCTACCGGTTCGTTCATATCATCGCCTTCAACCAATACAGTATAAATTCCGGTAATTGAGCCGGTTTCAAAATTTCCGCTGCGCTCCAAAAGTTTTGGCATCATCGCATAGATGGACGGAGTATACCCCCGGGCTACCGGTGGTTCTCCGGTGGCCAAACCAATTTCCCGCTGAGCCATTGCAAAACGGGTCAGGGAATCCATCATCAACAAGACATCATTCCCCTGATCCTTAAAATACTCGGCGATGGCTGTCGCTGTCAATGCACATTTCATTCGCTGCATCGGCGGTTGATCCGAGGTCGCCACCACGATCACTGACCGTTCCAGACCGGCCTGACCCAGATCATTTTCCAGAAACTGCCGTACCTCCCGGCCTCGCTCACCAACCAGGGCAATGACATTGACCTGAGCTTTAACGTTGCGGGCAATCATTCCCATCAGAGTACTTTTACCGACGCCGCTACCGGCAAAAATTCCCATTCTCTGTCCCTTACCAATCGTCAGCAGACCATCGATCGCCTTTACCCCAAATTCCAGGATATCGCCAATACATGGCCGTGAAAAAGGATTTGCGCCGCTACTCTGAATATCGTAGGGCATCGTATCTACGATGGGGCCACCCCCATCGATGGGTTCCCCCATGGCATTAACAACCCGACCAATCATCTTATCAGACACACCAATCTTCAGGGATGATCCGGTTGGCTCGACAATATTGCCGAAACTAATGCCCTCTGGTTCTTCATAGGGCATCAGCAATACTTTATTGCCGCGAAACCCAACCACCTCCGCCAAAATATAACGGTCGGCATTCTGGTCAAAGATTTTACATAAATCACCAATGCTGCACTCCGGGCCCACCGATTCAATCATCATTCCCACAACTTTTTCAATCTTACCAAAATAATGATAGGTTTCTGCCCGTTGAATGGCTTTGCAAATCTCAGCTTTATTCATTCTTGCCTCCAGTTACGAACTCTGTTCGATGGCTTTCTCCAATTGCTCTAATTGTACCGGCAAACTCATATCAATGACCGAATCATTGGTTTCCACCATGATCTTATCCTCATCCTTTAAGATAATCACTTTGGATTTTTTAGCCAGCTTCTTTAATTTTTCTGACATTTCTTTGTTAATATGAAGATCAAGGGTTTTCTGGTTCTCCGATAAATAAATTTTTAAATCCTCTTCATCACCATGAATCACCTCATCAAAGAATTTTAAAAATAAATCCCGGTCTTCATGAACCTGATGTTTCATGATTTTTTTGGCGATTTCAAAGGCGATATCCAGCAACTCCTGTTCCTGATTTGCTAGCGCCTGCTGCCTTTCAATGCTGATTACATCCAGCAGTTCTTTGATCTCCTGGAGCTTGTTATCAATTTCTGTAGCGGCCTGAGTCATGCCTTCGTGAAGCCCTTCTTTTAAGCCAGCCTGAAAGCCCTCCTGGGTACCATCCCGAAAGCCTTCTTCATGCCCCGTTGCATAGCCCTGAGAAAACCCTTCCTGATAACCGGTTTCCTGCGATTTTTCCTTAATCTCCTGGCTGGCCCGAATGGCTTCTTTCATTAGTTCATTGGCGGCGTGCATGGCTTCGACACTGTCATCATGGTCAATTTTACTTTCAACTGTTTCGGGGTTTAAAACCGGTTGACCTTCGCTACTCTTTTCTGTTTCCGGTTGAGTCGTTATTGGCATTACCACCGGAGCAGTTGTTTGAGAAACCCACTTCGCTTTTACAATACTAGACAATGATCTCGTCCTTTCCACCCTTTGATGTTACGATTTCGCCTTCTTCTTCCAGTCTTCTGATCACCGAAACGATCTTCTGTTGGGCTTCTTCCACGTCACGAACCCGCACATTATGGAGGAACTCCATTTCACTCTTGACGGTTTCACCCATTCGCTGAGACATGTTTGCAAAAATCACATCGGCAACGGCCTTGTTCGCCCCTTTAAGAGCAACAGACATTTCTTTGGTGTCGACTTCCTGCAGGAAGCGTTGAATCGACATGGAATCGAGAATGACAATATCTTCGAATACAAACATACGCTTTCTGATTTCTTCAGACAATTTGGCATCATTTTTGCTGAGTTCATCAAAGATGTATTTTTCTGTACCGCGATCAATGTTGTTCATAATTTCAGCAATATAATTGATACCGCCAACTTCCAGTAAATCGAAGGATACCACCGATTCAAATTTACGCTCAAGAATGGTTTCAACCTGTCTGATAATCTCCGGTGAGGTTCGATCCATCCGGGCAATCCGCTCCACCACCTCAACCCGAATACTCTTGGGCAGCTCAGAGATAATCGCCGAAGCCTGATCCGCCCGGGCATAGGATAACACCAACGCAATGGTTTGGGGATGCTCGTTCATGATCATATTCATCAGGTTTTTATAGTCAGCCTTGCGAATAAACTCAAAGGCCTTGGTTCGTAAGGTTTTTGTCACCCGTTCTAACAGAGCACTCCCCTGCTGAACACCAAAAGCCTTTTCCAGCACATTTCGGGCATAGTTTATCCCGCCTTCAATATAGACCTTCTGGGCAACACAAAGACCATAAAACTCGTCAATAACCTGATCAGCCACCTCTGGAGGAACACTTTCCTGCCGGGTAATCTCGTAGGTTAAGATTTCTATTTCATCTTCCTGTAAGTGTTTATAAATGTTGGAAGCAATATCGGCTCCCAGGGAGATAACCACCTGGGCTGCTTTCTGTCTTGGTGTTAAGGTAATGTCCATATTTGTCAACATCCTTCATTCGATATGAATTTATTCACTTTCATTCTTCAGCCATGATTTAAACAACTGCGCTGCAATTTCTGGATTTGTGGTGGCGAACTCTTTAATTTTTTCCTTTTTATCATCTTTAAGTGGATGAATTGGCTCAATTGGTTCCATTTTGTCTGCCGCCAGTACTCCAAACAAATCATCTGTTTCAGTATCTTCACCGGTTGCAAAGGCTTCTTCGATTTCTTTGCCTCGCTTGCCCCGTTTCTTTTTCTTTTCTTTGCCTTCGCCCTTTTTCTTTTTGCCTCTGGTCAACACAAACAACAGCACCAGCAACAGCAGCAATACCCCTGCGCCAATTCCACCAAATACCAGTAATCGCTCTGTGGTAAGAACCGGTTCTTGTACGGGTTCTTCTTCTGCCTGGACAAATTCAAAATTCCGCACGGTAACACTTTGCGGGGTTACCCCGGCAGCAAAGGCCACTAGTTGCACCAGATTCTCCCGAGCTACCGGGGTCATTGCCGGATCGTTGATGGCAATCCCAATCGATACGGTTTCGATGGCCGGATCCAGCTTTTCAGTTTGGGTAATTTCCTGGCTCACCGAATATGTGGTGTTTTCATTGATTCCGGTAACAACACCACCGTTGTTAAGCGCATTCTGAGCGTAGGTGGTGACATCGGTATTTCCAGTGGTTCCGGCAACACCGCCAACCGTCCCATCTTCGTTGGCAATCGCCATACTGGACGATTCCTGATTGATCACCCCAGAATTGTTGCCATCCGGCGAAGGCGTATAAACTGTAGCTTCCTGCTTAACGGCGTCGGTATTAAGGGTCGCCGTTACCGATACCTTAAACTGTGAAGGATCATACGGACCATCTAAAACATTGTTCACCTTTTGGGTAAGGTCATTTTCAATCGCTTTGGTCAGCTTCATCTTGTATTCGCTACCATTGGAAGCTGTCAAACTATTGGCCAAATCATTGCCTTCACCATCCGTTAGGGCAATATTATCTTTTGTCAGTCCAGCCACTGATTTAGCCACCAGGTTCTGGATTCCTGCGATTTGCTCTTTCGTCAGGGTTGCCCCGGTTTCTAAATGAATAATAACCGATGCGGTGGTGGCTTCGGTTTCCTGTAAGTAAAAAACATTTTCAACCGGTACAGAAATCGTAACAATGGCATCACTGACTCCGTCCAGGGTTTTTATACTGGCGCCAATCCGCTCCTGTAGTTGCATGTTTTCGTATTGCTTGCGTTCATAATCGGTAGACAGCATGCTGCTGTTTTCCTTGATCACATAATAGCTAAGGCCATTCTTGGGATAGCCAGCTGTGGCCAGCTGCATACGAACCTGCGCTTCCTGACCTTCTGGAACCATAATATTGCCACTGGCATCCAGCTTGACATCGACTTGCATATCTGTCAGGGCAGCCATAATTTCGGTTGTTTCAGCCTGAGTCAGGTCTTCAAAAAGCGGCACGTACTCCTTGTAATTGAGCATCGCAGTCAATCCGATGGACGCCAATAAGACCAGCACAACCCCACCAATCAACAAAATCTTGACTTTTTTGGATGTTCCGGTCCATAGGTTTTTAATTTTCTCTAAGTAGCCCTTTATCTTCTCATTCATCGTCTTTTTTTATCCATCCAAAATGTTTTATGTCAATCCCGATTCGTAAATCCGTGCATACAAAGAGGGGATACTGAACATCAAATAAAATTCTCCGATCGGCATCCTCCACCAGGTTTAAAAGGTATTTCTTCAAGTTCAAATTTACAAGCCGGTGTTCATAACTGTCTGGTATGCTTCCAACACCTTATTACGGAGTTGAACCATGGTTTGCAAAGCTACATCCGCCTTTGCAGTGTTGATCATCATGGTGTGCATATCATCCATGTTACCAATGGAAAGATTGTATGCGTCTACCTTGGTGACAGCTTCAGTTTCTTCCACATTGTTAATCACATCATTTAAAATATTCTGAAAATCGCCAGCTGCGCCGGTTTCTGAGGCTGTAGTTGTACTGGCAGCAGGGTTACCAGTAACCGAACCAATACCAGTTGTGCCCATAATTGAGGTCATTGGAACTATAAACATAATTTTCTCCTTTTATCGGCCAATTTCCAGGGCCTTTAAAACAATTGATTTGGTCGCATTAAACGCCGTCACATTGGCTTCATAAGCCCGACTGGCACCCATAGCATCCGTCATTTCCTGGGCGGTATTCACATTGGGATACATAACGTAGCCCTGGGCATTGGCATCGGGATGGGTGGGATCGTAAACTGGTACCAGTGCAGATTCGTCTTCGATGACAGCCTCAACCTGAACGCCCTCTTTTTGAACCACACCAGTTGCTGTTTTTAAGGCATCCTGAAACGTTCCGGTACTGACGCTGCTCAGTACGGTCATTTTTCTGCGATAAGGGCCACCAGCTTCGGTTCTGGTTACCTGGGCATTAGCAATATTCTGGGAAATTATATCCAACCGATACTTTTGTGCCGTCATTCCTGAGCCGGAAATATTAAAAGTACTTAAGAAACTCATTGTTATTTTCCTCCGTTAACCGCATATTTTAGCCGGGAATAAGAGTCCGAGAACCCCCGAACCAGATAGTAATACTGCAACACCGACTTGGACATATCAATATTTTCTGATTCCAGATCGACGTTGTTTTCATCCAAGCGACTGGAGGTTGCCCCCTCATAGACGCTGATTTTTGAATTTTCGATGGACTCAATGCTTTCCATCTTGTCAAGAAAAGCGGTGGAACTTCCCGTGGTCTTTAGCTTATTTATTTCAGCTTTTAATGAATCCTCAAAGTTGACTTTCACCGCTTTATATCCCGGTGTTTCAGAGTTGGCAATGTTATTGCTGGTAGCCTTTTGGCGTTGCCAGGTACCATCCAGAGCTTTTTGATATAAGGCAGAGGTTATCGAATCACCAATCATCATGGCCTCCTTTTGTGCCGGTTTGATCACCAGCCGAAATTTCAAAATTATCTTATTATCTGTTTTATTAAAACTATTTTCGCATATGTTGCTACTAAATCGCAAATTACAATACTCTCGTACAGTAACATAATACCATAATTCACTGGAAACGACAAATAGAAATATCCCCTATCTTAGTTGTAATTAAGTTAGGTACGCCTACACTTATCCATCTTAGAATAATTATTGCAAATTTTATCAAAAATACTATAAATCAATATCATAATATTGTCATTCTGATCTGCATCTCTATTATATTCTGCCACACAAAAAAAAGCAACTACCGTTGCTTTTTTAAAGGCGCTCTATTCAATTTATTTTTTAGCATCCAAGAAGGTGCCATAGCTTGGGGTCAAACTAATTTCGTAGTCAGCCACTTTTTGGTTTTGCTGGTTTTTTTTCAAATCCTGTAAGGTTTTTTGCTGTTCTGCTTTGATCAACTGAATGCAGTTTTGATCCATATCTGTAATAAGTTTGATCAAACTGTCGATCTGCCCTTTTTCTTCAATTGTACAGATCTGATTTCCCTTAAGCTCTGCGAACTGATCTTCCATATTTTTTAATCGGAGCAGCAACTGATCCCGTTCTTCCAAGATTGTTGCCAGATTTTCCCAGTCCTCAATGCTACTGAGAATTTCTTCACCTTTGGTTACATATTCTTTCAGAATAAGAACTTTTTCCTGACATAATTCATGCAAATTAGCATTCATTTTAAAGTCCCCGGGATTTTGCAGGATTACTGATTTTTTCTGCTTCCTTAAATGAGTCTTTTAGATCAATAATTAAGCCTAATAGACTTTGCATTAATTGAATGTCCTTACTGGCATTGGCTTCCCCCAATTTAGCAAAAATAAAACTGTACATTTCATTGAGTTCAACTGAAATGGGGTATTGCATATCCAATGAAAGATTCAGTGAATTGATAACCTTCTGCGCTTTTGCAATACAATTATAAGCTTTTGCGAAACTATCCTTCTGAATTAGGATAATGCCCATTTTTACCTGTTTTTCGGCTTCTTCAAAAAGTTTAATGACCACCTCTCCTTTTGATAAAGATTCAATGGCATAGCGCTTTGATTCCTGATAAGCGTTAGCATATTGCATTACATCCCCCCCTTTCTAAGCTTATGAACTTGATCCAAATGAAGTAATCATTGAGCTTTGGGTGTTTAATTGCTGAAGTGCTGTTTCGAGTGCTGAAAACTTATTCCAATAATAGGTTTCTTCAGTTTTTAGTTTTGTTTTTAAGCTGGTGATACTTTTATTCGTTTTTGTGATTTTTTCTGTAATACTATTTTCAGTATTCGATAGTGTTGATTCATAACCTGCCAATTCGATTAAGGAACCACGAGATCCTTTAACACCTGTCGTTTTTGCTGCACCATCAATAATAGAATTTAATTGATTAGCCAAGCCTGTCGTACTGGCGGTAAATAATTCTTTAATCTCAGTGCCTTTTGACGCTAGTGCTTCATCCAGCTTTTCTTCATCAATTTTTAGCTTACCATTTTCTGCATAACCAGATGAGGTGATCCCCATATTAAACAAGGTGATCCCGCCACTTACTGCCGATCCGTACATCATGGACTGCATCTTTGAGGTAATTCCTTTTAAAACACTGTCTCCCTGTAGTAGTCCAACCTTTGCCTTGGTTTCCCAAGCTTCAATTTCTTTTTCTGTCATCTCTTCTTTTTGAGCATCGGTTAATGGTGCATAATCTGAATCGGCATTCTCTTTTACGAGTCCATTCATCATAGAAATCATATTGTTATAATCAGTAACAAAGCTTTTTATGGTATCCTTTAATGACGTTGTATCTTCACTCATCGTGATTGTCAATTTTTCATCAGCCGCAGTTTTTTCCAGAAGCTGAATTTTAACCCCGTTGACTTCAATTGAATTGGAAGTCCGGACGATGGATTGTCCATTGACTTCCAGTATTGCATTTTTTCCGGCTTCAGATTTTGCACTTGTACCGACTGGTTCCGTTGAAAGATCTGCCAGTCCAAAAGCATTCATTAGTGTTCCTGAAGTATCATTAACGACAATATTATCCCCGGCACCACTTTCCTTGGCTGTTAAAGTAAATTTGTCAGTAATAGTTGAATAGGACATCGTAACACCCGCATCACTAGCATTGACTTTGCTGATAACACTTGAAAGTGAGTCGGTGGTTATGAACGAAAAATTTTTACCGTTGATTGTGAATTTATATTCTCCATTGACGGCATTGGTATCTTTTAACAGCGGAAGATCCGCGATTGTTTTATTTGTATTGAGACGATCGGTTTGACCATCGGTAAATCCTAATTGGGTTAGCGTAGCAGTGTCAGAATTAAGTGCGCTGACCGTTAGTTGGGCTCCCGATGAGGAGAAACCAATTTTACCATCAGTGAAAGACACATCTACAACCGGTACTCCGGCACTTTTTTCGCCAAATGCTGCAGTAATCTTATTTTGAAGTGCTGCCTCTAAGCCTGTACCATCTACCCCAACACTGTTTTTAAATTCCTGATCCAGGGTAATCGTCCGAACCGTTCCATCCATTTTTAATAAAAACGACTTACTGGTTCCCCCTATACTATTCAACAGATCCGAAACATTCGCAGCATTTCCAGTCAGAGCTTTCGATGCACCATCTACCCCCGTTATTGTCTGACTTGTGGCTAACTGGGTAATATTCGAAACCTCGATGTTTCCAGTCGTTGCGGCACTAGTTGTGGAAACTGAAATTTTTGTTGATGCTGTTGATGCTTTGACAGTATTATATAGTGATGCACTTCTAAAATTAGTTGTCGATAATATATCTAGATACTTGCTTTGGAATTCTTTCAAAGCTTTAGAAACACTTCGGTAGGCCGTTTGTTTCCATTCCATTTTTTGAACACTCTGTTGTTTTTTTGCAATTTTCGAACGACTTGAATTTGTCAAACTTTCAACTAAGGATTCCGTGTCAAGACCAGATACCAGCCCAGCCATTCCAGTTTTTGCAGACAATGACGATAAAGCGCTTGTTGATGAGTTAACTGAAGTTGCCATTTTTATCCCTCCAAACTTGTTTTTCTTATTAACTTGTTTTTCTTACTAAAATTATATTTTCACTACGGATTTTTCTTCGTTATATATTCAATCGTCATTTTTCTGTAAAACTTTAGCATTCTTTTTGATAAATAGACGGTTTGACATATTTAAAGTTATGCTCTACTGAGGCCAGTGATTCGCTTTGTCCGATAAAAAAGTAGCCTCCAGGGTGCAGCGCATCATAAAATTTTTGCACCACACTGTTCTTGGTTGGTTTGTCAAAATAGATCATCACATTCCGGCAGAAAATAGCATGAAAGGGTTTTTTAAACTGAAATCGGGATAGTAAATTGAAGTTCCGATAGGCCACACCTTTGCGGATTGGCTCAGTAACCGACAAATATTCTTCATCATATTCTTTGAAATACTTCCGTTTCCATTCCATGGGAATCTTAGATAGCTCTTCTTTTGAATAGACTCCGGATTTAGCCGTCATTAAAACCCGATCCGAAATGTCGGATGCCAAAATGGTACTGTCCCAAGTATTAAGTTTGCTGCCGAGATAATCATGGGTAATCATCGCCAAGGTATATGGCTCCTGTCCCGATGAACAACCGGCGCTCCAGACCCGCAGATCCCTGGTTTTGGTTGTTTCATCCACCCAAGGAAGCACCTGTTGTTTGTAGAAATCAAAATGTTCACTTTCCCGTAAAAAATAGGTATGATTAGTGGTTAGCTTATTTATGAGCACACTGATTTCATCGTTCTTTTTATCGGTCTTAACATACTCAAAATAATCCATATAGTTGTCATAACCCAACTGGGAAACATAATGACTCAAGCGGCCTTCAATCAGGTGTCGCTTTTTCCGTAAGTCAACCCCATAATTCGAATGGACATAGGTTGTGATGGCCTGAAATTCGTCTTCCTTAAGTTTTATCATTTTCTTTACCTCGTATTTTTAGCGAACGCTTCTTAATAATGATCTAAAATTGCCGGGATATCAACAATCAGGCTGATGCTCCCATTTCCTAGAATCGTACAACCGGCAATCCCCGAGTTTTTTATTGAATAATGGTTTAAATATTTAGGGATTGGCTTAACGACAATCTGATGTTTCTTAATCAGATCATCCATAAACAAGCAGGCAAAGGTGTCGCCTGAATCCACTAACATCAGGATCCCATCTTCAATGTGGGTTTCGCATTTTTTATCTTCGAAAATATCATGGAGTCGAATCAGCGGGTAGCATACCCCCCGGATCATGACCATTTCATTGTTATCCGGGTCTTTAATCAGTTGGTTGGCGGTAATCTTAAAGGTTTCGCGGATATTGCTGATGGGGATTTCATAAATGTCTTCCCCTACCAGAACCTCCATCCCGGAAATAATTGATAAGGTCAAGGGAATTTTAAGGAAGATATTGGTTCCTGAGCCTTTTTCGCTTTCGATGGAAATAGAGCCACCAACCTTTTCAATATTCTTCTTGACCACATCCATCCCAACACCACGACCAGAAAACTCCGTTACGGTTTCTTTGGTAGAGAAGCCAGGCGCCATGATCAGATTGAGAATCTCTTTTTCAGAATACTCTTCTTCCGGTTTGACCAACAGTTTTTTCTCTTTCGCTTTTTCCAGAATACCGACCGGATCCAGCCCCTTGCCGTCATCACTTACCGAAATAATGATGTCGCCCCCCACGTTCTGGGCAGAGAGAATAACCTTACCCACCGGGTTCTTACCGACGGCAATTCGCTCTGCCGCACTTTCGAGGCCGTGATCCATGGCATTTCGAACCAGATGCATCAGTGGATCAGCAATCCCATCGATGATGGTTTTGTCAACCTCGGTGCTTTCACCCATTGTTATGAATTCCACTTCTTTTTTTAACTTCTTGCCAACATCCCGGACAATACGCTGCATTTTTTTAAAGGTGCCTGAGATGGGAATCATCCGAATAGACATGACGATGTCTTGGAGCTCATCGGTGAGTTTCTGCAATTGGGTGGAAGCTTTTTCAAAACTTTCATCCCGCTTGCCTTCCATACCGACACTACCAAAAACCATCGATTCAGTAATAACAATTTCTCCGATCAGATTCATCAGGGTATCGAGCTTATTCAGATCGACACTGATCAGGTTCTGGACATTATTTTTTTGTTTATTGGCATCAACCACCTTTTCAGATGCCTTTTTTCCGGTCTCAACCACTTCCGGTTTAGCTTCAATTTCTGGTTCGATAATTTCTTCCTGGGCACAATCCAAAAATTCGATACTTTTGACCGATAGAATACTTAGCGCAATATTCTCGATGGTTTCCTTATCGGCTGAGGTTTCAACATGACAAAAGAAGCCATTCTTAAGAATAATGCCAGCAGCTTCAGGATTATTATTGAGTTGCTCCGGAACTGTTTTTGAGACCTTCCCAATGGATTCCAGTTTGTTAACCAGCATAAAGGCACGGATATTTTCCATCTGGGAGTCTTCATTAAAGCGGGTATGAATACAGTAAACATGGGGCTTGTCATCGTCTGAAACGAACGCTTCATGATCCGTATCCGCCTCGCTATGGGCCTCATCAAAATTCATATCGCCAAATAAATCATCTTCCATGGCCGCTGCCAACGTGATTGATTCATCATCTGATTGGTTTTCCATCGCTTCAGCCTGGGCTTGTTCCGGTGTTTCCGTTACCAAGCCTTTAATTCGATTTAAAAAGGCATCCGTTTCACCCGTCAGTTCTTCGTTTTCATCCAACAGGGTCTCGTTGTTTTTAATCTTCTCAACTTCTCCCTTTAAGAAGGTGGAGAAATTAAGCACCAGATCCATTAAATCCCCAAAGTCCTCCGGTTTGATGCCGTTTTCCCGGATAACGAAAAACAGATCCTCCAACTTATGGGCAGAATGCGCCAGCATGTCAAATTCCATCATGGCTGAAGATCCTTTGATGGTATGCATAATCCGGAAGATTTCATTAATGTCATCCGGTGTCAGTTCCGCATTGTCCTCAGATTGAAGTAATATTTCCTCTAATTGATCAAGCAGGGTTTCCGATTCAAAAATATACATCTCTAAAATGGAATCATTTCCAGAATCATAATTACTCATTTTGTCCATCCTTTATATACACGAAATTTTTGGCTTATTTTATTATATCGGGTTTTTATGCTAAATGCACTTTATTTTTTTAATCGCTATTAATATACCCCTGTTTAGGGGACTTTATCAATATTAAAGACCCTTTTCTGTAAATTCCCCGAATTAATTTACACTATATCCTATATCGACCAAATCCCATAAATCCTTAGTATATAGAAAAGCGTTTTAAAATTGGTCAAAACTTTATCATTTCTGATCTTACCCGCAAATAGCTACTGAAATGATTGATTATCTTTTGCTAATACAGTATAATCGTAACTAACATAAAGTCACGAACATTTCACCTATTACAAAGTAGCTGTTATTTTAAATTGGAAGGAGCTCTCTGTTGGATAGTATCAAAATCACCTCTACCGTTTCCACCCCAAAAATCACCGATATACCCAGTAAACATACCCCCAGTGATTCTATTTTTGATATTAATAACCTTGATAACGCGGTTAAAATAGAACCGGTGTCGGAAAACTACCAAAAGGAGAGTTTCCGGGAAACCCTGTTTCAAAATTTACAAAAAGAAATCTTAAAGCCTCTGATGAACAGCACCACTGCCGAAGCCGATGCGTTGCGCAAACTGGTACTGATCTCTGAGCTTTTTGAATCCTCTGCCGGTGCCATTCCCAAGGAAATTCTGGATGGTATTTTTATTAACTCTCAGGATCTCCTCAGCGAACTGCTGCTGCGGGATAAAACTGACTCGATTTTTAAGGGAGCTTTTTTTGACAGCCTGCGATCACTGGCTAAACTTGAAGGTTACCCCCAGTTAAAAGATGCCATCGTATCAATTCTTCGTCATTATGACGCCTATGTGAATCGCAACCAGACCCTCAACGGGATTTTTTTGGAAAGTAGCCGCTTACTGATGACCCTTCCTTCCAAAGAACGGGCGCTGCTTGAGCAGCAACTGATCAAACTGGAAGCGGTATTAAGTAAATCAAACGGCCTTGAGCAACCCAATCAGGAGCTACAAAACCTGATCAATTTAAAAGCTGCCCAAAATGGTAAACTGGGTGATCAGCTTGAACAACGCCTGGCCCGGATTGAAGAGCTGTTGCAATCAAAAAACCTCAACTATCAGGAAATTCAGCAACTGCTTAAAAATGAAACGATCCCCACCCTACGGCAGATTTTACAGTCGCAGGCCTATAGCGATAAAACTTATCAGTCTGTAGCTACCATCATTGACCATATTGTCCGTTATGATAAAGGTAATCCTGAGCAGCTGGAAGCGGCCGTGCTGCGGTTTTCCCAGGCTTTAAAACCTCTTTCCAATTTAACCGACAGTGATATTCTAGAAATGAAAAACCAGCTTTTTCGTCATGCTAAAGAGGCCGAGATTTTAGCCGAACGGCTGGAATCTTCTTCACGTAATCCCGGTGAAGGCGAAAAGGTGGCTCTGGCTCAACTACTGGAACAAGCCCTCGATGAAAACAACTCCAGTAAAATCATCAACTCAGCCCATAGCCTGCTAGAAACCATGGTTCGTAACGAAAGCCCGATTCTTACAATTATGCACTTTTTAATTCCGCTACGATTTCTGGATGAAAACTCCTACGGCGAATTTTTTGTGGATAAAGACCCCGCAAAAAAAGGAGAAAAAGGAAAGGCCGAAAACGCCACCGATATCTTTTTCACCATCCAATCAGACCGCTATGGCAATTTTGAGGTGGAGTTGTTGGCCCGGGATAAAAATATCACCCTCAATATCAAATCACCTGCACCCCTGGTGGAAACCTTAAAATCCACCCGTGACCAATTAAAAACCATCGTTGAGGAACAGGGTTATTCCCTGGCTGGTTATGGTGTTGGTGAATACACCCAAAGCCAAACCATCCTGCAGCGATTTCCCAAACTGGCTTTTCGAAAGGTAGGACTCGATGTCACCATCTAAAAATAAAAAAACAAAGGCCGTCCATATTCAGGACGGCCAGATAAAAAAAAATAACAGCAACGATCAAAATGATTCCGACAAACCGCTCAAGGTAACCGCCCTGCGCTATGATCCGGAAAAAAATAATTCTCCAGTGATTGTCGCCGCCGGGACGGGTTTTGTTGCCCAAAATATATTAAACGTCGCTGAAGAAAATGGTATCCCCATTTATCATGATGACTCTGCTGCGACCCTGCTATCCAAGCTGCAGATGGGCCAGGAAATCCCCCCGGAGCTGTTTCAGATTGTGGTGAATATTTATGTATCGTTGCTTAATTTAGCAGAGGGGACTGATGTGGGGGATCGGTTGTTTTGATGATCAAGATTCTGCCCGCTTGCATTTATTCAATTATTCCATCCAGAAAAGCGTTCAGCGGTGGCACCTTTGGTCGAATCGGCAAAAAGCCAAGCGTCGTAGAAACTGCTGTTGTAATGTAAGCGATTAATAACAAGGTGCCTTACATCTAGAATAAATCCATGAGATAATAG
>NZ_JAIPPU010000038.1 GCF_026646375.1 Acetobacterium wieringae
GATTTTACCCTATATTCCGGAATTCCATATAGGAGCTATTTTATCAGTGGTGGTAATATTCCTGGTTTCTGCGACTGAAACGATTGGAGACACCACAGCCATGGTGGTTTCAGGTCTTGACCGTGAGATAACGGAAAAGGAGATATCTGGTTCTCTTGCCTGTGATGGTTTTGCCAGCAGTATTTCCTCCTTATTCGGCTGTCTGCCGGTTACTTCTTTCAGTCAGAATGTGGGACTTATTGCTATGACAAAGGTTGTTAATCGATTTACTATAATGACTGGGGCAGCCTGTATGATACTGGCAGGTTTATTTCCGCCGATCGGAGCTTTTTTTGCATCTCTTCCTGAGGCTGTTCTGGGAGGTTGTACCATTATGATGTTTGGATCCATCATCATAAGCGGAGTGCAGATGATGGCCAGAGCCGGGTTTTCCCAGAGAAATTCCATTATCAGTTCATTATCGCTCAGCGTTGGAATTGGATTTACCTTGATTCCTGAAATCTTTCATATATTCCCGGGAATCATTCAGGACGTATTTGCAGAGAACTGTGTGGCTGTGGTATTTGTATTGGCCCTGGTATTGAATCTTATACTTCCGGAAAAAATGGAAATTGAAAAGCCAGCAGAGGTGATGGAGTAGAGCTTATATTCCGATGGATAACAGAAAAAGCGCAGGCAAAGATGCCTGCGCTTTTTCATTAACCAGAATCACGTGTGCCCCATGTTTTTGGGCAATAAAAAACTCCCCGAGTAGGACTCGAACCTACGACCCAACGGTTAACAGCCGTTTGCTCTACCAACTGAGCTATCGAGGATTACTGAGGCATATACCCTCAAAACCACACATTGCTACATATCTATTTTCATCCGTTCTTTCCTCTTACCTAAACCAACCTGGTTAAGCCCTCGACCTATTAGTGACAGTCAGCTACACATGTTGCCATGCTTCCACCTCTGCCCTATCTACCTCGTCGTCTTCAAGGGGTCTTACTCTTGCGATGGGATATCTCATCTTGAGGGGGGCTTCACGCTTAGATGCCTTCAGCGTTTATCCCTTCCCGACTTGGCTACTCTGCCATGGCCTTGATAGCCAACAGATACACCAGAGGTCAGTCCATCCCGGTCCTCTCGTACTAAGGACAGCTCCTCTCAAATATCCTACGCCCACGCCGGATAGGGACCGAACTGTCTCACGACGTTCTGAACCCAGCTCGCGTACCGCTTTAATGGGCGAACAGCCCAACCCTTGGGACCTACTACAGCCCCAGGATGCGATGAGCCGACATCGAGGTGCCAAACCACTCCGTCGATGTGAACTCTTGGGAGTGATAAGCCTGTTATCCCCAGGGTAGCTTTTATCCGTTGAGCGATGGCAATCCCACTTTATACCACCGGATCACTAAGTCCTAGTTTCCTACCTGCTCCACCCGTCGGTGTCGCAGTCAAGCTCCCTTATGCCTTTGCACTCTTCGAATGGTTTCCGACCATTCTGAGGGAACCTTTGAGCGCCTCCGATACCCTTTCGGAGGCGACCGCCCCAGTCAAACTCCCCGCCTGACATTGTCCCCCAGCCAGGTCATGGCTGCAGGTTAGAAATCCAATACCGCAAGGGTGGTATCCCAACATCGGCTCTGCAGAGACTAGCGTCCCTGCTTCATTGCCTCCCACCTATCCTGTACATGCAGTACCGAATCCCAGTATCAAGCTGGAGTAAAGCTCCATGGGGTCTTTCCGTCCTGGCGCAGGTAACCAGCATCTTCACTGGTATTTCAATTTCACCGGGTGCATTGTTGAGACAGCGCTCAAATCATTACGCCTTTCGTGCGGGTCGGAACTTACCCGACAAGGAATTTCGCTACCTTAGGACCGTTATAGTTACGGCCGCCGTTTACTGGGGCTTAAATTCAGAGCTTCGCGTTGCCGCTAACCCCTCCTCGTAACCTTCCAGCACCGGGCAGGCGTCAGCCCATATACCTCACCTTTCGGTTTTGCATAGACCTGTGTTTTTGCTAAACAGTTGCTTGAGCCTATTCTCTGCGGCCTGGTTTCCCAGGCACCCCTTATCCCGAAGTTACGGGGTCATTTTGCCGAGTTCCTTAACAATGCTTCTCCCGCCGGCCTTAGGATTCTCTCCTCATCCACCTGTGTCGGTTTACGGTACGGGCACATATTACACAATAGCGGCTTTTCTTGACAGCCCCTACGAAGACTTCCCTACTTGTGTTCGGTACGCGTCACACCTTCCTGTTGTTGGGTGGATTTGCCATTCCAACCAGTCCAGTGCTTGCCCCGGTCTTTTCATTCCCGGGTTCTTCTTCGGTTCTGTGTCCCCACAGTTCTGATAATATGCGGTACAGGAATTTCAACCTGTTGTCCATCGACTACGTCTTTCGACCTCGCCTTAGGCCCCGACTTACCCAGAGCAGATCAGCTTTACTCTGGAAACCTTAGATATTCGGCCTGGAGGATTCTCACCTCCATCTCGCTACTCATTCCGGCATTCTCTCTTCTTAACACTCCACATCTCCTTACGGTAATGCTTCTGTGCGTTAAGAATGCTCCTCTACCAATGTATATAAATATACATTCCACAGCTTCGGTGTCGTGTTTTAGCCCCGGACATTTTCGGCGCAGGACCTCTCGACTAGTGAGCTATTACGCACTCTTTGAATGTGTGGCTGCTTCTAAGCCAACATCCTAGTTGTCTGTGAAATCCCACATCCTTTTCCACTTAACACGCACTTTGGGACCTTAGCTGGTGGTCTGGGCTCTTTCCCTTTTGACTACCCAACTTATCTCGTGCAGTCTGACTCCCGTACATCATCTGGCCGGCATTCGGAGTTTGATATTCTTTGGTAAGCTTTGACGCCCCCTAGGAAATTCAGTGCTCTACCTCCGGCAGACTAATACGAGGCTAGCCCTAAAGCTATTTCGAGGAGAACCAGCTATCTCCGGGTTCGATTGGAATTTCTCCCCTACCCACACCTCATCGCCACCCTTTTCAACGGATGTGCGTTCGGTCCTCCATTTCCTTTTACGGAAACTTCAACCTGGACATGGGTAGATCACCCGGTTTCGGGTCTACCTTTACTGACTCAACGCCCTATTAAGACTTGGTTTCCCTTCGGCTCCGCACCTTAAGTGCTTAACCTTGCCAGTAACGGTAACTCGCCGGACCGTTCTACAAAAAGTACGCGGTTCCACCTTAAACGTGGTTCCACAGCTTGTAAACACAGGGTTTCAGGTTCTTTTTCACTCCCCTCCCGGGGTCCTTTTCACCTTTCCTTCACAGTACTATGCGCTATCGGTCACTAAGTAGTATTTAGCCTTGGGGGGTGGTCCCCCCGAATTCCCACAAGGTTTCTCGTGTCTCGTGGTACTTTGGATCCTGCTCGCTGACTATTGTTTTCCCATACAAGGCTTTCACTTTCTATGGCCGGTCTTTCCAGGACCGTTCTGGTAACAAATCGTCTCACTTATTGCAGTCCATAACCCCAGTATGCACGCATACTGGTTTAGGCTCCTTCCATTTCGCTCGCCGCTACTTTGGAAATCGAGTTTTCTTTCTTTTCCTCCGGGTACTTAGATGTTTCAGTTCCCCGGGTTCCCGACGTATGGCTATGTATTCACCATACGACAACTGAGGTTTGCTCAGCTGGGTTTCCCCATTCAGATATCTCCGGATCAAAGGATATTTGCTCCTCCCCGAAGCTTTTCGCAGCTTATCACGTCTTTCATCGGCTCTTAGTGCCAAGGCATCCACCCTGCGCTCTTATTAGCTTAACCAATTCGATGTTCACCTGCGGGTGCGGGCTACTTATCTAAGATACATAGCGTTGTATCTCTGGTCTTAGGTTTGTTATTTCACCGTACGTTACGGTTACTTTAACGAGTTTTGTTTTGGTTACATCGTTAGATGTAACACCTCGGATGTCTTGATATTGTCTTTATACTTTGACATATAAAAACTCTATCTAGATATATTTCAATATGTGGTTTTCAAGGTACATGCGTGATGCAATCTAAAGCGTTATCTATTAACACACTTCGCAATTACACCAAATGGAGATGGAGAGATTCGAACTCTTGACCCCCTGCTTGCAAGGCAGGTGCTCTCCCAACTGAGCTACACCCCCAAAATGCTTGGATGCTGGTCTACCCTATGAAGGCAATCCCTATTTTTTTTATATTAATCATCTGGTTTAATAAACCAATGGGCTTAAGTGGACTCGAACCACCGACCTCACGCTTATCAGGCGTGCGCTCTAACCAGCTGAGCTATAAGCCCATAAATAATCTGGCACCCACCTGCTCTCCCATGCCGTCTCCAGCATAGTACCATCGGCCGCTTAAGTCTTAACCATCGTGTTCGGGATGGGAACGGGTGTCTCCCCTAAGCGCATCGGCACCAGAAATCTTTTGTCTTTCTTGGTGTTTCTATATTCTTTTTTATTTGCTTTGAAAACCAAAGACTCAACAGTATATAAAACCCTTACTTCTTCTTCCTTAGAAAGGAGGTGATCCAGCCGCACCTTCCGATACGGCTACCTTGTTACGACTTC
>NZ_JAIPPU010000020.1 GCF_026646375.1 Acetobacterium wieringae
TGAGGTATTTTTTATTGTCAATCTCTTGACCTATTTAAATTATACAGGAAGCTTTTAAAAATATGAAATGGGATAGATAACATGATCTTTCTTAGCATCCAGGCACCCCATCGGATCATCAATCGTCACAGCCCGTCGCACCGCCAGATTACCAAAGCGTTTTTTCAAGCCATCCACGGTATCATCCAATCTTGCCTGTCGTACCCGTAATTCCTCATTGCCAAATAAATCCAGTTGAATGGGTGTTGAATCCGGTACCATATCCGTAACCCTCACGCCCATGGAGCGGATGTCTGAACTGAAATCATAGTTTCTTACAAAGAGATCAATAGCAGCTCTGGCAATTTCATTGGTCAGATCCGATGGCTTCTGGAGCTTCATTTGCCTGGTAAAGCTGTGCAGCTCTTTATTTCGAACATGAATGGCCACAGTTTGACAATAACAGCCGGTTTCTCTTAAACGCATGGCCACGCTTTCGGTCAGCATATAAATTATGATCTTGACGTCTTTCAAATTAGTCAAGTCCCTGGGTGTGGTAATGCTGTTGCCAATGCTTTTAATCAGCCGTTCATTGCCATTATAATGCTCATCAAAACTTTTAACCGGGCTATCGTCCAGACCATTGGCAAACCGCCATAGAACCACCCCCATCTTACCAAACACATGAACCAGAAAATCAAGATTACTTTCTGCTAATTGGCCGATGGTATAAATACCATATTTCAGTAATTTCTTTTTGGTAGATCGTCCCACATAAAGCAGATCTCCAGCTTCCTGTTCCCAGACAATTTTTCTATAATTATCTCGGGTGATTACTGTGATCGCATCCGGCTTCTTGTAATCCGATCCATACTTTGCAAAAATCTTGTTCCAGGATACTCCGATTGATACCGTCACTCCCAGCTCATCTTTAATTTCCGCACTGATCTTTCGGGCAATTTCTTCGCCTGATCCGTGTATTTTCACACTATTCGTACAATCGACCCAGGATTCGTCCAAACCATAAGGCTCCACCTGATCCGAGTAGCGGTTATAAATCTGCCTGGATAACTTTGAATATCGGAGATACCGTTCATAATTCGGCGGTACAATGATAAGCCCAGGACATTTCCCCATCGCTTGCCATAAGGCTTCTCCGGTCTTAACACCTGCTTTTTTGGCTTTCTCATTCTTGGCCAGGATTATCCCGTGACGTTTTTCCGGATTACCACCAACGGCCACCGGCTTATCTCTAATCTCTGGATTATACAAGCATTCAACAGCTGCATAGAACGAATTCATATCACTGTGTAAAATAACTCGATCCATTTCTTCACCCCACTAAATCACCAAATGAAACGAACGTTCGTTCTATTATGATATACCGGTTAATCTATTTCGTCAAGAAAAAAATGGACAATGTTTCTTGGGAATAAAAAAGACCACTCGGAAGTGGCCAGCTGTCTTTCTATTTGCTTCGTTTGTGGTTATACTGTTAAATTCAATCAAACATGAATTTAAAGACATCTTATGTTACGGTTCGGCGGCATGGCAGTTAGCCAATAACCTATTTAAAAACATTGCATGTTATGGTTCGGCAGGGTCATTTGAGTAAGATATACACTCTAATAACACAATTTAAAAACAGCTTCTGTTGTGGCTAAATTACTGCCATTCTCTGAACTTATTTCTTTTTTGATTACTTATTGAGATTGATGTCAAGATTCCAATTGTAATAGCCTCAGAATCAATTTTTTGATCATCCAGTCCCCAAGACATAATGTTTGACATAAGAAAATCAAATTTATTCCCTTGAGCGATTTCATGTGAGTGTTTTAAAAACAGCATTGTAAGGTAATCTTTAATTTCCTGATCGTTTTTAGCGTTAATTAATCTACTTTGGTAATACTTCGCCATTTTTGGGCTTACAAACCTTCCGAAAAACATTCCAATCATACCAACAGCTAAAAAATACTCATTATCATTATTAAAGCAGAATTCACTTGAATTGCCAGTCTCCATAGCGGTATTAATTTTTTCTCTTAATGCTTCTCTTTCAGGATATGCGTTCATTTTATTACCCACTTTCTCTAAATTTTCTCTCTGATCATCTAGAAAATAATCTGTCGGAACGTTTAAACATGCGCATATTAATTGATATTCTGTATAGCTAAAGATCCGTTCTCCCCTTAATGCCATGGAAACCGAATGTTTCGATATCCCTAACAAATCTACTAACACTTGCTGCTTAAACCCTTTTTCTTTGAGAAATAATTTAATCCTAATACCGACGAAACCATTCGCTTCAACCATCTGTAAATTGTTCATTTAATCACCTCGAATTTATGTCTTTATAATAATACAAAAGTATAATAAAAACAATACTTTTGTATAATATATTTTATACATTTTTAGTCAGAAACGCATAAAACCCTTTACATATAGGTACCTATATGATATAATTATGGTAAGTTAAGATGTTGTTCGAAAATAATTTATAAGGAGAGAGAAAACAATGTTGAAAGAATATTGGAATGGTGTACAATGGGAAGAAGTCGACGAAGAATGGTGCAAAGGAATTTCTCGTTTCAAAGAAATTGAGACATTATGGGACATGGGATATGCTGGATTAAAAGTAGTTTATAAAAATGGTGATGTTGTTTGGTATAGTAACATTCATGGTACTTGGGGAAGTCCAACAGTTTTCAGATAAAATAGAGACTATTATCTAAATAAATCTTATCAAATTAAGGGCTGGCATCCCAAACTGCCAATTAAATTTAAAGGTGAAAAAGATGATCGAAAAAATTAAAGACGCAATCGAAAAAAAAGCAATGCAGACAGGCGCAATGGGTACAGAAAATGTCAGCATTTTGTTAAAAATAACCGAAGTAGAACGATTAGAATTTTTAGAAGAAAGCGATCAATTGGATGAGCATTGGAATTGGGATATTGACGATGGCGAATTGCATGTAATCTACACAGAGACTCTGCCTAAATATGAGGCACAAAAAAAATACCTGGCAAAACTAAAGCAGATCCCCTTAAAAATTCCAGTTGAAACATTCGAAGCCTATCGGGAAGCGTGTGAAAAAAACGGTACCAAACCAGTAACTGAATTAAGAAATTTCATAAAAAATTATATTGAAAAAGCGGGAAAAGAAAAATGAACGGATGTGAATTAGTGAGAAAATTGGAACGCTTGAGTACCGAAGAAATCGAAAAAGGAACAAAAGCATGGGAGATTGCTGAAGAAATTTCTAAGGTGCAGTACAACAACAAAAAAAATGACGTTGTTATCAATCTATTATCGAACAATTTTATCCATGATTATAAAGATTTCAAAGAAACCTCTTATTTTGATGGTAGTCAAGATATTGCTAATTTTGCTGATCAAGGGCTGTTAATTTATCAAGCGATTGATTATATCTTTTGGGCCGGTGAAATGAAGAAAACTATATTCCAATAATTCAGAGAACCCTCTAAATTTCTTTTTCAATCACTAAAAAAGGGCGTAGAAATCCTGAATGCAAAAAAGCATAAAGCTTGTCATTTCTACGTCTTAAATAAAAAGTCTGCTGGATAGGTGGTTTTTTCATGACCACTGGATTCTCATTATCCTTCGTCCAAACTACAAAGGTGACTATCACCTTAACGAATCCAAAATCTCTCCCGAAGTTTCCCCCGAACCGTGATTATTTTACTTGGGTTTACGTTCTCATCCCCAATGACGACATTTTAATGCAGCAGCACATTAAAAGGCCGAATAGATTTATTATTTAGGCTCTACCACACCACGCTTCTTTTTTCGGTGGTCTAACGTTGTCCCCACCCTCATTATTTATCTGTCAGATCCTTCTTAAATCAAATTTTAAGCACAACAAAAAAGGTGTGCAGCAATCAAGTGACTACTACACACACCCTTGTTATTGAAAAGAAATATTCAGCTTGCGAAAAATTTCAATGATTCTACTTTTACTATCGGATCCAACCAGCTTGCTCATGCAGGAGCTGGTTGACGGTTTTGCTACTTCTTGACTAGTCGATTTTCCCATCCGGTTTCTTCGATTCCTTTCTATTAAGATCATTGCTTGATTCAAATTATTGCTCTGGCTCCCATTCCCCTTCGTCGATGGCACACATTTCCATATACTCCAGATGATCCGCCATACTTGCATCATTGTCCGGGGTTTCCTGGGAATGGTCGGATTGTTCGACGCTGAGAATTGTATTTAGCTCGTTTAATCGTAGCAGGTAGTCGTTTAGTTCCTGCTCCTGGGGAAAAGGCTTTTTAACCTCATCTCTGGCGTTTTCCAGCCGTTCCATGGTATCCTGGATATTCATTTCACATTTTTTGATCTGATCCGGGATGCTTTCCAGGACATGACCGATTCGGGTGATATTTCCCAGGGGATCGGTGCCCAAATGGACGGTATGGGTGGCCTGATTTTTGAATAAAAGATCGACCCCATCGAAACCGCCATACTTGGCTGCCATTTTAAATCCGGCATACTGGCCGATTAACCGTGGTTTATAATCTTCCAGCTTTTTAATTACCTCCAGAATGGCGGTGCCGGCTTCCTTCTTATCGGTATAAAAGACATTGCCGATGGTCATTTCAAAATGATCCTTGGCTGGCCGTTTCGATTCAAAGAGCTTCTGATCCTCAATTAAGGCGTTTTTCTGCTCGGTTTGGATACTGATATCTCTTGGATAGGCTTTTAAGATATTGTCCTCCAGACGATAACGTTGGCTGACAAAATTGGCTTTGATCAGCTTCAGCTTGGTGACTTTTACATCGAGATCCATCTTCTCCTTAATGAGTGGATTACCGGTGGCCAGGGCTTTGACTTCGGCATAGGATAACGCCTGCTCATCCACATCCTCACAGGATCGCCCGGGAAGTTTACTGGTCATGATCTGACCGATAAATTTCTGTTTATTCTCGATCAACTGCCACGAGTAGCTGTCAAAAGTTTGCTCGGTGATATAACGAAAAATCTTCACTTCCGGATTTTCGTTTCCCTGTCTTAGGATGCGACCCTCCTGTTGTTCAATATCCGCCGGACGCCAAGGTACATCCAAATGATGGAGGGCAATCAGTTTATCTTGGACGTTGGTTCCAGCGCCCATTTTTGGCGTTGATCCAATCAGCACCCGCACGGATCCGCTTCTTACCTTTGAAAAAAGTGCCGTTTTCTTCACATCGGTGTCGGCATCGTGGATAAAGGCAATCTCATCTTCCGGGATCCCTTTAGCAACAGCTTTATTTTTAATCTCCTGATAGACATTAAACCGGCCATCTTTATTGGGCGTGGATAAATCACAAAATACCAATTGAGCTGAACGCTGATCCATGCTGTCCTGCCAGACTTTGACAATATTTTCGACACTCTTATTCACCTTTGATTCTTCCGGATCGGGCAGCAGCGGGTTAATCAGTCGCTGATCCAGAGCCAGCTTACGTCCGTCATTGGTTATCTTCAGCATGTTATCCTCATAGGGTTCCACCTGATGATTCCGGACCCGTTCGGCCCGGGCGACCAGCTCCATGAGCATCTCCTTCTGATGTTCGGACGGTTTAATCACCACATCTTCATAGATGGCCTTTGGTACCGGGAGTTTTAACATATCCGGGGTTTGAATATCAGCTACCTCCTTAAAAACAGCCATCAGCTCCGGCAGATTATAAAACCGGGCCAGACGGGTTTTGGATCGGTATCCGGTTCCTTCCGGGGATAATTCGATGGCGGTAATGGCTTCAGCATAGGTCGACGCCCAGGCATCGAAGTGACCTAAATCCATGTCCATCAGGGTGTCGTACTGGAGATAACGCATCATCGTATATAATTCGGTAATACTGTTCGAAATTGGTGTGCCGGTGGCAAAGACCACCCCTTTGTTCTGGGTTAATTGATCCAGATACTGGCATTTGTTAAACATATCGGTGGCTTTTTGGGCTTCACTCTGCCCGATGCCGGCCACGTTTCGCATCTTAGTATATAAAAAGAGATTTTTGTACGAATGTGCCTCGTCCACAAACAGGCGGTCAACCCCCAATTCCTCAAAGGTAATGACGCCATCTTTTCGGGTGTCATCATTGAGTCGGTTCAGACGTAATTCCAGTGACTTCCGGGTTCTTTCCAGTTGTTTGATGGTGAACTGTTCCTCATTATTGCGTTTGGCATCATCGATGGCCATTAGCACATCCTCAATCTGACTGTCCAGGGCCTGTTCCTGAAATTCTTTGGACAGGGGGATTTTTTCGAATTGAGAATGGCCAATAATTATGGCATCATAATCACCGGTGGCGATCCGGGAACAGAACTTCTTGCGGTTATCCGGTTCAAAATCCTTTTTCCGGGCAACCAGGACATTGGCTCCGGGATAGAGTGCCAGAAACTCAGCTCCCCATTGTCCGATTAAATGATTGGGAACCACGAACAGGGCTTTGTTGGACAAACCCAGGTACTTGCTTTCCATGGCAATGGCGGTCATCTCAAAGGTCTTGCCGGCACCGACGCAATGACCAAGCAGGGTATTTCCGCCGTACAGCCCCCGGGCAATGGCATTAAGCTGATAATCCCGCAAACGGATCTCCGGCGAAATACCGTGAAGGACGACATGGCTTCCTTCGTATTCCCGGGGCCTGATGCTGTTAAACAGGATATTATATTTCCTGGTTAAAACCTCCCGGCGTTGTGGATCCTGAAAGATCCAATCCCGGAACGCTTCTTTAATCAGCTCCTGCTTCTGATTGGCCAGAATGGTTTCGTTTTTATTAAGAACACGGACATCATTGCCATCAGCGTTCTGGATTGTGTCATAAATCCGGATATCCTTCAGGTTAAGGGAATCCTCCAGGATGCGATAAGCATTGGCCCGTTTAGTGCCAAAGGTGACATTTGCCAGGACATTATCATAGGTATCGGCATTCTTGCCTTGTACGTTCCAGACCCCGGTATAGGGGGAATAATGGATCTTGATGGATCCGCTGTTAACCAGATAGGTTGCCGGCTTAAAGGTATCAACCATGAAATCCTGGATATAGCAAGGATCGATCCAGGTTGCTCCCAACCGCACTTCGATTTCCGATGCTTCCAGATCCCGGGGCTGGGCAGCTTCCAGTGCAGTGATGTTTGGTAAAAGGGTTTGAGACTGATCGTTGGGTAGGTTTTCAAACAGCTGACGGACATGATCCAGCTTCTTTCGGACATTTCCGGACAGGTATTCATCGGCAGTGACAAAGGGAACGTCCGTGGCATCGAAAAGGTTTTGGGGGAGCTGCTCCGGATCAAGATTTCCAAAATCCCGGAAGATTAATCCTTCCAGATCGTTAATGATAACGTCCCTGGGTTTTCCGGTTAAACTGCTCATATAGTCCAGATCGACCTTGGCTTTTTCGCTGATGGAAACCAGCAGCGCTTCATTGGAGGTGTCTACGGCTGTAACCACCTCATTGGTGCGAATGGTGCGCTTATAGAAGAAGTCCGATTTTTCTTTGAAGGTACCATCTTCATTTAGAACTTCCAGAGCGCATAAAAGCCAATAGGATCCATCCTCATCAAAGGCCCGACGGTTCCCGGTGGCGTTAATCAGACCGTGTTTCTTGGAAAAGGCATCGTATAAGGTGTGTAGTTCTTCCTGTTTCTTTTCAATCTCCTCATTACTACCATTTTCAAGTTGCAGGGCAATCAGTTCCCGGGTGCAGTCCCGGAGACCGATCAATCCCATAATCCGGCTCGTTGTGGCTGCGGGTTTATCCATCCGGTTCATTACAGAATTTTCCCGGTAGTAAAGTTCATCATTAACGATGGTATAACTGTAATTGGCCACATCCGGATCGGCGGGGATGGTAGCCTGGTCATCTTCCATAAGGTTTTCAGCTTCAATTTCCACTTGTGGAAATTGATAATCCAGATTGCCCAGGGCTTTTTCCAGTGCAAGCTTCAGGTCGTTCCCGGGGATCGGCAAACAGGCCGATTCATCACCAAACCGTCCGGATACCATTTGCATCTCCCCTAGGATCATTTCCGGATGATCAATGAAATACTGATTCATGGGGATCCCATTTTCATCCATTCCCAGATGTACCCAGGGTTCATCCGCTGCTAGAACCTTCCGATCCCGCTTCTTCATGAAGATGATGTCCGATGTGACTTCGGTGCCGGCATTCGCTTTAAAGGCATTATTCGGCAGGCGCACGGCGCCGATTAATTCCGCCCGTTCAGCCAGATACTGCCTGACCATGGGCGACTTCTTATCCATTGTTCCTTTGCTGGTGATAAAGGCTAACACGCCCCCATCCCGTAGCTTATCCAGCGATTTGGCTAAGAAATAATCATGGATCATAAAACTGTGTTTGTCATAGGCTTTATCATAAACCTGATAATCACCAAAGGGGACATTCCCGATGGCCACATCAAAAAAACTGTTGGAGAATTGGGTTTTCTCAAACCCGCACACGGATATGTTTGCTTCCGGATAAAGGGCTTTGGCGATCCGACCGGTAATCTCATCCAGCTCCACGCCATAAAGCTTCGAATCCTTCATGGCGTCCGGCAATAAGCCAAAGAAATGGCCCACACCCATCCCTGGTTCCAGAATATTCCCTTTATAATACCCCATCTGCTCCAGTGCGTCATACATGGCTTTGATAATAACCGGCGCTGTATAATGGGCATTTAGTGTCGATCCCTTGGCCGAACTGTATTCATCCTCGGATAACAATTCTTTTAACTCCTGAACTTCCGGTTTCCAATGGATGTTATCCGGATCGAATGCCTGTGGCAGCCCACCCCAACCCACATATCGGGATAAAATTTCCTGTTCTGCCGGCGTGGCCATTCGCTTTTCTTTTTCAATCGCTTGCAGGGTTTGAATTGCCAAAACATTGGCTTTGAACTTTTGTCGTGGTGAGCCTTCTCCCAGGACATCAGCAGTTATTTTATAGTTTTCCGGTTTAGGGGTATTAATCTCCGTTTTTTTCTGGTCGCTATGATCCCCTTCATCCTGATCCGCTGCGGATACAGCAATCAATTCCCGATCTTTAGCATCTTCCGGATCCCGATCAAAGCTTATAAATGATTTGGTTTCTCCATAGCTTTCAACATACGGTTCCGGATCCACTTCCTGATAGGCTCCCGGCACGACGTATTGGCCGGCTTCAATGAGTTCTCTGACTTCCCCGGCAATCTCTGACCAGGACAAGAAATAATCAATCGACGGATCGGCAGTCTTTTCAAAGCGAATCCCATTCTGATCAAGATGCTGTCGGTAGGTATCCGTGAGATTCCCGAGCACCGGGACTTCGCTGAATAAATAGGTGTTTTTAATCACTTCGCCAAACTCTGCATTATTTTTGGTTTCGGATAATAAATCATAGATCACGGGCCGGGTGTAGTCGTCCGGGGTCACGTTGATTAGCAGATCATGAATATCGGCCATCGGAATTGTCGGTTTTTCCGGTTTCTGCTCTGCTGATTTAACCCGTTTTGGTTCATCAAGCACATAGCGCCCCTGGGTCATCAATTCTTCGATACGCTTTGCCACTTTTGGCCAGGATAAAAGGATGCTTTTTTCTGCTTCATCCCGGCGTAACAGCATCCCTTTGGCACTGTAATCTAACCAGCTGTGATCCGCTCCGGAAAGCGCATGAGATCGTCCCCCCTGGCCATATTCATTTTTGAGAAAATCCGCTTTCTCCTGGGATGAGTGGTTTTCTGTGAAATAGTTGATGATCCGCTGTTTTCCTCCAGACATACTGCTACCACTACCTAAAACCGCATCCACTTCATCCTCAGTAATAAACATCGCCGGTTCCTGGTAATCAAACCCGTTCGCCTGATACTCCCGGCGCTCCCGCTTTAAATCACGGAGTCGGCTTAATAACTCATCCGGCTTGTGGAAGTGAAAACGTAAAATGGATCGGTCAACCTTATATTTTTTGACAAACCCGTCTAGTCCGTTAATAATTTCATCCAATTTTTCCGGATCAGTGTAAAGTTCAGCAATCCGAGCTGAACTATCCGGATGACCCCCACGAAAAATGTCATCCTCCATAAAAAATTCCCCGGATCGATCCTGATGCAGATGCCAGAGTTTATCTGCCAGTTCTTTGCGTTCGTGGCCATCGACCTGATCAAGCTGTTCCTGGCCCATATAAAGGCCATTTTCTAAGAGTTCCCCGATCCGCTTTTCAACCTGTTCCCAGGACAGGGTGGTTTTCATGAAATTACTTTGTACCGTGTTCCCCCTGGCGATCTGAATGCCGTTTTTATCAAACCAGACCGCCACTTCTTTTTCATCAATGTAAAACCCTTTGCCACCGGTGCGGTATTCTGCTTGTAGAAAAGCCACATTGTCTTCTGCCGGCAGCTGCTTCTTGTATTGGGCGACAATGCGTAATTGACTGTTTTTCTTATTGCCGGCGCTGCGAAGGATCACATCAATATCATGCTGGGGCATAGAAAAAGCGGAGGGCTTAAGGCTCTCCGCTTGTTGGTTTGGTTTTATTGGCTCCTGTTCCGGCTTAAACAGGCTTAGTTGTAAATGAGTTCCGACAGAACGATCTCGTTGGCCAGGTTCTGAAGGTTGTTCATATAACCCGCCCATTCCAGGGGCTGGGTTTTCTTGTCCGGAGCCGGATGATTTTTCATCATCCCCGCCATGATCAGCTCCAGTCGGCGCTGGGCTGCCTGATCCACTTCCACCAGGTGTTCGTTGATCTTGTCGTCGAAGATCAGTTCCATCAACAGATCCGGCTTGAATTCCTTCAGATACTGGTTCCTTAAGTTCCCGTACTTCCCGATTTCCTGACTGGGTGGAGTCAGGGGTTTGATATCCGGGGTCAGAAACTCCCCTTCCTGGTGATAGGTCAATTCCATAGGTTTGAATGTTTCCTGGTTCTTGCTCATTTTTTAGTTCTCCTTCTATTTGATTTTTCAGTTGTTCCATTTCAATGGTTTGCACCAGTTTTCCCATTTCAATGAGAAAGGGTTTGGTGGTGTTCGTTACATTATTACCCAAAAATATCAGCGACTTAAAGTTTTTAATGTTTTTTATTTGTGCAAAATCTTCCGGATTAAAATAATCCCTGGGGTTATAGCCACATCGGGAAAGGATCTGATAGATTACGCTGTTATCATACAGAGTGGCAAAGTCACTCACATCCAAATTCCTGAGATAAAGTCTGTTCGAATCCATGATCTCAGTCTTAAAATACTCAAACTGATCTTTATTTCGCACTTTCATTTCCGTCATAATGTAGTATGGCAGCGTATGCTTTGAGCGTGTTTCCTGATACTGTTCAGTTGCTCGTTTAATAATCTCGACTTCATCCACATTTTCCCGGCTCCACAATTTAAAATCCGGGCCATCCGGATTGCGTTTATGGGTATCGCTCACGTCGAATACGTTTTTAAATTCATACTTCAGCTGATCATCCAGCACCAGAATTCGCTTTGCACCGACGTTGACCGTTCGATTGAGTATAATGTACACGCTTGTCAAGACACGAAATCAGAAATATTTAGATAAATCTCCTTTCGCATTTTGATCAGGCAGCCAATGCCATATTTTCATAGAATACAGCTGCCGGTGTTTTGTAATCGAATCGTTGGTGACCACGCTTGTGGTTATATTTAGCGATGTATTCCTTTGTCATAGCTTTCACTTCAGTAACGGTTTCCGGGTACAGCAAATACAGGCGTTCCCATTTATATGATCGGAAAAACCGTTCAATGGCAATATTGTCGGTAGCACGGCCTTTACCATCCATGCTGATTTTAGTTGTTTTGAAGCTTTTAATCAGGTCAATATAGGCATTTGACGTAAACTGACTGCCCTGGTCACTGTTAATAATCTCAGGTGCGCCATAGTTTTCAACGGCATTTTTTATAACACGGGTGACCATATCGGTTTGCAGGGTGTTGCTGATGGTGTATCCCACAATATAGCGGGAATACCAGTCAATGATAGCGGTTAAATACACAAATCCATTTGGAGTTCCAATATAAGTAATATCAATGGACCACACCTGATTCGGTCGGTCAATTTCCAGATTTCTCAGCAGGTAGGGATAGGTTTTTGCAGCTTTGGCCCGCTTACTCAGATTAGGACCGGGATAGAAACAGACAATATCCATTTCCATCATATAACGTCTGACAAGACGTCTGCCCACGTTATGAAAACCCTGTTTATGCAGTTCATTCCGGATTCGTCTGACGCCAAAGGCAGGTTCCTCGTAATGAATACGATCAATGGCATTTTTAATATTGATTTCATCCCTGGATGGCGAAACATCTACAGGTACATGATAAGCTGTCGATCGCGATAGCATCAGAAGTTGACACTGTTTTTTTATGGTTAAGGAAGGGTGCTTCCAATCAATTAACGCTCTTTTTTCTTCATTTGAGAGATTTGAATTTGTTTTTTTTTTAGCCAATCGACATCCAGTGTTAATTCGCCTATTTTCTTTACGAGCAGCTCCTTTTCATCTTCATGCTCCTGTTTGAGTTTGTCCACATCTTCATTTTTCTTATTGAAGACGGCTGACATATTGGCGATAAATTCGGTTTTCCAACGGCTTAACAATTGCTGAGATACTTCATGCTTTTTTGCGATCTCAGCTAACGTATTTTCTTCTCTGAGGATTTCCAGTACGATGGTTGCTTTTTCCTCAGGGGTCCAGGTTCGTCGTTTTTTACTCATGTGTATAGTTTATCTTATTTTCTGGATTTTGTGTCCAACTATTTGTGAACATTATAGAGCTTTTTATTCCATGCCTCGATTCCGGTTACTGCGGTTGCATCCGGCCGTTGGAAGACGATCAGCATCTGATTGTAAAAGGTATGCTTATAATGCCAGGCCGACCGTTCCAGAAAGGTCATCCAGTTTTCAGGTGTCTGAAAATTTTCTTGCGCTATTTGGGGAAAATGTTGTATTTCTCTTGAATTCATTCTATTCACCTTTCGTCAATATGCGTTTGTCATTGTGATTGAAAAGAAAAAAGAGATCCGATTGGATCTCCTTGCGATGTGTTTCCTGTATTTTGTTTCCTCGGGAAACAAGATTATTGTTAGGATTCTCCTTTTAGACCATTTTCATCCGAAACAAATACGATCTTTTTATGGTCTTATTCAAAATAAAAGAGTTTAAATTCATTAGTTAAAGAACATAATTTTGACTTGAATTTAGTCTATCGATATTTCAATCATATTTCCTTCTCGATCTTTAGCAAAAATAATCAAGAAATTACCATCATACTTCATTACTTGATATTGATTTGTATAATGCGAATAATATCTATCATCCAAATTTCTATCATCTTCTTTCCAAATGATATCAACAAAACTATTATACGAATCGATTTTTGCCCTAACAGATTCTGTTTCATGATAGATAACCCTTGAATCCTGTTTTATTGTAACCATTGCATTGTGAGGAAACTCATTATTTCTGTCTTTATGCAAATAATCATTAATCGCCATTTGCGAATCAGCAGCCATGTCCATATCTATTTTCATAATTTTCTCCTTTAAAAATATTTTAATTATTTCTTATTATAGCATGAAATATTATATTTGCACAACTTAACTCCTTACATCATTGTCAAGCTAAACTTTTGATGCTTGTACGCCGAAATATATTAAATAAATTAAAATCCTGTTTCCCGAGGAAACAGAATCACATTTCCTGCTCCCATTCTTCTTCATAGTCTTCAGACTGTACCCCGGCATTAAGTTGATTCAAATGTTCTTCCATCGCCCCGATATGTTCTTTATAGGTATTGTTGATCTTGTCCATGGACAGGTTCAGGCTATGTTTTTTCTGTTCTTCTGCCGGCAGCGCTTCGATCTGTTCCAGAAAACTCTGGTAATGGGATGCCAGATGATCTTTGGTTCCTTCGGTGACTTCCAGGCCAAAGCGACTCAAAAACATAATGGTCAAGCCGTCTGCTTCAAATTCATGCTGGTGTTCACTTATTTCGGAACGAAATGCTTCGACTGTATGATCTAAAAAAGCATGGGACATTTCATGCAGAAAGGTCCCGAGCTTTTGAGTGTCCTGGAGTTTTTCATTCAATCTGATTTCATTGGTAGATGGCGTATAGGAACCTCGTAATTTGATCGATCGTAAGGCCGTTTCCTCAACCGGAAATCCCTGATCTTCACAATAACTCCGAAGTTGCTGATATAGGGTGGCATGATCCTGAGATGCTTCTCCAAAACTCACTAACCGGGGGTATTCGGCTACCGGGCAGTCGGTTTGAGAAATATCAAAAACCGATCCCAGTTTAAACCGCATGACCGATTTTACCTCGATCTCTCCCCGCTTAATCCGCTCTCGTTCACTTTTGGTCGCATTAATTAAAGGAGTGGACGTATTTTCACCATCCCGATAAAAATAAGACGCTTTAACCGGTACCAGGATCTTCATGCTTTTTTGACCCTTCTGCACCTGATAACCTTTTTCTTTATAAAACTGATAACTGCCCACAAAGGATGCCCGATCATTCTGAGAAAAAATAAGCTGCTGATTTCGGGGACTGTAACGATAAAACTTTGAAGAAAACTCTAAATATTCAGCAATAACCGCCGGATCACGCTTGAATGACTCACCCAGATCAATTATTTTCTGGTTATAGAGATCCATTTCTTTTTTAATATCTTCAGGACTTCGCTTCTCATACTTGGCCATTTACCGATCTCCCATTTCCTTAAGAATACCCATTTGAACCGGTTTTGGTAAAAGTTCCAGTGGCGCTAAATCTTCATCAGCAATCTGTTCGCCGGCGATAATAAATTCCTCCGGAACTTCGACATAAAACCACTCACCATTCTCATTTTTAACAATCGCTTTACCATTCATATAACCGATCACTTCATTTTCAATTGCTAGAGCTTGCATTTTTTATTCCTTTCTGCCTGTTTCCTCGGGAAACAAGACGTTCGTTTTTTTAATTTTGTTTCCTCGGGAAACAGAATTACATTTCCGGCTCCCACTCATCTTCAAGATCCTCATATCTTTGATCTTGTGTACTATCATGCGCTTTTTCATCCAACACCACTTCACTAAACATCTTATTAAATTCTGAAGTTGAAATATAACCGGCACAGGCCAAAGCAAATTTTTCGCCCGTTACCTCATCACAATCAGCAATAGAAATATTGCCATTCTCCAGCAACTCGTAACTGCATGCCATCAACGGTTTAAAGTAGTCACAGCCATAGGGAGTAATGCGGCTTTCTTCATTCCAGACAAAGGATGCCGGCATATCCACATCCCCAATAATCAACTCACAGTCAAAAGCTTGATTGCTGTTAAGTAATTCCCCAAAGGTTTTATACTGACTGCCTTGACTCTCTCTAATTTGACCACTGTCTAGCAGCTCACTAAAAGTCATATTTGTAATTTCATTTTCCTTGTAGTTTTGATCAATCAACCAATCTGAATAAAATCCAACCCCTTCAAAAACAATCGGATCACGCTCGGCATCCATCGGATCCCCAAAGGGATCAATAACTTCTGACTCCGCAATCCATTCCCGTCTGGCGATGACTTCCTCATTCTGCACAATGGTAATATCCGAACCATTTTCACACACCATTTCGTCGGCCAGCTTCAACCCCTCCTTCAAGCTATCCACTTCTACTACGGCCCCATCATACACAATGCATAAGAACTGCGTTACACTCTCATTCCGCTCCACTTCTTACCTCCTGAAAATTCATATTTTTTAATCGGATCATTGAATCTTTCAATAAAAAAAGAGATCTTTTTTGATCTTCAACCATTTCCTGTTTCCTCGGGAAACACGCTCTTATTTTCTGTTCCTGTTTCCTCGGGAAACAAATTTACATTTCCGGCTCCCATTCATCCTCAAACGATTGCTCCGATTGCTGTTTAGAAATATCACTAAACTGCTCATAAACCTGGCTTTCGTCCCACTGTAAGCCCTGTTCGTCCTGGTGAATATTGGTGGCTCGAATGAATTGCCGGCCGTTAAATAACAGGGCGTCGCTCCCGTTTACATCCAATACCACCGTCTGATCGGAAGCATTGGTTTGAAAAACATCGCCTTTTCTTAATACATTGCATTGCGGTTGCTGATCAATTTTTATTCCGTCCTGATAATTTTTCATTTTTTCACTTAAATGGTTACAGCCATAAAAAATATTATTTCCCATACTGATATCCGCCGGCATTTTCACGTCATGGATGATCGAATTGGCAAAGGCATAATTCCCGATTTCCGTAATTGAATCCGGTAGAATCAGATCGGTTACACTGGTATTATTGTAAAATCCCCAATCCGCTACCGCTGTAACCGGGTATGAAATCCCCTGGTACTCGACCAGCTCAACCGGTGAAATTGGAATATTAATAGGTCGTACATCATCGTGGAAGTTTGAACCCTGCAACACTGCCCGGTTATTTTCTGGATCAATGGCAAAACATAAACCTTCTATGATACAAAATGGATTGTTGTAATACTTCTTTATTTCTGCCAATGGCGGAACGATCCGATAATCATCAAAGTAACGGGCAGCAGCCCACACGGGCTTTTGGGTATCTTCATCAATCTCCGCATCGAATGCCCAGATAAATTGATCCCCATTAAATAACAGCAAGTCATTTTCATGCGCTTCTAACGTAACTAAATACTTTGCAAATGATCCGTTTTTAATTTTCTGCATTTTTTCTCCTTTTCGAATATCTTGTTTCCTCGGGAAACAGGATTAGTCTTTTCGCCATTTTGTTTCCTCGGGAAACAGGATTATCTGTATTCCCATATTCAACGATTAATAGACATCGATCCATTTTGAACATATAAAAAAAACCCATGCATCTGGAATAGCACAGCGCCTTCCCGGCTTTATATAACCGGATTCAAGTTCGTGTTGTAATTCAAATTTCATTTTTTCCACTTCAAACATAATGGCGATACGAAAATCTAAAACCGGCTTGATTATTTCACCGGTTCGTTGATTGATCCAGTTCTGCCCATCTGTTTTTAATGGCGTGACTGACGGGATATAACTGTCTTTTAAGTCTGTGATATCTTTTTTATAAATCGATTCCGAAAGAATGGAATGTTTCAGGTCGGTCTGTAAAATCTTCAGGGCAAAATCCAGACAAGCAATTTTGCCAGTAATATCCTTTTCCATGGCAAGGCCATTCTGAATGGCAAATAATGCATCGTCAAAATTTTCTTTAAATCCACCGATGTAAATTTTCGGCTGTTTTGGTTTCTTTTTTCCAAACATCGGCTCACTCCTTTAGAAATTCTTCAAGCAGTTCAATGATGACTAACTTGATTCGGGTTTCCGTTGGTGGAAAGCGATAAATTAAACTGCCCAGTTCGTTGCACACAATGCGGTAATTTTCATCAATTAATCCCCTTCGCATGATCATCAAATATCGTAAATAGAACATGTAGTTATAACCGCTTTGATACGACTTCCTGCTTTTTGTCTTTTTGAGTTTTTTGAGAAATAGGCAAAGCGCTTCTCTGGCTTCAGTATTCAATTCTGGTTCGGTAAAAAAATTATATTTCCCGAAAGTGTTAAACAATTCCTTTGTAACAGTGTCCATTTCTGTCAATTACTCCTTTATTTCCTGATTTTCTTGTTTCCTCGGGAAACAAAAATGCTTCAATGCTCGACACTCCGATTTTCTGTTTCCTCGGGAAACAGATTACCTTTATATTTCCGGCTCCCAGTCTTCGTCAAGCTCATAGTCTTCTTCCCGGGTCAGCTCCGCATGAACCCGATCAAAACCATCATTTAGCAGATTAAAGCCCTCATTTTCAAACCGCTCATGGATGTGATTCAAAAGATCCGTTCCCTCAAAACGATTTTCAACAACCAGCAGCGCCTTAATCATTTCCGCTTCATTGGTCTGCTTCATGCTGGCCAAATCCTGTTTGAGATCCTGGAAACCCAGGTTTTCATAGTTTTTTGGTATCTGATCAATCGACTGATAATAATTCCCGAAATCCCAGATCAATTTACCTTCAATCATCTGGATGCCATGAGCTTTGATAAACTGAGTCCCAGTAAAAAGCAGGGCATCACTGCCCTGCACATCCAAAACCACCGTCTGATCGGCTCCATCGGTTCGGATGAAGTCCCCTTTTTTAACGGCTGCTGTCATTACGAAACCCCCTGCTCATTTCTTTTCAATAACTGTCTGAACAATTCTTTATTAGCGTGCCATCCCATGATATTGGGAGCATACTGACTAAACTTTGCCGTTGGGAAGAAGGTTTTAAGTGTCGCTTCTTCTTCCGGGGCAGTGAAATTTAATAACAGGTTGATTTCCTCCAGCTCATCCTTCTGGTAGTGTGCCAATGCCTGATTTAAAGCTGCCCGTTCAAAGCACTTGCCAGCACCACACAAAATTTTAATGTGCCCCTGACTAAAGGGTTCAATCACATCTTCATTCAAAACCCCCACATCAAAGATGATGTAATCATAGGTTTTCATGACCAGGCCATTCCGATAGAAATAGTCGACCCCCTTGGTCTGATGCCATTCCCCATCCTCGATTTCTTCTTTTTTCATGCGGTAAGCTTCAATAATTGATTTGAGATGATTGTGATCATTGGCTTCCATGTAAGCCACCATTTTTCCCTGATTAGCCAGATAGTTGGCCAACTGGATGGCCGTGGTGGTGGTACCGGTCCGGCGCTGGGAGCCGGCAACAAATATAAACTGTTCCTTCGGTTCCGTTTGTGCTTCCGGCTCCATTGGATCCGCTATAACTGCCTCAATAAAGGGCATTTCAGTCAGCGGTTGGTCATCGATAACAACCGGCCTTTTAATGATTTCTGCAATCGACGGCTGCTCAATTGCCACTGCTTCATGAATCTCATCATTTAGCAGCTGATCCTGGTAGGTGATCCCGGTTCGACTGACTGCCTTTAGAATCTGGGCTTCAAATTCCCTGGGATCGCCGGTAATGATATTATAGACTTCCCGATTCAATAGCTCCTGTTTCAGCTCCGGGGTGATCTCCCGGGCAAAGATGATCAGTCGCTGTTCAAACCAATCCTGAATGGCGTGTATTGCCTTAAATAGACCCTCTGGAATATCAAGCAAACACTCCAGATCCACCGCCAGATAGCGATAGGATGCAAATTTACTGAGATCATTCTCCACAAAGGCTGCAAGTTCATAATCCCCGATGAACTTTTTAATCGGCATCCCGTTTTCCTTTTTCAGAAAATCAAAAATCCCATTGTTCTGGTTACTGGTTACATATAAAAGCATGATTCTTTCCTCCTATTTCGTGAATATCAGTACAATTAACATGATAAAATTGATGATGGAGAACCCACCACCAATCATAAAAAAGAGCTGTTTAAAGCCTTCGGCAAATAAGAGTGTATTGACTCGCTCCATTAAACCTTCCATTTTTCCCAGGGCTTCATCACTCTTTGTCTCGATTTTATCCAGAGCCTCGTTATACTTGCCAGTGAGTGCATCCAGTTCTTTTTCCCGTTCTCCCACGATATCGGTCTTGGTCTGATTAACCTGTTCGACCAGATTTGTAAAAAGCTCATCGAGCTTCTTTTGGGAGACTTCTCTGGATTCGTCAAAATGCTGACTGAACGACTCAAAAGTTTTAATGATGGTATCGCACTGCTGCTTAAAGTCGATGGTGTTTTTTTCAATAATCGCCAGCTGAAGATCATTACTCTCGACGCCTTCCCGGAACGTCACCATTTGATCTTTGATCTGATCTGCCATTTTTTTGATGGTTTCTTCTGATCCCTGGACACTCAGGTTTGCCTGTACGAACATCCGCTCAATGCTCTCGATCCGTTTGAATTCACTTTCTTCTTTTTCAGCTTCTTCCAGATTTTTTTCCACCTCACTAAGCTTGCCGATGACCTCATTAACCGCATTAAAGAGAATCGTATTGGATTCTTCCAGATCCTCAGCTTCTTCGTATTTTTCTCCGGACTCCCCAACCAGCTCCCGGATATCTTCCATCAGCACCGAAATGTGCCGGATATGGGAATTTTTCTGGGTATAGGACTCTCGGAAATAAATGAACTGCGATGCAAATTCCTCAACGGATTCCCGGAGAATTTCGGCTTCTTCCGGGGTTAAGTTTTCATCATCTACACCATTGAGGGTCTGCATAAACTTGAGAATATCATCTCTGAAGCTTTTCGCTTCCTTGGTCTTGTTGGTTTCCACTTTTTTCATTCTTTTACCTCTTTCTATTCTTAAAATTACTTATCTGAAATCATAGCCCCCTAAATCAACAATCCTTTGCTTTTTAGTGGCACTATCTTCCTGTATAACATAAATCGGCACATATTGCCGACCCCATGAGAGACATTCCGCTTCGGTCGGCAACCACATATCGATAACCTTCCGTTCTTCATCCACAGCACCCCCACGATCTTCGACCACATAGACCCCGCCGTTTGGCTGATCGGCCCGGACAGGAATATAAATCCGGGTACCTGATTCCAGACTGGGATAACCGGCAACTGTCCGGTTGGCGGTAGTGGTCGTCCCGGAAGATGTGGTTCCATAATCACAATAGGCCGTGATCTGAGCATTTACCATTTCTGCTTTGCTTAAATCAATTTCACCAGACAGTGCAGCGTCACTATCGGAAATGTAAAGCATCGGATCCACATATTCACCGTCGGCTTTTATTTCAAAATGGATGTGTCCCCCCTGGGTGCTGCCAGTTGCACCAGTCAGGGCAATCTGTTGTCCCCGTTTGACCATATCGCCGGCATTAATTGACCAGGATCCGGACGTTAAGTGACAGTAGAAAGCGGTGATTTCCTTCCCGTCTTTGGCCTTTCCGACATTTAAAATAATGGTATTCCCCCAACCGCCGTTCATCCCGGCATAAACAACGGTTCCGTCACCAATGGCATAGCAATTCGAGCCATCGGGTGCTTGAATATCAATCCCGGTATGCATCCGCACATCACCATAAATCGGATGTACCCGTTCACCGAACAGGTTTGTTTCATCAGATCGATCCAGTTTGTATTCGGCATCCAGTGGCCAGGCAAACTGGCCATTGCCATTGGCTTTTCCCGGTAATAAATATTGATACTCGGTTTTTAATTGCAGCACAACTGCCAGGATATCCGGATTGGTAATGATACTGGTCAGCATGGTGATGGGGGTAGACAGAATGTATACTAGGGTTAAAACCAGTCCTAAGATCATCCCCAATAACCCGGCCAGTATTCCCAGGACGATGTTTCTTAATTTCTTGTCCGATGCAACTGCGGTCGCTGCTTTGGCAATGACTGGAATCGCCATGACTACCGACCACCCCGATCCCCAAAATACTTAAATTTGTAATCGGCCACATCAAAGGACATACTGATCCGATCCCGACCGATGATAAAGAGTCCCTTTCCTCTGAGCTTGGCAGTTAAGACTTCCTGCTCGGCTTCGGTTAAAAAATAGAGTTTTTTCAAGTCCTGAAGGTTCTGTCCGGTGGTTCCCAGCATAATCTTGTAACAGGGCTGATCCAGCAGCGCCTGGCCATACATTTTAATGCTGGGGTTTAAGAAATCCTCAACCGCATGAGAAATAATCATAATGCCAGCCTCATATTTTCGGCAGCGCTTCATGGCATTTCTGAGAAATATCAGCGATTGCGGCACCCGTTCATCAATCATCAGATAGGATTCATCACAAACCAAAAGAATCCGCTCATGACGATCCCGACTCATTTCCTGCCAGGCCCAGGATAACAGGTTGAAATACTGGGTGGACTTGATGGTGTCCGATGAGTTGTTTAGATCAAAGGTATCCAGACACACACACCGGGCATCCGATTTTAGGGATGTGTAACCCGACCACAGGAAGGAATCCCCACCAATGGCCAGATCCTTAAAGATAATGGCCAGATCCCGATAATCCGTATACGCTTTTTCGCTAATACCCCGTTCCTGTTCGCCTTCTTCCAATTCAATCAATAAATCATACAGATCCCTGAAGGTCGGAAAATCGGAGTTTTTCATGGTGGTCACATCCGTATCCCAAAAGATATTGAAGCGATTATAAAGGGTAATGACTGCGTCCTTCAGTAATGCTCGGGTAATATCAGTCAGATCTTTGAAATACAACGAAAAAAAGACGTCCAGCGTTTTTAAGTGAAGGGCCATGGCTCCAAACTTACGAGCATCCTTTTCTTTTTGGGTATCTTTCCCTGTTTCATCGTCCTTCTCAAGATATAAATCTTCTTCCAACGGTAAAATTTGAAGGGGATTGATCAGGTGCTTACCATCCCCGCCGGCGTTGATCCAATCACCACCCAGGTTTCGGCATAAGTCCTGGTATTCCCGCTCGGGATCGATAAAAATGATCCGGGTTCCCAGGGCGTACTCCATCAGAGCAATGTTTTTGATAACCGTTGATTTTCCGGATCCCACATCACCCAGCACCACCACACTGGAGTTGGTGCGATCTTTACCACGCTTCCAGAGATTCAGACAAACTCGACCTCCAGTGGAGTCCCTGCCATACAGAAACCCTTCCTGATCGTTGTAGCCACAACTGGCAAAAGGGAAGCCCCCCAGAACGGATGAAATAGGCATGACCGTTTTAATGATCTGCTGGACGTTCTTTTCCTGGGTGCAGGCTGGAAAAAGATTGCGAAAGCCTTCTTTCTGCAAATAAGGAAAGGATCGAATCTTTGTTTTTTCCATTAAAAAGGTGCTTTGCACTTTTCGGCACATCTTATTGAATACTTCCCGGTCATTGGCCATGGGCATAACCGATATCCCCACACTGCCAACCACTTCCTGTTCAAACTCAATGTTTTTGAGCATTTTGATTGAGTCTTCCTCTCGCTTGATTGCATTCATCTCGGCCAGGGCATCTTTTCCATTGGCTTCCTGGGCTTTTTCCCGATGCTGATTAACGGACTTGTTAAGATTATTAATAAAATCGGCATTCTCAATTTTATCAAACTCAATGGAGAAGACTGTTCCGGGGATATTGGACAGTTTCCCCAACCACCCATAATCCCGGTGCGCCGGATATTGGATCACGCCATACACCCGGGCCAGGTATTCGCCAATCCACAATTCATTGGGCTTGATTTCCATGTTGATGGGCGAAATAATATTCATCAGGGATTTATTTTCAGTAATTGCTGCTTTTTTTGATCGCCCAAATTTAGATCCCCGCTTGGGCTGTTCCGGTTGACTTTCCTCACTATTCCCAAAAAGTGACCGCCGTTCTTTTTTAGGCGCTTTGTCCTTCACCGGTTTTTCGGCTTTAATCCGTGCTTTCCGACTTTCTTTTGGTTTCTCGTGCTTACGCATATGCGACCTCCTGCATTTGATCTGCTGCCACGAATTGACTTTCATGACTGTTTTTATATAAATCCATAATCGTTGTAATCTGAGTTCCGTATTCCATATCTTCCAGATGACAATAGGCCGGGTTATTAATCAGATTACACAGTCTAACAATTTCCTGCTGCTTTAAAATCTCACCGGTGATTGTTCCACTGGCCAGCCGGCTTTCAATATCGGTGATCCGCTTGAGGAAATCCCGTTCAATACCATCTTCGTATTCTTCCCAGATGATGAAATAGAACTGACGCTGAACGATTTCGCCGGATTCGGCAAAGTGATGCATCTCCAGCATTTCCTTACCTAAAATATCCTTGACCACCGGCTCGGTGGTTTGAGTCCAGATCCGGGAGTATTCTTCCACCAGCGGAAAAATATCAACCGGCCTTTCCACGGAAAGAAAGCGCCAGGATGATTCCGGCGCCATCTGCACACACAGCTGCTTACATAATGAGCGTTTTTCACTCTGTGACAGTAAATCCAGAGAGATGGCATCCACCCGGTAATAGGCACAGATTTTATTATCTTTGGTATAAAGAAAATTTCCTTTAATGTCTTTCACGTTAATAAAATCGTGAACGCTGTTATGCTCCGGCTCCTTCTTCTTTCCTTTGAACTGAACCGTCTTATTTTTTTTATTCCAGATGTTCATCACAATCAGTGCGATAATACCCGCACAACAAATAATAAGGGGGATGATTTTATCCATTTCGTCTTCATATCCTTTCTATTTTTGTTTCCCGGGGAAACAGGATTCGTTTTGCTATTTTTGTTTCCTCGGGAAACAGGCGTTACTTAATTTTTTTGTTTCCTCGGGAAACAGGATTACATTTCCGGCTCCCAGGTTTCTTCCTGCCATTCCTCCAGTTCCCGTTTCAGGCTGCTTTCTTCCGGTGTTACCGGTTGATGACTTAAATACTGATCCAACTCCGCCACATGATCCTGAAATGTTTTATTCATGGATTTAAAGGTCGCATCCAGTCGTTTCTGCTGATCGCTTGGGGAGCCTTGAAGTGTTTCCCGATACGCCTGATAGGTTTTTTTGAGTTTTTCGTTTAATTCTCCGGGTGCTTTGAGGTTATTGTGGGCCAACAGCATCAGAGCCACCCCCTGGGCTTCAAGTTGACCTTCCAAACCATCATAATTGGGTTTAATCGTCGCCTGGCAATATTCCAGTATCCCAGCCGTTAAACTTTGATTTTCGACCATGTCCTCACCGATTTTTATCATCGGATAGTCGTTTTCCGGCCAATCGGTTTGAGTAATATCATAAATCGACCCCATCACAAACCGTGGGCCTTCTTTTGCATCATTGGGAACAAAGACTTTTATCGGATCTACACCTTCCTTAACCTGTATCCCCTTTTCCAATAAATCCTGAATGTTGGCTACCTGAATGGCATTGGCATTCTGAGCAAAGATCAATTGCTGATTTTTGGTGGTATATTGCTGAAACCGGGTCGAAAACTGGATGAAATCCGCCAGTTTTTGGGGATCGGCATCGAACCCGTCGTGAAGATCCAAAAGCATCAGTCCATACTCATCAACATGATAGATCCGATCCGTTACCGAAGCATCAGTCAATACCTGATCCCCCTTTATTACTTCATCATTTTCCTGGGTCTTGGCTGCTTCGCTGGTGATGATGGGATTGGCATCATTGCTGACCGTTCGGGTTTCTGAGGGCGATTGATTAATCGCATGAATGGCCCGCATCAGATCCGACATGGTGTTTTCCATGGTAAGCAGCAAATCTCTGATTTTATCGATTTCCGGCGAATTGGAGTCCATTGATAGGGTATTCGTTTGACTATTTGCCACGGTCTCGCTTGCTGCTTCCCGAACCGGGTTATTTTTCTCGGCCCGATTAATCTCATCAATCTGTTGATTGGCCACATTTTTGATCTGTTCAAACCGGCTGTTGATCCCATCAAACTGATTGACCATCCAGGTGGCAAAACCAATCCGTGCCCGGTTGGTCATGTTGGAAAAATAGTTTTCGATCCCCTGGGCCACTGCAATACGTTTATCATCCAGCTGGATCATCTTCTCACCCAGGGAACGGATCACCGTGCGCCGGGGAATCCGACTATCCTTAGCAGCTTTGGAAAACTGCTCCAGACTTTTACTGGTGCGCTCCACGGCCTGATCCAGCGCATTGATCTCTTTGGCCAACTTTTTTTCCTCCCGGGTGATCGGATTGGGGTCAATCAGCTGCTCCATATTTTTTAAATCAATCACCGGTTCCAGGGTTTGATTAATCACTTGCCGGCTGACCAGCAGAAACTCATTAAATGCGCTATCCAGCTTGTTAAGAAGATCAGTATCAATAAGGTTGCTATTTTCAGCAACCACCTGGTTTTCAGACTTGACTGCACTCGTATCGTCCCCATTTTCACCCACAGCAGGCTTTTCAGCTGTTTGCCCCACCCCGGCTGCCTGCTTTATCATTTTTGCTTTTTCTGATTCCACAATGGCATAGAGTATCCGGGCCGTTACCTCACCCAGCTGTAAAATCTGATCCATACCAACACTCAAACTTTGATTTTGTCCATTCGCCATTTTTATTCTCCTTTAAAATTATTCATAAAAATAAGCGCATTCTTTTCGTTTGAAAATAAATGCGCTTCCACGTCCATCAAATCCCGAGTCGTTCGAATAACCCGATCATCTTTCTTTTCTTTTTCAATCACTACATAAGGTACACTCTGATTATCTCGATCCAGATAGAATAACCACCGATCTTTATCACACACTTCCATTTTTAATGTCTCATTCACAAAAGGCAGTGCGACAAAGCGATGATATTCTTCATTAATGCGCCCCATGGTGCAGCCCCTTGATTGGATTTTTTAATTTCTTCATGCTCATATCCTGGTATTCATTTATCGAAATGACCTCCAGCTCATTATAAAAGAAACACTTTTTAGAATGCTGCAATTGCACCAGGACAAAGAAATCATAACAGCCCAGAACAATTCCCGGCTTTGACACCTTTTTGTGTTTATCAAATTTATCACCATCGAGTCCCGTTCCGGTTGTTTTTACTGTTTGCCCTACTTTAAAAACCTGGTTTCTATGACATATCCCCTTACTTCCGTCGTTTGCTGTTCCTATCTTCATCCTCACCCTCCATAAATTATTTTTTTATCACATTCCCTTTTTTTAGATGTACCGAAATGACTGCGGTGGTACAAAATGGTTCCATACCTTAAATGGATTAATCGGGGTATGATACGCCATCACATCCGCCATTTCAATGGCATAAGCTTTGTCATGACCCTTAAAATAGGCATCGAAATCCTTCTTTTTAATCCCTGCATAAGCTTCTGTTTTCAACCATATATTTTCCGGTGTATCAACCATAATCCGTTTAATGGTAAACTCCCCCGTAATGAGGCCCACCGGCCTGGTCACGTACATGACAATGGTATTGACCGGTTTTCTAAAAATCCGTTTGCGGTATTCATAGTGCTTATTTCCGTCCATAATCTCATTTGCATACTCCGGTTTTATGGACAGGAGTACATTTTCTTTGCTTCTCACCGGCACCCCCTTATTTTTTATTATTAACCTGCCAATCGTCATAAACGGTTCCGTTGATGTTGACGCTGTTGGTGGTTGCAGTCCCCAGCATCCCCCCCGGCGTCCAGGCATCGAATATCTCTGAATAAACCGTGTATTCCGTATTATCCGGAAACCAGAGCGGGGTAAAATGCACCCGGGCACTGCTGGCCGAGAACGGATTTGTTTTTAATTCCAGCATCGAGTTTGACAGATTGCTGTTATTTGTAATCCCCATGCAGTCGGACAGGCGATTAAACTGATTAAAGCTGCCGTTAGTCGTGACCCCGGTTTTAAAATTAAACTCCGGAAAAACCGTACTGGCATTCTGTGCCCCGGCTAACCACTGATCCGCTTTCACATCGGCGTTACTGGCAACGGTTGTGCTTAAATTCAGGGCATAACCATAACCGGATTTAAAACTGGCCCCGCTATTGGCTTCCTGGGTTCCGTTTTTAATCTCTGGCGTTACTGTCAGGATCGCACGATAGGTATCTACATGAAAGTTTGAGCCATCATAGCTGTGGCGCTTCCATTCATTGGCATCGGATCGGATCACAAGATAGGTGGAATCCACCAGTCCGGTCACTCCGCCGTTATCCACTCCATAAATTTCAATGTAATACATGCCCTTGTCATAATGCTTAACCTTGGCCACATCCTCAATACTATGATCCTTTTCCATGTCGACAGTATAGGTATAAGAACCATCGCCATTTTGTATCATTGCTTCGGTCTTCACATCATCCTGGCTTCCGGCTGCACTCCAGACCTTACAGGTCAGACCGGCAATACCGTTGGCTGCATTCAGCTGGCCAACCGTGATGGTAAAGGTCTTTTCCGAGTCCTGAATCGCCGTGATCTGATTGGTTGTTATGGTATCGTGAGCAAAAACCGGGGTTGGCAATATAAACCATCCCAATAAATAAAGCAGGGCAAAAACCCTGCTTAACCGCTTCATTGTATTCATTTTATCCTCCTTGGTGATTGAAAAAGAAATCAATCCGCTTTCCATTTGGCATACAGCTTCGTATCTTCATATACCGGATAGGCATCAAACCGCCAGGGATTGGTACACCCGAAATCCTTGTACCAGCCCACAAAGGTAAATCCGTCACGACTTGGCGGATCGGGCGGTGTTATCAGGGTTTTATAATTCGTTACAATCGGATCCACTGAGCTGCCCCCCATGGAATCAAAGTTGATCTGATACTGATTGATTGACCATTTTGCGTAAAGCGTCACTGGCCCGGTAACCTGATCACCGGCGAGGTTCCATGCCTGGGTACACCCGCTGTCCTTAAACCAACCGGAAAATGAATAGCCGGTGAGCACCGGTTGGCTAATTGCCGGCAAGGTGCTGTCATAATTTACCCCGATTGCCGGGATTTCATTTCCGCCTTTGGTATTAAAGGTGACTTTATAAACGACCGGGATCCATTTGGCATAAAGTGTTGTGTCCCCCTGAACTTTGTCGGTTGTAAAATTCCAGGGATTGGTAAAACTCGTATCCCGGAACCATCCTCCAAACACGAAATTGTTTCGGGCCGGCTGAGTTGGTGGGTTGATGGTTGACTCATATTTCGTCATTACCGAAGCACATGCGCTGCCTCCCTGGGAGTCAAAGACGACTTGGTAATCATTGATTGTCCACTTGGCAAAAAGAGTGGTTGTTCCCCGGATCTTGTCACGATTGAAATCAAAGGCATTGATACATCGGGCTTCCTTGTACCATCCGGAAAACGAATAGCCGTAACGAACCGGATCCGCCGGCCTGGTGATCAAGGTATCATACTCAGTGGTAATCGGGGTTATCTGGCTACCGCTTTGCGGATCAAAATTGACCTGATACTTGTTTTTAATCACCGGTTTTTCACTGATATAGCAATAGGCCGATGCCGATGCACTCTCTCCGCTGTTGGTGCTGTCCCAGGAGGTTGAAAAAATCCGATTGCTGCCGGAAGCTGAATAACTGTTGTCAGTAACCGCTCCTCCCGGGGTGTTAAATACCACATACTCGGTATCGGCGTTGGCTGTGGCCATAACCGTTATGGTATACCAGTAGTAGGTATGGGTGGTGGTTGTCACCTTCCCATCGGCATCGGTACTGGAGGTTGTCCATGAATAGGAGTGGGTTTGGACACTGTTGGATGTACTCAATACCTGGGGATCGACGATCCGCTTGGTAAAGTCAACCGACACCGCACTATCCAGATAGGTACCTCCTGCCTGTTGTCCCTGACCGGTAATTTTAATATTTTCATTGCCGGCAGTTCCCGGATTATAGGTTTTACTCCAGGTTTTTTCAGCTTTTATATAATCAATGGATTCCGGAGTATTGACTATAAAGGTGGCACTGTTGGTTTTAAAGATGACCTGATCCGTTTCAAGCGGTGTAACCGCATAGACCTTAACCGGTGTATTAATCAGGTATTTATTCTGATTGGGAAAGACGCTGGCACGAATGATCTCCGGGTTTTTAAATTCTTCGGCCTTGACCGACAAGTCTTTTTGCTCGCCGGTGCGTAAGCCGGTTGATGTTATTGACTGTGGCTTAAAGCTCATGTGATCGGTTCCCCGTATTGTCGGGGTATAGGAAAATGACCAAATATACCGAGTTGGATCATTCGGATCATTTTTACGATTAATCCGGGTACCATGAAAATAACAGTCCGCCAGCTGGCAGTTTCCATCAAGATGGCTTTGCAGCATTTCAAGGTCTTTATGATCGATGACGCCATCATCATTCACGTCCGTTGCTCCGCAATGGGGACACCGCTCCCTGGCGGTGTAATCCTTGCAGCCACCATCAACATGGGCCTTTAAGATGTCGTAATCTTCACTATTAACTTGAAGATCACCATTTAAATCCATTACCTGGTTATTTCCTTTTAACTGCTCATCACTGTACTCGGTTTGTGGGGTTAAAAGAAACTCACCCGTCCCAGAGTTAATCAGGATCTGATCCACATCCTTATTGGAGCTGATCGTAATGGTGATATTATCTCCTGATGTACCAGCTGTGCCGATAAACGCCTTGGCACCTTCAGCATGGACATCTGCGGAGAAAATCGGCATGCTGAGTAAGATAGCCATGGAAACAAGAAGGATAGTACGTTTACTATTCATGTATATCTCCTTTCTGAAATTAAAGTGGAGTGATCACAATAATTCCTTTTTGATCACTCCATAAAATGTTTGGATTTTATTATCTAGATTTTGAAGCCAAAAGCGATTGCTAAATAAAATCAGCTCCATTTGCTTGGAAAAATACCCCAATGTTTGCAACAGCCGTTATACCGTAATGATTACGATCTTTGAGCGCCATCAACCCGTGGTATCACAATTTTGAGATGGTTCGTTCCCCTCTATTCAACTAAACGATTATTCATTTATCCCTCCTGGATTAATAGATTCTAAACACAAAATGCAAAACACACACCATGCTCATATGTTGGTAAGTGACTAGCGCTATAGCCGTCTTCTGCTATCACACAATAGTTTGCGGTCTGGTTTGATTTAGGCGATCTCAACCAGTAAACAGATTCTAGCCCTGACCCATTACTTAATGATTTTGACCGGGATAAATCATCAGAAAATATCGAATATTTTGTACCTTCTCCGCTATAAGACTGCACATTCAAGCCGGTTTCAACCTCTGATAACAAAAATAATTTGTCAGCCGTAGCAACAGCTGTTGATATTGTTCCACCTTGCGTTGTCAATTTATTTACAGTTTTTATTACTTCTTTTAAATCAGCAGGCATACTAGTTAGCACAGTATCATTCAACAATGTTCTCAAATTCGTATTTGTCCAGCCACCGGTATTAGAATTAGCAGTTCGCATTTTCTGCTGAGTTCCCATCAAATTCTTCGTTCCAAACGTTATTCCAGCCTTTCCGCTTCCATCACTTTTATTGTCGTGATCAAAATCATAAATCTGCATGGTCAAAATCTCATTGGTTGAAAGCGTAATGTTTTTAGTATCACCAATATTCCAGTATTCGTCTCCTTTTCCGGCATTTGCAACATTTGCAATCTGTTGCCATGAACAGTCTTTTAATGCCGTACCGGCCAATGGAATATCTCTAGCTTTTCCCATACAAAAACCAAAAGATGTATAAGCATCTCCACTGCTCATCGATGAATAACTACCATAAGGTGTTATAACACCAAGATGATTTGAATAATTCTCAGTAGGTGATCTCAATAACCAAAAGCAATTTCCAATACTTACTTCCGGATTTGCTTTAATCATTGAACTCGTGTTTGTGAATATCTCGTATCGTTCACCTTCACCATTTAAACTGCCAGTATTTCCACCTGTTACCTCTTTTTCGCTAAATAAGAACAATTTGTCATTGGTTGTATACAAACTTCCCGTTCCATTTGAAGAATATTTTTTAACTTCCTTGATATTGGATTTAACAGCTGTAGGCAAATTGTAGAATATTGATTGATTATAATATGTACCTGCGTAATCAATTTCTTGATATAAGGTTGCGATACCATTTAATCTAGCTCTGATAGTACAATTCTTCCAACCACCATTATTATTTGGATACAAATATGTATTATAGGCATTACTCCAACGCATTACATTTTTCATACCAAAAGTAATATTGGCCTTCCCATTGCCATCACTCAAATCGTCATGGTCAAATCCATAAATCTGCATTGTAATTACTTCATTGGTACCAGTAATCGTTAAATCTTTCGTATCACCAACATCCCAGTAAACATCCCCAAGACCTTCATCTGCAATCATCCCAATTTGTTCCCATGTATAGGAACTCAACGGTTGCCCAGCTGCCGGCAATGTTTTCCACTTCGCATAAAGCGTTGTAGCCCCGGTTACCTTATCACTGGCAAAATTCCAGCTCAGTGTACAACCAGCATCCTTATACCACCCATCAAAAATCGCATTCGCTTTGGTTGGTGCTGTTGGTGCGGTGATTGTTGTGTTGAGAGTTGCTGTCGTTGAGGCAACTGCTGAACCGCCTTGTGAATCGAAATTGACGGTGTAAGTGTTGGTGGAGGCGTTGCCGATGGCGAAGCCAAAGTTAATATTCATCTTTTGGTTGTACATGAAATACCAATAAGGATTACCGCTGCCATCTAAACCACAAAAACTTGTATTACTCGTTGCATAAGCAGATCTTAAATACCACCATCCTTTATTTCGATTAGAAGCGTTATCAAATATTTTATACTTTTGACCTTCTCCCATTATAGAATTATTGTTATTGCCAAATACTTCTATTTCACTAAACAAAAAAAGCCTATCTGTTGAAGCGACAATTGTTTGATTATTGTAACCACCAGAAGTGTCTTTTTTCACGTACTGAATCTTGCTTTTTAACTCAATAGGTAATTGACTAAATAATGAATTGCTTTCTGATGAATATGATCCTGTTGATAGCAAAGTATAACAACCATTTAACCATCCACGTAAATCACATCCATTCCAGCCATAATCATTCATTACTGTGTTTGGATTCATATACCGTTGTGTACTGGTTAAGTTCTTCAACCCAAACGTGATATTCGTCTTATTACCCGTCCCATCTGCCAGCGTATCATGGTTAAAACCATATATCTGTAATGTCAAGGTCTCCCCATTCACCACGATATTCTTAGTTTCACCGACCTCAAAATAATCCTGCGCCTTCCCCAACACCGCCACCTGGTTTATCTGATCCCATGACCAATTCTCTAGCGGAACCGATGCATCCGGCAATCCTGCTTCCCACTTCGCATATAATGTTCGATTTTCCGTTGGCTGATCTACAGCAAAGTTCCAGGCAGAAAGGCAACCAGCTTCTTTAAACCAGCCTTTGAACACCCAACCATCTTTGGAAGGTGATGCCGGAGCTGAGAAAGTCTTATAGGTGTCCGTAACAACTGGTGCAACCACCGACCCGCCCTGGCTGTCAAAGGTAATTGCTGCCTGCCACTTCGCATACAAGGTTGTGGCACCAGTGATCTTATCTGTCTCAAAATCCCATTTTTCGGTCAATCCAGCATCTTTATACCAGCCACCGAAGGTCATATTTGTTTTAGTCGGGGCGGTTGGGGCTGTGATGAGCTGGTTAAGCGTTCCGGTGCCGTTAGATACGGCACTACCTCCGTTGCTATTGTAGGTGACGGTATAAGTATTGGTGGGGGCGTTGCCGATGGCAAAGCCGAAGTTGATACCAGCTAATAATGAATCACCTATTGGATAATTATCAGAAACGTTACCGCTCATCCCAGCAACAAAGTTAAATGTTTGATAATTAGACCCTATCGATCTTAGATACCAATTATCGCCATACCCAGCATTTGATGTCTTAGACCAATTTTCATCAATAAATTTTCTATAATCAGTCACTCCGTTAAAAATTTGATACTGTTTGCCTTCACCTTCAATATACGGTCCAAAAGATTTGTCACTTTTTCCTGTCAATTCTGATTCTGAAAATAAAAACAAAGTATCAGGTGTCACTATCTCATATGTCACTCCACTATTTCGATAATGCGATAGCTTATTCACCGTTTTTAATATGACTAAAAGACTTTCTGGTAATTGATTTTTTAAAGAAGCACTTAACCACGTGTAGGTATTCGTATTTGGCCATGATTTTGGTGACTGTGCTTTGATCATATCCCGTTTAGAATCCATCAAATTCTTCAAACCAAACGTAATATTCGTCTTGTTACCCGTTCCATCAGCCAGTTGATCATGGTTAAACCCATAAATCTGAAGCGTCAGGATTTCGCCGGTGCTGAGTGTGATGTTTTTTTCTTCTCCCACATCAAAGTAAGACTCTCCCAGACCCAATTCAGCCACCTGATCAATCTGCTCCCAGCTCCAATATTCCAGCGGAACACTTGCATCCGGAATTCCCAGCTTCCAACCAGCATATAAAGTAACATCCTGTGTGATCTTATCGGTTGCGAAATTCCATGGTGTTGTACAGCTACTCTCCTGGAACCAACCCATAAATGTATATCCAGCTTGCGTCGGTGATGCTGGTGATACTGCCAGGGTGTCATAATCGACCATCTGGGAATCCACTGCGCTGCCACTTTGAGAATCAAAGCTTACTGCATATTTTATCGGAGTCCATTTGGCATAGTAGGTTTTAGTACCCACGGGAAATGCACTCGGTAATACGGTAACCGGATCTCCGCTGAAATCGGCATTTTCATACCAATTCTCAAAAGTATACCCGGTTTTTGATGTCGTTGGCATCGTCGTATCTGCAATAGCCTGATCCGTTACACCGTTTATCGTACTGGCTGGACTTCCACCATTCACAACAAACTCTATCGATGCTGGATTCGGTGTCCATTTGGCATAATAGGTTGTGGTGCCAATTGGATATTGCCCTGGTAAGGCCGTTACTTCCGTTCCACTAAAATCAGATTCCCGATACCAACCGGAAAAAATATAACCGGCACGGCTCGTTGTCGGCATTGTCGTCGGTGCTATTACCTGATCAGTGACCCCAGTCATCGTGGTTACATCACTACCACCATTGACATTAAACTCAATATGGGCCGGATCGGGCGTCCATTTGGCGTAATAAGTCGTCATGCCAATCGGATATTGCCCTGGTAAGGCAGTCACTTTTGTCCCACTGAAATCGGGTTCCTGATACCAACCAGAAAAGGTATAGCCGGCACGGGTTGTTGTCGGCATCGTCGTATCTGCAATGACCTGATCCGTTACACCAGTCATGTTAGTAACGGCGCTGCCACCGTTGACGATAAACTCTATCGCTGCCGGATTCGGCGTCCATTTGGCGTGATAAGTCGTCGTCCCAATTGGATATTTCCCCGTTAAGGCCGTTACTTCTGTCCCACTAAAGTCAGCTTCCGCAAACCACCCGGAGAACGTATACCCGACTCGGCTCGTTGCCGGCATGGTTGTCGGTGCTATCGCCTGATCCGTAACACCGGTCATTGTCGCAACATCACTACCGCCATTGGTCACAAACTCAATAAAAGCCGGGTCTGCTGTCCACTTGGCGTAATAAATCGTCGTACCCATGGGATACTTATCAGGGAGTGCAGTAACAACATCCCCACTGAAATCAGCACTGGCAAACCAGCCATTAAAGGTATATCCGTCCCGGACAGTGATCGGCATACTGGTATCGAGAATTTCCCGATCCGTGGCACCAACCATTTTGGGTACGTCGGTACCGTTATTGGTGACAAATTCAATCGCTGCTTCATCCGCTGTCCATAAGGCAAATAGGGTCGTATCCCGGGTGACTGTATCAACCCCAAAATCCCAGGGATTTATGCAGGCATCTTCCTTAAACCAACCACCGAAGGAATATCCGCTTCGGATCGGATCAACTGGCTTTGGTGTGACCGACTCATTCTGTGCTGTCTGTGCCGGCACGTCACTCCCGCCCAGGGAATCAAAGCTCACCGTATACAGATTAACATCCCACTTGGCAAACAGCGTTAAATCAGACTGCACCCGATCACTGGCAAATGTCCAAACGGTGTTACACGCTGCGTCCTGATACCAGCCTTTAAAAGTGAAGCCCGGCTTGAATGGGTCGCTTGGGCTGGTGATCATCATATTGTAATCAGCACTGATTGAACCAACCACACTTCCGCCCTGGGAATCAAATGTAACTGTTAAGGCCGTAGCATCCCACTTCCCATAAAGGGTCGTATCGCCGGTGATGGTGTCTTCGGTAAAGTTCCACGGCGTATTGCATCCGATATCCTTATACCAACCCAGAAACGTATAGTTGCTGCGAGTTGGAATAGGTGCTGGTTCCTCGATATTTGCCCCATATTCCGCCGTAATCGGGCTGAAGGCATCTGAACCTCCCTGGGGATCAAAATGGACTAAATAGGTGTTTATTTCCCACTTCGCATAGAGTGTGGTGACCCCCATAATCCGATCCGATTCAAAATTCCAGGGGTAAGCAAAACCAGGATCTTTAAACCATCCTATAAACGAATATCCTTCCCGGGTCGGTTGGCCCGGCTCCGTCAGCAGGGTGTTATATTCGGCGCTCTGGGCACCCATTTCATTCCCGCCGTTGGTATTAAAGTAAACCTCATAGGTTAGTGGTGTTTTAACCACTTCCTCGTATAAGGTATATACAGCCTGTACCGGATTGATCAGTACATCATAGATAACCGGGAGATCCGGATCCACCACGACCTCCACATCAAATGCATACACTTCGCTTTCGCCGGCAGCAGCATTGATGGATTTAAACGCATAATGATTGGTTCCCAGATTGGCCGGAACAAACTCAATCGTCCAGACGATTTCATTTGAAAGCTCATTCACCGACCGACTGATCAGCATCCCGTCACCCAGGGAATCGGATCCAAATTGTTTCCCGACGCCACTATCCGTATTGGTAAAGGTCAGATTCTTGGTGGCTCGATTGGTCACCACTTCAATTTTGACCGTTTCATTCTTATAGTAAGGTGCTTCTGTGACGGCCTTGACCGATTTGATCACCGGCGCCACCGTTTCATCAGCCGTATCTTCCCCGGGTACACTGGTTGGCGGTACCAGGTTGGCCGGCAGATCGGTTGGCATCGTATCTCCCACCTTCGGATCCGGTGGGGTGCTTTCCTCCAGTGGCCGGATCGTCAGCGTCCGATGGGTGTACTCATTCCCACCACAATTGATGGTACCCTCCGGATAAGGTGAAATCGACATTTCCAGATCATAACTGGTTACTGTACTAACGTCCGGGGTATGCCATTTTAAATAACTGTAGGACTCGGTTTTCATCGGAGCCACCAGTGAATCGGTACCGATCACTTCCCCGTTGATCTTGTACGTCACCGTCAGCTCACTCCCGGGGGTGGCATTGATATTGGAGTAAACCGGCGTACTTAAAATAACATCCGTATTGGGCCGAAAATCGTTATCCCGGGGCTTATTGTATTCAGCTGGCTTAAGTGCCCGAGCCATGCCCCAACCGCCGTATTTGACCTGTTGATCGCTGAACCAGCGATTAAAAGGAATGGCAGCGTTCTGGTCTACCCCGGAGCCGGCTGCCAACCCATACCAGGTGCTATTGGTAATGACTGAGTTTCCCATCAATAAAAAGGCCAACCTGGAGACGTGCTGCCGGTTGGCGTTGGGCTTCCAGGCATCCGGCTGTTGTCCGGCCCAGGCTGTCCACCGGGTTTCATCGTATCGCCAGTCCATCTGATGCTTGATCTGAGAAACTGCAAAATCAGTGGCTGATAAGGCATAACCATAATAGGATCCCGGATGGGCGGTATCCTTCACATAAACGATACTCACCGGCTCATAAACGATCAGCCATTCCACCTGATTGGTGGGATTGTCATTGATTACATTTGGTAAAATCCCTTCAGGGTTCCAACCGGTCCGGGTTTCGCCATCAATGGTAAACTCCAGATTTTTAACTAATTCTTCTCTAGTCGTTCCTTGTTTTCCGGCATAATAATTTAATAAGCCAAATATTTTGTAAGGATCACTGAAATAATGGGCTACCTTTGTAATATTTCCAACTGAATCCCCATAAATAACACCATTATCATAAATATCACCATCACTTAGTTGAGGAACATATGGCACCTCAGAATCTGTCATGATATAGACACCACCACCTGAAGCAAGCTGCACCGGATCCAGAGCACTGACATCCCCGCCTTTATTTTGCAGCTCCATCAAGGTATCCACTTTATTTTCCTTGGAAAAGAATAATCCGGAGATATTCGAAGGCCGGGAACCAGCTGCCCAACCATTCCAGTTGTTAACTGGTGAAATGTAAACAGCCTGATTGCCGATCCGGTAAAACTCATTCATGTTGGAAGAATCCTTATTGACCGTATCCGACTTGGCCACGAATAAGGATACCTTCCACATATATTGATCGCTGTAGTAGAAGGCATCTTCGGTATAGGTCGGGTTTCCGGGAACGGTACTGGAATTATCTTCAGCCCGGGCGATCATGGGTGTCATTCCCCACAAAAAACCTGTCAGTAATGCAATCAACGCCAGCAACCAGAGTGGCTTTAGGCGACTTTTTATACGCACGTCCATTCATTCCTCCTTATTTTCTGCATAAAAAAAGAACAATCCGTAAATTGTCCTTTTGCTTCTTATATTAAATTAATTACCGACAAATGTTCCACCATTCTCGCCACCACTGCTATCAATCGGTGTCGCCCCTAAATCACCATTCCATCCGCCACCGCTGCTTTCCGCTGCCGGCGCTTCATAGGCTGGTTCTTCATAAGCAGGCTCAACATAGGTGTCCTGGGGAGCTTCATAATGTCCACCGGTTTCTTCACTGGTGTAGACCGGCTCTGATGCAATTGCCGGGGTATTAACGGTGGTCACATTGCTTTCGACCACGGTGCTGTTATCATTGGTGACGGTTTGGGCTTCGACGACCTTGCTTTCTACCGGGGTGGTGGTTACGGCCGTTGTCTTTTCGGTATTGATATCCTGTACCTTCACTGTTTTTTCATTTGCAGTGGACTGCCAGGTATCTGTATTATTGGGTAAAATTGTATAAATGCCAAGGCCAATCATGCCAGTCATCAGAACTCCGCCAATACCAAGAACGATCCGCTGTTTCAACGTTGTTTTTGCCAACCAGGTGGTTAAAGCTGCACCATTTGTTTTCATCATTTTACCTCTCTCTTTCATCATCTAAAAATTATATCAGAATACACCATAATCAACTTCCTGTCAAGGTTTAATTGCAATATTTTTAAATTTATTTTTATTGCCGACAAATTTCTTTCCCATCGGAAACATTTATCCAGCAGGCTGTTTTCTTTTTTCAATCCCTGTTTCCAACCGGTTAATCATCAGCTCCTTTTTATCCAGCAGTCTACGCTGCTTAACAATGAGATACCCTTCAACTACCGTGATTAATCCAAAACCGATCAATAACATTTCCATGGTTTCACTCCTTCTTTTTAATCAATAAAAAAAGAACAATCCGTAAATTGTTCCCTTCTGTTAATCCCAATATTTTATTTCTAAGCTGTTTCCTGTTCTAATTTTGTTTCCTCGGGAAACAAAACTACATTTCCGGCTCCCAGTCATTTTCTTTTTCATCTTCAGAAATAAGCTGCATTTCCTGATTGAGCAGTGGGTGATCCTGATCAAAGAGCAGATTCTCAAAGAACTTAACCAGATAGACATCGGTATGACTGATGTTTTTTACTTGATTGCTATAATTGGCCCGAACCAGGGCATTTCTGAAATAAAGCGCATTTTCTTCAAAAGGATCATTATTCACCTGAAAACCCAAGCCGTTTAAATACTGAACCATAAATACCGCCACCGTTCGGGTGTTTCCTTCCCGGAAGGGATGCACCTGCCAGATGGAAGAAGTAAAGCTGCTTATGCTTCTGATCTTTTGTTGATTGTCCATGTTGACGTAATTTTTCTTTTTTTCTGTCTCAAAATCATAGGCCAGGGTATCTTCAATCATGAAATAGTTGGCATAAGAAACGCTCTCACCACCTAGAACCGGCTCTTTTTTATAGATATTTTTCTCCCTGAAAGTCCCGACCCATTCCGCTGGCAGAATCTTTTCAAAGAGATACCGATGAATGCCCTTAAGCGATACCGGACTTAGAACAAACCCGGCGTTATCCAGCAGAGAAGCGATCCGTGTCGATACAATGTCGCATTCTCGCTCGCCCTTTACCTGGTCATTTTCCGGTAAGGTCTGATAATGATTGACCAGGGCATTTTCCACTTCCTGATAAGAAAGCTTCCCATTGAAATGATCCGGCAGTAATTCATTGGTCAGATATTCGGAAGGGTTTAGCTGATCGATTTTATTCAGTCCAAAACCGATATTCCAGTATTTTTCTTTTTGGCTTCGATCCTTTGTTTCTTCGATCACTTGATAAGTTCCATTATATTTCTGATCCGTCATGATTTCCCCACCTTCTATTCATCTCATCACATTTTAAAATTTTTCTGTAAACACAGTTTTTAGATAATTTTGAACCAATACTCCAACCAATTTTTTCGAAAAAGCTGACTCCTGATTTAACATCGTAAAAATTATTTTTTTTAAAAGTGATATGATCCTGGATTATTTTATTTCCGTTAAGATAAAGCCAGATAGAATTTATTAAATCGATTAGCTCACTTTTAATAACCAGACAACAAATCTTATAATTTTTGCCATTCAGCACTAGATTGACTTCGTCAGCACCAAAGGTTAGCTCATTATACTGATTTACTCCTTCAAAATAATCACTTGCTCTGAAGCGATCTTCAAGCGGACTTTCATCTCCCAACCAATATTCCATGGATTCAAATTCAGAGTGATCGATCAAAGTTAATAGCCCTTTAGCACATGTCTTTTGAGGGTTTCGGATATAAATTTTTTGAGAAATCGTATTTACAAGTATGTATTTCCGACCCAGTCGAACTTCATTATATTCTCGTGTCTGATGATAATAAAAAATCGCATTTTGTGAATTGATTATATCCTTAACTGTTCCATCCTCCCGGAATAAAATCTCGATACCTGGATGTCCTAAGTGGTTATATTCAAAACTTTTCAAGTCCGTAATTCCCATTTTTGATATTACTTCAATCGTTCCTCCTGGGCCATCACCATAGTAGCCACAGTTTAGATTTTTCAAATGCATCTGGTCGCCACTCCAGTTTTCAAGAACCATATTTACATTTAATCGCTTCATTGCATATTCAGTAAAAATGAAATTTTCGCTATCACGAAAGACGACCAACTTTTTTACTGGTTTAAAATCGTCAATATGATCAGAAAAAAACTGAAGTGATTCCTTCGTTGACCCGTGATCATCAAGAATAACACACATTGCATTACCCCTTTTTAAGCTTCATTATAACACATTCAAGCATATTTATTTTTACTTCCTTTCGCTCAATTTCTTTTTTTAATCGCTTTAGCCAAATTAATCGATCTGCTTTTTTAGCTGTTTCCTGTTTGCATTTTGTTTCCCGAGGAAACAAGATTATCTTTCCATTTCCGACCATTTATTTTTTCAGATTTTTCCTTTTTAATCAACTTTTCATGATTGATCAGTGATTGAATAAAACAACTGATTAAAGAACGATAGATTAAATACTCGTTTAAATTGATGCATGAATCCATATGATAGATTCCGTGTCCCGAAACGCAATACCATAAACGATGGTATGCATCTTTATATTGGCCGGTTTCAATGGCCATCAGAGCTTTACAGGCCATCATAAACTGACGTCCCATCATATCCCGTGTGTAGTAAGGGGCTATTATTTTTTCCTCGTAACAGCGTTTTATGTAGTGTTTTTGAAATCTTTCCAGGTAGTGCAGACCTTTAATCAGGATCGGCTTCATGTCTTTTTCGTTAAATGGGGCATGAAAATAATCCGTATGCCAGTAATCATTGGGTTGAATCTCATTTAAAATATCAACCAGCGGTTTTGTTTTTGCCAGTAAACAAGGTGTTTCCTCATTTACTTCTATCTGAACCATCGTCTTTAATTCCGTTATATTATTCATCACATTTATTTCCCTCCCAACCTTTCTGGATTTTTGTTATTCATAAAACGTTGCTAAAACTTTGGTGTATAACCAGATACCGTTACCCGCTCCACCACAATCGGAGGAGCGTTAAACATGGCTCCCAAAAACCGCCAGGGCACGGTGATGGTATTGGTGGTTTCCACGGTAAGGGCATCCCCTTCCGCTGCTGCCAGCTGGGTGTTGGTGATTTTCACCGTTGTATCCTTTGGCTTTAAGGAAAACAACACATTGCCAGCATCATCCTCCTTGACCCAGGTATTGCCCTCCACTTTAAAGTCGATCATTTTTTTCATTTGAGCAAGGATCTGTTCCCGGTTCATCACTTCTTCCCAGTCATCCGTCAACTCGGCCTTGGTGTATGTCCCGGCATAACCTTCCCGGACACCCTGATAGACCTCGTCCCAGTTTTCCATCGCCACGCCCTGAACCGACTGCTCCACCGCCTGATCCAGCTGCATAACGATGGATACAACCCTTAGATACTCGTACATCGCACAGAATAGCATCAGTAAAATAAGCAGTAGTGCCGCAACCATGGGAACAGACATCCCAGCATCTTTTTTCTTAAATAGCTTCGCCAATCCCATCATTTATAGTACACTCCGCTACGTCCACTGGCAGGGGCCACCAGTTCAATGGTGAAACCACCCCCGATAAAACTGCTGAACCAGACAAAATCTGACTTCACTGTTACCTGGATGGGATCGTTAATCTGGACATTTTTCGATCCCCCGATATACTTTGTTCCGTTAAAACTGATATCTTTTGTTTTTAATCCCGTTTCTGCCTGCAAATCTTCATAAGTATCCATTACTGTATTCCCGGTATTTCCCACCAGCTCAGCATCCCGTAAGACTCCATGGGCGATATAGTTCAGCTTCTGATATTGAGTCCATACCGGTAAAACTCCCAATATAAGGGTTAAGACAAACATCGCCAACAGGAAGAATATCGAAAATTCCAATATGGCTGAACCTTTGTCAACCTTCACCTGATTACCTTTCACTTGAACCCTCCTTTCTAAAAAATACTTGGCAGTGTGGTCATGATGTCATAACCAACGGCATAGACAACCATGAGCAGAAATGTAAAAAGTAAAATATAGGGGTACTTTTTAATTTTCTCCAGTCGCCGGTTCATTTCCTTTTTCAGCCGGTTCTTTTCAAAAGACCGCAACTGAATCCCCAGCTGCTCAAAGTAGGAAACAATATCATCCCCCCGCAACACCGCGATTAAGCCCTGGGTCACATCCGATAAAAGCGAGCTGACCACCCGGGCATCCAGTCGTGAAATGGCATTTTCATAATCCGATGTTTTCATATCGGCAATGGTCACTTCCAATTCTTCCCCCAGTTCTCCGTCAGAGTTTTTGCGGAAATCAATGAGAATCGCCAGCAAATCCTGTCGCTTTTTAATTTCCTGTTGCACGGTATTGACAAACCGGGGCAATTCCCATTCGATTTTTTCACGACGTTTCCGCATCAACTGATCAATCTTTCCAATCTGGGTCGAGAACCGCTGTATCGCATAGAAAAGCAGAATCAAGGTAAAAATCGGATGAACAAACACCAGAATCAAACCAACCCCAGCATAGATAGCCGACTCGACAAAAGCCCGGCTATAGACCATTTCCGGCGTATCCAGTGATCCCAGGGATTTAAGGGCATTGCCCATTTTTTTACGTTTATAAGGATTGATCCGAACATAGGGAATTATCAAGTGGGATACCTTAAAGACAAAGGCATCCAGAACATTGACCCGCTCTTTCTTTTTTTTGCCAACTGCCATGATTGTTTTAATCTCACGATGGGATGGCACATCAAAAATACCACCAACCAACTGGAATAACCCATAACCAAAGAGCATGGCAAGACTGATTAAATAGGCCGTATTATTCATTATCTAACCTCCTTTCGCTACCTGCTGTATTCAATGGGTTTGATATCTTTTATGGCAGCATTGAGAGATATAAAAATAACCAACAAAACAAGAGCCAGAATGATCTTACCGCCCCATGAATCCACAAGCGCCAGGTACCATGTCCTGTTGATGAAATAAAAAAGAACCGGCACACCCACATTGATAAAAACCATGGTGAGAACAATTCTTAAAGGCGTATGCATATCTGTTCCAAAGTCGTCATTCGCTTCTTTGATATCCGTAAATTTTCGGACAATCGCCGGCAGCGTTTCAATCAGGTTGGGATTGTCCTGGCAGGCAATCACCGCCCGGCACCACTCCTTATAAATCTGGTTATCGATCTTTTCACTCATTTCCAGAAGTGCTCCCGGAATATCCGCCGTGATATAACTGATATCAAAGACAAAGGCTTCAAACACCGGTAACAGTGGTGGATTCATATGATGTAAATTTTCCTCAATCGCTTTGACAATATTGCGTGATCGACTGTAGGAAGTGGTAATGATCGATAGTGTTTTGTTGAGTTCATCATTTAATTCCTTCCGATAGGTTATTTCTGCCAGCTTGATGTACCAGAAAGGGAACAAGGCCATTCCAACACCGAGAACGGCAGATATCAGGATGTTTTCCATTAGTAATCCGAGAATCAGGCCCACAATAAAAAGAATCGTTGCTGCCATTACCAGGATCGCAAAGACACTTTCCCGATTGGTCGTTTTTAAGATCATCTGGGCTTCCCGGATGGTTGTGGTCAGTCCCTGAAATGGCGTTCGACGGTCTTTCCGGACGGTCTTTTTAATCACCGATTGAATATCGCTCTTATCATTGACGATCCGATCCATAAGTCGGCTGGTCAGCTCAAAGGGTGACACATTAAATAGCAGACACAGGCCCACCAGAAGCAGTGTAAAGATAAAAAAACTTATCCCATTCATATCGCCTTACCTTCCTCACCCAACGACTCATCAATGAAACGCTCCAGGGTACGAGTCGGGACGCCATTGGTAATCAGCCATTGTTGCAGGCTTTTTGACATGTTGTTGCGCTTGACAAAATGGCCTTTGATAATTGTTTTTGTATCTGAAATTTTTTCCGAGCTGTCTATCTCATAGTCATACAGTGTCCGAAAGTTTGCATCTCCGTGTTCATCAACAATACATTCGGTAATCTCCATCACCTTTCGGGAATAATCGTCCAGCCGTTTACAGAATATCGCAATGGTAAAGGCTTCACATACCAATCGGTACAGCACCTTATCTTCCAGAGTTGAATCCAGCATACAAAGCGTCAGCATCCGGGTATAAGCTGCCCGGCAGGAGTTAGCATGGGTGGTTGTCAAAACCGCATGGCCAGTTCGGGCTGCTTCCTGGGCAGCATAAGCTTCTTCCCCTTTCATTTCCTGAGGGACGATAATATCGGGATCACAGGTTAGTGCTGTTTTTAATAACTCCCTCGAGTTTATTGTCCCGTGAGTTTTCCAATGAACCACGTTATTATCGATAATCCCATTTTCATCCCGGGTTACTAAATCCAGTTCTCTAACATTTTCTTCAATGGAAATGATCCGTTTGCGTTTATCCACATCTCCGAGAATTCCGTCTAAGGTTGTCGTTTTTCCGGAGCTGGTCGATCCAGCCACAACCCCACTCAAGCCACTGGAAGCGCACAGATTGATAAAATCAAACATTTCCTCTGTGAGGGTTTCCTTTCTAATTAAATCATCCCTTCTTAACTTACTGGGATTGACAAAACGGATCGAAGCCTGAACACCGCACTCCTCATCAATAAGTGGCGGGCAGGTTGCGGTGATTCGAATATTATTTTTTAAGTACCCAGTCACAACAGGTGTTGCAGCGGACAACGTTTTTTCTGATTGCTGAAATAATAATCGGATCATGATGTTTTTGGCTGATTCTGCTGACAGGAACGTTTCCGGGGCACGAACCACATCCCCATTTTTATAATGGAGCACCACGCTATCATAACTATTGATATTTATTTCCTCCAGCTCCTTGTTCTCATTTTCCAGGTAAGCTGTTAAGATCCCATATTCACCCATCTCTGAAAAAATCCGGTTAAGCAGCTCAATGCTGGTGTATCCATCGATTAAAACCCGATGATCTTCGATGTACTTGCGGATATCTTTTTTAATCAACGCTTCATTCTTTTTTACATCCCCCAGCGCCTTGGAATTGGTTCGGCTGATATATTGTTGTATCCGCCCGATCAGATCCAGCAGCTCCTGGTTGCGCTTGTATAGACTGTTCATTCGATTTCCTCCTTGTTTTTTCTAAAAGGAATTTTAAAAAGTTTACGTTTGGATGTTTTTTCTTTTTTAATGCGCTCTTTTTTAGGTCGTTTCTTTTGATTTCCCGATTTTCTTTTTTTATTCTTTTGATCCGTTCTTTCTTCTTCATTGATCAGCTCCTGGCTTAACTGGTTGAGTGCATCCACAAACTCCCGATTCCGTTTAGTTTGTTTAAGGGATTTGATGGAGGTTTCCTCCAGATAAGCCATCTGAATATCCATACTGTAGGGAAAGGCATAATCGACGCCCCCGTATTTATCCCCCACCAGCAGCCAGGAGTCAAAATCCCAGGGGTTATTCAATACCCGGATGACATTGTCCCGAAACCCGGTAAAGTCCTGAAGCATGGCGGTGGTTCCATTAAAAAAGGCAATGCTTTTTAAGTCACCGCCACCAACCATGACACACTTTCCATACCGTAAGCCGTACTGGGTAATCCAATCGTTATGAACGCTGGATTGTCCATCGATGATGGCATACTTGAATTTCTGGCCCAGGGTGACAAACAGGTCAATCACCTGGGGTTCCACCACTTCCGGATAACTGCGTTTGGAATCCTCACTCCGATACCCCAAAAAGGCCAGGTATTTATTCTTGGGGTGGTTCACCAACGTTTTTAGCAGTTCTTCCTGGTCAAACCCGGCCATGGTAATGATCTTTCCCAGCGAGCCACCCTCCTTATTGAGACTGGGAAACAAATAGGATAAGGGACTGGCCTGATCTTCGGTGAATATCAGCACAACGTTTTCCTTTGTCTTCTCACTGATATGCTTGGCCAGCTCCAGACTGAGGGTTGTTTTCCCCCCGCCTGGGGATCCCCATACGGTGATTACTTCCATAGCGACACCTCCTTTTCAGGTATTGGGTTATATTCGCCCTTCGGATCGATAAAAATTATCTTCTCGTCTTTTAAAAATCTATTCAATCTCTCAAGATCACAAGACATTCCCACATATTTACTTGCTTTTTCCTGACTTTGCTCCATAAAATCCTCCGTTTCCTGAACATTTTGTTTCCCGAGGAAACAAGACTGTGTATCGTCCAATCTTCCATTTCCTGTTTCCCGGGGAAACAGCTTAAATGCCACCGGTCTTAAAAACTTCTTCCTGTTTTTGTAAAAACTGGTTGGCCGTATCTTCGTCCCCCCGATACATCAGGGCAAAAACAATGTTTCCATTCTTTTCCAGGCCGGTGAGCAACTGTGCCTGGGCCTTGTTGACCAGCAGGGTCACTGTCGCCGGCAACTCCGCATCATCTGATAATTTTTCTCCGCCCATATCCACCCCGGTCTGGGTGGTCACTGCCAGCACCTTGACATATTGCAGTTCCGGATAAATCGTGCTGCGGTTACCCACTGCTTCAGCATTATTTAAAATCATCACCACATCTCCGGGCATGAGTTTTCCGGAAATGCCATTGGCAAAGTCTTTAATGGTCACTGACACAATCTGTTTTCCGCCATCCAGGGCACTCATATAGTTCCCACTGGTGATCATGTCATTAACCAGCTTGCTTTGCAGTACATAGTCTCCCGATTCCAGCTTTGCGGTGGAATACTTGCCAATGACCTCATTCTTACTTTTGATGGCGTTAGCCGGTAAATTGTATCCGCTAACCTCCACCTCCTCAACATTCCGTTCGGTGAGTTGATCCCCCACCCGGATGGTTTCTTTGACCCGTACAATCGTTGTCGTGTTACCAATCATGCCCGTGCCCGTAGGCACAATCACAAAGGCCAATAACAACGCAAACACGACCACAAAAAAACCAATCAGCATTCTACCTCCATTTTTCACTGATACACCATCCTTTCTAATAACATTACTGCAATCATAAAGCCTGAGCATAGAAACGGCGCAAAAGCAAACACTTCATTGCGTTTAAGATGCCTGGCCCGAGCCCATAGGATGCTCAGAAATAATCCGATCATCAGACCGGTTACACCGGCATCCATGCCCAGATAAAACCCACAAACGGTGACAAGCTTAACATCTCCTAAGCCAATGGCCTGATCCTGTCTGGTGATTTTTTTAATCAGCCAGCCGGAAGCTGCCATCAGGATACCCAGGGTCAATGCCCCGGGGATGGCCTGTCTCACTAACCATTCTCCGCTGATTCCAAGACACCCGACAAACAGAATCAGGGGATGGACAACTCGGGGAATGGTCTTCGTTTTAAAATCAAAGTATCCGATGTAAAACATCAGACAACAAAATAATCCGGTGCGTAAAATAATCACCGGATCATCCATCACCAATAGTAAAAATAAAAAAGGCGTTGCCACAATCAATGCTGTGGGGAGAACCGCCTTTTTAAACTGCCTTTTTAATACTGATCCCATTAAAAACCAGCAAGCCAAAACACCACTTAATCCGAATGATGCCATTTCTCCTACTCCCACTCATTTAGGTGGATATAGGCATAGTGCTTACGACCCCGGTAATAGCTGATGATGTGCATAAGCATATCCAGAAAGGACTGATTATCCTTTTCGCTTTTTTTAAGCACCAGATAGGAAGACAACAGGATCGCCAAACCGCCGAAAAATGTTCCAAACGGATTGGTAAAGGTAACATAGTAAAGGGTACACAGAATGACGGTGATACAGACCATCACACCCATCAAAAATATTTCCTTCACTTCCATCCCTTCAATCACCTGGCGGTTGGCTTTAATCCCCATCGGGATATATAGTTCCTCATGATACTCCATCAATTCCTCCTTTCCCTGTTTCCCGAGGAAACAGATTTATGTGATATAAGCCAGAATTAAATCCCGAAATGGGATCAGGGTGTTGACAATGACACAGAAGATTAAAACGTTCCTGATCCGCCTTATATAAACCCCTTTTTCATCCGGGGAATGAATCATATGGGTAATACAGTAACCCAGCCGAAAGACAACACCGGCATTGATTAAATATAAAAGCAAAGTATAGATATTGTTTAAATCCATAAAATAATCAATGGTTTCCATACGACTCCTTTCATTTTTATTTGACTGACCGCACGGCCACCTCCGTTACCCGGGCAATGGTCAGTGCCTTACCCGATAGATTTGCATTCCCGGAATGAACCATAAACTGTTGTAGCAAGACCGGCGTGGAAATTCCCGCTGCCAGGGCACCAAAGCCAATCATAAAATCACCAGTGGCCATCAGAATATAGGACAGTGACAATAGTGAAAGCTGAATGATGGTGGTAATTCCGGCCTTGAAAAAGGTCATCATAAAAGGCGCAAACACCCCGTTGTCACTTTCTATGAGTCCCACACAGGCCAATGGAAAGCCGATCTGCATGATCCACATTTGAACGCCCCGGGCCAGCATCTGAAAATAGAGCACCAGTGCGCCGATAAAGAAAAAAAGCACTGCAAACGGCCCCGTTCCGGCTTCGATCAAACTTACTACATAGTTTTCTTCATACAGAAATTTTGAATTCATGCTATTGAGTATTTCATACAATACGCCGGTACATACCCGCGCAAAGATCTGATAGAGCATCGGGAAGGCTACAATCATAACGACTGCTTTAACCATTCGTTGCAGCATCGCCATGGGATCGCTATCCGGATCGCCACCAGTCCAGGTTATATAGGTTTCAAAGCCACTCTTAGAAAACTTGATTACCAATAACAGAAGGGCCAGTTGATAAAAAATCAGGGTCAGCCCCGTTGATAAATCGAGTCCCGAAGCATCTCCGATATATTTATCGATGTAAAACACCTGTTCAGCCAGACTTTTGATGCTGCCGGTAATCACGCCACTATTGTTAATTGCATCAAAGATAAAGTTTTTAAAGATTGGATACATAATTCTCCTTTCTCTCTTTGATTAAAAAAGAAAAAGAACGGTTCAAACAATAGCCGTTCTTTTTAAATCTTTGCATTTAAGATGTTGGGATGTTTGAAAACAGCGCCTGAATGTTTGACGTAATCGACGGTAGGATGGTATTTCCAATGATATCCCGAAATCCATATAAAAACAGTGCCACACCAAGCAACCCGACAATCCACATCCCTGCACCCTCAATGATCGAGCCGGAATCGGTCTTCATTTCTTCAACTTCGCTGTTTACGAGCTTTGCATGCCATATCACAAAGGGTTTAACTACTGCTTCTTTTACATTTTTTAATTTTAAAGCCATTAAATTACTCCTTTTAATTTTATTTTTAATTTCTTTACCTTGTTTCCTCGGGAAACAACCTTCAGGAACTCGGGAAATAGCTTAAAAGCATAGTGATAAAACCATTAACCGTCATTCCGATAACCAGATAGACCAGGGTTGTTTTCATGTTCTCTTTGTACTTTATTTTTTCATGATCATCTGCCTGTAGCCGTTTGATTACGTTCCAGCCAATGACAATCAACGATAAAATTGGTAAGACAATATACAGCGCCAATGACATATCCGTCAGAAGTTTAACTAATCCAGTTACCCATATAAAATCCTTAAACATCGCCATCACCTCCTTTCTTTAGAAGTATAAACGCTCACTCAGATCTGATAGCGCTTCCAGATTCCCCATAATTGGATTCCACTTTCCTGATGAGTCGGTCTGGCATCGCTGCGGATCATTCGGAGTTTGTTATTATGTTCTTTGCTGCCTAATCCATAGAAGTCATTAAATAACCATTTGCTGATATCCGGGGATGTCATAATCGCTGGATCATTCCGACTGGTGACCAGGTTGTAGGGGCGTCGGATCCGACTGACTTCATTGGCAGTCAACAGCTCCCGTCCCACCAGATTCACCGATTGACTGGAATTGGAAGTGTAATGCTGCTGTGACGATGACAGGGAATAGGATGTAGTGGTATATTTCCCCAGTCGTTCGGAAACTTCTTTTTGCGTTTCCAGATCCTCGGCCTGAAGATAAATCCAGGTTTCACAGTTGGATCGGATGATCCGGGCAATCTCCCGACCGTATTTTTCTTCCAGTTGTGCTAATGATTGAACAAACAAGTTAAAACGGATTCCCCGACCACCACCCACTGAAAGTTGGGTGGCAAACTCTGGTATTCTGGTAAAGTTCCCAAACTCATCAAGTACATAATTAACACGAACCGGCAAGCGTCCGCCCAGCTTATCCGCAAAATCCGACAGTGCACTGTAGACTTGGGTGCAGAACAGCGAAGCAAGTGAATAGTAGGTTGTTTTGCCATCAGGTAAAATCATAAATACCGCCGTGGGTCGACTGCCAATATCTTTGGGGCGAAAATCTGTTTTACGGGTCATTTCATAGATCAGCGGATTGGTAAAGAGTCTAAGGGTGGTCAGCGCACTGGTGTAGAAGCTGCCCCGGGTCTTTGATGGGGCAATATCTGAAATAGCTACTAAGCCCAACGCCGGGTGGGTCGGATTTTCGACTTTCAGTTTCTTCATGTATTTAGCCAACAACATTTCGTCCCCCTGTTTGGGAGCTTTACACATCTCGGCTATGAAATAAAAAACGTTTGTCAGATTCTGATATTCCGGATTGTCCTTGTTTTCGAAAACCACAATCATAATGCAGCTGGCAATAATACTGGCTTCGCCGTTGTTCCATAATTTTTCACCCTTGGCCTCCCCAACCAATGCACTGGTAATATCCCAGACATAATCGATGGCCTGAGACATATTTCCGTTTTCAACCGCATCGATTATTGATTGAAGATAGTTGTAGTGATTACTTTTAAGGGGATTTTTAAAATCCAGTGTAAATACATCAATACCGCATTTTTTCAGAAAGGGGGCTGTGTAATCGTGGTTCTCACCTTTTGGATCACAATTAATTGATGATTCTCTGGCCAATGCCAGCATCCCGATGGTCTGTAAGACGAGGGTTCGAGTTTTTCCACATCGTGTGGATCCAATCATTAACCCGTGAACATCTTCTCCTATGAAATAGATTTTTTCATTTCCCAACACTTGATCATCTTTTCCAAGCACCAGGCCACCCATTTTAAAGGTTTTTTTATTTTCTCTATTTTTTTCTTCAAACCAGTAATTTCCCTTTTTAATCTGTCTTCTTTCCTCCTTTCCGCTGCGTAACAAAAATTGTATAAAGGGATTCTTCTTTCGGATGACCACGTAATCAAAGGCCCGATCCTTCTTGTTGGGATCCAGCCACCGGGCCGAACCATGCTGATTCTGTCCTGCCGGCCGGGGGGTTTGAATATCTGGGGTTATACTGATTAGCTCACTCTTATAGGTCTTGCTTTGGCCAATAAAAAAAGCCACTGCCATAAACAGGGCAAAGGCCAGACACAAAAGATACATGTGAAATGTATTCTCGCTTGCAAGAACAGCGTCAAACACTTCCTTTAAGGGAACGTTAAAGGGTAAAATCCCCTGTCCCGTCATAAATCCATCAATGGTCCGTATAAAAAACAGACTTCCGATGGCCAGCAGCACAAAGATGAATCCTGCCATCATTCCACGGACAATTTTTAATTTCACAATATCACCACCTATTCCTTAACCCGGACATAATAAAATGTTCCGGTTTCATTCTCCAGCCTGAGCCGATCCTTCATCACCAGCTCTGCCTGGAAATCGTGGGATGATCCATTTATTGTCAGTGTTAATACTCCATCTGAAAATGTATAACTCCCCTGATCAGGACTGTCCTTTTTTGTATCATCATCCGATATGGCATAGTCATCACATATGGTATAGCTGCCATCGTCTGACAAAATCAATTGAAGACCGCCTTTTTCATAGTCCCAGGTTCCAACTAAATTTTCTAAATTGGTATCTATCGACTCTCCACCAATTTTTTCATAAGTGAGATTGCCCCCTTCAGATTTTATTTTCAATGTGCCATCGCCTTGAAGTTCATAGGGCATGACAATTTTACCCGTTCCACCGGTTAAGCTGCTCTGCTTCCAATCCTCCTTCGTTCCATCAGCCTTGATTGAGTAATCCAAATGTAGGGTAATTTCCTTCTTGTCATAATCATAGGTTCCACCCGTATTGGCGTTACCTTTGCCATACCCCATGGTAAAATTTCCATCATCATTAAGTGCAATGTAGGTATTGCTGTCCTTGTTGTACCACTCGCCGGCAAGCACCGGTTTTTTAAAGATATCCGTTACCAGATCGGTTATAAAACATCCGCTGGTTACCACAGCCACCATACCAACCAACAATATCAGTAGTATTATTTTTTTAATCTCTGTTCATCCTCCCTTCGTTTTTATTGAGTCCCTGTTAACTGGTATCAAAAAATAACATTCTTTATCCTCCATTTCCTGATTTCCGTGTTTCCCCGGGAAACACGTTTGACTTAAATCATCTGTTTTTCTATTTCCTGTTTCCCGAGGAAACAGATTTCCTTCAAGCTTCCTGCACCCACTCATCTTCTGCTTCGGTTTGAAGGGCTGTGTTTTCTCGCTCCTGGCAAATGCTTACTAATAGTTGATTCCAGTCTTTATGCGGTTCTGGTGGAATCTTAAGATCAAAGGAGTACTTCCCTGGAAATACTTCTTCAACGGCGTTAATCAACTCCAGGGTATTTTTATGTCCGGGTTCATCATTATCCAGACACGTCACAATATGCTCAATCTCCGGGTGTGTCTTCAGATAGTGAATCAGACCAATATGCGCTACGCCATTTAGCGCAATGTAGTGATCATCCTTATTCTGAGTAATATCCCCAATCAGCCGTTTAATGGTTTGATAGGAGAGCATGTCAATGGGTGCTTCGTACACCAACACTTGATTGCCTTTACCTTCATGGACAAAAGGGTAGTGCTTGTCTGAGTTTTTTACGATCCCCTTAAACGGTTCCTTTCCTGGCACGTCATAGGTTCCCCGAAGGGAAATACTCTTAACTACTCCATTTTCATCAAACCCACAAAAGGCACAATTATGATTTTGATCTTCATAAATTTTATGTTGTTTGACATAGTAATTGACAACCTCCGGGTCAATACAGCGGGTTTTTACCAGATACGCAAAAATCCGCCGATAATTGGCGGATTTTTCTGGTGGTTTGAAGATGCCATCATTGGTCTTTTTATACTCCTTGGCTTTTTTGATATAGGTTTTTGCCACTTCACTGGGTTCGGGATGATGATTGATAAAGGCTGCCAGCTCATGGATCGCTTCACCCATGCTTTTTCCCTCCATATACATCACAAACTGAATAATCCCACCGCACGCTTCTTTTGAATCATCGGACAGTCGATTCCAACGATTTAAATCGGGATCGATAAATAGTCCACCCTGATTCCTGACTTTAACCTGATTCCCGATCTGAACCAGTTCATAACCATTGGCCATGGCATAATCAACGATGCTGATCGCTTTGACCTTTTCAAACACTTCCTCCGGCAAACGCCCCATCCTTCTCTCCTTTCCTGTTTCCTCGGGAAACAGACTTAAGCTTCCTGTGCCCAGTCTTCTTCATAATCCAGTTCCGGTTCAAAGCGATTTCTTTCGGAAATATCAATAATCGCCGGTTCAGTTTCGATTCCCTGTTTTAACTGATCAATCCGTTCCATCATCTGATCGGCTGACACATTGGATCGGGCATAGCTTGATACATTCAGTCCCTCATCAAGTCCAATGCATATCATTTCCCACTGTTCATTTGAAAACGCTTCTTTAAATACCCCCTGATAGGCCATAAAATCTTTATAGGTTTCCCGATCCATATCCTTCGCAATAATCGGTTTATTCATTTCTTTGGCCAAAATAATCTCACTGATCATCCCTTCAGATAATGTATTACCATGCACCCAGATCTCTTTGCACTGCTTAAGCAGTTCGATCCCCATTTCAAGCCCCTTATCCCGCTGGCTTGGGATGGTGTCGTCCAGGTATTGGGTAAAGATGGTATGGGGAGCCAGTGGCAGTACATTAAATTCGCTGGCCTGCCGGCACCATTCTTTGGCCCGATTCATATTGTCTTCCATGCTTCTTTCTTCATTCGCCTTGAGCGGTGAACACACATAGACCATTTTCATATCAGTTATCCCCCTTATTTTTGTTTCCTGAGGAAACAGCTTTGAGTCGTTACATAAAAAAACAGATCATCTATGATATCTGTCTGGTAAGTATCTCCTTCTTTAAGCAGCCCATTAATCAGAATCGCTTCAAAAAGGAATATCGTCTTCATCATCCATTAGATGAAAATCCTCATCCAGCCCCATCACCCCATTTCCCATTCCGGTTGACAAGCCATTTTGATTACTGCCGTTATTCTCCTTTCGCTTAGTGGAAATGAAATAGACCTCATCGGCCACCACTTCGGTCACGTACCGGCGCTGACCATCCTGGCCATCATAGCTCCGCACCTGTAATCGCCCCGACAACCCAATTTGACTGCCCTTGGATAAATACTGTCCGACAAACTCGGCCTGCTTGCCCCACACCACAATGGGTATAAAATCCGCTTCCTTTTGTCCATCTTTGTTTTTAAAGCGCCGATCCGCTGCCAGAGTAAATGTTGCCACGGCATTGCCGGTGGTGGTATTTTTCACCTCCGGATCTCTGGTCAGCCTGCCAATTAGAATTACTTTGTTCATCAACTTCTCCTTAATTTATATTTCCCTGTTTCCCGAGGAAACAGAAATGAGCCAATAAAAAAAGATCTATCTCATTTGCTGATGATTCGATTCAGCTTGATATAAATCTCCGTTAGTGTTTTCTGTACTGATTTTAATTCAGGGGCATTGATCTTCCCCATATGGCATAGCTTGGTCAATTGATTAAGATTCGTGCCGATCCTGGTCAGATCCTTTGAAAAATCCTTGAGTCCGTCTAAAACGACTAACTGCCCGCCGGCATAGGTTTCTCTGACATATTGGCCCACTGTCATGTTGGCCATTTTTGCGTTGGCTTCTATTTTTTCATACATATCCGCTGTACACCGAAACGAGATGGTGAAGGGATAAGTTTGGCTTTTTTCTTTGGCAGCATCAACGGTATTTTTAATAACTTCATCCAGATCATCCCGGCTCAGGTAGAAGATCAGGCCCAGCTGCTGCTTAATTTCATCACTGGGAATGGTTAAACCATTTTCATACCGATAAATCTTTTTTCGTGAGACTCCCAGCATCGTTGCCAGAGCGTCCTGGGACAACCCTTTATCCAGACGTAAGCTGCATAATGTCTTCTTTTTTATCTCAATCACCTCCATCCTGTTTCCCGAGGAAACAAGATTTTATAAAGAACAGGAAACAGCATCGATATAAATCTGAATTTCTATGCCATCGCTTTGAGCGACAAATTGATTAAAACCAATATAGATATCACTTAATCCATTGTTGATCAGATCTGTGACTTCATTTTTTTCTTGCCATTCTGTCAAGTCATCAAAACTTTTTAAAAAGATTTCCTTTTCGCTTTTTTCAATACAGATAAGATAGACACCATTCTTTTCAATATCTGCTTCGAAGCAGTTTTGGCTTTTTCTGCCACCCAAAGTGGCATGATATTCCATACTGAAAATTTCTTTGTCATTTGCCCAATTTGCAAATTCCGCGGTATTTTTAAATTCCAGTTCATTCATTGATTTATCCTCCTATGTTATTTTTTTTTAATCCTGTTTCCCGAGGAAACAGATTTGGCATTTTTTTATATTCTCGAATGTCTTTTTTCCTTCATTAATGATGATCAATGTTTTGCTAAAACATACTTTTCCACTTATCATCGGCTTTTTTTCGCTCTTTTTTTAACCTGTAATTTGAGACAGCGATCAAAACAATTACGACTCCGATAATGACGCCCACAATTATTATAAGCGACCATAATACTGCCTTTCCTATTGCACCGTCATTTTCAACTCCACTAGTTAGTTTATTTATCATGTTTTCATTACTTAATACAATCTCAGCCGTATTACTACCAGAAAGCTTCAGCTTGATCTGTTCATCTAAAGAAATAGTTCCTTTGAAGACTTTGATTGCATAATTAAAGATGTCAATTTGTTCAATTGATTCAGGCTTAGTATAGTCGATGTACCTGATAACCATTATTTCACCATCTGGCGATTGGAATTCCAGCGAGTCTGCATCTTTGACTTTATAAACAGCTTTATAATTCTCGCTATTATGATATATTTCGATTAACCCATCTTTCACCTTTATTCGATACAAGTCGGAAGTCTCAATATTTGAATCGTTTAAAAATATAATTTCATCAATTCTTTCAACTACCGGTTTGTTTAGGTATCGGAGATCATTACTTTTGCTTATATAACCAATTAATCCAGTAGCTGCAATTACTATAACAACCAAAAATATGAACCGATCTCCGCCTTCACTCCGCCCATCACTACTCATTGATTATTTCCTCCACTATTAAATCCAATTATCAGCGGTATTTTGTTTCCCGAGGAAACAGAATAGGCACTTCCAATTTTTAAACTTTGAAAATCAAATCATTGAATTGTTTCAAAATAAAAGACGATTTCCTTCGACTTATGCTCAACCACCCCATATCGGATTGCGTTTTTATAAGTAACACTATCCCGCATGAGCCGTTGATGCCACTTTTCGATTTCGGATCTGAATTCCTCCAGAAATAAAGTACTTTTGTAATGATTACAGGATCGGCAAGCAGCTATCATGTTTTTCTCATCATCCTCACCACCCCGACTGATCGGGACAATATGATCGATCTGCATCTTACCAAATTCCAATTCCGTTCCACAATAGGCACAATGTCCATCTGTTTTATTAAAAATCCTCTTTCTTTCAGATTGATTTAACTTTTTTCTGCTCATAAATCACCCATATAGTTGCTTTTAATCTCTTTCCAATTCAGTTCAATACGATCAAAGTTCTCTGCAATTTCTTCTAAAAATTCTATTCCTAATGCTTCTTGCTTTTTGATCTGATTATATTTTTTTTCATCCCGAAAATTCAGTACATTATCCTTAATAAGTTCATCTATGACTTTAGGCTCCAGCGCATCCAGCTCCCAGCATTCATGACCAAAGTCCAAAAGGTATTTAGTGGCACGACTATCGGACAGCTTTGTAGGATTTGGCGGTGGGTTGTATTCTTCAATTTGTTCCATATTCAGAGCCAATCGTTTGAATACGACATTATCCGTTTCAAAAATATTCAATCTTTCCAGAATGTCCCGGCTCATATCAATTCCACTTGGATCGTGATCGCCCAGGTGCAGCAGAACAATATTCTTGCCTTCACGTTGTCTTTTCTCTAACCTTTTGGCAGCAACCCACATTTCTGATTGACTTACATACCCTCGGCAAGAAAAATATTTGAGATCCAGCTGGTCACAGATTCTGCCAACTACTCCTACTAGTGCATCCTTTTCTACCCAAACCTCAACATAATTGTCTTGATCCTGCCAATAATCTAAATGATAGTTGTATGCAGCAGCCTTAATTACATCGCCTGGTTTTTCCCAATGAGTACGTCCTCGAATATTTCGGGTACGATCTTCAATCGCATTCCAGTCGATCAATCCTGCCAGTCGAGCATCATTAATCAGCGCACCCAGATTTTTATAGCTTCTTTCATTGTTGGGAATAATATCTCGTGCTACCATTTGATAATAGACTTGTCTTAACGTCAAGCTGTAACCTTGAGCTTCATAGTCTGCTATGACAGTATTTATTCTCCATATTAGTTCAAGGCTGGTCTGTCGAAACTTCTTTGGAACATATTCGATCTTAGGCACTTCATCCACTCCTTGCATTTTTAAATAATACGTTATTTTCAAAGTCCAAAAAATTAATCTGATTATTTTTATATCTTTTTCATCATTTGTTTCCCGAGGAAACAGGAATTTTCTTTTCCGGGGGTTTGGGGGTGTCCCCCATACTTCATTTTCTCAGAAAGAGAAAACAAGATCTGAATGTTTCAGATGGGCCGTTCGCCCATCTGTAAACATTCGGGAATCTTGCCCTTCGTCCCAACTCCGGTCTTTTGGGCGTTACAAATGGGCATTTGTAACGCCCGGGTGATTGAAAAAGAAAATAAGGGGCTGATCGGCCATAATTTAGGCATGTTTTTCGACCCTTTCATGCTTTTTTAGAATTTCATCGATTTTTATTGTAGTTAAATTTGTGATACTTGCTATCTGCCGGGGGCTTTTCCCTTCACTTTTTAAATTTAAAACCTTATTTTCGATGGATTCTTCGCTTTCACTTGGGATTTTCGAAATATTTTCGTTTTTAATTTCTTCAATTTGAAGTGTCTGCGTGGGTTTTTGCTCAAACAGCTGATTTATTCCAGAAAATAAATTGGTTTTCAGGTTTTCAATGTAGGCTTGATTATCATTTAATTTATTTTCAAGTTTTTTAATGATGAAATCTTTCTTTTCACTTTCATTTTTATAATTTTCCAGCAATTCCATTTTTCCGGTTAAGCCCATATCCACGATAATTTCTTTCATTTCGCTGTTATGAAATTTTAACCGGTCATTTTCTAAAGCTAATTCTTCTTTTTCAGCCTGAAGCTTGGCGATAATTTTCTCCAATGTCGTAATATCTTTGTGATCAGCTTTGATGACAATCTCATCACTTGAATTTTTATCGTTATTTTGATTGGTTAAATCTGCTCGTTGATTTTCAATCGGTAATCGGTCATGATCATTTTTTTCAAGTGGATGATCCACTTTATGTTTTAATTGATCAACATCCGACTGAGGAAGATCCGGTTCAATCTCACTGACTATTGCATCCTCATAATCATCTCTGGGTGATTCCACCACTGTTTCATCTTCCTTTAGTCCCCATGCTTTCTTAGGCTTTTTATTGAAAATCATTTGATCGAATGATCTGCCTTTATTCTTCATTAATCTTACACTCCTTTGAATTTTTATATTTTCATGTCAGTCCATCGTTACGCACCGGGTGCGTTTTTTGCACCAGCTCATTCCCAGAGTTCCATTTACGCACCGGGTGCGTTTTTTGCTCCAGCTCATTCCCAGAGTTCCAT
>NZ_JAIPPU010000002.1 GCF_026646375.1 Acetobacterium wieringae
CTGCTAGCGCCGGTTCTTTTTTATTTTTTGTGGCACCTTGTATTTAAGCGCTTACGTTGTAATCATCAGTCTTTTCACTCACATAGCAATGATAGGCTTCAAATAAGGCATCCACGTTGGGTAGATTTTTTGCTGCGAAGTTAAGAATCCCTTCAGGCACCTATCATTTCCCTAAACCGTTCCACTTTCTTTTCTTTCGGGTATGCTGCATTTTGCACACATTTTAATTTGATTATATTGTCCGTTTTTATGCAATTCTCTAATTCTATTATATTTTTCATTTTTCCATATGCCTTTGAGTGTATCTTCATGAATATTACCAACGATAAAATCCTTTTCACTATCTAGACAACATACAAGCACATCGCCTTCAGCTGCAATAAACATCCTTTGCCAAAGTTGACTACAAGCAAATTCTGGATTGTAGACTTTTATGTCTGTGCGCACTGGTTCATTATATTCAACATATGCGACAACATCAACAATATCTTTAAACAACTTTATAAATTCATCGTACTCATCCTCATTACTTTCCATTCTAACCATAGAAACACGTGTCAGCGGATTGGCGCTACCAAATTCCTCCCTAATTCTCATAAAATTTTTGATGTTTTCCAACGTCGTATCATACTCAGCGCCTACTCTAATCTCTTCATACTTGTCTCTATGGGGAGAATCAAAAGAGAAGAAAAGTTTATCTAAACCTGCCTCAATCAGTTCTTTTGATATTTGATTATTTAATAATACTGCATTTGTATTAAACATCACATCTACAATTCCTTTTTCTTTGGCGTAACGAACCATTTCTATGATATCTTTATGAATTAGCGGTTCCCCACGCCAGTTTAATTTTATCGAATAAACCCCGATTTCAGCTGCTTCATCGATAATACGTTTATATGTCTCCAATTCCATATTGCATGGTTTGAAGTCAGATGACATATCTTGGATCATTATTGTTCTTGGACACATTGGACATTTCAAATTACATGCACTAGATGTTTCAATATCCAGATGAAGTGGTGCATCTTCTAAAATAAAGTATTGTGGGTTATTCACCCATTTCCTCCGGTATTCTTTGTAACGCTCACTCTGTTTCTCCTCCCAACTTTTTCCAACATCATTATTAACCTCATGATATGTTGGATTTACAATAACATTCATTCTCTCACTTCTCCTTTGATTGAATTTTTCATAATAAACTCAACGAACTCAAAATCAAATTGATCATCAATATCAACCGATCTTCTTTTATCCATAATATAAGCATAACATTTATCTTGATATAAATCCCGATATTCCATAAAATAATCAACCTTCGCTAAATAAATTGCGCCATTAGGATGATAATATTTAGGAAGATCCTGTCTTCTGGAACTAATCTTTTTCTTTATAAAACCATCAATTCGCAAATCTTCTGGAACAAAACCGGCATATAGCGGCGAATGATCCATTTCACATAAACTGATTACTGCATTCGCTGATTTTTCATTCAACAAATTAATTGAACTCACAATATCTTCGATCTTCCGAAGCGGTGAAGTTGGCTGAAGTATCATCAATGAATCAAACTTCTCACCACACTCTTCAAGTCTTTCTATAACATCTACAATAACATCATTTGTAGTAGCTTCATCACCTGACAAATCCTTTGGTCTTAAAAAAGGGACTTCTGCTCCATAAAACCTGGCTATCTCCGCATATTCCTGACTATCAGTAGAAACAATAAGCTTGTCAAAAACCTCGCTTTTTAATGCTGTTTCTATTGTATAAGCCATTAAAGGTTTACCAATCAATGTTTTAATATTTTTATCAATAAGTCCCTTTGATCCACTTCTAGCTGGTATAATTCCGATTAGTCTATTCATGCCAAGCCTCCCTTAATCAATACTTTTTAAAATTATAAAGGCTTCTGCATATTTTACACCAGCCATTGCTCCTCTAACCATACTATTTGCACGAATAGTTTCTTCACTTCTTGGAAAAGGATGGGTGCCAACTTCACTTTCAAAATAGTTTAGAACTTGAATTTTTTGCTCAATATATTCAGTAACATCAACAAAATAATTTGGATTGAAAGTTTGCAAAGCATATTCTGTTTCAGAGACAATTTCCATCATCATGATTTTTTTTATAAATGGATAGCGAAAGGTTTTTGTACATGAATAACATAAATTGAAAGTTATCCGATGATCTGAATGTACATCTGAAAAAAAAGGTAAAACGACAATTGTAGGTTTAACTTTCTTAATAACGCAACTGATTTTTTGAATTATTTCACTTTCATCATATCTATCTAATCCAGCCGGTTTAAGACTCAGATTAAAGTAATCGTCGAGCTTATATGCTTCACACATCCTTTCGATTTCATTGTTTCTTATCCGAACTCGTTCATAACTATAGCCATACTCCTCACTGATGTGGGTCATATTCAAGACGAAAACTTCATTTCTGAATTTTTTCTGTTTTAAGAGATACCCTCCTGCGCCAAGCGTTTCATCATCCGGATGTGGGGAAACAATTAATACTCTTTCCATTAGGTCTCTCTTCCATTAATAAACAATCTGCTTATTAATTAGTTTATCATTGATTTCAGTTTCTGCAATAATCCGGGCAATTCTCTCGCCAGAAAAACCATCACCATATGGATTTTTGCAGTTTTTGCAGATATCTAAAAAACTTTGATCGTATAAAGCTTTGTTTATTGCAGCTATAATTTTTACTCTTTCACATTCAACAAAAATAATGTTTTCTGCATGTTGTCGCTGCTTCTGCCTATTTCCTACATTCACAACTGGCAGTTTTAAAAATGGCGCTTCAAGTATACCACTACTCGAATTTCCTAATAATAAGGCTGCTTTTCTTTGTAGGTTTACAAACACTTCTCTTGGTAATGTTTTAAATGCATGAAAAAATGGCGTTTTATTTGCACAATTTTCAATCTCATCAATTATTGCAGTGCTACCGGCATCGGAGTTTGGGTAAATAATAATTGTTTCAATGCCTAAACTAGCTACCGCTTCCAATATCGTTGCCATTTGCTGTTGAGATGACTTATATTCCGAACTTAATGAGTGATTAATTAATAGAATAAACGGCTTATCAGGTTTTAAATTTGTCCCAATGCGATCATTTATTTCTTCAAGCGTCAATTCGGGTTGTTTGCGGATTGAATCTAACGCAGGATTCCCCGTCACATGAACCCGCCATTTTTCTTCCCCCAACCTAAGAATTCGTTCTCCATTTTCTTTGGTTGCGGGAAAATGGAGGTGCGCAAGCTTCGTAACAGCATGACGTACTGAATCGTCGACATTGCCGACAACACGATCCCCACCAAAAATATGTGCCACTGGTATGTTTAGATAAGCGCCTGCAGTTGCAACCGCCAAGCTCTCTTCCCTGTCCCCCAATACCAGCAACCAATCCGGTTTTTCTCGATTAATAATATCGACCAGACCCATCAACTGGATACCCAATGACTTGCACCGCCCAGAAAGGCTATCTGTTGCCAATAAAGACTCCAGTTTAATGATATCATAGCCATCTCTTTCGATTATTTTATATGTCTCACCATGCAATGGTGATAAATGTGTACCTGTAGCAACCACCTTTAATGATAACTCTTTTCTTTCTAGAATTTCATCAAACACTGGTTGTAAAATAAAATATTCGGATCTTATGCCCGTAACTGCTAAAATCTTTTTCATAACTCACCTGAAGGTAATAATTGATTTTTATTTATAATTAAATCATTAAAATACCTAAACATGCAGTTGTTGTAAATAACTTCTTTGCTTTGATATTCGATTTTTTTGTAGAAGCACTCAACAGCACTAAACCAATTATCAGAAGATGCAAATGATAATGAGCACCCACCTGCCAATCGGGGATTTATTTCAATAAACTTAATCCCCTGTTCATTTTTAAAGCACTGAATATTGATGATTCCGATTGGTTTAAGCTCCTTAATAATTACTTTTGTAAGCTCTATAATTTCCTGATCGTTTATTGTTACACCCATAACCGAAACCCCAGATTCAGTTTCTAGACGTTTTCTTGGTATGATGTAAATCGGTTTGGAATTAAGATCACATAGCACATCAATTGTATACTCTTCACCTTCAATAAACTCTTGTGAAATATGCCCTTCCATTTTGAAAGAAGCCGCATCTATTTCGCGTTTAAAGCTAATCCCGGCGCTGCCTCTGCCAATACGGGGCTTAACTAATTCATAGTCTAAACTCAAAGATGTTGTTGGTGTGGGTATACCAATTTCTTTGAAAAACTGATAGGTTTTCCATTTATCAACACAAACATTAATAACATTCTCGTCCGAAATCATTACATAAGTATTAAAATCCCTTTTGTATTGTTCTTTATGACGACTCCAATTTAATAAACCCTCATTAACCGTAGGAAAAACTAACTTAATCTTTTCTTTTTGAAGTATTTCTTCAATCTTACCCCAACATTCTTCTTCATCGTATTTTGGAACAATGAATGCTCTATCAACTTGATATAAACCAAAAGAATAACCAGTTATATCTATTCCTACCAGCTCCCAATCTAGTTCACGATAATACTTCAATTGCGAACCAAAAACCATACTTCCTATACCTTCTACCAAAATTTTCATTTTTAAACTCCGTTAAAACTGAATGTAAGCGATATTCGGATCAAAATCAAATTTTTTAATCTCTAACTGATTTAAATCATTATATCTTTCTAATAATGCTACCGTTTCTCCCGGCCAAAATTGATTATTTATCTCGTCAAAAGCAAGAATACCACCTTTAGGTATTCTCGAAGAAAAGTGCTCTAAAGCAGTTTTTGTAGGCTCGTATAAATCGAAATCTAAAAATAGAAGTGCTACAATCAAATGCTGATTTTTATTTATATAATCCGGTATTGTGTTGACTGCATCACCTTTAACTAATTCAACTTTTGAAAACTGATTTAAAAATCTGTTATTATCATATTCTTTTATTAGACCTTCTAATTCTGAAAAAACATCATATTCACACGAAAACCCGCCCTTTACAAGGCTAATATTCTCAAACGCTGACTCATCTTCTTTGTTTATTTCTACGAAACCTTCGAAAGTATCAAAGCCAATGATTTTTCTATGGATGGCATATGGTTCCAAGTTTGAAGATATTTTTGCCCAACCCATTAATCCCCCACCTTGATGAACACCACATTCAATAATTGAACCTTTGGTTTGTCGAATCATTTTAAACAGCTCATATCTTGCCATAAATCGAGCTAAATCTTGTCTTCTAACATATTTTTCAAAGTTATTTAACTGTTCTTTTGTTATACTACCTTGTTGATTCATAATTCCCTCTTCTTCGCAATAATATGATACCGTGAGTTTTTTATTTGATTTATTACTGACTCTCTTTGTATCAATATACATTCGATAATTTCAAAGTTATCACCTAAGAGTTTTTTTATTTTTTCATAGTTAAAATAAGATTGAATCGTATTTTTTTCATGCTCACTTTTTACTAGTTCTTCTCCTGCATATTCACGATAATGATTAAAATCATTACCTGAAACAACATCAAAATAAAAATAGCAGCCTTTTTTTAAAACTCGAAATACTTCCCGTACGCCTATTATAGCAGTATTGAATTCCATACTATCCAAAACTCCATGTGAAATTACAAAATCAAAACTATTATCTTCATATGGAAATTGTTCAACCGATCCTACCGTTAATCTATCGATCAAATGCATTTTATTTTCATGATAGAACCATTTTTTCGCATATTCTATTGCATAATCTGAAATATCAATTCCATATGGTTCCAACTCCATCTCATCCAAATAGATAATATGTCGGCCAATACCACATCCCATATCTAGACCCTTTTTTTCTTCTATGATCGGCTTAAAGTCAGAAACACCTACCCGTTTTTTGATATACTTAGAAACAAATCTTATTATCTCCTCATGTGGATAAAAAACATAATTATCTTTATTTGCATAAGAATTATTCCACTCATTTTTCTTTGTATCCATTAGTTAGTCCCCTCTTTAGAATTAATTCAACTGCATCACATAAATTTTCTGCATATCCATCTGGTTCAACATCGTAGTTATGATCTTTTCCTTTTAAACCCGTATTTAAAAGTATTGTCTTTAACCCAGCATTCTTGCCAGTCATTATATCAATTGTTGTATCCCCAACCAGATAGGATTTATTTAAATCAATGTTATATTCTTTTTGTGCTTCCATTACCATCCCAATTTTCGGCTTTCGACACTCACATTCAATTTTGAACTTTTTATTCTCCTCTGGGTAACCTCGATCAGGATGGTGAGGACACATATAAACTGCATCCAAATAAGAGCCATTAGCATCAAAAAGCAGTTTTTTAAGATGCTCATTGATCGCAATAGCTTCTTCATAGGTACATATATTTCTGGCAACAATTGATTGATTTGTTACAACGATGCATAAATATTCACTTTCATTAATTTGCTTAATTGCTTCAGCGGCTCCTTCCTCCAATTCAAGATCATTCTTATTGTGTAGCAGAACCTTATATTTATTAATTGTACCATCCCTATCGAGGAAAATACACTTTTTCATACCTCAATCAGCTCATCTTCTTCAAAGCTTTTTACAGCTTTCTTTCCAAGTATTTCGAACCACATCATTGGTGATACACCATTTCCTGGACGTTTTACTGTCAAATTTTCTTCTGTAAGCAATTCACCTTTAGTAATTTTTCTCTTAGCAACAATACTTTTTCTTGCGTTACTAATATTTTTCTTTTCCGATTCTGCTGGCTGCTTAGCTCCATCCCCCAAAGCTTTTTCAACATGACGAATGGCTTCCACCATTGCCTTAAGCTCATCGGGTTCTAGGCTGGCTTTATGATCCGGTCCATCTAGCTTTCGATCTAGTGTAAAGTGTTTTTCAATAATATTCGCTCCCATTGCTACCGCCGCAATAGGAATCTCAATTCCCATTGTATGGTCAGAATAACCGACAGGCAAATTATATTTCTTATGCATAGTCAACATCGCATTTAAATTAACATCCTCGTAGGGGGTTGGGTATTCGGTTGTGCAATGTAGCAACGAGATTTTCTCGGTTCCATTTTTTTTTAGAACATAAACAGCTTCATTAACTTCATTCAAAGTTGCCATTCCGGTAGAGAGTATGACCGGTAATTTAGTACTGGCAATTTTAATTAAATAGGGTAGGTTTGTAATCTCACCTGAAGGAATTTTCCAGTATTTTAAACCGATGCTATGTAGAAATTCAAGGCTTTCCAAGTCAAAGGGACTAGACAAAAATTCTATACCAAGTTTATCACAATAATGTTTCAACTCTATAAATTCATTTTTTGATAGTTCCAGTTTTTTTAGCATTTCCAATTGACTTTCATCTTTTCCAGTCGTCTTCTCCTGATATTCTGCTTTTGGAGATTTGGCAATCACCAATTTCTCAGCACAAAAGGTTTGAAATTTTATAGCATCGATACCTGATGCTTTTGCTACCTCTATCATTTTTTTTGCCAACTCAAACTGACCATTGTGGTTAACACCCGCTTCCGCTATAATATAAACACTCAATTATTATCCACCTTTCGACAAGGATTCCCAAATGCAACGCAATGGCTTTCAATATCATTTACCACTACACTACCTATTCCAATGATTGTTTGATCTCCTATAATGGTATCTTGTCGTATGACACTACCTGCACCTATATGTGTCTTTTTTCCAATAGTTACATTCCCACTAATAATAGAACCAGGAGCTATATGCGCAAAGTCACCAATGCCACAGTCATGTTCAATGATACTGCCAGTGTTTAGAATAACACATTTTCCAATTTTCGTGTCTGCATTTATGATCACATTTTTACCAGCAAAACTGCCTTCAGAAATACTCGCATATTGACTGATATTTGCCGATAAATGGCTAATTACTGGAAGACAAAATCCTAAGCTTTTAATCTGTTTATATAAGCTTAATCGCTTATTAGGATTTCCAATGCTGCCTAGGCTAATAAACGCATCTGTAAAACCTTTATGATAAAATTGTTTCAGTTCTTGATCAGTTCCCACAATTTTACAACATAGGATTTGTTTTCCAACATTTTCAGAAACGTCAATAATCCCAATATCTTCATAATCATTCCTAGTTTTAATCGCCTCAATTATAGTTTTGCAATGTCCCCCTCCACCAATCAAAAGCAACTTTTTATTCATCCTTTTCCAGCCTTTTTCGCATGATTTCCAGCTCATCCAATTGTCCCATATCCAACCAGGAATTTTCGCTAATAGGAAAGATGCCAATTTTTTCTCCCTGATTGCGATACTTCTCGATAATATCAGGGAAACCCATCTCTCTATCCTCTTGAATTTCTACAACAACTCGGCCATCAACCACATACATGCCAGTATTGACAAATACTGAAATTTCTGGTTTTTCTTTCATCACCTCAATCTCTCCCGTCTCACTGATTTCCACCACTCCATATGGTATCCGTATCCGTTTCATAGAACAAATCATCGTAATAAAGTTGCCTTGTTTTTTATGAAAATTCAATATTTTCTGATAGTCTTCATCTATAAGGATGTCACAATTGGATAAAATAAAAGTCGAAGTTATTTTTCCTTTTAATAGGCTCAGCCCACCGCCTGTACCCAAGAGCTTAGTTTCATCAATATAATTGAGCTGATACACTTTGTCCAAATCATTAAAATATGCTTTGATCATGTTCTTTTTATAATTAAGAATAAGATAAAACTCACTACACCCGTTTTTCACGAAACGATTGATGATGTGTTCAACAATGGGGATTTCACCTACGGGAATAAGGGGTTTAGGAAGAATTTTGGTGTAGGGGTATAGTCGTGTTCCCAACCCTCCAGCCATTATAACAACAGGTATATTGAGTATATTCTTTTTTTCCACTTTTTCATCATTCCAAATTATGATGGATATGATGTTGTGATCCTCATCTACGATCGGAACACCTTCGATAAAATTCTGTTTTAGATATTCTTTTGCTTTATCCTTTTCACTTTCATTTAAATACTTGGGCTTGTAATTTGCTAATTCTTTAACTTTTGCATCCAAGCTTCCTTTTTTAAGAATCCAGCGACGTACATCACCGTCTGTCAGCGCTGCTACAAACTGTCCTTTTTTTGTCACAAATAGTACTTTTCTTGCAGCATTTTCCAGTTGAGACATGGCTTCCAGCAAAGATTTATTTTCATCGATCAGAAAATCTTCAATTTTCATTAGTTAATCCTTTATTACTCTTTGGTATTTCTTTTCAAAATAACAAAAAACACCTTTCAAAGATTATAAATATCTGTTTTATATTTACCCATATTTTCCCGAAAAAAAACAATGGTTTCACTCAAACCATTCTCAAGCGAAAATGCTGGCTTCCAGTCAGTCAAACGCATAATCTTTTCATTGGAACCTAATAGTCGATTAACCTCACTCTTTTCGGGTCTAAGCCGTTCTTCTTCACAGACAATTCTAGCATTAGGATTAATTTGCTTTATCAACTCTCTTGCTAAGTCACCAATAGATATTTCTCGTTGAGTGGCAATATTGATCTCTTCACCTATGGTTTTGTCTCTTTTAGCAATTTCAATAAAACCTGTTACAGTGTCTTTTACATAATTAAAATCCCGGGTTGGTGACAATGAACCAAGTTTGATTACTTCTTTACCTGATAATAGCTGGGTAATAATCGTGGGTATAACAGCTCTGGCGGATTGCCGTGGACCATAGGTATTAAATGGTCTGACAATCGTGACAGGTGTATTAAAGCTACGGTAAAACGATTCTGCTAGGCGGTCTGCACCGATTTTTGTAGCCGAATAGGGGGACTGCCCCTGAAGGGGATGTTTCTCATCAATAGGGATATATTGAGCGGTTCCATAAACTTCAGAGGTTGACGTTATTAATACTCTTGAAGTATCAAGGTCTCTCGCCGCCTGCAATACGTTGAGTGTTCCTTTAATATTCGTATCCACATAGGTATCTGGAGAATGATAAGAAAACGGGATCGCTATCAGAGCCGCCAAATGATATACTTCTTCCATCCCTCTCATGGCTATACGAACACCATTAGGATCACGGATATCGCCTGTCATAATCTCAATTTCATTCAGAATACTATTTGGTAGGGTATCCAGCCATCCCCAAGAATTAAACGAATTATAATATACAAACGCCTTTACCTGTTTTCCATTTTTCACACATTCCTCAGCCAGATGACTACCTATAAAACCATCAGCACCTGTCACAAGAACCTTCTTCATCAGCACACCTTTGCATAATCTTCTATTGTATTTTCCAAAACACAAACAATGCTTTTGTTTAATTCCATGTCCTGGAGCAAATGGTTGATTAAAATTTCAGTCGGCTGTGTGATTTTCTTGTATTTTATCATAACGTTTTTTTCGTTTTTAATACCATTGGCTTTATTTACCAAAATAGCATATTCAACACGATTGATAGGTTGTGCGATATAACTGAAGAAACTATTTCTTTCAAGTTCTTTTATTGAAACCTCCAATTGACTGATTAATGAGTTGATTCTTTTCACATCTGTAACTTTCTTGAGCTCTTCTAGAATCCGTTTTAAGTTTGTCAATTGATTTTGGTAAAGCTGAAATGATAATATAAATTTCTGTAATTGCTGTACTAAATAAGTTTTATTATAACATTCTTGAACCTCAATACTAAATTCATTTCCGTCCATAATTTTCTCGGTTAGGTTTTCTTGAATCAAATTGAAGAAACGTACATATTTTGTACCACTAATATTTGCCCCATCTACAGTTGTATTAAAAACCTCAACATTAGAATTCTCGATTAATACTTCTAGCTGCTTTTTCATTTGCAACATATGTTCAGACGTTTCAACAAGCTCACCATTGACATTTTCAACCGTATTCAGTTCAAAACGTTCAGTATCAACCTCATTTGAACGATGTGTTACACCACTTGCATATATTTTACGATTAGCATATGATAAATTTTGACCAACTAAAATAATGCGCTTGAAACCTAACTTCACCAACAACTCAAAAGTTACAACTGCAATCGATGAAGCATCAGTGACTTTCGCTATTCTTTCATTAACTACTCTTTTTAAAAAATAATCAGATACTGTATCTTGTGTTGTTATAGTATGTAGTTTAGGACCCTTATATTCCTCTATTACCTCATAAGCTACACTTGATCCAAAAATCATCGGAATACTCTTAATACCGCATTCGTTAATATTGTTAAATACCAGCTTGTTATGTTCTGTAGGATCATAAGTTGTCATCGCATCGGGATAAATACCATGATGTATTAATGTATTTATACTAGTTCCCACTGAGAATATAAATGCTAGGTTATTGTTTTTAATATTCCTTAGATTTTCAATTTCATAGTCCAATGAGGGACCAGCCGAAACTAAGATTGCCGTTTTATCTTTAAATTGTCCTTGATTATCCATTAAAATATTTGGTGTTGTTAATATGGTTCTGAAATTATTCACACTATTGATAATCCAACGTTTTTTAAAAGCATAATTTACACTTAGCTGACTACGCTGAGATTTTACCAGTTGTAAATAATCAGATAAAAAGGTCTCATATTCTTGGCTAAATATTTTAGGGTAAACCGGAAGTACACAAATTACAAATTTTTTATCTTCAGACTGAATAAGTGAATTATAAAGTGCCACAACATTATTATCACAATGAAAAGAAACCAATTTTTTTAGCGACAGCTTTTTGAATAACTTATGATTTAGATAAGCACTAACAATTTCAATTGATGGTTCGAAGATTGAAAAGTTAATATCAGTGAAGCGTTTCGTAAACTCTTCGATGTGATAGCCCAAGCCCAGGCCATAAAAAAGCACATGGGTATCAGAAGTCAACTCTTCATCTGCAATAAACTTGTCAATGATTGATGTAGCCTCACGCAATGGATCGTATTTGCTGTGTACAAACAGAGCCCGATCGCTTGCAAAATACTTTAAGGTTTGATTGCCATCTGCGGCTTTCTCAACTATAAAGCTGGCTTTGAAACTCTTTTCTTCGCAGTTTTTTACAGCTTTATAAATTTCTGGATATCTTTTTTTTATTAAAACAATATTATCAGCTAACATGTTGATGTCCTCCCAGCACCATTAAAAGACCTAGTTTATGTTCGGCGCCTTCAAATATCGGCAGAACTTCATATTGAAGTAAATCGCCGATTAATACATGGTCATTATTCTTCATTGCATCATCCAATTCTCGAACAATTTCATTTAAACCTTTTATATTCTGAACATACTCATTCCAAATCTTATAATTCGAAATAATCGTTTCTAAATTACTAATTTGATCAATACGACTTATTGTTTCCAATATCCATTGAATCCCTTCAAAAAAATCAGCCAAATCCGTCCATGATTTACTTTCTGGTGCTTGGTAAAACTCTTCAGACAAGTGTTTTAACGCTTTTTTTGCATTTTGAATATACTCATTCGATGAAATTAATATATCATTAATTAATATTTTGCTATCCTGAATTTTCACTACTACCTCCTCGATTGATTCAATATTCACCAATCTTAATCTATTTTGAAACTGTTTATTTACTTGTCTCTTTATTCATCGACAATACAAATCTATTCTTGAGAAATTCTCGTATTAATTTCAATTAATAATACCCTAATAATAATAAATCTTCTATTTTAAGTATACGTGTTAATTCTTTCTTTGTAAAGACAGCTTATAAAATTTTGAACATAAAAAAAACCGCCGTCCGGCGGTTTTTTTTTATGTTCAATTATTGTAATAATTGTAATACACTCTGTGGTTGCTGATTTGCCTGAGCAAGCATTGATTGAGCAGCTTGTGAAAGAATATTGTTTTTGGTAAATTCCATCATTTCTTTAGCCATATCAACATCACGGATACGAGATTCAGCTGAGCTTAAGTTTTCAGCTGATGTGCCAAGGTTGTTAATGGTGTGTTCCAATCGATTTTGAACGGCTCCTAATTTCGCTCTTTGAGAAGAAACTTCAGCAATAGCATCATCAATTGTAGTAATAGCACTATTTGCAGTGGATTGTTTTGTTAAATCCAATGCATCTACACCAAGTTCTTTCGCACTCATGTTGTCAATTCCTAAAGTAGTAGATTGACCTGTATTTGCACCAATCTGGAAAGTTAATACATTTTTTGCATCAACTACAATAGAACCACTTGCATCAGCAGCATCATAATTTAGCTCAACATTTATTCCTTTAACTTCTTTTCCAGCAGCGTTTGTAACTGTTATTTCTTCTTTCTTAGCTGTACCAACAGTAAAAGTAAGTGTTCCATCTGTTGCAGCACCAACTGAAATATCAATTCCACCTATTACTTTGCTTGTGCCTGTAGTATCGATTGATTCAACTAGTCTACCATCAACATCAGTTAATGAAGCTGTTTTAGCTGTTGAATCTACCGTAATTGTGTAAGTACCTGCCTTTAAATCGGTTGTACCAAGATCGCCTCCACTAAGTTGTACCGTTCCACTTGCATTTGCGAAACCTGTTCCTGTAGCAGAAATTCCAGTAACGGTTGCTGCAGTGATATCAGTCACAACTTTATATGTGCCTCCAGCGACTCCCGCCTCAACACTAACATTAGCATTTGTTACACCTGAAACACTTGTTGTTGTTTTAATAGCTTTATCACCATTTAACAGTTTTTGTGTATTAAATTCAGTATCGTTAGAAATTCTGTCAATTTCCTTTGTCAACTGGTTGATTTCTTTTTGAATTTCACCGCGATCTGCATCGGTGTTAGTATCATTTGACGATTGTACAGCCAGCTCTCTCATTCTTTGAAGAATTGAATGGGTTTCGTTTAAAGCCCCCTCAGCAGTTTGGATTAGTGAAATACCATCACTGGCATTGCTTGAAGATGTGTTTAAACCCGAAATCTGACCACGCATTTTTTCTGAAATTGCCAAGCCAGCTGCGTTATCGCCAGCTCTGTTAATTTTTAAACCTGAAGATAATTTTTCTAATGACTTAGAAGTAGCCGCCGTGTTTGCAGATAACTTATTGTAAGTGTTTAATGCTGCAATGTTATGATTGATTCTCATTGTTTTTTCCTCCGTTTTTTTATTATTCTTTAATTTGTAGGCCTTCCTCCGTACGCAAGGTCCGCCAAATTATAAGCTTTTTCGCTCTTGTTATTAATATCGACCAAGTTTTCTTTAACTTTAGAAACTTTTATACTTTTCTTGAATTTTTAATTGGCCTTTTTAATAACATGATCTTTCTTTGTTGTATTTATTATCGGCTATTGTGTCTATGAGTTTAGAACTTTTTCAAATAAAAATACAAAAAAGAAAAACCAATCTCAGCGTTTAAGTAAACTTGAACTATGATCAGTTTTTCTATTCTTTATCACTATACTTTTTCATCCAAAAGTGGTGCAACCGAACCATTAAGCTGCTGTTCAAACCCAAGTGGCGGTTTATAATTAGGGTCTGCACTGGGTGGTACATAGATCGGTCCACCGACATATTTAATAACAACGTCGGCTCGCTGGGTAACGACCAGCTTCAAATCAGGAGGCATAAACTCTGTTTTAAAATTGTCAACCGTCGGCATCGCACTTGGCAATGAAGCCATCGGAATGCTCAGCTCCATATTAGCGTACTCAGGATTAAGCTCGCTTTCCATTTTTCTTGCCATTGAATTAATGCTACGGTTGGCTTGGGTAAACCGGATCGCCCGGGAATCCCCATCTTCCATTTGAATATTCAGTTTTAGATTGCCGTCATCACCAATCTTGGCTGTTGCGGTATAGGTCGAGTTATCCCAATTATAGGTAGAACTGGGAACAAAGGAATCCTGAAGGTTGATGCGAATTGGGAGAGTCTGAACCGGCTGCGCTTCAATCTGATTTTCAGCTTGACGATTTTGCGCATGAACGGATGATAACGCCAGCGGTTCCTTCTCAACATATTCAATCTTAATTGGGACGGTTTCAATCGTAATTAACTGTTCCATAGCATTCTCCTTTCTTCCTTATTTAAGACATATAATCAAAAACGGACTGCTGTACCACACTTTGCCCCATTTGTAAGGCCGCCTGATAAGCGACCTTTTGACTTTGAAAAGCGATATAGGTATAGGCAGCATCAACACCTTCAACCTGAGTCTGTCGTTCCTGTAGGTTAAAATCCTGAGTTTCATAACGGCTAGTCATAAATTGCAGATACTGGGTTTTTGCACCAATTTCTGTGGTTGCTTGATAGGTTTTTAGACTGTTTTCCTTAAACATCCCATAAAGGCTATCGACTTTCTCAACAGAATAATCTCCATCTGATTTTTCAAATTCAGTTGCAATCCGTCCCAGCAGATCATATAGATTGTTAGAAACATCTTCTCCGGTGATTACTGAAGCATCAGTTCCCATCCCCATAAAGCTCAGCCCCGGAAATGAATAATTGAAAACTGAATTACGGTCAACCTCGCCAGTAGCATCATCAAATTTAACGCCCAAGCCAATATCGACATACATGCTGTCTTTTTCCAGTGTCTCTGCTTCAACTGAACCCTTAACCAGATCATCTAGTTTCACACCATTATACTGTAATTTTCCATCAACAACTTCAAATGGTTTCTGATTATTGCTGCCGCCAAACAGGTACATCCCGGTTACCTCGGTGTTCATAGTTTCCAGCATTTGAGCTTGGATGGTGCGCAGTTCACTGGCAATAATCTTTCGGTCACCTTCACTTTGGGTGCCATTCATCCCCTGCAATATTTTATCAGTAGCTTCAGCCAGCGATGATTCAATCTGACCTAATGTCGTTTCCGAGTTGGTTAGAAATCCATCGGCATGTTTAATATTATCCTGATATCCCTCTACCTTAGCCAGATTCCGTCTGATCTGATACCCCCGTACTGCCGATGACACATCCTCAGAAGTTTTGGCGTATTTTCGTCCAGTTGCCACCTGGGTATTTAGTTTATCTAAATCTGATGACAAACTATTTAAGTTGGTTGAATATTTTGAGGTCATCATTCGATAGGTAATTCGCATAATTTCACTTCCCTTCCTGTTATAATCGTTTTATACTAGTTCTCATTCTACAGTAATCAGACACCCATCCGATTAATAATCGTGTCGAGATTTTCATCCAGTACGTTAAAATACCGCACCGCTGCTCCATAAATCTTCTGGAAAGCTGAAAGGTTGATTCCTTCTTCATTGAGAGAAACCCCGGAGACTGAGTCTCTGGCGTCGGAAATGGTCTGGAACACATTGGTGGCAGTTTTAGAGAAATTAGTATATAACTCCACATCAGTCCCCACTTCACTGACCACACTGGTCATGTATTCATTAAAGGTACCATTCAAAATGATATTGCCGTTACTGTCCTTAAAATCAATTTTACTGCTCATATTTTCAATCATTCGCAGTACATTATCAGCCCCAGCTGGCGTTGCTTCATAGCCAGTCGGAGTCGGATCAATTGCCGGATTACGGGTGGTATTAATATAAGATGGGTTACTGAGCCAAGCCGTTGACACCTGTATGTTTCGGGCAGTCAGATTTGCCGTCGAGGTACCAGAAGAGTCGGTAAAGAGATTCTTGGGATCGGTGCTATAATCATTGAGCACATAACCGCCTGATCCGTCCGATTCATAAATTTCACTGTTTAATTTATTCATCGTTTCGGCAAACTGTTTGGCGAAAATGTCAATCTTTTCATTATAATAATAAATACCCTTGGCATCATTCTCCGTTGCACTGGCAAAACTGCCTTTACCGTTGATAATACTTAAATAACCTTCAAGCTTGCCGTCGTTGATTAGATTGTTGGTATCGTCTCGAAGATTACCGGCAGTATCAACAACCGAGAGTTTCACGTCAAGGGGATCGCTTGTAGCATCTAGACTCATTTCAGCGTATTTATCATTATCGACAATTAGAATTGGTTCGCCACCGCTGGGGTTTTCAATGGTGATGCGATAATGCGGAATGGAGAGGTTCTCCGAAATCCGATCAGCGGGAGACATGCTTACTTTAACGTTGGAAACCTCTGAAAGCTTGTCAATCAACAAATTGCGCTGATCATACAGTTCATTGGGTGTATTGCCATAAATTTCTTCCCGTTGAATCTGTTCATTCAGCGCTGCAATATTTTTAACATAGGTATTAAATTCACTCTTAACGGTAACTTCGAGGTTTTCAGTTTGCTCGGTACGAATTTCATCCAATTGATTGGCATACATGTTAAGCATTTGGGTGACTTTTTCGGCAGCTGACCTCACCACTTGGGCAATGTCCGAGCTGGTTGGCGTTTGTGACAAGCTTTGAAGGTCATTAATATAGCTGGACAATTCTCCCTGTAGGGCTTCGGCCGAGGCTTCATCAAAGACATCTTCAAGATTACCAATGCCCTTAACCATGGTTTCATAGCGGTTGTTTTCGGAATTCTGATTGCGGTATCGGGCATCAATGTAAGGATCCCGCAGCTGGGTGGTACCTGTCGCTTTGGAGCCAAGTCCGGTAGAAACCACTGGTGTTGCATATTTTTCAACCTTTCCACTGGTGGTAACCGACACAATATCTACCCGTTGGCGGGTGTATCCTTCGGTATTAACATTGGAAATATTATTTCCCACGATATTAATGCTAGCCTGGCTAGTATCCATGGCCCGACTGGCTATGTTGTATGATACAAATGTTGCGGTCATATCATTTCTCCTTAATCTATTTTAAACGCTCTTTTCGAAAGCGCTGGGAAGTTTGACACTACCCTCTTCTTTACCATCTTCTCCATACGTCATTTTATCCTGTTTTGCTTTAAACTGGGCAATATTTTTATTGACAGTATGCAGTTTTGTCTGGAGCAGAGTCTGACATTTATCTTTATAGAACTTAATTTCTTTGGCTGTTTCTTTAAATTCGGCCAGCAATTCTTCAAATCGTGTCTGTTCTTCTTCGGGTAGTTGCTTAATCACTTCGGAAATATTTTTACCACTGACACCCAGTTTTTCCATATAGGCGGTAATATCCTGATCAAATGTTTTAATTTGATACAAAAATAGCTGCTGATGATTAAGGTTATCGTTTAGCTCATCGATGCTATTGCTCTGAATCAGCATCAATTCGTCTTTGAGTTTGGGTATGGTATCCCGATGAAGCTTAATAACCCCGAAAAGATAGTTATAAAAACTATCGAGTGTTTCTTGATATTCTGTTGTTTCAAGCATATTAAGCCTCCTCGAATCAAGTTCCCGACTATTTCAATATGCCGGGAACTTATTTTAAAATCGCATCGACCAGATCACTGGTAGATACATTATAGGTACCGTTTTGAACGGCCGCTTTAAGCTCACTTAAACGGTCTGAATCTTTGACGGTGACGTCATACAAAATGGCTGATTTTGCAGTGGCAACCCGACTGTCTTCAAACGATGCACTACGACTGGTGGAAATGTCGGTACTGTCTGTTTTAGCAATGGGATTTTTTTTGTTTTCAGAATTAACACGACGGGCTGATTCTGTGGCTGTATCCTGACCGATTTTGGATTGAACAACGGGATTATTGCCTATTGATATTTTCATGACTTTACCTCCTCTATAGAATAATCTATTTTGTTAAATTTTGTCTGAATTTTGATGATATTTCTGCTTGTTATACTTATCGTCATTATAAAAGAAAACTTTAGCAAAAGAAAGAAAATAATGATGGCGGGATGAAGAAAAAATCCAGACCGCCGCTTAAGTGATGGTGTCTGGATTCAGGAGATGTGGGGGGGGGCGATCAATGATCACCCCCACGAGATGATGGGTTACGTTGGTGTTTTTTGTTCGTAGGGGCGAACCGTGTTCGCCCGTAATCGATACCGGTCTTATATTGATAAGAATCGGATAATTTCGTCGGCAATGCGATCCAGAGGTAATTGTTTGTCAACCGCACCGATGTTGTATGCCACCATCGGCATGCCGTAGACCACCGAGGATTTCTCGTCCTGACCGATAGTGTACGCCCCGGTTTTTTTCATCTTCAGCAGACCATTGGCGCCGTCCCGGCCCATGCCGGTGAGGATGACACCAACCGACTGTTTACCGGCCACAGCAGCCACGGAGTCGAAAAGAACATCAACCGAGGGACAATGTCCGCTGACTTTTTCTTCCTGGGTGCATTTAACAATATAACCGGTACCCCGTTTGGCCAGACGCATCTGGAAATTTCCGGGGGCGATCAGAACCCGGCCGGGTCTTAAGGCGTCGCCGTCCTCGGCCTCTTTAACTTCCAGTTCGCAGGTATTATTCAGACGCTCGGCATAGAGCTTGGTGAACACCGGGGGCATGTGCTGAACAATGATAATCGGAGGCATATCTCGAGGCAGACCGGAGATTACCGTGTGGATCGCATCGGTTCCGCCAGTGGAGGCACCAATGGCAATGATCTTACTCATGGTGTCAATACCCTGATTGGCCACCGGTCGGCTGGGTGTATAGTCGCTTTTGCGATTGCCGACCTTGGCGGTGGAGGCAATTTTTATTTTGATAATCAGTTCATTAACAAAAGATGCCATCCCCCCGGGGCGGGTGACATTGGGTTTGGTGACAAATTCCACGGCCCCGGCATCCAGAGCATCCAGAACATTTTTTGAAACCGAGCTGACGACAATGACCGGCAAGGGATACTGAGGCATCAGTTTTTTCAAAAATTCAATGCCATTCATCTTTGGCATTTCAACATCCAGCGTCAAAACATCTGGTTTTAATTTGATGATCAAATCTCTGGCCATATAAGGGTCAGTTGCGGTCCCAACGACTTCAATGTCAGGATCTTTCGATATTTCCCTTGATAAAGACTCACGAAAGACCAGGGAATCGTCTACGATCAGCACCTTAATTCTTTGCTTAAGTCTCATCACGGATCCTCCACTTATTTTTCTTCGAGCAATTCTTCAATCACTTCGATTTCTTCATTTTTAAGCAACCGTTCACAGTCCAACAACAATTGAACCTTGCCGCCAGCTTTTCCGATTCCCTTCATAAAGCGATTTTCAAACCCTGTTTTATTAGACGGCGGTGGCGCAATTTCTTCATCGTCAATGGTCAGTACTTCTTCCACGTTATCGACAATCAGTCCCACCGAAACCGCTTCAATATCAATAACCACAATACAGGTACGGTCATTATAATCCACCGGTTCTTTTCCAAACTGCAGCCGCACATCAAGCACCGGAATAATTTTCCCGCGCAGATTGATGATCCCTTTAATATAGGTTGGTACTTCAGGCACCTTAGTTATTGACTGCATTCCAATAATTTCAGTTACATATTTTATTTCAATGCCAAATACTTCATCTTCTAAGGAAAAGGTTAGAAATCGACCGTGCTGAGTATCTTCTTCCAGATTGTAATTATCTACAACATTTTCTGCCATTATAAATCTCCTCTTCAAATATTTTTTAAAGTTATCATTGTAACCATTATACTTGAAACGCTTAAAAAGGTACACCCTAATTTACTCGTCTCTTTTATAAATTTCTTGTTCTTTTTTTACCCTGATTAATGCCGTTTAAACTTATTGTGAATGAAGCTGTGAATTTATATTCAAGAAAAAAATGTTGGGCACAAGGTGCTCAACAAATAATTGGTTATTTTAATTTAAAACCATATTAATAACTCAACGAACCTTTGATTAAACAGATCGAATTATTCAGGTCGTGTGCGGGCGAGAATTTGACCCTTTGATCATCACGATTCGCCCCTACAAAACAATACTATATTCAGCTGAGCGAGCTTTAAAACTCCTCAATCCGACGATTCAGAGACTGTATCTTCATAATGCCTGTAGCCAGATCAAAATATTGAGTTCGTCCAAAATTAAGTCCGGTATCTTCGGCCAGAATGGGAATCCGTAGTTGACTCAATACCTGCTTGACACAAAGAATATTGCGTTCCCCAATGGCTCCCAGCTTACTGCCGGGCTGAACCTCAAACATTTGGGCGCCACCGGCAATTTTCGCAACGATGCGGTTATTGCCGCATCCGGCTCGTTTCATTTCATCAACCAGATCCACAATGGCAGTATCCGCAAATTTTTTGCGATTGATGTCCTTGTTCGAAAAATTGGTGCTGTCTGGCAGCATAATATGAGATAAACCGCCAACCTTTGTGACTTTATCGTACAAACAAACGCCCACACAGGAACCCAAAGCATAGGTGACCAATACCTCCGGGCCCTTGGCTAATTTATAATCCGATATCCCAATTACAATTGCCTGACTCATATTTCCAGCCCTAGTTTTTGCATAATCGTTTTTAATGTATTGATTTCGGCAAACATAATCATGTTGCTCTTTAAATCGTTGGTTTCGCCCAGAAAATTTTCTTCAATAAACATTAATTTGTCACCAATTGCTCCAAACTCAATAATCGGAACACTCATCAGAGCCCCGACCATGTCAATGGCCACATAGGGAACGGATACCTCGATTGTCAGTCCAGTTAACGCCGAAATGGCATTGACATAAGAAGATGCCAGAATATTTCCAATTTCTTTGATGCCGGAAATTTTCATTTCGCTGAGTCCTTCTTCGCCATCATCTTCACCAACCAGAATGTCCATAATGCTTTTGGCATCTTCCACGTTGAGTAAAAACATAATCATCCCATGCGCATCGCCGCTGAAATTAACCAACACCGCCACGGTCATGGTTTCGGCACCACCCAGATTGGCAACCGCCTCGTCAAAGCCGGTAATCCGAACCGAGGGAACACTCATATCCACCTTTTCGTCTAAGATTGTGGCCAGTGCGGTAGCCGCATTGCCAGCCCCGATATTACCGATCTCCCGGAGCATATCAATTTGCATTTCATTTAGTTCATCATAGTTCTCGAACAAATTTTTACCTCTTTCCCCTCAATCATATTTCCTTACTACAGCATCCCGTTTATGATCATATCGTTGTCCCAATATATTTTGCAGTGTTCCAGGCTGTCAAACTCAAACGAAAAGGGCATATCACCAAAGAAAATCCGGGTTCCCCGGTAGAGTTTTCGCTTGGCTGAAACCGATCCGTAATAATTGATACTGGCCTTTTTTTCGACATAAATAATGGCATTCTCTATTTCCTCAATTTCTTTTTTAAGGGTCAGTACCTGTCGATCAATCTGTTTTTTCAGGGTGGCGATCTGTTCCATAGCGGGGCTGTCGTGTTTACGACTGAGCATGTCCTTCTTTTCCTGAGCCAGCAACAGCGCCGTTACCTGCGCTTCTTTTTCGCTACTATCCGCCAGCTGCTGCCGGACCTCTGCCGCTTTTACGCATAATCGGTCAATTTCAGCCTGATCAATGATTTTTTCTCCCATAATCCGAATAATCGTGGGATATTCCCGATCATTGCCAATAGTTCGAGCGACCAGCTCGCCCAGCAATTGTATTTCACCGCCCACCACCAGTTCTTTACTACCAGATAGATAGATATTACCATTGCAGGTGATTTTGCCATCAATAATATAATCCACGGTAATATCACCGTCAACGTGCAAAACAGCATTTTCGATGTAATTACAACGAAGATCCTGACCGACGATCACATCTCCAGAGTTCCCCCCATAGATCCCTTTGGCAATAACCACGTTCCCGGCAGCCTCGATTTTAGCATCTTCAACGACCCCTTTAATAATTAGATTACCCCCAGCTTTCACCGAAAAGCCGCTGCTGACATCACCATCAATCGTCACGTCTCCGGGAAAATTAATATTACCGGTTGAAAAGTCGATATTCTTGCGAATGTGCATCATCTCTTCAATATTAATGGTATTAACAAATTTGATAATACCATCACAGTCTGCCAGAAGTTTGGATTCATCAGCCGTCAGGCTGGTATTTTTGCCAGCTGGTATCTGGGGCTTTCTTCCTTTGTGGGCCGGAATCACCTGGCCATAAAGGTCTATCCCGTCAATTCCTGGAGTTTCTTTGGTAATCTCGCATAAAACCTGACCCTTCTTAACCATCTGAAAATAATCAAGATTTTTGTAATCGATGGTTTCATGTCCGCTGTATTCCGGTTTATAGTCAGCATCTTTTTTTACCAGTAAATTGACTTCCCCATCGTTACCATCAATCGGGTCAGTCGCTTCGGCTACCTTGATCCGGATCTTGTAAATCGGTCGCTGAGCCAGCTTTTCAACCGCACTTTCAATAATCCCGTGGATAATCTGGTTCTCTGCCAGAGCGGCCAGCAGCTCTTCTTTGGTAAAAATGGTGCTGCCTTCTTCCTGTTTCTCCAGTTTGATAAAAGCCTGCTTTTTATCATCACTGATACTAACTTCAATCAAAGCTGCATGTTCTGTTTTGGCATTCTCCTCACACATAATCCATCCCCTTTTCCCTACGCTTTTTCTTTATTCCATCCTATTTATCTCAGTTGATTTACCGTCTTTTCCATTTCATCGGCGGATTGAACGACTCGTGAATTAAATGAAAAGGCACTGTTGGCCTGTAGCACTTTTACCATCTCCGTAGCGGAATCGGTAGCCGATGATTCGATATAACCTTCACGAATAATACTGACCGTATCCACCTGTGCCGGCCCCGATACATTCGTTTGCGCAAACTGGTTCCCTCCCAGTAACTCGAGTCCATACCGGTTTGGAAAGGAAAAAACGCCAATTAATTCACTGTCATAACCGTCAGTTACATTTAGTGGATTACCATCCTTGCCTAAAACATAATTTCCAATTGCATCGACTAAAAATCGTTGATCCCCCTCAACACTGATATGAAAAACACCATCTCTGGTGTAAGTTATCGTGTTTGTGGTTTTGTTCAAAACCCCGAAAAAGCCGTCGCCTTCAATCGCACAATCCAGATCCCGTCCGGTTGGTTCAAGTTCGCCAGACGAAAAGTCGATGCCTATTTTTTGAACCTTTGATCCGCTCCCGGTACTGATTTGTGCGCCTGACCCACCATCAATATTCTGGTATAATAACGATGCAAACGCTGTAACCTGGGGTTTAAACCCGATCGTATTGATATTCGACACATTGTTACTGATAATATTAAGCGCATTCTGCTGACTGACCATACCCGTTTTGGCTGCATAAAATCCTCGTATCATAATCATGCTCCTCCTGTAATTTATGAAAACTTCATCGAGTCGTTGATACTTTCTTCTTGGACTCAAAGAATTATTCTCTATCCAACTCTCCCAATTGTATTTGACGCAATTTCACTGATCTTGTCAAAGATCTTTAGCATTTGTGAGCATGAAGTGAAATTATTCTGTTTAGCAATCAGATCAGTCATTTCTTTACTCATATCCACATTTGACTCTTCAGTATACCCCTGATAAACCGTAAAAGTCAGTGCCGGTGCTGCCTGAAAACCGTTAGCTGCCTGATAAAACCCTTCGCCAACTGGCATCAGATCCTGTTCGTTTGCCACCGTCGCAATATTTATCCGGGCGACTTCCGCCCCATTTTGGATAATTGCACCATCTGCCTCCACATCAAAATCACTACCAGCCAATTGAATCGGCTGTCCGGCAGGATTTAAGACCTGGCCAACCCCTGGCAATACCAGAAAGCCCTGAGCATCCAACTCAAATTGACCATTGCGGGTCAGCACTTGACCAAAATTGGCATTTTGGATGACAAAAAAGCCCGGCCCCTGAATCGCCATGTCGACACTACGATCCGTTTTTACAAAGCCACCCTGTGTAAAATCGATGAACTGTTCGGCATTCACCGTAATATAAGCCCCAGGACCGATATCCGCCTGGGCAATATTCGGATCGGTACTCATCCGCGAGGCCATATACTCTGCAAAACTTGACTGTACTGTTATTTGATTTTTATATCCCGCAGTAATGACATTTGCGACGTTTTGTGACAATACATTAATAGCCCGTTGGCCGGACAACATCCCCGCTGCAGCTGAATAAGATCCTCTGTCCATTACAATACCTCCTAATTAATAATTCTTTAATTTAATAGTTTTTTAATCGATTTCTCATTTTTATCATCGCCTGAGAGTGAATCTGCGAAACCCGCGACTCAGTCACACCCAGCACCTCGGCGATTTCTTTGAGTTTTAAATTTTCATAATAATAAAGTGAGACTACCAGTCGTTCTTTTTCCTTCAGTTGGTCAATGGCTTCGCCCAGCTTCATTTTCAGTTCATCAAACAAGATGGTGGATTCCGGGGAGTCATCCGCTCGCTCTTCAGTAATCAGTGGAGAGACTTCCATCATTTTTTCATTGATGGCTTCTTCGTACGATAAAACAATGGAATTATGTCGCTGCTGCAAAATCTTCTGTAGGTTAGCCTCCGATATACCCATTTTGGTGGCAATTTCTGCTTCACTGGGTTCTCTTTCCAGAGCGGCATATAACTCACCGTAGGTTTCTTCCAGCACCTTTGAAAGACTCCGCTGGCTACGCGGTACCCAATCCTGCTTGCGCATAAAATCAATCACTGCGCCTCTAATTTTTAAGGTCGCAAAGGTTTCAAATTTATTCCCCATCTCCGGATCAAACTTTTCCACTGCATCAATCAGGACAATCATCCCCTGATTAACCATATCGTCCAGTTGTCCAAAATTGTTGTAACTACCCTTAAATCTTAACACAATTTTCTTAACCAGACCGCTATATTGCAGAACGATTTCGTTCCGGATCTCAGTCGTGCGCTGTTCTTTATAGAGTTGCCAAAGTGCCATCGTCTTCTCATCGACAATCTTTTCTGTCCCCGGTGTCTCCACTGACTGCTCAAGCACCTGATCAACTGACTGTTCTTCCGATACATTATCATTCAGTTCATTTTTTTTCCTGTATATTTCTGCAACATTCATTCTGACACTCCTTATTCTTAGAAGGCTTTGCTCTGATTAATTCTCCAACTTTATCATTCCGATCACCTGAATCTGAATATTAGTATCTATTTCATTAAAGGATAAGACGGTTAAGTCTGCCATAAATTGTTCAATTAATCGCTTAAAATAAATACGCACAATTGGGGATGTGAGAATAATCGAATGATCAATGATTTCTTTGAGTTTTTCAATTTGCTCGGTAACCTTTTCAACAATGGTTTGTACCACCTGCGGATCAATGGCCAGATACGTTCCATGCTCGTTCTTTTTAGCTGAACTCAGGATGATGTTTTCAATTTCCTGATCCAACGCAATAACCTTAATGCTATTGCCATCGGTGTATTTTCTGGTGATGGTTCGTTTGAGTTTCTGTCTGACGTATTCGGTGAGCATATCCGTATCCTTGATGCTGGTACCATGATCTCCCAGGGTTTCAAGGATACTTTCCATATCCCGGATGGGGATTCCTTCATTTAAGAGGTTAATCAGAATTTTCTGGAAATCAGAAATTGAAATAATATTGGGAATGACATCTTCGACAATGGCCGGGTTTGCTTTTGAGACGTTTTCCAGCAGGGTATTGATGTCCTGTCGACTCAACAATTCATGCATATGCTTCTTAATAACCTCAGACATATGCGTCACAATCACAGAAAGGGCATCAATAACCGTGTAACCGTAAACCTCAGCCAATTCTTTCTCATTTTCTGTGATCCATTTCCCCTTAATGCCATAGGCTGGCTCAATGGTTTCAATCCCATCAATGGGTTCGCTGGTATTGGTTGGATCTAGAGCCAGGTAATAGCCAACCAGAACTTCGCCCTTGGCAATTTCTTCGCCTTTAATCTTAATTATATACTGATTGGGGTTAATGAGTCCATTATCTCTTAATCGAACAGTGGGAATAACCACGCCCATGTCCATTGCAAATTGTTTTCTAAAAATAACGATCCGGTCGATAAAGTTACCTGAGCTGCCTTCATCCACCATCGGCAACAGGGAATAACCAAACTCCATTTCGATCGGTTCGACCCCGATGATATTATATACATTATCGATGTTCCGGTAAAAATCAACCTCACTGCTTTCTTCCTGAATCAGTTGGGTCATCTGTTCAACCTCATCCACTACCACTTTGACATTGGAGCGACGGATCAGTAATAAACCAAATCCACTGAGCATGACCGCTAACAACAGGATTTGAAATGCAGGTGCCCCGGGAATAAATGCCATCGCAGAAACGCCAATCCCGGCAATAACCAGTACCTGGGGCTGGGACAGAAATTGATTCTTGACATCCACATTCAGGTTGTTTTCTGAGGCAGCCCGGGTCACAATCATGGCTGTGGCCACGGAAATCATCAATCCCGGTACCTGAGAAACCAGACCGTCCCCTACAGTGGCAATCGTATAAACCGAAACCACTTCTTCCAGGGCCATTCCGCCCTGGATCATTCCGATTATCATCCCGCCGACGAGATTGATCACAGCAATGATCATCGAAGCGACTGCGTCGCCTTTAACCAGCTTGGTAGCCCCATCCATGGAACCATAAAATTCCGCTTCGGTTTGAATTTTCTGGCGCCGTTCTCGCGCTTCGGTATCGGTAATTGCTCCCGAACTCAGATCTGCATCAATAGACATCTGCTTTCCGGGCATCGCATCCAGGGTGAAACGGGCCGATACTTCAGAAATTCGTTCCGCTCCCTTGGTAATAACAATAAATTGGACGATGACGATAATAATAAAGACAACAAAACCAACAATGGCGTTACCACCCAATACAAATGAACCAAATGTTGCAATCACTGCTCCGGCTTGTCCGCCGTTTGAAAGGATCAGACGGGTTGAGGAAATGTTAAGGGCCAGCCGTAAAAGGGTGGTAATCAAAAGTAGTGATGGAAAGATCGAAAAGTCCAGCGGCCCCTTGATATACATGGTTGTTAACAGAATAATAAGGGAGATGGATATGTTTAAAATAAACATAAAATCCAAAATGAATGGCGGTAATGGTATTATAATAAGGGCGATTGTCAGAATTACAAAGACAACGACAAGGTTCTGAATGATTTTCATTTGACATTTTCCTTTTTACGAGTACTATAAACCCATGCCATTAATTCTGCTACGGCTTTGTAGAGTTCTGCCGGGATGTACGCATTAATCTCCACAGATTCATACAGACTGCGGGCCAAGCCCTTATTTTCTTTTACCAATACCTTATTTTCCTCAGCAACTTTAACAATCCTCAGGGCAATATGGTCTTTCCCTTTTGCCAACACCAGCGGGGCCACATCCTGATCGGCATCGTATTTTAAAGCCACTGCATAATGAGTTGGGTTTCTGACAATGACATCGGCCTGCGGAACCATCTGCATCATCCGACTCATGCTCATTTCACGTTGTTTTTGCCGGATCTTCCCTTTAATTTCGGGATTTCCTTCCGTCTGCTTGTATTCGTCTTTGACTTCCTGCTTTGTCATTTTGAGTTTCTTTTCATAGTCGTAGCGTTGATAGGCATAATCCAGAATGGCCACTACCGCAAAAATCATACAGACGGTCTGAACCATGGACATGGTCTGATCCATCATAAACATCACATTTTCATCAATTTTAGTGATCAGCATATCCGGTGTCATCGGAATCATGGCCATAATAGTTGTATAAATAATGGCGATGATCAATGCTACTTTGGCCAGTGATTTAAGCAGCTCCACCAATGATCGCAGTGAAAACATCCGCTTGATTCCTGATAGTGGATTAATTCGGTTGAATTTGGGTTTAAGGGCATCTCCAGTTACCAGAAAACCGGTTTGAACCCCTGACATAATAACTGCAACAAACATAATGACTACTGCCACCGGCAATACAGAAATAAAAAATACCAGAGCCCCTTCCCGAAATAGCTGATTAACGCCGGACACGGTAAGGGTCTCCATAGTTGTCATTTTCTTCATTTGGGCAGTATAGAAATTTTTGATCTGTAGATAAATAAAAGGCACCAGCTGGTTTAAAATAAAAAATGCTACAAAAAGAAGTACCACAGAGACAACATCTTTACTTTGAAAGGTATTCCCTTTTTTCCGCTCGTCTTTTCTTTTTTTGGGGGTTGCTTTTTCGGTTTTTTCTGATCCTGCCATTCTTTTCTCCGATTTTTTACTGTGCTAAATGAAAAATGTCAGTACCTGAGTTATTTTTTCCATCATCAGCAAATTCATTTGGGTCATAAAATTAGCCAATGCCGGAATTAGCGTGAAGATAACAATCAAACCAATGATCACTTTAATTTGGATATTGATAACAAATACATTAATGTTCGGTACCAGTCGCATCAGGATCCCTACTGCAAATTCAGATACGATTTCAGTGACAATAATTGGGATTGCGACCTGGACGGCATAGATAAAGATATAATACATCAGTTCGATAAAATAAACAGCCACCTTATCACTGATCTGTCCAAACCCCAGCGGGATAACCTGAAATGATTGAATCACTACGGTAAAGAGGGCCAGATGCGCATTCGAAATAAAAAAGATCAGAACATACATGGCAGTCAGTAGGTTTCCGGTCACTGAAATATTGGCCTTGGTGGCCGGGTCATACATCGATGCCATACTCAAGCCCATTTGCATGTCAATCACTTCTCCACCCAGTTGAAAAACCGAAAGGAAAAGGGTCATAATAAAACCAATCACAATGCCGATGATAAAACCCTGAAGCATCGCTCCGATAAACTCAATCGCACTGTAATTAATTACCTGGGTTGTTCCAAGTTCAAAGACAGCAAACATTGCAATGGCCAGAGATAAGCCAACTTTCACAATGCTGGGGATGCTATTTCGGCCAAATATAGGATTAAAAAAAATCACCCCGGCTGTTCGGCAACTCGCAAGTAAAAAAATCAAATACTGGTTCATATCAAATGTCACATCGATCACCCATATTTATCTGTTAGATCTTGGTGGCAATCAGCTCGAAAATCCGAAAGATCAGATCCATCATCTGTTGAAGCATCCACCCACCGGCAATAATCATCATCAGTGCAGTGATGATCAGTTTGGGAACAAATGTCATCGTCTGTTCATTGATGGATGTCGCTGCCTGAATAATTGAAATAATCAAACCCACCAGCATGCTAATTAGCAGAATGGGACCAGCTACCTTCATCCCGGTAAAGATTGCATCTCTAAAGATACCAATTAAATCGCCTGTACTCATTTGCTGCTCCCTTCTTAATTATAGGTCATAATCAGGGTTTTAACGAGTAACCCCCATCCATCCACCACCACAAAGAGCATCAGTTTAAATGGTAGAGAAATCATAACCGGCGGCAGCATCATCATCCCCATGGACATAAGCACACTTGAAACAATCATGTCAATGATCAAAAATGGGATAAACAGCAAAAACCCAATTAAAAAGGCCCGCTTTAATTCACTGATGATAAAGGCGGGAATAACTACGGTCATCGGCAACTCCGCTGGCTGTACGTTTTCAATACCGGTTTGGCCTGCCTGAATTGCCAGATTTTTAAACAAATCCACATCCGTGGTGGTGGTTTGCATCAGCATCCATTCTTTTATCGGCACCACTGCCGAATCCAGAAACTGCTGGGTATTAATTGTACCGGCGTTGTAGGGTTGCAGAGCCACCTCGTTGATCTCAGTTAAAACCGGTGACATCACAAAAAAAGTAATAGCCAGAGCCAGACCCACCAGAATCTGATTAGGCGGGGTTTGTTGCAACCCCAGGGCGCTTCGTAAAAACGACAGGACAATGATAATTCTGCCAAAACATGTCATCATTAAGAGTAGTGTCGGCACAATCGCAAGGAGGGTCATCAGAACGATAATCTTTACCGTATCCGAGCTTTCCCCTGCCAACAAACCTTCCACCGACAACTCGGCACCATGGGCTTTTACCGCAGTCAGAGAAAACAAAATGACAATGACCGTCAGGCTAATCAGTATTTTTTTTAAACGCGCACTTCTAATTTTTGATGTCTCAATTATATCATTCATTCTGTTTTTCCTTTTGAGAAAATGATTTTACCATACTCAAAAAGCTCTCTTTAGATATTTCCTGCTTTTTTTGATACGAAATGGGCTCATCCAATTGTGACAAAATTTGAATGTTATGTTCAGTGACGCCAACCAGATACTGAACCCCCTGAATGTCAACGATAATAATTGAACCGTTTTTCCCGACAATTAATCGTTCGATGACTTTCATATGATGTTCACCAGATAATGATCCCGGCCGTTTGATGAACCGTTCAATATACCATCTGCTTCCATAATAGGTTAAAACAATGACCCCGATGGTTCCCAGTAGTGCTAGAATTATTGAAAATACATCACTCGAACCCAATTTGAACCTTCTCTCTTTTATTTGCCAAGGGCACTATTAACGGTTTGAAGGAGACGATCTGCTTTAAAGGGTTTTACGATAAAATCCAATGCACCATTTTTAATGGCTTCGACTACCATCCCTTCCTGGCCCATGGCTGAACACATAATAACCTTGGATTGAGGCTCAAATCCTTTGATTGCCTGGAGTGCCTGGATTCCATCCATCACTGGCATCGTAATATCCAGAAGCACTAAATCCGGTCGATTTTCTTTGTATTCTGCTAACGCAATCTCGCCATTTTCAGCTTCGATAAAATCGGTATAACCACCCTTTTTCAAACTATCCTTGATCATCATCCGCATAAAAGCCGCATCATCTACAATTAAAATTTTACTCATTTTCTTCTCCTTTTAATTCATGCTTTAAATTTGTTATCTATACTAATTTCTGCTATTTTTGTTGTTCAGAATTGTCTCTGACTTTTATTATTTCGGTAATTTTTACGCTATAGTTATCATCAACAACGACCACATCACCCCGGGCAATAAGTCGTCCGTTGGCAATGACATCCACCTGGTCACCTGCCTGACGATCCAGCTCAACAATATTGCCTAGAGTCAACTCGGCGATATCTTTTATTTTTTTTCTGGTTCGACCCAATTCCACCGTAATCTGGATTGGCACAGACATCAGTAAATCCAAATTATCACCTGGGATATTCATTGGTTGCTCTTCTCCCAGTTTTCGATATTCATAGGGATTGACCTGAACCGGTTGTTGGGGTGGAGCATAAGCCGCTGGTGGCGGATCATTTCGAACCACCCGAGCTGGTTCTGGTGGTGGCGGCGCCTGGGAAGGTGGCTGGTAGGCCGCTTCCGGTTGTACCGGTGGAGCCTGTTGTACCGGCGGTGGCGGTGGGGGTGGGGCAACTTCTTCCTCATCATCCATGCCGCTGGCACCCATTGACATGGTTACAATTTCCCGGGCCAGAGCCGGTTCCATTGCACTGATAAATTCACTTTCAACCAAGCCTTCAATGCTTAGATTAAATTTAATACTGACCAGATTATCGCCCTTCAAGGAAAACAAATCACGAATACTGGCTTTACTGGTGGTATCCAGCAAGATTGGCGGTGAGATATTGACAACTTTCCCGAGAAACGAAGCCAATGCGCCCGCTGCTGCTCCCATCATCTGGTTCATGATTTCACCAATGGCACTTTTACTGATTTCATCGAACTCAATATCATCACTGGTGTCCATATCAAACAACTGGGACAGTATTTTTTTCATGTCCGACTCTTGTAACAGTAGGACATTAGCCCCTTCGATTCCCTCTACATAGTTAATCAAAACCCCGATTACTGGCTCAAGGTAAGCGAACTCAAACGCTTCAACTCCGATTGTTTCAATTCTTGGCGTCGTGATATTAACCTTGGTATTTAAAATGGTTGACATTGCGGTGGCGGCTGTACCCATACTAATGTTCATAACCTCGCCGATAACATCAACTTCCATTCCGGATAGCTTATCTGGATTTTCTACTGCTTCTGTCATATGAATAGTTCACTTCCCCTCTCGTTAAGCTCTTTTATCTGAATCGCTCTTTTTTTCTTATAATCACCCATTTCCCCCCTAAACCAGACCTCATCATTGACAACAATATCAACCATCGAATTTGCCGGTTTATTCAGCTTGATGATATCTCCGACTTCCAGCTCATAAATATCTTGGGAGAGTACCTCGGTGTCACCTAAAACACCTTTTATTTCCAACTCTGTCTTTCTGATTTCATTGATAATATTTAAACGTCTCTTTTCCTCTGCCTGTTGATCCCCTCTTTTGATATTCTTCTTGGTTTGAGACATTTTCTTTTTAAAGAGCATATCCAGGGTTGACGCCGGAATACAGATATTAATTTTACCTTGAGTTTCATTTACTTTGATACTCATAACAATAATGACGACATTTTCATCAGCCCCGATTCCCTGGAGAATCCGGGAATTGGTTTCAATTTTTATTAATCGAGGGGATATTTCCAGATAATCAAACCAGACATTTTTCATCAGGTTGATCATCCCTCTGAAGAAATATTCCATAACCCCAATTTCAATTTCAGTAAACTCTCGATCTTCTTTCAAGGGCTTTCCTGAGCCGCCCAATAATCGGTCAAAACTGCAAAAACCAACGTCTTTGGAAAGATCCATAATGACCAGATCTTCTTCATCTTCGCTGTCTTTAATATCAAAGTCAATCAGACCCATTAAAACCGAATCGGGGAGGGCATTATTAAACTCGTAATACTGCTGTTCTTCCACCTCGATTATTTCTACCAAACTGTAAGTCTGCAGAATTCCTGTTATATGAGAAGACACCAGCCGGGCATAATTTTCATAAATACTGAATAAATGCTTAAGTTGCTCTCTGGTAAAAAGCTTTGGTCTTCTAAAATCGTAATCTTTAACCTTCTTACCAGCCACCGGACTTGGCGCTTCAGGCTCGTCCTTACCACTGATCAGGCTGCTTAAAAGGCTATCAATTTGACTTTGCGAAAGAATTTCTGCCATTTTATTTCTCCTAAGTGTTTGTCTCTAATTCTATTGTGCAACTGTATCTGTTCCTGTCGCAATGTCGCTGAAAAAATCTTCATTTTCGGAAATAATGATCTCAACCCGGCGATTTTTGGCACGGTTTTCTTCGGTATCATTGGGTGCGATGGGTCGATACTGCCCAAATCCCACTGACAATAATTTTGCCGGATCAGTAATATAGCCATTCTGTAAGAATCTTAGCACCTCATTGGCTCGGCTGCTGGATAAATCCCGATCATCGACTGGTGAATCTGCCTGCGCTGTATGACCATCAATCCGGATTGATTTGATAGTCGGCTCCACGGCCTTAAAGGCCTGGCCAATATCTGCTAAAACCTGCTGTCCACCGGCTTTAATACGGGAACTGTCTGGTTCAAAAAAGATTGATGACATAAACTTGATCGAAACTGCTTTTTCATATTTTTCGATACTGACGGCATCATCCAAACCATTTTCCTTGGTATACTGACTCAGGTATTGGTAAAGATCTTCCAAATCAACAATCTCTTCCACCGAAATATCCTCATTTGGCGATGTCGAACCATCTGACTCCGTCGCTGTTCCGGTCGTTTCATATACCGCTGCCGGATTAAATATTTCAACCAATTGCTTATACTTTGCTGCATCCAACGTTGACATCGAGAAAAGTAGAATAAAGAAGATTAAAATCAGGGTGATCATGTCTGCATAGGTATTCAGCCAGGCATCTTTGTTGACTCCCTTTTTGTTCTTATTACGCTTACCCATAATGTATACCCCTATTTTTAACTTTCAACAGCTTTTCCTTTTTTACCTTTGGATTTTCCACCTTTTGATGGTGCTTCACCACTTGCCTTTCTGATTTCGTCTTCCGTCAAAAAGTTCATTAATTTATCTCGAATGTATTTGGGATTCTCGCCTTCTTTTATGGCAACTACCCCCTCGATAATCAGTTCTTTTATCAGCAGATCTCGCTCTTGCGCAATTTCTAATTTATTGGATATGGGCATGAAGACACAGTTTGCCAGTACTGATCCATAAAAGGTCGTAATCAATGCGACCGACATATCTGAACCCAGGGTGCTGGCACCACCTTCAAAGCTCATGTTTTTTAGCATGTTTACCAAACCAATCAGGGTTCCGATCATCCCGAAGGCCGGCCCCAACGCAGCGCCCATATCATATATTTTTCGTTCGAGATCATTTCGTTCCGAGATATAATCGATTTTCTGATCAAACCAGGATCTCAATTTGTCCGGTTCAATTGCATCGACAATTCGCAGTACGCTTTCTTTTAGAAACTCATCCTGAATATCGGCAGCCTTCGCTTCCAGAGCCAACAATCCCTTACGTCTCGCCTCTTTGGAAAGTTCTGTCAGAGTATCCACATATTCCAGCGGGTCTTGTTTACTTTTAAAAAAAATCATTTTTAAATGCTTTGGGATATGTTTAAACGATTTGAACGGAAAGGAGGCGATTAACACGAAAAATGTTCCCCCGATGGTAATAAACATGCTTTGAGGATCAATAAAATTCATTATTGCCCCGATGTTAAAACCATTTGCGGAACTGAATGTCATCCCAAAAAACATCGTAAAGACGACTAGGACATAAGCAATGATTGTTGATATTTCCATAAATATATACTTCCTGTCAGAAATTTAGTGGCTAACGGCTGAAAATGTTGCGTTTATATGCAATTATCTTTGATAGCACCTGGGCAGAACTTTCGTTTACCACGTAGTGTTTGCCATTCGTGAGGCGAATGGTGGTATCTGGTTTTTCTTCAATAATTTCAATGATCTCACAATTAAGTAGAAATTTTTCATTCTTTTGTTTGTTTAATCTGGTTAATTCTATCATATTTCCACCTTAAAATATATTTTTTTATTTTCATAGTATAACCTAAACAGAAGTAATTTTCAACTTTTATACTAAGTAACAGCCAGATACCAAAAGGTGATCACCCCTTTGGTATCTGGCCAGGATAAAAAGCTCATCCCGAAGGAATTTTCTCCTTCGAGTGAGCTCTTCTTAATTATTTTTGCTATCGTTTCAGGTTAATCAATTCTTCCAGAATGGAGTCCGAAACAGTGATGATCCGGGAATTTGCCTGAAAACCACGTTGAGCAACAATCATGTCGGTAAATTCCTGAGATAAGTCAACATTTGACATTTCCAGATTGGCTGATTCGGTTCCTCCAGTGCCATTAGTTCCAGCTTTGGTCGCAACCGGAGTTCCGGAGTTGGCGGATTCCATATAGTAACCATTACCATCTTGCAGTAAACCATCGACATTGGCAAATTTTCCAATTGCCAGGTAGCCCAGGGTTACCGGTTTGTCACTACCAGCTTCGATTTTTCCGACTTGCGTATTTTCAATCGGATTTGTATCCAAATCCTGGACAATCGCATCAAAAGCAGTTGGGTCAACATTGAGCGTAACGGTACCACCGGTTGTACTGGTAAGGACAAGACTGCTGTCTGTGGTCGGATCAAATTCTATATCTGTCCCTTGTGGTGTTCTTAGGTATTCCGTTACACCACCTTGATTTTTAACCGTTGCAACGACTGAAGTATAACCATCCAAAGCGATCGTACCAATGTCCACACCGCTCTCTAAATCTGTTGCGGTCGATACTAGTTTTGTTGTGTCAATTTTAAGCCCTGGCAGATTTGCAAAAGTCAAAATTCCACTCGAAGATAAGGTTCCTGTCAGATCACCTGTTATCGGCGTCGTTCCGTCTTTAAGTGTGAGATTTGCTGGATCCAGTGTGTATACATCTCCCGTTTTCGTCAATGTTAATGTCCCTGCAACATCTGCGGTTGGCTCAATTGTAAGCGCAGCTACTTCAGTACTCGCAGCATCGATATTTACCATTTCGCCAACGGCCAGTTGAACATTACCGGTGTAATTTGAATCCGCTGGAAGGGTGATTCCAGTTAACCATGCATTGCCCGTTGCTTTTGTAAATTCCGGATCGCCAGCTTTGATCCCAGTAATCTCGCCCGATTTACCAATAGTAATGCCGGTATATTTTTCTAATTCTGCTGGTGGAACATTAATTGCCTGAAGGCCATCAATTGCCAGGGTACCATCGGCATCGAGTACAGGATTGTTATCTGCGTCCAGAGGTATCCCCATGACCTTGCTACCAGCACCATCGGTTAGATTTCCTGAGGCATCGAATTTCAAATTCCCAACCCGAGTGTAGCGATTGCTGCCAGCCTCCGGCTGTACAACCAAGTAACCTTCACCGGCGATGTAGACATCCAGGGCTCGACCGGTGCTGGCTCCGGAAGAAATAGTATTGAGCATATCAATACTGGCAACCTTGGCACCATAACCCAACTGGCTGGCATTGGTACCACCAGTCAAGTTGGTTGCTTCAGTCGCGGTTGATAAATTCTGATAAAGCACATCACTAAAGACCACGCGACTGGCTTTAAAGCCGTAGGTATTAACATTGGCAATATTGTTACCAATTACATTTAATTTGGTCTGGTGGGCTGCCATCCCGGAAATTCCTGAGTATAAAGATCTGATCATTTTTGATTCCTTTCTGTGCCGTTCGAAGCTTATCTATCGGTCAAAGCTTCCAGTTTCCTCATCGAGGTCCAACTATATAAACACGGCACCATCAATATCATTGAATAGTTTGTTTTTCATTTCATTTTTGTCCATTACGGTAATAACACGTTTATCAGCTGCATTGACGATAAATGCCGAATTATCCATCATAATTAATGCATTGCCAATCCCTTTTTCCTGAGCTTTGTCACAGGCATTTCCCAACTTTTCCAAATCACTGTCAGACACTTCAATATTCCGCTGTTCTTTTCTGATACTGGCGTGCTTTGTAAATGTGACACTGTTTTTTATTTGTTGATCGAGAAGCTCCCGAAAGCTGTTTTCGCTTTTTTCCGGATTCGTGACTTTAGAGGTCTGATTCGTGGGATTGGTTATTTTTTCGGTTTGTCGAATAATGGCATCATTTAACCGATAAAAATTTCCATTTATACTGTCTGCCATTTGATCACCTCTTTTTAAACACTAAATGTCAATTATTCTGACTTTGCCTGCCCAACTTCCATAATGCTGCTCATCGGGTAAGAGACACCGTTCACAATCACCTGAGCGTCGCCATTATATAAATTTACACCTTCTACTGTCCCGGCAACAACGTGAAGCGAACCATCTGAAGCATTTTCTGCCAACGTAATCTCTTTTCCAATTAAGCTCATGGAATAAGCCGTTTTGGTCATTTCGTTCAGTTCCGTTAAAGCCTGTACCATCGAAAATTGGGCCATCTGAGTCGTATATTGCGAGGTATCTGCGGTATTGTTCATATCCTGATTTTTAAGCTGAGCCACCATCAGCTTGAGAAAATCATCCATATCCAACGATGTGCCAGTCTTCTTTGTCGAAGTAGCCGTTGTTGTTGATGTCGTTGCTGCGGTACTTAAGTAATTATTAATATTATCAATCGCCATTTTATCTTCCTCCTTAAATCAAGTAATTAATGCGATGGTTCGTATAGTTCTGGAGATTCTGAGGAATCAATACCGATTCATCTTCGTCACCATTTGTTGTGATGCTGTTCATCACCCCGCTGTTTTTAATAAAACGTTCTCTTAATAGAGCTTGATTTTGATTTTGATTGGGGTCGGAACCATTGTTCATCATAAATGTTGCATCCTGACTATCGCTGCTTTGTTCTACCGGGGTATTTAAATGCACCGTTTCCACTTGTACATTCTGAAGCGCCAAGCCCTTCACCAATTGATTAATTTGGTTTCCCAATAGTTTTTGGGTTTCCTGGCTGACAGCCAAAATATCGATGACCAGTTTTCCCTGATCGTAGCTCAATTTGACATCGATATCACCTAAATTTTCTGGTGACAGGGTTAGTTGAAACACCATTGGCTTGTTGGGTTCGAAATTTTGAAGAATCTTTTGCTGAACCTGCTGCGCGACCTCTGTTTTGTTCGTAGCTTGAACGTCTGCGCTTTTATTTGCATTAACAGCGGCCATATCAATTTCCTGAACACCATTTTCACCCAAACTCTGTTTTTCTGTTTGATTGATCTTGTTCGTTTGAACGTCAGTTAATTCAAATTGGTCAGCCTCAGAATCTTCCGTTAAAACAGGTTTATTTGCTCCATCAACCGCAACTTCAGATTTGTTTTCCAGCGGTTGGCTTTGAGAAACGGTCTGTGAATCGGAACCATCGACGCTGACTGACTGGCTAACCAATTCCTGATTCGGGTTACGTCTGTTGGTTGTTACATCAATTGAATCCAACTCAGACCCAACCGTTTTTTGCAGCTCCGCTTCGCTTTTCGTTTCGAAAACAGTTCCATCATTCAAACTTTCACTGTTTTGCTCCAACACCGGTGTTTCATCTTCCCCGATTTTTTCAAACGGCAACATACCTTCTTTTGCAGATGTCATTAATGGTTCACTACTCTCAGTTGTCACGATGAGTAGTTGTCCTTGTTCATCCATCGTCTGTGACTCTTCAGTCCCTTCGATACCTAATTTCAGGTTGAGCCGAGTTAGCGCTGTTTCGATACCTCCCTGAAAACTTTGCATAGCCATTAACTGTGCAGAATCCATTGTTGTAGAAGAACGTGTTTCCGATTCTTCGTCATTTTTTTGGTCCACTATCTTTGGTTCTTCAATTTGATCATCAGCAGTCGTGACTTCAACATCTTTTAACGATGTTTGATCACTTTGCCGTCGATTGTTTTCCGCAATCGATTTGGCTTCCCGCTGATTCTTTCGAACCTTCTCCAAATGATAATCCACATGACTGATCGTCTGTTTTGACTGATCCAGCAAATCTTTGAATTGGGCACTTTTTTCATGTCCGCTTGACTGACTGGTGGACGGATTTTCTACTTGTGCACTCAGCCCTCTCAATCCCGTCATTGTCGACCTTCCTGTCGCTTGAAACTCTAAATTCATTGCCTACCTCCCTTCGTAAACTTGATTATTACCGATACACAATCGCACCGTTAACATGATCGAACAATTAAAATTGTTCATTTATTATAACAGCCAAAACAGCTGAGATAATCATAATTCTATACTATACTATATAAGCGAAAACGACCACTGTAAACATCTAAATCGCAAATTAAATTGGACTTTAAGAAAACTCCTATTTTAAATGACAATTATTCCCGTTAAAAGAATCTTTCCTGAAAAACAAACCGGTCATTATTAAATAACCGTCTCGGAAAACCCTGCAACTCAATTTATGGTTAATTTCTGACAAAAAAAAGCAGCGACAACACCGCTGCTCATTGTGGTTATAACCATCTTAATTGCAACTGGCTGTCATGTACTACTGTATTTAGACCCTGTAGTTTTGCGTCCTTACTTTTCAATAAGTATGCCAATATTACGTTGTTATAATGTTACGATATATTCCTCTTGTTGTCAATGAAAACATTACTTTCCTTAAGATAAATTTCTTGTAAATACCTCTATTTAGCTGTATTTACCTGCGTTACAACATACCGTATTGGTTGTATTTATTGATGACTATCTTCCATCTCATTGTCATATTCATCTTTGTCAATCAACCCCTGATGCAGTTTTAAACCCAAAATGCCCTGGGCAATGTTCGAGGCATGATCACCAACCCGTTCAATATTGGTCAACAAATCCAGAAAAATGACTCCGGCATAAGGGTTACAGACTCCCTCGTTAAGGCGTCGGATGTGGTCATCCTTTAATCTTTCTGTCATTTCATCAATTTCTTCTTCTTCGTCAAGGATTTTATAACATAATCTTGATTCTTCTGTTTCCATTAATTCTACCATATCTCTGAGGGTGTTGGAAGTCAAACTGATTAAATTTAACACTTCCTGATTGGCAATATCACTAAAGACGATTTTGTTAGTCGCTCGCATCTCAGCCAATTCCCCGATATTCATGGCATGATCGCCAATTCGTTCCAGATCATGGCTCCCTTTCATAACAAAGGCAAGACGATCATTTTCTTCTTCTGACATATTTTCGTTTGACAACTTAACCGAGTATTCCACGATGCCTTGCTGAAATTCATCAATGCGTTCTTCCCGCTTAATGATTTCTTCAACCAGCTTTTCATTCCCATCCATGATGGATTCACAGGCGATTTTAAAATTCTTAAAACTCATTTCGGCCAAACGATTTGTTTCTTTGACAACCTGACCTAAAGCAATCGAAGGATTATTAAGCAATCGATCATCCAGCTGCAATCCTTTTTCTTCTTCTTTCTCCGGATAAACCCGATCCAGAAAGGTTACAAAATAACCAATCAAAGGAAACAACACAATGGTGTTGGCAACATTAAAGAAGGTATGCGCCATGGCAATCTGTCTTGCCACATTGGGAACCGCCTCACCACTGCTACTGATAAACACACCAGAAATACTGACAATAAATTCGTAAATAGGATTAATTGCCATAATGCTGTCCATTCCCACCAACAGGATCATCACCCAGACGGCTCCAAATACATTAACAAACAGATGAATAAAGGCCGCTTTCTTTGCTGCTGTGGAGGTACCAATACAAGAAATCAGAGCAGTCACACAGGTTCCAATATTGGTACCTATTAAAATAGGAATACAGATTTGAATCGCACCAGTTCCGCCAATACTGGCAAATACCCCTGACAGAGCCAGTGCCTGAAGCAAACCGATAGAGGCGCTACTACTTTGGATGATACCGGTGATCAGGGCTCCGATCAAAACTCCCAGTAGCGGATTTTTTCCATAGGTTGATAACAGATAAATGAAATCCTCACTATCCCGGAGTGGTTCCATCGCTGTTGACATCGCAGCAATGCCAAAAAATAAGATTCCAAAACCAAGCATGATACTGCCCCAATCGCGATTTTTTTTGCGGGTACTGAAAAGCGTTATCAGAGCACCAAAGCCGATAAAAACTGGCGCGAGTTCCGTTACATTAAAAGCAATTAACTGAGCAGTGACCGTTGTTCCAATATTGGCGCCAAGAATAACCCCAGCCGCCTGAGTAAGTGTCATCAGCGCAGCATTAACAAAACCCACCACCATCACAGTGGTGGTGCTGGAACTCTGAACAATCATTGTGACAACGGTTCCCACGAGGATTGCTTTGACCTTATTATTAGTCAAAACTTCCAATAGTTTTTTCATTTTTGTTCCAGCCACCGTCTTTAAGCCTTCGCTCATCATGTGCATCCCAAAAACAAATAACCCTAAACCTCCGAAAAGGCCAATCAGCATTTCTAACGTCATTATTTCCTCCAAAATAAACATTGATTAAGGCAACATTTGTTCCAAATTAATAAACATAATGAAAGACCAGGTTATAACAACCTAATCTTTTAATGTTAACCAAGATAACTATATTCTTTTGTTTTACATTACCTTTTTGAATTTAACATAATTTTAACATTAACCAATCGGTAAGAGAACCTTTTTTTTAATTTTTAACTTGCTTTTTTATTATCTTTTCATTATTATCGTTATCCTCGTTAACGATAATTCACAAATCCGCCTTGGTATTAATTTAAGAAATAAAATCAAAGTTCGTCTAAATATCAAAAGTTTGGGTTGACATCCGCGCTTGTATTTGATATTCTTCATTTTAGTTTACAAATAAATAACAAAAGCGTTGAGAAAAGAATAACTCAGTGAGTCAATGGTTTAAAGCGAACAGATGCTGGTGAAAGATCTGTAATCAAACTCTATGAATGGCACTTTTTGAGTTGCCGCCATTAAATCCTTAAGTGATTTAACTGGTGTTGCCGTGAAATTCGTTAAATTTTTAAGGTGGTTTGTCATTACCGGCAGACAACTTGGGTGGAACCGCGGTTATACCGTCCCTTGTTTTTTAACAAGGGACGGTTTTTTTTATTAAACCAAATACTATTTAAATAATGTTAATCAGGAGGAAAAAAATGTCAGAATTTACCATGGCTGAAATTGTCAGTCTTGCCAAAATGAGGGGAATTATCTTCCCCGGTTCAGAAATTTATGATGGTCTTGCCAACAGTTGGGATTATGGCCCACTGGGTGTTGAAATGAAAAATAACGTTAAAAAAGCCTGGTGGAAAAAATTTGTTCAGGAATCTCCTTATAATGTTGGTCTAGATGCTGCCATCCTGATGAACCCCAAAACCTGGGTCGCATCTGGACATGTAGGAGGCTTCAATGATCCGTTGATGGATTGCAAAGCTTGTCAATCCCGTTTTCGTGCCGATAAGCTTATTGCTGACTACTATTTTGAAAAAGGCGAAGATGTCATTGTTGATGCCTGGTCCAACGACGAAATGAAGACTTTTATCGAAGAACATAATATTGTCTGTCCGGAATGCGGAAAAATGGATTACACGGATATCCGTCAGTTCAATCTCATGTTTAAAACCTTTCAGGGGGTTAATGAAGATACCGCCAGCGAAATCTTTCTGCGACCGGAAACAGCCCAGGGTATTTTTGTCAATTTTAAAAATGTTCAGCGAACAACCCGCAAAAAAGTACCGTTTGGAATCGCCCAAGTTGGCAAGTCCTTCCGAAATGAAATTACACCAGGTAACTTTATTTTTAGAACCCGAGAATTTGAACAAATGGAACTGGAATTTTTCTGTGCACCCGGCACTGATCTGGAATGGTTTGATTATTGGAAAGCGTTCTGTAAGAAATGGCTGTTTGATCTTGGGATGAAAGATGAAAACATCCGCTTCCGGGACCACGAGAAAGAAGAGCTTTCCCATTACAGTAATGCCACCACTGATGTGGAATTCCGCTTCCCGTTTGGTTGGGGTGAGCTTTGGGGCATTGCCGACCGAACCGATTTTGATTTAACCCAGCACCAGAATCACTCGGGAAAAGACATGAAGTACACCGATCCGGTTACCAATGAAAAATATATCCCCTATTGCATTGAGCCCTCATTGGGAGCTGACCGGGTTTTTCTGGCCTTCTTATGCAATGCTATGGAAAAAGAAACCATCACCAGCGGTGACAAAACCGAAGAACGGAACGTCATGCGGATACATCCCTTCCTGTCGGCCTACAAAGCTGCTGTCTTACCACTTTCTAAAAAATTAAGCGATAAAGCCCTGGAAATCTCCACCCTGCTGTCAAAGCACTTTATGATTGAATACGACGAAGCTGGCAGCATTGGCAAGCGTTACCGTCGTCAGGACGAAATCGGTACACCTTTCTGTGTAACCGTCGATTTTGATACCCTGGACGATGAATGCGTTACCCTCCGGGACCGCGACACCATGGATCAGGTTCGCATCCCCATCGCTGAAGTAGTCGATTATATTACAAAGCGGATTGATTTTTAACCAACCTTTATGTCTCAAAAAAATGATCCCTGTTCGAAGGTTTTCGAACAGGGATCATTTTTGAGTGATAAATTAAAATTAAGCTTCTTTAATTGCCAATACGTCTTGTGGACATGCTTCAACACAGATACCGCAGGCGATACATTTTGATGGGACATCCCGATCTTCTGATTTAACCAGTACGCCAAATGGACATGCTTCAACACATTTTCCACAGTTTACACATAATTTTTTACTGATCATGTATACACCTTTGGCATTTTGAGTGATGGCACCAGCTTCACATGCTTTTGCACATTTACCACATTGAACACATACCAACGTTTTTGGGCTACCATCTTCTTTTTCGGTGATGCGAATACAAGCCAATTCTGAAACTGGTTCTTTGTAGAATGCGTTTGCACATGCTAATTCACAACCTAAACATTTGACACATGCTGACTGATCTGCTACGACTACTTTTTTCATTGTTACTCCTCCTTAAGGACAATTTGATCGTTTGATCAAATTGTTGTTTGAATTTTTTCAACTGATTTTCATTCTACTGATAAAGCCCGAAAATGTCAACCTAATCCGGAATTTTTATAGGTATTTATCGTGTTACTTTATTAATCTTCTTCCCACTGATAAAATATTACAGCTCTTTACCAGTACTCTTTCTAAATAAGGTTAATTTTTTATCAATTAATTCCCTGCAACAAAAAAAGCTCTCCCAATTGGAAAAGCTTCTTTCACTGATTATAAATGCTGTTTCAGTTTTTCAGCCTGGTCGTTGGTGATCAGGGCATTGACCATTTCATCAATGTCGCCGTCGAGGAACGCATCCAGTTGATAAACAGTCATATTGATGCGGTGATCGGATATCCGTCCCTGGGGAAAATTGTAAGTTCGAATCCGCTCACTACGGTCACCCGTGCCGACCTGGCTTTTCCGGTTTTCGGCAATTTCACTTTGCTGTTTCTGCTGTTCTATTTCATAAAGTCTGGCTTTTAAAATTTTCAGCGCTTTATCTTTATTTTTCAGTTGGGACTTTTCATCCTGACAGGTGACCACCATCCCCGTGGGAATATGCGTAATCCGAACCGCCGAGTCAGTGGTGTTGACACTTTGCCCACCATTTCCAGAAGAACGATAGACATCTACTCTCAAATCATTGGCGCCAATTTCAATTTCGACGTCTTCAGCCTCCGGCAACACTGCCACCGTAGCGGTTGAGGTATGAATTCGACCACCAGACTCGGTACTGGGAATCCGTTGTACCCGATGAACCCCACTTTCGTATTTCAGTCGACTGTATACCCCAGTCCCTTCAATGGCAAAAATGATTTCCTTGATTCCCCCGATGTCAGGAATGCTGGAACTCATGATCTCACTTTTCCAGCCTTGCCGCTCAGCATAACGGGTAAACATTCTAAAAAGATCTCCGGCAAACAGGGCTGCCTCACTGCCACCAGCTCCGGCCCGAATTTCTACAATAACGTTTTTATCATCATTGGCATCCTTAGGTAGTAGCAGAACTCTCAGTTCCTCTTCCAGCTCCACTTTCTTTTTAGACAGTTCGTCCAACTCTGCTTCAGCCATTTCTTTAAAGTCTTTTTCCAGTTGTTTATCAGACAGCATCTCTTTGGTATCGTCAATAGCTGTCAAGGTATCGGAAAACTGATTGTATTTTTGGATGATCGGTTCAATATGAGCGTGCTCCTTAACCAGTTTCTTCCACTGGTTCTGATCAGCAATCACTTCGGGATCGCTGATCTTTTCATTTAATTCAGCATACTTTTCTGCTAAAAAATCTAACTTATCTAACATGGTGCTCCTTAATTTTATTTAATTGAATTTTTATAATTTTAATTCCCATTGGCTTGTTTTCGTTTGACACTACTCAAATTGAAACGCTTCCTTCCATTCGTCGAAGAAAAAAACGGCCAAAGTTCCCGGACCAGAATGTGTCAAAACCGTCGAACCAAGGGGAACAATTTTAAATCGATCATTATTCAATCGCTTACCGGCCATTTTGACAAACAAATCGACTAATTCGGGATTATCAGCGTGACTGATGCCAATGGTTTGCCGATCCATCTGATCACCGTTTTCTTCCAAATAATCGACCATTTTTTTTATCAGCTTCTTTTCACCTCTGACCTTGTCAATTTGCTGCAATTCTCCGGCCTTACTGACTTCCAATAAGGGGTTGATGTTAAGCATATTCCCGATTATGGCGGTCCCCTTATTCAATCGGCCACCGCGATACAAATATTGGAGATCCGTCACCGTAAAAACATGTTTAACATGATCAACGTAATAATTAATCCGCAGCATCAGCTCGTCCATACTGCAATCTTCCGCTGCCGCTTTTGCCGCCCCGTAGACAATATGCCCCAGTCCATAGCAAACCGCCCTGGTATCAACGACATGAAAGACCGCCTCGGGATACTTTTCTTTTAGATCCCGTTCTGCCAACGCCGCTGCCTGGTAGGTGCCGGACAGCCCACTGGAAAAGGCCAGATAAATAAATGGCTGTTTTTCAGCAATTAACTCTTCAAATCGCTTATAAAAATCCCCATAGGGAATTTGAGATGTTTTAAAACGCACCCCTTTACGCATCTTGTCACAAACAATTTCAGGTGAAATATCAATCCCATCACGATAATTTGTTTCATCTTCGACCACATAAACTGGCATGATTTCAATGTCAAATTTTTGTTGATCGCTTTTAAGTATATCACAGGCAGAATCGGTTATGATTTTTATTCTCATCCTTTGTATCCTTTCCCACTTGATTTAAAAGCTTATTTTATCATAAAATTAGTCATTTATCAAAAACAATTCTTGGGCATACTCCCGGGGATCAGCAAAAAGAACCCGCCCCTTACTTTCGAGATAATCAATTAGCCGTTTACTCTCCAGATTAATAATCAACTCATCGGGAAAACCAACTGCATCCAAAACCTTATCGACATAGGGAAAATCACCAATATCTGAGGCAAAGTGGGTATCACTCCCAATAATAATTGGTATCTCCAATTCTTTACAGCGGTTGGCAATCCACTCGCAATTCGGCTTGGAACCCTTTCGGATAAAAAATGAGCCATTGTTTATTTCAATCAAGGTGTTATATTTTTTAGCATCCTGCAAGATCGCCTCGTAATCGAGTTCGTAGGTAGGATTGCCGAGATGGCAAATAAAGTCAACCTGGGGATTGGCAATGGCTCCCAATACCGCCCCGGTATTAATCGCTTTTGTTTGCGGTTTAAAAGTGGGTGTGTGAAGTGACGCAGAAATAATTTCCAGCGAGTCAATAAATGCCATCGGAATATCCGTGCTACCGTCCGCATCGATGATATTGCTTTCAATCCCTTTTAGCAACTGGACATTGTTTATTTTTCCAGGGATCACCCGGTAATTGGCAAAAAACAACGGCGTTGGCGCTCCGGGTAAATCTGGACCGTGTTCGGTTATGCAGATCATTTCCAGATTTTTTTGTGCGGCCGCATTAATTAATTCGGTGACGGTGTTATACGCATGCCCACAGGCAATCGTGTGGGTATGAGCATCTAAAACATACTTTCTCATTTTCATATCTCATTTCTATGTATTTCTTGAACTATCCTAATCGTCGGTTGGTTTTTTTTCTTCCAGTTTTTTCTTGGCTTCCCGTTTCTGCACTTCCAGGTCATTCTGATGGGCAACCCGATCACAAAAAACCTGGGCAGAATGATAGCCATACTCCTTCGTTCGATTATTGATGGCGGCGGTTTCAATGATACAGGCCAGATTTCGACCTCCCGATACGGGAATCATCACTTCCGGCACCTCGATTCCCAATATATCCAAGGTTTGTTCATCCAGACCCAGGCGGTCATAAGGTGAGCGTTCATCCCAATTCTCCAGACGAATAACCATATCAATTTCGACGTCCCGCTTCACGGCTCTGGCGCCATAGAGGGTTTTAACATCAATAATTCCGATGCCGCGAATTTCCATAAAATGCTGAAGCAGTTCCGGAGCAGTTCCCATCAGGTGACCATCCCGAATCCGTTTAACCTCAACTACATCATCGGCAATCAGACAATGCCCCCGTTTAACAATTTCCAGCGCTGTTTCGCTCTTACCAATGCCACTGGGCCCAGTAATCAGTACCCCTACCCCAAAAACCTCAACCAGAACCCCATGTAAGCTGATCCGGGGGGCTGAGAGCTGGTCAATATAATTGACCAGATCATAAAAAAGAGTGGTGGTGGTTACTCTGCTCTTTAAGAGGGTTCGACCATATTTTTGAGCCGCTTCTTCAAACAGATGGGTCTCATCCTGATCCCAACAAACAATAAAACAGGGAAAATCATAGGAAAAAAAGTCATCAATTTTCTGTTTTCGCACCGCTGGATCCAGATCCAGTAAATAGGAGACTTCCACCTTACCAATAACCTGAATTCGTTTGGAATCAAAGTGTTCATAGTAACCATGAAGCTGTAGCCCGGGTCGGTTGATCCCGCTGTTTAACAGATCCAATTCCGTTGACTGATAATAAATTTTTTCAAGTTTAATTTCTTTACAAAAATCATCCAGATTTACTTTGCCATTCATTCTTCTATCTCTTTTCATTGATTTACTGCTGATTAGTCTACTCAAGTTATTCTACCTCAAAGTTTCCATTGTTAAAAGTTTTTTTATGTCTTGTTTTTAAAATACGTAAAAATCGCCTGGGCTGTTTTCACCTGCATCCCAGGAACCGCCTGGAGTTCTTCCAGCGTGGCTTTTTTGATTCTCTCCACCTGTCCAAAATGAGCCATTAGGGCCTCCCGGCGTCTTTTTCCAACACCGGGTATTTCCTCCAGCTGAGAAGCCAGCATTTCTTTTTTTCTTAAAATCTGATGGTAACCCAGGGTATAGCGGTGCACCTCTTCAGAAATTTCAAACAGAAAAACTCCCAACGGGGTAGCCTTTTTAATCGGATATTCAGTCCCCTTAAAAAAAATTCCCCGAAGTCGATGGTGATCATCCTTAACCAATCCGCACACCGCAATCTCCATCGGATAGAGCGAAACAATGCTTTCTGCTGCGTTGACATGTCCACTACCGCCATCGATCATCATGATTTCCGGCAACGGTAGAAAGTTATTACCTTCTGGGGCTTTCATGGCCCGTTCCATCCGTCTGAAGATCATTTCCTGCATACTGGCATAGTCGTTTTGTCCTTCCACAGACTTAATCTTAAAACGACGACAGGCTTTCTTGTTGAGCTTGCCATCATCAAACACCACCATACCACCGACATTATTGGTGCCGCCGATATTGGAAATGTCATAGGCCTCAATGCGACTGGGCGGCCGGGTTAAACCAAGTAGCTCCTGAAGTCCAACCAGGCGACTTTTAGAGCGAATTTCTTTTTCCCGTTTTTCCAGCAGCTGCTGTTTCAAAGCCAGATCGGCATTATCCGCCACCATTTCCAACATTTTTATTTTCTGTCCCCGTTGCGGTGATAATACTTCAATTTTTTTACCGGCCAGATTCCCCAACCATTCTTCGATGACTTTTTTGTCTTCCAGCGACTCTTTTAAAATTATTTCCCGGGGAATAAACCCACAACTGGCATAATATTGTTTAACAAAGCTCTCTAAAACTTCCCGGGAACTGACCTCTCCAATATCTTCGAGAAAAAAATGATCGCGCCCCATCAGCTTCCCTTCCCGAACATGAAAAACCTGAACACATCCCAGATTCTCACTTACGGCAAACCCAATAAAGTCCTGATCCTGTCTGGTGCTGGAACTGATTTTCTGCTTTTCGACAATATGCTCAATCCCAGCAATTTGATCCCGATATTTAGCCGCCTCTTCATAATTCTGCGCTAAAGCGGCAGTTGTCATTTTATCGCTTAAATCCTTAAGCAAATCCGGATGTCGACCATTTAAAATATCCAGAATTGACTGGATGTCCTTGGCGTACTTTTCTATCGATACATTCCCTTGACAGGGGGCCTGACACTGGCCGATATGGTAGTTCAGGCAAGGCCGACCGGACTTTTTGCCATAAGCAACCTGACGGTTGCAGGTTTTTAGGGGATAGATCTTTAAAATTGCTTCAATGGTATTTTTTACTGCATATGAACTGGTAAAGGGTCCAAAGTATTTCGCTCCATCTTTTTTATACTCCCGGGTCATCAGAATCCGGGGATATTCTTCATTAACCGTAAGCCGAATCCAGGGATAACTTTTGTCATCTTTCAGCAGAATATTATAACGGGGATGATGGGTTTTTATCAGATTACATTCCAGAATCAACGCTTCCATTTCCGAATCGGTAACAATCGTCTCAATGGTTTCGATGTGAGATACCAAAACTGCTGTTTTGGCCGTCAGTTGACTGATCGAATGGAAATACTGCCGCACTCGATTGCGCAGATTAATGGCTTTCCCAACATAAATTATTTCACCTGGTTTATTTCGCATTATGTAAACCCCGGGGTTCTGGGGCAGATCTTTTAATTTCTCTTTATCATACATAGACATCAACCTTAAATAAATATTTTTTTGGAATTTTTTGTTTATTCGTACCCACATTTTGGTATAATAATATTACTTTTTTAAACATCCGATTATTATACAGAAAGGAAGTGTTACCATGTTTGAAAAAATAACTGTAGATGGCCACAATACCCTGATTTCATTCGGTAATTTCGAAGTGAAGATTGTTCCGAAAATTTATGGCGGATTTACCCTGACAAAATCAATAAAAGACAATCCCTTCAAAATCATCGAAATACGTGAGATAAGACTTCCACTATCAGAAAAAGAAGTTTTAAAGGAAGCGAAAGATTTATTAAAAAGAAAATATGAGTCCATTGACTTCAATAGCTATTGTACCACATAAATCTTGAGATCAGCTTTTTTTGATCCAACTTGTTCCCAAAACAAGTTGGATCCGTTCTTTTGTTGATCTTTACCTAGACCTGATGCGTTATTTGCGACGATTCCTTTAATTTCTAAAGTGTTTGTTAAATAAATTGACAGTGACCTGCGTCAGGTGCTATAATAAAAAGGAATTAAAGTGTATTTATTGATTTCACATATTTTTGCAAGTCATTTTTACGTTGAGATGATTTGCAAAAATATGTGTTTTTGTTTTTGCATTACGATTTACAATTAATATTTAGGAGGTACCAAAAATGAATAATGGTACAGTAAAATGGTTTAACGACGAAAAAGGATTTGGTTTTATTTCAGTGGATGGCGGCAACGATGTCTTTGTCCATTTCTCAGCAATTATTGCTGACGGTCGTAAGAGCCTAGTTGAAGGACAACGCGTTACCTTTGATACTGAAAAAACGGATCGTGGCTTACAGGCTACCAACGTTTTTCTTGCATAATTAAGTCTTTTTAGAAAGCCCCACCAGCTGCGCTGGTGGGGCTTTTTTCTTGCTCACTACTTAACACCATACCGACCAATTATTAATCTTCTTTAGGCGACTCTGATTTAAGATGGCAGCTTGGGCAACCGTCGCCACCTTTGCAGCCCTCGCAGGAAAAATCTCCGGCCTTCATTTTTTTTGCTTTTTTGAAAATTATATAACCCGCCGCACCCAAAATTAATGCTGCTAAAATCCAGGTAATCATTTTTATCCCTTCTTTCTTTTATTACACTGATACAATGCGTCCACTGCTGAATTAGCCAAAAATTCGACTGCCAACCTGATAGACAATTAAAGCAATGGTATAGGCCAACCCAATTTGATAAGCCAATGCAAAAATAAAATCACGCCAACTTCCCAATTCTTTTTTCATGGTGGCAATGGCGGCCATACACGGCGATGCCAGTAAAACAAAGATCACGAAGCTGTAGGCGGAAACCGGTGTAAAGATCAGACTGATCGCTTCGGTAAAGCTGCCTTCCTGACCAGACAAAAGCACACTCATGGTACTGATAATCATTTCTTTGGCGGCAATACCCGTTAATAGCGCTACCGAAGCGACCCAGTTGCCAAAACCCAGTGGGATAAAGATTGGTGCAATGATTTTGCCGAATGCCGCTAAAAAGCTTTCATCCGGAGTTTGAACCATTTGAAGATCCGGGGTGAAGCTCTGCAAAAACAACAGCACCACTGAAGCCGCAAATATAATCGTTCCGGCCCGGACAATAAATTCTTTGGTTCGTTGCCATACCTGAGTGGCGGTATTCTTAAGCTTTGGCAATCGTAACGGCGGAATCTCCAGCAGATAACCGGAATCGGCTCCCTTAAACCAGGTTTTCGACAGCACAAATCCGGATGTGAAAACTGCCGTCAAGCTAACCAGATAGAGAGAGAATACCAGCAGGGTCTGATATTCAACAAAAAACACCGACGCCATCAAAACATAGATGGGCATCTTGGCCCCACAGGAGATAAACGGGGTCAGAACCGCCGTCAGCTTCCGCTCCCGTTCATTTTCCAGGGTTCGGGTAGCCATTACTCCCGGCACCGAACATCCCAATCCCACCACCATCGGGATAAAGGATTTACCAGATAAACCGAAATGTCGAAAAATCCGATCCATAATGAAGGCAACCCGGGCCATATAACCGCTGTCCTCAAGAATGGAGATGAAAATAAACAGCACCACCAACTGTGGTACGAAAGTCAATACTGCGCCAACTCCGGTAATAATACCGTCATTGATCAGGGCAATGATCCAATCTGCTGCTCCCAAGCTTCCCAGACCAGCAGCCACCGTTACCATCAGCACATCATTGATAAACCACTCAATCCCACCAATAGTAATTTCACCTACCAAGGTAATTGATACATAATAAATCACAAACATAAAGAAAAAGAAAATCGGCAGGGCAGCATAGCGGTTCATCAGCACCCGATCCAGTCGCTCCTGAAAAGGGGTGTTCTGCTCTTTGGTTTTTTTTGTTGCCTTGTTGATCCCATCGGTGATAAAGCGATAACGATAATCGGCAATGGCACTGTCGACATCATGATTTGAGAGCATTTCGATTTTTTTTCTTGCGATACCGATATCTGCTAACAACTCAATATTTTTATCAATTTTCAGGAGCACTTCTTCATCTTTTTCGATTAGTTTAATGACCCGGAATAACCGTGGGTAATCGGGTAAAAGCTCGGGATATTTATTCTGAATAAGCGCATCAAATTCATTAAATACGGTCATTATATCCGGCGGAAAGATCTGCGGAAATTCTTTAAGTCGTTGAATATCAACAGTTTTTTCAACCACTTTGATCAATTCGTCAATGCCGGTTTCCTTCTGTGCCGATATTTCAATAAACGGATAACCGAAGATTTTTTCCATCTCCCGAACATCGATCTCCACCCCGGTTTTCTTGACCACATCCATCATGTTCAGCGCTCCCACCATCGGACAATTGAGTTCCATCAATTGGGTGCTCAAATACAGATTTCTCTCAATGTTGGAAGCGTCAATAATATTGATAATCAGATCTGGCCGTTCATCCAGCAAAAAATTTCGGGAGACGATCTCGTCCATCGAGTACGGTGCCAGTGAGTAAATACCCGGCAAATCCACCAAGGTCATGTCCTTACTGGTGCCTCTCAAATCTCCCTCTTTTTTTTCAACCGTTACCCCTGGCCAATTCCCCACGTAGAGATTACTGCCGGTGAGACAATTAAACAGCGTCGTTTTTCCTGAGTTGGGATTTCCCACCAACGCAATTTTATATTTCATTTCCATTCCTCATTTCCCTTTTTCACAAATGCTGATTACTCTTTTAAACAACGAAACCACCTCAAAAGGTGGTTTTAGCGTTTATTACTGAACCATTAAAATATTTTCAGCATCTTTTCTCCGAAGGCTGAGGGAATAACCTCTCAGGCGAACCTCTATGGGATCCCCAAATGGAGCTGTTTTATTAACTTGAATCTCTACCCCTGGTGTCACACCCATGTCCATGAGTTTACGACGCATTAAACCTTCCACAGCAATCGAACCAACACATGCCTTCTGACCTGGTCTTAAATCTTTCAACGTAAACATAAACACACCTTCTATTCTTCTTGTTTTATATTTATGGTAACCGTCATCATTTGTTAAAGATGACTTTCTTTTTGTTAGCTTTATTATACTCTAATTGAAATTCATTGTCAATTAGAGTCAGTAACTTTTTCTGGTCTTAAGCATTTTTTAAACGTATCTAAAAAAGAACGCTGAAAACAGCATTCTTTTTTAGTCGATAAACCTTCATACCGACCAATGACCTGGAGACACACCATGATCGAACCAGTGTCGGTACTGGGTTAGCTTTTTTATCAATTACGGCAAGATTTTCCTGAGATACTGGCCGGTATAGGATTGGGGCTCTCGGGCGATTTCTTCAGGAGACCCGATGGCAATAATGGTGCCGCCACCATCGCCCCCCTCCGGTCCAAGATCGATGATATGATCGGCCACTTTGATCATATCCAACTGGTGCTCAATAACGACCACCGTGCTACCGCTGTCAGCCAGCCGCTGGATGACATTAATCAGCTGATGGACGTCAGCAATATGCAAACCAGTGGTAGGCTCGTCAAGAACGTAGAGAGTTTTACCGGTATTGCGCTTACTTAATTCAGTGGCCAATTTTACCCGCTGGGCTTCTCCACCAGATAATTGGGTCGATGGCTGTCCCAATTTTACATAACTGAGACCGACATCGTAGAGGGTTTGGAGCTTTTCTTTGATTTTAGGAATATTGCCAAAAAATTCCAGGGCTTCCTCCACCGTCATATCCAGTACGTCGGCAATGTTTTTGCCCTTGTATTTGACTTCCAGGGTTTCCCGGTTATAGCGCTTGCCGCCGCAGACCTCACAGGGTACATAAACGTCCGGCAAAAAATGCATTTCAATTTTAATAATCCCGTCACCGCTGCATTTTTCACAACGGCCACCTTTGACATTAAAGCTGAATCGGCCTTTCTGATAACCTCTGGCCTTGGCTTCCGGGGTTTTGGCAAACAGATCCCGAACCAGGTCAAAGACCCCGGTATAGGTGGCTGGATTGGAGCGGGGGGTTCTGCCAATCGGTGACTGATCAATATCGATTACCTTATCGATGAATTCAACCCCATCGATACGGGTATATTTTCCCGGTTTTTTCAGGCTGCGATACAGTTTCTGAGAAATTCCCTTGTATAAAATCTCATTGATCAGCGTGCTTTTACCGGATCCGGAAACTCCGGTTACACAGATAAATTTTCCCAGCGGAAAATCGACATCCAGGTTTTTTAAGTTATTCTCCCGGGCACCGACAATCTTTATCATCTCTCCGCTTCCTTCCCGGCGCTTTTGCGGAATCGGGATAAAGCGCTTACCACTGAAATACTGGCCAGTGATCGACTCCGGCACTGCCATAATGTCTAAAAGGCTTCCCTGTGCGACAATTTGGCCACCGTGAACCCCGGGCCCCGGGCCAATATCGACAATGTGGTCAGCAGCCTGCATGGTTTCCTCGTCGTGTTCCACCACAATCAGTGAATTTCCCAAGTCGGTTAAGCGCCGCAGCGTTTCCAGCAATTTCTGATTATCCCGTTGATGGAGACCAATACTGGGTTCATCCAAAACATATAATACCCCCACCAGACCCGAGCCTATCTGGGTGGCTAACCGAATCCGCTGGGATTCACCACCCGAAAGCGTACCAGCATTCCGGGATAGGGTCAGGTATTCCAGTCCGACATTTTTCAAGAAGGTGAGCCGGGCCTCAATTTCTTTAAAGATCGACTCGCCAATCATCATTTCCCGGTCAGTCATGGTCTGAGCTTTAAAAAAATCAAGCAATTGACCAATGGCCATATCGGTAATTTCGATGATATTTCGATCATGAATTGTTACTGCCAGACTGGTGGGATTGAGCCGCTTGCCATTACAGGTGGGACATGGGGTTTCGGACATATAGCGCTCAATTAACGACCGCATCCGCTCCGAGGTCGTTTCCAGGTAACGTCGCTCCATGTTCTTAATCAGTCCTTCAAAGGTGGAGCTATAGGTTCCCGAAAACTTACCTTCATAGGCGATTTCCAGAACCTCGTCGCTGCCATAAAGAAGCGCCTGTAAAAATGCCTCGCTGGCATCTTCCAGGGGTAACTCAATATCAAACTGGTGTTTTTTGGCCAGCGCCTTAATCAGATTGTAATAATACTTGGAATCACTCTTTAAACCAAAGAATTTGATGGCCCCGTTGGCAATCGATAAACTTTTATCGGGAATCAGTAAATCCGGATCCACTTCCTGATGAAATCCCAGACCGTGACAATCCGGACACATTCCAAAGGGATTATTAAACGAAAACGTCCGGGGCTCCAATTTGTCCATGGCAATGCCACAATCGGCACAGGCCAGTTTTTCGCTAAAAAGCTGTGACTCGCCGCCAATCACATCACAGATCACCAGACCACCAGATAGCTTCAGGGCAATTTCCAGTGAGTCGGTCAACCGTTTGCCAAGGTTTTCCTTCGCCACCAGACGATCCACCACCACTTCAATGGTGTGCTTTTTATTTTTATCAAGATTAATTTCATCGGTAACTTCCATCGCCTCCCCATCAACAATGATCCGGACAAAGCCTTCTTTTCTGATGTGATCGATGATCTTTTTATGCTGTCCCTTTTCCTTCCGGATTACCGGTGCCAGAATCTGAAATTTTGTTTTTTCCGGTAGCGCCATGATGCTGTCGACTATCTGATCCACCGATTGCGATTGTACCACCTTGCCGCACTTGGGGCAATGGGGAATCCCAATCCGGGCATAGAGCAATCGCAGATAATCATAAATCTCGGTGACTGTCCCTACCGTAGAACGGGGGTTACGATTAGTGGTTTTCTGGTCAATCGAAATTGCCGGGGATAAACCGTCAATGCTTTCCACATTGGGCTTCTGGGACTGCCCCAGAAACTGCCGGGCGTAGGAAGAAAGCGACTCCATGTAACGGCGCTGTCCTTCGGCATAAATGGTGTCAAAGGCAAGCGAGGACTTCCCCGAGCCACTAAGCCCGGTGAATACCACCAGCTGATCCCGGGGTATTTTTAAGTTAATGTTTTTTAAATTGTGCTCTTTGGCACCTTTTATTTCGATATATTTCATATTTGTGTTTACTCTCTCCTTATATTACCGCATGAATTATTAAATGGAAAAACACCATTCTGTCATGGTCTGGTACATCTGTTGTCCGATATTAGCCGACACTGCAAATAAAAAACAACTAAAATTCAGTCTCAGTCATCTCGTCATACCATCAACTTAAGCTATCTTCGGTAATTTTTCAGATGATGAATTTCATCCCGCAGTTTAGCTGCCCGTTCAAACTCCAGAGCTTCGGCCGCAGTCAGCATTTCTACTTCCAGTTCTTTAATCTTTACATCAATATCCAAGGCTTCATCACCAATTGCATAGGTTGCCGCTTCCTCGGCCACCTTGGTCGCCTCGATAACAGCATGGATATCTTTTTTGACCGAACTGGGGGTAATCCCATGGGCTTCGTTGTAGGCGCTTTGAATATCCCGGCGGCGATTGGTTTCGCTAATGGCCCGATCCATCGAGGGCGTCATCTTGTCTGCATACATGATGACATGACCATCCAGATTACGAGCTGCCCGACCAATCGTTTGAATTAAAGACGTTTCTGATCGCAGGAATCCTTCTTTGTCAGCATCCAAAATCGCCACCAAACCGACTTCCGGCAGATCAAGCCCCTCCCTGAGTAGGTTGATGCCCACCAGCACCTCAAAGGTACCCAACCGTAAATCCCTTAGAATCTTCATTCGCTCAATGGTATCCACATCCGAATGCAGATAGTTCACAAGGACACCATTTTCTTTGAGGTAGTCGGTTAGATCTTCAGCCATTTTCTTTGTTAACGTGGTGACCAGTACCCGATTGCCCTTGCCGGTGGTCAATTTGATTTCACCTAGCAGGTCATCGATCTGACCGGCAACCGGGCGAACTGTGATTTCCGGATCGATCAGACCGGTCGGCCGGATAATCAGCTCAACGGTATTTTGGTTGTGTTCTTTTTCATATTTGCTAGGGGTTGCCGTTGTAAAGACAATCTGATTGATCTTGCTCTCAAATTCGGAAAAATTCAAGGGGCGGTTATCATAGGCTGAAGGCAGCCGGAAGCCATAGTCCACCAGGTTACTCTTACGGGCTCTATCCCCGGCATACATTCCGCCAATCTGGGGAATCGAGACATGGGACTCATCGGCAATCATCAGAAAATCCTTGGGAAAATAATCGATCAGGGTATAGGGTGGTGATCCTGGGGGCAGTCCGTTGATGTAGCGGGTATAATTCTCAATACCGTTGCAATAGCCCATTTCCCGGAGCATTTCAATGTCGTAGTTGGTTCGTTGAAGAATCCTCTGGGCTTCCACCAGACGATTGTTTTGAGTATACTCATCATAGCGATGCCGCAGTTCCTGCTGAATGCCAGCAATCGCCCGTTCCAGATTTTCCGGGGTGGTCGTATGGTGAGAAGCCGGGAAAATCGAGACATGGTTCAACTCCCCGTAAATCTCCCCGGTCAGGGTGTCAATCTCAGTAATCCGTTCAATTTCATCCCCAAAAAATTCCAGTCGGATCGCCCTATTGGATGAAGCCGAAGGAAATATTTCCAGAATATCGCCGCGAACCCGAAAGTTATTCCGCTCAAAAGCAATGTCATTTCGGGTGAATTGAATATCCACCAGCTTACGGATAATCGTATCCCGATCTTTTTCCATCCCCGGACGAAGTGACAGCATCAAATTTTCATAATCATAAGGACTCCCCAGTCCATAAATACAGGACACACTGGCAACCACAATGACATCCCGGCGTTCAAATAAAGCTGCTGTAGCAGAGTGACGCAATTTATCAATCTCGTCATTGATGGATGAGTCTTTTTCGATAAATAGATCCGAATGCGGTACATAAGCTTCCGGCTGATAATAATCATAATAGCTGACAAAATACTCCACCGCATTGTCCGGAAAAAAACTCCGAAACTCATTGGTCAACTGAGCCGCCAGAGTTTTATTATGAGCAATCACCAAGGTCGGCTTTTGCACCGCTTCAATCACCTTGGCCATGGTATAAGTTTTTCCGGAGCCAGTGACACCCAATAAGGTTTGATACTTTAATCCCGCCTTGATTCCGTTGGCGATTTTTTCGATGGCCGGACCCTGATCGCCCTTGGGTTCGTATTCCGAGACAACCTTAAATGCATGCTTCATATCTTTCATCAGCACCCTCCAATCAATTCGATGAACATTCGTTCCATTATTCTATCACAGCTTTTTTTTAATGGCAAACAATAATCCTTATCATTTAATAAAATCTTAATTATTCCTCTCAACTAAAAAAAGCATGCCGTCACGGCATGCTCATAAATTCTAATTAGTTCCACTGAGAACCTGTAAGGCTTTTTGCAGCTGAACATCTTCTTCGTCGGTGAAAAAATTATTTTTCATAAAGTCGGTGGCTTCAATCACACTATTCGGTTCTAACCCTTTTTCGTGAATGTTGTTGCCATTGGGAGTGAAATATTCAGAGTTGGTCACCTTAAAGCCTCCGCCATCGGTGAGACTGATGATTTCCTGAACAATCCCCTTGCCAAAAGTCTTGGTGCCGATCAGCTGGGCAGCACCCGTATCCTGGAGGGCTCCAGCCAATATTTCAGCCGAGCTTGCCGTTCCACCATCCACCAGGGCAACCATTGGTAGGCTAAGCTGTTCCGTGCCATCCGAGGTATACTCAGTTTTATTGCCGTTTTTATCAACCGTATAAACAACCAGGGTTTCACCCAGAATCCGGTCAGCAATTTCCACCGCTTCTTTTACGCCACCACCGGGGTTGCTACGCAAATCAATCACCAGACCGGTAATATTCTGAGCCAGCAATTCATTCAGCTGAGTATCAAAATCGTCTGCGGTTTTATCTGTAAATTCACTGATCTGGATATAGCCTTTATCGCCGATCACCCGGGATTCCACCGTTTTTGCTTCAATGACTTTGCGTACTAATTGCATATCAATGACTTCCTCGCCACGCAAAAGGGTAATATTAACGGTGGTATCTGCTGGCCCCTTTACCTTGGCAACCACTGCATCTGAGCCAATCGTACTGACATCTTCTCCATCTACTTTGATAATTTTATCGCCCGTTTTTATCCCGGCCTGATCAGCCGGTGTGTCTTTTTGTGGGGCAATTACATATGTCACGCCCTGATCATCTTCTGTCACCACAACCCCAATGCCTTCATATACGCCGGTGGCTGATTCCATATATTTCTTAAATTCTTCGGATGTAAAATAACTGCTATAGGGATCACCCAGACTGTCAAACATCCCCTTGATGGCCCCATCAATTAATGTGGTGTTATCAACATCCTTATAATACTCCAGATCAATCTGTTCTTTTAGTGCCAATAGTTTTTTAATCCCAGCGGCCGTTTCACTGCTGTCAACCGTCACAATCAACTTATTGCCGACCAGATAATTGCTTGTTGTGGCCACTGTGAAGGTGATGATATTTGTGATGATCAACACCACAATTACCACGATGAGCTTGGCTTTTTTTGACTTATTTTCCATGTTTTCACCTTATCCTAAATTTTATTATTATACAAATAAAACAGGAGAAAAGAATCATGATTCTTTTCTCCTGTTCTTTCGTTATAGTCTACAATGTTTCGCTTAAAAATATCCTAAAGGATCAACAAATGATCCGCCGGAAAGTACGCCGAAATGGAGATGCGCACCGGTGGAATTACCAGTGGAGCCGACGTAACCAACGACATCGCCTTTATTGACAGTTTGACCTGCCGATACAGCAACTCCGCTCATATGAGCATACATGGCCTGAAGGCCGTTGCCTAAATCCAAAATTACACAATTTCCATAACCACCATTCCAGCCGGCTGATAAAACCGAACCGTTCCCCATGGCCAGTATTGGTGTTCCGGATGGTGCACCCATATCAACGCCATAATGGGTCCGGTAGTCACCCCAGATGGGGTGTAACCGGGTGCCAAAGAAATCATCATCGGCGGATGGATAATAGCCCGGACACGGCCATTGATAGGTTCCGTTTGATGGGACAAAGGTCGTGCTGCCACCAGTGGTTGACCCGCCAGAAGCGGCTGCCTGGGCTGCCATCATTTCCCGAACCTGAGCTTCAATGCTCGCTGCGTTGGCTGCTTCAGCCGCCACAATTGCCTGATACTCAGCGACGATCGCCTGGTTTTGGGCCAAGAGACTGTCTTTCTGAGCTTTAATTTCCTGCTGCTGGGCTAAGGCCGTTTCCTGCTCAGTTTTTTTAGAAACTGTCTGCAGCCGGTCGGCCTCAATTTTAGCTTTCTTTTCATCGATTATTTTCTTTGTTTCAGCTAAAGCGTCCAATGATGCCTTATCCGATTCAATGATATAGCGGGACATGTCAACCTTGGTGACAAAGTCGGCAAAATCGGATGAAGTAAATAAAAACTCCAACATACTACCATTTCCGTACATGTACATAGTACGGACACGTTCGTTCATGGCTTCTTCCTGTTCTTTCCGTTTGGCTTCGGCAATATTGAGTTCTTCCTGAGTTTTGGCAATGTTCGCTTCCAATACGGCTATCTCAGAATTAATTTTATCAATGACGCCCGTGATCCGGCTCATTTCTTCGTTGGCCTTGCCGATTTCGGCCTCGATACCAGCAATCGTATTCTGGGTCATGTCAATCTGGTATTGTGCAGCCGCCTGTTTTTGATTACTTTCTGCCAGCTGTTCGGTCAGGGATGCAGCATTAACCGGAGATATCAGTATCCCCAATGTCACCATCATACCCACTATGCCTGAAATAATATGTTTTTTTGTCATCCAACAATCCTCCTGTGTTTGACCAAGTCTAATCATTTATACATCCAAGAATTTGCGAATCGCAAATACGCTACCAACGGCACCGATAAACCCTCCGTAAATCAGGTAGAAGAAAATCAATTGTCCCATCACTGCATCGGGAGAAGCCAAACTGGCATCCACTGGCAAAAATAAATTTCCGCCAACTAATCCCAAAATATAATAATAGGTGATCCGAATAATCAGGAAAGCAACAATGGCTCCCATCAACCCCAACAGCGTCCCTTCCAGAATGAACGGCGCCCGGATATAGGCGTTGGTTGCACCCACATATTTCATAATGCCAATTTCCCGTCGTCTTGCAAAAACGGTTAATTTAATCGTATTGTAAATAATAAAGATGGAAATCATTGATAACACCACCAATACCACTATACTTAAAGTATTGGTAAATTTATTGAAACTCACCAGTGCTTCCACATATTCCTGACCATATCGGACGTACTCAACCCCTTGGCCTTCAAACGACATGGCCAGAGTTTGAACTTCATCCATATCATCCGGATCAGTCACCCGGACAACAAAGGATGCCGGCATTGGGTTGTTTTCTGAATTATAACCACTGAGCAGCGGCGCATAATCTTCCAGACTGACGGTGAACTTTTCCAAAGCTTCTTCGGCACTTTCAAAGGTAACTTCTTCAATCAGGTCACTTTTCTCCAAAGCCTGTTCTATGGTTGCTTTTTGAGTGTCGGTAAAATCGGACTGGAGAAAGATTTTCAGTTCCAGTTTCGATTCCACATCTTTGGTCACTTCCTGAACATTGATGGTTAAGATCAGAAAAATCCCCAGGATAATCAACGCAGCAATTACCGACAGCACCGAAGCCGCACTCATCAGGTTATTTCGTTCAATGCTTTTTAAGGTATCCCGGACAACATTTTTGGGCATTGTTTTAATGGAACTAAACTTCATATCCGTACCTACCTGTCGCGTCATCTACTTTGAGAACACCGTCTTCCAATGTCAAAACCCGTTTTTTCATGGTATCAACGATTTCCCGGTCATGGGTAACCACCACCACAGTTGTTCCTCTACGGTTGATTTCTTCCAGAATACTGATAATCTCATAGGATGTTTCGGGATCAAGGTTTCCGGTCGGCTCATCACAAATCAAAATAGAGGGGTTGTTAATAATCGCCCGGGCAATAACCACCCGCTGTTGCTCACCACCAGATAACTCATGGGGATAGTGGTTCATCCGATGGGATAAGCCAACCATATCCAGAGCCAACGGCACCCGTTTCTGGATCTGCTTTTCAGATTTTCCGATTATTTCCATGGCATAGGCCACATTTTCATAGACGCTTTTGTTTTCCAGCAGCCGAAAATCCTGAAAGACAATCCCCATTTTTCGTCTTAAGAAAGGGATTTCTTTTTTTGACAATTTTGAGACATTAAAATTATTAATGTATACTGAACCTTCTGTCGCTTCAATCTCTCTTAAAAGAAGCTTAATAAATGTTGATTTTCCGGCCCCACTTCGACCCACCAGAAAGACAAACTCACCCTTATCAATAAAGAGGCTGACGTTTTTAAGCGCATCGCTCTTGTTTTTATCGTAACCCTTGGTTACATTTTTAAATTCGATCATATCTTAGCCACTCCTAATTTACTTATCATTCGCTTGCTTTGACAGGGCATTTTAACACGCGCTATCCTATTTTCTGCTTAAATGTTTTTTGACAAGTTAAGATTATTTTAATCAAAAGAATGTTAATTGAAAAAGACTTCCGGGTATTGGTCCGTTTTTTGGCCTTCAAATCATTCCTCATTTGAAACTGTATTCATTTTAGCATACTTTTTGAATAATTTCATTAAAAAAATAAATATTTTGTAACAAATGTATCGAAATTCGTCCGAATCCCTGTTTTTCTATTGATTTAAGAAATTCAATTGGCAAAATAAAAAGAGAAAAGACGTTGTTCATCTTTTCTCATCATATATACCGTGTAACGGTTGGAAAAATTAATTCTAAATATAGGGACTAATTGGTGATCCATACAAACGCACTTCATAATGAAGATGAGCACCTGTTGAGTCGCCAGTGCTGCCAACCGCTCCAACGGTCTGACCGGCCGCAACCGTTTCGCCTGATGATACATTAATTGCACTTAAATGGGCATATACTGCCGACAAACCATTGCCGATATCAACAATGACACAGTTTCCATAACCGCCATTCCAACCGGCTGAAATCACAGTTCCGTTTCCGGCACAGGCCACCGGTGTCCCGGTTGATGCGCCAATATCGACGCCAGCATGGAAGCGGGAATCACCCCAGATGGGATGGATTCGCCAGCCAAATTCACTGGTAATATTGCCATCGCAAGGCCAGACATACGAGCTGGAATATACCGGAGGCGCCGTTGATCCGCCACCGGATGTGTCGCCACCGCCAGTATTGGTCGTATCACCACCTGCCGAGCCATCCGTCGCACCGGTGCTGCCGTTATTTTGAGCTGCCTGCTCAGCGGTGGCCCGCTGTTGTTCATAATAGACCTGTAACTGCCCTTCAATATCTGCTGAAGTAGCTGCTTCAGCTGCTTCAATGGCCTTGTATTCTTCTAAGGCTGCCTGGTTTTGGGCCAATAGCTGATCCTTTTGAGCCAAAACTTCTTCCTGTTGAGTTAGTACAACTTCCTGTTCGGTTTTTTTCGCTACTGTTTTTAATCGATCTGCCTCAATGCTCAGCTTCTTTTCATCGATCACTTTTTTCGTTTCTTCCAGAGCATTCAGGGAGTCCTTGTCTGCCGTCATAATGTAACGGGACATATCTAATTTTGTAATAAAATCCGAGAAATCTGAAGCTGAGAAAATAAATTCCATGATACTGCCGTTGCCGTACATATACATCGCCCGAACCCGATCGCTCATGGCTGCTTCCTGTTCTTGCTTCTTGGCCTCAGCAATTTTCAGCTCTTCCTGTTTTTTTGCAATATTTGCTTCAATGGAAGATATATCGGCATTGATTGCACCGATTATTCCATTGATCCGGTTTACCTCTTCATTGACTTTGCCGATTTCGTCCTCAATCCCATTGATGGTATTCTGAGTCATGTCGACTTGATACTTTGCTGCTGCCTGTCGAGCATTGCTTTGGGCTAACTGCTCGGTTAACGAAGCCGCATTGACGGGTGCTGTTAAAAATGCCAAAACCAGGGAACCAGTAACGATACCTGATACAACTCGATGTTTTTTCATTTTTCCCCTTTCCCACAATTATATAATTGTGACCCTGTCTAGTTGTTACTTTCCTAGTAATTTTATTATTTTTGTAACGGTTGTATTATACCATAATCCTGTCGTAATTAAAACAAAAACAATAAAATAACTTGAAAATATTTTGTATAAAATGTTTAATAATGCGATGTTTTTTGATTTATATTTCATAGTAAAAAAAGACACTCTAAAAATTCAGAATGTCTTTTTAATATTTATGTTGAAATTTTTGACTTAAAAAGCTGCTTTATAGATAGCAATCACGTCTTCTTTGGTTGGGCATTTGGGATTACCACCGGTACAAATATCGGCCAGTGCCAGATCAGCCAATTCACTGAAATCTTCTTCTTTGACTCCGATTTCTTTTAGTCCGGCCGGAATCCCCACATCTTTGGATAGTTTTTTTATGGCATCGATGGCCATGATATTGATTTCTTTCGGCTCACGACGACTGGTATCGACACCCATCGCCTGGGCAACATCTTTTAGTCGATCACCAACAGCGTCAGCATTAAATGCCGTAACATAAGGCAACAAAATGGCATTGCAAACCCCATGAGGCAAATCATAGAATCCGCCTAACTGGTGCGCCATAGAATGGACGATTCCCAATCCGCCATTCGAGAATCCCATCCCGGTGACAAACTGACCATAAGCCATGGCATCCCGGGCATCCAAATCATCACCATCTTCAACGGCCTGTCTTAGGCTACCAGAAATGGCTTTGATGGCTTCGAGATTAAAAAGATCGGTGAATCGTGAAGCACCGGCGGTGGTATAACCTTCAATGGCATGCGTTAACGCATCCATACCGGTGGCAGCCGTTAATGATTTTGGCATTTTGAGCATTAAAACCGGATCATTGACCGCTACGGTTGCCAGACAGTTGGGATCAACAATAACCATTTTGAGTTTACGCTCTTCATCAGTGATAACATAATTGATGGTCGCTTCACTGGCGGTTCCGGCGGTGGTATTAATCGCCACAATTGGCAGGGATTTATTGGCAGTTTTGCCAACGCCTTCGTAATCCCGTAAATCCCCGGGATTGGTAGCCAGAATGGCAATTCCTTTGGCGGTATCCTGGGGCGATCCCCCGCCGATACTGACGACAAAATCGCATTCATTTTCCTGTAAAGCCTGAAGACCAGCATTTACATTGGCAACAGTAGGGTTGGGTTTAACATCTGAAAATAAGGCATACGGAACTTTTGCTCCATCTAATACATTGAGTACATCTTGAACAATACCTGCTTCAACAAGTACCTTATCGGTTACAACTAAGGCTTTTTTCACGTTCATACGTTTGATCTCTGGCGCAATCAGTTCAATTGCTCCCGGTTCCATAATGACTACTGGTGGAAAATAATAGGTTCTTGCCATAAGAACACCTCCAAAATTATTCGTTTACATGATTATATGCCATCGAAATGGCTGAATAAATGGAAATTTTTTCTTGTTTGAGATACATTATTGAAATGATTGATCAATAACATGGAATAAACCGAACACAATAAATAATAAACGGCTTTTCTTATGATTTATCTCTTATTTTTAAGAATACTATTATATGATTTTATAAAATTGATTGAACTACGTTTTGAAGAGGTAATTATGAAAAACATCAGTATTCTTGGGTCAACTGGCTCAATTGGAACCCAGGCTCTGGAAGTTGTTTCTGAAAACAGCAACGCTTTAAATATTGTCGGTTTAACCACCAATACCAGCATTGAACTGCTGGAAAAACAGATTGTCACCTATTCGCCCCGGATTGTCTGTGTGATGGATAGCGATTCTGCACTAATTCTGGAAAAGCGCCTTAAAACAAGAGGTTTAGCGGTGGAAGTGGTGACTGGTTTAGAAGGCCTGATTGCAGTTGCCACAGCATCGGAAAATGATCTACTGCTCACGGCGGTATCTGGAATGATTGGTCTGCAACCGACTCTTGCCGCCATTGATGCGGGTATTGACATTGCTCTGGCTAATAAGGAAACACTGGTAGCTGGTGGCCAGCTTGTGATGGATGCAGTCGCCACCAGCGGGGTTTCACTGCTTCCGGTTGACAGTGAACACTGTGCCATTTTTCAATGTCTGATGGGGAATAAGCATGAAGAAATTGACCGGATTATTATTACCGCATCCGGCGGGCCCTTCCGGGGATATACCCCCAAACAGCTGGAGTCGGTTACTCTGGCCCAGGCCTTGAAGCATCCCAACTGGTCAATGGGAAAGAAAATTACCATTGATTCAGCGACCCTGATGAACAAGGGGCTTGAAGTCATCGAAGCTAAATGGCTCTTTAATCTGTGCAATAATCAGATTGACGTGGTGGTTCATCCTCAAAGCATTATCCACTCAATGGTGGAATTTATCGATCATTCCACCATCGCCCAATTGGGCATGCCAGATATGGCTCTACCGATTCAAATCGCTTTTTTTTATCCCAAACGGGTTGCCAACAATCGACCATCTCTGGACTTTAGCCTGATTCGTGAACTAACCTTCGCAGAACCTGATCGAATCGCCTTTCCCTGCTTGCAGTTGGCCTATGATGCCCTGGAAACTGGTGGCACCATGGCCTGTGTCCTTAATGCTGCCAATGAGATTGCAGTGTCTCGATTTTTAAATCAGGAAATCCAGTTTCTGGATATTCCCCGAATCAACCGGCAGGTGATGGAACAGCATCAGGTAATTGCCCGTCCCAATCTTGATGATGTGCTGGCAGTGGATGCCTGGGCCCGAGAAATTTCACAAGCTTATCACTAATTACTTACTATCCAGATAAGCCGCTTCCTTTGCGTGACATCTTCTACAACTTAAGAGACAGTAGTAACTGTTTACTACTGTCTCTTTTTTTTGCTGCCAATCCCTTATTAAACCGTTTGTTTGATCTCGACACTATTTTTAATTTTTACGGCTACCAAAACCATTGAAATAATGCTGCCAAGTATTAACGTAAGTGCTGCAATTTGCCAGTCTGCTCGTGCTGATGTCAAGTTAAATGTCTCACGTAAAAATTTCAGAGCATAAGGTGATAGAAATTGTCCAATCCCGGTTCCACTGACATAAATTGAAATGGCCACCGCCGCATATTTCGGGCTTGTTGCACTGGCAGCTACAGCCATTACAATCGCAGGGTTAAAAGTTCCAAATCCAATACCGAAAATAATGGCACCCAGTATGAGCAATGTCAGACTGTTCGCTGAGAGCAAAATCACAAAAGACAATCCCACACACAAAACACCAAATGAAGCACTATATTGTTTTAATCTTTTGGCAATGCTTCCATAGAGCAATCCTACCACAAAAGCTGAAGCCGTAAAAATACTCAGAACCGTAGCCGATTGCGTAGCATTACCAATTCCATCGGCTTTCATGACCATGGCAACATTTGTCATAAAACTGAATTGGACCATATTAACCAACCCACAAGCAACTGCTAAAATGAAGGTCATCGTTGTTACTTTCTTTTCTTTTATCGCCAAATCGTCAACTTTTTCCGGTTTTTTGACCCCGGTATCCGGAAGTTTAAACCAGATAATCAGCGCAATTGGAATCACCAATAAAAAACCAAGAAATGAAAAACGCCAATTATAAGCGGCCAACATGCCACCCATCATCTGGAAAACCATTCCTGCCGCAGCACCAACTGCACTTTTGAAGCCCATCAGCTTGTTCGCCTGTTGCCCGGAGAAGAGGTCAGTAATAACCGCCGATGCCATTGGGAAAACCAAACCGTATCCAGCTCCGAAGACAAACCTCATAACTATCATAAATTGCAGATCTCCAACAAATGCTGATGGAATCCCACCAATAAAAATTAAAACCATCGCAATGGAAATAATCTTCTTAATACTTATGTATTGGGTTAACTTACCGGAAATCAGGGCAAAGAACACCATCATCAGCGAAGGAATAGTTGATAATAATTTAATTGTCTCCGGTGCTGCATCCGGAAATGCTTTTGCAATTTCGGCTAATGCTGGTGTCGTCATGCTGGTTGTATACATCAGTAATGCTACCGACAATGCTGCAATCTGAACCCATAAACTACTGTTATTATTTTTTTCCATTTTGTTTTCCTTTCGACTCTAAATTATAAACGTGGTTAATTTATTAAACAATACCATCTTTTTATATTTTTGTCACCTCTTTTTTTGTTAATTATTAATTAAATCCTGTTATATGGTAAAAGTAATCGTTTTTATGTCTTTATTTTTCGTAATTTTTATTATTTTGATTGTATCTTTGCTATACCATTCTTTTTTTACTTACATTAATTCGTGATAAAAATCTGTATATTTATCATGTTTAATATATTTCACTCAAAAATTCTTGGCAAATTTGCACAAAAAAACAATACCATCGTTAGCTGATTTCAAATCAGCAACAGATGGTATTGTTTTTATATCGTTAAGCAGTTACAAATACTTAACCCGCTATGACGATAAAATTTTTCTCAACTTTCAGATGAATGGCATCAATCATCCTCCGAGACTCTTCGATGCACTGGTCAATAAAGCTATTTTCAAATCGTAAGCTCTGAAAGAGCAACCGAATTTCGAGTTCAGCCAGATACTCGCTGCTGCAGTCTAAATAACCATCATCCCGGGAGACGTGCAGTCCATGAACAACTGCCAGATTTGCCAATGCCAATGCCTTTACTTCCAATCGGTCAAGTCCAAGCTTATAAGACCGGTTGATATTCTCGACAAACCCGACCGACGCACTTTCTGTTTTCATCAATGCATTGGTGTCACACAACTCATGATAAAACTGGTTCAAATGACGATTCAACCGACAATTGCGATTCTGCACCCGAAACTCAATTGCGGTTCTTAACACCGCATTGCATCCAGGGAATTTTTCGTCGATGGCCTTCTGGGTTTTTACTTTATTCGCAACCATATACTCATTATATACTTCCAGTGCCAGGTTGTTCTTATTTTTGAAATAATATGCAACCATCGCTTTGTTTGTTCCCGAATCTTCTGCAATTTGCGCCAGTGTTGTTTTTGTGAATCCATATTCATAGAATAACTGTTTTGCAGTTACATAAATCTTTTGCTTTGTTTCCAGACCAGTTTTGTAATTAGCCAATGTTTGTTCCTCGCTCTCTGATATTGATTTAATTCTAGCATAAAACGATTTTTTTGCAAGGATCGATCATTTTGCATTGCTAAAAAAAGGTAATCTGATTGGAAGCTGGCAGCTGGTTAAGACAACCCTGTTTTTCCAGAGTTTCGATCACCGACTTACTGATTTTAGTACGGTTCTGCAAATCCTCCCGGGACATATAAGGGCGCAACTGCGCTTCTTCAAAGATCCGCTGGGCAGCTTTATCACCGATCCCTTCTAAAGCATTCAGCGGCGGCAGCAGGGAGTCACCAATGATGCGAAACTGACTGAAGTGGGACTGGTAGACATCCACATTTTTAAAACTGTAACCTCGGCACATCATTTCGTGAGCAATCTCCAGCACTGTCAAGAGCGACTTTTCTTTGTTGGAAGCCTTGGTGCCCAGATCTTTGATCTGGTTCATTCGCTGCACCACCACCCCCTTGCCCTGGCTGATTAGTTGGGCATCAAACTCGCTGGCTCGAACTGAGAAGTAGGTGGCATAATAAGCCAGAGGATAATAAACCTTGTACCAGGCAATCCGGAAGGCCATGGTGACGTAAGCAGCGGCATGGGCCTTGGGGAACATATACTTGATTTTTTTACAGGAATCAATATACCATTCTGGTACCTTATTCTTGCGCATATCTTCTTCCCACTCAGGTTTCAATCCCTTGCCTTTTCGCACTGCTTCCATAATCGTGAAGGCCGTTTTTGCCTCCAGACCGGCATAAATCAGATAGATCATGATATCATCCCTGGTGCAGATAGCTTCTTTGATGGTGGCTTTCTTATCGCGGATCAGATCCTGAGCGTTGTTGAGCCACACATCCGTGCCATGGGACAGGCCAGAAATCCGGATCAGGTCGGAAAAAGCCGTCGGCTTGGTATCCAACAGCATTTCGCGGACAAAACTGGTTCCAAATTCAGGAATTCCGCATACCCCCAATGGCGACTCAAAGTCATTGTCCTTAAAGTCTAAAGCTTTCGTTGAGGTAAACAAACTCATTGTTTTTTCATCGTCCAGCGGAATACCTACCGGATCGATGCCGGTAAAATCCTTGAGCATTTTAAGCATTGTCGGATCATCATGTCCCAGAATATCAAGTTTCAGTAGTCGACCACTGATGGATTCATAAGCAAAATGAGTGGTGACGGTATCACTTTCGGTATCATCAGCCGGACGCTGAACCGGACAAAAATCATAAATATCCTTGTAGGTTGGCACGACCATAATTCCGCCGGGATGCTGTCCGGTGGTTTTTTTGACCCCAGCACAGCAGGAGATCACCCGTTCCAACTCGGCCCGAGTTACTTTAATTTCTTTTTCATCATAATAATTTTTTACAAAGCCAAAGGCCGTTTTTTCAGCAATGGTGGAAATGGTACCAGCCCGAAAGACTTTCCCCTTACCAAACAGCACCTCCGTATAGCGATGGGCTTCGGCCTGGTTCTCTCCGGAAAAATTAAGATCGATATCAGGTTCCTTGTCGCCTTCGAATCCTAAAAAGGTTTCAAAGGGTATGTCAAAGCCATCTTTATCAAGCTTGGTGCCGCAGTGCGGGCAATCGGCATCTTTTAAATCCGGCCCTACCCCGACCTCGGTACTGTTGAAAAACTCGGAATGTTTACACCTGGGACAACGATAATGTGGTGCCAGCGGGTTTACTTCCGTAATCCCGCAGAGGGTGGCTACAAAGGAAGATCCCACCGAACCCCGGGATCCCACCAGATAGCCGTCTTCCATGGAATGATAAACCAATTTCTGGGCAATCAGATAGAGCACCGAGTAGCCGTTACCAATAATCGAATCGAGTTCTTTCTTAATCCGTTTTTCGACAATCTCCGGTAGTGGCTGGCCGAAGAGCTCCCGGGCCCGGCCTTCAACCATTTCCCGAATCTCTTCATCTGATCCTTCAATCACTGGTGGATAAGTGCCATCAGGAATCGGCAGGATCTCGTCAATCATCGCTGCGATTTTGCGGGGATTATCAATCACCACTTCCCGGGCGGTTTCGTCATCGAGGTAGTCAAACTCATCCAGCATTTCCTGTGTAGTTCGATAATATAGCGGGGGTTGTTTGCCGGCATCTTTATACCCCTGGCCGGTAAACAGAATCTCCCGATAAAGGGCATCATTCTGATTGACAAAATGAACATCCCCAGTGGCAACCACCGGTTTATTCAGGCTTTTTCCCAAAGCAATGACCCACCGATTCAAAGTCTTTAGGGCCTCCTGATCCGCGACGCTGTTATTATCAATCAGGTATTGGTTATTACCCAGTGGTTGAATCTCCAGATAGTCATAAAAGCTGGCGATCTGCTGGATCTCATCCTGAGACTTATTGTGCACCATTGCCGAAAATAATTCGCCAGCTTCACAGGCTGAACCCAACAACAGGTTTTCCCGATTTTTTGCCAGCAGTGACTTGGGAATTCGCGGTTTTTTATAAAAATAATTAAGATGCGACTCCGAAACGATCCGGTATAAATCCTTGATCCCCGCCTGGTTTCTGGCATAAATAATAATATGGTTGGTGGCATTAAGACGGATACTCCGGTCCCGGCTGGACAGGGTATTGAGGGTCTGGATTGAAGTACAGCCTTTTTTCTCCGCCAGATCCAACAACTTGACAAATACCTTGGCTGAGGCCGCTGCATCGTCCAGGGCCCGGTGATGATTCTGAATATCAATTTTAAAATGTGAGCAGAGCTTTTTCAGGTTATGGCGGGTAATCTGAGTCAATAGACAGCGGGACAGAGCCAGGGTATCCACTGCAGTATTTTCCCGAACAATGGCATGATCGGCTAAAGCCTTATTTAAAAAACTCATGTCAAACGCAGCATTGTGAGCGACCAGAATGGTTTCACCTGCAAAATCCAAAAACCGTTCCAGGGCCTCCCGTTCTTCCATCCCATCGGCCACCATCTGATTGGTGATATTGGTTAGATTTGTGATAAATGCCGGTATTTCACAATGAGGATTGACCAGGGTCGAAAAGCTATCGATGATCTGTTTATTCTTAATGCGTACCGCCGCAATTTCAATGATCTTATGATTGCCTGGTACCAGACCGGTGGTTTCCAGATCAAAAAAAGTAAATTCGCCACAGAAGTCCTGATCCTGATTGCCGCAAACCATATTCAGCTGATCTTCAACCAGATATCCCTCCACCCCATAGAGCACCTTGATTTTTTTCTTGCGGCCCAGTTCCATCATTTCCGGATAAGCCTGCAGCACGCCATGGTCCGTAATCCCGATGATATCGTGGCCAAAATTGGTGGCCTGCTTCATAATTTGATCCACCTTACTGACCGCATCCATGGCACTGAATTGGCTGTGCATATGAAGCTCCACCCGTTTAACCGGGGCATCATCGGTTTTGATGGTTTCTTTGGAAAGATTGATATTGCGGGGATATAACATCATTTCCTGAGAATACTCATCATAATTGATTTTGCCTTCAATTAGATACCAACTTCCCTCATTGATGCCAGCGATGACCTCTTCTTTGTCGGTAAATAGTTTCCCGGTAATGCTGTTGGTATTATCGGTGATATTAAAGGTCAGCAAGGTCTTATTATTTTTCAGTGGCCGGGTATTAACCCCAAAAACCCAGCCTCGTACGACCACAGTTTTTCCTTCCGATTCACCATTTATATTAAAATCAACATTCTTCAACCAATCCCAGGAATTGGTTATTTTTTTACCGATGACCACATCTCCGGGCTTTTCAGCCTTGGGAAGTTTAGCCGAGCTGGCGGTACTGCCTGAATTAGATGTACTGTTACTTGAAGTTACCGGCTTAATGGCCGCCAATCGTTTTTCCAGATCCTGCTGACTTTTTTCCGCTACTGAGTCTTCATCTGTGAAACGAACCACCAATTCCGATTCCAGACCATACTGCTCGGCAATCAGTCGCTTAAAACGACCAGTAAAAATCGCCAGCACTTCGCCATCCAGTTCCCCGGTGGATCGCCCCCGAACATAAAAAGTGTTGCCTTCGGCAATCAGGGTATTAATCAACAGAATATTGGCAATCTTCTGATTGATGCCAATCAGTAACTGACTGACCCCCTGGCCATCGGTGGCCAGAAGATGCTCACCATCCTGATAGTTTAGTGGTGCCACCTCGATTTCCAGTGCCTTGGCATAATCAAAGATTTCCTGCATTTCTTTTTTGATAAATTCGGTATCCGTTTGTTTTTTCGGACTGGAAAATTTAAAAATCAATTCCTCGTTTCTGGAATTGATTTTTATACTATCAGTGATCAGATGATAATCTGCTATTATTTTTTGATATCGTTCTTGACGTCGGGTTAAAATACTCAAAGATCTCGCCTCACATTTTTTCTATTTCTTCCATTAACACCGAGATAATTTGATCCTCGGCAATGCTTTTTATTATTTCACCCTTTTTAAACAACACGGCTTTATTCTTACCGCCAGCAATACCAATATCAGCGGCCTTGCCTTCCCCGGGACCATTAACAATACAACCCATCACTGCCACCTTGATGTTTTTTTCGACGGTTCGCAACTGCCTATTAATTTCCTCAGCGATGCCAATCAGGTCAATTTCAGTGCGCCCACAGGTAGGGCAGGAGATCACTTCAACCCGGGGGCGGCGGCCAGTGTATAAGCCAATGCCACTGAGAATATCGCGGGCAACCTCGATTTCTTCCAGGGGATCGCCAGTTATTGACACCCGCAGGGTATCCCCCAATCCATTGAGGAGCAGATAGCCGATGCCCAGAGCTGATTTAACCGCCGAGCTACGGAGAATTCCGGCCTCCGTAATCCCCAGATGCAGTGGATAATCATAACTTTCGGAAAATTGTTCATAGGATTCAATCGTGAAGCGCACATCCGAAGCCTTCATTGAAACCACCATATTATCAAAGCCGGCATCTTCCAGAATCTGGATATGGCGTCGAGCTGAGGCAACCATCCCGGCCGGAGTAACCTGGCCCCCATTTTTCATCAGGATTTCTTTTTCCAGAGAACCGGCATTGACACCAATCCGAATCGGGATGTTTCGTTCAGTGGCCATGGCAACAATTTCCCGGATGCCGTGTTCCGAACCGATATTCCCAGGATTGATGCGCAGCTTATCAACCCCATTTTCCATCGCACTTAAAGCCAGTCGATAATCAAAGTGAATATCCGCCACCAGGGGAATGCCGATACCCTTTTTAATCCCGGCAATCGCACTGGCCGCTGTTTCATCAGGCACCGCTACCCGGACAATCTCACAGCCAACAGCTTCCAGACTCTTAATCTGGGCAATCGTCGCTTCGATATTTCTGGTATCAGTGTTGGTCATTGATTGGATGGCAATGGGACTGTCACCGCCTATGGTTACCCCGCCGATGTTGACCACCCGGGTCTTTTTTCGTTTTTTCATATCCGTCTCCTATGCTGCCAAGCGCATGACATCATTCACAGCAATCAGAATTGCCAGGGCAATCAAGGCGATAAAACCAAAATAATTAATCTTCATTTCCAATTCGGGACTGAGTTTCCGGCGCACCACCATTTCAATCAAAAGAATAAAGATCCGCCCGCCGTCCAGTGCTGGCAATGGAAACAGGTTGATGATCCCCAGATTAACACTGAGCATGGCAGTAAAAGCCAGTAAAATAATCAGCCCGCTTTGTAAAAAGGTATCCACCATCGATACCATGCCAATTGGACCAGCCAATTGATCCAGACCCACCTGACCGGTAAACAGCATCCCAAAGCTCTGAAAAATCAGACCGGAAAACCGCCAGGTGTTTAAAAAGGCCGTGACGATGGCATCAAAGACGTTGGTATGACCGGTAAAAAGGGCTACCACAATCAGGCAAACCACCGCAAAAATGATGTTCATTGCCGAACCGGCCACGAGTACCAACAGCTTTTGGCCCCGGCTTTTGGCTTCATAGCTACGGGGATCAACTGGGATCGCTGGATCTTTAGGAACCAGGTTGCCATCAGCATCAAATTCCGGTTCCTCGCCCCGCATCTTGCAAAAGCCCCCCACCGGAAAGGCCCGAATAGTAAACAGGGTTTCTTTGCCCTGTCGGCCAAACAGTTTTGGCCCCATGCCAATGGCAAACTCTTCGACAAAGATGCCAGTTTTTTTGGCCACCATAAAATGTCCCAGTTCATGCACAATCACCAGGACACATAAAATCAGTAGTGTAATCAGGATGGTATAGAGATTCAAATTTTCACCTACGCAATGCCAATGGTTAGTTTGGCAAAAATATAAATTAGCGGAATGATAAACAGGATACTGTCAAAGCGATCCAAAATTCCGCCATGACCGGGCAGGATGGTGCCAAAATCTTTTATTTTGGCTTTTCGCTTGATCATCGAGGCGGTTAAATCGCCACACTGTCCAGCGATGCTACCAAAAACCCCAACGACCAGATATAAATACCAGGGCAGTACAAAGCTGAAATAAGAGCTCAAAATGGTGCCGTAAAGAATGGTACACAAGGCCGCAACAACAACACCACCGACTGAACCGGCGATGGTTTTTTTGGGACTGATCAACGGAGCAATCTTGCGGTTGCCGATTGATTTACCGATAAAATATGCCGCTGTATCAGTTGTGAACGCGATCACGAAAATCAACCACATATAATAGGGTCCTTTATTAACCGTTTCAAACAGAAACAGGTGACCAAACATAATCGGCACATAAATGAGCCCCATCAAGGTGGCACTACCACGCTCAATTCCCGCATTTCCAGATAGGATTTCGTAACAGAAAATAATGATAAAGGCCACCAGCAGAACCGGCATCAGAAAGTAATAATCCAGTTTGATGGTCACCATCAGCATAATCGTCAGGATAATCATTAAAACAACGTTCATTTTAGGCCGAATCATTTTATTGATGGCTCGGGTATATTCCATTGTTCCGACAAATGCCAGGATTGACACGCCGACAACCAAAATAAATCCCCCGGTATACAGAATAAAAATAAGCAACGGCAGACCAATGACCCCAGTCCAGATTCTGGTTTTCATGGAACTCTTTTCAGCCCGTCGATTTTCAGCCCGTGCCCGTTCTGCCCGACGACTCTCAAGGCTGCTACTCGGCCGATCCATATCGCCGATTCCTTTTCTGAAAATTCTTAATCATTTCGTAATAGACGTCGACTTCAAAATCAGGCCAATAAACGTCCGTAAACATAAATTCGGCGTAGGCCATCTGCCACAGCATAAAATTGCTGAGCCGGCTTTCCCCCCCGGTACGAATCAACAGATCTGGATCTGGCTGACCTTTGGTGTAAAGTTGATCACTGATGTGCTGTTCTGTCACTACTTCCGACTCAATCCCCTGATCCAACAGCGCTTTGACAGCATGAAGAATTTCATCTCTGCCACCATAATTCAGGGCAATATTTAACACCAGCCCAGTATTTTCTGCGGTGGTGCTCATCGCCTTTACAGCGGCTTCTCTGACTTTTTTTGCCAGTCCATTTAAGTTACCGATAACATTAATTTTAACATTGTTTTGATGGAGTTCTCCAACCTCTTTGTGAAAATATTCAACTGCAATATTCATCAGTCCCTCAACTTCTTCGGGACTCCTTTTCCAATTTTCAGTTGAAAAAGCATACATGGTAATTATTTTTATTCCAGCATCAGAGGATGCCCGGACAATTTTCTTCAATGTCTTCATGCCAGCATTGTGGCCAAATAATCGGGGCCGATTTTTTGCCTTCGCCCAGCGGCCGTTACCGTCCATGATTATGGCTATATGTTCAGGCAGGTTATCATTATTTAACTGACTCGTCATATTGCACCTCAATTTCTATTGTATTTAGGAAATTGTTTTCTTGTTTCTACTATCAATATTATATTCTATTTTTAAGGATTTGTAAATTCTCTCACCCGGAGCTGAATCGAAACAAGATTTCCTTAAGACTCAATTCTCGTTCTTCACATCAACTTTATCGCCGTCAAAAAAGGAAAAACCTCAGGCTAAGCCTGAGGTCTTCCTGGAAATTATTGTGAAAATGAGAATTATTGATATCAATATAACATCTTTCAGGCAAAAAGTAAACGATTAAATAAAAATTTTTTTTATTTTTATTCTGATTAAGAATAACCTTAACCATTTTAACGTTGAATTTATCATTTTAACCGTTACCCATATAATTCAAAACGGCGTTGGTTACTTCAATCATTTTTTTGTTGTTGAAAGATAACGATACAGCGTCGGTACCGATACCCCCATACACTTGGCCAAATACCAGACGGTGCCCTTCACCGAAAAAGTACCCATCTCGTTGAGTTTTCCCACCAGTTCAATTTTTTCATCCTTTGATAAAGACTTCAATTTCTTCGACAAATCCCGGGAGATGTGATTTAAATTATTGTCGACCAGTTCTTTAACATCAATGTTTATTTTATCCGGGCCTTTTTCTTGTGCTGCAGTCTCTACCAGCGGTGGTCGGATCATCTTATCCAATAGTTCTCTGGCGGCAATTAAATCCTGGCAATCCGAATTGATACAGATCATCCCGATTAAAACGTCACTTTCGTCCTTGATAAACCATGATGCCGATTTGATTGATTCTTTTTTCTTGAATTTTTTGGGATCATTGTTCATATAGGGTACTTTTTTATGCACTTCACTTCGGAGAATTCTCAAATTCGTTTCAGTAATCGGATCACCAACTTTCCGACAGCTAATATGGCCATTGCGAATCGCAATCACAGAATGATGCCAGTCCGTCAGATCATGAAGAACCACTTCCGTACTATCTCCCATAAAATCGGCTAAAAAATCTACCAGTGATACATAGGTCTGCAATTTTTTATTCAAACTTACCCTCGCTTTTTCATATTTACATATAATCAATAAGATACCCATGATCATTTGCCGAAACGGCATGACCATGGGCGTTTAAATTATTCGATCTGTTTTTGTGCATTCGTAATCTTATTTTACAGCAATGGCTTCGATTTCGAAAAGCGCTGCCTTGGGTAAAGCCGCGACCTGCATACAGGAACGAGCGGGATACTCTGCCTGGCCTTCAAAAAACTCGGCATAAATGTCATTAACCACTGCAAAATCAGCCATATTTGCCAGAAACACCGTGGTTTTGACAATATCACTCCGACTGAACCCAGCCTCTTCCAGAACAGCGTTTAAATTGTCCAAACCTTGTTTAGCCTGCTCTGCTACACCTTCTGCCAATTCACCAGTTTCCGGAATCAGACCCAACTGACCCGACGTGTACAAGGTATCCCCCGCCAAATAAGCGTGTGAATATGGCCCTACCGCCGCCGGTGCTTTCTCAGCAATTATTGCTTTTTTATTCATATTGACTTCTCCTTAAATTGGTTTTTTGCTTATCGGTTCAGTTTAACATATGATTAAACAATTTTCACCTGATAACTCAATCCGGATTTAAATATTTCGATTAATTTCATCCCCGGATTTCTCGACTTAGCAGCTGGACCGGTTTATCAGAAAAGATCAACACTTCCTGAGTCAACCGACTGATTTCATCTTCATTGTGACTGACAAAAATCACCGTCCGCTTGTCCTGGATCCAGATCTTTAAAAAATCGTCGATCAGACGATTTTTTAGTGCACAGTCCAAACTGCTAAATGGTTCATCCATCAGCAATAATTCAGACGGGTATAGGAACGCCCGGGCTATCGAAACCCGTTGGCGCATCCCACCACTGAGTTCTTGAGGATAATGGTCTCCCACCGTTGCTAGTCCCACCAATTCCAGCATCGCATCGATATCGTCATCATGAGGGCTCGGCATTTTTATCGATTTTTCTTTGAAAATAAACCGAAGATTTTCCCGAACGGTTCGCCAGGGCAGCAATCGGGGCTCCTGAAAAACATAGGAAATCGACTGGAAGTTAATTCCTGCAAGGGTTCCACGATCAGGCTGTTCCAGACCGCTACAAAGATTGAGCAGGGTGGTTTTCCCAGCCCCGGAAGGACCGAGAATGCCGGTGATTTTATTTTTTTTAATCACCAGATTAAAGTCCTCAAAAATTGTCTCTTCCCCCAATTTTTTACTGAGGTTTGTTATGATAATGGACATTGACCTTCCCCTTTTCGATTATTTCCGATCACATGGAGGGTAATTTTTTCAATGGCAAGGCTACAGACCACGATGACAAGTGTCCAGGAAAATAACAAATCTGTTTCTAAATATATTTTTGCATAATACAGATTCATCCCAATGGATGGCAACGCATTGGCCAGCACTTCGGCGGTAACGGTTACCTTCCAGCCGAGACCAATGGCATTCATCAGAGCTGAAACCGCAAACGGTTTAACCGATGGTACATAAATATCCCGGATTATTTTAGTTTGATCGACATTATAAATTTTAGCCATCTGCAACAGCTTTTTGTCGGTGGTTCTTACCCCCTGCACCACATTTGTCCAAGTGACTGGAAAACAGATCAGAAAGGTGACCACTAGCGGTACCACCCCCGAGGCAATCCACAGATTAATCAGAATGATCACCGAAACCACTGGTAACGATTTGATGGTACTGACAAATGGATTCATGATCTCATAAAAAGGTTTGTTGAGTCCGCCGACCAGTCCCAGTACCAGACCCAGCGCCACTGAAATAAAAACGCCTCCGAAAACCCGTAGTAGGGTTGCCACGATACTCACAAAAAACTCAAAATCCCCTGCCAGGATAATTACACCTTCAAGGGTTTTAAGTGGCGATGGCAGCACCAGTGGGCTATCGACCCACCAGGCTGCCAGGGCCCAAAGGAGTACCCAAAAAATGGCGACTCCTATTTTTTTGATGATCGCATTGAATGGTGTTTTATTTTCCAAGAACGTAGAACTCTTCACCAGGAACTTTTCCTCCAACTGCTTTTGGTTCAAAACCGGCTAATATGGTGTAATATTCATTTAAAGACTGCTGCGCCTCTTTAACTGGAATAAAAACAATATTACAATTGGGAATCGCTTTTTCAGCCAGGGTCGCATCCGTCATAATCCCAGCTGCTACAATATTTTTCGCCCCTTCAGCCGGGTTCTCATTGACCGAATCAATGGAAGCTTCATAGGCTTCCATAAATTTCTTCAGTACCTCAGGATTGGCTTCAGCCCACTCTTTATTAACAACCAATGTTGTCATCTGTAGTTGTGAACCGTTGCTGGCCGCTTCCCAGGCTTCTGACATGTCCACCGCAATTTTAATATTCGGTTTTTTTGTCGTAATCGTCGTCACGAACGGTTCCGGAAGCATCGCAATAGTGGCCTGTCCAGCCGCCAATTGTGTAACTGCTTCACTGTGTTCAGCCACATAATTAATGGTAACATCCACACCCGGTGTCAAACCATTTTTTTCCAGCAAATAGTTCAAAACATATTCCGGGGTGGAACCCTGTCCACTGGCAACAATGGTTTTTCCTTTTAAATCAGCAATACTGGTTACCCCTGCGGTTTCATCGGCTACAATATATAGTACGCCCAAGGTGTTGACCGATCCGAGAACAACCTGACCCTCTGTTTTATTAAACAATACCGCACCCAGGTTGCTGGGCAAGGCGGCCAGCTGGAATTCTCCACTGATCACACTGGCTGTCAGTTGATCCGGTGCACCGGCCACGGTAAATTCAGTGGTCACATTTTCTCCCAGATCGACACCATTAACAATCATTTCGGCCATTCCCATTCCCGTCGGTCCTGCCAGAGTTCCGACCTTAACAGTTTGTGGTTCTGCCGGCTTTGCCTGACACGCAGTAAACGCCAGGATCATTCCCATCATCAAGCCAACCAGAACAATCATTTTTTTTGCATTCATTTTTTTAATCATTTTCTCCATCCTTTTCTAAAATTCTTTTTTTGAAACAGTTAATTTTGAATGTACTTCTTTTAATTTACCCAACTGACCATTTAAAGAATTTATCTCGTCCATATTACCGCACAAGGTGACGCAGACAATGGAGATGCCCTTGTCCGAAAGTGGTAAGCCCATCCGACCAATGACCAGCGATTGATAGGATGCGATAATCCGATTAAAATCTTCCTGTACTTCTTGCGGATTTTCTAAAATCGCAGTTAGCACCGCTACACGTTCGATGTTCGATCACTCCTTTCAAGCACTCAAAAAAAACCTCCTGTAAACAGGAAGGCAGCAATAAAACAACCTGCTCACGCAGATTTAAATTTCAAACCAATTCCTTCCAAATCAGAACTTCTTTTCTGTCAGGTAAACACATTCAATTGTAATCATTTTAACATTTATATAGTTTATTTAAAATAAAAAGAAGGTGTAAAAATTCGACTTTTGATTCGTATTTCTAAAAAAAACGGATTGTGAATTGACGCTTCTTTTCTTTTGATGAAACGACAGTTCGTCTTAATAAACCAATTCGCAAGTCAGGCCTATAAATTTCAAAATCATCCCTCATTTTAACTTCATTCCGCTGTAAAAATAAGGCAATCACAGGATAATTGTGCTACAATTATAGACACATATTTTGAGTCGTTACTCAGAATTCGTGTTGTAGCAACTACATAAATATTCAAGGAGAGTTCCATGAAACCAAAAACGAAACACCAACTGTGTTTGTTCAGTATTGTGCTGTTAATGTTTTTTTTGCCAGCCCCAATCATGGCAAATGAATCAGCTCAAACTGTTGCTATAGACAATCCCAGTGAAGTGAGTGAGAGAGAACAGATGACCATCAATACCCTGTCCGAAATTCCTGATGTGGACAGTACCGGAAACATCGATCAGCAAATCGTGATCATTTACAAAAATACCAGTCCCTTTAATGTTCAAAGTTTGTCTTTATCGACCAATGAGGTTGTATCCGGTGAAGCTATCTCAGATCGGGTTGATGTTTTAGAGGTAAAAAGCGATGTCGACATTGATGCGTTTATAAAAACCATCAATGAAAACCCCAATGTGCTGGTGGCCGATCGCAATAGTGTCCTGAGAACCTATTCACTGCCGAACGATCCGTACATAACTGATGGTAAAGCCTGGCAGTTTGTAAGTATCGGTGCCGACCAAACCTGGGATCAGGTATCCAATTCTGAAACCGTTGGTATCGCTGTTTTAGACACCGGTTTAAATACCAGCCATCCGGATCTGGTAGGACGAATTATTGCCGGATATGACTATGTTACTAAAAGCTCAGAAGTCACTGATCAGGACGGACACGGTACCTTGGTCAGCGGGTTTATTGCCGCAACTGCCAATAACGGCATCGGTCTTTCGGGGGTGGCCGGCACCGCCAATATAAAAATTGCCCCCTACCGGGTCGGAACGAAAGGGCTCTCAGTTGCCAATATCTGCGCTGCTCTGATGGATGCCGCTGATCGCTCTGATATCAAAGTCATTAATATGAGTTATGGCGGTTATGAATACAACAGCAGCGAAGCTGCCGCTATTGCATACGCCAAAGACCGGGGCAAGGTTCTGGTTGCAGCAGCAGGGAATGAGGGAGAACCAACCGATCCGGAGGCTGGACTACCTTCATATCCTGCTTCATACGATGGTGTTATTTCGGTGGCCGCTACCACTCGAACCAATGAGCGGGCTACCTTCTCCCAATATAACAACATGGTCGATCTGGCTGCACCTGGTGAAAATGTCTATACGACCTCAATTTCTGATAGTTATAAAAGCGACAGTGGCACCTCTTTCTCATCCCCCATCGTTGCGGGTGCCTGCGGTGTATTACTGGCAGCCAACGGTGATTTAAGTGCCAGCGATGTCGAAACGGCTCTGACAAGCACTGCTCTGGATCTGGGTGATCCTGGCAAAGATGATGATTTCGGTTATGGTTTAATCCAGTTGGATCAGGCCTTACAAAAGGTTGTCACGGATAAACCTTTATCGGTCTTATATAAAACCCATATTCAAAATATTGGCTGGGAACCGATGTTTAAACGAAATGGCGAGCTCAGCGGCACTTCCGGTTTAGGTTACCGCCTGGAAGCCATTCAAATTCTCTTGGATAATCCTGGCTACGACCTGGGTATTGCCTATCAAACCCATATCCAGGACATCGGCTGGCAGGATTGGCGTTATGACGGTGAGCTCAGTGGTACATCCGGAGCAGGATTACGTCTCGAAGCCATTCAAATTAAACTCACCGGTGCCGATGCCAATCAATTTGACCTCTACTACCGTACCCATGTTCAAAATTTGGGCTGGCTGAGTTGGGCAGCCAACGGCGAACAATCCGGCTCCTCCGGCTACGGTTACCGCCTGGAAAGCATTGAAATAAAGGTTGTTCCCAAAGGAACCCCTTTTGATACCTCTGGTGATTCGTTTATCATTAATCCGATATAGAATCCCTCGGCTTGACAACAATTTTAAAGCCGACTGGAAATTTATTATTTCCAGTCGGCTTTTTTTGTCCAAACTATTCAATTGATTTTAGTGATTCCACCATGCTGATTCGCTTGATCAGCGGGGTCATTAGAATATTTACAATAAACGTAAAGGCCAGCGTAAAGATCACCGAGTAAATAAAGCTGGTTGGCTCAATTTCCCGGGCAAACATGGCAATATCGGTTTCCACGGTGTTGATGATAAACCCATCCAGCAGAACACCTAAGAATAAACCAACCACGATCCCAATCACCGAAAGGACTATGTTCTCCCGAAAAATATATTTATATACTTCCATGTCATAGAAACCCAACACCCGGATGGTGGCAATTTCCCGAACGCGTTCCGAAATATTAATATTGGTCAGATTATAAAGCACCACTGCTGCCAACGCACCCGCTGAAATAAGCATTACAACGACCACGATACTCAAACTGCTGAGGCTGTCTGATGATGATTTAACAATATTTCCGGTAAAGTTCACTGCCACTACACCATCTTTGGCCAGCCACTCATTAGCAATGGCATTTTCCAGGTCCGTATTGGTATCAGGGATATTAACGTAGGCCATATTCACCATCAGCGCTTTTCCAAAGGCTTTTTCATAAACAGCTGGTGATAAGTAAAGATAATTTTCCAGATAATTTTCGGTGATAGCGCCTAAAACCACCTCGTGACTTTCATCATCATTGTAAATCCGGATAGTGTCCCCTACCTTGAGTCCCAGACTATTGGCAACTTTTTCCGATAAGACCGCACCGGCCGCTTCCAGATTAATGGATTCTCCTGAATTTCTATCTTGCAGGTGAATAAATTGATCAATCTTCGCGGCTGTTTCCGGTACAAACAGATAAGCCGCTTTACCACTCCCAGCTCCAGCTTTTTCAATGGTCATCTTGGACTGATGGGCCAGCATATTTTCACTGAAACGACTATCACTATCCAGCATTTTTTTGAAATCTGTTTTTTCGGCCAGAGTTCCTTCATTTTTTAACGCCATGTAGCCATCAAAGACGGTAATGTTCTCAAACTGCCGGGGGATCATTGAGAAGATTGCATCCTGAAGCCCGAACCCGGCTAGAATCAGGGCCGTACACCCGGCGATCCCAATCACGGTCATAAAAAACCGGCCCTTGTAACGCAGCAGATTACGGGCAGTAACTTTTTCAATAAAACCCAATCGTTTCCAGATAAATGGGATGCTTTCCAGAAAAATCCGTTTCCCGATTTTTGGAGCTTTGGGACGCATCAATTCCGAAGGGTGTTCTTTCAGCTCATAATGAGTAACGATCACAGCCGCCGCCACGGTACAGGAAATCGCAATTAAACAGGAAACGATAATTGGCAACCAGGGCGGTGCAATGACTAAATTAGGTACCTGATATAGCAGACCATAGGCACTGGCAATTAAATATGGCAGCGTGTTGATCCCGATAATTAAACCAATTGCGGAACCGATGCTACCTGCTAACAGGGCATAGATAAAAAACTTCGAGCCAATCTGATAATGACGATAACCCAGCGCTTTCAAGGTACCAATCTGGGTTCGCTGTTCTTCTACCATCCGGGTCATGGTGGTAAAAGATACCAGCGCTGCCACCAGTAGAAAAATAAGTGGAAAGACTCCCGAAATATTATCAATCCGCTGGGCATCCTCACCATAGCTGGTGTAACCGGGATTATCATCACGGTTGAACAGATACCATTTTCCAAATTCCAGATCTCCAATTTTTGCCTCGGCTTTGGCCAATTCATTGGCAGCGTTAGCCAGTTCCGCCTCACCCTCGGTCCGTTTCTGTGCCAGCTGAGCTTCGCCATCAGCCAGTTCCCCCCATCCAGCCTCTAATTGTGCCTGGGAAGTAATCAAGGTAGCCAGTCCCTCTTCCCGGCCTGCCTCAAAAGCAGCAATCCCGGCATTGAGCTGTTTCTTACTGTCGGATAGTTTTGTCCATCCGGCTGATAACTGATTTTCACCATCGATTTTGGCCTGGGCCAGAGCCGTTTCTGCCTGGGATAGCGTCGTTTCCAACTCGGCCAGCTGGATTCTCATCCCATTTAACTGTGCCTGAAAAGCGTAAATGTCATCGATACCCTGCTGGATCTGGTCTCTTCCGGCGTAAGCCTGGGATAAGCCCGCTTCGACTTCGGTAATCTGGCTGTTGATCGCAGCCAGTTGGGCTTCCAAAGCGGCCAATTGTTCCTGATAATCTGGCGCAGTCGGATCCAAACTCTGAATCTGGGATTCTACTCCGGCCTGCAGACCTTTGAGGTTCGCTAAAGCACTTTCGCCCTGGGCAATCTGGTTTTCCAGCTCGGCAAGTTGAGCTTCCAACTCCGGCAGTTGATCAGAAGGATCCTGCGCTTCCATTTGAGCAATACCACTTTTTAGCTCACTAATGCCCTGACGCAAGGTTTCCAGTTGGGCTTCCCCTGCCGCCAGTTCCTGTTTTAACGTTTCGGCGCCATTGATCAGCTGGGCTTCACCCTGAACGATTTGATTGCGGGCATCATCAAGCTGAGCCTGAGTCTGGGCGATGGTGAAGTAATATTCATCCCAGCCAGCACTGAGGGCTGCCTCGCCATCAACCAACTGGTTTCTGGCGTCAGCCAAGCTACTCTCCCCCTGAGCGATCCCCTCATTGAATTGGGCTACCCCATCGTTGTACTTGACCCGTCCCTTATCCAGTTCAGCCTGAGCTTTGTTCATTATATCGCTATAATTGATTTCCAGTTGCTCGATTCCTAATGCTTCCAGCTTATTTTCCAGGCTAGCGATGGCTGACGTATATTCATCAGAATAGGGATTAACCCCATCGACACTGGCCTGAGACAGGAGATAAACTTCAGTAAAACGTTCAAAGGCGAAATTTTCAACCGGAATAAACCCATAATAATCGATCTCCCCCCGGCCGACCGAGGTACTCCCACGCTCGATGGAAACAAACTGGGGTGATCGGACAAAACCAACAATGGTGAATTGATCCTGTTTAATCGACTCGGAGAGGGCTTTATCTCCGACCTCCGGGAATAACTTGATGACCTCGCCCAGTTGATAAATATGACTGGAAACCCCCATGCCTTTGTCCTCCTGAGGCTGTTCCATCAGTATTTCTCCCGCATTTTCCGGCAACCGCCCATCCACAAGCACTGGCTGATTAAGCGTCTGATCACTCTGGAAAGCCATCATTTTGATGACCGGCCGTTTATCGCCCCGTTCAATGATCACATCTGCCGAATAGCTGGGCATTACGGTTGCCACTCCCGGGGTGTTCTTGATGGCCTCCACATCCGCTGGCAAAAAACCATAGGTGGAAACCAGCCGCATGTCCATCAGGTGCTGGTTCTGATAGTACTCACTGACTGTATGTTTCATGCTGGGGCCGGTTGTTTTAACCCCCACAAAAAAACAGATCCCCAGAGCAATAATGGCAACGATCGACAAAAAACGGTTTCTGGATTTTTTTATTTCTCTGAGTGTATCTTTTTGCAATGCTTTCATTGGACTGTCCTTTGTTATAATTATTTTATGTCTAGCTCTGCCGCCAATCGTACTTTAATACAATCTCGCTAAGTCAAAGTGCTCTGGAAAAGCAAAGTAGAACCTGTTTATTTTAATATTCTACCATGTTTTGATTAAGAAAACACCCAATTACCGGTCAAATAATTCATTCACTTACGGAACACTGATATTTTCTCTCATGGTAATCAAGGCGATTATTTTTTCCCTCACCGGAATTCCGGTGAGGTCAGTGAGGGCTTGGGCATATAGATTGATCTGCGTTTCATAGCCATTAATTATCTCCTGGCGGTGGTGGGTATCTTTCAAATAGTCAGTTTTATAGTCGATTACCACCCATTGATTGGCTTCAATAAAGGCACAGTCAATAATTCCTTGAACAATAACCTTCTTCGAAATTCCCGCCCAATCTGCTCGTATGGCTGCCGGAGAGTAAGCAAAGTTAAATGGTATTTCCCGCCTGATTGTTTCAGCTGACAATAGCCGGACCCCCAGAGTTGAGGTATAAAACCGGATCAGGTTATCAATGCGGATGGTTCGGGCCAACGCTTCTGGCAGAAACTCTTTTTGAATCAGGATCTCAATCTGGTTGGTCAGGTATTTTTTTAGAAAGACCGACAGGGTCAGTTGGCCATTATTTAGTAATTCATCCCGGATCGGTTTTAAATCGACCACTTCCATCAACAGATGGAGGGCCGAGCCCCGCTGAGCAGCGGTGAAGTCCGTCTGTTTTTGTTCCAGAAATTTTGGTTTCTCCTGTTTTGGAGTTATCATTCTAAGTCGCTCAGACGGATCTGTCAGATCGCTTTTCTGATACGTTTTAATTTCCGTCACACTCATCTTACTGGGTAGTTCATTCTCCGCTTTGGCAGGATAGCGAAAATCCAGGCGCTGGTGAATAGCCTCGCGGTCTGCCTGTGAAATAACGCCTGTTGTCTTCTCTGCTACTGCTTCAGGATCATCCCTCCCCGAATCTTTAACCAGTGACCGGTCGGCTGCGTTCTGTTCAGTTTCCGCTTTTTCAGAGAACCGGTCAGCCTGATGATAAAAAATGCTAAAGTCATCCAACTCCCGATTGGACAGCGCCGGATCCCGACCCGCCAATACGCCCATCATCACCCAATCCAGCAAACTGACGGCATTGAGAAGGTGGTATTCGTCCGGCTCGTTATACCATTTTTGCCGGGATTTATCGCAGTTCTTCACCGTTCCAACGATCACCAGCTTTTCTTCAGCTCGAGTCATCCCCACGTACAACAGCCGCATTTCCTCAGACAACATTTCGATGTTACTTTGGGCCTTGCAGACCTCCTTAGCCAGTGAATTATGTTTGTAGCGTTTTTCCAAATTGACATAGTCCGGGCAGATCCCCAGCTCTTTATGAAATAACACCTGGGCATAATTACTACGTTTATTGAAGCCTTTTCCGGTTCCGGTAAGAATTACAATCGGAAATTCCAACCCCTTACTTTTATGGATCGTCATCAGCCGAACCACCGCCTGATCATGACCAACCAGGGCTGGCGGCGAAATATCCTGTTTGTATTTCTTCATATTTTCAACAAAGCGGATGAATTGATACAGACCTTTGAGGGTCGATTTTTTATAATCACCGGCCCGCTTCAACAAAATCCGTAAATTGGACTGCCGCTGTGCGCCACCGGGCAAGGCCCCGACAAAAGCGTAATAACCGGATTCCAGATAGATTTTCCAGAGAAAATCCTCCACTGGCATCAGTTTGGATTGATCGCGCCAGTTTGTCAATTTTTGATAAAAGGCAACCAGTTTTTGCGCCAGCTGGTCACCTTCAGCCTGGGCATAGGCTTCCGCTGCCTGATAAAAAAATCCCTGAGGATGGGCAATCCGCAACCGGGTACATTCGGTGGTGGTAAAATTGCCGATTGGTGAAGTCATAATACTCAAAAGCGGCAAATCCTGGTGCTGATTGTCCATTAGGTTAAGCAGGTTTAGAATCATCGTAATTTCCAGCGACTCGTAATAATTGGTACCGCCGTCAAAATAAGTGGGAATCCCCATTTCGCTGAAGACTTTGAGATAGACATCCCCTCTTCCGGCAACACTGCGCATCAGCACTCCAAAATCACCATAACCGATGACCCGTTCCTGATTATGACGGGTATCAAAAAAGGTAGTACCCACCAACGCTTGGATTTGCCTGGCCACAAAACGTGCTTCCACTTCGACTGCCGACAGATTTTCCTGATCCACTTCTTCAAACGCTTCGCGATCACTGGCATCAATTTCCTGTATTTGCTCTTCTATGATATGGATCTCGGTTTTTTGATAAGGGCCTTCATGGGGCAGACCCTTGTTAAGCCGAGCCTGCTCGTCATAATTGACTTCACCGAGTCCGGCACTCATGACTTTCTCAAAAACAGCGTTGACGCTATTGATCACCCCTTGGGCTGATCGAAAATTCTGATTAAGGGTGACCAGTCGATTATTGGGGTTTTCGTCCCGACCAAAACGTTCATACTTGCCGATAAAGATCGTTGGATCAGCCAGCCGAAAACGGTAGATGCTTTGTTTAACATCCCCGACCATAAAATAATTATTTTCACGAACAATTTGCTGAAGGATGGTTTCCTGCATTTCATTGGTATCCTGATATTCATCCAGAAAAATATAGCGATAGCGGGCGCGAACTTCCTCAGCCACTTCCGGATCCATCAGAATTTTAAGGGTCAGCTGCTCCAGATCATTGTAATCGACGAGGTTTTTCCGGGCTTTTTGGGCCTGAAAAGCAGCCCAGAATTTCTCAGTCAGTGCCACCAGATCGGTCATCGGTTTTTTCAGATCATTAAGTTCCTGAACCATCTCCGTTATATTGATGGCAAAACGTTTCTGCAGTTTTGTGATACTGTTTTTGGCTTCATCACGATATTTTTTTATTTGCTCATTGAGTTCCTTATCCGCTTTAGCCGTCCCTTTAAAGCGCTCATAGCCAAGATTCTTTAACACGTCCAGCCCGGCAACCAGATCGGCTTGCAGCGCTTTTTCCAGGGTGTTTAGCATCGCTACTTCGCTACTCATCTGCTGATGGGTTTTCTCAAAGCCGACAGCCGTACTGATATCTCTGGCTTTAATGGCGGCATCCATGGCACCCTGAAGCTCGGTTTCGATTATTTTTTTTAAGGCATTACCCCACACCGAAGTTTTCAGGCTTTTCTGATCGCAATCAAACAATGTTAGGGCCTGGCGACTCCAGATCTCGGGATTGGGCTGGGTGGCCAGAAAACGATACAGGGTTTCCACCGTGTCTTTTAATGCCTGATCATTTTTATTGCCACTGTATTTTTCGACCAGATCCAAAAAATCAATATCTTGTTCATTTTGTTTCTGATTTTTTTCCGGGCTCTGATCCGATGCTTCTGACTCTCTCCAGGCGATGGTTCGCTGGTATTCTTCTTCAAAAACCTCTTCTAGAGCCTCTTTGAGCATCAGTGCAATTTCGGTGTCATTGCCAATGGCAAAACCCGGGTCAATGTCACCCTTATGAAAATACTGACGTAAAACGCTAAGACAAAAAGAATGTAGGGTGGAAATAGAAGCCCCCCCTAGAATATTCATTTGCTTCATTAAAAAGCTGCGGTCATTTTTGGGATTTTCCAGTTCCCGGGCCAAAGCCTGACTCAGACGATTTTTCATTTCACCAGCAGCCCCCCGGGTAAAGGTCAGAATGAGCAGCTCATCAACCCCCACCTTTTCTTCAATAACAATGCGTATAATCCGCTGGATCAGCAGCGCCGTTTTACCTGATCCGGCCGCAGCAGAAACCAGCATGTTGGTTTCCCGGTTTTCGATTGCTTCTAACTGATCACTGGTCCATTTCATTGCTTTCACCTTCCTGGATTAATGTAAAGAACTGTTCTTTTTTCATCGCTGATTTGAGCAGCTCATAACCACCCTGGCTGATCGACTCATCAAACTGGCAGATGCCTTTGTAATCGCAATATTGACAAGCATAATCAGCGCCTTTTTTATACGGACGGATCTTGATATCACCCTGATAAATAGTCTTAATTTGACGAATCACCGTTTTACGCACGTAGTCGATAATGTTCGTAAATTCGCTTTGTTTTAGTTTAAATTCAGAGCGGTATACTGGTAAAATATCCGATGCTTTAGTATCTGCATCATGATCCATGGCGGCAATGACCATCTCATCATCCAACAGTAACCCATTAAGCTTAAAGGACTTATTAATGGCGGCCTGAACATTCTCACCAAAATCCAACCGCAACATCGGGTCGTCCACATAAAAGTAGAACGTTCCGCCAGGCAGAATCTCCTCAGCCGGAATAACAGTCATCGCCCCATCGAGATAAACCAGCAGTTGGAGCGAAAGACCATAATAAATATCATCATAACCCAGTTTCTTGCTGCCGGTTTTATAATCAATTACCTTGACCCAGGTGTGTCCATCTTTTTGGTAGAGATCCAACCGGTCAATTTTACCGTAAATTTTGACCTCACCCAGATCAGCATCCGGCAGGCTTAACTCCTGTTCAAAGCAGAACTCAGTGGCCTGGGGTTCAAAATCCCCGGCACACAGTTGTTGTACCAGGATATCGATTGATTTTTTACCAACCCGTTCCAGTTTTTTGCCTAAATACTGATTTTGACCGGTGCTGTTAAAAACATTGGTTTTGATCTGAGGCAGGCAGCTTTCCAGCACGCCTTCCAACAGGATATCCCGTTTAGTCTTGGGCAGGGTGCGAAGATCAAGATGCTGCTCCCGGACCACCCTAAAAAAACCGTCAATCAGTTCATGGAGCAGGGTACCAATTTCTGGCGCTGCAATCGTGTAAATGGGTCGCCCCTCAGGTTTTAAGCCATATCGAACATAATGGGAAAAGGGGCATTGACGATGTGTTTCCAATCGGGTAATACTGGTTCGCAGGTTTTTACCGTAAAGCGCAGTAGCCTCCGATCTGGTCATGTCCTGAGAAACTCCGGTATAGTTCAGAGCCTCCATCAGATTATCAATGTCTTTTTTATAGGCCGGATTGTTTTGATACCAGTCCAGTACTTCAGCCCACAGCACCGATTCCTGCTGCGGCGCGCTGGACTCGATCCGACTTTTTCGAAGGTAACGAACCAGATGCCACAGGGTCGCATCGGGAGTACTGAGACGGTTCCAGAACGCCGCTACTCCATCAGTAAGGGTTGAGACGATCTCGATTGTCGGAAAGATTCCCAGAATCTGGCTGAGCAGAATACTGGGCTGTTGGCTGTTACCTTCCAGATCGACTAAAGCCCAATGGAGGATCAACCGTGACTGAGGTTTTGTTAACAGATCATAAACCAGAAACCGTTCCTGATCCATCTGAAAACTGCGATTGTTTTGCAGTTGGATCCGGTGCTCCCCAAGAATCTGCCGTTCCAGATCTGAGAAAAGATTGGGCTCGCTCCCAGCACCGGGAATTTTTCCTTCGTTCAGACCAAAAACAATCAGAACCTCAAAGGCCGAGCTACGACTCCGGCGCAGATCAGTGATGCTGACATAGTCCCGGTAGGGTGGTATAATCCCCAACTGATAGCCTTGAAATCCGCTTTTTAAGATCCGCAAATATTCTTCGCCAGTCACTTCATCACTTCCCATGGTTTCAACAATCTGATCAAAGACCTCCATCAAAATATTCCAAATTTGGTGATAAATCTCCATCGCTTCATAATTCTGTGCCTGTGAAAGTTGTTCCACCAGTGCCTCAATTTTTTCCGGGGTTTTGATCGCTACCAAAAATTCATAGAGGGCTCGGGTATAATCCTGACAGGTTTGTCCAGCTTTGAGCTCTTCCTTGAGCGAAGTCAGGGGGGTAATCAGTTTAACCCGCAACGCATTAAGGCTTATAAGCTCCAGAGCCGAATTCTGGCTGATTTTAGTAAATTCCTGATCCCATTGTTTACCCCGGATGCCAAACTCCAGGGCATAGTTTTCGAGATCTTCGCATTCGGACAGGGTTATCGGTGAAAACCCGGTTTTAACAAAACCAATAATATCATCAAGCCGGTAGTTATTCTGGATCGCCTCCAACGCTGTCACCACTGCTTCGACCAGATGATTATCGCCAATGGCTCGCAGGTCATCCATAAAAAAAGGGATCTGGTATTGCGCAAAAATGCGCTTGATAATGCTACTGTATTCGTCCAGATCACCGGCCAGAACTACAATGTCACGAAAGGACAGCCCCTCTTCCCGGATCAACTCAAGAATCTTGTGGGCGCCCATTTCCACCTCTTCCCAGGTATTCTGGCATTGGGTCAGGCTGATTTGATTGACTGCTTCCGGGTATTCCAGCTTGGGATAAGCAAAAAGATTGGCTTCGAGATGAGCAAGCTCCGATTTTTTCTGATGCTGACCAGCTATCATTTCCAGTTTAAATGAAACCTGTGCGCTAGCCCCAATTGCTTTGATGGTGTCCATGGTACTGGCTGTTAAGCGAAACACTTCTTGATCCCTGGCCACAGAATTAGGATCCCAGGGCAGCGCAATATGGATTTCTCTGGCTGTTTCCAGCAGATTTCCAATCATCCGATAATCCTGGGCTGAGAAATTCTGAAAACCGTCGATCCAGATCTCACTATTTTTTAGAAATTCTGCCATTGGTATTTTTCCGCAGACAAAATTACGCAGATCTTCTTCATCTTTACGATCATTTCCCAACAATTCCTGAAAATGGCGATAAATTTTGGTCACATCTCCCAGTTTTTGAGGCATGATCCCCTGATTCAAGCTCTTTCTCGTTTCTTCCAGATGTTCCGGAGTAATCTCATTCTGTTTAAGTTCACCAATCAGATCTGCTATGCTTAGTAGAAAACCGGGTTTCTTCACGCTCGAACGATAAATGGTTAAGTGTTCCTGAATGTCTCCCAGGGTTTTTTGCAGCAGCATATTTTTGCCATGGCTGTCCATATAGGTCTTGGTGAGCCCGCCGGTTTCCAAAAGCACTCGATTTTCCAGCCGTTTGGGACTCAGCACTTCGGCGTCAAGCAACCCGGACAACTGATTTGCCTTGATCAATGCTTCTTCTGCACCCAATGTAAACTGCTCCGGTACCACTAAATATAACTTTTCTTTTCCCGCATCCAAGGCCGAACCGATCTGGCGATAGACTTCCTCACTCAAACGCTGAGATTGTCGGCCGACGATCATTGTAATACCCATCCGTTTTTCCTTTCTGAATTTTACCCCACTTAATTATCCGCCATTTTAAAAAATCACCATCTCTTTTTAGAAGATGGTGATCAAAACTGTCGATAAAGAATACCATCGTACCGACAATTATTATATCCTGTTGTACCCAAGGGGGCAGACCTGTGCCTCAAAGCGAACAGCTGCATACAAACGTCTAAATTTTCTAACCGGTAAATGCAACTATACGAATTTTGTGAAGACTACGAGCCAATCACAAACAAACTTATAATTGGCGACTGCCCGCGACCAATGCGAAAGGAGCAAAGCGGATTTCGCATGGTGCGCATTCAACAGATTAACAAGGGTCTGACCCTTCGGTTATTGGTCAGTACGAAAACTCTAAAGCCGGCAAACTCTTATTATACGGTCACAAAACCGACTTTTTTACGCACCTTTGACAAAGTTCTCCAGGCTATCTGGGAAGCCTTTTCAGCATGAACATGCATAATCTGTTCCAGATATGCCTTTTCTCCGAGAAGCCGGTGATACTCGTTTTGAACCGGCAACAGGGTATCGGCAACCGTTTCGCCAACGGCCAGTTTGAAATCTCCATAGCCCTTGCCCTCAAATTCCCGGGTGATTTCTTCCAGACTTTTTCCGGTGGCACAGGAATAAATTTCCATTAAATTGGAAACGCCGGGTTTTTCTTCACGGTTATGGTAAACGGCCATATCTGAATCCGTAACGGCCCGCTTAAACTTCTTGACAATCGTTTTAGAGTCATCCAACAACGAGATAAAGGCGTTGGTATTTTCATCCGATTTAGACATTTTTCGATTGGGTTCCTGAAGACTCATGATCCGAGCACCAGACTCACCAAAATACGCTTCCGGCACCTTAAAAACATTACCAAAATTCTGATTGAAACGAATGGCGATGTCCCGGGCCAGTTCAACATGCTGGCGCTGGTCGTTGCCCACCGGCACCAGATCGGTTTGATAAAGCAAAATATCTGCAGCCATCAGCACCGGATAGTCAAACAGACCAACCCGGATGTTTTCTCCCTGCTTTTGAGATTTATCTTTAAACTGCGTCATTCGGCTCAGTTCGCCCATATAGGTTGAACAATTTAGAATCCAGGCCAGTTCCGAGTGCTCTGGTACCATTGATTGAACATAAAGGATCGATTTTTCCGGGTCAATCCCCAGGGCTAACAACAACGCAATCGATTCATACGTCCGTCGGCACAAATCGGCCGGGTTCTGGGGCATGGTGATAGCATGCAGATCGACCACACAGAAAAGGCTGCGATAGTCCTCCTGCATCGTTACCCAGTTTTTCATGGCGCCAAAATAATTGCCAATGGTAAAGGTTCCCGATGGTTGGATGCCGCTGTATACTATTTTTTTTACTGGTGCTTCTGTTGTCATAGTTACTCCTTATTTTACTGGCAGTTCATTCTTGGTTTACGACCAACTGCCATGATCTTATTAAATTTCTGTACTGAGCAGGTTTACGGTAATTCCAATTCTGTTAGTTCCAGCGAATCACAATCAAGTTCCAATTCTTTGATCATTCGCTCGAAAATATCATAATCGGCTGTCGTGAGAATTTGGGTACCGCCAACTTCCTCCTGAGTATTAAAATAGTTAAACTCGGTCAGATGCTTATTCAACTGGCGAACCAAGCCATTGGCCGGGTTGATCAGCTCAAGCTCCGGGTACATTTGTCTGATGGTAACTGCCACAATCGGAAAGTGCGTACACCCCAGTAACAGTTCTTCGATAATGATGCCTTGCTTGATACCTTTAAGTAAAATCGGTTCAACGGCTTCTCGAATATTGTTTTTCAGGATTTTCAAATCACCCTGACCATCATTAATGACTTTGGCCAGGGTATGAGTTCCCTGCGCAATATACTCGACCTCCCGGGTCCATAGTTCCAGTTCCTTTTCGTAGCCCCGATTTTTAACGGTAGCCGTAGTGGCGATCAGACCAACCAGGCCCCGATCCCGCCAGTTGAGCGTTTCCTGAACTCCGGCTTCAATGACACTAAACAGCGGCACCCGTGCACTCAGTTCAACAATCAGCGAAGAAAGAGTGTTGCAGGCTAATACCACCGCTTTTACCCCTCTATTTTCAAGATCACGGATGATGGTATTTGCCAGCATGATCAGTTCGTCATTTTCACGCTCACCATAGGGCATTCGCATTGAATCGCCAAAGTAGAGATAATTCTCATTGGGTAGTCGGTCTTGAAGTGCTTTCAGGACGGTAAAACCACCGATGCCCGAATCGATGACGCCAATGGGTCCATTGTTGTCCATCGTTTCACTTCTTTCTTGATTGATCACGGAATATGATCCCTTTTTCCTCACTCATATCATCGATGATTGCCAGAGATTCCAATTCGACACCCTGCTCACGAATTAACGACCCGCCATCCTGAAACCCTTTTTCGATAGCGATCCCCACGCCAACCAGGGTGGCCCCGGCCTGATTGATTAAATCGATTAAGGCTTCGACAGCTTTGCCATTGGCCAGAAAATCATCGATAATTAAAATACGATCTGACGGGTTAAGATATTTTTTTGAAACCATAATTTTATACGCCTGCTGTTTGGTATAGGAATAGACATCACTGGAATAAATTTCCTCGTCTAAATTAAGCGACACATATTTTTTTCCAAAAACCACCGGACAATAGTCAAAATACCTGGCTGTACTGGTTGCAATGGCAATTCCTGATGTCTCAATTGTCAGGATTTTATTGACTCCCTCTCCGGCAAAGCGTTTGGCAAAAGCCTTTCCCATTTCTTCAAATAATTTCACATCCAACTGATGATTTAAAAAAGAATCCACCTTAAGGATTCCCTGGCCTTTGACACGACCTTCTTGTCTGATTTTTTCTTCTAATAATTCCATTGACTGCTCCTTCGTAACCTAATCGAATTATTATAACATACTCTTGTTGATTTAAACAACCACGATTCCGCTTCGCTTCATCGTGGTTCGCGGGCAGTCGCCAACTACAAGCAAGCTTGTGATTGGCTCGTTGCCTTCACGCAAAGAAAAGCGGGAATTTCTTCCCGCTTCATGTAAACTCAAATCTATTGTTCTTTTTCCTTTTGTGCCGCAGCGATAACTTTTTCAGCAATAATCATTGGGGCTTCTTCATAACGAACGAATTCCATTGAAAACTCGCCTCTGGCTTGCGTCATAGAACGTAATTCAGTGGCATACTTGAACATTTCCGCCAGCGGTGCTTCTGCTAAAATCCGCTGTCGTCCCCCTGCTGCTGATTCCATTCCCATGATACGCCCACGTTTTTTGTTTAAATCACCCATGATATCACCCATATACTCTTCCGGGACGGTAATATCGATGTGATAAATCGGTTCCAGAAGAACCGGTGCAGCATCCTTCATTCCTTTGCGGTAAGCCAAGGTGGCCGCCATTTTAAAGGACATTTCATCGGAGTCCACAGCATGATAGGAGCCATCATATAGCGTAGCTTTGACACCGGTTACCGGATAGCCAGCCAGAACACCTTCAATCATACACGTTTCCAAACCCTTTTCCACGGCCGGGATAAAGTTACGAGGAACCGCCCCTCCAACTACCTTATCAACAAATTGAAATGGTGCATTGGGATCATCGCCGGGTTCAAAATCAATCCAGACATGACCAAACTGGCCGCTTCCACCGGATTGTTTTTTATGTTTTCCTTCGGCAGTTGCTTTCTTCTTAATGGTTTCCCGATATGGCACCTTCATATCAACCAAATTGACATCGACGCCGAACTTTTGTTTCAGTTTTTGAGAAATAATTTCCAGATGCATTTCTCCCAAACCGGAGACCAATGTTTGCTTGGTTTCCTTGTTTCGACTCACTGTCATGGTTGGATCTTCTTCTACCAGACGGTGTAGGCCGGTAGCTAATTTATCGATATCTGCTTTTGTTTTTGGTTCAATCGCCATCGATATAATCGGCTTGGGTAATTCTATTTTATCGTACACGATGGGCGACTTGAGGCTGGTTAAGGTATCCCCGGTAACGGTATCATTTAACTTGGAAAACGCTCCGATATCTCCAGCTTCCAGCTTTTCGACCTCGATCTGTTTATTTCCTCTTAATACGTAAATATGATTAGCTTTTTCTTTAACTTCCTGGGTTGCATTATATACTTCAACGGAATGATCCAAAACCCCTGACATCACTTTGAATATTGATAACTTACCAACATAGGGGTCAGCAATCGTTTTAAACACCAGTGCCGAAAATGGTTCATTATTGCTACATTTGCGCTCGATTTCTTTTTTGTCCCGGGGGTCTTTTCCAATTTCGAATTTCCCCTTGCCGGGCGACGGTAGGTATTCGATAATCATGTTTTCCAGGGTTTCCACCCCAATATTCAAAACTGCGGAAGTACACAATACCGGAATTATTTCGCCATTATCGATCCCCTGACGAATCCCGGTGTGAATTTCATTCCGGGTCAGTTCTTCCCCTTCAAAATATTTCTCCATCAGACTTTCACTCGTCTGGGCCACCGACTCCATGATCATATCCCGATAGGGTTCCAGTTCTGCTTTCATCTCGTCTGTGATGGGCACATCAAAACAGCGATTGTCTTTTCTCTGGCTGCCAGTCAGATCAACGATGTTGACAACCCCATTCATCGCCTCACCCTCACCCATTGGTAATTCAAAAGGCACAACCTTATTGCCAAAGGTTTCTTTTAATTCGTCCATTACCTTGGCAAAGGTGGCATTTTCACGATCCATTTTATTAACAACAATAAATGCTGGAATATTTGTTTTTTCCAAAAGTTCGATAGCTTTTTCAGTTCCGACCTGAACACCCGACAGTGCATCAACGACGATAACAACGGCATCGGCTACTCGAAGTGCCGCATAGGCATCCCCAATAAAATCAAAATAACCTGGCACATCAATAAGATTGATCTTATGTCCACCAAATTCTAAAGGAATAATAGATGATGAAATAGAAAACTTTCGTCTTTTTTCTTCTGGATCAAAGTCCGATAGGGTATTTCCCTCGTCAATTTTTCCCATACGATCAACGGCACCTGCATTAAATGCCAATGCTTCAGTCAAGGTTGTTTTTCCGCTCCCACCGTGACCTAGTATAAGAATGTTACGGATGTTCTTTGTTGGATACGTTTTCATGCTGTTTCCCCCTCGCTTATTTTGCCAATGATTTAATTGGTTTTTTTTGTATAAAGCTATTTTATATTATTTCTAAAAAATAATCCACAAAAAGATTTATTTATAGATCTTCTTTTATTTTTTTCATAACTTTTTTTTCAATTCGCGAAACTGTCATCTGGGATTTGTTAATAAACTCTGCCACTTCTTTTTGGGTTTTACCCCGAAAAAATCGTTGTTCCACAATAATCCGTTCAACCGGATTAAGCGATTGAATTTTTTGCTTTAAAAGATCGATATTTTCGACATTTTCCATATTGTTATCCAGGTTTCCCAATAAATCCATCAGACTGACTTCCTGTCCATCCTGATTGCTTTCGTATTCCATTGATAACGATTTCGGATAGTACGCATTGCTACTCTCCATCGCTTTTATGATACTCTCTTCTGATATCTCCAGATATACGGCAATTTCAGAGATAGTTGGCGACCGCATCAGCTTATGTTCCAGGGTCGTTCGTGTTTGGTTTATCTCCCGATTGAGATCCTGAACCTTCCGGGGTATCCGGATCAGCCATTCCCGATCCCGGTAATAGCGCTTTATTTCGCCAATAATCGTTGGTGTGGCAAAGGTATCAAACTCATAGCCGCGACTGACGTCAAAGCGTTCTACCGCATACATCAAACCCAGACAGGCGACCTGAAAAATATCTTCATTATCGCCGTTCTTATGCCCATATTTCCGGGACAGAATCTTGGGAATATAAAGATAATTTTCGATAATCAGATCTCTTAGCTCCCGATCCCGTGTTTCTTCGTACTCGGCAAATAGCTTTTTGACATCTTCCTTACTGATTTTTCTTTCATATTTCATGGGTCATCGATAGGTTCTTGATCATGGTAATTGAGGTTCCAGATCCTCTCTCACTAACTATTTCCACCCTATCCATTAGTGATTTGATGATAAATAAACCAAACCCCCCTAATTGTTGGCCATTAAGATCCGGTTTGGCCACTGTTTCTGGCTCAAAACCAACACCTCGGTCGGTTACCGTAAAAACGAGTTTATTGTTCTCAACAACATAGGTCAAATCATAGGTTGTATCGCTATTCTTGCTATGGTTCAAGGCATTTGTACACGCCTCGGATACAGCAACTTTCAGATCTTCCACATCGCCAATTGAAAATCCCATATTATTTGCCACTGACGCAATTGTTAGCCGAGCCAGGCTGACATACTCAGGTTTGGTCGGTAATGTCAGTTTTATACTATCCATTCTTCTTCCCCTTCTCAATTTGCTAGTTTACAGGGTTGTCTACGATTTCAATGATCTTATCAACGCCTGTGAGTGACAACAATTTTTTGATGTTGGGACGCGGATTCATCATAATAATTTTTTGTCCCATTTCTTTTGTTTTATTTCGCAATTCAATGAGAACCCCCATGCCGGTGCTATCCATATACGATAACTCTGAACAGTCTAAAATAATTTCCGGGGCCTGTGTTTTTATTCTTTCTTCAATTATTTCCCTGAATTTTTCAATAGAATAAATGTCGATTTCGCCTTTAATACTAACCATACTTGTTTTTTCCATTTCAATTATGTTATTACTGCTCATATAATCTCCATTTCACAATTAATCTGTAATTCAAAACAAGGCCCAATGAGGTAATCACCGTCATTGGGCCTAGGGCTGTAATCCACGGCCTATACCTTATCTTTTCTATTTCTGGTTTGAAAAACTCCCAAGCCTCTCTTCAAGATCGATGCGGCCTTAACCACGGGTTCAATCACATCCTGTTTAATGGTATTAAACGCCATTTCAACCTCGTCTACCATCAGATTTGACTTATCCACAATCTGTGCTGTCGATTTCGTAATGTCGTCAGTATTTTCAATAATACTGTGAAGAGCCAGACGGTTTTCTTCCAAAAGCTTCGTGGTTGTGTCGAAGGTTGCTGCCAGACTTTTAAACAGCTTAATTAAATAAACGGTTCCGAATACAAAGGCAACGCCCACTAGTAAAAGAGCCAGTTCCCACAAGCTAAAATTTAGCGTTATCATTTATAACTTCCAACCTCTACTCTTCTTTAGCTGCAACTTCAGCCTCTTCACTTGACTCCGCTTCTTCTTTTTCAAGGGCTTCCAATTCCTCATTCAGATCAGCAATATCCTGTTCAACTTCGTCTTGAATTTCCTGAATTTTGCTTTCGATCTGATTCTTATATTCATTTACCCGTTCAGTAAATTGTTCTTGCATATCCTGGAATTGTTCTTTGAGATTTTCACCATATTCCACGGCTTGATCATAGGCATTACCCAGCGCACCTTCAGTGCCTTCAATCAATTTCTTTCGAGTTTCATCGCCTGACGACGGTGCCAGCAACACACCCAATGTCCCGCCGATGATGGTTCCCAGAAAAAGCCCGCCAACAAAATATAATTTGTTACTGCTCATTTTAATTCCTCCATTATTCATTGTGATATTTATCTCATTTTACCTCATAATCTCCTTAATTAACAGTTATTTCTCAATTTTTTTATTTCAAAGAAACTATTCGCCAAACTTATCATTAATTAATTGCACCAGTGCATCCACTGCTTCAGTTTCATCATCTCCTTCGGCCTGAATCTCAATGGTTGTTCCCTGAGAAATCCCGCCAGCCATAATGCCCATAATGCTCTTGGCATTAATTGAATTTCCTTCTTTGATCACAAATATTTTTGATTTAAACTTCCCGGCTGTTTGTACAAACATTGACGCAGGGCGGGCATGCAAACCTGTTGCATTTAAAACTGTTACTTCTTTTTTTATCATTGTAATCCTCCTAATGATTGTTTTTAAATATATAGATTTAATTTTTTCATTGATTCCTGTACAAAGTCCATTATTTCCTCACCGGTCTCCATATTAAGCGCAGTAGCGGCGATGGCCTTTGCATCCTCATAGCGAACACTACGAATAATCTTCTTAATCTGGGGAATTGATAACGCACTCATACTGAATTCATCAAGACCCAGACCCAATAGCAGGACTGCCGCCAGAGGATCACCGGCCATTTCACCGCACATCCCGGTAAAGAACTGATCTTTTTTGTCCGACGTAGCCGTTACCAATTGAATCAGACGCAATATAGCTGGATTAAACGGGTCATATAGGTATGAGACTTCCTGATTCATTCTGTCTACCGCCAGAGTATATTGACAGAGATCGTTTGTGCCAATACTGAAGAAATCAACTTCTTTTGAAATAATGTCGGCGGCGATCGCTGCCGACGGAATTTCAATCATAACTCCGACTTTTACGTCCTTGTCATAAGCAACCTGCTCATCATCCAGTTCTTTCATACAATCTTGCAGGATGGCTTTTGCTTGCCTCACTTCGGTAATCGAGGAGATCATCGGAAACATAATATGCGCATGACCATATACGCTGGCCCGTAGGATTGCCCTGAGCTGGATTTTAAACAAGCCGACCTCTTTAAAACACAAACGAATCGCCCGTAAACCCAGAAAAGGATTTAGCTCGTCATCCATCGGCAAATAGGGCAGTTTTTTATCCCCACCGATATCCAGCGTTCGGATAATTACCGGCCCATCAGGAAACGCTTCTAATACTGACCGGTAAGCCGCAAACTGTTTTTCTTCGCCAGGCATCACATCGCTGTTCATGTACAGAAATTCGGTCCGGTAAAGCCCAACACCGACTCCTCCGTTCTTCAAAACTCCTGCCACGTCATTGGGTTCGCCGATATTTCCAACCAGCTCGACCTTTCTGCCATCCAACGTAATTGCATCTAAATCTTTTAATTCTTCTAACTCTTTTAGATAATCCAGATATTTTTGTTTTTCTTTTTCGTAGAATTCTAACTCTTCACTGCCGGGATTAACGCAAACCCTGCCAGTCAAACCATCAACAACCATTAAGTCTCCGGTTTTAACAGTCTCAGTAATATCACACAAACCAAGAACGGCTGGAATTTCCAGACTACGGGCCATAATGGCGGTATGCGATGTTCGACTGCCGATATTGGTGGCAAAACCTTTCACCCGCTTTTTATCCATTTGTGCCGTATCTGATGGCGTCAAATCATCGGCAATAATAATCACGTCTTCATCCAGTTGCGATAAATCTGCCTGGACAATTCCCAGAATATTCTGGAGCACTCGTGTTCCGACGTCTTTTATATCAGCTGCCCGGGCACTGAAATAGGGATCATCCATTTGATCAAAGATTTCATAAAAGCGATCGGTTACCATTTTAACCGCATTGTCGGCACTGAGATGGTTTTCATTTATTTCTGCTTCTACACCTTCAACAAATTCCGGATCATCCAAAACCATGGCATGGGCTTCAAAGATCGCACCTTCTTCTTCACCGAGCTCACTAATTGCTTTTATCCGGATTGTTTCCAACTGCTCATGACTATTCTTTATCGCATTTTGAAACTTTTCGATTTCTTTGTCTGGGTCTTCTACTTTATTTTTATTTACTTCAACTATGACTTTTTCGTAAACAAGTGCCTTCGCAATGACAATACCTGGTGATGCAATGATTCCTTCTTTAACAAACATCTTAATTCTCCTTTAATTATTAGAGATTTATATCTCACTTCTTCCTTCAAAGGCTTTAATTAATGTGATTTCATCTGTATATTCAAGATCCGCACCGATGGGAATACCCTTTGCCAACCTGGTGACTTTTACACCAAGGGGACTGATCAGATTCCCTAAATACATGGCTGTGGCCTCCCCTTCTACGGTAGCATTTGTTGCCATGATAACTTCTTTAATGTCATTTTCTCCAAGACGCAGTAATAGTTCTCTGGCTTTGATGTCCTGCGGTCCAATCCCGTCCAGCGGTGAGATGGCGCCATGCAGAACATGGTACAGCCCATTATACTCCCGGGTTTTTTCAATTGCAAAAATATCCCGGCTGTTTTGTACAACGCAGATGGTTTGTTGATCCCGCTTCGGATTCTCACAAATATCGCAGATTTCTTTATCAGTGATGGTATAACACTTATGACATAGTCCAATTTTTGCTTTAGCAGACGTTAGTGCTTCAGATAAACTCGAGATCTCTTCATCTGAGAGGCTGAGAATATGAAACGCTAACCGTTGTGCTGATTTTTCTCCGATCCCCGGCAGTTTACCCAACTCCAGAACCAACCGCTCAAGGGTTTTTGGATAATAACCCATCGAATACTACATTAAACCTGGAATATTCATTCCACCGGTAATTTTACCCATTTCAGCATTGACCATGTCTTCTGCTTTGACGATGGCCTCATTGACCGCAGCAACTACCAGGTCTTCCAGCATTTCAATATCATCTTCATCAATCACTTCCGGATCGATCTTAATTGACAGAATCGTTTTTTTCCCTGTTGCAACCACTTTAACAGCACCACCGCCTGCGGTAGCTTCTACTTCACGTTCTTCCAGTTCGGCTTGAAGTTTAGCCATATCTTGTTGCATTTTCTGCACTTGTTTCATCATGTTATTCATGTTTCCGCCGCCCATTCCGACCGGCAATTTTCTTTTTGCCATTCTATCCTCCTGTGATTTCCTATTCTTAATAACTTCATTATTATAACACTAATGGTCTATGATTATCACTATCTTTTTACCCTAATTTTACAGTTCGTCATCGACGTTGATTATTTTTACTGCCTGATCATTAACGATTCTCAAGGTTTTTTCGACCAGGTCAAGTTCATTGAAATTCTCGTCTTCCAGTTTAATTGTGATCGAAATTTCCTTGCCCAACTTTTGCAAAAGAGCTATTTCAAAACCTTTAATTAACTCTGGTTTATTGACAAACTGGTAAAAGTTCCTGTTTTCAAGTGAATAAACAATCGAAAGATGCTCGTCATCCTCCAACGTTGGTTCACCGCGCTTTAAAAACATAGCTTGACCTGAGTTCGTTTTTCCGATTTCTTCACAAAGTATTTTAAAGAATAGCATCCCATCGTGACGGCTGCTTCCTCTTTGTATTTCAACATCCGATTTTACTTGAACCTGAGCCTTGTCTGGTTCACCTTCTGGCTCCTCGTCTGCGATTTCAGCTGTTTCAGCTATCTTTGACGATATCGAATAAACATCTGCCGCCGACTCGTTTATATCAATTTTTACTTTTCCATATTCAGCTGGACGTTTTAGTGACGCTGCCTGAATTTCTGACATCCGGCTTGTTTTCTCCAACCTATCCTGAGATCTACTTTGCGATAACGGTTTTTTTTCATTGTTTTGGTGAACTGTTTCGACCGCCGGAATTATTGCTGTCAGTTGATCGCCCAGGCATATCTTTAACAAAGCCATTTCAACAATAATTGCTTGTAGATTGCTGTATTTTAGCTTGTTTTTTTCTTCTATTAAAAGACTGATCATTCGATATAACCGATCAAGCGTCAATTCTTTTCCTAATTGCTCGTAAACAATAAAGTCATCAGCGCTGCAAAGTAGTATTTCTTTAGCCGTGTCTTTTGCTGTTTTTGTAATTAGCACTCCCCGTAGAAATTCGATGATCTGATCCATTAACAGAATTGAATCTTTACCGTTATCAATCAGGTTCCGTAAATTACCCAAGACACTTGCGCTGTCATGAGCAAGGATCCGTTTTACCAGATCACCAATAGCCTGTTTTTCCGCCATACCTGTAAACGCCAGTAGGTCTTCAACCGTGACATGGCCAGCTTCATCCTTGAGATCAATAATCTGATCCAGTAAACTGAGGGAATCACGCATTGAGTTCTCACCCCGGGTTGCAATAAAATCAAAGCTCTCGTCGGACATGGTCACCTGAATATCCTGACAAATTTTTTTCATTTGTTCGATAATTAACGCTTTTGGAATCGGACGGATTTCATAGCGTTGACAACGGGATAAAATTGTCACTGGACACTTATTTGGTTCCGTTGTGGCCAAAATAAATACGGCGTGTTCCGGTGGTTCTTCTAACGTCTTTAATAACGCATTAAAAGCCTCTTTTGTGAGCATGTGCACTTCATCGATAATGTATACTTTGTACTTGCCAACAGTCGGCGGATATTTTATGCGCTCACGAATTTCGCGTATTTCATCAACACCGCGATTGGAAGCACCATCGATTTCGATGATATCCATTACTCCCGGACGATCGATTTTCAAACAAACATCGCAGTGATTGCATGGGTTTCCATCGATTCCATTGGGACAATTGATCGCTTTTGCAAATATCTTTGCCAACGATGTTTTTCCGGTTCCTCTAATTCCTGAGAAAAGGTAAGCGTGTCCAACTCGGTTAAACTTAATTTGATTTCGAAGAATTTTCGTAATACTATCCTGTCCCACAACCTCATCGAAAGTTTGTGGCCGATATTTCCGATAGAGTGCTAAGTATGACATTGTTCCCTCATTTTCCTGTACTTAATTTTAATTTATTCTTCTTTATTATATTACAATCGTGATTAATTGTATAGTCAAATGCATGCATGCACTATAACACTCATTGATCAAAAAAGAAGTTCCTTTTGAACTATCAAAAGGAACTTCCTAAACTTTTATAAAAGATGAAACGGCAGGTCTTTTTCTTTTTTGGTCTTTTTTGCCTGTTCTTTTTCAGCTTGAGCTTTTTGTCTTTTTTCGGCTATTTCAGCGCGAACTTTTTTCTCTTTTGTAATTGCACGTTCAATCGCACTTTCAGTTAATTCATGCAGTTCTTTTGCTTTATTCCTGATTTCTTTACGTAACCGATCCTCCAGTTCGATTTTGTTTTTTTCCTTTTCTTCGGCTTCTTTTTGACGAGCTCGCTCAATTTTTTGTGCTTCTTCCTGCTCGGCCTTTAATTTTGCCTTGGCCTCAGCTTCTTTTTTGGCTTCAATCTCTGCTTGTTTTTTTGCTTCTTCCTGCTTTTTTGCTTCTTCCAACGCTTGTTTCTCAATCGCAGCTTTTTTTACTGCGGCTGCTTCTTCCTGAACTTTATGATGAACTTTTTCGATTAATGCTTTGGATTTTTCTGCCACTGCTTTCGCCTTCTTCTCTGCCGCTGCTTTTGCTTCTGCTGCTTTTTGAGCAAGTTCTTTCGCCTCCGCCTCTGCCTTGGCTTTTGCCTCCGCCTTAGCTTTAGACGCAGCTTTCGCTTTTTCCTCTGCTTCCGCTTTAGCTTTTGCCTCCGCCTTGGCTTTCGCCTCTGCCTCCGCTTTTGCTTTCGCCGCTTCCTTGGCTTTCGCCTCAGCTTCCGCTTTAGCTTTTGCCTCTGCCTTGGCTTTGGCCTCTGCTTCCGCTTTAGCTTTCGCTTCCGCTTTAGCTTTCGCTTCTGCCTTGGCTTTCGCCTCTGCTTCCGCCTTAGCTTTTGCCTCTGCCTTGGCTTTCGCTTCCGCTTTAGCTTTTTCCTCTGCCTTGGCTTTCGCCTCTGCTTCCGCTTTCGCTTTCGCTTCTGCCTTGGCTTTCGCCTCTGCCTCCGCTTTGGCTTTCGCCTCTGCCTCCGCTTTGGCTTTCGCCTCTGCCTCTGCCTTGGCTTTCGCCTCTGCCTCCGCTTTGGCTTTCACCTCTGCTTCCGCTTTAGCTTTCGCTTCTGCCTTGACTTTCGCCTCTGCTTCCGCTTTAGCTTTTGCCTCTGCTTCGGCCTTTGCCTCCGCTTTGGCTTTCGCCTCCGCTTTAGCTTTTTCCTCCGCCTCTGCTATTGCTTTTAACTGTGACTCTTTTTCCAGTTCTACCTGTGCCTCAGTTTTTGGTGTTTCCGATTTCTTGGGACTGTTATCACTCGAATCCTCGGCATTCTCCTCTTTGCCCGTGATCACTCTGCTAACCTTTTTTATAAAATCGTCCAATTTTCCCACTTCTTCATTCCCCACTTCACTTGAATTCGATAGATCCGAACCACTTTGAATAGCTGTGTCCTTTGTTAATTGTGATTTAGGTTTACTTTTACGAGCCATGACGATCTCCTTTTAATGCGTAATTTTCCTTCTATTTTTTATAAATGGCCTTGGTACACTTATAAAAAATAGAATTTTGATGTATAAAAAACAAATGACCGAAGCCATTTGTTTTTTATACATTTAAATATTAATCTTCAGTTAAAATAGAATTTTAGCGATATCCTTATGTGGAGATGATATTACCGAATAGCTCGTAATGAGATTCGATTCTGCCATTTCCGTCTGGGCCGTCTGAATGGCCATTTTAACAGAAGAAATTTCGCCAGTGATTAATACAAAGCCTTTACCACCCAAGCCTCTTGCAATTCGAATTTCAAGGAGTTCTACGTTTGATGCTTTCGCACAAATATCTCCGATTAAAATTGAAGAAATTGCATTAATCGTTTCAACAATACCCAGCGATTTCACATCACCAATTTCCCCAGCGCCTAACATTGCTGGCAGAACATCAGGGTGAATATTCGGTATAACGTGAGATTCTAACATATGGATACCACCCACATGTGCCCCATTCTTTATTGACGCTTCGACAGCACCGACATCTCCCGCAATAATACTGACGTATTTTCCAGGACATAAGGGTGATGCCATCAGCAGCTCAACATTTGCGGATTTCAGCATTTCATCAGTGGATTCTATACCAACTGGAATGCTCTTAAATTCCATAAAACCAACTGCTTTTTTCAAAATACCACTTCTTTCTATACTGTGAATGTTTTATTTTACCAGATTGCGTTCATTCGGTTTAAACGAAAATTAATCCGCCTAAAATAACAAAGTTGATTGTTTGCGTAATGAAGATCGTTACAGCAGGAGGGTCGATATGGGTATCGCAATGGCTATTGAAAGTTTTTGCAGCCCATTCACCAACAAAAGCTGTGAACATACCTGTAATTGCTGCTCCAATAATTGCAGCAAAAGGATTAAGTGTAGCTGAGAATACGATTACTGCGGTAGAACCTGAAGGTAAAACAATATGATGCCATCCTTCAAAATAATGTCCACACATAATCAGAATCAGCGAAATAGCAGCAACAGAGAATCCAATAACTGGAGTCATTGAGAATAAGTACGCAGCTTCTTGGCTTCCACCAACTAAGCCCAATGTACCTAATGTAGCAGCAACGCCACCAATTAAAATACCAATACTTGCCCCGTAAGTAAGAACAAATCCTAAACGGCTTCCAGTGGTAACCCATTCGCGTTTTTCACCAGCTGGTGTTTTTCCTGTAACACCAGTTTTACCAAATACTAAACGTACAATAATACCAGACAGCATTACGGTGAAAGCAACCGTATCAGTCCAACCGGCGGCACCTTCGCCCAGAATACCACTAAAGATAATTGGTCCAACCAGTGGTCCAACAATGTATTGGATCAGGAAGCCAACCATACCAAAGATACCACCAACGATCAATACCATCGGATCACCAAATTTTACCAGTGGTGTTACGATATCTTGACCATTTTCAATATGATTTCTTGTCATTGCAAACGCAGCACCAGCTACAGCACCAGCGAAGGCTACATGTGGACCAAACCAGGAACCAAAACTAATAATACCAATTGCAGGTGCCCCAAAATCTCCACCCATGATTGCCGCCAAAACGGTTAAACCGGTGAAAACAAAGGCTGTGATCCCGCCCATAAATGTGGCTAAGACGCCACCGCCAAATGCAGCGATTAACATTGTAAAGTCCATAATTATCCCCCTTAAAATATGATTTAGGACTCGATAGTGATTTTTTCACTATCCGCGGCTGAAATCCTACCGCTAATACTAGCAAAAACTTTTGAGCTTAGTTTACCCTCAGGAATATCCCCGATAAGTTGTCCTCGCTCCACATGATCACCAACGTTTACAACTGCTACTGCAGGAGCACCTATATGTTGTGACAATAATAGGTTGACTTTAGTAAACGTCTTATCCGTTTCAACCATCGGAGCCGGAAGATCATACTTCGTCAGTCCCAATCGTGATACCAAACGGTAGACGTTAAACTGTTTGCCTTCTCTGAAGGGCACAGCTGATGTTGGTGCATTGTGATGAGGATTTTTGATCCCCTTGCTTCCCAGTTCTCGCTTTAGCATGGTATTGAACTTCCAAGGTTGTAAGTCCATTACACATGCATATTGACATAAGCCACATTCACAGCATAGAAAAGCGTTTGTAGCTTGAGTGGACGTGTCACAAGTTGAACCATAGGCAGCGATCCGCATTAACTTATGGGGTTCCAGGTTATGGCCCAAAGAGTATCGCGGACACAGCTCGGTACAATAGTTACATTGCATACAAGCCATCCCTGCCATTTTCATAGTTTCCTTGATGGACTTTGTCTTAGAAATTATCAATGGATGATCTTTTGCTAAAACAATGAGTCCTTTCGTTGTTTTTGTAATCGTTGACTCTAAATCGACGATTTTGCCCATCATCGGTCCGCCGTTAATCACGACAAAATCCTCGATGGTTGTTCCACCGGCTAATTCCAAAGCTTCACGAACAGTAATACCAAGTGGTACCTTTGTTGTGAGCTTATTCTTAACCTCACCTGTTATTGTTAAATATGTATCTGTAACCGGTTTATTGTCTACCATTATATCATAAATGTTCAAAAGTGTCTCCACATTTATAACTAATGTATTAACATTTAACGGAATTCCGGCTTCAGGCACAATCCGTCCCGTTGTTTCATAAACAAGAACCTGTTCATCTCCAGCTGGATAGAAATTTTTTAACAAGTGCATTCTAATTTGGGGAAATGCTGGCAGTTCTTTGTTTAATGCTTCAATAGCAGGTGTATATTTCTTCTTGAGGCCAATAATGCCTTCCTTTGCTTGTGTGTGATCCATAACAGCCTGGAGTGCCGTTAACATTTTAACAGCCTCCAGTGCCATCAGTTGTTGATCGACGCGCAATAGTGGTTCGCATTCTGCTCCATTGACAACAACAGTATCAACTTTGCAATTTAATTTGACCTGGGTTGGAAACCCTGCCCCGCCTGCACCAACAATGCCGGCGTTTTGTACCAATTCTACTAAATTTGCGCTCATGAACAACACCTCTATTATTTAATCGTAAATCCTCCTACTAATACACATCTTCTTTTACGAGTAAATGTCTTAGCAGATGTTAGGCCTTCACCGGTCGGACCAGCAATGGTAAAGGTTGTATACCCTTCGCCACCAACTCCAATACCAGCATATGAAGGGCCATTTTTAACAAAAATAGTGGTTTGCACTCTTTTTGCCATTTCAGTTAAGTTATTGATATTTGTTGAATGCATAATCGCGGTATGTCGATTGCCATGTTCCAAAGCAACAGCGACATCAATTCCTTCTTTAATATCTTTTACGCGAACAATTGGAAGGATTGGCATCATTAATTCTTCAACAGCAAAGATATGATCTTTGCTGGTTTCCATAATGATTACCCGGATGGAGTCGTCAACGTCAATTCCGATACCTTTAAGAATTACTTTGGCGCTTCGTCCCACATAGTCACGACTCAGACGACCACCAGGAATAACCAACTCTTCCAATTCGGCAATTTTCTTGGCATCTTTGAGTTCATATGCGCCATTTTTCTTCATGTTGAAGATCAGGTAGTCAGCAACTTGTTCGACGACAACAACTTCTTTTTCCGCAATACATGGCAAGTTATTATCAAAGCAACAGCCATCAATAATATCTTTCCCGGCTTTTTCGATATCAGCGGTTTCATCAACCAGCGCAGGAGGATTTCCAGCACCAGCTCCAATCGCTTTTTTCCCGCTCTGTAATACAGTCTTAACTACACCTGGTCCACCGGTAGCACAAAGCATTGTAATTTTGGGACTGGCAAACATGGTATTGGCACTGTCAATGGTCGGCTCAGCTGTTGTAACGATCAGGTTTTCAGGACCACCAACCTCTAAAATTGCTTTATTTAACAATTTAACTGTTAATGCACTGGTTTTTTTGGCGCTGGGATGGGGTGCAAATACGACTGTGTTTCCTGCTGCTAACATACCAATTGAATTACAGATAACTGTTTCACTGGGATTAGTCGAAGGTGAAACCGAGCCAATCACGCCAAACGGAGACTGTTCAATTAAGGTTAACCCGTCATCGCCAGTGAAGGCATCGGCAACAAGATCTTCCACTCCGGGTGTTTTTACAGTTGCTAATTCATGTTTTAAAAGTTTATGTTCATAATTTCCCATACCAGTTTCTTCAACTGCCATCTGACAAATCATTTCCATATTTTCTTTTTTGAGCATTTCTGCTCGCATCGCTGCAATTAATTTGCTTCTAAAGGCCATCGACTGTCTCATGAATGATTTTTGAGCCTCATAAGCAGCATCAATGGCGTTCTCCATATCATTAAAGATCCCAAGTTCACCATCTTTAAGTGGTTTTCCGCCTTCAACTGCACAATCGATTTCTGCCATTACTTTTTTTACAATATATTCTATACCTGTAGTATCTATATTCATACGAGGTACCTCCTGGATCGTGTTAATTTTTTTGTCTTATTTTATAGCGTCTAGTCCAGCTTGAGCAACAGTCATGTCTTCTGCAACACTGCCGCCACTTACTCCGATACCACCGATGATTTTATCCCCTTCAAAAATCGGGAATCCACCGCCGAACACAACCATTCTTCCCTTATCACAACTTGCGATTCCAAAAAGTTGTCCCGATTCTTTGGCAAGGTCAGCAGCTTGATCGGTTCCCATTTTGAGCGCAACTGCAGTGTAAGCCTTATTTGTTGCAATGTCCATACTGGCCAATAAAGAATCTTCCATCCGGTTAAATAATACGGTATTACCACTGGCATCACAAATTACAATAACCATTGGTACATCGATTTCGATTGCTTTTGCTGCCGCCGCTTCTGCCATTTTTTTAGCCATATCTAATAATTTTCCAGTAGTCGTCATTTTTCTTCCTCCTGATTAATTAGTTTTTTTTATAACACAGCTAACGCACTCTTTGCAATAATCATATCTTCATCAACACTTCCGCCGCTAACGCCAATTCCACCTATAACTTCGCCATTAACTTTTAAAGGATATCCCCCGCCAAAGACGACCATCCGACCATTATTAGTCCATTGAAGGCCATAGAGTGAACCATTCTCTTTAACAACGCTGGCAACTTTATCAGTGGACATTTTCAATGCATTTGCAGTATAGGCCTTATTCACTGAAATATCAATGCTGACCATCAACGCATCTTCCATCCGTTCAAAGTAGGCTAAATTTCCACCGGAATCGACCACAGAAAAGACAATGGGTACATTGATTTCTTCAGCTTTAACTCTGGCCGCAGCCGCCATTTTCTTGGCTAGTGTCAGTAGACTATATTCTTTTTCACACGCTTCTTCATTGATACTTTCTGCTTGCGCAGTTTCCAGTAGATTCAATTTTACTTTAACCCGCTCGACTATTTCTTTTACAACACCATTAAACTCAACTGTCCGCGCCAGCACAAAAAGGGTATCCGAGAGTCGATTGACGAATTTGACCAATTCTGGACGACTTTCTTCATTCTCGCGATTGTATTTTACAATCAATCGCTCACCGCGTCTGACAACGGTGCGAGCAACATGCAAAGCTGCTGATGCGGGACTAGCACCGGGAATAATAAATGCCTTTTGAGGTCCAATAATTGCTAAATATTGTTCCATCGTGCATTCCATGTAATCTACATCTGCCTGAGTAATCTTGTCCGCCAGCATGGCTTTTCCTTTTTCATCGCTGGCAAGTTCTGCTCCTAAAACAAAAATACGTTTCTGCAAATAGTGCAGTATTTCTTTGATCTCTTGATCATCACAAAGTGAATATGCTAAACCAATGGCCGAATTTGCTTCGTCCATGGTTCCATATGCATCGACACGGATATTATCCTTCGGGGTGCGACTGGATCCAAAAAGACCTGTTTCCCCTTTGTCCCCTCCTCGGGTATATACATTTGGCATCATATCACCCCACTAAACAATCTGAATTTCATCAACAATGCCGACAATGGTCATATCTAATGGAGCCATTTTGTCACCGTAAACATAACGGGCATTACTCCCCGACGTTACGATCACCGTTTCTCCAATACCTGCACCCACCGAGTCAACGGCTATTGCTGTCGACGAACTTGAATATTTTTCAAATTCCCCATACTCATCAATTTTTTTTATGATCAATAATTTACATCCCACAAGATTAGGATCTTTCTGGGTTGATACGACGTTTCCAACTACTTTTGCTAACTGCATATATTCACCACCCTTATTAAACCCTGATAATCTGAAGCCCAAATTCCTTGGCGGCTTCCGCTGCATACCCTGTCAAAATTGATGCTGATGGTATCTTAATCACATTTGATCCCTGGGCCTTCAAAATATCAACCCGTGAGATAACGTTTTTGTTAATCAGACACTCATTGGTATTACTAGCTGAGACCTGAATTACCGCCGTTTCGTTTTTAACTGGGACAGCTGTCTTTGTAACGATTAAATCATTTGTTTCTGTGGGAGTTCCACCAACACAAGTAGCATATACGTCTTTGCCACATACTAACTTCATCCCAAAATCTCGCAGTGTTTCAATGTTATTATTTAACATCTCCCGATATTTAGGGGATGATTTACCCATTCCCAGTGATGCTCTTTGAGGATCATCCGGATTACAGGCATTAACTGCTGCAACCACTGGCGTTCCAGCCATAAATCCATGATTAATGAGCGATAAAAGCACTGTATCGGTTATTCCAACCGCCAGTTTGGCAGCCGTATTCACACTCATGGTAGCAATCACAAACATATCTGCCGATCCATACAGCTCTTTTTGGCTTTTGATGTTACCACTGTGGTAAATTACATCAAGATTTAACTCTTTTTGGATGGCATCAGGATCTAACACCTTCATGCCATCATCAGAAAGAACAACTTTTAATTGCCAACCATCTTTTTGTAATTTCAACAATGAATCCATCGAATCCTTAAAACCAATCGTAGCTCCTGTAAAGAAAACAACTGCTTTTTTAGGTTGATTTTTTATTCGCCTGACAACCTCGTCAACGATTTTTTGAATAAGTGTATCCAATAATCCATTTTCGAGTATTTTCTCCATGTCCAAATTCTATCACCACATTTCTTACCTTTGACAATTAAAGGCGATCCCTAAAGGTGTTACCAATAATGGTTCTACCGGTTTAATGGTTTTGATGCCTGTTTCATCTTCAAATATCTTTTCAAAATCATTAAAGACACACGCTCCACCAACCACATAAATAACGTCAACATCGTACCCGATCACAAAGCGATTGACGATGGATGCCATCTTCTGTACCACGGGCTTAATAATCGGGAAGATTTTTTTCTGTGATTCGTTCTTTTTAAGTTCTTCTGCTTCTTCAAAGCTAATGTGATGAAAACCTGCCAGTACCAGACTCATATGTGTCCCTCCGGTCGCTTCATCGGCTGTGAAAATAACTTCACCATCTTTGAGAATACTAATTCCAGTGGTTCCACCCCCAACGTCAACGACCGCACCATTTTGGATGCCAAGCACCGTTGCCGCCGCTGTTGGTTCATCAACCACATTTGTTACCACAAAGTCGGCTGAGTCAACCACATTGGAAATAATCTTCGTATTCCCTGCCAGGATACCAGGAGGAATGGCTGTGGCAGCCTTGGCATATGTCAAATCGACACCCAGGATACCTTCAACCTCACCTTTGAGTTTTCGTACAATTTGACTCGCACCGAGATAGTCAACGACAATTCCGTCGCGAACAACTGACGCGCCTTGAGTCGCTCCAGCAATGGGACGATTATTTTCATCAACCACTGCGATGACAATATTCGCAGTCCCGAGATCCACGCCGACTTTTAGCTCACCCGTGTAAGCATTAGCTTTTTTTTCTCGGATTAATTCTGCAAATTCCAATATTGCGTCATTACCAGATTTCCAATCCATCATTTCACCTATTCGGGATTATTTTAAGATAATCATCGTTGTTAAGTCCTGCCGCATTCGCTTCATCGGTATCCAAATGCATTTCATAGTCAAATTTATCGGACACTCGAGCGAGTACATTGCAGAAAATTGTTTTTCTAACACCACATGTTTCAACACTCACCCAGTCTTTATCTTTAATGCCTAACTTCTCTGCAATATCAGGAGGCATATGAATATGCCGTAGGGCAACAATCACGCCATGAGTGAGGGTAACTGTTCCGCATGGACCCTCGAGGGTAATCCCCGGCGTTCCTTCCAGCTGTCCTGATTCGCAAACTGGGGCTTTGATTCCCAGTGTTCTGGCATCTGTCAGTGAAATCTCAATCTGACTTTCAGGACGGGCTGGTCCTAAAATTCGAACCTTATCAAAACATCCCTTAGGCCCAATCACTTTAACTGATTCTTTGGCCGCATATTGTCCAGGTTGTTTTAAGTCTTTCATGTTTGTCAGTTCATAACCTTCTCCGAAAAGTGTTTCTATGTCTTTTTTCGAAAGATGAATGTGTTTATTGGAGATTCCCAATACCACACGATTCGGACTATCTTTTTCAGCAATCAGTTTTTTTACTGTGTTAATTACGATTTGCTCAATTACTTGTTTTTCATTTTCGTTCATGCTAGCACCTTTTCTTCAAAAGATCATTTCTGTCTGAATCCATCAGCCGACTCAGCAATTATTCCTCTGAGTCTATTTCTGCTGTTTCTTCATTTTCTTCTATAGTGACAACGTCAGCTTTTGGTTCTACTGGTGGATTATAACCCACAGTTTCACTGTTATAAATTAGCTTTTCAATTCCTTCGCTGGGTCTAGCAATCACTTTGGTTGCCCAAACGCCACGACCTTTAGCACAAGCAGCTGTAGCCGCATCAACTGCTGCCTTAACAGCTCCAATGTCACCAGCCACCTTAATGGTTGACATGCCGTCACCCTTACACGCTTCATAGCCAATCAGTCTTACATTTGCTGACTTGACTGCCGCATCGGCAGCTTCAACCGCTGTGGCCAACCCAATAGCTTCTATTAGGCCAATGGCCTCTCCTCTATTCAAATCAACCCCTCCTTACGACAGTTCCGTATTATCCAGATTTTTAAAAGGCATTTTTTTTACCAGTCGGGCAGCATTGCTTCCAATCGCCCGTAATGTTGCCTCGTTACTGTAAGCTGGAATTCTGAAAATTGGCTGATCCTCTTTTAATTTAATATAATGAAGAACTACTTCATTTTCAGTAATTCCAATTCCTACTCCAAGATGCGATAGTTCCGCACCCCGAAAAGCAAGCTCAACCGGATTGGCATCTTCCAATTCTTCGATGGAAAATGGTACCCCTTCTTCTTCAATTCCGTGTAATACTTCATCAACGACTTTTTGAAACATTATATTTTTTCCATGGACAATTTTTATTTCTGGTTTTGGAGCATCAAAATCCATCCGCATCTTATTCACCTTCTTCGTAAGCAAGTACCAAACCGGTAGCGACTGCGTTACGCGGACCCTCAACTCCTCTGATATTCGCCCGCCCGGAAACAATGCTGTACTTGGATAAGGCGTCTGTTACTAATTGGGGAATCTCAAAATCAAGAGCTGATCCACCGACCAAAGTAACAAATTCAATATCCCGAACATTTCCAGTCGGACTCACTCGTTCTAACGAACGAATGGCATTTACAACAAATACTTTTGTCTTTGCTTCGCGTCGGACAGCTCGGATACGTTCTAAAGAGTAGTTCCCCGGCATTGGCACCATTCCGTTGGGTGTTAAAATGACTACCCGAGCAAAGGTTCTGGGATCCAATGGTTTATCAAAAAATTGAACAGTTCCATCTTCATGACGAATATGGAATAAACTTTCAACCTTGGCCAAGGGATACTTTTTAATATCTTCCGCCAGCGCCATGTTGTCATGTCCTAATTCCGAAGCGATCAGCAGCGTAACCATGTTACCGGCACCTGCTAAATGAATGGATTTGATTTCACCTGCCCTGTTAATAATTGCTGCATCCGTCGATCCAGCACCCATATCGATAATTGCTAAAGGTTTATTGCTACCTGGTGTGGTAAGTGCGCCACGGATGGCCATATCGGCTTCGACTCCGCCTACTTCAACTTTTACACCCAGTTCAGCTTCCAATTCATGGGCAATCATGTTCATCTGTAATTTATCAGCCTTAACCATAGCGGCAATACCAACGGCATTTTCCATGGAAAACTCTTCCGCCACCCCACCTTTGACTGTTTGTGGGACAAACGTATCGACGGCTAATAAATCCTGAATTTTAATTGCACTTGGCAGTTGATCTGTCAAGTGCGACATGACCTGTCTGACCTTTTCCAGCATTCCACCGGCATTTGTGCCAGCTTCACCTCTAATATCTTCTACAGGAGCTACGGAACGTATTGCATCCATGATTTTTTCAGCACCATCATCCACATTAACCTGGGCTTTTTTGTTCGTGCCCTGGATAATAATTTGGCCAGCCGGGATTTTTCTTTCTTTGACATCCCCTGCCGGCGTTTTGATAACAACAGCTGAACGATTCCCGATAAGAGCACGAGATACAGGGACAACCTGCTTGGTCTCATCGGACGTTAAATCAAATACGGTTGCAATACCGTATGGATTCGATAGTTGTTCAACTACCGAACCTGCTGCGGCAACCTCAATGGCGGCACGCATGTTTCTCGGCACCTTATCAATCAGTGAAACTTCATCAACAATCGGAATTTTTTTCATAAGACGGTTATTAATTAAAACGCCATCATCACGTTGGACAATGGCACCATTAACAAATATGCCGTTATTAACAGCATGGTTAATAATCCGAGAGGAATCTTCAAAATCCACTTCTCTGGGGATAACAACGATCACTGACTCGCCCTTATCGCAATTATTAACTTCTCTTATGTCTACAGTCACACCCACGCCGATCCCCAATCCCCCTGGTGTAGAGGGATTGTGACCGATCATGGTTGATTCCGTAATAATTGTTTCCGTAATTGTTTCCATAGCTACATCGCCTATAACGGGTGCAGCTTCATTGATCCGGATTAAATCAACATCTTCTACGGTTAAATCAGCTTTTTCAAGAGCTTGTTTGAGAGAGGCGAAAACTCCATGAATATTCTGACGTGTTCCTTTCATTCCAGTAGTATCAACAATGCCACTACAAAGAAATTCAGGTTTCCCGTCGACATATCGGGCTAGCGCGGTTTCCGTGCTGGCGTTACCAATATCTATTCCTGCAATAATCATATTATGTCCTCCCAACACTTCCTAAAATGCTTTATTAAATAAATTCTTTAGATCGCTTTCTTGCATAGTAAACTTCTGCAGCTTCAGCAACTAAAGATGCTGAGATAGGAGCATTGTATTTATCTTTTAGTTCTGCTGCAATCGCCAATAATTCTTCCTTAGTCGATTTATATGGGCGAAGAGCATTGTAGATTTCTAGCAAGCGTGCATCCGGTACAGCAATCAGCTCAGCAGCTCTTCTTAGATTTCTGGCGAATGCATCACGATTTACAGATTCAGCAACCTGAGCTTGCAGCTCAAGTGTTTCTGGTCTGATTCGTAAATCTTCTGGTGATAATTCACCAGAAAGCAATTTATCAAGGGTTAATTCTTTATAAGCTTTTCCTGTAGCAGAGAAGATCAATTCAGGTCTTTTATCTCCGATTGGATAATCAGCTTTTGAAACAGTTCCGCAAGCTGCTGGTGATGGAGCTGCAGCAGCACTCATAGAACTCATAACTTGTTTAACGATTTGTTCCAACATTTGTTCTTGTGTCATTCTGGTCACCTCCACTTATACAAACGAAACTTGTTGTTCGACGGCTTTTTTACCGGCTTCAACATGTTCAGTTTCTTTGATATGTAATAAGGCTGCTTTTGCCTGGTAAGCTGGACGAGCCATCTGGTCGTTTCTTACTGGAACAGGTGCCGGGCTTTCGCCTTTGGCATATTTTGCAGCATTTTTCCCAATCATTCGATATGTTTCCAAATCGATCAATGGTGCTTGAGAAAACAATTCCAAGTTACTTAGCTGTGGTAAATCTTTTTGGTGAATCAATGAAGTGCCTTTTGACTGTAAGCCAATTCCGATTCCAGATCCAGAAAGTTTAGCAGCAGTGTGACCACATACAGCAACGTCAGAGCTTCGGTAAACTTTAATGATTCGGGCTTTTAAACCTTCTTCTTCAATACCAGCGATGATTTCTTTTAGTACTTTATCATGCGGAATACCGGTAATGGTTACTGTTTGAGACTCTGCAAAAGCAGGAGCCAAACCGATCACTACTTCATCACTTGCCATTCCCTGTTTTGCTTCTCCGACTGGAGAAAGTTTCACAGCGCCGGCAGCAGATGCAGCTGGTGCGGAAGCTGGCGCAGCGCCAGTCATTTCTTTTAAAACATCTTCAATAATGCTTTTTAACATTTGTTCGTTTATAGCCATTTTATTACACCCCTTCCTATATGCTTGCTGGGTCAACAGCCCATGGAATATCTTGGATTTGTGCCCATCTTTCATCACTGATTACATAACCAGTTTTAACTCCATGATAGGTATTTGGATAGTTTACTGCTGAAATACATTCCCATGTAGAGCTTAATTTAGAAGCAGTGTGTAAGTAGTCACCAGCACATTTCTGTAACTGAATGTTAAAGATCGATTCAGCGACATCTCTCATGCCACCTCGGTCAAGAGCTTTAATGAAGTCAACCGCAGTTGCACCACGATTCATTAAATCTTCAACAGCTTTTAAGTCAGCTACAACATCACGGTCCGGCATATCTTGAGATCCTCGGGCATAAGTTGCAGCTTCAACTTCAGCATCGGTGATTTCAGTCAAGCCTAATTCTCTGAACAAGATCTGCATTGCGCGAGCGCCTTTAGCACGAGCAGCAACAACGGTATCTTCATCAGCAGGCTGTAAGCCAGCATCGATTTTTAAGTCACGTTGGATTACATTCCAATCATCATAATCATCCGCATCCCAGTTAGAGCCTGCAAACATATTATCATAGTTAGGAGTAGCAGAGTAACCAGAACAGATATAATCGGTTCCTGGTACCATTTGCATTAATGAACGAGCAACTCGTCGTAAGTCAGAGTGCGTAAAGGTCTGGTCATTAGAAGAAGCACACTCTAAATCGAGGCATGCTGCCAATAAGTTTTCAGCCAATACTTCTCGGATACCACCTGGTACACCAGCTGGAACACCGATACAAGAAACTGAACCATTCTGGCTTCCTTGTACACCGGCACCCTTAGTGATGTATAAGCATCGTGCTTCAAGATAAAGCATTGATTTGCCTTCTGCATAACCCATTTGTACTTCTGATCCAGAACCAGATGTAAAACGCATTTTCAAACCACGGGAAGCGTAGCTTGATGCTAAGAAAGCTTTAGAGTATGGAGTATCATCACCATCCATGAAAACTGGTTCTGTACCATATACAGAAATCGTCTCAGCGTAAGCGGTGTAACCTTTCATACCAAGGTCAAGTTCGGTCGCTTCTTCAACAGCACATTGTGTTAAGATACCAGGACGACCAACATTTGCACCAACCATGATGGCGAGTGCATTAAATGGTGCGTAACGGCCGATACCAACGGTTGTTTCCATTTCATCAAATCCACGAATAGCAGCTTCTGCAGCATCAGCAGCGATTTGAACCATATTATCTTTGACGTTGGTAACGTGGCATTGGTTAGAAGGCATTAAACGAGCTCGCATTTTACTTTGAGCCATCATCATTTCGAGTACTGTCATGTGACCAAGTACTTCTACAATTTTTGCAGGTGTGATTGATGTTGTAATATCAACAACAACGTCTCTTGGCACATTAATATCAACAAGCATATTGGCAATTTTTAAAGAATCCATTGCCATATATTCTTGGGCTTTTTCTAAACGAATTGCATAGTTAGCGATGAATGTATCAAGCATATCAAAATCAGCTCGTTTTTTTCCATCCAGCTCGACAACTACCCCATTTTCAACAACCAGACTTGGTGTTGGATCTTGAGGGCTATTCATTGCAATTAGACCGACTTCTGGCCATTCTTTAACGAAACCATCCTTTTTAACTGGACGAGCTGCTAAAGCTTCAAATCTTTTTGACTTCATAGTCATTATTCCTCCTTCTTTCTTAGAAAACTAACAACAGCTACTTAAATATAAGGAGTTGTTACAGGTGGGCAAGGACCGCCAAGAGCTTCTAAAGCTTGTTTACCAACTTCTCTAGCAGCATAAACGGCTTGTCGAACTGCACCAGCGTCTCCAGAAATGAAGATCATTGACTCATTCGAGTATTTTGTTCCGCCATTGTCAGGTGAAGCATAACCACAAAGTTCTACGTTAGCAGCTTTTAAAGCAGCATCAGACATTAATACGCCGATACCAGCTGGAGCACCAACGATAATTGCAAAAGCTTTTCCGATTGGAGCGCCTAAAGTCATGTTACAAGCGAAGCTTGCACGGGCAGTATATTGGAATTCCAAGTGGCCTGCAGCGTTTGCATATACATCTCCGAAGGTTCTGTTTAAGTCGTTAAGAGCAACTTCAACAGCACGTTTTGCATCCGATACATCTTCAGCACCAAAGATAATTAAAGAACCATGACCAGCGCCACCTTCAGTATCTCTTGCCAGTTCACAAGAAACAACTTCACAGTTGGTAGCTTTTACAGCTTCATCAGCAGCGAAAATCTGAGGACCAGCACCAGTTCTAGCAGAAAGAATACCGATTGATCTGTATTTAGGATCAATTTTCATAGCTTCATGTAAAGTTCTGTCCACGTTTGCAATAACAAAACCAATTGAGTTACCAACTGCTGTTCCTACAAATTCGGTCAATCCACAAACACCAGTTGCAGCAGCAACAGTACCTGTTTCTTCAACTTCACTCATTTTCTTCATAACTTCTTCCATCAATTTGTTCATTAAATCATCTTTCATTAATTTACACCTCCGTAATTATAAAATATTATAGACTTGGTAAAATTTTCTCCACATCACCGTGTGGTCTTGGGATTACGTGTACTGAAACAACCTGTCCAACTTTGTCAGCTGCTGCAGCGCCTGCATCAACTGCAGCTTTAACAGCTCCAACATCACCACGAACCATAACAGTTACTAATCCAGAACCGATTTTTTCGTAGCCTACTAATGATACGTTAGCAGATTTTACCATAGCATCTGCAGCCTCAATTACTGCAACCAGACCTTTGGTTTCGATCATGCCTAAAGCTTCGTTTGTCATAAGCTCTATCCTCCTTAATTACAAGATTTTGTTACTGAACTACCTATATTCTAATGCAAAGCCGATGATAATTACTTGCGCTGTTCTTATAAAAATATTCTGGATTTCTGTGGCACATCTTGAAAACCTTTTACTGTCGCAGTTTTTTTGTATCTGTTCATAAAAATGCAGTGGAATATTTTGTCGAATACCTGCACTTTAAAGTAATCCTTTCCTTTTTTTAGACATAAAAAAGAACAGGTTCACCATCAGGTTTTCCTGTTCGATATTTTTTACTTATTCTGTCATTATTTTTATCAGGATACTTCCCGATGTTTGTCAGCGAATTTTTCATCTTTTGGATGGTTATTCCCTACATGTTCATCTTCCTCCATCGCATTTCCACGACGCTCTTTCCGATACTCAGTGGGTGTCATTCCAGTACTCTTTTTAAATACCTTGCTAAAATAATTCGGTTCATGGTAAGAAAGATCCAATGCAATATTGATAATTGGAACATCCGTATTGGCCAGCATATCTTTGGCTATTTCTATTTTACGTTCCGTTAAATAGGTTACAAAATTAACCCCCGTTTCTTTTTTAAAGATCTTACTCAAATAGTAGGAACTCATATTGGCATACTCCCCAACCTGATCAAGGGAAATATCCTTGTAACAGTTTCGGTCAATATAATTCAAAATATCTTCGATATTGTTCTTACGTGTTTCTTTATTGTCCAGCATTCGATCAAAAACCTTGTCAATAGTTTTCATGATTTCGATTTTTAGATCATAACGATTTTTATAGCCATTGACAAATTGCATATTATTGCTTGAGCAAAGGGGACTATTTAGCTCATATCCGCACATATCCTGGGTCACAATATTAAGTTCCTCCATAAAATGCTTGATTTCTGCCTGTACCGACATAATATCATAGGTATGGTAATCATAAATCATATCCAGATAACTGATCAGGGCAGTTCTGGCATCACTGTATTTTTTCTGGATAATAGCAAAAATAACTTCATTCATTTTTTCATCAAAACGTTCTTTGGCATTATTTTTTAATGAAGCAATGCTCTGATTAATGGAATCCATCAGTTGTTGGGGGCGAATCGGTTTTAACAGAAAATCATCGACCCGAGCCTTGATGGCCTGATGGGCAAAATCAAATTCATTAAACGCCGTTATCAAAATGACTTTCTTTTCATGGTCTTCCTTTTTAATCGTTTTTAATACATCAATACCATTAATTTCCGGAATGTTAATATCCAACAGGATAATATCCGGGTTTAACCGACGGATTTCTTCAATTGCTACCAATCCAGAAGATGCTTCACCAATAACTTCAATGTTTTCGCCGTGCTGACTAAGAATGAGTTTAATCGCTTCGATTTCTAAATGCTCGTCCTCAACAATAAACAGTTTATACATGATTATAATCCCCTCCCCGTTAGAGATTTACGAGGTATCTTAATTGTGATCTCAGTACCTTTTTCCAGTTCACTTTTTATTTCAACCCCATAATCAACGCCATAGTAATACATCAGTCGCTTATTTGCATTATTAATCCCAATTCCGGTGTTTTTTTCCCGTCCGTCGGCTTCATACGTTCCGTCCAAAATTTTATGGATGCGATCATCCGGGATCCCTTTCCCATCATCAACAATCTTCAAAATGGCGATTTCTTTAAGGATATCCGCCGTTATTCGAACTTCACCACCCTTGGCATTGGGTTCAATCGCATGAATAATAGCATTTTCTACAAATGGTTGGACGGTCATAAACGGACATAAGATATCTTCTGCCATTTCATCCACTTTCACTAAGTAATTCAGACGATTACCCAGACGCATCTTTTGAATTGACAGATAGTTTTGCACATGTTCCATCTCTTCTTTAAGCGTAACGACATTGTTTTTTTCCTTTTTTAGGGTGTATCGCATCATATCGGAAAATGCATAAATCATTTCCTGTGTTTTATCTGCCCCTTCCAGCAAGGCCAGGCGACCAATGGTATTTAAAACATTAAACAGAAAATGCGGATTAATCTGAGCCTGCAGCGCTTTTAAATCGGCTTCTTTTAATGACGCCTCGACCTCGCTGCGTAATTTAACCTCTTCCATCAGTTCCAGGTTTTTATTATGCAATTCCTCCTGGATAATGTGAATCATCTGTTTCTCAACCAAATAATTGGCGATGGTGTATAGCAGATCTGCCGCCGCCCTTACCTGAGTTAATGTCGTTTTTAAGGTTTTGTCATACAAATCTAAAATTTCAGGGTTTTTTGAAAAATCAGTTAATTCATGGCTGGTACCAAAAGGCAGACGCTTCATTTCTTCTTCATCAATTTTTACCTGGCCGGCCATAATCGCACCTAGATAATTTCCCTTTACCATAATGGGTACGGCAAGATCTACCAATCCACCATGACAAATGTAAATCGATGGTTTTCCCGATCGTGCCGATTCAATACCACCATGGGCATCCGACTGAAAACAGCACTCCCGGTTACTACTTTCTTTTCTGACACAGGTACAGTATTCTGAAAAATTACTGTATTCCGTAATCGGATTCCCCTTGTAATCAACTGTTACAGCGGCGAGTCCGGTGGCGTCTGAAAAAGAATCTTGAATTCTCTGTAACACCTCTACGTCAATAATGTCAGTAATCTTAAGTAAGACTCTCATAAAACAACCCCTTTAGACAATAATCCCATAATTTTCATTTTACATCGATTTCCACTGAGTAATATTATAACACATACAGGAAATTTTTGGCATTTTTTTTACTGTTTTAGAATATTTTGCTTTGTATCAGTACAATCTTGTTTTATAATCTTGTATTATTCACTGTTTTTGCTAAATCTGATATTTTCTTGACTCGACTAAATCTACGATGCTGAATTTTATCGGTTTTACGGAATAATTTAGTTTTTTTAATTTAATCGTCGGACAACCTATACTTTTTCACCCGCTTTATCCACAGATTAGACCAAATTAATTATTTCACCGTTTTTTTGAAAAAATACTTGCAATTCATCAATTAACCCTTTATACTATACAAGTGTCCAAAAGTTATCACACTTTGGGGGTGTGGCGCAGCTGGGAGCGCGTCTGACTGGCAGTCAGAAGGCCAGGGGTTCGAGTCCCCTCATCTCCACCAATTAAAAACGCATCAGAGAACCGTTGAGGTTCTCTTTTTTTATTGTCTGAAAGCTTTGAGTTTTCAAAAATCCCCAACCTTGGTGTTTATTTAAAAAAATTAAAGCCCCATATCAAAAGTTACTGAGCTTATATAAGATTACACTGTCATTTTATGTATGTTATTCTTCCAATCATCCGGAAAATGAATTCCTTTATTATGGAAGAATTTAATTGTTCGTTTCTTTAACCTTATGTATATTTTGGTTCAGCTAAAAACTTCTCTTTTTCTAAACTGTTCAATGTAAAATTCCCCTTCGAATTTTTAATATTTAGCTATTGAGCTTTTATCTCCTTGTCATCATACTATTAAGCCTTGTTTTTCTTCACTTAAAATAATCTACCCTCTCAAATATTTCTTTTTTCTTCATCAATGATATCTGTTAAAATGAGCTTAAAAACTGTCATTGAAATTAAGGAGCCCTATGAAAACATTACATTCGGTAATCCGCACACTCAAACCTTATGCGGCGTATGAAAAAACACAATCCACACTATTAAGGAAAACCTTGATGTGTGATAATGTTAAGCGCTTAAAAATTATTGGAATAATCGGTTCATCTGTCAATTTATTATTGTTAGTACTCTATTATTTAGACAGTGGTTTTAGCGGTTTAACCACCATCGAGGCGACTTTGCGAATCAGCTGGATACTGGCAAGTATTATTTACATCATCGGTGTCGGAAGCCCCTATTCTCCTGAGGCTGTAAAGAAAAGACAGTTCATCTTTTTTTATAGCGCCACTGGGCTTTGTCTGCTCTTTGCCAGTTTGATTACGGCTGTTTTATCGGTCGAACAAGGCTCCACCTTTCTCTACCTGATTAACGTTTTACTGATTGGTAGCTTTCTATACCTCTCCTTGCTGGAAGTGATTTGTATCATTTTGCCCAGCTTCCTGGTTCTGGTATTATCCATTTTGTTTACCCCCGGTTCCATCCTGTTGGTTCAGGGAAACTTTGTCAATGTGATTGCCAGCACCGCTTTTGCCGTTGTCATCGCCCAGACAATCTTAACCTCAAAACTGACACAGCTCGCCAGTACTCAGACCATCCTGGATCAAAAAAAAGAATTGGAATACCTCATCGATTTGGATGGTCTGACCCGAATCCCCAATCGCCGGAAGTTGGAAAGCTACTACTTAAACCATCCCCACACCTCGTTTGCCCTGTTAATGGTTGATATTGATTATTTTAAAAACTATAATGACACCTATGGCCATCTACAAGGCGATCAATGTCTCATACAAGTCGCCCAGTGCTTGTCTCACTATCCATTCGAGGGACTGACCACCCGTTATGGCGGCGAAGAGTTTGTAACCATCATTGTACCGACTGATCTTGCGCGCATAACAACCCTAGTTGAAGCGATCCGCCAATCAATTGAAGCTCTGCAAATCAGGCATGAAGCCTCTCCCTTTGGTGTTGTTACCGTAAGCATCGGTTATGTTGTCCATGTTGTCGCAAATACCTGTCGGGAAAACCACAGCAATGAAGCCACTGCTCTTGAAGACTTTATCTTGAAGGCTGATCAAGCTCTATATCAGGCTAAAGAAAACGGTCGTAACCAAATCAAACGTTATCAAGAATAAATTTCACGCACAATACCACTATAAATTTATTAATTCACCCCAACGTGCCACCAGTTTTTCCAAGGAATAACTGGCGTTGGCAGGACTGGTAGACGGCAGCTTGATAATCATTTTGCCGGTTTCCCGATAACAATGGCGGTTATATAATTCATAAGCCTTGCCACCATTGGCATAAATTGTGATGATGGCAGACCGATCCAATAATGCCTGAATATCATTTGGTATCACATTTCTGATCGTGCTATCGCTTGAGCCATTAATGTCACAGGAATAGATCACATCCCATATCGCAATCCGGTTTTCCAGCAACATCTTTTTTTGTTCTTCAATAACATCCGGGATTGGCCAGCCAACCAGTGCACTGATAACCTTCCAGAACCGGTTTTGGGGATGTTGGTAATAAAAGCCGTTTTCCCGTGATTTAACCGATGGGAAGCTTCCCATGATCAGAATTTTTGAGTTTTTATTATAAACTGGTTCAAAAGTATGGATCATTTTTTCTATCCTCCAGCAATTTCAGTTAAGCAAAAACAGCCGACTGTCCCGCAGGAGTCGACTGTTCAATAATGATTCTATTTTATTTTTCGCTTCTGTGCCTCCGCCATAATATTCTTCAGGGTCAGCAGCAGTGGATTACTCTGGCTGTTGCTGAGCGCATCCTTGGAATAGGTCAGCCCGGTCATCGAGTTGGCTTCACAGATGTAATACGTATCATTTTCGCCAAACAGAAAATCAATGCTACCAAAGTAGATATCCAGCACTGCGGCTGCTTGCTCGGCAATTTCTACCACCGCATCCGGTGGCGTAATAAACTGCAGATCACCACCTTGTGACAGATTGGATTTAAAATTATCGCCATTATCCCGAATGTAAGCGGTGGAGAATTTTCCACCACTTAACATAATCCGCATATCCCGGCCCTTTGAAGCGGCAATGCACTCCTGAATCAGGATGTGATCATCAAAATTCATAGCGGCGTAAAGATCAAGAATATTCTCCAGCTCTTTTTCGGTTTTAATCAGTACCACGCCTTTGCCCTTACTACCATGCATCACCTTGACTACACAGGGCAGTCCCAGCTCACTGGCAATAAAAGACGGTTTTGTTTTCGGGGTCATCAGCACCGTTTTGGGGAATAAAAACCCCTGATTGGCGGCCCCGAGTTTTTGAAAGGTCAACAACTTGTCGGCGGTGTTGTTCAGGCTTTCGGAACTATTGACACAAAGCACATCCAGGGATTCAAGCATTTTAACCACCGCCTTACTGTGGTAATTATTGCCTCCAAAGAAAGCCGACAATGAAAAGTCCGGAATATCCACTGCTTCGCCGCCAATAAAACAGTGCTGACTTGCCCCCGGTTCGCACATCACCTGAACCTCACTGACGTCGACAGTACGAATATTGACACCCATCTTGTCAATCAGTGCAATAATTGTCTGGATCGATGGTTCGGCCAGGGTTTCGTGATTAACTAATAACCAGCCTAACATGTTTTGCCACCTTCCCGCAGACGTTTTTTCCAAAGCGGTTCCGGTCGATTTTTGACTTGTGTCACTAAGTCAGCAAACATAACCTTAATGTCAAAGGCCACTCCCGGCATGGCATTGGCTTCGCATAAATAGAAGGTATCATTTTCACCAAAGAGAAAATCGACACTACCCATATTGATTTTAAGTAGCTGGGCGACCTGTTCGGCGGCCTCAATCACCGCAGCCGGCGGGGTATACTCGACGATGTGACCGCCCTTGGCCAGATTGGAACGAAAGCTTTTTTCGTTCTGGCGGATAAATGATTTGACAAATTTTCCGTTGGCCAGAATCATCCGTAGATCCCGACCGGAAGAGGCTTTGATGCATTCTTGAATAATAATCTGATCACCAATTTCACTGGCAGTACTCATACTGATCAGGTTGTCCAGTTCTTTTTCACTGTTAACCAGCACTACGCCTTTGCCTTTACTGCCATGCATCACCTTCATCACCACCGGATACTCAAACAGTTTGCTGACAAAGGATGCTTCAGTATATTCAGTGACCAATAGGGTTTTGGGGAAGCAGACCGCTTCAATCGACTCCGCTACCAACTGAAAGGTCAGCAACTTGTCGTCGACATTTTTGATAGCATCATACGAATTGATGCACAGTACCCCCAGTGATTCCAGCATTCGCAATGCAGCTGCGGTATGATAGTTCTTTTCCGTAAAGAAGGCTGCCACCACATAATCCGGCACTTCCATGATCTCGTCACCAACATAGAGTTTTCCATCAAAATCACGGTCACAAACAACATGAATCTGTAATGGATCGACCACTGTCAGATCAACATGCAATTCTTCCACCACCTTCATAATTTTCACAATTGAAGGATCTTCCATTTTACCAGGATTCCTTAATAACCAACCTTTCATTCTAACCTCCTAGATTTTATTTATCTGAGCTTTTAATTATCTGATGCACTTAAATATAAATTGGCGTATAAACCACCCAGTTTCATCAACTCGGCATGGCTGCCGACCTCTTTAATATCACCTTCCATCATAAAAATAATCTTATCGGCATTTTTGATGGTAAAGAGCCGGTGGGCAATAATAAAGGTGGTTCGTCCCTTCATCATCGCTTCCATGGCTTGGGTGATCAGAATTTCGGTTCGAGTATCCACTGACGAAGTCGCCTCATCCAGTATTAATACCTTGGGATCGGCAATAATCGTCCGGGCTATGGCCAACAGCTGGCATTCCCCTTCAGACAAGGTGGTAAAATCACCACCGATCCGGGTCTCATAGCCCAAAGGTAATTTTCTGATAAATTCGTCGCATTGAGCTTTTTTTGCTGCAGCGATCACTTCGTCGAGGGTTGCCCCGCTTTTGCCGTAAGCAATATTTTCTTCGATGGTTCCGTCAAACAACCAGGTATTCTGGAGAACCATCCCAAAAGCAGATCTCAAATTGGGCCGGGTCAGATTTTTAACGTTTTTTCCTTCCAGTAAGATGCTGCCCTGATTAATTTCATAAAAACGCATTAACAGATTGACCAGGGTCGTTTTTCCGGCACCGCTGGGACCCACCACCGCCAGAATTTCGCCCGGCTCGGCGGTCAGCGACACATCGTGAAACAACGTTCGTTCGGGAATATAGCCAAACTCGACATGGTTAAACTCAATCCGGCCTGTCGCCATGGTTACATCCAGTATCTCGGTGCCCAGATCCGGCTGCTCCTCTTCCTGATCAAGAAACTCAAAAATCCGCTCCGCTGCTGCCGCCCCAGCCTGAATAAAGTTCAGGTTATTAGAAATCAGGGCTGTGGGACTGGCAATATTATTGGCATAAATCAGGAAGGCCTGAATCGTCCCAATCGTCATGGTGCCAGTAATAACAAAAATTCCCCCGACCACACAGATACCGATATAGGCCAAGTTATTGATCAGCTTCATCAGCGGTGAGCTAAGGCCCGAGTAAAATCGGGAACTCAGATAGGATTTAAAGAAGCGTTGATTGATCGCATCAAATTTTTCTGACGACTTTGCTTCGTGGTTAAACGATTTAACAATTAAATGACCATCATAGACCTCTTCAATCAGTCCGTTTAAGGCTCCCAGTTCTTTTTGTTGCCGCCGGAACAGCACCTGAGTTTTTTTAGTGATCAATTTCATCACAAAATAAGAAAGTGGAATTGCCACAAAGAAGATCAGACTCAGCTGCACATTGAGTATCAGCATCATCACAATAATCCCGATAATACTGGTAGCCTGAACCAGAATCTGGGTCAGATTGCTTTCCAGTGCTCCGGATAAGGTCGTGGCATCGTTGGTGACCCGGGAAAGTAAATCTCCCCGCTCACTCTGGTCCAACACATTTAGCGTCAGTTTATTGAGTTTTTCCTGAATATCTGATCGCAAGCGTTTAATCGCCAGTTGTGACAGATAGGTGGTACGCATGGTTGCATAATAGGCAAAACCGGCACTTAAGATGTAAAGCGCCGCCAAAATCAGCAATTGCTGACCGATATAGGAAAAATCAATATCGGTATTCTTAGTAATGCTGTCGGCAATGCTATCAGTCACATCCTTGGTCACCACCGGAGCAAAAATCGCAAAAATAGTACTGGCAATCAGTGCGACGGCCACAAAAAAGATGACATGTCGTTTATCTTTTAAATAATGACTCAGTCGCTTGCCAAGGGCACCAAAACTATATTTTCTTTTCTTTGCTTTCACAGTGATTCCTCCTTCCCATCGCTATAGGATTGGGATTTCAGAATTTCCTGATAAACCTGGCAGTCACGGATCAATTCCTCATGTTTACCCTGACCAACAATGGCACCATTATCAAGCACCAGAATGCGATCGGCATGTTTAATGGTACTGATCCGTTGGGCTACAATCAACACCGTTTTATCGCCAAATTTTTCACCAATGGCTTTTCGCACCAGCGAGTCGGTTTTAAAATCAAGAGCCGAAAAACAGTCATCAAAGATCGTAATCGGAGCTTTTTTGACCGCCGCCCGGGCAATCGAAAGCCGCTGCCGCTGGCCGCCTGAAAGATCTTTTCCCCCTTGGGAAATCGTGCTATTAAGGCCACCTTCCCGTTCATTGACAAAGTCAAGGGCCTGGGCAATTGATAGAGCTTCGGTGACTTCCGCCTCACTGGCACCATCCTTACCAACCCGGATGTTTTCTTGCACCGTGCCGCTAAATAGCACCGATTCCTGAGGCGCATAGGCAATGACACTTCTTAAATCATGCTGAGTACAATCCCGGATGTCAACGCCATCAATCACAATCGCCCCGTCACTGACCTCATAAAGCCGCATGATCAGATTGACCAGGGTGGTTTTCCCGGAACCGGTGGCTCCGACAATGGCAGTAATTTTTCCCGGCTCGGCGACAAAATTCAAACGTTCCAGGACATTGATCTCGGCACCGCTATAACCAAAGCTGACGTCTTTAAATTCAATCCGTCCGGTAACGTTTTTTAATGCAACCGGTTCTTCCCGATCCTGAATTGAGAAATCAAAGTCGAGCACCTCTTTAACCCGGGTGGCTGAAACAGCCGCCTGGGGATAGGCCATCAACAAGGCCGATACCAACCCCAGGGCCGACATAAACATCAAGACATATTGAATAAACACCATCAAACCGCCGAGACTGACAATTTGCTGCTGTACCTCCTGAGCCCCCAGCCACAGAATAATCACCATCGTCAGGTTCATCATCAGTTGCATCAGCGGCGCAAAAAAAGCCACCGCATAATTTGCCTTCACTGCTGCCTGCATCCCTTCCTGATTGGCCTGACTAAATTTCTCGGTTTCATAATCCTGACGATTAAAGGCCCGAATCGCCCGAACCCCAGTTAGTTTTTCTTTCATTAGCAGGTTTAGCCGATCCACTTTTTGCTGCATCAGCTTAAATAAGGGCATGCTGCGGGCGGTGGTCAAACCGATGATGATTGTCGTAATCAAAAACGATCCCAGCAGCAAAAGTGTCAGGGTGACATTCTCCCGAAAGGCCATTATCAGAGCTCCGACACCGGTGATTGGAACCAGTAGCAATGATCGCAAACCGTTGATGACCACAATTTGCATCTGGGTAGCATCGGTGGTGGAGCGAGTCAACAGGGTCGCTGCCCCGAACGTGTTGAAATCCGTCTGGGAAAAATCCTTGACCTTGTCAAAAACATCAGCCCGGATCCGGCTGGTAAAGGAAGCTGTTACATAGGCCGAATAGTAGCTGGACGCCACCATACAAACCGCCGCCACCAGCGAAACGCCCAACATCATTGCGCCGCTTTTCAAGATATAGGGGGTATCTCCCTGAGCCACACCATTTTCGATAATATCCCCCATCATCGTCGGTAGATAGAGTTGAGCAGCCGCCTGGCTGAGCACAAATACAAAAACCAGAATCATCTGGAGTCGATAATCTTTTAAATACCGAATCAATAAACTGACCATTGGCTACTCCTTATCCACTAAAGCAAAGAAGAAGTTCTCTTTGACCAGGGTGTCAATGACTCGGACCGGTTTTAACTGATTCCCGGAGATCCCCCGCATGATCATCAAATCACGATAGAGGGCATAGGTTTCTTCCTGAACAAAGGAAATCTCCGAAGGACTCAAGACCCCGCTTTTTACCTTGGAACCAATCGACGGGTTGGCCGTACCCAGCTTCTCTTCCATAATTTGCCGATATTCCTGATATTTTTCTCTGGCTAAGCGCTTTTCTGCTTCAATAAAGATTACATAGCGACCCGGTGATATCGCCACATCGGCATAAACCGAATAATCCACCAGTTCACAGTCGGTGGCTTTGGCAAATTCTTTAACCGCCCAGGAAATGCACTCTTCAGTTGTCTTTTCCCCAGCAATGCTGACCATCTGGTTAAGCCGGTAGACAAATTGGATCTTGGGACATTTTTTATACCAACCCACAACACGAACCACATCTTTGATTCGATAGCGATAAAAACCTGAGGTATTCGTCAGGACAATTTCATAATCCTTGCCGGTTTCCAGTTGCTCCATGGTCACGGTTTCTTCACCTTCCTGATCGACGGGAATAAACTCATAAAAAGCCGAATCCGGAATCAGTACAAATTCCTGGGATTCCATTTCGTTGCAGATTGCCATGATCGATTCCGAGGCCGCATAGACGCTAAAATAAATGGGAATCTCCCCTAAATAATGGCGCATTTTATCGGTATAGACTGAGAATCCACCGCTGCCGATGGCATGTACAAAGGCCAGCTCGGGCCAGATTCTCGGCACAATCGGGGTCTCAAAGCCTTTTTCAAATTCGTTACGCAATTCCGCTGCCCGTTTGGGATTGGGCTTAATCTGCTTAAGTAGCTCATCTTTAATATCATCCGGAATCTTTATGTCGGGATGGATCGTGCCTTTTTCAATATCTTCAACGAGTAATTCCCAGTTTATTTCCAGATATTTCATTAAATCCGATACTGCTGTCATAAAAGCTGAAGCAATATACGATAATGACCGTTCTTCAAGGGCAAAGCGAAGATGGGCATATTTGGTGTCCATAATTTCCCGGGGAAAGACAATTTCTTTGGGCGAGGTGAACATCAGAAACAGCAGATCTTTAATGCTGTAAACGCCCCGTCCTGAAATCGACCCGGCAAACAAACCATTGGGCAGGGTTTCGAATTTGACTTCCATCAGGTTTAGACCACGACCCCGTTGCCATTTTTTCCCCAGAGCCCGGGCAATGATGGCAAAGCTGAACTGGGTGGCATATTCCCGGTACAGGTCAACCGTTTGCTCCGAAACCGGGATCTTCTTGGGATTATCCACACTGCCCGAGGTCAGGGCATAGTGAACAATCTTATCGGTGGTCAGCAGATTTGTTTCACCAGCAATCATCCGCTCGATATAGGGAGCATAATCATCGTAAATGGAAAAAGGCACCATTTTTTTATAGTCTTCGATGGTATTTATCTGATCAAAATGGTAGCGTTTGCCATACTCGGTATCGGCATTTTTTTTCAGCATATTAAGCATCAGCTGTTTATTGATTTCTGGGGCATTTTCAGTTAAATGATCAAAATTCTCGATTTTTTTATACCCCTTTTTGATATTAAGAGAATAGACCAGTTTGGGAATTAACTTTATCATTTTTCGCCTTCCTTTGCCCAGCGAGTGATCCAGTCACTTTCCGGGTATTTTTTTACAAAAGTCGGAAGCTTGGTCTGATTGACATTCTTACCCGGCATAATTGACCGGGTAAACAGTGAGTCCCGATACCCGTCTTTGACAAGGATCACCTCCGCTGCCAACAGTTGATACGCTTCTCTCAACAGTTTATAACAAAAATTCATCTCACACAAATGGTTTTCCAACACCTGTTTGAACACCTCACTGTTAAGCGTTTTCGAATATGGCTCCAGAATAAAGACCAGTTTTTTATCATCTTGATCCCAAAAAATCTGATAAAAACGAATTTCTTCATTTTGCTTCGAGGCGACAGCCTGGAGGGATCTTTCGATTTCATAGATTCTGATTTTTTGATTTTCAATTGCCAGATATTCGGATTCCTTGCAGACAAAAACAATCCTTGGGTTCTGGTCCTTGATCTCCGTGACGCAAACAATGTCTTTCATGTTGTAACGGTACAATCCGGAATAGGAGGTGATAATAAGTTCGTAATAATCACCTTCTGTCAATTCATGAACCAACCGTGTTTTCCCATCTGTTGACCCCACTGGCAAGAATTCAAAAAAATAACCAAAAAGCGCCAGTAATCCGGCCGCATCCTGAGGCCGGTCAGGGATGTTAAACTTGCCTTCGCTGGCACCATAGCCCCATTCCAAAAACTTGACCGTCGGGGGTAAAATCTTTTTCACATCGGCAACAATTTTTGCCGCACTGGACGACATCCAGCAGGATACGACTGAGAATTCCGGCCAGATTTCCGCCACATCGAGGGTCTTTTTTTGCGCAAGAATTGTTCTTAATTCCTCCGCCCGCTCCGGGTTTGGCTGACATTGTGAAACCAATTTTTCCCGCAGCGCCTGGCCAATATTGATTTTTTCAGATATCTGCCCCGTGCTGATATCTTCCAATAAGTCTGTGGCAGTGGCATTCATTTTTTTAAGCAAGATGTTAAAGTGAGCAATATTACTGCAGACAACCCCAACCAGATGCTTTTCTGCTAAGGCATAGCGAATCGTTAGATAATCCGTCGCTTCGTTGCTCAGATCTTTCGCCAGCATCATTTCTGACGGTAACACCATTTTTTTTAACATCTCAACCGGCATGTCCTTGGCCGCTTGACCAGACGCTGAACCAATCGGAATGCCGCCTTCAGTTTTTCCATATTCCGAAGGGTTGGCAATGGCCAGCACCTTTTTTCCTGGAACCATCACTTCCGGCGCCAGCATCAGCAGTATGATGGCGCGAATCTGTGAGACCAGGCCCTTGACCAGCTCGCCGTTTTTGCTTTCCGGCAGTAGCTTGGGTACACCGGTGGAACCACTGGTGGCAATAAAACTAGCGGCTGCGCCATTAAAAAAAACATCTTGGGCGCCTGCTTTAAGCCGTTCGATTTCGACTTTTACCTGAGCATAGTCTGAAAATGGTATCCTGTTTCTGAAATCATCAATTGTTTTAATCTCCGAAAAACCCATTTTTTTTCCAAACTCAGTATTTTGGGCAGATTTTAAAATATCCTGAAGCACACGCAATTGTGTAACCTCAGGAGTTTTTTCCATCATATAAAAATTTTTAATTAAGTGTTCATTGGACATTCCTTTTAAATGCTCAGGAATACACTCATCCTGATACGCATTAAAGCTGTCATTCGAAATCCCTTCCGAAATTTTATCTGCTGTCATTTTTTCACCCTTATTCGATGGTTAAAATATCAGAGAAACCAGTCATATCAAACACTTCCTGAATTTCCGGTTTAACATTTTTAATCACCAGACTACCATTAAGGGCCTTGGATTTTTTTTGGATCAACAGCAATACTCTTAACCCGGCGCTACTGACAAAGTCCAGCTGATCAAAATCCAGGATCATTTGAAATCCTTCTTTGCTGTAGTAGGCTTCCATCTCTTTTTGAAACTCGGGAGAGGTATTGGTGTCCATTCGACCTTCCAGTTCTACTACAAATAATTCGCCTTCTTGTTTTACTTCAATTTTCATTTTGTTACCCTTTCTTTCTGAATTAATAATATCATTGCGCATTTTTTAAATGGAATAAAGATTTCTTATTTTGAATTTTAATTGATCATACCACAATAATTTGCGGTGTGCAATTGCAAAAGCATTCAAAATGTAATCTTGTATCACTATTCACCGTAGCTGAATACACCGCTGTCATATTATAAAATAATGAATCTAAATGACAATTAGCCTGATTACCAACCTGTTATCAGGTTGCACCTCTTTTTGATACGATTATCGTTTTTTATTTACATATTGATTTTTATTTTACATCTTCGTTACATTCTATTTACAACAACAATGTTTTGTGTTAAAATCATTACACTTAGAACAAATCTGTGAACCAGTGATTTCAATTAAAATTTTAAATAAATAAAGGGAAGGAATGTCATGAAAAAGAACTCTATTATCTCTATTATTATTATCCTACTTATCCTCCTGACCGCCATTTTGTTTGTTCGCGGCTGCAGCCAAGAAGGAAGCGAAATGAAAAGCTATACTGTGGCGGGCACCTACACTGAAACAGCTACCTATCAGAACGGGGAGATTAAGGTTTCTGGTGTCAACAATGAAAATGCCACCTTTACCGGCAATCTAACTGTTGTTGACTCGGTCGTCGATGGCGATATCCGATTGACGAACTCTGCCGTTCAAGGAGAATTGTTAATCAAAGGCGGTGGCACCGTTTATCTGGATGGTGGTTCCTACCAGAATGTCACCCTCGAAAAACAGGGCGTAAAAATTGTCCTTCTCGGTGCAGCAACGGTCGAAAATCTCACCTCCCGAGCCGCTGCCACAATCATCGTCGACAACCAGAGCAAGGTAAAAACGCTGAATGTCGATAAAGCTGCCAGCCGAACATCAATTACCACCCAGGAAAATGGTACCATTGAATCCATCCAATCCCGAGGTATCAGCGATATCGTTCTGAATACACCGGCCAAGCTGATTGGTTTTGGCACCAATGCCAGCGGCTCCACCTTGGTAAGCAATGCCGTTATTGAAAAAATTGTCGCTGAATCGAAGGTGTCTCTAACCCTTAATGCTAATGTTGGAACTGTCTTATTAACAGCAACCGGTGAAGGAACCAACGTCATCCTTGGTAACAATGCCGTTATCACATCCCTGGCCACCGAAACCCGGGTGGAAATTACCGGCGAAGGCAGTATCACCAGTGCCACCACCAATGATGTTCTGAATATCACCGGCACCATCACCCCGGATGTCGTATATATTACCACCAAACCGGTGGTTACCGATGCCAATGGCGGACTGACGGTATCAACCAACACCAACCGTACCGCCGATACGAATTCAGGTAGCGGTAGTAGCAGCTGGTATTCCGATTCCAGTAGCTCGGGAACGATCATCAACTCCAAATATGATGTACCGCCTCTGAACCCAGTTGATCCGGTCGAACCACCATCACCGCCGACTCCCCCCAGTCCACCCATTAACATCCCCGTGGAAGCAATTCAGGTCACCCCGGTGGAAGCCGATGTGATTATGGGCAATACCTTAAAACTAAATACGGTTATTTTCCCGGCCAATGCGACGAATCAAACGATTATCTGGGAATCCTCCAACGCTAATGTTGCGACGGTCACCAATGGAGTGGTCACACCCGTAGCCAATGGTGAAGCCACGATTACTGCCCGAACTCAGGACGGCAATAAAACGGATACCTGTAAAATTACCGTTAAAACCAATATCGCCGCGGTCACTATGATCAATACCATCAATGCCACCAACAACGCTATTGCTGAGACCATTGCTTATGACAGCAGTTATAACCTGCCGGTAGTGGTCATTGTTCAAGGCTATGGCAGTGATGTGTTCCCCTGTTCTGTCACCTGGACGCCAAACACCGTTGATACTAAAAAGGTTGGCGAAACCCTCTATACGGGAACTCTGGTCATGCCAGCCGGCTATGTCAACTTGAATAATGTCCAAGCGACCATAGCCCTCACCGTTTCTGCTCAACCTTTAATTACTGCCAGTTCTGAGCTGACATCCCAGCGGGTCTACTTAAATGAAGATCCTGCGCCAATCTTTGTGGAGGCCAGTGTCACTGAAGGCAAGACCTTAACCTATCAATGGTCTTACCGTTCCGGCGATTCAGAAATTCCAATGCCAGAAATCATGGGTCCAATTTATGACCCGCCGGTATCAAGCACCCCGGGGACGAACTATTATACTTGCGTAGTCTCGTCAGAAAATGCTGAACCAGTAACAGTCTTGGCTGGTATCGTTGTTACCAGCGCTGATCCGGCAGTTTTGCCGGACGCTGCAGCTCCGGAAGCCATTGATGAAACCAGTCCTTCCGCTACAACTACGGAATTATCTGAAATGCCAACCATTAATACACAACCGACCAGCATTTCTCAGCTCAGCGGCGTCGCTTTAGCCACCAGTTTAGCCCAAGCGACCCGGACTGCCCAAGCTGCCCTTGGCACCCCCAAGGCCGATATTACCACGGCTACTTTTACAGTGGATGCCCAGGTCAGTGACGGCGGCGAACTCACCTATCAGTGGTTTGAAAGTACCGATGCCATCAACGCCGATGGCAAGCCAATTGATGGCGCTACCGATAAAACCTTTGCTGTCGATACTTCCGGACCAGCGGGTACCACCTACTATTATGTGGAAATTACCAACACAAAAGCCGGTTGCCTACCGGTAACGGCCGTCAGTCTCCCAGTTTCTCTTACCATCGTATAACAAATTAAGAAAATTAAAAAGAAGTGATCCGCCAACTTAATGGTGATCACTTCTTTTTTAGTTATAACGCCTGTAATGAATACTTATTCCATTTCGACAATTAATTCGCCGGATTGGACACTTTGACCTTCGGAGACGTAAATTCGCTTGACCTTGCCATCTTCACTGGCGACCATTTCAGTTTCCATTTTCATCGCTTCAACAACAACCAGCGCCTGATTTTGTTTAACCGCTTCGCCTTCGTTGACCAGCACTTTTAAAACCGTTCCTGGAATCCCTGAACCAATCTGTTTCGAATTTTTGGGATCAGCCTTGAGCATTGTAACCTTCTGCTTGGCAGAGAGACTGCGCTTATCTTCAATGTAGATTTCCCGACGGAAACCATCCACTTCAAACATCACCGGACACATCCCCTCATCATTTGGCACGCCGATATTGACCAGTTTAATGATAAAGCGTTTGCCCTTGGACACTTCAACGTCGATCACCTCACCCACTTTTAGCCCATAGAAGAAGGCATGGCTTTCCATTCGCATGAAGTCGCCGTATTCCTGAAGGAATTCGAAATACTCTTTCATGACCTTGGGATACAGAGCGACGCTTAATACTTCCCGATCATCCAGTTCAATGCCAAACTCTTCCTGGAAATCTTTTTTTATTTTATCAAAATCTTCGTCCGGTAACAGGATTCCGGGCCGCACAGTGATCGGTTCGATTCCCTTTAAAACTATCTTTTGCAGCTCCGGATCAAAGCCGCCTTCCGGCTGGCCAATCATACCCTTATAAAAATCGACCACTGAATCCGGATAAGCTAATTCCTTGCCCTTGGTTTTAATATTGTCGACGGTCAGATCATTCTGAACCATAAAGATAGCTAAATCTCCAACGGTTTTTGATGAAGGGGTTACCTTGACGATATCTCCCAGCATCAGGTTGGCTTCCAGATATTTTTCTTTAACTTCTCGAAACTTATGACCCAAGCCAAAACTTTCCACCTGAGCCCGGAGGTTGGAATATTGACCGCCTGGGATTTCCAGCTTATAAATCTCGGTGGAGCCCGATTTCATTTCCGATTCAAACTTACTGTAAACCTGCCGAGTCGTCCCCCAGTAATCGGATAAAATCTGGAGCTCATCCTCATTTAATCCAGTATCGCGGGGCGTATTTTTGAGTGCCGCCACAATCGAGTTAAGCGCCGGCTGCGAGGTTAAACCGCTGACGCCATTTAAAGCCGCATCCGCAATATCAGCGCCAGCCATCTGTCCAAAGAGCACAGTGGCTACTCCGTTACCAGTGGTATCATGGGTATGCAGATGAATTGGCATGGCCACTTCCTGTTTCAGAGCTTCAATCAGCTTATAGGCAGCACCAGGTTTTAATAAGCCGGACATATCCTTAATCGCCAGAATATGGGCCCCAGTTTTTTCAATTTCCCGGGCCATTCTCAGGTAGTAATCGAGATTATATTTGGTTCGCGAGGTGTCCAGAATATCGCCAGTATAACAGATACTGACTTCAGCAATCTTATCGGTTTTTAAGACCTCATCAATGGAAATCTTCATCCCATCCATCCAGTTGAGGGAATCAAATATCCGGAAAATATCGATACCACTTTTGGCCGCTTCCTGAACAAAAGCCCGAATGACGTTATCCGGATAGTTTTTATAACCAACTGCATTGGCGCCACGAAGGAGCATCTGGAATAGAATATTTGGTACGCGCTTGCGCAGTTCATCCAACCGTCGCCATGGAGATTCTTTTAAGAAACGATACGCCACATCAAAAGTTGCCCCGCCCCACATTTCCAGAGCAAAGAGATCTGGCACCAGAGCGGCAGTTTCTCGGGCAATCTTGATCATATCCCGGCTGCGAACCCGGGTTGCTGCGATAGATTGATGCGCATCTCTAAAGGTGGTATCAACCAACAACAGTTTTTCCTGATCCTTGATCCATTGCACCAAGCCAGCAGGGCCCTGTTCATCCAATATCTGTTTACTGCCCCGAAATTCAGTATCCACAGGAATTGCAGGAATATACGGTTCATCATAATCAGGCTTATTGCCAAAGGTTTCATTGACGATGATATTTCCGAAATATTTGAGGACATTGGACGCTTCACTCTTCTGATCTTCTATTTCAAACAGTTCTGGGTGATCATCAATAAACTTGGTATCGCATTTTCCTCCGATAAAGGTGGGATGCTGAAGCACATTGATTAGAAAATCTTTATTGGTCTGAACCCCTTCAATTTTCATCTCCTTGAGCCCCCGTACCGCTTTACGACGGGCATCTTCAAAGTTTCTGGAGAAAGCGGTGCTTTTTACCAGCAGACTGTCATAGTAAGGGGTAATTTCAGCTCCGGTAAACCCATTGCCGCCATCAAGACGAATCCCGAAGCCACTCCCGGTTCGGTACACATCCAAGCGTCCGGTATCGGGCATAAAGTGGTTTTTCGGGTCTTCCGTGGTAATTCGGCATTGGATTGCAGCTCCCCGGGTCTCAATCGAATCCTGACTGGGAATGCCAATTTCGGCCGAATCCAGTGGTAAACCCTGGGCAATTAAAATCTGCGACTGAACCAGATCGATGCCGGTAACCAGTTCGGTGACGGTGTGTTCCACCTGAATTCGGGGGTTCATTTCAATGAAATAGTGATCGCCCTTTTTATCAACCAGAAACTCAATCGTTCCGGCATTCCGATAATTGACTTCCTTGGCCAACTTGATGGCATCCTTACAAATGGCCTGGCGCTGCTCCTCATTGATACTCAATGACGGGGTAAATTCCACAATTTTCTGGTGTCGGCGCTGGATCGAGCAATCCCGCTCAAAAAGATGAACGACATTGCCGTGGTGATCTCCAAGAATCTGTACTTCAATATGTTTGGGTTCTTCCAAATATTTTTCCACAAAAATGGTGCCGTCGCCAAAAGCCTTGGTTGCTTCACTGGTGGCCGAATGGAACTCTTTTAAGAGGTCTTTTTCTTCCCGGACAATTCGCATGCCCCGACCTCCGCCACCTGCAGCTGCTTTTAGAATAATCGGATAGCCGGCTTTCTTTGCAAACTCCAGAGCTTCAGAATCTGAGGTTATTGGTTTTTCAACCCCGGGAATGGTTGGCACATTGACACTTTTGGCCACAATTTTCGATTGAATCTTATCACCCATTTTTTCCATCATTTCATGGGTTGGTCCGATAAAGACAATTCCTTCTTCTTCACAGCGTTTTGCAAAAAGTGGATTCTCTGAAAGAAAACCGTAACCAGGATGAATGGCATCGACTTCCTTTTTCTTAGCCAAGGTAATGATCTTATCCATATCCAAATAGGCTTCCACCGGGCCACCGGTGCCAGTGATCAGGTAGGACTCGTCAGCCTTGGTTCTAAAAAGAGACAGCTTATCTTCCTGTGCATAGATGGCTACGGTATGAATGCCCAGTTCCTGACAGGCCCGGATAATCCGGATGGCAATTTCTCCGCGATTGGCGATTAGTACTTTATTAAACTTCTTCATCTTTCCTTCTACTTTCCCGCATGCATTTTTATGCATCCTAATTCTCATTTGCAAAAAATTAATTGTAGCTATTATATAAAATTGTGCAGAAATATTAAAGCTATTTTTTCAGGATTATCAAATTATTTTTTTCTGCTGCTTTTTTGTCCGCAGTTCTACCTGATTTCGCCTTAAAACGGATTTCTCATCACTTCTGCTTAATATTTACTTTATTTAACTTTTCGGCCGTAACCTGGTGGCGATATTTTTTTACCACCGTCATGTCAGTTTTTTGGGGAGCCTTGACAATTCGCTTCGGGATTCGTTGATACGGTTTCAAATTGCTCCGAACTTTATTATTTTCCTTTGCTTTGGCTTTTTCGATCCGTTCATTTTCCAGACGTTGAAAGCCATAACGTCTTTCGGTCTCTGCTTCCATTTTCTGGTTATCTGAATAAAGCGTCGTTGAGAGCCTGCTAACCAAAAAATATCCAGGAATAACAATCACCAATACAATTATCAACATTCCGATATCCATTGCTATTTGCCTCGCTCATCCTTTTCCTTTTTTTGGATCCAATCTTTCTGATATTTCTTGCTGGAAACCAGAATTTCATTCAAAAACCGTTCATATTCTTTTCCATAATTCTTGTTTTGCAACTGGATCAGGTTTTTTTCCAACATTTTTTCTTCCCGACTTTGATCGAATATATTCCCGTGGTTACTGTATTTATATTCAGCGACCGCCTGGATACAATCCATACGCTGCTCAAACAACACCCGCATCTGAGCATCGATCGCATCGATTTCATTTCTGATTTCATCTAATGACTTCAATGGCAACCTCCTTAAATTAAAAAATCGGCCAGACAGATGGCGGTAGCGGCTTCCACTACCGGAAAGGCCCTGACAACGATACAGGGATCATGACGCCCCTGTATAGTCAGAGCTGCGTCTTTTCTTTCCGCCAGATTAATGGTCTGCTGTTCCTTACCGATGGATGGTGTTGGTTTAAAAGCCACCTGGAAAACAATTGGCATTCCGTTTGAAATTCCACCATTGATGCCGCCGTTATAGTTGGTAACAGCCTCGATCTGTCCATCCATAATGCGCAGCGCGTCATTGGTTTGAGACCCTCGCAGGCTGGCCACCTCAAAACCAGCGCCAAAGGTCACCCCTTTGACTGCCGGGATGGAAAACAGTAAGGCCGATAACCGGCTTTCGATGGATTCAAAAAAGGGATTGCCAATTCCCGGTTCCAGACCGGTAATAAAGCCTTCCACCGTACCACCCACCGAATCCTCTTCGGCCATCGCCGCAATGATCTCCTGTTTCATGGCATCTTCCAGTTTGGCGTGATAAAGGGGAAAGGCCGGGTTTGCAAAGCCCTGAATCAAAGTTTTGTAAACTTTCCAGTCACAAATCTCAGTATCCTTGACGTTCCCGATCGATACAATCCGACTACCGATTGCCAGCTCTGGTCGAATCACCCGGATGATCTCTTTGGCAATGGCTCCGGCAAATACCAGAGGTGCCGTCAAACGACCGGAAAAGTGGCCACCACCGCGATAATCCTGAAAGCCACCATAGCGCACGCTGGCCGCATAATCAGCGTGACCCGGTCGCATCAGATCTTTGGTTTTGGCATAATCACCAGAACGGGTATTTTGATTGCGGATCAATCCGGCCAGCGGAGCCCCAGTGGTTTTACCATTGAAAACACCACTGAGGACTTCAATCTGATCGCCTTCTTTGCGGGGCGTGGCCAGTGGATTTCCCCGGGCGGCCCGGCGGTTTAGCTCATTCTGAACCCGGTCCAGATCAATGTCAATCCCGGCCGGAAGGCCATCAATGACAGCACCAATGCCATTGCCATGGGATTCACCAAAAATTGAAAGTTTAAATTTATTTCCCCAGGTCGAGCCCAATCCACTCACCTCCCATTGTCTTAAAGTCTTCCCAAAAATGGGGGTAGGATTTATTGACGGCTTCAGCGCCCTCAATAATAACGTTTCCGGTAGCGCGAATCGATGCAATCGCCACCGCCATGGCAATCCTGTGATCGTTATGACTCGTAACCTGGCCGCCAGTGAAACGGTCAACCCCATGAATCACCAGACCATCGGCAGTTTCTTCCACCTTACCACCCAGTTTGTTCAGCACATCAGCCGTGGCCATCAGGCGATCCGATTCTTTAAAACGGAGCCGCTCGCCATTGATAATTGTGGTGGTTCCCTTACTCAGACTCCCAACAACTGCCAATATCGGAACCAAATCCGGGCACTGGGATACATCAATAATGGTTCCCGAGGTTTCGGCTTTTTTGACAATTAATTTATCTGCGCCAATACTGATATCGCCACCCATTTCTTTTAAGATGTCAACAATCACCTTATCTCCCTGTTGCGATGCAACATTCAAATCGCAACAATCCATCTGTTTACCAATGGTACCCGCCACCAGCCAGAATGCTCCCTGCGAGAAATCACCTTCAACCCGATAGTTACTGGAAGTATAGGCCTGATTCCCTTTGATCACAAAACGCTGATCATTCTCATTGATAATCACAATCCCAAAACTCTTTAAAACGTCCAGCGTGATGTCAATGTAGGGTTTGGATTCCAGTGTTGATGTCAGTTCGATCACCGAATCACCGTTGAGTAGCGGCAAGGCAAAAAGCAGCCCGGTAATAAACTGTGAGCTAACCCCGCCATCTATCTGATAGACGCCTGGCGTCAACATTCCTTCCACTGCCAGGGGTAAATCCTGATCCTTATCAAGATGTTCATACTGGATGCCTTTTTCAGCAAATATATCATAATAAGGTTTCATCGGCCGGGTAACCAGCCGCCCTTTTCCGGTAATAATCGCCCGCTTCGGCTGCAGCAACACAATTGGGATAATAAACCGCAAGGTTGACCCCGATTCATTGCACTGGATCGTCTCCGACTTAAGCACCAGCGAATCGCAGCCCCTAATCGTCAGGGTAAAACGACCGTTTTGCTCTTCTTGCTTTTCAATGCTGGCCCCCAAAGCGATCATGGCATCACAGGTGGCAATCATATCCTGTGACATCAGCACATTTGAAATCACGCTTTCACCCTTTGCCAACCCCGCCGCAATAATTGCCCGATGACTGACACTTTTTGACGGCGGTATTTCCAGACTGCCGCTTAATAACCTTGGTGTAATTTCTATCGTTCTCATTTTCTTCCTCTTAATTTTCTATTATCTAAACAGTTCGATGGCCTGGGGTTTCTGGATTTTAACAATCTGGGCCTTGCCAATTTTTTCCAGGGCACAGATATAAAGCGAGTTATTCTCGAATTTTTTGTCAGTGAACAGAATTTCTTGAACCTTGTCCAAAGGCATTTTCGGCAGTTCAGTTGGGAGCCCGTAATTCTCCAGAATTTCGATGATGTTGTCATAGGTATCTTTCTGGCTGATCCCTTCAGCAACGGTTTTCTTGGTAATCTGAGCCATACCAATTGCCACCGCTTCCCCGTGTGAGTATTTCTTGAATTTGAAATAGGTTTCCACAACGTGACCAATAGTGTGTCCAAAATTAAGGATCCGGCGCAACCCCTGTTCATGCTCATCGGTTTGAACCACATCCCGTTTAATCTGACAGCACTTGGCAATGATCTCTTCCATATCTTCGACCAGATCCTCGTAATAGGCATAACCCATCAGCTTAACAAACAGTGGTGCACTGCTGATACAACCGTATTTGATCACCTCAGCCATACCGTCAATCATATAATGATCTTCCAGTGTTTCTAAAAATAAGGGATCGATGATCACAGCACGGGGTTGATGAAAAGCCCCCACCAAATTTTTGCCATAATCCAGATCAATCCCGACCTTACCGCCAACACTGCTGTCTACCTGAGCCAACAACGAAGTGGGTACCTGGATCAGATCGATGCCACGGAGATAAGTGGCTGCACAAAAGCCGCCTAAATCCCCTACTACACCGCCACCCAGAGTCAGAATGGCATCACTTCGAGTGATATTGCACTTTATCAGTTCGTTGTAAATCTCGGCAGTTTGGGACAAGCATTTGCTGGCTTCCCCAGCCGGAATGACAATGCTGTAAACTTTGGGGCCAGCTTGACGAACCTGCCGTTCCACCTCACCTAAGTATTCTTTGGCAACATTTTTATCGGTGATAATCACTACCTTATGATACTGGGAAAAGAGCGCTTTCATTTGGGACAACCGCCCTTTAATACCTTTTTCAATAATAATCGGGTACTGGTGTGTATTCTCTGTTTTGCAAATTAATTCCTTCATTTTCTCGGCTCCTTTAAAATCTTAACCTCTATTATATCATAGTTTTTTCAATTTAAAACCATAAAGCACGTTCCCACCCTTAAAATAGTTTGAGTTTTGTTTACACATGTCTTTCAGTGAAAGACAGATTTTTTTATAAAAGAACCGCCTTAAACAAGACGGTTACACTAACGCAGTACCGACAATTGTTACATCCTGTTGTGAACTAGGGGACAGTCCCTACGCATCGAAGCGAACATGGCGTAGCTGTTCGATTCTGCGCGAAGGCAACGAGCCAATCATAAGCTTGCTTATAGTTGGCGACTACCCGCGACCAATGCGAAAGGAGCATAGCGGATTTCGCATTGCGCAGCAAACAACAGATTAACAATTGGTCGGTACGGTAGTTTAATGATAAACTCAGCGGTCTTGGGTTTATCGGTCTTCCTTGAAATAGTTTTTACCGAGCCAGGCCGGTTCTTTTTTGTTGCTGCTCTTACGCATCGATGTAAAGATCAAAACAAACACCGTTGCCAGGTAAGGCAGCGCAGTAAACAGGTAAATCGAAACCGGCAGGTTGTATTGCTGCAACCAGAAGCTGGCAATATCCAGAGCCCCAAAAAAGTAGGCCCCCAGCATTGCCTTACCAGGATTCCACATTGCAAAGATAACCAGTGCCACGGCAATCCAACCCCGGCCGCTGACCACATTAACCGGATAAATACTGATGTAGACCAGCGATAAAAAGGCTCCACCCAGCCCACACAGAGCACCACAGAGGGCAATGTTGAAATACTTGTACTTATCGACCGGGATACCACTGGCATCAGCCGCCACCGGGTTTTCTCCGACCATCCGGGTGTTAAGCCCCCATTTGGTTTTATAGAGATAAATATAAATGGCAATGACCAAAAAATAAGAAAAATAAACATAGCCACTCTGATTAAAAAAGATCTGTCCCAGATAAGGAATGTCGCCTAAAATCGGTAGCTTAACCGGAGCAAAAAAAGTGGTAATGGCATCCGGTACTTTTTTACCGACAAAGTTCTTACCAAAAAAAGCAGCGAAACCCACGCCAAAAATACTGAGTGTAAGACCAGTAACCACCTGATTAGCCTTCAAACTGATGGTCAAAAACCCATAAATCAAGGCTCCGGCAGCACCGGCCAAAGCGGCACAAACAACCGCCGTATAAGGATTGCCAAAGGTAAAACCGGCAATAAAGCCAATGACAGCACCCATCTGCATCATCCCCTCAACCCCCAGATTAAGGTGTCCAACTTTTTCTGAAATAATTTCTCCCAGAGTTGCATAAAGCAAGCAGGTTCCGGCTTTAACCGCTGCTGCCAAGAAAAAAACAAATTCCATTTATGCAACCTCACTTTTCGTTTTATCAGAAACCAACCGATACTGCAGTACAAACTCGCTGCCCAGAATAAAAAACAGAATAATCGCCTGAATCATTTCCGCCACTGAACCAGGGATCTGAAAAGCCGTCTGAATATAAGAAGCGCCCTGAAGCAGCACTGCAAAAGCAAAAGAATTGACCACTACAAAGGGAACCTTAAGCCCTGACAACCAGGCCACGATAATAGCAGTAAAACCCAACCCACCGGTAATTTCAGTCGACAGGGCCCCACTGACACCAGTGGTTTGCATCATCCCGACCATCCCGCATAAACCACCGCTGACCAGTGCAGCAATGATAATGGTTTTGGTGACATTAATCCCAATATAGCGGGCGGTGTTTTCACTTTCACCCAATACCGCTATTTCAAAGCCAATTTTAGAACGATTCATAAAATAATACATTGCCAGCACAATGATCACCGCCATCAAAATACTTAAATTAAAGCCACCTGCACTGGGAAGCAAGGCATTTTCCGGAAGATTGGCAATTTTGGGCATCCCATTGGCCGCCGGATCTTTCCAGAAATCATATTGCAAAGCAGTTACCAGCGTCAGCGCAATGTAGTTAAGCATTAAGGTGAACAGGGTTTCATTGGTTCCAAATCGGGCCTTGAAAAAGGCTGGAATCATCAACCAGACGGCCCCAAATAAAAATGAAACGATGATCATCAGCACGAGCATAACCGGCAGTGGCAAGTCCGGAAGGAGCCGTACCACCAGGGTGGTTCCCACGGCGCCCATCAGAAACTGTCCCTCAGCACCGATGTTCCAGAAACGCATTTTGAATGCCACCAGCACCCCCAAAGATAGAACCAGTAAGGGTACCATCTTTTCGACAGTGGCCGCAAAGCGGTACAGTGAACCAAAGCAGCCCTGGACAATCCCGATATACAATTCAAGTGGATTCGCCCCAGCCACCAGAACAATGATCGATGCCACGGCCAAAGCTGCCAAAACGGCTGATAGCCTGACAATTATTTTTTCCCGAGTCTTCGGAACTTCTTTTTTTACGATATGGAGCATGCTTCTTCTCCTTCACTTCTTACTCCGGACATCATGAGTCCTATGGCTTCTTTGGTGGTTTTTTTAGGATCGACAATCCCGGTGACCCGACCTTCACATAAAACCATGATGCGATCACAAAGACTCATCAGCACATCAAGGTCTTCTCCTACATACATGATCGGTTTCATTTTTACTTTTTGTTCATTGAGTAAATCGTAGATAATTTGTGACGATCCCACATCCAAACCCCTGGTGGCATAAGCAGTCACCAGCAGTTTCGGTTCCAATTCAATTTCACGACCCAGCAAAACTTTTTGAATATTACCACCAGAAAGCAAACTGACGGCATGATTTTCAATGGCCGGCGTCGATACATTGAGTCGTTCGACCAGGGCTTCAGCCTTATCACGAGAAACCTCCCGGGAAATACCCAGACCTTTTTTATTGCGGTAGTCTTTCAATAAAACATTATCAATAATATCCATCGAAGAAACCAGCCCCATCCCCAGACGATCCTCAGGCACAAAACTCAGACTAATCCCCATCTGACTGATTTTTTCAGGATTTTTCCCGACAATGTTCTCACCTTCGAAAATTATTTCTCCCGATTTGATATGGTAGAGTCCGGCGATTCCTTCGCATAATTCTTTCTGACCACTACCGGCAATACCCGCTACTCCCAGAATTTCCCCGGCATAGAGATCGAAGCTGACATGATCCAGAATATGAACCTTATTGCGATCAATGGCTGTGATGTCTTTTACTTCCAGGCATTTCTGGCCCCGTTCAACTGGAACATACGGCACATTGAGCTCCATCACGTCGCCAACCATCATTCCTGCCAATTCCTGGGGCGTGGTTTCTTCCTTATTCACCGTTTGAATGGTAGTACCCTTGCGCATAATGGTAATTCGGTCACTGATTTCCATGACTTCTTCCAGTTTGTGGGTAATAATAATGACCGAACAACCTGTTGCCACCATTTTTTTGACAATTTCAAAGAGATTCTTTATTTCCTGAGGGGTTAAAACCGCAGTCGGCTCATCGAGAATTAAAATATCGGCCCCCCGATACAAAACCTTAAAGATTTCCAGACTCTGCTTCTCAGCGACAGACATTTCATATACCTTTTTATTGGGATTAATGTCCATCCCCAATTGTTCAATCAATTTCCCCATCTCATCTAAAATCTTTTTCTTATTTAAAAAAGGACTTGTTTTTCGACTGCCGGCGGCCACGTTCTCCATGGCTGAAAATACATCCACCAATTTATAATGCTGCGGCAGCATTCCAATACCCAAATCCAGTGCAATCTTAGGAGAACTTATATTGACAGGCTGTCCTTTCACTTCAATCTGTCCTTCATCCGGCATATAAATACCGTTAAGAACATTCATCAGTGAACTTTTACCCGCTCCGTTTTCTCCTAATATAGCATGTACTTCTCCCTTTTTTAATGAAAATTCCACATGATCCAGGGCTTTGACCTTGCCAAAAACCTTTGTGATGTTCTCCATTTTTACGACATAATCATTGTTCATGCTTTCACCTTTACTAAAAATAGCGGACAGAGCCCAAAGACTCTGTCCGTTAAACCGCTTTTACTATTTTAAACTACCAACTACATTATCTACAAACCAATCCATGCTCAACAGTGCTTCATCTGTCATGGATGTACCAGCTGGTACTTTTACAGCACCCGTCTGATCTTTTAACTCGCCTGCAAAGATAACCAGCGAACCAGATTTAATTGCTGCCTCAGCAGTTTCAACCTGACCTTTCGCAGTTCCTGGTGCCAGAGCTGTCAGTTCGTCCAAAAGAACAATTCCGTCATTCATACCACCCCAGTATTGCTGTGATTTCCATGTTCCGTCAATCACTGACTGAACTGAATCCGTGTAGTAACCACTAAAATCCCAAAGCGGTGCAGTCATGTAGACTTCCGGCATGGTTGTTGCTGCACTTAAGTCATAACCAATCGATAACTTACCCGCTTCTTTAGCAGCTTCCATGGTTGCTGTTGAATCCTGATGTTGCGCTGTTACGTCGCAGCCTTGTTGAATCAGTGCTTCAGCAGCGGCTTTTTCAACAGTCGGATCATACCAGGTGTTCGTCCAGGAAACATTAACGGTTGCCGCTGGATTTACTGATTTCACACCCAAAGCAAAGGCGTTGATTCCACGGATAACTTCGGGAATCGGCATAGCCGCAACATAAGCAATTTTATTTGTTTTGGTTGTTAAACCTGCAACAATACCTGACAGGTATCGAGGTTCTTCAATTTTTCCAAAGTAAGTTCCTAAATTGTCCGCTGTCATGTAACCGGAGCAATGCTCAAATTTTACGTCAGGGAATTCTTTTGCCGCTTCGACCATTCCATCCATGAATCCATAACTGGTTCCAAAAATAATGGTACATCCCTGATCGACCATATCTCGGATCGTCGATACAACAGCGCTTTTTTCTTCGGGGACATTTTCTTTAACAATTGTTTCGACCTTGCCACCCATGTTTTCAACCATTTTTGCCCGGCCATTGTCATGTGCCTGTGACCAGCCGCCATCATCCGCTGGCCCAACGTAGATAAAGCCCACCTTGGTAACTTCATCTTTTTTGGATGTTGATCCCGAACTGCATCCGGCAACGCTTACAACCACTAAAACCAGAGCAAGCATCAATACTCCCAATCTTTTTTTCATTCTCTTCCTCCTATTTTCTAATCTGGTCTAGAACTATTAAGATAAACAGTCTTAGCCACGATAATATTTTAACTAAAAAACAAATAAAATGCAATCTAAAAAAGTTGAATAAATCGACTGTTTGGATCATGTTTTTATTGCACTGAAGCTGTAAATTCGGTATTATTATACTGTAACCAGGGTGAACCCGATTCTTCACCCTGTTAATAAAGTCGCTTACAGATAATTGCAAAATTGCCCTCGGCATTGTGTCCAGTTTTATAAAATACAATCTCTGCACTGTACGGTAGACAATTCGACGATCTGTTCACCTACACATTACAAAAATATTAATGAAAGTGAATAAAAAACAAATTTTTGCTCACTATTTTTAAGTTTGCATGTACCTGGAAACCATTTTGTATTGAAAGGAGTGTCATTTTGAAAAAAGAGAAAAAAAGCAAGAAACCGGAAAACAAAGAAGTAAAAGATTCAAAGAAAGAGTCCAAGAAAAAAAGTGTAACTGAAGAAAAAAAAGCAGGTGCCGTTCCCAAAAAAGAGAAACCCAGCCTGTCAAATCCAGTTTCCCTGGATTCTGTTGCTGACGCTACCGCAGTAAAGCAACTGATGATCGATTCTGCTGTGCTTTACCAGAATATTCTTATTTTACCCCAAACTTTTACTATCGGTGAATCAACTTATTCTTTATATCCTTCCGAATTGAAAGCCCTGGATATGATTGGACAATTTTCTGGTATTAATCTGACCCAATTGGCAAATAAACTGGGGATTTCAAAAAGTGCAATTTCAAAATGCACCTCCAAACTGCTTGAAAAAGAATTGATCGAAAAGGAAAAATCGCCGATTAACGTTCGGGAGGTGGTCTTTACCTTGACCCCGAATGGACAATTTATCTTTAGTCAGCTCGAATCCACTAACGCCAAACTATTTGAGCCCTTTAATCAGGCACTGGCTGAATTCTCAGCGGAGGAGATCAACGACCTTCATCGTCTGTTTGTTACCATTCAATCCAGTCTGACTGAGGTTATCACTCGTCAATAATACTACCAGCCACTTGTTTTAGCAAACAAGTGGCTTTGTTTTTAAAAGTGAACAGCCTTATAATTTCTCCTGACGGTCAATTTCTTCCGAATTGCCAAAGGTTTCACGAGAGTATATCTTTTTCTCATAAATTTTAGTTCCTGGTCGTTCCAATGCCCCCATCAGAAATTGATAATAGGCTCCCGGCGTAACAATGTTACCAGTCGCCGGCTTTTCAAAGCCGGTATTCTCAAACAGTGAATCCGCTACTTTGACACAATTGGTATTTAAAGCAAAATAGGTCTTTAGCGGCCCCTTCTTAAATTTATAAAACCGAGCCCCGGTACCTTTGTAGATAACATCTTCCACACCCGTGTAATTACCTGGTTTAAGCATTCCCTGCTCTGCCAATTGGGTATCACAAAACCATTCAAACATATTTTCCTGAAAGCGTTGATAATTCTCCTTAATGATCGCCAGCTCATTATCGGTGAAAGCAACTTTAAACGAGATTAACACTTTCCCATCATGAATGACGGATTCTCGCAAATAACGATCCTTATCACAGATAAAAAGCACCCCATCACTCATGGCTCCGCCCAAACGGTAGGAGTGTCCATCAAAATTCCCGTAAGACAGAGCTTCATTTCCGAAAATCAAATCAACATGCCCAAACGCTTCCATAAATTTTTTGGATAAGTGCACCAGAATTTCCACGTTCATGGGATTAATACCCGCTTTTTCCGGCACCAAAACTTCCTGGGATAATATATAGGCGTTGGCATCTTCAGATGCAACCTTTGCATCATATTTTCTAATCAACCCCATTGGCACAAATACTCCCAGTAACGATGGCAGCGCAATCCGCATTTTTCGTTGCATCCGCTTCGCCGTCTTGCTCATGTGTTCCTGTGTCTCCCAATCATTAAAAGCGTCAAACAGTAACGTCACCCCATACCAGACCAGATAGATTCCCGATACAATTGCAAAGCTCGCCGTCTGAAAATAACTGTTGATAAACAGGTAAATACCAAAAATAAAATTAAGTACCCCACTGATAAAGTAAAAACCATAATTAGGAACCCCATCCCGCCAATAGGTTACTGCTGAAATTAATTTTGCAATACTATTAATCACCACATAGATTGCAAATACATAAGGTATCAGTTCAGCTACAGTCAGCCGGAAATAAAACAACGCCACCGCAAAACCTAAATTGACCAATGCTCCGATTACGGTCATTCGTTTGCTACCATCGTGAGATTTAAAAAAGACCGAGACCAGATTAATCAAAGCAAAAACCACCAGCGCCGCCATCAACAATACAACCAGTTGTCCCACCGAAGTTCTTGGATGGCTGATCATATATATACCAATTGCCCCAATCCCAATACCTGAAAGCGTTCCAATGAATCGCTTCGTTTTTTTCTCGTTCATCTTTTTCCCTCTCTCATCGACTGTGTTGTTATAATCCTCTTTGCAATAACCAAAAATCACAGCTGTTTTTCTTGTTTCAAACTTACTTAAACGCTTCGTTCAATTGGTCTCCCGCACAATCTCTTGATTATCCCGGTTATCTGCCAGAATTCCGAAGCTTTCCAGTCGCATTCGCAGCCGTTTTTCCCCCATCGCTCCTGCTTCTATTTCATAACTGATAACCCGAATCACCGGTACACACCGATTCAGTTCATTGAGAAAATCAATAAAGGTATCATCATTTCCTGTGCATACCACAACATATTCGCAGCGTGTTAAAATCTTACCATCAGGCCCGGTAATCGTCTTTTCGTCACTGTTCTGAAAATCCCGATTAATCTGTATCCCCAGACTTTCATCAATTTGGATATCCGCTGCTCCAAACTCCACAGATACCACCCCCACCTTTGCCACTTCAGCCATTCTGCCAATGTTCTCATACAAACTGACCGTATCCAACCGTTCCGGCAAACTGCTCCGGTTATCGTCCAATTGTTGCCGAATCATTTCTAACTCATTTAAATAGTGCTCTTCGGACATTTCGTCAGGCAATTCCATAGTATAACGTTCTTTTTCTGCCAAAATCAGCTTTTGTTCACAATAACTTTCATATTTGGGGATCACCAATAAAGCCATCAGTGTTACAATCACTGCGCTGGCAATAATGCCTTTTTGAACCTTGATTTTTTGATTTATTTGGCGCGCTGTTTTTGAGTTGCTTTCACTGGACTTCCTTGCCGTCTTGCTTTTCACCATTTATACCTCAGCTATTTGAATGTCGAGTGTAAATCCCCACATTTCTTCCATACTGTTTTTATCAGTCGAAACATCATTTTTTCGAGCGGTACTAACCATATTAATCATTTCAAAAACCGCCAAATTCGCAAGTTTTTCTTTAAACTCAAAAATCTCTTCTTTCTTTTTGGTTTCTCCTGAAATAATCAACCGACCCTCCTGATAGTCGTAATTCGACAAAAGCATCCCGGCGGGCAGCACTTTATTAATTTCTGACATCGCTTGATATGGCAATGCCTTTCCACTACTGATTGCTTCCAAAAGCAATTGCCGGTGTTCCAACACCGCTTTTTGCTGGTTAAGATTGGTATAAATAACCTGGTAGTTTGCTTTATTCTCAATTAACATATCTATCTGTCTGATCTCTGCCAGACAGGATTCCTCAAGAAACGTTAAGAAGCCATAAATTATCAAAACACCCAACAGTGCTCCGCTAAAAAGTATTAAACCTTTTGATATTGTTTTATCGGACCGTTTCTTTTTAACTGGATTCACTGGTAACAAATTCATTTCATGCTTCAAATCAATTTTTTCCCCCTCTGATCTGTGCATATTTCATCAAACCGCATACGCATGGTGTAATTAAACATAATTGCGCCCGGGAAATTTGTTCGGTAAAAAACAGGCTCTGGTTCGACTCCAGCAGCTCATCGATCGGTCGCACTTCCGTTCCCATTGATTTTGACAGATATTCCCGAACCCCAGGATGCAGACTCTCGCCTCCCATCAAATAAATAGTTCCATCCCGACCGACTTTTTCGCAACCCAACGGGGATATAAAGATCTGCTCAACCGCTTTTATTATCTGCTGCAAATAAACGATCCCATCCCAACCGCTTTCCAATTCGAGCTGATTGTTCTCACTGAGGACGTTTCCTTTGTAATGGAAAAGCCGGGTGCTTCTGTTACCAATATCAATAATCAAAGTTGATTGATCGTCTTGTTCAATCAGAAGTGAATCAAGTGTATAAAACTGTGGAACGATGGCATTTAAACTCCGACCATGTTTTTTAAAAAACCGTATATATCTGGTCAGTCGTGCTTTTTTTATCGCAACGCCCACTACATCCACTGTCTGTTCATCCATCCCTAGGCATTCAAACCATTGGTTTTGAACCCGAGCAACAAAATCAATTCGCCAATGATCCAGGTCTTCTGAAGTAAGCAGTTGCATCTGCCAGAAAATTGCGTCTTCCAAATCTGCAAGAGACATCATTGGAAAGGTAAAGGTTGCCACCATCATCTCAGCTTGATCAATTAACAAGATTACCTCATCCGTACGGTGATAGCCTTTTAATAATGACCGTAAAAGCTTACTGGTTGCCCGCTTTGTTTCAGAGTCAGTTTCAGGCCAAATCTGTTTCGGATTTTTTTCGATGCGATATGCGATAATTCGGACTGATCCCGAATCATTGACTTCACCTAAAACGATTTTAATCAACGCTTTTCCCCAATCAATGATCCAAAGTCGCTTGCTCTTTTTCAAATGACTAAACACCCCCTAACATTTTCCAGTTAAACTTCACAATCTGACCTCCCGGCACTGCCATCAGATCAGGTTGCAATTCGATTGCACCACTGAAATTTTTCTGATAATCACGGTATTCACTTTTGACCTCCACATAGCGCAGTTGATCCGCAGTTTTAAACACTCGAATTTCATAAAATCCGCCATTCTCATCGGTTTGCTTTCCGTTTGTTCCCGAATAATTGACATCTTTTTCCAATTCAGCCTGCAAAATCGCCATCGCATTTTTTCCCGTCAAAATCGACAATTGATAATTCTGGTTATGAACATTCGCCTGAAGTTCAGCCATTCCCCGGGTTAACGCATAGCCTGCAGCCGCTGCCAGAAGAGCTATGACCACCACCACCAGCGGCAAAACAAAACCATTCTTATTTGTTTTAATCATACAAACTCCACCACTCTTCCGTGGGAAATGATTGTTTCCCGATAATATACAACACCTTCAATAGCCAGATTATACCTGATAATAATTTCCTGATTGGATCCCAGTGATAGTGAAAATGACTGAATGTGATCCAAAAACTGACTATTACCACCTGACCCGATCGGGGTTAAGCCATTTTTGAAAACCTTATAGCGTCTTAAAAATCCGTTGCTGTAGAGATAATAATTATAATAAAGATCCGGACTTTCCAGATCCTGAAGATAGATCCGATTGTTTTTATAATAGATTTTTTCTGATTTCAGCACCTGTTTTTGAAAATACAGTGTAATATAGCGCTCGTTGTAATACAATTCCTGATTGATTTTCGCCTGATCACTGATTGTGTTTATATAGATCAGTCCGGATAACAACATCCCAAGGATCAGAGAGATTACCATCAATGCAGTCAGCACTTCAATCAGGCTGAATCCCTGATCCTTTTTAGATTTTCGGTTACTCATGCAGACTCCAGAAAATCTTAATATGAAACAACTTATCCAAATTTTTTTCACCTTTATGAATAATCTCGAGATGATACAAACTGACTTGACTGTCCTTTCTTAATCCTATCAGCTCGTAGTCCGGATACTTGCTTTCCAGGATGACCTCAATAACTTCCCGCAGATCTTCTGTTGATCCGTTTTTTAAGCCAAGACTAATCTCATCTGCAATGCTATTGATTTCAACCGATTGTTCAAAAATGGCTTTTGATACTATTTCCGTTTTTATGACCATTCCATATAACCCCAGAATCATTGCCAAACCAAATCCACATACCGCTATGGCGATAATGGCTTCCACGAGTGTATATCCTTCTGGTGGTTTGACAAGCTGCCAAATACCCGTTATATGCTTATGGCTCATCTAAATAAATCCTTCCATTTCCTATCTGGACGACGATTTTTCTGACCACACCATTTGCCCCAGTAAGATAGACCGTCCCCCCCTGGGATACAGTTCCGTGTTCGTAAAGCCTTAATACCGCCGCACCGGTGTAGTCTCCTGAGAAAGTTAAGGTTTCCACGGCAATAAAATCACGATGACTTACCCCATTTTTAGTCCAGATAACCTGCATCCCCGTATTTAAAAACCGCACCTGTCGCTGGTATCCATCCATTATTGCCTCATTCTGATACTGAAGCAAAGCGTAAAAAACACGTTCACACTCTGCTTCATAAGCATTCTGATTAAATGAACTTCGGTTGCCAAAGCCAGTGCCATACAAAGCAAGTGTCAACAGCGATAAAACTGCAAGGGATACCAACAATTCCATCAACGTGTACCCAGCATTCTCCCGTAAACACTTATTATTCTCCCTTAATTGGGGTGATGTAGTCGTTTCCATATTGAACTGTTAATTGCCTGGACTGGCTACCAAACTGACCACTTCTGATGTGGCATCATAACTAAAACTCTTTCCCTTGCTCACCGGTTTAAGTTCTGCATTTTTTAGATAGCCAACCCGATGTAATTCAGTAACCAGTTCGTTAAAGGTATCCACCCCTGTTGGCAGCTCCCCTTTTTCAGCCTGGTAGAGCTCAATGGCGCTCTCAACAATGCGGATATTCGCCTGATCTGTCTTTTCCTGAGAATTTGCGAGAACACCGGTAAACCGTGGAATAGCTAAAGCAGCCAATGCCCCTAATATTGCAATCACAACGATTATTTCCATCAGTGTAAAACCGTTAAAATCATTTTGTCTGTGACGCTTCGGCTTGCCATTTGCTTTGCATTTACTTCCCATTTTTATCCCCTATCTCTTTTTACTCGATATTACCACTCTTGTAAAATAAAAAAAAGAGTAAATATTTAGCTTATTTACTCCTTGCACAATATAATCATTATAAATTCCATGCTTTTTTTAGAATCCCAATCCCGTTGTGAATCTGTTCATCGGTGAGTGAACCATATCCCAACAAAACCATGCTTTTGTAATGCTCCGGCAAACCGTGAATAAAATAGGGTGAAACTGGATAAACCCGGATCCCCCGGGCCAGGGCCCGCTGATACATTTCTTCTTCCGTGAGGCCATTATCAAGCTGTACCAATAAATGATGACCCGCATTTTCCCCGGTAATCTTGACCTGACTGCCCAGGTCTTTTAATGCATTCATCAAAACAATCCGTTTTCCTTTATAAACTTTCCGCATTTTATTCACGTGTTTTTCAAAAAATCCACTGGCAATAAAGGCTCCAATCATTTTTTGTTCCAAACTGGAAACCGGTGAGCTAATAGCCTCCGCCGTCTCCTGATAGACCTTTAACAATTCTTCGGGTAATACCATGTAACTGATCCGGAACGACGGAGCGATCGATTTTGAAAAGGTACCCATATATATTACGCGGCCACTATTGTCAATACTCTGTAGCGACGGTAATGGCTTTTCATTATAGCGAAATTCGCTGTCGTAATCATCTTCTATAATATAGTTTCCTTCTTCCTGGTTGGCAAAATTCAACAACCGAATGCGACGATCAATCGGCATACTCATTCCCAAAGGAAACTGATGGGATGGTGTCACATAAATCGCGACATTTGAATAATTTTTCAGCGGTTCGATTTGAATCCCCTTTTCATCAATATCGATGGAAATAACCGGATTGCCCATTTTTTCAAAAATATGATAGGCTTTTAAGTAAACCGGATTCTCTAATATCACCGGTTTATTGCGGCCCCACAGAAGACCTAGAATCTGTAGGAGATGATCAGTTCCAGACCCAATGATGATTTGCTCCTCACGGCATCGTACCCCCCGGGAGTGATAGAGCAAATCCACCAGGGCCTTTCTTAGTTCCAGTTCCCCCTGAATATCGGGTTTGTTTAATAAGCTGTTGTCATACTCATTAAACGTCGATTTAAATATTTTACGAAAGGCTTCATAGGGGAAAATACGCTGATCAATGGCATTGGGAGAAAAATCAATTGTAACCGCTTCTGTTCTTTTTATGATGGCGCTTTTATCCTGAATGCGATTCGTATCTTTCATAAGATAGGTTGCGATCTGACAAACAAAATAACCTCTTTTGGGAATGGCTTCCAGATAGCCTTCCGCTACCAACTGACTATAGGCTGTATCCACAGTATTAACGCTGACTGCCAGATGACTGGCCAGACTTCGTTTGGATGGAAGCTTTTCTCCATATTTCAAGTTACCGTCGGTTATTTCCTTCTTGATAAATTCATAAATTTCTACATACAAAAAGGAACCTTTATTTTTAAATGGTATGGTAAGCATTGCTCCTCCAATCTGAATCCATAGTTTTTTGATTAACTGAGACTTTCCACAGGTTCAATTGTAGCATATAATAAGATTAATTAAAATAAGGAGATTTAAATGCAAAATAAACAAAAGCGGGTTGCCGCGATCCATGATATATCCTGTGTCGGCAGATGTTCTCTGACTGTAGCACTGCCGATTATCTCCGCTGCCGGATTTGATACCAGCGTCTTGCCCACCGCCGTTTTATCCACCCACACTGGTGGTTTCGAGGACTTTACCTACCGGGATTTAACCGCCGATATCCGTCCAATTTCTGATCACTGGCAGTCGCTTAAGCTGGAATTTGATGCATTGTATAGCGGTTTTTTAGGCTCATTCGAACAGATCGATTTGGTTGCCAGTCTCTTTGATCGCTTCCGAATAGAAACAAACCTGATTCTGGTGGATCCGGTAATGGCCGATCACGGCGAGCTTTATTCGATTTATACGCCCGAAATGGCCAAGGGAATGACTACCCTTTGCGCCAAAGCGGACATCATCGTTCCCAACCTCACCGAAGCCGCCTTGCTGTTGGATGAACCATATATTGGCGAAGACTATGATCAAAACTATGTCGAAGGCTTATTACTCCGACTGTCCCAACTGGGTTCTAAAAAAGTGGTGGTTACCGGTATTTCATTTGACCCCTCCAAACTGGGAGCAGCGACCTACGATGTAGAATCCCGTACATTCGACTACGTCTTTAATGACCGGGTAGCTGATTATTTTCATGGTACCGGGGATATTTTTGGAAGTACACTACTGGCTGGACTGCTTAACGACTTTAATTTACAGGAAGCCACTCAGATCGCCGTAGACTACACCCGGGAGTGCATTCTCAAAACGGTGGAGCTCCAACAGGAAAAGCGTTATGGTGTGTGTTTTGAGCGGGCTATCCCTTATCTGATAAAACGTTTGGGATTATAGCTGTAAAATATAAGCGACCTATCCGGTAACACGGTTTGGTCCATCGGATATTTATAAAAAAATCGGGAGATCATTGATCTCCCGATTTTTTATTCGTCCAACAGCTCTTCTTCCATCGCTTCGATCTTTTCAGTGATCAACTCATAGGGATATCCTCGACCCATCAAACTCTTTTTGATCTGATAAATCAACGCTTTCCCCGCCAACCCTTTTTGGCGCTGAGTACGCAAATATTTTTGAATGTCCCGATCCAGCTTTTCCCGCTGTTTTTTTTCTTCCCGTACCAACTCATCCGCCGATAATTCCATGGATTCATCAGTTAATACCAGGTTTTTGATCACTTCCAGAATCATTTCGGTGGGGTAACCCATCCGTCCCAGTTTTTCGTACAGTTTCTTTTTCTGTTGAAATGGCGTTTGACCTTTTAATCGCACTAAACTCTTTTTTGCTACCATCTCACAACAGTGCATTTCCATTTCTCTGGGAAAAAGATCAACCAGTGAAAGCAGTAATTCATCTTCAATACCCCGCTTTTTCAGATCCTGAAGCAGTCGACGGGAACCATAATAATTCAGGTGTCGATTATTCTCAAGATAATTTTTCAGATAGACTGCATCATCAATATAATGGTATTCATCCAGCTTTTGCATCACCTCAGAAATAATCTTATCCGGGACGTTCTTTTTCTTCAGATATGCCACCATTTCACTGCTGGTTCGTGACTTAAAAGAGAGATATTTTACCGCCAGATCCATAGCTTTTTCCCGCGTCATTTCACCCATCGCTCACCTCCTGCAAAAAAACACCAGCAAGCTGGTGTTTGATCGATTTTATTTTAAATGGACTTTTAAGGCCGTCAACATCGTTGCAAAATCCTTTGTTTCCGATAGCGGCACCGTAACTTCCACGCTTTTTATCCCGCTGGCATTTTTGTTGTTACTTAAGTTCTTATATGCCGTAATGACACTTTCTGCATCATCCAATGATGTCATCGTCCCAATTCTTTCACCATCGACTAAAACAGCTGCGCCATCTACATAAAGCGCAATCCCCTTACTGTTTAAGACATTAACACAGGTATCAAAATCCATGGGATTCTCTACCCGTGCCGGAATCAGTTCAAAACCATTACCCAAATGAATATTATCGTAATTGTAACATTCCCTGAGGTTTGTTTCAATTCGATCAACTGCCGATTTAAATACGCCTGACGTCTGCACATAACCAAGACTTTCGCCATGATAAAAAACTTCATACCCCTGGGTTTGAGCACTAACAACTCCCACTGATGCCAAAATAAATAAAATCATAATGGTGACAATACTACTGCGCTGTCGCTTTCTTTTTCGTTGTATTCGTCGTTTTTCTCTTTCAATCTTTACAGTCTCGTCCATTTATTTACCTCTTGTAGTTATTCGTTACGTTTTCGTTACATAATGATACCATATCTTTATATGTTCTGCAAGATTTTTGGTAAAAAAAAGACACCGTCATTTCGGTAACTGAGACTGTCAAAAAAGATAACCCAGTACCGACAATTGTTATATCATGTTGTGCGCATCGGAGCGGACACGGCAGAGCCTGTCCGATTCCGCAGCGTACAACAGATTAATAATTGGTCGGTACGGGAGTTTTGCGACAACCTCAGTCACTGTCATTTCAGTGTCTTTTGGTTTAAATATAATCGCCGGTACTGATATTGAAGTAGTTGCCAATCGGCTGGGCTTCATCATTGACCCGTACTTCAAAGTGAACATGATTAGCGGTGGACGACCCGGTCGATCCCATTCCCCCGATACGCTGACCCTGAGAAACCGTCTGACCTTCTACTACATCCACAGAACTGAAGTGTCCATAAAGGGTTGAATAGCCGTTACCATGATCAATGATCACACACTTGCCGTAACCGCCATACCAGCTGGACAAGGTGACCGTTCCTGAGGCCGCTGCATAAACGGCGGTTCCTTCGCTGTTTAAGATATCAACCGCAGCCGCTCGATAATGGTTGCTGTAGTAGCCGCCATCGTAGTCGCGGAGAATTTCTCCTACCCGGCCACTGGCCGGAAGCATAAACTGAGCCTGCGGTGTCTCATTGGCCAGTTCTTCCGCTGGAGTTTCAGCAGCTGGAGCTTCAACCACTGGTACCTCAGCAACCGGTTCTTCCGGAATTTCAGTAACCGGTGATGCGGTCGTGTTGTTTTCCTCTGCTGGCGCTTCATTAGCTGGCTCTTCTAACACAGGCGTATCCACCGCCGGTACTTCATCTGCCGGAGGTGTCTCCAGCTGAATATCCTCAGCAACAACCTCAGTCATCGGTGCTTCGATAACGGGTACATCTTCAACCGGCACCTCTGTCATGACCGCCGCGACTTCTTCCTCAGGATTTACCGGTGTCTCCGACGTATGACTCGCAGCCCCACTGGCAGTGGTTATCTCCGGTTCAAGGATTGGTTCTTCTTCGACAGTTTCAACCGAAGCGGTTTGAAGCGTTTCGGCATCTGTTATGGATGTTTCCGGAGAAGCTGCAGCTGGTTCCGGGTTATCAACTCGGGCAACCAAAACCTCTGGCTCATTATTCTTATCCTGAGTCCTGATGGCAGTTATGACTTGGGTTACTTCTTCTGTTGTCAAAAAATCCGTTGATCGGGCTGTCCGGATTTCATAATCACTACCTTCCCGGTTTCTTCGTCCACTTTTATTAGCACTGGTATCTTGTACTGCTGCTTCCAGCACTTCCAGACTATCAACATAACCAATACTGGTACCTTTGTAAATCACCTCGTAGGCCCGAGTTTGGGCATCGACTGCTCCGGCTCCCACTAATACAAAAAAAGTACAAACCACTACTGCGGAGCCCCGCATTTTAAACAGTCGTTTTTTGTTTTTATTCAACGTTTCCCTGTGATTGACATGTTCAATCTCTACGAATTCATCATGTTCAACTTGCTTGGTCGACCAATTAAACCGGTATTTTTTAATTCTTGCTCGGACTTTTTCAAAAAAATTCTGAGTTTTTTCCATGCCTCTCCTCCTGTTACAATTTATTTACAATTATGATACCATATCGTTTTATATTTTACAAGTATTTTGTATGTCTAAAGGTTTTTTATTCTCAATGGTATTCGTTTCATAAATCAGGAAGAAAAGGTGTGATTCTAAAAACTGCTGCAACTATTCACTATCGTTCCAGCCTAAAATTTTAATCAATCTCAAATCTGAATAACCATAGGCGCTGGCCGGATAATTGATTCGATCCGTGGTATTCGAATTAATGAGATAATCTGCCAGTTTTCCATCGCTGTCAGTAATCACATCTGTAATGATAACTGAATGGAGCCAGTCTCCATCTTGTCCATATTGTAATACGTCACCAACCGATCCCGAATAGACGTTCTCATCAACACATGCCACCAGTCCATAGCCGTCATTTTCGCTGGCGTAGGTGTAAAACTCCTCAACCCCAGTCCAGGCAGGGCTCCGACCCCATTCCACTTCATCCAGATCCACTTCTTCGCCGTACCACTTCCACTGGGTATTGTTGTCACCGTCGCTGTCCATAGGGATTCCACCAGCAAAAAGACACTGTGAAATATAGTTGTTGCAGTTACCACCATAACGATCATAAATGCCATACGCATCATTTCGCTCTACTTCAATGGCATCGACCCAGGTCATGGCGTAATCCAGCGCCGCATCAGCGTCATAGTCATTATCCGCTTCTACTGTCGCGCTTTCCCATGCCCCTGTGTTGAAGTCATCCTTTTCCCAGGCCAGCGCCTCGACAACAGCCAATGCATTAATCAGCAATTCATCCGCCACCACCTCGGGATCGTCATAACTGTCTTCAATTGCCTCTTCCAGCATTAAAAAGCTGTCCTCTTCTTTATAATGTTCAGTGATCACATATCCATCAGCAGTCTCTATGAGATAAAAGGTGTGGGTAATCCCGGAACTGGAAGACGCTACATCAGGGATAAAGGCAAAGTTGACGGTATGGTCTTCCAACAGAACTACTTCGACCTCATCCAGCTCGGTATCAACGCTTGTCACAGTCAAGCCAATTTGATAGTCACTTATTCTCAGATCATTACTCTGGCTTTGTCGCAGTTGGATCAGATAGTCCATGGCGCTTTGATTGATCCATGCATTTTCACTGCTGGGCTCGGCAAAAATCCCAGAAAGATCCTCCGTTTTCAGATTGGCCATGGCACGAAAATAGATTTGAAAATAGTCATTTATCGGTTTTAGCATGGCACTATCAATTGTTTCGTCACTTTCCCGAATTTTTATGTTGCCTCCGGTCTTAGACGTATTATTTTCTGGTTTCGCATCAAAAATACTCGAAGCACTGGTAGCAACAACATCTGAATTTGCCATGACACCGATACATACGACACCCACTGCCATGATCGTCATGAGTGCCAGCCCGATCATTGTTCGTCTTCGTTTCCGCCTGATGGCATTTTTTCTTCGTTTCATTTCCCCACCTCTCCAACATTTGTAACAATTATACATCCATAATGTGTACTTCCTGTGAACAAACCATGAAGATCTGAAAAAAACTACAAGCAAGTCATTTATTAATACTGTACCACCAAAACCTGACAATAATCCAAAAAATAAAAAAAACAGCTTGCGCTGTTATCTTTATAAGTGGTGGTGCCCAGAGGCGGAATCGAACCACCGACACGGGGATTTTCAGTCCCCTGCTCTACCGACTGAGCTATCTGGGCATATATAAAACTTGGCAAAAAAATATGGTGGGCCTTCAGGGGCTCGAACCCCGGACCTACCGGTTATGAGCCGGTTGCTCTAACCAACTGAGCTAAAGGCCCCCAAGTAATTTCTAAAAAAAATGGTCGAGGTGAGAGGATTCGAACCTCCGGCCCCATGGTCCCAAACCATGTGCGCTACCAAACTGCGCTACACCTCGATACAATACTTAGCTATTATAAATGTTTTTGTTTCAGCTGTCAAGGACTTTTTTATCTTTGTGCTTTTCGATACGGTTTATCTTTGACGACTTGCTCATTATAGCACGATCGCAAACCCTAATGCAAGTCTTTTTTTCACAAAAGAATCATTTTTTGATTCTTTTGTGAAAAAGCTTTATTCATATCTATTTTTCCAACACGGTTGCCTTAGCAGCGTTTGGTTCTTTTTCTCGGCGGTTCAGAAAACCCTCAACCTGATTAACCCCCCAGTCAAAAATTCTGATCAAAGGATAGATATCCAAGGTCGTGATGCCCAACACGATAAACATCACCGGCAAAAAATCCGGAATCGGAGTCAGGAAAAACAAATCTTCCAAAAACAGCACACAGCATAAAAATGAAACCGTCATCGCAAAGAATAAGGCCCATCGCTTATTATCAAGTGGCTGGCAGACCCGAAAAAGAATCACTAAGCCAATCAAGCCGGTGGAAATAACCGCCAGAGTCGAAATTTGCTGATGATCAAGAGACAGATACGCACCGGCAATCATAATCATCACTACATTGAACACCACCGTCAGTGCCCCCGGCAAAGATTTTTTGAGCACCTTTTCGAGAAAGTTCCCGGTAATCCGGTTCTTATTGGGCTCCAGGGCCAGAAAAACCGAAGGTGCTCCAATTGTCAACGCACTGATCAACGTCAATTGAATCGGAACAAACGGATAGGCCTCATTGGCAATGATCACAATCACCGCCAGCAACAGCGAAAACATGGTTTTCACCAAAAATAGCGAAGCTGCCCTGGTAATATTATTAATAACCCGACGCCCTTCCATCAAGACCCGGGTAAAACTGGCGAAGTTGGAATTAAGTAAGACCAACTGTGAAACCTGGCGCACTGCGTCGCTGCCTTCGGCCATGGCAATGCTGCAATCCGCTTCTCGCAAAGCCAGTACGTCATTGACCCCATCCCCTGTCATCGCCACGGTATGACCTTGATTTTTAAGCGATTCAATTAATAATCGTTTCTGCCCCGGGGTTACCCGACCAAAAACCGAATAGTCCTGTGCCGCTTTACGAACATCCTCTTCTGTGGTGAGGGTGGCGGCATCCACAAAATTATCCCAATCCAGCAAACCTGCCCGATGGGCAACCTGAGATACCGTTACCGGATTATCTCCGGAAATAACCTTGATTGTGACGCCCTGATTTCTGAAAAACTCGAGGGTCTTCTTGGCTTCCTGACGAATTTTATCGCCCATTGGCAATAGTGCCACCGTTTTGATATGATCCGGCAAGCTACCGTCATCTTTAAACGGCTCCGAAGCATAACCCAACATTAAAACCCGGTTGCCTTCACTGGCATAACCTTCAACCTTATCCTGAATTTCCGGGTAACGCTCTTTTAAAATGAATTCCGGTGCCCCAATCACAAAGGTGCCCTGTTCGCTGAAAAAAGCACCACTCCACTTCCGCTCCGAGGAAAACGGAACCACCCGGTCACACTGCCATTTGGGCGCCTCGCCCTTGCAACTTTCACAGAGAGCCCGATACGTGGCATTATCATCATTCAGATTGGCAATCAGAGCCCGGATCGCCTGAACCGGATTTTTGTCATGACAAAGGGTTTCCATTGACAAAATTTCCATATTGCCCTCGGTGATGGTTCCGGTTTTATCCAGACAAAGCACATCAACCCGGGCCAAAGTCTCGATGCAATAAAGCTCCTGAACCAGCGTTTGATGCTGTCCCAACCGGATTACCCCAACAGCCAGGGCGACACTGGTTAACAGTACCAACCCTTCCGGAATCATCCCGATCAATGCCGCCACCGTCTGGGTAACACCAGCCTGAAGCGGCAACGCCTGGACAATCAGCTGCTTATAGAGTAACAGCAGACCAATCGGTACGATAACGATGCTGATGCTTTTCATAATAAAGCCCAGCGCCTTCATAATTTCAGAGTTTGGTTTCTTAGCTACCTTAACAGCGTCAACCAGTTTTGAGGCATAGTTTTCCAGACCAACCTGAGTCACCAAAACGCTGGCTTCCCCGGAAACCACAAAACTGCCGGACAGCAGCGAATCGCCCTCATATTTCATAATCGAATCCGACTCGCCGGTCAACAGCGATTCATTGACTTCCAATTCCCCTTTTACCACCTGAGCATCAGCAGGGATCTGTTTGCCGGCTGTCAAGATCAGGATATCATCCAATACTATTTTTTCAAAAACGATTTCCTGAGGATTACCCTCCCGCAACACGGTCACATGGGGTTGGGAGATCAGCGAGAGTTTATCAATGGTTTTTTTTGCCTTGATTTCCTGAACAATGCCAATTAAGGTATTAATAACAACAACATTAATAAACAATAGATTTTGAAAGGACTCAACAAAAATAACCATCAAGGCCAGGATGATGTTAAGTATATTAAACAAAGTTAAGCTATTGTCTTTGACAATTCTGCCGATGGTTTTTGTTTTGGATTGGGGTTGGATATTAACCTTCCCGGCCGCTATCCTTTCTTCAACCTGGACTTGCGTCAGTCCAATTTCAAGGTTGATGTTATTTTCCATTGAGTCCTCCCGGTAATTTATTCACTGCTGCGATTATATCACCACAATCTTAAAATACCTTATAGCTGCCCGCTGTCTTAAAATACCGTTCACATAATATACAGCAAACGTAGTACCGACAATTGTTACATCATGTTGTACGCATCGGGGCGAACAGGTTGATAAACCTGTCCGATCCCGCAGCGAACAACAGATTAACAATTGGTCGGTACGGTACTACGGAACAAAACCTCGATTTTTAGACAAAAAAAGAAGCCTGTCCCAGGGACAAACCTCTTCATATGTGTAGTCATAATATTTTTTGCTATGCCAGACTTTCTCTGACCACTTGATTCACAAGCTTACCATCCGCCCGACCTTTAACCTTCGGCATCAGGGCACTCATTATTTTTCCCATGTCTTTGGCATCAACAGCACCGGTTTCTGTTATTGTTTCAGCCACAATTACTTTGATTTCATCAAGTGTTAATTGTGTAGGAAGGTAGCTCTCGATAATTACTATTTCTTCGCGAGCCTGCTGGATTAAATCGTCTCTTTGAGCTTTCTCAAACTCAGCCAGGCCATCCCGACGTTGTTTGAGCTGTTTGGCAATAATTTCAAGAATCTGGTCATCTGCCAGTTCCACTTGCTGATCCTTCTCGACTTGTAAAATAGCCGCCCGAATCATGGTAACGGTCGATTTCTTGACCTTATCCTTTTCCTTCATTGCTGTTTTTAAGTCAGCCTGTAATTGATCCTTTAATGCCAATTAGTCACATCCTATCTTTTTTTCATCTTTCTTTTTCTAGCTGCTTCTGATTTTCTTTTTCGCTTTACGCTTGGCTTTTCATAATGCTCTCTTTTGCGAATTTCAGACATAACCCCAGCCATTGCAGTTTTTCTTTTGAAACGTCGCAATGCACTTTCGAGTGTTTCATTTTCTTTGATTTTTACTTCAGACATTTTCAACCCCCCCCTCTAATCCGTTGCTAATTTCCGGTATTGTCAATCAACATGGTATGAGTCAAACTTTATTATACGCAATATTTAGAGCGCTGTCAATTATTTTTCAGCCTGGTGGCCATAATAATGGTCGGCCGCCCAATAAATGATAATGCAGATGCGGAACGGTCTGATTACCATCCTTACCGCAATTATTCACCAGTCGAAAACCACTCTCGGCAATCCCCGTTTTAAGGGCAATCCGATTGGCTACCGTATGAACATGGCAAATAATATCATTGCCTGCCTGAACCGACAGGATCGAATCAAAATGTTCTTTGGGGATAATAATCACATGAACCGGGGCCTGGGGCGCAATATCGTTAAAGGCGATGACCCGGTCATCTTCATAAACCACATCGGCGGGAATTTCCTTATTGACGATCTTACAAAAAATACAGTCTTGGGACATATCTTCCTCCTTATTATATAGATTCTCCGACTAACTTATCAGCATACCGACTAATATATGATACCCTAACCGGGATGATTCTACCACTTATTTCTTCCTCGGTTTTGAGTATCACTGGCAGATAGTTCTTGGTGTGGCCGGAATAGCCAGCATCATCGTGGGTTGCTTCAAAAAGCACCTCAACCACACTGTCATCATTTTTTTTAAGAAAGGCCGCTTCCAATTCCCGGGACAATTCGCTCAGTTCATGACTGCGGGAATTTTTCAGGCTTTCATCGATCTGATCCGGAAAATGGGCCGCTTTTGTTCCGGATCGCCGGGAATATTTAAATACATGGATCTGGTAGAAGCCTACCGCCCTGGCAAAGTCGAGCGTCTCAGCAAATTCTGCCACCGTTTCTCCGGGGAAGCCCACCATGATATCCGTGGTGATGGCGGCCAATGGAAAGACCTCCCGGATCTGGTTGACGATCTCCATGTATTCAGCCGTCGTATAACGGCGGCCCATCCGTTTGAGCACGGTATCACTACCGCTTTGCAAAGATAAATGAAAATGCGGACAGAAGCTGTTAAGTGCCGCCAGCCGCTTAAGCCGCTGAGGGGTTATAAATTTGGGTTCCATCGACCCCAGCCGAATCCGTTTAAGCTCTTCAATTTTGTCAAGGGTTTCAATCAGATCAACCAGATCGGATTTACCGATGTTTTCTTGATCAACCCCATAGGAGGCAATGTGAATCCCGGACAGGATCACCTCCTGATAGCCCATTGCCACCACCCGGTTGACTTCATCAATAATCTGCTGCTGGTTGCGGCTTCGCACCGGACCTCTGGCAAAGGGGACAATACAATAGGTACAAAATTGATTGCAGCCCTCCTGAATTTTAATAAAGGCCCGGGTTTTTCCTTTGACCTCGGAAATCATCAGCGGTTCAAATACCTTTTCATCCATGATATTCGAGACAAAATCCCGCTGGCTGACATCATTGCGATGGGCAGTAATATAGGACAGAATATCGCCCCGATTTTTGGTGCCAATCATTAAATCCACTTCCGCTATTTTTTCCACTTCCGCAGGAGCCACCTGGACATAGCAACCCACCGCACAGATAATCGCCTCGGGGTTGATCCGCTTGGCCTTGCGCATCATTTTTCGAGATTTCTGATCGCCCAGATGGGTAACCGTACAGGTGTTGATGACGTAAACATCGGCCACCTCGGAAAAATCCACAATGGTATAGCCAGCCGACTCAAAAAGCTCCATCATCGCCTCGCTGTCGTAGGTGTTGACCTTACAGCCCAGGGTCATAAAAGCAACTTTGTTATTTGTGTTGTTCATACCGCTTCTTTCCACCTCACTTCCAGAAATTTAATTGACTGAGCACCATCATCCCGGCGGTTTCCGTACGTAAGATCCGTTTACCCAGACTGACGCTGATCACTCCGGCAGCTTGGCAGGCCGCCGCTTCCTGGGGATCAAAGCCCCCTTCCGGGCCAATAATCACCGCAATTCTTAGCGGTTTATCAGCGACATGCTTTTTTTCAAAAGCGGTCAGTGCTTCTTTAAGGGTCTGCCGGTTTTCATCCTCATAGGCTAAGAGTATCAGATCGTAGCGATCCGTTTCCTGCAAAACACCAGCCAGGGTGAGTGGTTTCCCGATCTGCGGGATGATGCCCCGTTTCGACTGCTTGGCTGCTTCATAGGCAATCCGCTGCCAGCGTTCGATTTTTTTATCCTGTTTGTCTTTGATTTGTACAACCGCCCGCAATGAAGAAAAGGGGACGATCTCATAAACGCCTAACTCCACCCCTTTTTGAATAATCATTTCCATTTTGGTGCCCTTGGGCAAGCCCTGATAGAGGGTGATTAAAAGCTCCGGCGTTTCGCCCTGGGATGGTTCCTGGCTCTTTATATAGCCGGAAATTGTCCGATCTGTGGGGCTGTCCAATACAATCAGATAGTCATTGCCCAGACCATCACAAACTTCGATGCGATCATCTTTTCCCAACCGCAAAACCTTGGTAATATGTTTGAAATCTTCCCCGGAAATAACAACGGTGGATCCGGAGATCTGACCGGGTTCGACAAAAAAGCGATGCATGCTAGTCTCTTTTCTGGGCAACCACGCCAACCCACTCGCCCATTTGCTGAACATAAACCAGTTTGAAGTTTTCCGCTTCCAAAGCATTGAGGACGTCCCCCAACCGGTCAATGATGATGCCGGAAGAAATAAAGATGCCGTTTTCTTTCAGATAGGGTTTGATGATCCCTGACAACTCGACAATGGCGGCAGCCAGTATATTGGCCACAATCACATCGGCCTGTTCATCGATGACATCCAACAGATTTCCTTCGCGGATTTCAACCAGAGCGCCTAAATCATTGAGCTCCGCATTTTCCCGGGCAATTTTTACGGCCAGGGTATCAAAATCAACCGCCACTACTTTTTTTGCTTTCAGTTTACCGGCAATCAATGAGAGCACTCCGGTACCACAGCCAATATCCAGCACCACGTCGCCAGGCTTAATATACTCTTCCAGCTTTATGGCACAAAGCTGAGTGGTTTCATGGGTGCCGGTGCCAAAAGCCATACCGGGATCAATGTTGATGACGATCTCATCCTCTTCGGGGGCATAGGCTTCCCAGGTCGGTTTGATGACAATACTTTTGCCGACCTTGGTGGGTTTATAGAACTTTTTCCAGGAGTTGGCCCAATCCTCCTCTTCCACCTCGGTAATCAGCATCTCACAAGCGCCGGGATCCAGACCAAAAGAAGGCAGCATCTTCACTGAGCTAATCAGTTTGTGTACTGCTTCTTCGGTATCTTCCACCTCGCTGAAATATCCCCGCACAATGGAAACATTGGGATCAATTTCCAGAAGGGCTTCATCGACAAAATTAACCTTAGGATCTTGCTGAATTAAAAGCGCATCCTGCAAGGTCTGAATGGCCACGCCATCCGCCCCGGCTTCATAAAAAGCATTAACCACTGCTTCCTCCGCTTCCAATGTTGTTGTGATTTGAACTTCTTTCCAAAGCATTCCCTTACCTCCAGTTTAATCGTTGTGGTATTATACCACGTTTTCCGCATGTTTAACAATTGATCATTATAACCCATCTACCTTAGAAAAGAAATAGATTTTTTCACTTCTTTGTCTTAGTCTAGTACCGATAATTGTTACATCATGTTGTCTGCATCGGGGCGAACAGGCGATAGACCTGTCCGATCCCGCAGCAGACAACAGATTAACAATTAGTCGGTACGGCACAGTGCGGGTACAGAAATTTTTTGCCAGCTTTCTGTAAAATATCGTTAATCGATGTAACCGGTTCCCGATTAATGCTATAATGGCCATACTTAAATTAATTCAAAGTTATCTCTAGATAAAAAAACAATACCGACAATTGTTAGACTGAAACAAAAATACAGATAGAAAAGGTGACACGATGGAAACTGAAAAGAAAAAACGCACCATTCAGGAATACGTTCCCGGTAAACAGGTAACCCTGGCCCACATTATTGCCAAACCCAAAAATGAAATCTATATTAAATTGGGCTTAGACGATGAAAATGCTGATGCCATTGGCATTTTAACCATTACGCCCAGCGAAGCGGCCATCATTGCCGCTGATGCTGCCACCAAGGCTGCTCCGGTCGAAATCGGATTTCTTGATCGTTTCAGTGGTTCTCTGGTCATCACTGGTCGGGTCTCTGATGTGAAGGCCGCCGTGACCGAAATCCTTAATACCCTTAATCATATTTTAGGTTTCGACATTCCTAAAATTACCTACTCTTAAATCAATGGCCAGCAATAAAAAACGGGTGGCCCTCATCGGAAAAATCGGCAGCGGAAAAACCACCCTGATGCAACGACTGGGCGAAGACGAACTCAAGTATTCCAAAACCCAGATGGTCACATATTATGACGAGTTTATTGATACCCCGGGGGAGTTTATTGAACTCCCGTTTTTTTCACGTCAGGCCATCAATATCACCATGGATGCCGGACTGGTGATCCTGGTCAATTCCTGCGTCGATCCTCAGAATGCCGTACCGCCGAACTTCGTTCACACCTATAACATCCCCTCCATCGGGGTGATCACCAAAACGGATCTGGGTGAATGCAATATCAAGCGTAGCCGTAATCTGCTGATCTATGCCGGTATCAATCCCAAACACATCTATGTGGTCAGCTCCTATACCGGCGAAGGCATCCCCGAACTGGAAGCCGCCATCCATCATTTTATGGAACCTCACCGGAATAAATAAAGATATCACCACCGCATCGTATTAATCAATTAATTGATTAATACTTCGTAGGGGCGAACCGTGTTCGCCCGCACCCTATTTAAATTAAGGAAGTGAAAACATGACCTATGACAGCTATGGCAATTTAACAACGGCAGGCGTTGCCGACTACCTTAAAGAAAAAGCGATCTTTCCGGCTGATGCTTTCCTTACCGTGGTGGATTTACACGCCGTCAAGGAAAGTATTGAAGGCTTTGTCAATTTAATTTATCACGTCTATGACCAAACCGGTAAATCAGTGGTCATGAAACAAATGCTCTCGATGCCCCGGTTTCGGATTGAAGACGAAAAGAATAATACCGTCGAAGATACCGATTCCGAAGGCTGGACTCTGGATCTGGGCCGAATGCGTTCTGAAATTGCCACCCTTATTTTCTGGAACTCGGTTTATCCCGGCATCAGCCCAGAAATTTATCTTTTTGACGAACCCAATCGAATCATCGTCATGGAAGATCTGATGGATTTGAGTCTGCTACGATTTGAGCTGTGCCGGATGGTTAAACACGGGCACTTCACCGAAAAAATCGGCGCTTTTTTTGCCCGCAATCTATTTTACTCATCCAATCTGCATCTTACCAATTATAAAAAATCCGAGGTTGAACGCTTCTTTGTCAACCCCGAATATACTGCCCTGGTGCCCTTCCTTTTCCACGAAAACATCGGCGTTTCCTGGGAACGGGAGATGATTCCTGGCACCGCTGAAAAACGGGCTGAACTGGTTGAAAATCCCCAGATTAAAGCTCAGTTTAGGCGGCTGGAAGACAAGTTTCTTAACGATCGGGAATGCCTGATCCATACCGACTTGCATAGCTCCAACATCATGATCAGCGCCGATGATGTCCGCATCATTGATGGTGAATTTGCCGGTTTCGGTCCCCTGGCCCAGGATTTTGGCCGACTGACTGCCAGCCTGACCCTGAACTATCTTTCCTGGTTTGGCGATGACACCCAATCCGCCCCGGAAAAAGCCGATTTTCAGGCCTATCTACGAGATACCATCACCGATCTTTATACCACCTTCCAAACGGAATTTCGCCAACTGGTGGAAGCCCACCGGGAGGAAAGCTACAGCTTAAAAACACTTGATGTGGAAGGCTATCTCACCGATCAGCTGCAAAACGCCCTTGCCTACACCGGTGTCAATGTGATGTCACGACTGGCTAATCGGGGCATCTGTTACGATCTGCTGCGGCTGCCCGAAGCCGCCCGATTGGTTCCGACGCTACTGGGCATGGACATTTCAAAAGAGCTACTGCTCAACCATCGAAACTACACGACGATCACCGACTACACCCGGTTGCTAAAAAACCTGGTTTAATCATTAACAACACCTAAAATGCCGCTGTTTTCCAAAACGAAAACAGCGGCATTTATGTTACTACACAAAACAGCTTACACCAGTACTGCAATGGTATCGCCAGCTTTTATATAGCCACCTACGATCACAGCAGTAAAGACAACCTCATTGGCCAAAACGCACTTTCCGTTTTCATCACCGATTTCACAGCCAAAGCATTTTTTTCCAATCTGGGTAATCTCCTGAACGGTTTCGCCAATTTTTACCCGGGTACCCAGCGGCAATTTAAACAGCTCGATGCCCTCGGTGGTGATGTTTTCATTAAACCGCCCCGTGCATAAACCTGCCCCACTAATTATTTTTATTTGATCGGTGTCATCACGGCCAAACAAACAAACCTGTCTTTGATCCCGGCCACCGTGATGATCCCCCTCAAGTCCAAACCCCGGGATAAAAAGAGCGGGCTGATCCAGACGATTGCGCTCACCCTTTTTTACGCTTCGATAAACAGCGCTAACCTTTCCCAATTGGTTCACCTGCTTCTTTCATATATTTTTATTGCCACTTCATCGTGTTTAAATAAAATACTCGCAGGTGCCCTTTTCATGATAGGACTTTACCAGATCTGCCAGGGTAATATTGTCCACCACATTTTCAACTGCTTCTTTTATTTGCCGCCAGACATCAACTGTAACACAACGATCCGCCCGATCACAGCCACCCGGTTCATCCAAGCAGGCAACCGGAGATAACTCCCCTTCCATCAGCCGCAAAATCATCCCGACAGTATAATCTTCGGGCGGGTTGGCCAGCTGATAGCCGCCCTGAGAACCCCGAACGCTCCGGACAAACCCTGCCCGGGAAATTTGGGTAATAATCTGTTCCAGATATTTTTCAGAAATTTCCTGACGCTCAGCAATCCGTTTGATGGGAATATATTCCCCAGTGTTATTTATCGCCAGATCCAGCATCAGCCGCAACGCATAACGCCCTTTAGTTGATATTTTCATAATCAGTATCCTCCTGATAGTCGGTGGTTTTAATTGAGCACTGACAACATCCCCGCATAAGCCTGGTGATTTGTGGTCTCAATCCTCTTCCTTCCGCATTCTACTTCTCACATTTTTATATCGCATACTCAATTCATATCAGTTTTATATGTTTTTCGTTTTCATTATATGCCTCCAGCTTTTCTTTGTCAACTAAAAAATGCCGGATTTCTCCGGCATAAATTAACTTTTGATTAATACGCATGGCGTACCGCCAATTGTTGTGTTGTCTTATACACATCAAATGATGCTTGGCGAGGGCTTTCGAACTTGTCGCCTGAAAATGATCAGGCATCTTTTTTCGGATGATTTTCCTTTTCTTCGGCTTCAACCCGAGACCAGAAACGTTTCCCTTCCGGATGCGCATCGTCTCCGGTTACCTTGGCATACTCGTTTAAAGCATGACGCTGTTCACGATTGAGCTTACGGGGTACTTCCACCTTAATAGTAATAAACTGATCCCCCCGACCCCGGCCGTTAACATTGGGTATCCCTTTTCCTTTAAGTCGGAATACCTTACCGTTTTGGGTACCTTCTGGTATTTTAAGCTTGATTTTGCTGTCAATGGTCGGTACCACAATGCTGTCACCCAACGCCGCCTGGGCATAGGTAATGGGCAGTTCATAATAAACATCGTCATCACTGCGTTTAAATAAGGGGTCTTCCCGAACGCTTATATACACCAGCAGATCACCGGCACTGCCGTGGTTTGGCCCGGCGTTGCCCTGACCTCGCAGTGGCAGAATTGAACCGTCATAGACACCAGCAGGAATTTTGATGCTGATGGTGCGTTCTTTGGATTCAAGTCCGGAACCATGACAGGTGGGACACGGTTTATCAATGATTTTTCCTTCACCATGACATTTGTCACAGGTGTGAACCTGTTGAACTGTTCCAAATGGCGTCTGCTGTCTGACATAAACCTGACCCGAACCGCCACATTGGTCACAGGTTTTTGAAGTCGATCCTTTTTCAGCACCAGAACCACCGCAACTACTACATTCTTCATTACGCTTAATCTTAATTTTCTTTTCGATGCCAAAAACGGCTTCATGGAAAGACAGATTAATACTGATCTTCATGTCTGAGCCCCGGTTGGAACGTCGACCACCACGGCCGCCGCTAAACCCACCGCCGCCGCCAAAGGCGCTGAAAATATCGCCAAAGATATCCTCAAAACCACCAAAACCACCAGAAAATCCGCCGCCACCGCCGCCAAAACCAGCATTGGGATCAACCCCGGCGTGACCATATTGATCATAACGGGCTTTCTTATCGGCATCACTTAGAATTTCATAGGCTTCATTGGCTTCCTTGAATTTTTCTTCAGCTTCAGCATTCCCCGGATTTTTGTCCGGATGGAACTCCATGGCTTTTTTTCGGTATGCTTTTTTTATCTCATCCGGACTGGAGTCTTTACCGACCCCCAGCACCTCGTAGTAATCTCTTTTTTCACTCATAAATACTCTCACCTCTTTTGAATCCTAAACACCAACTAAACAACTACTTATTATACCTTTTTGAACAGCAGAGTTAAAGTCTTTTTTCGTGAAGCGTCTCTTTCAGCCACCTGCAAATCATGGTCCGTAGGGGCGATCCTCGATCGCCCGCACATAAACGTCAGCTTCTTGATCCACGCTCCAGGCGATCACGGATCGCCCCTACAATTGCCTCCACGAAACTTTTCAAAACGCTCACCCACATTTTGAGCCGTTTGCAGGCAGTAGCCAACTGCAGGCGCGCTTGCGCTTGGCTCGTTGCCTCCACGAAAAAGAGTGGCAGCCTTGGCTGCCACTGGTTTTTGCCGGTTTCTGGCAATTCTTACTCTTTAACTTCCTCATATTCAGCATCCACAACATCGTCATCACCCTGATCTGTAGTTTCCTGTTCGTCAGGTGCCTGTTGTGCAGCAGCTTGCTCATACATTTTTTGAGCTAATGGGTAGAAGGATTCATTTAATGCTTCGGTTGCCTTTGTGATGGCTTCCACATCATCCCCTTCACTGGCTGTTTTCAGCTCCGCAATGGCGGCTTCAACCTTGGCCTTATCTTCATCTGAAACCTTGCCTTCCATTTCCTTGAGGGACTGTTCGGTTTGATAGATTGTGGAATCGGCAATATTTTTAGCTTCAATCAAAGCTTTAACTTTTTTATCTTCTTCAGCGTGTTGTTCTGCTTCTTTAACTGCTTTATCAATTTCTTCGTCACTCATGTTGGTGGTCGATTTGATAACAACATTTTGAGATTTACCGGTTCCCATGTCTTTAGCGGACACATTGACAATACCATTGGCATCAATATCAAAGGTTACTTCAATTTGTGGAATTCCTCGTCGTGCTGCTGGAATCCCGGTTAATTGGAAGCGACCCAATGTCTTGTTATCCTTGGACATTTCTCGTTCACCCTGTAAAACATGGATGTCAACAGCCGTTTGATTGTCTGCTGCAGTTGAGAATGTCTGGCTTTTTTTGGTTGGAATTGTGGTGTTTCTATCGATCAACCGGGTGAATACTCCACCTAATGTTTCAATTCCCAGAGATAATGGGGTGACATCAAGCAGTAATACGTCATGAACTTCACCAGCTAATACCCCCGCTTGAATCGCCGCTCCGATGGCTACACATTCATCCGGGTTAATCCCTTTGTAGGCTTCTTCACCGGTAATGTTTTTAACGGCATCCTGTACGGATGGGGTTCGGGTCGAGCCACCAACCAGAATTACCTTATCCAATTCATTTTTAGAAAGGCCGGCATCTTTCATGGCTTTTTCAACCGGTCCAATGGTGCTCTTAACCAGATCTGAAGTCAGCTCATCGAATTTTGCCCGGGTCAGGGATAATTCCAAATGCTGTGGACCTTCTGCCGTGGCGGTGATAAAGGGTAGATTAATATCTGATTTCATAACCGTCGATAATTCAATTTTGGCCTTTTCAGCTGCTTCTTTAAGTCGCTGCAGAGCCATTTTGTCATTTTTAAGATCAATTCCATGACTTTTCTTAAATTCAGAAGCCATCCAGTCAATGATCTTCTGATCGAAATCATCACCACCCAGGTGATTGTTTCCATTGGTTGCTTTTACTTCAAAAACGCCATCCCCCAGTTCCAGAATGGATACGTCAAATGTTCCACCACCCAAGTCATAGACCATAATTTTGTCATTGGCATCTTTATCCAAACCATAAGCCAGCGCTGCTGCGGTTGGTTCATTGATTATTCGCAGTACTTCCAGACCGGCAATCCGTCCGGCATCTTTGGTCGCCTGTCTTTGGGCATCACTGAAGTAGGCAGGTACGGTAATAACCGCTTTACTGACAGTTTCACCTAAATACGCTTCGGCATCAGCTTTAAGCTTTTGCAGAATCATAGCTGAAATTTCCTGAGGGGTATAACTTTTGTCATCGACGGTTACTTTGCGATCAGTACCCATATCCCGTTTAATTGACGAAATGGTACGATCCGGGTTAGTAACTGCCTGTCGTTTGGCAACCTGTCCCACCAGTCGCTCACCATCTTTGGCAAAAGCAACAACCGATGGGGTCGTTCTATTTCCTTCGGCATTGGGGATTACGACGGCTTCACCGCCTTCTAATACGGCTACACAAGAGTTTGTGGTTCCTAAGTCAATCCCGATAATTTTTTCTTTACTCATATCTATTTCCTCCTGAATTGTATACTATTTTTTATATGAAAACTCGTTTCTGGTGATGAGACCAGCGAATTTTCGATTTTGGATGATTCTATTGCTAATAATAATTTCATTTTTAAATGCGAAGCTGCTGCAATACTATTTGCTGCAAACCTTAACCATAGCTGGCCGGATCACCTTACCCTTGAACTTATAACCTTTCTGGAATACGTCCATGATCTCCTGGTCTTCTTTTTCTTCATCCTCACCAACAGCAACGCCATGGTGAAGATTGGGATCAAAGGGACCTTCACAGATTATTTCTTCCAGTCCTTCTTCTTTGAGAACATCCTTAAGCTGCTTAAAAACCATTTCCAGTCCATCAATATAACCTTTGGCTTCCTCGCTGGCATCGGTCAAGGCGGCTTCCGCCCGCTCCAGATTATCCATTACCGGCAACAGCTTGGTGGCAAAGTTTTCTGATGCAAATTGATACATTTCTGTTTTTTCTTTTTGACTCCGCTTTTTAAAATTCTCAAAATCAGCCTGAAGTCTGATCAGGCGATTCAAGACGGCCTCATCCTCCTTTACAATCTCCTTTAATACCTCTTCCGGAGATGTCTCTGCGGTTTCCTCTGCTGCGGCCTCATCGGCTACTGTTTCTGCTTCATCTAAAAGCGCTTCATCTGTTTCAAAAGCGGTTTCTGTTTTAATTTCCTCTTCTTTTATCATCTAATCACCTATTTCATTAATAAATTTGAGATATGTAAATTTAACTCATTGCGGATATAGTTAAGAACCGACGACACATTGTCATAGTTCATCCGGGTGGGTCCGATTACGCCAAAGGCGCCCATCATTTCGCCATCCAACTCGTAGGTGGAAGTAATAATGCTGAAGTCTTTAAGATTTTCATTGTCATTTTCACTCCCTATTTTTATCCGAATGACCTGATTGCCATCCTTGGATGCCATCATTTCTGAGAGCACCTGCTTTTCCTGAACAATATTGATCAATTGCTTAATCTTATTGACGTCGCTGAACTCCGGATAATTAAATAGATTGGTTAATCCGGTGGAGTGAACCTCCGAAGCGTCCTCCATCAAGGCTTTTTTTAGATGCGGGATAATCTCATGGATCAATTTACTTTCCGCCGGGGACAATTCCTGAATTTGATCAATTAAATCCGAACTCATCTCACTGAGAACGGTATTTTTTAAAAATCCATTAATCACATTGGAAAGCTTCAGTGCCAGGATGGTATCAACCTCATGAGAAAGGGTTACCTCAATATTTTTAGCCATCCCCTCCTGGGTCACTACTACCATAAGTACCCTGTTTTTAATTAAAGAAACAATTTGAACATGCTTACAGTTAAAATTTGTGACCCGAGGTGCCAGAACTACTGCTGTATAGTTAGTTAGCTGTGACAAAACCTGTGCAGTATGCGACATCGTCAGTCCCAGTTCAGTGGTATGATCCAGAAAGCCGCGATGAATATCCGTTCGGATCATCTTCTCGAGTTTTTGGATCTCCATAATTTCATCAACGTAATAACGATACGCCTGCTGGGTTGGAATCCGTCCCGAAGAGGTATGGGGTTGAACCAGAAAACCCAGTTCTTCAAGATCAGCCATCTCATTTCGAATGGTGGCCGGGCTGATACCCAAATTACATCTTTTTGAAAGCGTCCGGGAGCCAACCGGTTCGGCGGTATTGATGTAGTCACGGATGATCACTTCCAATATTTTTTTTTTACGTGCGTTAAGTTCCATGATTCACCTCGTTATTAGCACTCGCAATAATTGAGTGCTAACATCTGAGTTAAATATAACACCCTACCCCTACTTTGTCAACTAGTTTCTATAATGGCTTACTCACTTTTTAAAGTTTTCTTAAGTTATTTTTTCGACCTGATTGCATCTAGACAAAAGCCATAAATACCTGATTTCCAAAGTCCTGCCCCCTGGATGTCAACTTCAAAACCGTCCCGTCCCATACCAGTAATCTGGCGGTGATCAACGACTGGATAACATCGCCAAACGGGACAAAATAGCTTTCTCCGAAACGGGCGCAAAAATCATCCTCCCGAATCCCTCTCAGTTTGCGTAATCCCAAAAACATCCACTCACGCATTTGCTCCTCCGGCGTCATCGCCGGTTCAAAAATTGCCGGTGATTTGTCCGCTTTCAGCAACTGACAATACTCATTAAGTTCATTACTGTTTCCATAACGTTGGCCATTAAAATAACCATGGGCCCCCAGTCCAAAACCCAGATAAGGCACCAATTCCCAATATTTTACATTATGACGACTCTCATATCCAGGTTGGCAGAAGCTGGATATTTCATAATGCAAAAATCCCTGTTCTTTTAGGAAACCATCTACGGCCCAGTGCATTTCCCGTTCTTCATCTTCATCCGGCAGCTCCAACTGACCTGACTCTACCCAGTTAGCCATTGGTGTTCCTGACTCCAGAATCAGGCTGTAACAGGAAAGGTGGGTGGGGGCATAATTTATTACCGCCTGTACGGTTTCCATCACATCGGTGATCTTTTGTCCTGGCAAGCCCACCATTACATCAACGCTGTAATTATTGAATCCTGCTTCTTTTAAGAGCTCCATCGCTTTGATAAAATCGGCTTGACTGTGAACCCGACCAAGGATTTTTAGCAGAAAATCCTGCCAGGCCTGCAGCCCCACGCTGGCCCGATTGATCCCCGCCTTTTTGTAGCGTCTGGCTTTATCGGCAGTCAGCGTCCCGGGATTGATTTCAATGGTGATTTCGGCGTCGTCCTTTACCTGAAATACTTCGTTTAACAGCAAAAGAGTTGCTTCAATGTGTCTGACATCAACCGCAGAAGGTGTTCCCCCACCAAAATAGATGGTATCCACTGCTGGTAACGCAAATTTTTTATTTTCTTCGATAAATTTTCTAATTTCCTTATGCAAGGCTGCAAAATAAACTCTGATTACTGCCTCACTCTGACGAGAGAATGACGAAAAATCACAATAAGCACATTTTTTGAGACAAAACGGAATATGACAGTAAATTCCCAGACCCGGGCCATCAGTAACACTTAACGTATTCATACTTAACTCCTCACATTTTAGGACTTTTTGATTAAGTTTATGCTATAATCATAACATATAATGAATCAAAAAACAGATCCTATGGAAGTCACAGAAAGGAAATCATCAATGAAAAAAACGACCACCCTTGCCATAATTGCTGGCGCAGCTGCTGCTATCCCCGCTTATTTTCTGGTTAGCAAACGAATCCGGAAAAAACAGTCACCCCCATCTACCACCTGGTCTGAAGCACTCACTAAAGAAACGATTCTCAACGAACCCCTGTCTGAAAATTTGCCTCCAGTAAGTATGACAACGACCGAATCCGCTCATCCTGATAAACCGAGTAAAACCACCTCCGCTGAGGTTACTCCTGTTTCCAAGTCCGAACCACAAAAATCCACCTATCCGGGGTTGATTGCCCCCAATGGTCGGATCTTATATAATTTCAAAGATGAAAACAATCTGATTTTTTGTGAAGAAACCCAGTTGAGCAAACGTCTGATCCAACTGGAAAATTCCATCAACATTCGGGATATCGGCGGCTACACGGGAATCGATGGTCGCAAAATCAAGTGGCGAAAAGTGATCCGTAGTGAAGAACTGGCCCACCTTTCCGATAAGGACGTCGACTATTTTTCGGCCCTGCGCCTTAAACACGTCTTTGATTTCAGAAACGAATCCAAATCAATGCGTCAGGCTGATCGGTTGCCCAAAAATACCGAATACCATCTGCTACCAATTTTTTCCAGTGCCGATATGGAACTGGACCATCAGGACTTCACTCAACCTGGCGTAATTGATGCATTTATGCGCCATATTTATAAAATTCAGACCGAAGATCGGGCCCAGTGCTTTGCCGAAGTGCTCAAATACCTAACCGAACCATCGGAATACCCAATTCTTTATCATTGCACCAACGGTAAAGATCGTACCGGTTTTATGACCTATCTGATTTTGAGTATTTTAGGTGTTAATGAAGATGTGATCCTGTCTGACTATACGCTGACGAATCTGACCTTTGACGAGAGTTTTAACCTGCTGGGTAACATTATGTCTGAAGAACTGGGCATTGAAAATTATCACCTCTGGGAATTTTATGGTGTCAAACCCGAGTGGTTAAAGATTTCGATGAACTATGTCAACACCAATTTCGGAAATGTGGAAACCTATTTAATGGAAAAAACTGATTTACGAGAGAAAGATTTTAAGAAGATTCGAGAGAATTTATTGGCAAAATAAAGGCCGTCATTGGGGTGGCTTACCCACCCCAACGAAGAAAACAATAACTCTGTTAACACATATAATGTCACACATCATAGTGTAGGGGCGAATCGCATTCGCCCGGAACGTTGGTCAATATACAAACGTCCCTCCGGCGGGTAAAACCCGCCCCTACGAATCCATTTTTACAGTTTATTAAAATACGACTATCACACATTAGTTTGTAGGAGCGATCCGTGATGACCAAGGGGTCAGACCCTCGCCCTGAAAAACCCAATCCCAAAATTTAGGAGGAAATGCCAATGCAAATGGAACAATGCGGAAAAATCGCCCGGGAGGCGGGCATCCTGTTAGCAGCCACCGACGGCCAGCTGCGAAATGCCGGTCTGCTGGCTATTGCCAACGCTCTGGAAGAAAACAAAGAAGCACTTGCAGCTGCCAATCAAGTCGATATGAAACGCTCTCAGGAAGAAAACCTGGGTGCCCCCCTACTTAAACGTCTGACCTTCGATATTGCAAAGATCAATGATGTGATCCAGGGAATCCACAGCCTGATGAAGCTCTCCGATCCCCTGGGAGCCACCAAGTTGTCAACCGAACTGGATGAAGGTCTGGATCTCTATAAGGTCACCTGCCCGATTGGGGTCATTGGGGTTATCTTCGAATCCCGACCCGATGCTTTTGTTCAGATTTCCACCCTCTGCCTGAAAAGCGGCAATGCGGTACTCTTAAAAGGCGGCCGTGAAGCCCTGGAAACCAATCGACTGCTTGCTAAAATTATCAATCAAGCCACCGCTTCTGTGGGTCTGCCAAAGGACTGGCTCCAAAATCTGGAAACCCGGGAAGACGTCACTGCCATGCTGGCATTGGATCACTACATTGATCTGATTATTCCCCGCGGCTCCAACAGCTTTGTTCAATATATTATGAACAATTCCAACATTCCGGTCATGGGCCACGCCGACGGCATCTGCCATGTTTATGTTCATGAAGATGCCGATCTGGCCCAGGCCGTTGCGATCATTGTCGATTCTAAAACCCAGTATGTCGCTGCCTGCAATACCCTGGAAACGCTGCTTGTCAACGAAAAAATCGCCGCTGCTCTGTTGCCGCAACTTAAAACGGCACTGGAGGCCAAAAATGTTCATATTAAGGGGGATGCTGCCACTCAGGCGATCATTGCCGTGGAAGCAGCTACCGAGATCGACTGGAAAACCGAATACCTGGATTACATCCTGTCAATTAAAATTGTACCCGATCTGAACACGGCCATTAACCATATCAACACCTACGGTTCCGGTCACACCGATGTGATTCTGACCACCACCGAAACCACCGCCCAAACTTTTATGACCCTGGTGGATTCAGCCGGTGTTTTTTGGAACTGTTCAACCCGCTTCAGTGACGGCTTCCGTTTCGGCTTCGGCGCCGAGGTGGGGATCAGCACCAGCAAACTTCATGCCCGGGGTCCGGTTGGCCTGGACGGACTGCTTAGTTATAAATACAAACTACTGGGTCATGGTCAATGCGTAGCTGATTATGCCAGCGGCAAGAGTCAGTTTACCCATGTGGCCAGGGCTAGTAACTGTCCGATTTAGCTGCAAATTTAACAACCGGTATGACAAACGAAACGCTGCCATGACATGCCCCAACATCTAAAAATAAAATAGATAATTGCGAAATGAAAAAAATCGAACAATAATTGCTTTGAGTGCAGTTTCCACAAACAATTTTGTAACGTGTAGGCGAACAGTTCAGCGAACTGTCCGCCGTACAGTGTAAAAATTGTTTCGTGCGAAACTGGGCGCAAAGCTCACGGCAGTTTTGCAATTACCTAAAATATAAAATAAAGAGAGGTCTATTATGAAATCAAAAAAACTGTTGTTGTTTCCCTTGATTCTTGTTTCTCTCACGGTTCTTCTTTTTACTGGCTGCACCCCTGCCGCCGAAAAAAAGGATGATTCCAAAACCGAACTGCCCAACCCGATGGTGGAGCAGGCCTCAAGCGAGGCGATTAAGGATGCAATCGGCTTTACCTTCGAAACCCTGCCAACCGGCATCACGGATGTGAAATACTTCACCATCTCTGATGACATTGCCCAGGCCAATTTTACCCTGGATGGTGTCAGCTATACGGTTCGTAAGGGTGATGTGATGATCGACAACATTGCGGGTGTTTACACCGAATTCCAGAGCGGCGAAACCAAAGCAAACGCTTCCGGGATTCCGGTTCTCTACCAGACCAACCCCGATGGCATGGGCTTAGCCACCTGGAAAACTGATAAATACACCTATTCGGTTTATTGCGAAACCGGGTTTGATCTGGCGGGAATGGAGAAAGTTGTTAATACCGTTTCTTGAAAATATATTTCGCAGATTTATGTAGGCCGCAAATAAAAGTCTGTCTTCTAACTTTATCGAATCGTCTAGTCTATCCCTAAGCTACCTTCATTTCTATTATCAGCTTGTCTTTTCCTACGATAATAAAAAGACCCTTTCCAATGTTCAAAATTAGACTTGGAAAGGGTCTTTTTTCATTAATAACGTCTGCTTAAATCATCACTCATTACATCGGGTACCAGCCTTAAGTAAAGGCCGTTACCCGATAATGTTCTTACAACTTTTCACGTCAAAAATATCGGTTAAACAACTGGTTACATTGGTTAATCAGCAATTGTTATGACTAAATCGGCTACCGTACTTATATCGGTGCTGTCATTTGACTTGATTTTAATCGTAACTGTCGCCTGACCAGATGTCCCCTTATCTACAATTTTACCATAATCAGCGCTTGACGAGTCAGTTACAAGTGACGCATCACCCGCAACACTTTTTTGCGTAAACGTCACAGTATACTTATTCACATCAAATACCACTGGAATACTACCACTTGAAATTTTTGTCTGTATACTCTCAGTCATCAATCGCTTAATTTCCGTATTGAGATTGTCGTTAACATTGAGTGCCAACCGAATACTCGTAATATTAGCCTGTCCTGTCACAATATCAGCTTTATAAATCAGGTTTTCACGTGCTGCTTTGAATGCCGCTGTCGCATTTTGGTATTCAGTTTGATCATTTTCTTTCGGATCCAGACTGACTGTCGTATAGAGCGCTGCATAATCCTTCCAGGAATTGGCAGTAAACTGATCTTCAATTTTTCGAAGGGCCTGCGAATGCGCCATTTCAACCTCAAAAGCTTTGATGTCGTCGCCTGTTGCTGCAGTTTTTAACATTTTTAGCGCAATCGGAATCATCTCCGTGGCCGTATTAATCTGACCTTGTGTTGCTTCAATCAGGTTTCTTATCGGAATTCCATTGTTGATGCAGAACTGAACATAGGCAGTATACGAGTTACTGGTATAAACATATGTATCTGGCGAGCCCTCAAGATTAACCAGAGTGGCTTTGGCTAACTGATAGGCATCAATATCCAAGCCTGTTGCATCCGAAGGCATCAGTAGTCTGATCGCCCCATCAATTACTTTTGTCGCATTGATAATATCACTCGGTGCACTACTGGCTGAAATGAGCGTTGGCACCCAGTTTCCGCTACCATCAAAACTCGCATACTCTTCAACTTTCGATTTATAATAAGTCCATGTCGGAACTGTCGCTTTTGCTTCAATCGCTCCCGGACTGATGATATTACGCTGATACAATTCAAGGGTTTCTTTAAAGGCTTTCAGCTCGACCTCATTCTGGCGAATAAGCTTTAACTGCGCCGCTTCAATCGCTGATTTTGCCGCATTTACAGCCGTCTGCAGATCATCCTTCGTTCTTACATTTGCCGAAACCACCTTCATGTAAGCCTCCCAGGAAGCCGTTGTGTAATTTTCTTTTTGAACCCGACTCAAGACTTCGTTGTAAGCTGTCATGTCCGCCCCCAACTTTAATCGACCCTGGGCATTGATAATATCATTGGTTGCCGAATCAATCTTGGCCTGAGTGTCTTCAGATGATATCAGATTATATTTTTTGAGCACACTTAAATATTCATTCCAGGTTGAAGTTGTATACTTATCTTCCTTTCCAATGTAAGCATCTCTGGCTTTTATGAAGGCCGTCATATCCCCTTTTTTCTTTAGCAGATTTCGTTGCGCTGCTGCAACCAATTCCACAGCCCGGTCTATTTCCGCCTGAGAGTTGTCAGTTGTAACAAAATAACCTTTGGCTGATATCTGTTTTTGGTAGGCACTCCAACTTTTCTCAGTAAAATCAGATTCCTTCAGCGGCACCGGATTGCTTAAATCAGCAGCATACGTTGCTAAAATATAGTTGTAACCATTTGGCAGATCGAGTCGGCCTTTCTCCATCAGTTTCATCTGGGCCCGCTCAATCTTGACTATCGCTGCGTCAATTTGCGCCTGGGATTTATCCCGATCCATTTCATTGCTACTGAGCACCTTGGCATAAACGGCCCAGGATGCAGCGGTATACTCTGTTTCCTTCATCGGTCTAAGAACTCGGGTATCACTTGTTTTATCGGGATCTTTTCCCAAGTAAATATTGTAGGTAAGCAACGTATCATAACGGCTCAGATTTCCACCTCGCAATAGTTTGTACTGGGCTTTTTTAATATTAGCTACTGCCGTATTGACCTGAGTCTGTGATTTGTCAGGATCCATGACGTTGGCATCCAGAACTTTCTGATAAGTAGCCCAGCTTGATGTGGTGTAATCACTTTCCGCCATCAAAACAATTGCTTTAGTCGACGTCGTATCATCTGGATCTTTTCCCAGATAGAGATTATATCTCAGGGCTTTGTTATACTCGGTATAATCACCGGCTCTTTCCACCAGCTTCAGGCTGGCCGCCCGCAGTTTTGTCACCGCGGCATTGATCTTAGCCTGGCCATCCTGCGGTTTAAGAAAATTGGCGTCAATTACCTTTTGATAGGTAGCCCATGAAGCTGAGGTATAGTTATCCTGATCAAGACCGATCAAGTCTTCGTATTCTTCCAGATCTTCAGCCGCTCCCTCCAGCTTTTTCTGGGCCGCTTCGATTTTTTCGGTCGCCGCATCAATGGCTTCCTGGCCATCAGCCGGAATGACTACATTGGCTGCCACTACTTTCTGGTAGGCATCCCATGAAGCCGTTGTATAGTCGGTTCGAATCACCGCATTGATGGCGGCATAGTAATAACGCATGTCTCCAGCCGGTACCAGATTCATTTGCGCTGACAAAATTTTAAGAACAGCCGCATCGATAACCTCCGGTTTGCTCATGGCATTCACTACCACTGAACGAACCTCTTTCTGATAGGCACTCCAGGACACCGTCGTATAGTCTTCTTTGTTAACTGCATCCAATACCGCCTGATAATAGGTTAAATCAGCTTTTTTCACCAACTTGCTTTGGGCTGCTTCAATATTTTTAATGGCTTTTTCTATATCGCTTTGGGTATAGGTTTCATCCACAAAATTGGCATCGACCACATCCTGATAAATCGCCCAAGTAGTTTCAATATAGTCTTCTTCTTTTACTGCGTTGAGAAGCGCATTGTAAGCGGTAAAATCAAACTTTTTGACCATTTTTTTCTGGGCTTCATCTATTTTTTTAACCGCCGCATCGACTTCCGGTTGGGTATTGTTTTCGGTCATGGCATAGGATGAGACAACGCTCTGATAAGCTAACCATGACTCTGCTGTATAGTCTTCCTCCCGAACAGCATCCAAGGTTGCCTGATACTCGGTTAGATTAACCTTCCACTGCAGTTTTTTCTGAGCTTCCAGAATATTTTTTAGAGCAGTATTGATATCAGCCTGGGAATCATCCTTCGTAACCACATTTTCAGCCACCACATCCTGATACACCGACCAAGTATCCGGGGTATAATTCACTTCCTGTACAGAGGCAAGTGCTGCATTATAGGCAGTTAAATTCTTTGCCAGCACCAGATCTTTCTGCGCTGCTGTAATGTTGGCAATGGCTTGTTTAATTTCTTCCTTACTGTTATTCTTTGTCATTACATTGGCATCGACAATTTCCTGATAATCAGCCCAGGATTCGCTGGTATATGAATAGGGATTAACTGCATTCAGCGTCGCAAGATAGGTTTCGTACTCCTCATTCACTTCGACAATTTTAATTCGGAGTCCCTCAAGTCTTAAGCCTTGCCCTGATGTTCCGGCGGTTTCACCACTCTTAAACCAGGTATCGGAGTTGTTAACATCCTTTAACCAGCCCCGGTTCTGAACCTGAACATTGTATAAAAGACGATAGCCCGGCATATTGTTGAGTACCAGCCGAATACTTTCAAGACGCAGACCCTGGCCGCTGGTTCCGGCTTCATTGCCCATGGCAAACGGACCCAAATCGCCCCTGTTCTGCACATGAACATAAGTCTGAATGCTTGCGCCTGCCGGTAGCGAGCCCGTTAATCCCACCAGTAAGGCTTCCAGTCGCTTGGATTCTCCGACGGTACCTGACAAAGCGCCATTACTTTTCCAAGTGGTTTCCCAGCCATAATCCTGAATATGAGTTTTATACTGAACTCCCGGTTCGGTAACAATTGTTGCCTGAGCGCCTTCAGCCCATACTGTCGGCGAAAAAAGCACCGAAGTCAGCAAAACAGCCGATAACATCGACGCTGTCCGTTTTTTCATTGCCATGACAAGACCTCCTTTAATTTTTCACGATCTGTCCTAAATTGCTTATATCATCGATCATTGATCGATCATCAAATCCAAATGAAATTTTTTTAATTAATTATATCATACTCTCACGATGATGTTATCGTCAAAAGAGAAAAATTCTTTAATGAATCCCGCAAATTTTCAAATCAAAACGGCTTTTCTTAAAGAAATGAGCCCCCTACCAGCATCAGCCAGTAAAGAGCTCAATTTTAATTCCATCGGCTATTCTATTATTAATCTACCACAAGACTATTCTGTATTTCACTTCTAGAAATTGTTTCATTTTTGCTATCTTTAATGTCCACATAGAAGGTATAAGTACCCGCTGTTGATGGTTTATAGGAATAGTAATAGGTTGTCGAGAAGGCCCGAATAATCGTCTCTTCGCTGTCACCTTCTTTTTTCATGGAGAACTGATAATAATAGGGTCTGATCCCCTCCTGTCCGGTAGCTGAAAGCCGGTCGCTGCTGCCTAATGCCATGCTGGTTTTATTGATAGTAAAGTCTTTGACCGCGGCCGTTTTGACTACCGTATAACGATTAATGGTTTTTTCAACAGAAATGGAATCTTCCTCTCCATTCTCGTTATCCGTTACCACGACAAAAAACTTATAGGTACCGGCTTCTTCCGGTTTAAAACTGATGGTACCGGGCGTCTCATCATCTTCTTCAGTGATGGGCTGGCGTTCTTCTTTCTCCAGCTGATAATAGAATTCATAGTCAAACACTCCGCTGCCGCCAGCAACGGTGGTGGTCAGGGTAACCGGTACGTCTTCATATTGTTTTCCGGTCGGCGACACGGTGAAGCTCCGGATAACCGGTGGATCGACCACCAGATAATCACTCAGTAGGGCTGTTTCTTCGTCAGAGCTACTGACAATCTTGTTGGCATCGGTAATCTCCACCTTAAAGCTATAGAGGCCGGGTTTCATGGGCCGATAGCTGACAGTCTTGGATGTGGTGGATGAACCAATTTTTTCCCAATCTGCCACATCATCTTCATCATTTAAACTGTCCCGCTGATAATAAAACTGATACTTATAAGGGGTCTTGCCACCCGTTCCGGTGGCCGTCAGCTTAATTAATGTACCGATATTCTGAGGTGTTTTCTTATCTACCACCAGACTTTTGACACTGACATCTCCCAGCACCTTAAAGCTGCTGATTTTCGCTGTTTTGCTCACATTTTTTTCATCGGTTACCTCCACAAAGAGGTTATAGGTACCGGCCTCTTCCGGAATGAACTCCGCTTGAGCCACCCGGTCCTCTTCTGATGTGGTGTCCAGATCGCCTTTCTCGGCGCCCCGGGTCCAGTAGAAGCGATAGTCCAAGTCCCCAATACCGGTATCAGAAGCCACCGTGGCTGTCAGTTCAACGGTATCCTTGACATAGACCGGTTGACCGGTTTGATCGGTTGTTAAAGTCACCACCGGGGGATTGTTGATATCAAAATCGATGCTTTCGGTGGCAGTATTGCCTTTGGCATCAGTAATCGCCACCAGCAGAATATAGGTTCCTGCGCTTGCCGGTTTAAAGGTAGCATAATTCTTTGTTTTATCGCTCGGGATCAGACATGCCGCATAATCAGTTTCATCGATTGTATCCAATTTATCTTCTCGCAGTTTCTGGTAAAAAGCATAGGTAAACGGCGCCTGTCCACCATCCGGGGTGGCTGTCAGTTTAATTTCGGTATTGATATCCTGACCAGTGGGTTTGCTGGTTTTCAGGCTTTTAACGCCGAAGGTTTTTAGCACCACAAATTTACTGCGGGTATAGGTGGCACTGGTCAAGCCAGTATTCTCATCCCTGGCACTGACATAAAAGGTGTAGGTCCCAGCGACGGGCGGTGTGAAGCTGGCCACATTCTCCGTTACATCGGCGGCATCGATGGTCTCTGATTTTGAACCGACCTTGTAGGAAAAACTATAGGTCAAATTCTCACCACCAGCCTCCGGTTTTTTGTTGGCGATTAATTTAATTTCTTCTTTTTCATAGGAACTGTTCAATTCTTCCTCTTCATCAGGATCGGTTATCACCAAACCGGTAATTATTGGTGGGTCTGTTACCGTTACTGCCAGATGCTTTTCAACCGAGTTTAAGCTGACCATACCATTTTTATCAGTGATTTCGACATAAAAAGTATAATTGCCAACTTGATCAAATTTATCAAAACTAATGGTTTTTAGTTTATTGTCCACCGGCGAAATATCGGTTTCTGCTTTGATTACATTTTCCTCATCATCTTTAATTTCATAGGAAAACTGATATGTATAGGGTGCAACCCCGCCTTTGCCGGCCGCGGTTAACTGAATCGTATCGCCAATGATCACCCCATCGGTTTTACTGGCTTTAAGACTGGTCACTTCCAGTCCGGTATTGACCTTATAGCTGGTTATTTTTTTGCTGACACTGCTGACTCCATCCGAAACTACCACTTCAAAGGTATAGGTGCCGCCCGATAAGGGTTTATATACCACCGTGGTCGGATCACTGTCGTCATCGACAATCTTCTCCTTACTGCCATTGACATAGAAGGCATAGCTTAGCAGCGCTTGACCAGAATTTTCCTGAACTTCTGCTGTTAGTGAAATATCTTCACCCGGATAAACCGCTGTGCCCTTCTCTGGCAGCACCGTGAAATCATCAATAATGGGCGGGTTCTTGATCTGATACCCGGCTATCTCCGAAACAGCCTGTTTTCCATTAGCATCGGTTACTATCACCCGCAAGGTATATAGGCCCACATCTTCAGGGGTGTAAAAAGTAAGCGCTGCTGTTTTTGCGGTCAGCTCTGCCGGGATGCTTCCTATACTTCCCGAAGCATCCTCCCATTCATAGGTATAGGTATAGGGGGATTTCCCTCCGGTTGCTGTCGCCGACAGCTTAATGGCACTGTTTATCGACGTTCCCGAAGCTTTGTCCGTTTTCAGCCCAGCCATCAGTGTTTTTAACACCACCACATTTTTCAGGATTTGGGTCGCTTTCAGCCCATCATTATCAATCACATCGATTGTCACACTGTAGGTGCCGGCTGTTTGCGGAGTAAACTCCAAGCTGTTAACATCAGTCTGTGTCACGCTCTTAACGACTTTCGTGCCATTTTTAATGGTAAAATGATATTGAATTGGTCCGGTTCCGGTTCCATCCTTAAGTGCTGCCGTAATCAGAATGGGATCGTTGACGTAAATTGCTGTTTCCGGGTCAGCTTTATTAACGGCACTGATTTTGTCAATCACCGGGCCGTTGACGATTTTGTAATTTTCAATGGTCTTGGTGGTGGTTTGGCCCTTGCCATTATCATCGGTTATTTCAACATTTAAGGTATAGGTACCCACCTGGGTTGGCTCAAATAATACGGTATTGGTGGTTGACGATGCATTCTCATCGACATCAACCGGACCGCCATCATTTAATTGATAGGTGAACTTGTAAGTATAGGGTGTTTTACCACCGCTGCCATTGGCTGTCAGCTTGATTGGGGTATTTACATTCTGGCCAGATGGTTTATCGGTCACAAAGCTTTTGGTGGCCACAGCTGCCAGAACCTTGTAGCCGGTTTGCGTTGCGGTTGTTTTTAAACCGTTATCATCGGTCACTTCAACCATAAAGCTATAATTACCGGCAATCGTTGGGGTAAAGCTGATCGATGCCTCCTTGTCATTGACATCGGGATCGGACAATTCCACCGTCTTGGAGCCCAATTTATAATAAAACCGATATTTAAAGGGAGCCGTTCCGCCGTCTACATCCGCCTGGAGGATGACTTCATCCCCGACATAGTGGGTTAATTCTTGATCAGGATTGGTTGTTATCTGGGCCAGGGGATTATCGCGGATCTCATAAACCAAAGTTGCCTGCTCCGCTTCTTTGCCATTGGCATCCCGGGCGATCACCTTGATGGTGTATTCCCCGGCTTCGTTGAGTGGCAGACTCACGGTGTTTGTTGCCACAGCCTCGCCCTGATAAATGTCTTCACCGTCGCGGTCACAGGCAAACTGATAAGTATAAGGACCCTTACCACCACTGGCTGAGGCAGTAAATTTTACGGTTGTATTACGGTTTTGAGGCGATACCTTGTCTGACTTCAGAGTTGCTGACGGTCTGGTCAGTACCGGATAATTATCCGATACAGCCTGGGCCACCACTTCACCATTTTCAATAACATCGACATAGAAGCGGTAGTTTCCGGCTGAAGGCAAAAGAAAATCGGTGACCGTCTCCGCTATCCCGGTTTCAATCGGGGTCCTGGTCTTCCCTTCATCAAGCGAATAGGCATAGGAATAGGTATAGGTGTCCTTGATACCGGAGACACTGGCATTCAGGCTGACTTGATCCTCAGGATAGGCCGGGCTGCCATCATCTTTGGCTGCTGTTAATGTAACAACCGGAGTAATTATCATGTTTTCGATGATCGCCGGTGTTTCGGGAGCAATCTCGGAAACAATTTTGCCACTGCCATTTTTTATTTCCAGGTAAAGATCATAAATGCCGGCCTTGAGTGGGGTAAAACTGGCTGTCGCTGCCGTTGAAAAATCCTGAATTGGTATTTCTCCGCCATCTTCAAAGATCGCAAAAAAACGATACTGGTAGGCCGTTTTCCCACCGGAACCTTCGGCATTCAGAAGAATGGTCGTGCCAATGGGATGGGTCTGGGAATTATCCGGTGACGCCGTAAATGATTTAATGGCCAGATCATCCACAATGCTATAGTTTAGAATCTCACTTTTGGCCGTCCGTCCCTGCTGATCAGTCACTTCCACATAAAGATTATAAAGGCCCGGGGTATCCGGTCTAAAGGTGGCTTGGGGGAGTACTGAATCATCCAGTACCTGGGTTTCTTCACCAGTGGTATAGTAAAAGCGATAGTTGAGTGTACCACTGCCGGTATTGGCAACTGTGTCGACCGTCAGTAGGATTTCACTGTCATAATATTGGGGCGAAGCCTTGCTGGCCTTAAAACCATTTTCGGCAATCACTGGTTCATTGGTCACGATAATATTCTCATACGTCTTTTGAGCGGTCTTGCCATTTTCATCTTTTGCTCTGACATAAAAAGTATAGGTACCAGCTGTATCCGGTGTAAAAGCAACTGAACTCAAAGCCGTATCGCTGGCAATGTTATTGGTGGACTCCGTTTTATCAATATTGATCCGATCCCAGAAATAATCGTATCTGATTGCCCCGGCTCCTCCGGACGTAGTTGCCGTCAATGTAATCGGATTGCCAACAGCAATTTCACTGGCCGGTGAGACTTGAAAATCATCCACTGTCAGAAACTCAATCTCATGAAAATTGAGATCCGCTTCATAGGCATAGTCATCAGCCGGTGAATCTTTCACGCCATATATTTCTACCGGACTGCCTGCAAACATCCCAAAGCCCCACATCTTTACCGATTTGGGAATGCTGACTTTCACCAGTTTTTCGCAATTTCCAAAGGTCGGATTGCCTAAGTTGGAATAAATATCGGTCATGGAAGTCGGCAGTTCAATTTCCATCAGGTCGTCACAATTGTTGAAGGCCCCCTCTTTGAGATATAGCAGATTATTGGAAAATTCTACGCTGGTGATCACCTGGTCTTTAAAAACATCGCTACCAATGCCCACGACTTTTTTTCCGGCCAATGTATCCGGAATTTCAACAGCGGCTCCACCACTACCTATATCATAGCCTGTGATCTCAACTCCACCATCAACCTCTGTCCAGGTGAAAATCTCTTGAGCCGCCACTTTCATGGACACATCTTCTGCCAATAGATTAAGCGGCATTGATGTCAATACCATCATAAATACCAGCATTATACTCAGCCATCGATTGATCCGTTTTATCATCCCTTTTTCCCCCTTAAAACTTTTTATATTTGCATTGCAAGCGTTTATTTTGATTATAGCACATATTCATGGTACATGAATGTATTATCGACATTTTTAATCAATTTATTAGTATTTTTTCTCATAAAAATAAAAGTGCAATTGCTGTTTCATCCTCAGCAATTGCACAAATAAGTTATACATTCAATTTTGTTTAGTTTTTTATGGATTAATAAAGATATCCAAATTGGCCGTTGTCCCAGCTGCACCGCCATCAAGGGGAGTGATTGTAAAGGTGACCGTTGCCACCGTATTGCCTTCATCGGTGATTAAACCCGTGGTCGGATTAATCACTGCGGTACCGCTGTCAATCCGGTTAAAGGTGATGGTATAATCGGTTTTATCGATTCCCGCTGCGGTAATCATATCAGCCGCCCGGGTCAGAATATTATCTCCAACCTTGCGCACCCCAAAATTAGTTGAATTGATCTTGGCTTTGCTGATCACATAAGCACCGGTATAAACCAGATTGTTTTGAGCCGCTAAAATTTTTGCTGTTGCTGCATCGACCGCTGACTGGATATTATCGGGGGTCACCACATTTGCCGTCACCACTGTTTGATAGGCCGACCAGGAAGCCGCTGTATAATTCCCCTGAGATACTGCCGTCAGTGCCGCATTATAAGCAGTCAGATCCGAGCCTTTAACCAGAATCGACTGCTGCAGGGCAATCAGAGTTGCAGTATAACTGTCCACTACACTTTGAGCATACCCTTTTAGGGTATCGGCAGCAATTTCCACAATAGCCTTGACCTGGCTGTTATTGTTATAGGCTGTAAAAGAAGCCGTGGTATACGGGCCATCACTGATTTTAATATTCTTGGCGGCATTAAACGCCGTCAGATCGGCAGTTGCAATCAGTTTTGTAATATAGCTGTTTATGTCAACCGTCGCCGCATCAATCGTCGCTTGTGCCGTTTCTTTGGTAATCACATCATATACCCATTGACCGTCTGTCAGTGTACCGTAGCTCTCACACTTTTCTGTATAGCTATTCCAGGTACTCGACGTATATGGCGCATTAGCCGCATCTGGACCATACTGAACATATAAAGCAATTGCTTTATTGAAATTTGTTAAATCAGAATAAAGCACCAGACTCTTCTGCGCTGCCAAAATTTTAGCTGTTGCGGCGTCGACTTCGGTCTGGGTATTCATGTTTGTAACCACATTGGCATCCACCACAGCCTTATATGCCGTCCAACCCGACTTGACCATATCCTGGGTCACGGCTGCCAAAGCAGCTTCATAGTTTGTTAAATCTGCCAGTTTGAACAGATTTTTCTGAGCTTTAATGATTGCAATAGTCGCTGCATCCACTTCGGCCTGGGTGTTTTCTTCGGTTACCACATTGGCTTCTACCACAGCTTGATAGATCGCCCAGGATTCTGCCGAATAGTCGGCTTCTTTAGCGCTTTCCAGCACGTCATTATAAATGGTCAGGTCTGCTTTTTTGACCAGGCTCAGCTGTGCTTTTTCAATGGCCATTGTTGCTTCAGTAATTTTATTGGCTATATCCGCTTTTGTTACAACATTAGCATTCACCACAACCTGATACACCGTCCAGGAAGCACTGGTATAATCTGCTTCATTAACATTTGCCAAAGCCGCCTGATAGGCATCAAATGCGATTTTCACTGGGGTTTCAACAATTTGAATTTCAATGGCTTCCAGCCTCAGACCCTTACCTTCTGATCCAGACAAAGCGCCATCGGCTACCCAACCCTGAGCCCAGCCTTGATTTTGAATATGTGTACGATATTTGACTGAATAATCCGCAGCATCTGTGCCGGTCAGTTTGATTTCAATGGCTTCCAGCCGCAGACCCTCTCCCACAGAACCGGCCAGATCACCGTTTGACACCCAACCCTGGAACCAGCCCTTGTTCTGAATATGAGTCTGGTATTGTATTCCTAAACCATCCGGCACATCTCCCGATAATTCAATCTCAATTCCTTCTAAACGAAGACCTTTGCCTTCTGAACCAGAAAGGCTGCCGTCGTGCATCCAGCCCTGAGTCCAGCCCTCGTTTTCAATATGAGTACGGTAAGCCACACCAAAAGCCATGTCTGATGTTGTATCTGTTTCTTCGGCAAAGACACCGGTTGGCAAGCCCATGATCATCATGCACATACCTACGATAATACCTATCCTTAGTTTTTTCACATTGTACCTCCGTTTATATTTGTTTTATGTTTCTCTTCATGTTAGCTCCTCCTTAGAATTTTACACCTTAATGCCCTTTTTTGCAATCTAAGTTTGACAGACTCTTAAATATTGAAATTCTAACACAGATACCATTGGCACCTGCGTCGCAATTGGCTGGTTAGATCGGGTGGCACTATAGTCCGGAACGCTCCTGTCACGGCTGTAAACGCTAAATCAATTTGGAGAGAAAAGATTCCCCCATATTTTCCAGCCACTTCAAGAACTTAAAAAGACGACCCGAGTCCCGAAGAACCCGAATCGTCTCTATTCACTGTTTCTAAACCAACCAAAGTAAGAAACTGTGATAAAATTCTTACTTATTGTTCTTTTATCGTATTTTCGATTATTCGTTTCCCGATTCCCAGCACCCTACTCAATTGCCGAATGCTACAACTCGTTTCCTTATGTATTATCCGTTTCTAATAGATTCAGTTTTTCCAAGACTGCCTGTTGAAATGTCTCATTGGTCATGTTCTCGCCTGCCTTTGAAAAATTTGTTATTCAAAATTACTTTACTATCATTATGCACCATCTCAAAGCTAAATAGAATCCATTTTCTTAAACGCTGTTTTGATACGGTTTTCTAAGTCAATTGGGTGATATCTTTCAGATTCTTTTTTCAGATAATTTGATACTATCGCTAGTTGCCCTGTTGTCAATTCATGATACTGATTCTCAATGGCATGCAGCATAAAATCACGACTTTTATCCATTACTTCGAAAAGCAAGTATTCGTCCTCATTTTTATAACCTGCCCCACTATCAATAGCAAAATCTAGGCTTGTAATTATAGCCACATATAAATACAACTTTTCCAGGAGACTGTTTGTATTTTCTGAATGCTCCAATAATTTACTGCTGAGCAATACTAAATAATCTACATCGGGAATCTTCCTGCTAATTTCGCATGTGACGCTTTCTTTATAATCATCAATTGACTCTTCTACAGAAAGTTGTCTCTTCACCAATTTCAAATGAACTTCTCTTCTGAAGCTAAAATCTTTTAACATTCTGTCAATTATCAGTTCCGAAAGATTTTCTTTAGAATGACTCAATAAAAACTGTTTCCAGTTCTCACGATCCTCAAATGTTTCAATCCACTCTTTCACTTCCTTCATTTTCCACCTCATATGAAGTTGAAATCAACTTGATGAACTCATTATATTCATCCTGATCGTCAAAACTTTTATCAAAAAATTTTCCATCTTTGTATCCGTAAACTATTAAATCGCTACCAACAGTTTTATAAAAAAAGCTATCGTATTTACGTTCAAGATAACCTTCAAACCAGCCTTCGAGATATCCATAACAATTTTTGATCATATATTTTATTTCTTCTTTTGTGAAATCTTCAAAGGGACTGTAACACTTACTTCTATCAAGATTTTCATTTATTGGTATAATTTTTGCAAGTTCATAATCTATAGCACCTCTGAGATCGTGAACAATCATCAGATATCCAAGATTTTCTTTTTCATCAGAAAATCTCAGTAAAAAATGAAAGCAAAAAGAGCACTTATAGCCATCTCCAATCCCCTGTTCATCATTTGGACCAAAAATATCTTCAAGAGTCACAAACATTTTCGAAAATAATAACTTCTTATGCAAATTTAATAATGACATCTGCCAAATAAAATCATTCATTTCTATCATTACCGCACGTTTTGCGAGAGCCAAAAACTGTGGCCTAGCAAGGCGAATCATATGAACTTGTCGATCATTCCCAGTAGATATTGTAATAGAATTGTTTTTTATTGGATACATCAGTTCAATGTCTAATTTTTTTAGGATTCCGTCAATATACTGATAATTCTTCTCAAATTTATTTTTCTTATTTTCCTCAAGACGTTCTCCGCGGATTTCTTTAACCAAATTCACAACGTTTTCTTCTGTTTTTAGATTAAGCCGTTCCCCTTCTCCCTGAAAAGCATTCTGAACTTGTTCGAGAGCCAGCATGACAGAATCAGCTAACACGATATAACCGTCTTTTTCAATGAAAGCCACCTTGTCACCTTCTTTGAGATTCATTTTTTTTCGAATATTAATTGGAATGGTGATTTGACCATCTGACATAACTTTTGCTAAATCCATTTAACACCTCTTTTAACCCTACTTTATCTACTATTTAATCAACTAGAACATCTATGCAATATGCAGTTTTTCCATAAGTGCTTTTTGTAGTGTTTGAGAAAAATTAATGCTGTTCTTTTCAGCCATGTTATTGAGCCAATCGGGGATGGTTAAGGTCTTTTTCATAGCTCTAGCAGATTTTACATCTTGAGTTATATCACAGGCGACGAGACTTGTGAATGAATCATCTTCAGCAACGATACTTTTAATATCAGAAGCTGGCTTAATCTCTTCTTCATCTTCGATTAATGATGCCAGATACAACCCTAAAGCTTCCTGGGCTTCTTCCATCACTTCACCAATACTTTCGCCAACAGTCTGGCAACCAGGAAGATCTGGAAACTCTACCCAATAGGCACCATCTTCTTCATGAAAAATCGCTGGGTATGCACTTAACATTTTAATTACCTCCTTGGTATTGGTGACAAGGCTATTTCAGCCCTGTCCTTTTGAGAATTGTTTTTAGTAAGCCAGTTGGGACGTCTTTTCCATGAACAGGGATAATCTCGGTTTTACCATTTTTCTTCATGACATGATGGCTCCCTTTGATTCGTTCTTCGACCCATCCATTTTTCTCAAGTAATTTGAGTATGTCTCTAGGAGCCGTTGTTTTGTTATAATTTTCGGATAACACCAAAGCTAATCCCTGTCAAGCGTTCAATCTGCCTGATGGATAACCCTTGTTGTTTGCATATCCTGATTAAATCGTTGCGCAATTCCTTATTAAAGCTCTGTATTTCAATCGGATTTTGTACAGAAGCAATATCTTTGATAAACGCTTTTGCTTCCGAATCATTCCATCTAATGTAATCATCATATTCTAAAACGTGGGTATCAATTTTATCAGCGCTAAATTCTTTAAATAAACCGATTGCCTTTTGACTATCATTGGAAAATATTCCAAGCCCTGTTTCAACATTACAAATATTTTTTCTGTTTGTGTATTCGTTATAACTGCACCAGCGATACTCTGATAGCTCTTTTGTAATACCTGCTTTCAAGGGGTTGTGATGAATGTAACGAATTACTGTTAAAAAATAGCCATCATCTTCTACGGCTTCACTTTTATACCGATCCTGAAACAAGTGTCCTCGCCGATTATATTTCAAGTTATACCAATAAACATAACTAGATCCGATTCGTTTAAATACCGTTCCCAAATCCTCATTGCCTTCTTTTATTAGCAAATGAACATGATTGCTCATTAAACAATAAGCATAAATTTCAATTCCACTCGTCTCTTTTTGTCTAGTTAGCGACTCCAAGAATTGAATATAGTCTTCTGTATCTTCAAAAATAATTTGGCGGTTGATTCCTCTCATGATTATATGATAGATCCCAGTGCTACTTCTCGTTCGTGCTTTTCTCGGCATATCCAATTCTCACTCACCTTCAATTTACAATAGAACCGTCCCTTTGTGCTATTTGTACTTATCTCATGGGTTTTTGCCTGAATGTGCTGCCTTTTTTAAATGTTCTCAAACGAATGTTTCGAGGGTGTTTTTCTTCAATTGGCACAATAGCCAGAGTTTTGCCAAGTGGTCTTAGTATTTTTAAAATGGTCATTAATTGGGGATCAGTTGTGCCTTTTTCCATTCTGGCAATGACGGGTTGCTTAACACCACTGGCTTCTTCCAACTGCTTTTGAGTGATTCCCTGATCATTTCTGGCGCGAATTAATTCGCTTATTAATGCTACTCTCAAATCAGATTCCATTATTTCTTGCGGGGTGAATGTTCTTTTCTCAAATTCATCCCAGCTTGATCCAATGGGACTTACTTTTGTTTTACTCATTTTCAATACTCTTTCAACAAAATCTTTCATATTCCGTTTCGCTTGTTCAATTTCTCGTTTAGGCGTTTTCTGTACCTTCTTCATGAAATAATGTAGGAGAATAAAGCGATTTCCATCCCAACCAATAAATTAAATGCGATCCCTTAATGGTCTTAATTCCCAAATTTCACCCTCTATGTGTTTGTCATAAGGCTCACCAGCTCTTGTTCCATGTTCTTTTAGTATCTTCATGTAGTCTCTGATTTTATTCAGTTTAATCCGGCTATCCTTGTCATTTTTGCTTGCTAATTCTTCTAAATACTGCAACACTGGCTCTTTACCATTTTTGTCACAATAAAATTCTATTTTGTACATACACGTTTATTACCTTTCAATCATGACTTAATTATAACTCTTAAGTTATAACATTGCAACATATTTTGGTTATTTATATTTTTCGACACAACCATCAAAGTAATAATATGTATTTGAAGTGTTGGTTTATTCAGGGAACCGATGATTGTGGGGAAATCTAGAACGATTTTCTGAAAAATCAGTTATGGCCACATTAGTTTGATCCTTTTTTCCCGACAGTCCCGACAATGGTGACAACTATCATTGGACACTAACACCGAAACTATTGGTACCATGTCCGAATTGGGTGGCTCTGACATCAGATCGACTGGCACTGTAGCCCGGAATCATTTGAACAAAATTTGCCTGACACGACTGTCGGCACTGACGGCAATTCGGAGAAAAAAAATAGACTGGTTGGAGAATTCAAATTCTTCAGCGAGTTTAGCTGGGCAAAAACTGGCCAACAAATTGGAAACAGACAAAAGCTGGAAACCTGAGCCACCAGCTAAATCTTTTCCAGACAGTTTGCTCAATATTTTTCAGCCAGCAAAGTGCACAATAGAACCGTCCCCTTGTGCTATGATTCAGCTACAACAATGCTTTTGAGGAATAGCTTTGTCAATTACTTCTAACATGCTTTGCTCTTTTCGAATAAAAACTCTGGGTCAAGATCCGCTTGATTGCACCATTCAATACTGTCAAATCTAACACGTACGGTCTTAAATTTCTCCTCATTCTTTAACTCTTGAAAAATACCCTTATCCAAATATGGACTGACATCGAATATTCTCTTTTCACCATTTTCAAAAGTTAAGAGTAACTTATAATCATTTAAAGGTTCTACATCAATAACTGCTAAATACATTATTCGACCTCCTATTTTAATGGATCAATTTTGTATGGAAGCTCACTATTCATTGCCAGCATCCAATCTGCAAGTAGTTCTTCCTGTCTTAGCTCAGCCCATGCTAAAACAAGCTTAAGCTGTTTCTTTGGCAAATTGCCTTCTTTTAATTCACAAGTTTTAATGTCAATAATGGCCTTGTATTCCCCATAATACGCATGAAAATGTGGCGGATTATGTTCTTCTGGCGCACAAAACATCCGAATGATAATTCCATAAAACATACTAATTGTCGGCATTATTATTGTCCTTTCACGTTCACTACTATTTTTTCATTTTTTTTCGAATTGACAACACACGAACATAACCAGTTGAGTATTTCGGTCGAATCTTCCAACTGAACCGGATATTCGTGCCAGTCGATTCGGTGTTTCGTGCCAACGCTTCCGGGTTTTCGTTTCAACCGTTCCGGTCAGGTTTCAATCAGGGTATAAGGGATATATGCATCAGTTAACTGATGTAAATCCATTTTAGGAGGTCATTCTCATGACCAAATACCGTGAAATTCTAAGGTTGTTCAACCTTGGCATCAACCAGACTGGTATTGCCAGTAGCTGTGGCTGTGCCAGAAAAACAGTTCGGGATGTTGTTAATCGAGCCAAAGCCTGCAACATCATCTGGCCGTTACCGGCCGAAACAACGGATGCAGATCTGGAAAAATTATTGTTTCCTGATAAATCCGTGCCAAAATCGGACCGCAAGTTTCCGGACTATGATTACATCGATAAGGAAATGCTGCGCAGTGGGGTAACGCTAAAACTTCTCTGGAATGAATACTGTGAAAGCTGTCGACAGAATAGAGATATCCCACTGATGTATACGCAATTCTGTCACCATTATCAGAAGTACAGCGACAAGAAACGGGCAACCATGCACATTCCCCGCAAGCCCGGCGAGCAAATCGAAGTGGACTGGGCTGGAAAGCTGGCTTACATCATTGATACCGATACCGGTGAAATGATCCCCTGCCATATTTTTGTCGGGGTTCTGAATTACAGTCTCTATGCCTATGTGGAAGCCTTTCTCAAAATGAACTGGAAAGCTGGATTACCGCCCATATCCATATGTATCAATACTTTGGCGGCAGCACAACCATGCTGATACCTGATAATCTCAAGACCGGCGTTGATAAAACAAACGACTGGTATACGCCAAAAATCAATAAAACCTATTATGAAATGGCGGAATACTACGATACCGCCGTGTTACCGGCACGAGTGAAGGCGCCCAAAGACAAACCTGGTGTCGAGGGTTCAGTCAATGTTGTAACCAACTGGATTACAGCGGCCATCCGCAACGAGAAATTCTTTGCGCTTGAGGAACTGAATCGTGAAATCCAGATTCAGCTGGAAAAGCTCAATCACAAGCCCTTTCAAAAAAAGGATGGCAGTCGGCACAGTGTTTACCTTGCTGATGAAAAGCCTTTTCTTACGCCATTGCCACCTGCCCCTTATGAATTGTCGCAATGGAAAAAAGCCACGGTACAGTTCAATTATCATATTAAATGTGAAGCTTCACATTTAATATGAAATGACAAGTTTGACAAAATGTAAAGTTGTGACGATTTTTCTTAGTTAAATGGGAATTTCTCGTTGTTTGTCTTTACATTTAATCTCATACTTAAAGAGGCTACTGCCAAATTTTAAGCATGAGGTGAAAAAATGAACATGTCGATTAATGAATTAATTGATTATGCAAGTGAAGCACTGTTGGATAATGGGTGCACTCAAGATTATGTAAAACATCTTTCCTATACATGGACTGGGTTGAAGCATTATCTTAGTGTCACGAATCAAGCCTATTCTGAAACAATTGGGAACGCTTTTCTGCGTGAACGTTATGCGATTGAAACCGATAAAACTTTTGCTAAGCTTTCTGCAATTAACAAACGCCGGAGACGGGCGATTCACATTTTGTCTAATTGTCTGATGCATGATGTTGTTACATTGCCAAAATCCTATTCACTTTGTCGGTTTTCATGCCATTACAAAACAGAATTACTTGATTTTGTGGAATTCAGAAAACAGCAGGATTTTTCATTATCTACTCTAAACAGGGACATTTGCTGCCTCAACAGGTTATCTGTTTACCTGGATGCTCTGGATCTTCGATCCCTGACTGATCTTAACAGTGCGCATCTGGTAGGATTTGTAAAATATCTTTCTGTTGAAGGACATCTGCCGACACTAAAGGGTTTTGCTTCAACCATAAGGTTGTTAATGCGTTACCTGTATAAAACGGGTGTCCAAAAAACGGATCTTTCAAAGTTTGTGCCAAAAGTAAAACCCAAAACGGATGGAATTCCTTCTGTTTATACCCCAGATGAAATCGAATCGATGTTGACCCATTTTAACCGCACTAACCCTAAAGGAATAAGAGACTATGCGATGGTATTGTTGGCTGTTCGCCTTGGAATGCGGGCTTCAGACATCTGTTCGTTAAAGTTTGAAAACATCGACTGGCAAGCGAACACGATCTCTTTCATCGCCAAAAAAAATCAGAAGTCGGCAGTATTACCTTTAATTAGCGAGGTTGGACATGCCATTATTGATTATCTCCAACATAGCCGTCCAGAAACAACGGATAAACACATATTTGTACGATTGCAAAAACCGTTTAGAGAGCTACAACCAAGCGGTCTACATACGATTGTTACTCAGGCAATGCGTAATGCCGGCATCATCATTCCATCTGGAAAGCGGCATGGACCCCATGCATTAAGAGCCAGTCTTGCAACTGAAATGCTGGCACATAATACACCTTTGCCGATAATTTCAGAGACATTAACACATACCTGTACGGATACCACAAAGATTTATCTAAAAGTTGATGTCAGTCATCTGCGACAATGTTCGCTTGAAGTCCCCCCACTTGGAAATGTCTGGATGGGAGGTTTCCTGTTATGAAAAACTATTTTAGTGGTCCTTTTTCTGATCTTCTCAACGAATTCGTACAATTCAAACGAAATACAGGCTTTAAATATGAAAAGGAAAGTCATTACTTAAAGCAATTTTCTGAATTCACCCTGAGCCAAGGAATCACAGACCCGGTCTTGTCTAAAAATTTAGCCGAAGCATGGTGTAATAAGAAACCCTTTGAGAATCAACGTAATTGCACAGAACAACGGATATCCTGTCTCCGCCAATTCGCTTTGTATCTTGGTTCTCTTGGTTATGATGCGTACGTTCCGATCCATATCGATAATAAACGAAGTCGAAGATCAAAATATGTTGCTTATGTTTTTACGCATCAAGAAATTTCTGCAATTATTTCATGTAGCGACAAAATCTATCCCCATCGCAGATCAACCATGCACCTTGTTATGCCGATTCTTGTCAGACTCCTTTACTGTACAGGACTGCGAATCAATGAGGCCTTGAAACTTCAGTTAGCACATGTGGATCTCGTTAACGGTATTCTTCGCATTGAGCATGCTAAGTTTGATAAGGATCGATTGATCCCCCTTTCGCCGAGTATGAGAAACGTGCTTGAGCAATACTGTGAAATGTTGCATCCGCTGTATCTTCCTAATGACTATCTTTTTATTGGTATTGCCCGAGAACCATATTCTCACCACGCTATTTACTATCGATTTCGTGAGCTTCTTCAACAGGCGGGTATTCCACATGCTGGACGAGGAAATGGTCCAAGAATTCATGATATCCGGCATACATTTTGTTGTCATACTTTACAGAAATCGGTTGCGGATGACGTTGATCTCAATGCTGTCCTTCCAATATTATCGGTGTATCTGGGACATGAATCCATTGCAGCAACCAGTCAATACCTCAAAATGACAGCTGAAGTTTATCCTGCTGTAATGGAGGCCGTTAACAGTGTCTGCTCATTTGTGATTCCAGTGGTGAACAAATGAAGCCGACTGATTTAGCAAAATATATCAGTCAGTACCTGACGGTTTATCTAACCGGTACAAAAGGACTGAGTTCCAATACCATCGCATCGAGAAGAGATACATTTATTCTTCTTTTTCAATTTCTTAAAGTTGAAAAAAAGATGGATGCAACTAAAGTTGTTATTTCCGATCTTGGAGTTGAACTAATCCTTGATTTTCTCAATTGGATTGAGATTGTGAGAAAATGTAGCATATCGACCCGAAATATCCGTCTTTCGGGGATCAAAGCATTTTTTCAATATATCCAAACACAGACCCCAGATTACATGCACATATCCCAACAAATTTTATCCATACAGCCTAAAAAGTGTCCCGAAGAAATCATGGAATATTTAACACTTGATGGTATAAAGGCTATTCTGGATGCTGTTGACACCCGTTCCTTTTCAGGAAGGCGAGATTTAGTTCTGCTCAGCGTTTTATATGACAGTGGGGCCAGAGTACAAGAAATTGCAGACCTCATCGTCGGTGATGTGCGACTCCAAAATCCGGCTACTGTTCGTTTAACTGGAAAGGGAAATAAAAAACGAATTGTTCCATTAATGAAGCCGACGGTTCAATTACTTCAGCAGTATTTAAATGAAAATCACCTTCTTTCATCGGAGAATTATTATCAACCAGTGTTTTCTAACAGGAGTAAATCCAAACTCACACGTGCTGGGATTGCTTATATTTTAGATAAATATGTCTGCAGTGCAAGAAATAAGGCGCCCCTGTTGGTGCCGGAAAAAGTTTCGCCTCATTCCTTGAGGCACAGCAAAGCAATGCATTTACTGCAATCAGGCGTCCCACTTATCTATATCCGTGATTACCTGGGACATTCCGAAATAGCGACAACCGAAATTTATGCCCGTTGCGATACTAAACAAAAGCGGAAGGCTCTTGAAACAGCCTACACTGTTTTGCACAATCCACAATTACCGGCATGGGAAAAAGACGAGGATCTCATGCAATGGCTTAAATCACTTTGCTGATTTACATCTTACAAGGTTGTAAAATGTAAAGTTCACATGGAGACGATCGCATATTAGTGCCCGTTTTCATGTCAACTTTACATTTTGTCAAACTTGTCATTTCATATTTCAGTGGACAAAATGCATTACTCGGTTCCTTATGAATACATCAAACAGGAAGTGGATGTGCGACTGACCCGATCAATTGTCGAAGTGTTCTACCACAATCAGCGGATCTGCTCCCACAAACGCCTCTATGGCCGCACCAACCAGTACAGTACGCTTCAGGCACATATGCCGGAGGATCATCAGAAATACCTGGAGTGGAATGGCGATCGCTTTATTGAATGGGCCCATAAAATCGGGCCCCATACCGTTACGACGGTCAAATCCATTCTTGCTTCCTTCAAAGTCGAACAACAGGGATATAAATCCTGTATGGGTTTGCTGAAGCTGGCTGATAAATATTCGGTCAACCGTCTGGAAGCCGCCTGTAAAAAGGCCTTGTCCTATACGCCTCATCCCAGTTATAAGAGTGTGAAAAATATTCTCACAACTGGTCAGGATAAACTGTCCGATCAACCAGAGCAGAATCCGGAATCATCGGCTGAAAATAAATACGGTTACACCCGAGGTCCCAGCTATTATGGAGGTAAGCATCATGACGAATGAAGCCACCCTCAATAAGCTGGTTGAAATGCATCTGTCAGCAATGGCTGATGCCTTCCGACTGCAATTGAATGACTCATCTATGGCAGATATTCCGTTTGAAGACCGGTTCGGTCTGATGGTTGATCGGGAATATACCAGCCGCAAGAATAACCGGTTGCAGCGATTGATCAAAAAGGCTGGTTTTGATCAATCCCAGGCAAATGTGAATGACATCAATTATCAGGCGGGACGAAAGCTTAATAAAAAACTGATTGAACGCCTGATGACCTGTGAATACATCCGGGAAGCACACAATATTATTATTGCCGGGGCAACGGGTACCGGTAAATCCTACATTGCCTGTGCTCTGGGAATGGAAGCCTGCAAACACTACTACGCCACAAAATACATTCGGCTGCCGGAACTACTGGCTGAACTGGCGGTAGCCAGGGGTGAGGGCAAGTTCAAAGAAGCGATCAGGCACTATCAGAAATACACACTCCTAATCCTTGATGAATGGTTGCTGATCAAACTGACCGAAACGGAAGCCAGGGACTTACTGGAGATTATCCACGCCCGTCATAAAAAGGTTTCCACAATTTTCTGCTCTCAGTTCGCCCCACTCGGCTGGTACACCAAATTTCCTGAAGCCACTGTTGCCGATGCCATTCTTGATCGAATTGTTCACGATTCACACAGCATCGAAATTCAGTATATCGACAAGGAGCATGATCGCTCCATGCGGGAAATTTACGGAATTGATTCAAAAAACACTTAAATAGTCAATTGGCACGATGCCGAAACGTTTGAAACCACTGTCCGGACTCGGAGACACGAACCTCCGGACAGCCTGGTTTTTCCAGCCGAAATATTCAACCAGTAACTTATTACAATGAAGGTGATACCTTTAAACATGTTTTTCTTTTCTTTATTTTATCACCTCAATCCTTGAATAGCAATGACATCTCAATGGAATCATCGTCTCATTCATTAGTTTCATACTGATTTCCTCCAAAAATGTATTAAAGACCATTGACTACTTAAGCCAATGATCTTCAAAATTATAATATCTATTTAAGATGGGAGTTTGATTCAGGGAACCGATGATTGTGGGGAAATCTGGAACGTTTTTCTGGGGAAGCGGTGATGATCACATTAGTTTGATTCGTTTTTCCCGACAGTACCGACAATGGTGACAACTATCATTGGAATCTGACACCGAAACTATTGGTACCATGTCCGAATTGGGTGGCTCTGACATCAGATCGACTGGCACTGTAGTCCGGATTGGGTGGCTCTGACATCGGATCGACTGGCACTCCTGTCTGGATTGAATGGCGCTTTCGTCAGATCGATTGGCTCTGGAGTCCGGAACGATCACAACTTAAATTCGCCTGACACAACTGTCGGCACTGACGGCAATTTGGGGAGAAAATATTTGTGGCACTGTGGACTAGTTGGAGAATTCAGATTCTTAAGTGAGTTTGGATGATCCTAAACTAGCTCAACTCATTGGAAACAGACAAAAGCACAAAGCCACTGCAACTACTACAAAATTTTTCAGTCAGATCGCTCAAACTTCTTCAACTAATGTGACAACAGAAACGTCCCCGTGTCACACCCTCAATATTTTTCAGCCAGCAAAGTGCACAATAGAACCGTCCCCTTGTGCTAAACCAGCCACCAGCGAAAACTTTTCCAGACAGATTGCTCAATATTTTTCAGCCAGCAAAGTGCACATTAGAACCGTCCCCTTGTGTTTCGTGACTGAAATCCCCAACAGTGACTACCTGCAACAGCCGGAAGTGCTTGAAAAATACCTGCCATGGTCTTCGGATCTGCCTGATCGTTGCAGACTTAGCCATAACTATAAAAAGTGCCTCAAATAAGATGTCTCCAGTATAGCAGGTTAAATTCAAACTTACTATACGTCATCTTTTGAGGCACTTACGGACTGGTTGGAGAATTCAAATTCTTCAGTGAGATTAGAAGCTGGGAAACTGGCGCAACTGATTGGAAACAGACAAAAGTTGGAAACCGGAGCAACCAGCGAAAACTTTTCCAGACAGATTGCTCAGTATTTTTCAGCCAGCAAAGTGCACAATAGAACCGTCCCCTTGTGCTCTGGAGGCCGTACCCACGGGCAAACGCCTTGAAAGCAAGCCACCTACCCCGGCTGAAATCGGCCGGGATTACTGCAACCGGCTTTTAAAATCGAAGAGACGCTCTCCGGGTTAACTCCCGATGAACGTTATCTTAAGCGTCTGGAACTGGAACAACCGGTTCTGGAGGCCTTTTGGTGCTGGATTGATAGCTTGAATGTTCTGCAGGGCTCCGCACTCGGTAAAGCCGTGATCTATGCCCGGAACCAGAAACGTTACATGGAAAACTACCTCCTTGACGGTCGCTTTTCACTTTCTAACAATCTGGCCGAAAACAGCATTCGCCCCTTCACGGTGGGTCGAAAAAACTGGCTCTTCTCAGATACACCCAAAGGAGCTTCTGCCAGTGCTGCGATATACAGCCTTGTTGAAACAGCCAAAGCCAATGGACTGAATGTTCACACTTATCTTAATCACCTGCTGCTTTATATGCCGGATGCGGATTATCAGAATGATCCGGAGGTACTGGAAGAACTGATGCCCTGGTCAGAGCAGATACAGGTGGAATGCAAATAATAAATGGATTTATCCAGAACTGGTTACTGCTAGCGCCGGTTCTTTTTTATTTTTTGTGGCACCTTGTATTTAAGCGCTTACAATAAAAAGACGACCCGAGTTCCGAAGAACCCGAATCGTCTCTATTCTCTGTTTCTAAACTTTCCAGCTCAATAAGTTAAGTTGAATAAGTTAAGTGACAGGCACCGTATGCTTAGAAATTAGATGTAATTGTTTGATCCGTGAATGATACAACTGGATTTCCAGCAAGGTCTGTTACATTATTTGCAGCTGTTCCTGAAGCAGTATAATCTAATACTGAACCTGTACCAGTCGTAAATGTTGCGGCTGGGAATGTTAATATTACATCAGTGCCTGAAACAGAAGGTGCTGCACTATCTGCGGTATTGGCCACATTAGCTGCAAATAAACCTGCTACTGGTGTAGTAATTGCAACATTTTCAGAGAAAGTAACAGTTGCTGCCGTTGCTGAATCTGCAGTTGCACTCACAAATGTCGGTGCAGTTGTATCAGCAGTTACAGAACCTGTTGCTAATGTATTAAGCTGTCCTGCTGTGTAAGTTGTTGTATTACCAGCAGCATCAGTCAGTACATATAAACCTGTTGCTAAAGTAACAGCGCCATCATCTCCACTTTGTACGGTGAATGTAATAGTTTTTGCTGTGCCAGAAGCAGTTGTCAGATCTGTTGTTACAGCTCCAGCAATATTATTTGCAGATGAAGCAATTTGAACTGTAGCTGTAGCAGCTTCACTTACAGTGACATCGTATGTTACAGTATCACCAGCTTTTGCTAATGTATTTGTACTATTGTCAGATGATAGTGCAACAGCAGTAATTGTTGGTGCTGTTACGTCATTGCTTGTTACTGTAAAGTTTACAGATACCGCATATCCACTAGCATATGTGTATGTAGCTTTAAATGTATCGCCTGCTGTTGCATTAGCAATACTTACACTCGATGTCCCATTGCTCGTAACAGCGAATGTAGAACCAGTTACTTTTACAAGATTTGAAATTGTAATTGATGGGTTTTCTGAAATTACTACACCGTATTGATCTTTTGTCTTTGTAGTATCAAATACCGCATTCAATCGTGTAGCAGAAACAGACCCTGCTTCTACAAACGAAGAGCCATCAGTAACTTGTGAAGACAGGAACTCTGTGCTAGCAACCTTAGCTGCTGCATGTGATACTTTTAATGTAGCATTTACCACAGCTGCTGCTGCACCAGAAGAGTCTTTTACGTTAACAGTTACTGGTACATCCAGAACTTTTGAATACGCTGTATCCAATGTGCTTGTCTGGAATTCAGTAGCATCATATCCACTAGCTGCTTTATCAGAGATCACTCCAGCACCTGAAATATTTAACTTTCCAGTTGTTGTTGCTGTGTACTGTGTGCTTGGCAGTAAAACTTTTTCTCCACTAGCCTTTACTCCATACACTTTTAATGTTTTATCATATGAAGTCGATGTTTGTGTTCCTGGAAGACCATCATTGTACATCGTTCCTAAATCTGCCACTTCATAACTTGTATATGCAGACTGCGTTCCCAAAGTAAAGGTTACTGATTTAGAACTTCCTGACAATGGTGCAGGTGTAACTGCAGTTGACAGCGAGAATACTAAACTCTCAGTTGAAGATAAACCTGTTGTTGCTGTTTTTCCAGTTACAGTAAATTTATCTGTCGAAGCAGCAATAGTGTGACGAGCTGCATCAGCACCACTAGCTGTACTTGCTACAGTGAATGGAGAACTAGCTGTTGTCGAGCTATCAAGAATGATCGCTGAATTTGCAGTAGTATTCATCCATGTGTTAACTTGTGCATCAGTTAATGTGCGTCCATACTGATCTTGGATCATAAGGTCTGTTGCATAAAGATCCTGGCTAGCACCTTGCGCAATTGTTGTTGTGACATTTCTTGTAGTATCAGCAGTATCAACACCAGCTACAGTTGTAGGAACTGCAGTTTCTTTAACACTAACCATTAAACTAGAGAAATTGCCACCATCAGTTACGAGTGATGTTAAATAAACTGGTAGATCTGCTGTGCTTGTAGCACCTGTAGAAGGAGCTGTAAAAGTTAATTTTGCAGTCCCATCTGCATACTGACCTAATACAATATTAGAAGAGAATGTTACTTTGCCGTTTAAGTCAGAATATTTTGTTACAGCATTTCCAAATTGATCATAAGCTTCAAATGGAATCACAGCTGTTTCTCCTTCAGCCACAATAGTGGTTGGAGCAGATAAAGTTAATGTTTTCACTGCAGCTTTTGCTTCAGAAGTAATATCAAATGTTGTTGTTTTACCTGTCAGGTTCGAAATAGCTTGAATAGTGGTTGTACCACCTTTATCAGCATAAGTTCCTCGAACAAGTGCTACACCTTGATATAAAACACTATTGACTGTTTGAGTTGTTGTACCTGCAGTAGTTGAAGGTGCGACAACAAATAATGGATATGATGAAGTCATTGTCAGTTGTGAAACTGTCGGACTTGCAATCTTATTACCATACTGATCCATTACTTCATACAGTAATTCATATCTGCCATCAACAAAACCAGCAGGCAATGTGTCGATCATTACTGCATTTACGTTGTCATAAATTCCTTTGAATACAGCTGTATCAGCTTTTGATTCAAGACCAACTACAAAACTTGCATTTACAACAGCACCTGTAGTAGGATATACACCTGTCAGATATACTGTTGCACCTGGAATAAATACAGTACTAGTTGTTGCATTACCAATTACCAATGTACCATCAGCTGATGATGTAGGTGCTGTACTAACGCCAACTTCACCACCTGTAGAAGGTGTCCAGTTAATAGTCTGGCCTGTCATTCTTTCGCCGTATTGGTTCAATACTTTGTAATTTACAAAAATTGTACAGTTAGCGTTATAAGCAGATGTAATAGTAACACCAGCTGGATTTAAAGGAGCAGTTTCAGAGGTCACAACAATTGAAGCAACTTTTTCATTTACTGCCGCAAATGTTACTGATGAAGTAGCATCACCTGAAACCAGAGTAACTGTATAATTACCTTCGGTCAAGTTGCTTGTTGTGTCAATTATTGCTGACATATTGTCTTCAGCATATGTAATAGCATCAAGATTTACAACTACACTGCCTTTTTTAACAGATAATGTATCAGTAGCTACTACAGCTTGATTAAATGTAACAGTGATTTTGTCTTTACCAGTTGCTACAGCAGTATCAATTCTAGTAACCATTACTAAAGCATCAATCGCGTCGTTAATAGCCGCAGTTGCAGCATCAACTTCTGCTTGAGTATTGTCTTCAGTTACAACAGTAGCTAAAGCAGTTTCTAAAGCAGCCCAGCTATCAGCGGTGTAATCAGCTTCGGTTAAAGCACCAGCTGCAGCAACAGCTGCATTGTAAGCAGTCATGTCAGCTTTAGTCTGTACAATTTTAACTTCAAGAGCTTCTAATCGTAAGAATTCACCAACAGTACCTAACTGTTCGCCATCTTTGTACCATGATCCATCAGCTGGCATGTCGCCTTTGTTCTGGATATGGCCACGGTATTCAACTGAATAGCCAACTGCTGGGTTACCAGCATCGTCAACCAGTTTGATTTCAACTGATTCAATCTGTAAGCCTTCGCCCTGTGTTCCGGCTAAAGCACCGTCTTCCACTGGAGCCATCCAACCTTTGTTCTGTACGTGAACTCGGTATTGAATGTGTAAGCCTGCTGGAACTTCGTTTGTTAACTTGATCCAGAATGCTTCCAATCTTAAGCTTTCGCCTACGGTTCCTAATTGATCAGGTCCTTGAATCCAGGAGCCATCCAATGGGAAGTCGCCTTTGTTTTGTACGTGTCCACGGTACTCAACGCCAACATCTGATGTTGCAGCTGTTTTAGCACTGAATAATCCTAAAAACGAATCCCAGGCTGATGCTTTTTCTTCATTAGCCGCGAATACGCTTGAGGAGAATACCATGGATAGCATTAACAATGTTGTTAAAATGCTAACAGTAATCTTCTTCATACTTTGTTTCCTCCGTTGTTAAAATTTGGGTTTTTTTATCCGGAAGTTCCAGCAATAGCTCATCACTAATCGCCTGGAAATTCCAGAGCTTAATCTTGCTCCTTATTGTTGTTCCTGGTTTACAGTTAAAACTGTCCCTCTTTCCTCCTTCCTAATTTTTAGCTATGCAAACCATCCTGGGCTTTTTAAAAAAGCTGGTTTGCTAATACAGTGAAACGGTAAACCGAGAAAGAGCGTTCTTGTATGATTCTACACCTTCTTACGATGTTTTGCAATAAATATCGATGTTTTTTTGAATAAAATTCGTGATTTTTACATTACAAAACCGAAACAATAATGGGTTTAGCTCACATCTTTGACACATTCTGATATTTCAGAAAAACAATGTATCCATCACTTTCAATTTTTGACCAAGCCGACTGCCAAACTTTAAATCAAGGGTTCCTTTCTCAAGAATAACAGCGATCAGCTCCTTTCCGGTTTCAAACTTCAATAAATAAACGCTTTTTGACTCTACAATTGGTTAACGCCCAGGATTGAGGTTTTATTGCACCGGATTTTATTTTTTTTATTTTTATCTTCGACTTGCTGAAAAGCATGGGCATGAACCAGGCGATTAATAAACGCCCCTACACGCTGCACTGCCCGGGCATGACATGGGGACATTTCGCCTGTCATCCCGCTGGGCTGACAGGCGGTACGTCCCCAAGTCACGCCCTACTCACTCGTTGGCGGCTCGCTGATCGGATCGTTTTCGCTTAAGGGTGTCTGCTCCTCGCTTAATGGCGTTTTTTCTTCGCTTAGCGGTGTTTTCTCGTCATCCACTGCTTCCGGTGTTTTTTCATCCGGTGGGGAGACAACCGGTTCGGTGGTTGGTTGGGGTTCCGGGGTGGTAACCACCGGGGTTTCCGGGGTCGCAACCACGGCCGGATCTGGCGTATTGGTTACCTTGCCGGTACCGTTGGTATCCACACTGGTTTCGGTGGTGGCCGGTGGGGTAATCGCCGGGGTTTCCACTACTGGGGTGGTGACTTCCTTGGTCTCTTTTTCCGGTTCATCGACAACAATCACCTTGGTGAGATCGACTGCCTTTTCCTTGGATACGGCCAGTAAATCGGCCAGCGACATGCCCGCCAGACTTTCCATGGTCAGGGTACTGTCAGCGGCGATTAATTCCTTCATCACATTGAGCTTACCGGTGGTGACACTGTACTGCTCGGCCTCGGTGACGGCCTGGCTATCCGGGGTGACGGTTTGCCGGACGACGGTGGCACTGATGTTTTCGGCAGTGGCCGAGTCTTTAATCACCTGATTAAGGGTGACGGCCAGATCATCGGCTTTGGCGGTATTCTGGTTTTCGACCGTGATCATCACCACACTTTTGGTTTCATCCAGATAGCCGTTTTTAATCATGGCAGTGATGATGACCCCCACCGAGTCTTCCAGATTGGACTGGCTGAGGTTCTCTTCATCAAGCAACTCCTGGACATCCTGATCAAAGGCTTTAACCGACAAAATCTGCTTGTGCTTGTTGGTAACGATCTCGACGCTCTGATTGGCGTCCAGGGCGATGATGCTCTCAGGCGATTTAAACTCGCCAAACCAGGTGGTGATACAGACAATCATGACCAGTGCACCGGCTACCGCCATGGAAATGGGCTTGAAATACCGCTGACTGGTATTCCGGGCTTTAGCCGGGGCCAGGGTTTGCCGGGTGATCGTGTCGTGCCCAGTCATTTTGATGACCGGGATGGCGGCCAGTTTATCAAAATCCAGGCCGGGAGCCTGGCTGATACTGCGGGAAAGGGAGGCTTCTATATTTAGTTTTTTGTGGGTGCTCATCTTAACACCTCCTGTTCGATGAGATATTTCTTCAGCTTCTTCAGTCCCCGATGATATTTAGAGAGGACGGTTGAAAGCTTCATATCCAGATTTTGGGCGATTTCCCGGTGGGTAAAGCCGGAAATGGCATGTAATAAAATAATTTCGGTTTCTTCGCTGCTGAGTATTTTCAGGGCGGTCTGAATCACCAGGCGGTCTTCCTGGTCACTGACATAGGAAAAATTCAGGTCATTTTCCAGATCGGTCATTTCAATGCAGTCGTTTTTCTGTTTGCTGCGGATTTTGCTGATTGAAAGATTCCGGGCGATGGTAAACACCCAGGCCATCGGTTTACCCATGGGCTGATAGAGATGGGCGGCGGCTCGAATCTTTAAGTAGGTGTCCTGAACCACATCGAGGGTATCGTCATGATTTTTCAGGGTTGACAGCACAAAGGCGTAAACAGTACGCTCCGTCAGGCGGTATAATTCTTCGAAAGCTGCCATATCATCATTGGCAATCCGGGTGAAGATGGCTTCATCGATATTCAGTTTTTGTTTTTCTGTACTGACGGTGTCGTTTAATACCATCATGGAAAGAAAAAGCTTCATCAGGATAACCCCCAACATTATAGTAACGTTTTATTAAGACGTTTTATTGCATGGATTTAAAAATATTTTGACCGCACAAGGGGACGGTTCTTTTGTGTCTTTTATTTAATTAAGGTTTCGGGCGAACTCGGTTCGCCCCTACAAACGTTTAAAGACTTTGTCGACCGGATGTGACAATGGGACATCCTAGCTTCCCCATGTCATCCCCTATGTTTATAGGTACTGCCTATTATCTGATATAAATCGGAAAAAGACAAGGTGTGGCAGATTGTGTGCCAGGATTTTTTTGGTTGATCGGTTTGCTTCCTTTATTATTATAACACAGGTTGCCTGGTAATTTGTATTCTTTTGCTTTATTAAGATTTCGGGCGAACTCGGTTCGCCCCTACAACGGCGATACCCGGAGATGAACAGGTGGGTGAATTTTTATCTCCGGGGGGTTAAGGTTTATAGGTGACTTTTTTATAATGACATGATAGAATGTATCTATTATGGGAATATAAGTATTAATACATTTTCTTATGCACACGATATCAGTATTACACAAATGATGTCTTAGGGATAATTTTTTATGAAGGAGTTTTAAAATGGAGAAGAAATTAAGCTACACTGTCGATGAGCTCATTGATTTACACGTCTTGCAGCAGTTTCAGGATAGTTTTGCCAAGGCTTTGGGGATGGCCAGTATTTCTGTTGATAATGTCAAGGGGTCGATTACCGAGCCCAGTAATTTTACCGATTTTTGCATGAAATACACCCGGGGCTCGGCCGAAGGCAACAAACGCTGTATATCCTGTGATGTCAATGGTGGTAAAAAAGCGGGTACCACTGGTAAACCGGCGGTTTACTCCTGTCATGCCGGACTGGTGGATTTTGCGGCGCCAATTGTCGTAGATGGGGTGCAGATCGGGGCAATTCTTGGCGGACAGGTGCTTGATGCGCCACCGGATGAGGACAAGTTTAGAAAAATCGCCCGGGAAATCGGGGTCGATGAGGATGAGTATATCGCCGCCCTAAGAAAAATTACGATTGTCCCCCGGGATAAAATCAATGCCGCAGCGGATATGCTGTATGTTTTTGCCAACTCCATTTCCAAAATGGGCCATCACAACCGTCTGCTGGTTCATGAAACCGAGAACTTCCAGCATATTTCGGAAAATATGTTTGAAAATATCCGGGCGGTTACCGACGTGGTCAATAACTTCTCGGTTCAGATTGAAGCCTTGATTAAAGCCTCTGACGAACTGCTGGAATCTTCCACCATTTCCAAAAACAAGGTCAAGGAAACCGACTCGATTCTTAAGTTTATCCGGGATGTGGCGACTCAGACCAACCTGCTTGGCCTTAATGCAGCCATTGAAGCTACCCGGGCCGGGGAATTTGGCCGGGGCTTTAATGTGGTTGCCGATGAGGTTCGGAAACTGGCGGTCATGAGTGTGGATTCAGCCAAGAAGATCGAAAGTATTCTGGACAGCATTGTGGTCAGCATGAATTCGGTGGAATCGCAGGCGGCCAAATCCTATAAAATCATCGGCGAGCATCAGGCCGCCATGGTTGAGATCAATGAAAAGCTGTCGATGCTCAATGAAATCTCCGACAAGCTCAAAATTGAGATTAATAACTTAAAGAACAGCCTGTATTAAAGCCAAAGACCACTCGTGCGAGTGGTCTTTTTTAAGAGCACAAGGGGACGGTTCTTTTGTGTCTTTTTGAATGAATAATATGTTGACACAAGAAAAACCGTCCCCTTGTGCTTCCCCGCCCTATCCTGTCAGTTGATCAGGTTGAGGCCGAAATGGGTACGCAGATCAGCAATGGCCCGACGGTGGAGTTTGACCAAGCTGTTGGCACTAACCCCCAGGGCGGCGGCGATTTCCCGGAAGCTGCGGTTTTTGCCATAGTGTTCTTCAATAATCCAGCGCTGCCGTTCCCTTAAGCAGGGCAGATACTGCCGTAAGGCCAAGAGGTCTTGCGCCCGGACATAGTCACCTTCAATATCGGCGGGATCGGGCAGAACCTCCAGCAGGGAAAGATTTTCGTCAACGCCGGGTGAAAAATCCAGGGAGGTGCAATTTTTATGGCTTTTGGCCACATTGACAAAATAATAGAACAACTCTTTTTTGAGATAGCCGGAAAAGGGCACGCCCCGGTCTTCATTATAGGTTTCTACGGCATTGAGCAAAACGATGGCGGCTTCGCTGAGGTAGTCGTCAACAGCGTCCACTTCGTACACATAACGCCTGATCATTGAGAGCATCAAGGGTTTAAAGCCCTCTATCAAAGCCAGCTGGCACTGGGTATCCCGCTGACGGGCGCCCTTTACCAAACGAATCATTTCATTATTTTTCATCTTGTCACCTCTTTCAATCTTATGGAACGTTAGTTCTTTTCTTATATTATACATGAATTGGTTTGTTATTTCAACGGTTTTGCGAACAAATGTTTTTTTATAAGCATGGGGACGTTTTTTACTGCAATGCTCGGGCATGACATGGGGACGTTTCGTTTGTCTTCGTTGCAGCGTGGCTCGGGCATGACTTGGGGACATTTCGTACGTCATCCCTATCGGGCTGACATCCGTAACGTCCCCAAGTCATACCCTATCATAGGCGTAACGTCCCCTCGACTCGCCCCATCAAACGTCCCCTTTTCATATCCTATTCATTGGGGGCGGGGTTTCCCCCGCCTTTTGCTACACGGTCATTTCAAAGTCCTGGGTGGTGGTGGAAATCAGTTTACCGCTGACCTTTTTTACCAGGGCAATATTATCTGGGGCAAACACATTTCGGGTCAGAATCTGATCCATTGCTGCATTGATTTCTGCAGGCGTCACCGCCGGATCGGCATCTGATACGGAAATGGTTGCGTTTTTGCCATCGGCACGGGCAAAAACCATGGTTGCTTTAATATCGGCCATATTTTACCTCCTTTCTTCATATTATATGGGGGTTACACCCCGGGAATCAGTAAGGTGGTTTCGATTTTGAGTACTTCTTCCATGGTGGGAACCTGCAAGCTGGCAAGTGCCTCAGCCACAGCGTAAATATCATCATCAACGGCGGTTTCTTTGAGATTGGAATAAGTTTTTGACTTAATCACTTCTTTCCCGTCGACCACCCCATGGTTCGAACGAACCTGGAGCTTATTGCTGATAAAATCAGTAGTTACTGGCATTTTGTGTACCTCCTTTCATCGGTTATACTTATAAATGGAATGAACTGGAAAAAGGTGCCATCTTTTTTTAAGTATTTGGATAAGGGACATTTTGTTTGTCATCGCTGCAGCGTGGCTCGGGTATGACACGGGGACATTTCGCCTTTCATCCCGCTGGGCTGACAGGCGTAACGTCCCCAAGTCATACACTATCACAGGCGTAACGTCCCCTTTTCTCATCCTACCAGTCCCCAAGTCACACCCTATCTTTACGCTGGTTAGATTTCCAGATGGCAAAAACCTTCATCTTCGTAAATGATCACACCCAACCCGGCGGCAGTGGCTGCGGCGGCCAGGGCATAAACTGAGAGCCCCGGGGCATAGCAGTCGGCGGCATCGCCAACCAGGTGCCGGGAGTGGGGAATCCCCCCGACTTCTTCATTGCGAACCGGGCAGCGCACCCCGGAGGTAATGATGATCGGGTTTTCCAACACCATCCGGACGGCTTCCAGCCGGCCTACCAATTCGCTATTCATTTCTGACGGAAAGCCATCACAGTAACGGCCTTCACAGCAGCATTTAAACTCCTGACGGTTAAAGTGGGGGGTTAATTGTTCGTTGTTGATACACATAGATATTCTCCTCTTCGTTTTAATTTTTTGAGACATGGTGACGTTTACTTGTCACATTTGCAGCGTGGCCCGGGCATGACATGGGGACATTTCGCCTTTCATCCCGCTGGGCTGACAGGCGTAACGTCCCCAAGTCATCCCCTATCACAGGCGTAACGCATCCTTTTCTCATCCTACCAGCCCCCCAGTCACACCCTACTCATTCTTTTTCAGACAACTGGGCCAGAACTTTTTTGAGACTGGCGGGAATCGGAAAGCCCAGGGCCGCCAGATTTTCGGTGATACTGATGCCTTCATTGGCCAGATAGAAAAAAATCATCGCTGTGCGGAGTGTCGCACCACCGCCTAGCAGGTTCTGATCTAACAGGTGACCCATGGCGACAATGACAACGATCATCATTTTTTTGAGAATTCCATTAAAACCAATTTGGCTGGATACCTGCCGACGGGTTGCTGCCAGGGCCAGACCGGTTAAATAGTCAATCAGGATAAAGCCCAGCAAGGTGTACAAATACCCGTCGAAGCCGCCTAAAAGAAAACCGAGTACCGACCCGATCACCCCACACACCGTGGGCAGGGATTCTAGAATTGTTTTCATTTCATCGCTTGTCCTCCTTTCTTTAACTAGTGGTACACTCCTTAAATGGCAGTTTCTAGGAAAAAATGACATAAAAAAACCATCCTGTGAAGGATGGTTCGGCATGGGGACGTCTAACTTATCGCATTTACAGCGCGCGGCCCGGGTATGACAAGGAGGACATTTCGTACGTCATCCCTGATGCGTGGCTCGGGCATGACAATGGGACATTTCGCCTTTCATCCCGATGGGCTGACAGGCGTAACGTCCCCTTTTCACGCCCTATCACAGGCGAACGTTTCCAAGTCATGCTCTAGCGCTGTTTGAGGTCGGCGGCGATCTGGTTGAGTTTTTTGAGGCGGTGATAGACCCCGGACTTGCCGACGGGGGGGTCCAGGCGTTCACCCAGCTCTTTGATACTGGCATCGGGGTAGTTAAGCCGCAGTTCGGCAATGTCGTAGAGATTTTTGGGCAGATTTTTTAAGCCAAACTGCTCTTTGATCAGCATAATATCGGCAACCTGATCGTAGGCTGCGGCAATGGTTTTATTGAGATTGGCGGTTTCACAATTGACCTGACGATTCACGTCATTGCGCATTTCTTTGACAATCCGGATGTTTTCCATTTCCAGCAGGCCACGATGGGCTCCGATGACGCTGAGAAAATCGGCCACACTGCTCCCTTCTTTCAGGTAAAGCACCCAATGGGCTTTGCGATGGATCAGGTTGGACTTGATCTCGTACCCATCGAGAATCGTTTTAATGCTCTGCAGATAGGCACATTGCTCACCAGCAACCACTGGACTGCGGTCATTTTTTTTCGTGATGGTCGTTTTTTTACCCACCAATTCCAGATGATAGGTTTTTTCGGGGTTGGATATCGAACCGCACCCTAAAAAAACTCCCCGGATGTAGGCTTTTGTCTGATTTTGCTGCTTGATAAACGGCTCCGGTACCTGATTGGCAAAAAACGCCTGGCCATTGGCATTGTAACTTAAAATCTGACAGTCTTCCAAGATTATTTTTGCCGTCCATGGTTGTTCAACCACCACCCGGTAGGCCCGGTGTTCTTTGAATTTACGGGTTTTTTCGATCTTGATTTTTGGTTTAATCTGATACAGGGATTTAATCAACTGATAGCAGCGGGCCGCCACGGCGGGGTTTTCGGTTTTGATACTGATGGTCATGGCCCCGGATTGCTCGATGTGGATGGTTCCCACGGCGCCAATCATGCCGGACAGTTCGGCCCGCTGACAGGCTTTTGAGCCGTAGGGAAGCTTGGAAAGATCTTTTTTTAAAATGGCTGAAAATGTCATGGCGGCTCCTTTCTCGCACAGGGGGACGATTCTTTTGTACTTACCTTATTTTATATAGGTTTCAAAAATGCGACGGGCCAGGAGGTCGGCATCATGACGGACAAAACCGTTTTCCATGATGACATAATCGTCTAGAATATACTCATACTGTTCCAGGGGGGAGATGATTTCGACCACATTGGCAGCGCATTTTTGGTATTTTTCTTCAATACTCTTGGGCAGACTGCCGGTGTTGGCGACCACATAGTCGAACAGTCGGCCTTCGGCCTGATCGAGGTGGGCTTCAATGGCCCGAATGTGGTCTTCCTGGGTATAACCGTCGGTTTCGCCGGGTTGGGTCATAATGTTACAGATGTAGAAACGTTTGGCCCGACTATCAAAAATCGCCCGGGCTACATCTCTTATCAGCAGATTGGGAATAACGCTGGTATACAGACTGCCAGGTCCAATTACAATCATATCGGCGTTTCTGATGGCTTCAATGGTTTCGGGCAGGGGTCTGGTGTCTTCCTGTTTTAAAAATATCTGGGTGATCGGGCTTTTTTGTTCCAGTGCCGCCCCAGGTATGGCTGATTCCCCTTCAATGACCTGGCCATTTTTCAGGGTTGCCATCAGCACCATCTGGGAGAGGGTAACTGGCAGTACCGCCCCTTTAATCTGCAACACATCGGAGGTCCGCCGGACAGCATCGTAAAAATCGTGACTGATGCCGTTCATCGCTGCCAGAAACAGATTTCCGAAGCTTTGTCCGGCCATCGGACCACCGGGAAACCGATAATTAAAGAGCTCCTGCATGACGTTTTCGTCATCGGCCAAAGCCAGAATGCAGCTGCGAATGTCGCCAGGTGGAAGAATACCCAGTTCTTCCCGGAGTTTTCCGGAACCGCCACCATCATCGCCAACAGTGACAATGGCGGTGAGATTATCGGTATATTTTTTTAAACCCCGGAGGATCACCGATAAACCGGTGCCGCCACCGACAGCCACAACTTTTGGGTTTCTTACTTTGACAATATCTTTCAAGGTAAACTCCCTTATATATTCTTTCATATCCATGAAATCACATCCTTTTTTGTTTGTCTTTACATCGTTGCTCAGGTATGCGGGCGATCACGGATCGCCCCTACGAGATGGTGCAACTGACTGTTCGGCCAGCATGACATGGGGTCGCAACGTCTTTATGAACGACAACACTGCTCGGATGAGACAATGAAACATTTCGCCTTTCATCCCGATGGGCTGACAGGCGTAACATCCCCTTTTCTCATCCTACCAGTCCCCAAGTCATACCCTAGTGGTCGAGGCGGTTTCTTTTGATGTCCCGGTGTTTGAGGGTGGTTTCGTAGCCTTTTTCTTTGAGAGCCTGGCTTAACAGGCAGGCAAAGGTGACCGAGCGGTGCTGGCCGCCGGTACAGCCGATGGCAATTTCCACCGTATTTTTGGAAACCTTGGCAAACTGGGGAATGACAAATTCAATCAAATCCCACAATTTCTGATAAAAAACCTCCGCTTCCCGAAACGACATGACATAGTCTCGCACCGGTTGATCTTCGCCAGTCAAATTCCTAAGCTCCTGTTTATAAAAGGGATTGGGCAGAAAGCGGACATCAAAGACAAAATCGGCCCCCATGGGACTGGCATATTTAAAACCGAAGGAATAAATTTTTACCTTGGGTTTGGACTGATCCCGATCCAATTTAACCAGCTTTGTCAGCTGTTCTTTTAGCTCTCTGACCTTGATGTCCGAGGTGTCGATGACTTCATCGGCGATTTCTCTAAAATGCTCCAGGCTTTTTCGTTCCGCCCGGATCGCTTCGATGAGGTTACTGGCAAAATGGGTCAGGGGATGATTACGCCGAGTTTCCTGATAGCGGGATACCAGTACCTCGTCCCGGGCATCTAAAAAGATCAGCTTGAGATCATCCCGGGTAGCCTTGTACTCAGCCAGGGGGGTATCTTTTCCGTCCAGGAAAATATCGCCCCGGACATCGGTGACCAGGGCTATTTTTTCAATTTCGGTGGCCGATTGCTGACAGAGATTGATGAAGGTCACAATCAGCTGCGGGGGAATGTTATCAACACAAAAATAACCCAGATCTTCGAGGATTTGAATGGCCTGGGATTTTCCGGCGCCAGACATACCGGTGATGATGATGGTTTTCATGGGTTACTCCTTTTTTTGAATTACTGTGACTCCCGGCCATGACATGGGGACATTTCGCCTGTCATCCCGCTGGGCTGACAGGCGTAACGTCCCCAAGTCACACCCTACCTAGTCGGTGATATTGACGATGCGGGTAATGGGGATGCCGGCGGCTTTGACAACCGCTGGGGTGTCCCGCATATCCCCCAGAGCAGCAATGCTATGGGCGTCACTGTTGATGGCAAAGCTGACTGGGTATTTCATGGCGATTTTTATTTCTTCGGCGTTTAAATGATTATGTCTGGGGTTAATTTCCAGGATCACACCGTGTTCGGCGGCGGCTTTGGCAACCGCTTCGATGTTGATAGGCATTTTATCGCCGGGATGGGTAATCAGCTTGATGTCATAGCGTTCCATCATTTTGATATAGGTTCGGGTGTTCATCTCCACCACCGCTTTTCTTAAAAAAGGCAGCACCCGGGCCGCATAGTTGGGAAGGGCAAAAACAAAGATATCTTTGATACTGGCCGGGAAATAGCCGTAGTGGTAGCCAGCTGAGATCCAGTCGCAATATTTTTTTTCTTCCTCTTTAATATCTATGTCGCCGTTGGCGCCGATGATGTTGGATTCCACCGAAAGGTAGATGTCAATATCGTCGTATTTTTGATTAAGAGCATCGATCTCGGCCCGCATTTTGGCAAAATTCTTTTTTCGCACCCCAAAAACAGGATGGCTGCGGCCGTGATCGGAAATGGTGATCGCTTCCAGACCAATTTTACGACCCTGCTCAACCATTTCTGCGATGGTATTTTTGCCATGGCTATAGGTTGTATGGGTGTGCATATCATGGGTTATTTTCATGAGATTTCCTTACATATTATTGAGATAGGTTAATTGCAAAACTGCCGTGAGCTATTCTATTTGTCATCACTACAACGTGGCTCGGTCATGACATGGGGACATTTCGCCTTTCATCCTGCTGGGCTGACAGGCGTAACGTCTCCTTTTCTCATCCTAGCCTAGTCGTTTCCGATGACAATGACTTCGGTTTTTAGATCAACGCCAAATTTTTCTTTAACAGCTGCCTGAATCGCCCCGATGAGGTTTAAAATATCAGCCGCAGTGGCGTCGCCTTTATTGATAACAAAGCCGCTATGTTTTTCGGAGACCTGGGCCCCGCCGATGGCATAGCCTTTAAAACCGGCATCCTGCACCAGTTTACCGGCATAATAGCCTTCCGGTCGGCGGAAGGTGCTGCCGGCGCTGGGGTATTCCAGCGGTTGCTTGGTCTGTCTTTGGGTGTTTAAGTTAAGCATTTTTGCTTCGATGGCCTGGCAGTCGCCGTGTTTTAGACCCAGCTCGACACGAATCAGAATCCAGCCGTGCTGTTGCAGGATACTGGATCGGTAGCCAAACTGGCACTCCTCGGCAGGGATGGTTTTCAGACTGCCATCTTCGGTAATCACCGTAATGCTCTGAATAACCCCCTTCATTTCGCCGTCATAGGCACCGGCATTCATGGTGACCGCACCGCCCAGACTGCCGGGAATGCCGGAAGCAAATTCCAGACCGGTGAGGTTTTCTTTCAGCGCAATATTGGCCAGATCTTTAAGGCTGATCCCCGGTTCGGCAATCAGGGTTGTTCCCTGAACTTCCACCCGATTGAGGGCCTTGGTATTAACGATGATGCCACGATAGCCTTTATCCCGGACGATCAGGTTGCTGCCGTTACCCATAATATAGAGGGGTTTTTCGGCTTCTTTGCAGATTTCCAGTACCTGTTGCAGTTCTTTTCGGGTCTGGGGCATTAAAAAAAGGTCTGCCGGACCCCCAACCTTAAAGGAGGTATGGTCTTTCATCGGTTCATTTTCTTTTATATTTTCGATCGCCATGACGGCTTGCAGTTTTTTGATGGTATTCTTCATATAATTATTCCTATCTTTTTCAGAGATGCTCAAGTATAACATGGTGCTGCAACGTCTTTCAGAACTACAGCCATGCTCAGATGTGACAGTGGGATATTTTGTTTGTCATCGCTACTGCGTGGCTTGGTCATGACATGGGGATATTTCGAACGTCATCCCTATTGGGCTGACCTCCGTAACGTCCCCTTTTCTCATCCTACCAGTCACCACGTCTTACCCTACCGTGGTTTTAATGAGTTCATCATACCATTATTTACGTGGCTTCGCCACAAAAAAAGGCCCTTTGCGGGTCTTTTTAAGAATCTTTTATCTGGGCTACTCGGCAACGGCGCAAAGGGTTGCGATATAAACCTGGGCGGCACCAGCATCCAGAAGGGTGGCGCTGGTTTCTGCCAGGGTCGCCCCGGTCGTGAGGACATCATCCACCAGCAGAATGTTTTTATTCTGGATGACTTCGATTGCTTCAACCGTGAATGCTCCGGTCAGATTGGAAAGACGTTCTTCACGACCCTGACCCAGCTGGTGCGGCGTATCCCGGCTGCGGATCAGGACTTCCGGGGCCAATTCCGGAGCATTTGAATTTTTTTTAGCTAAACCGTCATAAATACCCCGGGCAATCTTTTCACTCTGGTTATAGCCCCGCTCAGTCAAGCGGTTGGGATGCAGGGGCACCGGAATAATCAGATCCACACGGTTAACCCATTGGGATTGGGCAATAGCAGCCCCCATGTGGGTGCCCATCCAGATACCCAAATGGGGCCGGTCTTTAAATTTAATGGCCTGCACCAATCTTTTAGCGGAGTCCTCATAACTTAGATGGGCATAACCACCGGCAAAAGGCAGATTGAGTTTGGCACAGGGGCTGCACTCCTTTCGCTGGTGACGAAAAATTGGTCGACCACACTGACTGCAGGTCGGATTGCTGATGACCGGAAGATCATCCTCACATTGATGGCACAAAAACCGGTCGGTAATAAAAAGTACCCGGCCGCAGATGGGGCAGGTGCCATTTTTGAGAAAAAGGTTGTTCTCAAGAAAGGTCAGGAGGGTTTGTTTCAGGTTCATGGTTACCTCTTTTCGCATTCATGGGGACATTTTACCTTTGATTCTGATTATATCAGACTACCCGGCCCGGGATGACATGGGGACGCGACGTCTTTCATCCCTATCGGGCTGACATCCGTATCGTCCTCAAGTCACGCCCTGTCTTATTTACACCATCGGGTGTTTGATATAGGTGACGATGCGATCCCGGAGGGCGGTCTGGCGATCCTGGGATTCGCCGGATTTGATCATTTGCCGGAAAACGTACTGGTTGCCCATCAAAATCAACAGCTTTTTGGCTCGGGTGACGGCCGTATAGAGCAGTTTACGATTTAAAAAGAGGGGCGGCCCGCCGACGATCGGCATGACCACCACCGGAAACTCACTGCCCTGACTTTTATGGACGGTCATAGCGTAGGCGTGGGTGATTTCGTCCATCTGGTCAAAGTCATAGGTGACCCGCTTGCCGTCATTAAACAGAATGGCAAAGGATTTTTCCCGGTTACTGATGCTTTCCAGAATTCCAATATCACCATTATAAATCCCTTCGCCCTGTTCCAGCGACAGGGTGTCTTCCCACTTGATCCGGTAGTTGTTTTTGATCTGCATGACCTTATCCCCTTCCCGGTAAATCACCATTCCGAATTCCCGCTGCACCCGGTTCTCCCGGGGCGGATTGAGCACCGCCTGGAGCTCCCGGTTAAGATTGATAACACCGACCTTACCGTTTTTCATCGGTGAGATCACCTGGATGTCACTGGTGCTGTCAAAACCTTTGGCCATCGGCAATCGATTGGTGACCAACTCGAGAATATCCCGGAGCAGTTTATCACTGTCATTTTTATTAAGAAATAAAAAATCCGAATCGTTATTGATATCCGGAATCCGGCCATGATTAATCTCGTAGGCATTGACCGAGATCATACTTTCTTCCGACTGGCGGTAGATCCGGTCAAGGCTTAATACCTTGACCGCCCCGCTTTCAATGATGTCTTTTAAAACATTTCCCGGTCCCACCGAAGGCAGCTGATCGGCATCGCCAACCATGATCAGCCGGGTGCCCGGCTGGATGGCCATCAGCAAACTGTCCATCAGGAGAATATCAATCATCGAGGATTCATCAACGATAATGGCATCGACATCAAGGGGGTTACTTTCATCCTTGCTGAAACTGGGAAAGTCATCATCCTGACTGTATTCATATTCCAGCAGCCGGTGGATGGTTTTGGCTTCGTTACCGGTGGTTTCGGTAATCCGCTTGGCCGCCCGGCCGGTGGGGGCGGCCAGCACGGTTTTAAGACCCAGATCTTTAAAAATTCGCACTATCCCGTTGATAATGGTTGTTTTACCGGTACCGGGTCCGCCAGTAATGACAATAACCCCATTATCCATGGCGGCGGCAATGGCTTCCCGCTGCTTATCATCCAGCGTGATTGACATATCCTGCTCATAGTTTCTGATTTTGGCCGTAATGTTGACATCCGCTATTTTATAGGTCATCTGGCTGATTCTGGCCATGGCCAGAGCCGCGTTGTCCTCAGCTTCAAATAGATTCCGGGGATAGTAGACCCGCTGATCGGCGATCTCCTCCTGAATGATGCGACCCATCAGCACCAGTTCACCTAATTGAGCGTTAATCTCGTCTTCATCGACGCCAAGTATTCGAGAACTGGTTTGGATCAGTTCGGTTTCAGTCATATAGGTATTGCCCCGGTTATAGCATTCCCCCAGTGAATAGTTGATTCCCGCCAGAACCCGACCGGGACTGTTGGCTTCAAAACCGAGATGGTTGGCAATCTGGTCGGCAATTTTAAAGCCAATCCCCCGGATATCATCAATCATCTGGTAGGGGTTATTTAGTAGCACCGAGATGGTGTCGAATTTGTAAGTTTTATAGAGTTTCATCGCCCAGTTGGCCGAGATGCCGTAGTCCTGAATCTGAATCATAATCTGACGGACTTCCCGTTGTTCGTGGTAGACTTCTTTGATGGCGGCCAGGGTTTTCTTGCCAATGCCTTTAATTTCGGACAATCGCTGGGGGTCATTATCCAGGATATCCAGGGTTTCTTCTCCAAATCGGGCGACAATCGCTTTGGCGGTTTTTTCGCCTATGCCAGGCAGAATACCCGAGGATAGATAGCGGATAATGCCTTCGGTGGAGGTGGGAATTTCCATGGCATAGGTTTCCATGGTAAACTGATCACCGTAATTTTTATGTTCAGTCCAGTAACCGGTAAGTTTTAAGTACTCGCCATGATTCAGTTCGTCAAAATTCCCGACAACGGTGACCAGATCGCCATCGATATCAAAGTGGGCGACGGTATAACCGTTGCTTGCGTTTCTAAAGACGATGTGCTCCACCGTACCCTTAATGCTTTCCATGCTTTGCTCCTGTTTTGTTTTTCCGCACAGGGGGACGGTTCTTTTGTGTCCGATTGTTCTTAATCGAATTGTTGACACAAGAAAAACCGTCCCCCTGTGCTTACTTTTGTTCGATACTCTATCGGTTTATTATAACACAAAAAAAGACCCATTATTGGGCCTTTTTTTCGTTTAAGGAGTTTTTCGTTTATCGAACTGCAATTAAACCAATTTTGGTTTAGCTGAGTATTTTGTATGTAAAATATGGTGCGCTTTGTGGCTGTTTGGCTCTTCCAGGTATTCTTCGTACAGTCGGATGACAGAAGGATTCTGGTGAGATTTTCGGTAGGTTAATACATTGGCATCTTCGTCATACAGAGCTTTTGCTCGTTCAACACGAATGTCGACGTCCATTTTATCTTTAGCAGATACGATGGGTTGTCCACCACCGTTGACACAGCCGCCTGGGCAAGCCATCAGCTCGATGAAGTGGGTATCAGCCAATTTACCAGCTTTAAGCATTTCCATGACCTCACGGATGTTTGATCCACCATGAGCTACTAACAGGTTGACTTTCAGGTCTGGGGTTACATCAACACTGGCTTGTTTGATACCATCGGTACCACGAACCACATGATATTCAATTTCCTGAATGTCTTTTTTGTTCAGTACGTCGGCAACTGTTCTGACAGCCGCTTCCATAACACCACCGGTAGCGCCGAAGATAACAGCAGCTCCTGTGGATTCACCATAGTAATCATCAAAGTCTTCATCTGGTAATTTGTCAAACAGAATACGGGCTTCTTTGATCATACGTGCAAGTTCCCGAGTGGTGATGGAGATATCAACATCGGCATTACCGTCAGTACATAATTCTTCTCGTTGTACTTCGTATTTTTTAGCAGTACAAGGCATGATTGAAACAACAACCATATCTTTAGGATCAATTCCATTAGCTTGCGCATAGTGGTTTTTGAGTAAAGCACCGGTGATATTTTGTGGTGATTTACAGCTTGACAGATGTGGAATCGCTTCTGGATAATAGGTTTCGATAAATTTAATCCAACCTGGTGAACAAGATGTGATCATTGGTAGAACACCACCGTTGGTCACACGTCCAATCAGTTCTGTTCCTTCTTCCATGATACATACGTCAGCACCGAAATCGGTATCGAATACTTTGTCAAAGCCCAGTCTTCGTAATGCAGCTGCCATTTTACCGGTTACTGATGTTCCCATTGGGTAGCCAAAGTCTTCACCTAAACCAGCACGAACAGCTGGAGCGGTTTGAACGATAACAGTTTTGGTAGGATCAGCAATGGCATCCCAAACTTGTTGAATATTTGATTTTTCTTTTAAAGCGCCAACTGGACAGTTGATGATACATTGTCCACAGTTGATGCAGCCAACTTCAGCTAATGATTTGTCAAATACTGGTTGTACCTGTGAGGTAAAGCCTCGACCAACGGTGCCAAGTACGGCAACGCTCTGGACGTTTGTACAAACTGATACACATCGCTTACAAAGAATACATTTGCTTTCGTCACGGACAACAGCTGTTGATAAATCGTCAATCAGTTTACCTGATTTTTCGCCTTCGAAAGGAATTTCAGAAACACCCAGGTCGGTGGCCAGTGTCTGCAGTTCACAGTTTTCGCTACGAATACAGGTAGTACATTCACGGTTGTGGTTTGACAGGATTAATTCAAGGTTTACGCGTCGTGCTTTTCGAACGGCTGGGGAATTGGTAAGTACTTCGATGCCATTGGCAACTGGGTAAACACACGCTGCTTGCAGTGCTCGTGCTCCAGCGATTTCAACCAGACACATACGACAAGCCCCAATTTCGTTAACATCTTTCAGGTAACAAAGTGTTGGGATATCGATATTGCTCATTCTGGCTGCTTCTAAAATGGTTGTTCCTTCGGGAACAGTCATTTCCTGACCGTTTATTTTAAATGTTACATCTTTCATTGTTTTTGTGACCTCCTAAATCAACCCTTGGAAATGGAGCCAAATGGACAGGCTTCAATACAGGCACCACATTTAATACATTTTGCTGTATCGATGGTATATGGTTTTTTCTTTTCACCGGTGATCGCATCGGCTGGACATTTCTTCGCACAGATTCCGCAACCTTTACAGGTATCAGGATTGATTGTGAAGTCTAACAGATGTTTACATACGCCAGCGGGACATTTTTTGTCATTGATATGTGCTTCGTATTCGTCACGGAAGTAACGGATGGTAGACAGAACAGGGTTTGGAGCAGTTTGTCCCAATCCACAAAGAGCTGAAGCTTTGATACCAACAGCCAGTTCTTCCAACCGTTCGATATCGCCTTCAATCCCTTTACCATCACAGATTCGTTCCAGAATTTCAAGCATTCTCTTGGTACCGATACGGCAAGGAGGACACTTACCACAGGATTCGTCCTGAGTAAAATCAAGGAAGAAACGGGCTACGTCAACCATACAGTTGTCTTCGTCCATTACGATTAGTCCACCAGAACCCATCATGGAGCCGATGGCAATCAGGTTATCATAATCAATTTTTGTATCTAATAAAGAAGCTGGAATACATCCGCCTGATGGTCCACCAGTTTGGGCTGCTTTGAAGGCTTTACCATTAGGAATCCCACCACCGATTTCAAAGACGATTTCACGGAGGGTTGTTCCCATTGGGATTTCAAGTAGACCGGTGTTGTTGATTTTTCCACCTAGTGCGAATACTTTTGTTCCTTTAGATTTTTCGGTTCCGACTGATGCAAACCATTCTGCGCCTTTTAAGATAATCGCTGGAATATTTGCATAGGTTTCTACGTTATTTAATACGGTTGGTTTGCCAAACAAACCTTTGTTAGCGGGGAATGGCGGACGTGGACGCGGTTCACCACGTTTACCTTCAATAGAATTCATTAACGCTGTTTCTTCACCACAAACAAATGCGCCGGCGCCTAAACGAATTTCCAGGTCGAAGGAGAAATCGGTATCAAAGATATTTTCTCCCAGCAAACCATATTCTTTGGCCTGATCAATAGCGATCTGCAGACGGTTAACAGCGATTGGATATTCAGCTCGAACATAAACATAACCTTTAGAAGCACCTACAGCAAAACCGGCAATCGCCATGGCTTCGATCAGTGCATGCGGATCACCTTCAAGTACAGATCGATCCATGAATGCACCAGGGTCTCCTTCATCGGCGTTACATGCTACAAATTTTACGCCATCTTCGGATACAGCATCGTGAGCAAACTGCCATTTAAGACCAGTTGGGAATCCTCCGCCCCCACGACCACGAAGACCGGACGCTTTAACTTCGTTAATTACATCGACTGGTGTCATGGTTAACAGCACTTTTTCCAGCGCCAGGTAACCATCAAATGCGATATATTCATCAATATTTTCAGGATTGATAACACCACAGTTTGCCAAAGCAATACGTTTTTGGGTTTTGAAGAAGCCCAGTTCATTGATTGACAGTGGGTGATGACCATCACCTTTTTCGGTGTAGATCAAACGATCCAATGGACGACCTTTGACCAGGTGTTCTTCAACCAGTTCAGGAATATCAGCAGCTTCAACTCGGCTGTAGAATGTTCCTTCTGGGTATACAATAACAACTGGTCCCAGTTCACACAAACCAAAACAACCGGTTGCAACAACTTCTACTTCATCCAGGATATCGTGTTTGACTAATTCTTTTTTTAATTCTTTTACTAATGTCATGGATCCTGAGGATGTACATCCTGTACCACCACAAATCAGTACCTGCGAACGTTTATATGCCATCTGCTCTTCTCCTCCTCAATTAACCCTTAACCGTTGGATCAATGACTTTACCATCAACCACAGTCATGGTGTATTCATCGACAACTTTGCCTTGAGCCAAGTGTTGATCTACAACTTTAGCAACCTTTTCCGGTGTCATATGCACATAGGTTACTTTTTCATTGTTAGCATCATAAACTTCAACAATTGGTTCTAATCGACATGATCCGATACAACCTGTTTGGGCAACAGTAACATCGACCAAACCTTTTGCATCTACTTCTTCCATCAGTTTAACCATAACGGGTCGAGCGCCTGCTGCGATACCACAGGTTGCCATTCCTACTACGACGCGATATCCATTCTTGCCGTGTCTTAAATTGATTTCGTTCAATTTTTTTTCACGAATCGCTTTTAGTTCTGCTAAGGACTTTGCCATAAATTTATTCCTCCATAATTTCTTCAAGACCTTCTGAAACGAATTCCCGAATCCAGTTTAGTATAGCTGGTTCGTTTAACGATTCTACTTCCAGAGTGTCTTTAATTTCTCGTGTATTAAAAACAAATAGTTGGTTATTGAAGTCGTGTTGATAAATAAGATCTGTCTCTCCAAAAGACATTACCATGGTGAGTACCGTATCGGCCATATTCCCCAGCGGGACACGATCAATATGGTCTCGCATAAAGCTTCCAATCACCTTTGTGCCAACACCAAGGGTCGAGCTTATCTCAAAGTATCCGCCGCATGCTTCCGCTGCTGCTTTAAATAGAGATAAACCCAGACCAACCTTTCTGGTTGTTCGGGTCGTTACAAACGGATCTGTGATATTCTCAAGCCGATCAGCCGGTATGCCACACCCATCATCAGTGATAACAATGGTGAGTTCATTATTTGCCGTGGACTCAATAATCAGCAGTTTCACAAGCTTTGCCTGGGCTCTAATGGAATTTTGGGTAATATCCAAAATGTGAAGGGACAACTCTTTCATAACAGCTAATTAAAATTTTTCAAGGATCGCTGGAATTTCATCTACGGTTAAACGTCCAAATACTTCTTCGTTAATCATCATTACTGGAGCCAAACCACAGGCACCAACACATCGGGTTGCGTCAACTGACCATTTTCCATCTTCAGTTGTATCACCAACCTGTGTTCCTAAAATGCTGTTAACCTTGTCAATAATTGGTTGTGCGCCTCTTACATAGCAAGCGGTTCCTAAGCAGATACCAATTTTGAATTTTCCTTTTGGTTTAAGTGTAAATTGTGAATAAAATGTTGCCACACCGTAGACTTCAGTCAGAGGAATTCCTAACTCATCTGCGATGGTTCCCTGTAGTTCAAGTGGTAAGTAGCCGTATTTTTCCTGGGTTTCCTGCAGAATCTGCATTAAACAACCTGGTACTTCTCTGTGCTCGGCGACTATTGCCTTTACTACGTCCAAATTTTCAACTGGTATTAATTCAGCCAATTTTCAAACCTCCTAATTAAATCATGCAAACCTTTACGCTTGTGATTGCATATTTTCTAACGAAGTCATTATAACACAGAACGAAATATTTCGTTATATTTATAACAGATAAATTTTTCACTCTTTTTGGCCCGGATTTTTATGAAAACCTTTAACTTTTTTGTTTTTTGAAGTAAAAATTCTACCCATTTATTTTTTTTTCAAAATAAGTGTAATAATTTTGCACAAAAAAACAGGCGCTTCGAAAAACACCTGTAAAGTTCACAGCTAACTACCGTATAAACCACTTATTCATCTGTTGTTCGCTCCGATACGCAGAGTCTGACCGCTCAGTCACAACATGATCGAACACGTGTCGGTACGACTTAAACAATCGATCCCAGATAGTTAATCAGCGTCTGCCTTTGCATATCCGGTAGTTCCAGAAAATATTCCCGCTCGGCCATGTCTTCCAATTGATGGGCATCAGAACCGTGAATGAACTGATAGTCTTTAAAAAAACGGAAGTTTTTCCGGACATTTTCAAAGGTTTCTTTTTTTGACACTTCGCAGGTCTTTACTGCCAATTCCAGGGGAATAAATCCCAGCGATGAAATTAAACTATAGGATTTTCGGTCGATGTGGGCTGGTACCAGCACCCCGCCCAGGTCCGTAACAAGATCCCAGAGCTGATTGACCCCAATATCAGTTGCTGAAATCAACAATTTATCGACTTCGCCAATAATATTATCCTCAGCATCCATGATCGTTTGGGGGCCGAACAGCGCTTTTTCATTTTTCACATCCGGAAGATGGTCATAAACAATGGCATCCAGTTTCATGGCCGCCTCCAGGGTTGGCAGATAGGCCAGAACATGGGCTTCTTCTTTGGTTGTCACTTCAATACCCGGCAGAATGCAAAGGCCTGTTCCGGTTTCTTTGGCCAATTCTTTAGCCACAGCCATAACCGCTGGTAAATTTTTGGCGGTGTTGTGATCCGTGACGGCAATAAAATCCAGTTCTTTAATCAGGGCCATATTGACAATGTTGTTGGGGGTCATCTCCGCTTCACCACAGGGGGATAATGCCGAGTGGATGTGCAGATCAATGGCTACCTTTTCCATTTTATATGCCAGCGTTTCCTAAAATTTTACAGACTTCAAAAGCATTAAGACCGGTAATAATAATCGGGATATCCTCGATGATGGCCCGTTCCAGAGTACTTTCTTCAACTTCAGCCCCTTCAGGAATAATCACGCAGCTCATCTCCAGCAGCGACGCTACAGCAATAATGTTGACATGCGTCTGGATCGTCACCCAGGCGCAGCCATGACCGGCATTGGCCATAACCCAACTGAGCAGGTCACCGACATAGCCACTTTTAATGACCCCCTCAATCCCTACCTGAGGATTAAGACACTTGAATTCTTTGTTTTCTAATAACGCACTAACCTTCATTCCTTTTCTCCTTTAATATAAATCATTAATCAGTTGTTGCGGATGCAGGCGAAAAAGATTCAACCTGATGAGCCGCCACTGCGGATAGTATTAAATTTCTTCTTTTTTGATCAATGGTTTTTCGGTGGGATGTTCGACCTGCAACAGTTCATTGGTTAAAACTGAGAGATCCCGGACCCGATCTTTTAAGACAAATACACAATCGATTTCTTTGGCTTTTCCAGCGACAATATCTTCTGCCAGAGCCCGACAGCCCGGAGCGCCACAGGAACCACAGTCCAGACCGGGGAGTTTACTTTCGAGTATTTCGATTTGCTTCATTTTTTCGATGGCGCGATTGATATCCTGATCCAGAGGTTCCGGACTTCTCGGCAGAATTCGCTCTTTGATGTGCATCATCCCGGAATTATAAACACTTCGCACGTATTCATCGGACATGTGGATAATGGAGGTTTGTTTCATGGTTTTGGCCCGATCCTGAATGTACATTTTAGCCACATAATTATTTTCCACCGTCAAACAACCGCCAACGCAGCCGCCGATACAGGCTAGTCCTTCAAAAAACTCGATGGTATCGAGTTTACCGCATTCAATTTCTTCCAGAACATTAATAACATTTTGAATTCCATCGACATGGAGAACATTTTTATTTTTAAGGTAGTCACTTTCACCACCAGACAAAGCCCAGGTACAGGATTCTGGGGTGGTATTATGCAGGCCTTCCTGATGCGGGCACTTGCCGATAAGCCGGGCGATATCACTATAAATGTCCTTAATGGCAATGGCACCATCGATTAGGTCATATTTATCGTACTCACTGGCCGCCGGGTTATTGACCATGGTGGCTTTGGCAGCGCAGGGGGTAATAAAAAAAACGCCGACATCGCTATTTTTATGGATTCCTTCTTCCCTGATCCGCTTTCTAATCAGTCTGGCGGTTATTGCCATCGGGGACTTCAAGCGGCAGATATTGTCAGTGAGTTCAGGAAAGCGCACCTGAATCAGCTTGACAACCGCCGGACAGGCTGAAGAAATCAGCGGTCTGGGATATCGTTTGGCATGATACTCATACTTCAGGGCCTGGCCGACAATTTCAGCACCATAGGCCACTTCCACCACCTCATCAAAGCCCAGGGCTTTGACGGCCGAAAGAATCTGGCTAATGGAATATTTCGGTTTAAACTGACCAATGATGGCGGGTGCCACCATCGCCACGGTATATTGATAATTATCTTTTTTTGAAAGCGGATCGGTTTTGGCCAGCTTGGCATGATGCGGACAAATCCGAATACACTCACCACAGTCAATGCATTTGGACTCATTGATGGTCGCCTTCCCCCCCCGAACCCGGATGGCTCCAGTGGGACAGCTTCTCAGACAGGTCGTGCAACCCAGACATTTTTCCTCATCAAGGTATACTGAATGCAGTAATTTTTCCATATGTCCCCCCTTCTTCCTGATTAGACAAAAAATTTCATGACAATTTTTGTCCCCTCTCCAATCTTGGAGGAGATTTCAAAACTGTCGGCATTGTTTTTCATATTGGGCAAACCCATTCCGGCGCCAAAACCCATTTGTCGGACTTCATCGCCTGCAGTTGACCAACCCGCCGTCATCGCCAGGTCAATATTGGCAATCCCCGGTCCGACATCCTCGATCGTCAGCACCAGTTCCTCTTCACCTACCTGCAAAACAATTCTTCCGCCAGATGAATGGATCGCCAAATTCATTTCTCCCTCATAGCCAGCAATGGACACCTTGCGGATCACCTTGTTGGCAACCCCTAATTGCTGGAGGGTTCGTTTAATTTTCCGGGAGGCTTCACCAGCGGTGTCAAAATCTCCCCGCTTCACATCAAAGACGAGTTCGTAGCTCATCTAAGATGGGCTCCCTTGAGACCGTTTGAGTAGAGAATGCCACAACATTCAAAAAGAATATATTTTGTGGACATAACCAGGAGATTCCGTTCTCTGGCCATGTCAATCATTTCCTGACTGGGCATTTTATCCCGTACAAAAATAATGCTGTTCATATTTGCCATATCAGCCGTATTCAGCACCTGTTTGTTGACCAGACCAGTGAGCAGAATGGCGTCCTCTCTGGCGAAACACAGCACATCGCTCATCAGATCACAGCCAAAACCAGAGTGAACTTCTTCCTCCAGATGACTCTCTCCAGATAAAACAACAGCATCGAGGAGGTCTCTTACCTGACTTAATTTCATCGAATGTTCTCCTTTTTTAGTTATTACTAGTATTGTAAAGGATTTCTTATTCATTTAGCAAGGTCTTTCCTGTTTTTTTAATATATTATCGGGAAATAATGCTTGCTCAGCAACTTCTGCTTATTAATCACCGCTACGGCTTCTTGAAACAGGGCGGATCGCTGATTACCCCTGTTTCAAGCGATGATCTGCTTAAAAATAGTAGTGATCATCCCGCACTTATAAGACAATTTTATGGTAGCTTGCGCCTAAGGATCTGAGCAGGTTTTCTTCAACCTCGTCACAGGTAAACAGGATCACCTGACGGCTACTGCTGAGTTCTGCAAGTAGCTTGAGCGCCTCGGTTTTTCGCTGTTTATCATACCGCACAAACGGTTCATCCAGAATAAAAGGCATTTCGTGACTGATCAGTTCGCTGATGCCATAGCGAAAGGCAAAATGAACCTGATCCATGGTTCCGGCACTTAACTGGTCAACATCCCTGAAGTCGCCACCTTTGGGATCGACCACTTTAAGCCTCATGGCTTCATCAATTTTCACCCCTTTGTAATACTGGGTGAGGCTATCCAGGATATCACCAATATTCTTATTCAATTCCGGGGCCGAGTCCTGATGATACTCCTTTTGTATGGTTGCAAAAATCTCCAGGGCGGCGTTGCAGGCTTTGATTTCGGTATCAAAGGCCTGGATCTGGGCATCCAGAAATTTAATAGTCTCCTGTATTTCCACCGGCAGACCAATCCCATCGGTGAGGGCACTGTTTTCACCTTCCAGTCTGGCAATTTCTTTGCCCAGACTTAACAGTTCTTCAGATTTTGGGGAGGCTTTATGCCAAACCGCCTGTCCATTCTCTGTTTTTCCGCCATTGACGGTTTCGAGCAGATTCTCCAATAATTCCAGGTTCCCGTTAAAACGGATTTTCAGTTCTTCCAATTGCTGCGCTTTTTCACAGCGCTCGGCATATTCAGCAATGTTTTTAACCTGATATTCAGCCAACTTCCGATCCAGTTCCCGGATGATTCCCCGACGCTGTTCAAAGAGCACTTCGTAACCGGCCTGATGACGGGAGTGCTGAATAATAATCAATTCGCCTTCATTTTGAAGCTGCTCCAGTTCTTTCTGATTTCTGATTACTTTTTTATAATAACTGTCAAAACTGGGTCCATCTTTTAACTGGTATTTGGCCAGTATTTCTTCCTGAATCGGGATTATTTGTTTTTCCTTTAAAATCCGTCGCTTTTTAAGGGTTGCCGAAATGCCGTAGCTTAAGCCGACAACACCGACAATCGCCATGGTCACCCCAACGGTTAAGGACAGATTTTCGATTCCCTGACTGGTGCCCATCATCCCCATATTGGCCAATCCCACCAGTCCCATTCCCAGGAGCGTCACCAGTGTGGCAATGATGTTGATGACCACATTGGTTTTTTTATCCACCTCAGCCACTTCGGTTTCTTCTTTTTTAAACAGTTCGTAGTCTTCGGTGATGCCCTCCAAGGTATGCCCGGCCAGCGAGCTGCGTTTTGCCGCTTCTTTTTGACGGATCGTTTTTAAATGTTCCGAGGCATCAGCCATTTCCTTTTCAATGTAATCCATCTGATCGCTGAGGCGCTCAGCCTGATTGGAAATGGCTTTTAAGCCCTCCAGCGTCTTATAGTTATAGCCTTCATAAATCTGGTCTTCTTTGATTATTTTTGATAAACGGTTGTTCTCCTTTTCCAGCTTGTTAATGCGTTCATAGGTGGCCAACAATTCTTTTTTTCGCTTGACTATCGATTCCTGACTGAGATAGTCGTTTTCTGCTTCGATCCGCTTCATTTTCATCTGATTCCGGATAATTTTTTCCTGGTTTTCGGCGACCTTGGCGTAGGCGGCCTCCGCCTCTTTTAACAGTTCCTTAAGCTCATCCCGCTCCCGGATGGCGGCCCCAATTCTTGACTTACTTTGGCCTGAACGGCCAATTGCGTTTTTCTTTTCTTCCAATCGTCTGGCGATTCCTTTGAAATTAATCTCAATGCCGCTGGAATTTTGCATCTCGATATAGGAATCCCGGACTTCGTCCTGGCTGCCCGTTTCGTTATCGTGGCCAGTTTGACGCATATTGACGGTGTTATTATAAATCACGGCAGTCATCCCCTGGTTTCCCAGTGGCAGGTGCTGTCTTATTACCCCATCGTACTTGAACTGATCGTTGATTATTTTCCCGGTGATATTATCGTAAATGAATAATGAATCTTTGGCTCTTAAAAAATTCCGTTCCAGACGAATTTCCCGGCCATCCACCTCATAAACCAGGGAACCACTGTAGTCGAATTGATTCCAGGGCATATACTTTTCATATTCTTCGCTATAGGTTTTCTTTTTGCGGTAGGGTTTATAAAACCCGAAGAACATTCCCTGGATAAAGGTTTGAACTGTTGTTTTGCCAGCCTCATTGCGGCCGTAAACCAGATTCAGTCCCGGTTTGAAGGCAATGGTCTGATCTTTGAATTTTCCAAAGGCTTTAATGGTCAGGGTTTTTATTCTCATTTCAAAACCCCCTCGCCAATCATCGCTTCGATGCTATAAATAATCGCTTTTTTGCGGACTTCCGGTTCGGCTATTTTACCCAGTTCAGTCAGCAGCTGTCCAATCGGGTTGTTTATATTCTCCCTGATCAACAATTCCAGATCAATATCCGGTTCCAGTTTGGCAGTATCTGTCTCGACATAATAAAATGAGTCTTCCAGATCATCATTGATCCAATCCATCTGAATTTCGGGGTTGATGTAGCCGGTAAAACGGATCCGATAATAATTTTGCTGGCGGTTTATGTCGCTATCACAGCAGATTGCTTTATTGATAATATCCTGATAGGAATCTTCTGGTGCGATCTGAATTTCCATAGTTTCGTATTTTCGCGATTCGATGGGATTAAAGCCGCTGCTGGTAATAAAGGTCTGGTTTTCATAATCGGTTTTTACCTGCGAAATAATAAAGCCCCGTTCGCCTGTTTCCCCAAAATTCAGGGGTACCGGTGACCCGCAATAAGCGACTCCACCAGGGGTCAATCCTGGTTTGTGAATATGGCCCAGCGCAATATAATCAAAACCTTTCTTCTCGATCATTCTTAAATCAATGGGGAGATACAGGCTTTGATTGGTCACTTCGCCATGAGCCATCAGGATGTTATAGCGGGTGTCGTTCAATTTAATGCAGTTAAAGGAACGTTCGGGAAAGGCCCGGTACTCGTTTTTCACCCAGGACATCCCATATATTTCGGTATTCAATTCTTTGATATAAACAGAACGGAAGACATCTTCTTTAAAGATGTAGACATTTCTGGGCCACTCAACTTTTTTGTAGGGCGAGCTGTCGCCGTGATAATCATGGTTGCCGGTGATAATCACCACCCAGGTTTTCTCCAGACTGGCTAATCCTTCGGCAGCTCTTTTTATATCCATGGTCAGAACATTGACGCTATCAAATAAATCTCCGGCAATCAGCAAAAGTGGCACTTCTTCTTCTTTGACGTATGCAATCATCTCATCAAAAGCTTTCCAGAGTTCTTTTCTTTTGTTTTTTCCGTAGTAGTTTCCCTGTTGTAAAAAGGTAAAGGGGCGACCTAAATGAAAATCACCAGTATGTACAAAGGTTGTCAGCATCCGCTTTGCCTCCTCATCTATCGAATTTCCAGGTGTTTGCGAAAATGCTGTGCTTTAATTTCGCAATGACCAAAGAGAGTTTTGTTATTATTTTCTAACTGATTTTTTATTATATCATCTTTTGACCGATCTTACATTTAAATTTTATTAAAATTAATGCGTTTCTCTGTTTCAAGGAGTTTAAACAGGGTAGGGGTTAAGGAAAATGCCTGCATGGCGTTTTCCACCTCCGTTAGCGCCTGCGCTTTTCTTTTTTCACTGACTTTGGCTTTTTGAGCCCGGATCAGGATGTTTTTGGGGGTGTGAGCCAGATCGACGAATTCCATCAGTTGAACTTTGTAGCCGCAGGCTTCAAGCAGGTTCCCCCGAATGGCATCGGTTAACAGTGCGGCGGTTCGTTCTTTTATGATGCCATATTTTGTCAACAGGCTCAGTTCCCCGGTTTCCATTTGACCATTGAGTTCGTGCTGACAGCAGGGTACTGAATAAATCAACCGAGCATCCCATTTGATGGCATTGTAAAGGGCAAAATCGGTAGCGGTATCGCAGGCATGCAGGGTAATGATCATATCCACCGGAAAGCTTGCCTGATAGTCATGGATATCCCCCAGTTCAAATGTTAGCTGGTGGTAGCCATATTTCCGGGCACTGGCATTGCAGTGGTCAATCACATCACTTTTTAAATCCAGACCAATCATCCGCACCTTGATGTTCTTTATCTCCGTCAAGTAATAATAGAGAATAAAGGTCAGATAGGATTTACCGCAACCAAAGTCAATCACATTGAGCTCGGTGCCAGGGGGCAGTTTTTTTACTTCATCATCGACGATCTCAACAAAGCGGTTGATCTGGCGGAATTTATCAGTCATTGTCTTAACGACCTTGCCCTCTTTCGTAAAGACTCCCATATCCACCAGTGGCTGAATAATGATACCTTCCTGCAAGATGTAGTTTTTTTTGCGGTTGTGGCTGATGACTTTGGGTGGCGCATTTGTAATTGCTTTACGGGTTACTGATGCCTTGCCTTTTTTACTGATCTGGATGATATACTCAAACTGATCATTCCAGGCGTTATACTGCTGATAGTCGTTTCTTAACGCCTGGCCAAGAAATTCAATCAACTGATCTGCTGCCAGGTTCTCATTAAAGACCTGGGTGTCCGTGAATTTTTCCAGATGATAGAATTCTCCGATTTGACTGATGACGATTTTCTGATAGTCATTTGATTTTATTCGTGGTTTACTCAGGATTATTTTGTATATTTGGGGATTAAAACCAGCTTCAAGGGCTGTTATTAACTGCTTCATTTTTTACCTCGTGCTTTTTCTTTGTTGCTCTATCCTATCATGGTTTTCGTTAAAATTACAGGGGCTTTAATTTTTTCGCAAAAAAATATAAAAAAAACACCTTTCGGTGTTTTTATTCGCTTTTTTTATCATCTGTCTGGATATTCTTATTTTTATAGAAAATGCAGCCGGTCTCTTTATATGGATTCTTTAAGACATCCATGTCCGGACAACGTCCATTGACATTAAAACCGCAGTTTAAATAAGAACACGCATTTTTTTCTGTTGATTCCATTTGACTCTCCTAATAAATCTTAATTGCGTGTAATTATAACAGTTTGCTGAGTAATACTCAAGCGCCCATTACGCTTTAATTATTGCCCATATGTACTAAAACCATCAATCAAAACAACTCTGGGCTTTCTTAAATCCCCATATCTCAGGTGCCATCCCAACCGCCACTTTATGTCCATGACGCACTGTAAATGGCCTGGATTCTAAATTAGGCATAAAAAAACAGAGCCTCCAAACGGCTCTGTTATGCGCGATTATTGGTGCTCCCTCAGAGACTCGAACTCTGGACACCCTGATTAAGAGTCAGGTGCTCTAGCCAACTGAGCTAAGGGAGCAAAAGTGGTGCCGAAGGCGGGACTCGAACCCGCACGTGATCACTCACAACGGATTTTGAGTCCGTCACGTCTGCCAATTCCATCACTTCGGCGAAAAAAATAGTTTATTTGGTTGTAAGGATGTACCACTAATGCAATAGAGATAACTAAGCGATTCACACCAGATCAAAGATCTGGGTTCTCTGCTTATGCCAATTCCATCACTTCGGCGCATCTTATTAGCGTCCCACAGGACACTGTCATAAATGATAACACAGCTTAAAAAGAATTTCAATCATTTTTTTTCGTTTTAAATTATTTTCTTAAAATGTAAATACGACAAAATATTATCTTGTTTTTTTTCATTTATGGGTTACTATAAGTTTAGTAACGGATTGGTTATTAACAAAGAATTTAATCGCCTATCCGATAATCTTATTTCCAGAAAGTCAGGTGAAGTGATGAGCATGTTTGAAAATCATAAAACAATCGCTTATAAGGAATTTCGCGAATTTGTAAATGAGTCTGTTCTTGAGTTAATTAAAAAAACCAAAGATAAAAAATGCAATGGCTGTATTGATTTTGTCTTTGATGAAGAAACCTCCACGGGGCATTGCGAGGCACTGGAAACCACCTGGCCCGTTAAAAACCCCGATGCGGTTCAACGACTGACAGATTGCTATATTTGTGATCTGAAAGCCATGAAGTAATGAAGCCTATCACCGATCAACTGATCGGTGTATTTTTTTTCGAATTCGTTCTTTAAATTACTTGGCCTGATACTGTTTAAAAGCTTCATCGATTTTCTGACAACATTCTTCGACAGTCCAGGTTTCGGTTGATATTTTAAAATCACAAACATCGTAATACTCCTGACGTTCAGCCAGCAGTTGACGAATTCGCACCAGTGGATTTTCACTCTTTAGCAAAGGGCGGGTATCATCGCCCTTAATACGACAATAGATGGTTTCCGGCTGAGCTGACAAACTGACAACAAATGCCTTTTCGGCCAACAATTTTCGATTTCTTTTAAACAGAATGATTCCCCCACCAGTGGACAAAACTATATTCTCCATCGTTAAGGCCTTTTTTAGCGCTTCATGCTCGGCATCCCGGAATGCATCTTCACCCAGTTGGGCAAAAATTTCCGTTACACGCATCCCCATCTCCGCTTCCACCATGGCATCGGTATCGACAAAATCATACTCCAGTTCCCGGGCCAACAACGAACCGATGGTGGTTTTACCTGTTGCCATAAAGCCAATCAATGCAACACACTTTTTTTCAGTTTTCATTTATCCCTTCCTCCAGTAATTTTTTACCTAAAACCGGATCCGGAAATACTCCGGTCCATAATTCAAAGGCTAAAAGTCCCTGATACAACAACATTTCCAGCCCATTTTCAGTTCGTGCCCCGATTTGCTGGGCATCTTTCATAAACTGGGTCACCGCAGGACTGTAGATCATATCATAAACCAGCAGATTTTTTTTCAGAAGTGTTTTGTCAAGCGGCGTTTGCCCGGCGGTATCGGCCATTCCCAAACTGGTACCGTTGACCACCACCGTTGCTTCATCAACTGCTTCTTTTAGTGCCTCCGCAGTCATGTCAATGGCCTGAGCTTTTCCCGACCAGCTCTCATTAATTTGACCGGCCAGCTCTTTTGCTTTTGCCACCGTTCGATTAGCAATAATAACCTTATTTATGCCCCAGTCTGCCAAAGCCATTGCTACCGATTTAACTGCTCCCCCACAACCGAGAATCAGAATGGTCAATTCCGACCTGGGAATGTTACCAATTTTTGTTTCAATCGATTTAATGAAGCCATTACCATCGGTATTGTAGCCAATCATTTTTCCATCACGAGAAAGCACCGTATTCACCGCCCCAATTTTCTCTGCCAGCGGATCCAATTGATCGATATATTTCATGATTTCCATTTTATGGGGTTTGGTAACGTTAAACCCACCTACGTTCATTAACCGAAAACCATCCACCAGTTTTCCTAAATCTTCAGACTTAACGGCAATCGGCAGGTATAAAGCGTCCACCCCGGTTGCTTTAAATAATCCATTGTGCAATTGGGGCGATAAGCTTTGCGCAATGGGGTCGCCGATGACGGCATATATTTTGGTATCAACTGAAATTCGCATTCTTGGACTCCTTCGATTTTACTTCTAGCTGCATTGTATCACAGGTTGGCGGGCGGGTAAATGTTCTCAACTGGCCGGTATCTGGATTTTTTTATTATTATTCATTTAATTGTATAAAGTCTTTGCTCCGCTTCATTCCTGTGTTATAATCTCAAAGGAAAATGAAAAGAACGGAGGAAAAGTTTTGGACAATCAAAGAATTATACAAGTGGAGGAAAAGGTGCCACTGAAAATGCTGGTACCGCTAAGCCTGCAACATATGTTTGCCATGTTTGGCGCATCGGTTCTGGTTCCTTTCCTTTTTGGAATCAACCCGGCCATCGTGCTCTTTATGAACGGCGTGGGTACCCTGTTGTTCATGGTGATCACCAAGGGTAAAGCCCCGGCTTACCTGGGTTCCAGTTTTGCCTTTCTGGCACCAGCCGGTATTGTTATTGCCACCTGGGGCTATTCTTATGCCCTCGGCGGTTTTGTGGTGGTTGGTTTATGCGGCTGTATTTTGGCTGGGATTATTTATAAGTTCGGAATCGAATGGATCAATGTGGTTCTGCCGCCAGCGGCTATGGGCCCGGTAGTGGCGCTGATTGGTCTGGAGCTGGCTGGCACCGCTGCCAGCACGGCAGGAATCGTCAGTAACACCAGCTACGTTTTGGACGAAGCCAGTGGCCTTTATGAACAGGTGGTTACTGCCATTGTTCCTGAAAACGTCATTGTCTTTCTGGTTACCCTGGCCTTTGCTGTTTTTGGGTCGGTGATGTTTCGTAAATTTCTGGCGGTTATCCCCATCCTGATTGCGATTGTAGCTGGCTACATTACTGCTCTGATCACCGGTGTTGTTGGCCCGGCTACTTTTATCGCAGTGGCTGATGCCCCCTGGTTTTCGCTACCAAATTTCCAGTTCCCACAATTTAATCTGGAAGCAATTATTATCATTTTGCCGGTGCTTCTGGTTATTGCATCTGAACACATTGGTCACCAGATTGTCACCAGCAAGGTAGTGGGACGAGATCTGCTAAAAGATCCCGGTTTGCACCGCTCCCTGTTTGCTGATAATTTTTCGACCATGATATCGGGTTTAATTGGTTCGGTGCCAACCACTACCTACGGCGAAAACATTGGCGTAATGGCGGTCACCAAAGTCTACTCGGTACAGGTCATCGCTGGTGCAGCGATTATTTCGATTATCTGCTCGTTTGTCGGTAAACTTTCAATGCTGATTTCCACCATTCCGGGCCCGGTAATCGGCGGTATTTCTTTCCTTTTATATGGAATGATCGGCGCCGCCGGGATCCGGATTCTGGTCGACGCCCAGGTTGATTATGGCAAATCCCGTAATCTGGCTCTGACTTCAGTAGTCTTTGTGGTGGGCCTATCCGGCATTGCAGTTACTTTTGGTAGCATCCAGCTCAAAGGAATGGTTCTGGCCGCCGTGGTCGGGATGATTTTAAGTCTGATCTTCTTTGTTCTTGACAAACTGAATCTGACCAATGACCGGGAAGAAGAACATCTTTACGACCAGCCTTAAAATTCTCTATTGTAAAAACTTGACCCGGCACCAACAATAGTCATATTCTGTTGTGACCCAGGGGTCAGACCTACGCATCGAATCGGACACGGCGTAACCTGTCCGATTCTGCGCGCAGGCAACGCGCCAATCATAAGCTTGCTTATTGCCCGCAAACCAAAGAGAACGAAGTGTAGCGGATTTCTCGGATTGCAGCGAACAACAGATTAACATTTGTCGGTGCGATAGTATATCGACAACCTCAACTGATCAGAATTGATCAGTTATTTTTTTGTGGCGGCGGTCGGTTGTAAAAAAGCGTGATTTCAATTATACTGAGACTAACAAAGTGATCGAAACCAACGAAATAGAAAAGGTGACCCATGAAAAATGATATGAAAATTGCCGTCTTAATTGACGCCGATAATGTTTCGGATAAATATATCAAATATATCTTCGATGAAATTTCCAACCTTGGGATGGCAACGTTTAAACGCATCTACGGTGACTGGACCAAACCCCAGCTGGGATCCTGGAAAACGGTATTACTTAACTATTCCATTACCCCGATTCAGCAGTACAGTTACACCACCGGAAAGAATGCCACCGATGCCGCCTTAATTATTGACGCCATGGATATTCTTTATTCCAATAATGTGGATGGATTCTGTATCGTCTCCAGTGACAGCGACTTCACCCGTCTGGCGACCCGGCTCCGGGAAGCCGGAATGTATGTGGTGGGGATGGGTGAAAAGAAAACCCCCACCCCCTTTATCTCGGCCTGTGAAAAATTTAAATATCTGGAAGTTCTGGCAGCTGACCCGGATTCTTCTCAACCGGAAGAAATATTAAACCAAAAGCAGTCTTCTGCCAAAGAAGGAATGGCCTCCAAAAAACAACTGATCCAATCGATTAAAACAATTATCAACGATAACTCGGATGAAGAAGGCTGGGCCGATCTGGGTCTGGTTGGCTCCCGCCTCAACAACCGCTATCCAGATTTTGACAGCCGCAATTATGGTTATTCCAAACTGCGCTCGCTGCTTTCCTCACTGGATAAATTTGAACTGACAACCCGCCGAACCGCCAATTCTCAAAATGTCAAATACGTAATCCGCAACATCACTTCTGAAAAAAACGGTTCATCACAAAAAGACATCCAACTCAAAAAAGAGCTGATTCAATCCTTTCAATTAATTGTTTCAGAAAATGCTGACCCATCCGGTTGGGCCAATCTGGGCCTGGTTGGTTCCCAAATCGCCCAGAAGCACCCCACCTTTAAAAGTAAAAATTACGGCTATGCCAAACTGCGTTCACTGCTGGAAGCCCTCAACCTCTTTGATATCGAAGTCCATAAAACTGCGAATTCCAAGAATCCGGAAGCACTCATCCGCAATAAACCCCAGATGAAGGTTAAAAATGCTGGTTTATAAACTGACGGCAGGTCAACTAACAGCTGTTTCCCCCTCACAGTCTTTTGCCAGCACCGACCAGACATATCTGTGTATCCTCGATTTTGACGAACTTGTTGCGGAAAGTGCCCAATTGGATATCGGATCACGACTGGTTGATGAATGCATCAACGGTAACTCCTGTAAGTTTGAAAGTCACGATGGTTTTGATTTCATTACCCTATCAATTCCGGACGCCATTTCCGGTACAGTCAAACCCAAACGGATCGGAATTTATTTCCGTGCCAACCTGCTTGTTTTCGCATCGGATCGGATCACTTATTTCGCTAACCTGGTTGATGCCACCCAGACGGCCGAGATCCAGATATCCGGTCTGAGCAAGTTTTTTCACCTCTTTTTTGACAAGCTGACCTACGATGACCGGGATGTGCTGATTACAATTGAGGAAGAAATCTCCGGTCTGGAAGAAGAATTTATTGTTGCCATTAAAAATGACCTGGTCGACTATCTGATTACTTTTCGAAAACGTCTATTAAGTCTGAAACAATATTATGAACAACTTTTTGAAATTTCTGAAGCCATTGAAGAAAACGAAAATAAACTGATCGATAAGAAGGATCTCCGTTATTTTAAAATCCTCACCAATCGCATCAACCGACTTTTTACCAATGTGCTGAACCTCCGGGATTACGGAACGCAGGTGCGGGAAGCCTACCAGGCGCAGCTCGATATTAACCTCAACAATGTCATGAAAATTTTCACTGTCGTCACGTCTATTTTTCTACCCCTGACCCTGATTGTCGGATGGTACGGCATGAACATCATAATGCCGGAGTTTCATTGGGAGTATGGCTACCCGTTTGTAATTGGTTTATGCCTCGTCGTGGTTACTGGCACCCTGCTTTATTTCAAAAAAAACAAGTGGTTTTAAGGGCTGCTTGTTTTTATTTTCTAAATTAATCTCAAATAAACGCTTGCATTGTTATTCGGCATGTTGTATCATACCCACATGGTGGCATCGTCAAGAGCTGCACATGATTAATGCATAAAATGAATGAAAAATTAAAAAACCTGCTCTAATCCCTGGTGATAGAGACTGAATAAAACCATACTGTTTTGCATTTTTATAATGTAATGATCGGTCTTTTTGCAGTTGTTTATTTTCAGTGCAAAGGACCTTTTTCTTTGCCTAAAATTAAACAGCCGCCGTTTCGTTTATCGAACAGCGTGCTGACAATTACTGCAACAGATTAACAAGAGTCTGACCCCCTTGATCATTGATCAGGTCGGCTTTTTTCGACAACTTGTATTTCAAGTGCTACCGATCCTTATTTTCCTTATAAAAATTCTGATTTTCAACAGCCTCAGGTTTGCGTGATATGTGTTTCTCTGCTCTTTACGGTCATAGCCAAATACTACGAACAGGTGAAACGCATGAAAATCGGATTTATTGGTGCCGGCAAAGTCGGCACCGCTCTGGGTATTTTTTTCAAACACCATCGTCTTTCCCTAACCGGTTACCTCAGCCGCAGCGAGACTTCTTCGCAATGTGCGGCCAACGTAACGGACTCCACTGTTTTCTACGACCTTCCCAGCTTTACTGCCGCAAGTGACGTGATTTTTATCACCACTGGAGATGACCAAATTTCTGCTGTTATCAACCAACTCCTCCAAACCACCTGCTTAACAAAGCATCATACTTTGATCCACACCAGTGGTGCCCTGTCCACCGATCTTTTTGACCCGCTACTAACTTCCGGGTGTGGTTTGTGTTCACTCCATCCGATCATGAGTTTTTCGGATCCCCTCACTGCGTCAAAAAATTTAAAGCAAACCGTTTTTACCCTGGAAGGCAATCAACCGGGGCGGATTGCTGCGCAAAAAATCCTGGCAATCACTGGCAATCCCTATTCGGTGATTGATAAGAATGATAAGGTACTTTATCATGCCGCCGCCTGTATCCTTTCCAACTATCTGGTAACTTTAGTTGATTCGGGTTTTGAACTGCTTAAGACCACTGGCATTGCCAAAGATGAAATCATCCAAGCTTTTATGCCACTGATCACCGCCACTCTGGGTAATATCGAAAAATTGGGGACCGTCAACGCCCTTACCGGCCCGCTGGTCCGGGGGGATGAAAACACCATCAGCAAACATATCAAAGCCCTAAAAACCCAAACCCCGGAATTTCTGTCTCTCTACCAGACCATGGGTTTATCCACCATTGAGATGATCAAAGACAAACGGATTGATGCCGAAACCTATAACCATTTAGAACCTCTACTAAAATAATAAAAATAAAGGAAGAAACAAATGAAAAACAAATTTACTGTCAGTTCTTTTTTACAAGCCAAAGCAAACAAGGAAAAAATCACCATGCTAACGGCCTATGATTATTCCATGGCCAAAATCGTCAATGATGCCGGTATCGATTCCATTCTAGTGGGCGATTCTCTGGGTATGGTGGTCCAGGGCTATGAATCCACTCTGGAAGTGACCATGGACGACATGATTTACCACTGCCGCGCCGTTGCCCAGGGCGCCGAGAATGCCCTGATCGTTGGCGATATGCCCTTTTTATCCTATCACATTTCGGTGGAAGACGCTGTTCGCAATGCTGGCCGGTTGATTCAGGAAGGGAAAGCTCACGCCGTCAAGCTTGAAGGCGGTGTGGATCAGGTTGATACTGTTAAAGCTATTGTCAAAGCGCAAATTCCCGTCATGGGGCACATCGGTCTGACGCCCCAATCGGTTAACCTATTCGGCGGATTTAAGGTTCAGGGTAAGGACACCACCCAGGCCCAAAAAGTTATTGATGATGCCCTAGCACTGGAAGCGGCGGGTGTCTTTGCCATTGTTCTGGAAGGAATTCCCGAAAAACTGGCAACTTTAATTACGCAAAAAATCTCGGTACCCACCATCGGTATTGGCGCTGGTCGCTACTGCGACGGTCAGGTGCTGGTCATCCATGATTTACTGGGCATGTATTCCGGTCAATCACCCAAGTTTTCCAAGCGCTACGCCGCTTTGAACGAAACGATAAAAGATTCTGTCACAGCCTACATCACCGAAGTGAAGACAGCGAAGTTCCCGGAAGAAAAGCATACCTTTACCATTGATGATGCGGTTATCGCAGCATTACAACAATAAGACCATGAAGATCGCCAAAACAATATTAGAATTAAAGAACGCTCTTGAAGAACTGGGTCGGGGTAAACGCATCGGCTTTGTACCGACCATGGGTTATCTTCACGACGGTCATCTTTCGCTGATTAACGAAGCCCGAAGTCAAAATGATGTCACGGTCGTGAGTATCTTTGTCAATCCCACCCAGTTTGCCCCGGGGGAGGATCTCGATGCCTACCCCCGGGATTTTGACCGGGATTCACGACTTGCCGCAGCTGCCGGAACCGATTTGCTGTTTTTTCCTGAGCCGGGCGAAATCTATCCGGCCGGCGCTTCCACCTTTGTCGAGGTGGCAGGCGAGATCACCCAAAAACTCTGCGGAAAATCCCGGCCGACTCATTTTAAGGGCGTGACCACTGTCGTCAATATTTTATTCAACCTGGTCCAGCCAACCCGTGCCTATTTTGGCCAGAAAGATGCCCAACAGGTGGCGGTGATTAAAAAAATGGTTCGGGATTTACATCTGCCAGTTCAGCTTATTGTCTGCCCGATTGTCCGGGAAGCCGATGGCTTAGCCATGAGCTCCCGGAATGTGTTTTTAAGTCCGGAAGAGCGCAGCCAGGCCCTGGTGCTTAGCCAGTCGCTGGCGGCTGCCAAAGCCCTTTATGAATCTGGCGTAGACCAGGTTAAAACCTTAAAAGATCAGATTGTCGGCCAAATCGGCACCATGCCGTTGGCGACGATAGATTATGTTGACATCCTTGATTTTGAAACCCTGGCCGATATCGAAACCATCACCGCACCGGCCCTGGCGGCAGTAGCCGTTCGCTTTGGCAGTACCCGGCTGATTGATAATATCATTTTATAGTTAATTGCCATACTGCCATAAGCTTTGCTGCCAGTTTGCACGAAACAATTTTTACACTGTAAGTCGTACAGTTCTCTGAACTGTTCGCCTACACGTTACAAAATTCGCAAAGGCAATGAGCCAATCACAAGCTTGCTTGTAGTTGGCGACTGCCTGCGACCTCGAAGAAATTCGCATTGCGATTTCTTCTGGTTGTTTGTGAAACTGGCATCAAAGCTACAATTGTTCGGTTATTCCGATTTTGTTGTTTTTATATTATCCAGATTAAGAGGTAAATTATGTATATCACCCTATTTAAGTCAAAGCTCCATCGGGCAACTGTCACTGATGCCAATCTCAATTATGTGGGCAGTATTACCATTGACGAAGCGCTGCTGGAGCAGGCGGATATTCTTCCTGGTGAAAAGGTTCAGGTGGTGGATGTGAATAACGGCCAACGCTTTGAAACCTATACCATTGTCGGTGAACGAGGCAGCGGTATGATCTGTGTCAATGGCGCCGCCGCCCGGTTGGTTCACACCGGCGATCAGGTGATCATTATTGCCTATGCCATGATGGATCGGCAGGAAGCCCTGGTTTTTAAACCCCGGGTGCTGATTCTTGATGATAACAATCAGGTAACGGAGCTTAAAGATCATGAGGTTCATGGGCAGAGTCGTTAGTTTTCACTGTTTTTATCTTAACTCAAACAAACAGGCTGTCACTTTTCAGATTCTGATCCGAAAACTTAACAGCCTGTTTATTTTTTAATGCCTTTTTTTCTCTCAATCACTATCGCATTAAATGAATGGCGTGACCGCCTACGGCATGGGCAGCTTCCATCAGCGCTTCACCGACAGTCGGGTGGGCGTGGATAGTAGCCATCAGCTCGGCTACCGTGGCCTCCAGACGGATGGCCAGAGCACCTTCAACAATCAGATCGGTGGCTCGGGGACCTGCCATATGTAGTCCCAGTATTTCTCCGGTAGCGGCATCGGTTATGTATTTAACCAGCCCGGTGGTTTCCCCCATAATCATCGCTTTACCATTGACGGCCATCGGAAAATTGCCTACTTTTACGTCATAACCAGCTTCTCGGGCCTGAGCTTCGGTCAGCCCGACACTGGCCAATTCCGGTTTGGTATAGACGCAATAAGGAATGGTTTTAAAATCGATTTGTGACCGTATTCCCATGATCGTTTCCACCGCAACGATTCCTTCAGCTGAGGCCACATGGGCCAGCATTACCCCGCCATTGCAGTCGCCAATGGCATAGATATGGGGCACATTGGTCTGCATTTTCTGATTGACAGCAATCGCTCCACGGGCGGTTTCGATGCCAGCCAGATCCAAATTCAGGGTACTAAGCTCCGGTTTTCGGCCCACTGACAACAGCACTTTTGAAACTGTAATAATCTTCTCACCGGTCTGCGAACTGGTCGTAATGGTTAAACTGCCCGCGCTTTCCTGGATTGACTCAACCCGGGTACTGGTAAAAATATCGACCCCATCTTTTAGCAGCTTTTCTTTGAGCGGCTTGACAATATCACGATCCATATTGGCAACAATTTCCGGTAGCATCTCGATGATTGTGACCTTACAACCAAAGGCATTGTAGATACTGGCAAATTCACAACCAATGACGCCGCCGCCAATAATCCCCAGGCTTTCCGGCACAGCGTCCAATGACAGCGCCGTATCACTGGTGATCACATCCGGATGATGGCTCCCCGGTATCGGTGGTATCACCGGTTTTGAACCAGTCGCAATGATGGCAAAATCAAAGTCGATAACCTGTGATTCATTGTTCACTTCATCTTGTTCTTCACCGATGACTTTAATTTGATGTGCATTAACAAAAGCAGCGGTGCCCATTATTGTGGTAATCGCATTGTTCTTCAATAATCCCTTCACCCCACCGACCAGTTTTTTGATGATTTTTGTTTTTCTTTTCTGCAGCTTCGGCCAGTCGCCGTGATAATCTGAAAGCGCAATGCCCAATTCTTTGGCATCATTTTTAAGAACGTCCAGCAGTTCGGTGGTGTGGAGAAGCACCTTGGTGGGAATACAGCCGACATTGAGACAGGTGCCGCCCAGATACTTGTTTTCAATCAAGATTACCGCAGCACCTAACTGGGCCGCCCGGATCGCTGCCACATAGCCCCCCGGACCACCGCCAATTATAACAATCTTCATGATTCCACCTCCATTACAACAGCAATAATCCCGGTTTTTCAATGAGCTCCTTGAGACGAGCAACAAACTGCGCCGCCACCGAACCATCCACCACCCGGTGATCGGCTGTTAAGCTCAGGTTCATCATCGGCTTAATAACCACCTGGCCATCCACCACCATCGGGGTGTCGATTATGGTATTAATCCCCAATATAGCCACCTCAGGCTGATTAATAATCGGAGTGAAGGATTCCATACCATACATCCCAATATTGGTGATGGTAAAGGTGCCACCGGTAATTTCATCGCTTTCCAGTTCATTGGTTCGGGCTTTTTCAGCCAGACTCTTGATTTCTCGGGAAATTTCGCCCAGATCTTTTTTATTGGCGAATTTAACCACCGGCACAATCAATCCATCCGGCAGGGCAACCGCTACCCCAATATTGACGTAATTGCGGGTGATTATGTCAGTGCCGACAATCGAGCTGTTTAAAAGTGGAAACTCCAACAGTACCCGAGCTAAAATCTTAACCAGAATATCGGTATAGGTAATTTTGGCGCTGCTTTTTAACTCTTCTCTTAGCTGTTTCATCGCGGTCGTATCCACCCGCTGGTTATAGTTAACGGTGGCGGATGTTGCCTGGCTGGCCGACATCCGACTGGCAATGATTTTGCGCATCGCTGACATCGGCTTACTACTGTCCTGAGGGTCAGCAAATTTAAGGAGGTCGGCATTTTGTTTAAAGGCCAGCACATCGGCCTTCATAATCCGGCCATCCTTGTTAATCTGTCCCGGATCAATGCCTAAACCGGCAGCGACTACCCCGGCAGTCGGAGATATTTTGGGTGACGCTGTTTTTGCTCTTAACGCAAACTCATTAACATCTTTTTCGGTAATGGCCCCCTGGGGACCCGTACCGGTTACCTGGGTAAGATCAATATTTTGTTCTGCCGCAATTTTTTTGGTTCGGGCTGATGCTTTGATGCGGCCCCCAGCGACCGGTTGCGGTGATACTGTAACACCCAAATCCGGTTCTGCTGCGGTGGATTTTACTTCACTGGCTGGACTGTCAGCCAAACTTTCGGCCTCGGCCAGCAACGCAGTTATATCTTCATCAGCGGTACCCATGATGGCAATCGGTTTTAACACTGCCACAGTGCCTTCTTCAACCAGTATCTTTCTGATAATGCCAGCCCCCGGAGATTCAAATTCCTTGGTTATTTTATCGGTTTCCACATCAAAGATGATTTCGCCCATTGCAACGCTATCGCCTTCTGCTTTTCGCCAGTTGGCAATATTGCCTTCAGTCATCGTCAATCCCAGCTTGGGCATCACTAAAAACTTAGCCATAATGCATTCCTCCTGTTATTCTGAAATCACATAACTTATGAAAATTAAAAAATCAAACACTCATTGCTTTATTGATTCCATCAAACCGTAAAAAATCCGTTTTGCTGTCCCACTTCGATGGCTTTTTTTACATCCACATGCCAGGGCCCGTTGCGGCTGATTTTAAAGATAAAGGTCTGATTCTGATGAAATTCAATTTCCCGTTCGCCATCTAAGGCAATGGTTCCCCGGCAATAGGTAGTGGTCTCATGTTTTTCACCGAAATTCAAAATCACCGGTTCACTGGTACCAATCGGCAACACAATCCCGGCTGCCATGGGTATTTTTATTTTAGGAGCATTTTTATCAATGCTGACATATGCACCAAAATCGTCCGCTTCGGTGATAATGGTTTTTCCCCCTACCACTGCTGAAAAGCCAATTGAGGCCGGATGACTCCGGGCCACAAATATTTTCTCAATATCCTCAACTTTCCAGATCGCCCGGGAACCTACAAAGATATCCCGGGAGATTACCGCATCGATCAGGGCAATATCCTTAAGCTGCCCTGCTGTCTCAATCTCAATAATCTTATCTCTATTTGAATAGGCCGCTTTATCAAATTGATGAGACGCTACAACGGCTGCTGCAATGCCGGCAATGGTTCCTTCGATCATATCCGGATAGACATTATTCGTCCCCGTGGAAATCGAAATCAGTGGGATTTCTTGGATATCCTTAGCCACCGCCCGATTGGTGCCGTCACCTCCCAACGTGACAATGCAGCCGACGTTTTTCTCATTCATCATTTGCACTGCTTTATAGGTGTCTTCCACGGTGTCTTCCTTATAAAAATCGAACACTTCGATCTCACACTTAAGCTCGCCAGAGGTTTTAAGTTTATCCTCCACCCGGTAGCCCATATTATAGGGATCTGGCATCATATATACTTTTTTTACGCCATTTTGCTGGGCGCCCAGTATAATCCGTTCAACAATATTAATCTTTTCGTTATTATCAATCACCGTAGCATGGGAAACCAGCCGCCTGATATCTTTCCCGGATGCCGGATTGGCAATGATTCCAATTGAATTCATATGTCCACCACCTTTTTCTGTCTTAAAAACTAATTAGTAAGCTATAACGTAGTACCGACAATTGTTACATCATGTTGTACGCATCGGAGCGGATACGGCATCTCCTGTCCGATTCCGCGGCGAACAACAGATTAACAATTGGTCGGTACGGGAGTCTATTTGTAACCCTTAAAAAAGTTCTGGAAATAAGATCATCGCTGTTCACTCCATTATTTCCAGAACCCTGGCCCGTTTGGCCGATTCAATTATCTGCCTTAGAATAACGATTTAACCGCCTCAACCACATCGTCGGCATTTGGCAGCACATAGGCTTCCAGATTGCCGGAAAACGGAATCGGGGTATTCAGCGCACAAACCCGCTTGATCGGAGCATCACATTCATAGAAACACTCATCGGCAATGATCGCAGCCAGTTCGCCGGCATAGCTGCCCCGTTTGGCTTCTTCGGACACAATAACCACCTTATGGGTTTTCTTAACTGATTCAAAAATCGCTTCTTTATCCAACGGATAGAGAGAGCGTAAATCGATGACTTCAGCATCAATGCCATCTTTTTCCAGCATTTCAGCGGCTTTGAGGGAGTCATATACCTGTTTACCATAGGTGATGATGGTGACATCATTCCCTTCCCGCTTAATATTGGCTTTTCCCAGTGGAATTGGTTTGACCTCATCTTCAACCTGTCCGGGGACAGCATAGAGGGTCTTATTTTCCAGATAGATAACTGGATTATCATCATCAATGGCTGTAAGCATCAATCCGATGGCATCCTGGGCATTCGAGGGATAGACAACCTTCAAACCCGGCACATGGGTAAACCAGGCTTCCAGTGATTGGGAGTGTTGTGCTGCCGCTGCCACCCCACCGCCAGAGGGTAACCGCACCACCATTGGCAGTTTCAGTTTGCCACCAAACATATAACGCATTTTAGCAGCCTGGTTAACCAACTGATCCATTCCAACCGTGGCAAAGTCAACAAACATCAGCTCCGGAATCGGTCGCAAACCAACCGCTGCCGCACCAACGGCGGCACCGATGATGGCGCCTTCCGAGATTGGAGTATCGCGCACCCGTTTTTCACCGAATTCTTCAAACAAACCGGAGGTGACACCAAAGCAGCCCCCGAATAGACCAACATCTTCGCCAAAAATGAAAACGTCCGGGTTTTCCAGCATTTTTATCCGCATACCTTCTTTGATTCCTTGACCATACGTGAGCTCTCTCATCTTGTTCGTCCCTCCTCTACTATATCGGTATAAACATCTAAAACAGCGGATGCGACATCAGGGAATTTACTGGCCTGGGCAAACTCAACGGCTTCTTCAACCTCAGCATCAATTTTTGCATTAAGTTGATCCATTTCTGCTTGGGTCATCACCTGATTATCAAGGATATATTTTTCAGCTCTGGGAATGGGATCTTTTTTCTTCCATTGTTCCAACTCCCCTTCGGGACGGTACACCGTCGGATCCCCTTCGAAATGTCCCCGCCAACGATAGGTTTTGCATTCAATCAAGGTTGGCCCCTGACCTTTACGGGCTCTGGCAACGGCCTCCTGAACCGCTTCAAAAACCGCAAAGACATCATTGCCATCCACTGTAATCCCCGGAATATTGTAAGACACCGCCCGTTGGGAAATATCGGTGATATTCTGATGACGGGCCTGGCTCACAGATATTCCGTAGCCATTGTTTTCACAGATAAAGATAACCGGCAGTTTCCAGGTACTGGCCAGATTCAGTCCTTCATGGAAGGTACTTTGATTGGTGGAGGCATCCCCAAAGAAACAGGCACATACCTGATCGGTTCCCTTATATTGAGCTGCCAGTCCGGCACCCACCGCAATATTATGGCCGGCCCCAACAATTCCATTGGCCCCAAGAATTCCTTTGGTGGCGTCGGCGATATGCATCGAGCCACCCTTGCCTTTACAATATCCGGACTCTTTGCCAAAAAGCTCAGCCATCATGTATTTCATATCGCCGCCTTTGGCTAAAATATGTCCATGCCCTCGATGGGTGCTGGTGATATAGTCGTCGTCCCGTAAACTTGCGCATACGCCTGTTGCCACTGCTTCTTCACCAATATAAAGGTGAACGAATCCGCCAACTTGGCCTTCAGCAAAAAGATTCATGGCTCTATTTTCGAACTTCCTGATTTTTACCATTTTTTCATACATTTCAATGATCGTTTCATTTGAGATTTTCAAAATATTTCCTCCTTTGTATCTGCTTTGCTAAGTTTTAAAAACGCAATGCGCCTCGTTCCTTGTTACGTAGCTAACACCACACTGTTCCAGGTCGCCTGTGAACCCATTAAACGCCCCTCCTGTTACACACTCACCGTTACGCAAACAATGGCGGCTTCGATGGTATCGTCGGTATCGCCAAAACCGGGAAAGAATAAACCGGCAGTTGTTAATCCTCCTTTCCTGGCTTTAATGGTTACCTTTCCTACGGGGAATAGTTTTTTTAACATCTCAATGTTTAAATCTTCAGGCCGGGACACCCCAATAATTGCCTCGATCATCATTTTTTCATTGAGATTTTCTTCCGTTAAACCATGGATCTGATTCAAACCAATCAGACAGCTTCGGGAAATAGCGTCTTTAATCGCTTTTCCCGCTGCCTTATTGACATCCTGACCATGAAAGTCCATTCCCATACCAAATTCAATGATAAATTTTTTAATAAAAAACACCTCCTGACGTGAATCGCTGTGGCCATGCTGTTAAAAGAGATCGTCACCACTTTTATTATCCAGACCAGGGTGAATGTCAAAACGAACGACCCCTACGGCGGCTTTTCCTTTGACGGCTTCACTGACCATGGCCGTCCCCCGATTTCCAAACCCACCACAGAGCTCAAAAGCGACCACCCCTTCATCAACCAGCTGCCCAGCTGCTGCAACTGCTGCTTCGTAGGACGATACCCCAACTGAGATCAGGGTGACCTGTTCCGTTTCAACCGCTGACCGGTGAATAGCCGGATCTGCATTGGGGGCAATAAAAATAAATGCTGCCTTTAACGCCATATTCTAACCTCCTTGATTTCTCGTTAACTATATGATAAGCAACATTCATGCCAGAATCGATGAACCAACTCGTTATTTAAACGTTTACGTAAACGGTGCTGATTTCTGATTCCGAGCGCTTTTCTCCAACCAATTGTGAGACAATTATTTCTCATTTTGAGAATTGACGTCTCAAAATGAGAAAAGCAGTCTCAAAAATGAGACTGCTAGTTTGCAGGCGATGAATAACCCCGGGGCAGACCCTCGCCCCCAGGAGATACGATTTATAGTGATTGTACTGGCCTAACCGCTTTCGTAAGGGAGGCATTATTCGCCCAAACGTTTCACAGGCATTTTAGAATGTCACTACGCAGCTGACGCAATGCGTCTGCGGTCATCATTTCCTCGGGACTGGCGTGTTTAATCGGCACCATCATTTCTTTAACGATCTGGGCCGGTGATCCGTTAATGATATAAATCCGGTCTGATAAGAAAATGGCCTCATCAATATCATGAGTAATAAACAGCACCGATCCTTTAATTTTTTCTAGTATCTCAAGCAGATACGCCTGCATCTTCATTCGGGTAATGGCATCAAGTCCGCCAAAGGGCTCGTCCAACAGCATGATCTCTTGTGAGAACATGGTGGTTCGCAACAGTGACACCCGCTGTTTCATCCCACCTGACAATTGGGCTGGATATTTTTTTCCATCATCTTCCAGTTGAAAAACCGGCAGCATTGCGTTAACCTTCTCCCGGGCTTCATTTTTCGGAATGCCCCGAATTTCAAGTGGTAAAATGGCATTGTCAATGACGTTGCGCCATGGCAGAAGCAAATCCTTCTGATACATGTAGCTAACCTTTCCAGTTTCCCCGGTTACCTCCTTCTCGTCTACAAAAACCTGGCCGTCTTCCGGGAGCAATAGTCCGGCAATGACATTGAAGAGCGTGCTTTTACCGCAGCCACTGGGGCCCAGGATCGAGACAAACTCGCCCTGATTAAGATGGATATTAATGTTCTGGATAATATTTTTATGATTATACTCCTTGGTAACCCCAGAAACCTTGAGCACACATTTATTCTGGCAGGTATTCATTGGTAAAGGCCTCATCGGCATTTAGCTGGTTTTCCAGCAAACCCTGGCTATACATCCAGTTGCCATAGTTTTCCCAGATATCTAAACGCATCAGGCCCCATTTTTCGGCATCGCTCTGGTATTCAGCGGCCAGATATTTTTGCGAGGCCACCGCCAGATCCCGGTCAATTTCGGGGTTGTCAACCAGTAACAGATCCGCGGCTGCTTCCGGATTTTCGATGGCGTACTGATAGCCTTTGGTGACAGCCCGCAGAAACTTTTTAGCCGTTTCTGGATGCTTAGCCAGATAATCTTCATTGGCAATAATTACCGGGGTATAGTAATCCAGGTTCTTATCAACATCCTGAAGCTTTATAAAATTAAGCGGTTCGTTTTTAAGCTCGGCAGCAACCCCGTCCCAGCCATAAAAGATCCAGGTGAAATCGACATGATCTTTTACAGCGGTAAAATAATCCATGGCTCCCACATCGACAATTTCCAGTTTGCTAAAATCAGCCTTTGCCCCTTCCATAAGAGCTTTTAAAGTGGCAACTTCCATGGGCGAACCCCAGCCCCCATATTTTTTTCCCTCAAAATCTTTGGGACTTAAAATGTTGCGATCCACCGGAGAAGCAAAGCCTGATGTGTTATGCTGGATAATCGCAGCGATGGCCTTAATTGGCAGCGGATTCGCTGCGGTTCTGGCGTAGGTCACCTGTTCCTGGTAACTAACCCCAAATTCTCCCTGACCGGCCGCAATCAGATCCGCTGAACCGCCTTCGCTGGGTTGAATGATCTCCACCTCCAGCCCTTCGGCTTCAAAATAGCCAAGCTCCTTCGCCGCATAGAGACCGGTGTGATTGGTATTGGGAACCCAATCCAGAACCACTGTTATTTTCTCGCTTTCTTTTGTTGTACACCCAGTTAATGCCATTAGTACAATTCCCAGTGTCAACACGATGATCTTCTTTTTCATTCCTCTTCCTCCTTTAATTTTTCCCAGGGCATCATGACCCTTTGAATCCCGGCAATGCCGTAAAAAAGACCAATTGATAAAACCACAATTACCAGAATCGATGCAAAAACCAGATCCAGCGCAAAGGCATGGCGAGCTCTTAACATGTAAACGCCCAGACCGGCCTTGCCACCCAGCCATTCCCCGATAACGGCTCCCATAATACTGTAGGTGGCGGCAATTTTAAGACCCGAAAAAAAATAGGGTAGGGCACTGGGAAACTTGATTTTTGTAAAGATCTGACGCTTTTTTGCACCCATCGATCGCACCAGATTGATCAGTTCCCCATCGACACTCTGAAGTCCTTCAATCAGACTGACGGTGATGGGAAAAAAACATACCAGTACCACCACAAAAATTTTGGGGGCAATCCCAAAACCAAACCACATCGCCAGCAGAGGAGCGATAACAATAATCGGCACGGTTTGCGACATCACCAGCACCGGGTAGATGGCTTTTTTCACCACCGGAAACAAATCCATTACAATTGCCATAATCAGTGACAAACATACGGCTACCAGCAGTCCTGTCATTCCTTCAAAAAAAGTTGTCCCGGTATGCATCATCAAATCCGAACCATTGGCAATCAGCGCCGTAATAATGTCGGTGGGTGATGGCAAAATGTATCGCTCCACAGCCCCCAGGTTAACAGCTGCCTCCCAGAGAATCAGGATGGTCAATAGAAATACGATTGGAATCAGCTTGTCACTGGTATTTTGATACTTTCTCATCAATTGTGACGCCTTCTTCCTTGTAATCAATTTTTACGATTGAAACCACCCGCTCGGCTCCATGCTCTGTGCAGATGGTTTGGGCCCGTTTAACAATGTTAAGCAGTTCATCGAGTTCACCTTCAATGGATGTCTCAAACGGTCCCACCACATATTTTAGGCCCGTTAGACGGATCATCTCAATAACCTGATCGACGACGAAATATATTTCTCTGTCCGGCACCACCGGTAAAACCTGTAAGCTTAGATTTACTTTTGCCAAAATGCTCACCTTCCTATTCTTTTCATTTTTCCTATTCTTTCCAAAACTAATTGTAGCATGTTTCATGCCAAAAAAAGACCCTTCGAAAAAATATTTAAAATTTTCTTCAAAGGGCTGATATTTATGTTTTAATTCATCTATAAACTGGTCACATGAATATCATAGGCTTTTATTTTCCGATAGATGGTCGCCCGACTGATGCAAAGATCTTCAGCTGCTTTTACCGCATTGCCCTTATTGAGAAAAAGGGCCTGTTCGATGCTGTTTTTCTCCAAATCTCTCAAGGTTTCCCCATCACTGTCACGGATCGGCAAAACACTATTCTGCTCTTTTGTCGGTGTCTCGATGCAATCAATAAAAACGCCGGCTGACAAATAATAGCCGCGCTCCACAATATTTTTGAGTTCTCTGACATTACCCTTCCATTCATTGGCCAGCAATTTTTCTTCAAATGACTTGCTGAAGTATTTTTTGATGTCACAATTTTCGCAATTGAGCTGCTCCAGAAAATATCGACCCAGAACCAATATATCTTCCGGCCGCCTTTTTAGCGGCAACAGCCGTAAATTGATGACATTGAGTCGAAAGTAGAGATCCTGACGAAAAGCTGATTTTGACATCTCATTGAGCAGATTACGATTGGTAGCCGCAATAATCCGAACATCCAACTCCCTGGCAAAACTGCCACCAATTCGCATTACCTTATTTTCATCCAGCACCCGCAGCAACTTGGGTTGCATTTCCAGAGGTATTTCACCAATTTCATCAAGAAACAGGGTGCCACCGTTAGCCAGCTCAAATTTCCCCGGCATACCACCTTTGATGGCTCCGGTAAACGAGCCGGTTTCATAACCAAAAAACTCACTCTCCACCAACTCTTTGGGGATGGCGGCACAGTTAATAGCAATAAAGGGGCCATTACGCCGTTGGCTATCGTTGTGAATGGCCTGGGCAAACAACTCCTTCCCGGTACCACTTTCACCTTCGATCAGTACCGTACAATTTGTTTTGGCAATTCGCCGGGCCGTATTAATCAGCTCCAGCATCGTTTTATTCTTCGTAATGATCTTATCAAAGGTGTAGTTGGCCCGAAAACCAGCCAGTTTATTAATTTCTTTGCGAACCTGTTTGGATTCCCGAATCACCAGCACGGCGCCCATGACCTTCTCATTAAAAACCACTGGGGTAATATCCAGAAAACAGTCAATTTGTTTTGATCCGATTGTTAGGGTGATATCCGAATACGAAAATTTTCGTTTGTTAATCAGAATATTACCAACCACGTCAATTTCTTTTAACACCGCATTCATGTCCAGCTTTAAAACAGCAGCTTCGTCCATTTGAAACAGCTCACAGATTTTATGATTAAATTTCCTTACCCGCAGTTCAGTGTCAATGATCATCAGTCCGTTGAGAATTGAGTCCAAAGCCACATCCATCAATTTATATGAATCGACAATCTCATTGCGCATTTCTTGAGTCATGGCATCGCCGTTTTTCAATTTCTCTATCAGCGTCATTACTTCCATCTCTTTTACCTCCACATGAATTGTCAGTTCTCCTCTAAAAATACCGTGTCTGTTCGGAAACAAACAGGTTGATCGATGTTTCAATTTTTTGCTGCTCTTTTTTCACTGGCGCCCCTTGCTTTAGCCGTTAGTTGGTTGTGCTTATGTCCTGACCAGCAATTCCCCGTTATAGGAGCCGGATGGGAGCAGTTCGGTCCGACTATTAAAAAGCTGCTGGGCCGCCACCGCATAAGACCGGGCGATACTGGCAAAGGAGCCTTCTCTGATGGTCGGGTTTAAATTTCTGGTAACAATGGATAGGGTGTCATCGCTGTTTTTTAGAATTTCAAAGGTTCGGAAGTTTTGCGGAAAATCCCGGAGGGATGCTGTTTCAACCACCCAGAAGCCGTATTCCGGCTGGGCCGGATCCGGAGACTTTATCGGGGTTACGGTATTGCGATGACGATGTCCGGCTACCCACAAAATCAGATTGGAATATGACTGAAGTTTTTCAAGCAGCTCCTGTTCCGAAACTGGTGAAAGAGTACTCCATGACATAAACGGCCTGGTTAGTGGTTCCTGATATTTCACCCCAATGGGAATATGCGCCGCAATTATCATCAGTTGACCGGCCTGTTGCCCGGCCTCCAGCTCTTGTCCCAACCAGTCAAAACGCTCCCGATCCAGGGAACCATGGGCATACCCCTTAACGTTTTGATCATCATCCCTTTGGGTGTTATCGAGCACAATCACCTTGATCGGCTTTTCTGCCCGGGGTTCAAAGCTATAGCAGGCAAAACCACTTTGACTGTTCTCCAGACTAAAACCGTGTCCGCTGGGCTTCGTTTCCGTTATAAAAAATTCCTTCATCCATTCTGATCGACTCAGAAACCGCCGGGCGGGATCATCCGATACCGGCAAAAGTGGTTTATCCGGCCAGCTGTGATCATGATTGCCGATAACCTGATACCAGGGAATCTGCGGATTCAGCCCCACCGCCACAAATTCGTCATAAAAAGGCTTCCGGGGACCGACCCGGGGATTGGGACTGACCCCAAAATCCAAATTTATTTCTTTGCCATCAAAAATGTCAATCGACCAGCGCAATTCGTTATACATGGCGTTATTGGTGTTATCACCCATGGATAGACCAAAATCCAGGGGATTGTGATGATGAATGGCGTTGATGGAATGAATCGCACCATCTAAAATATGGGTAGTATAATGCATCATCTCAGAATACACTGAGACGATGCCGCCACCAAATTTTGAATAAATTCCGTGGGCTGGAAACTCCCCATCCGTGATATGAATATCCGTGATGGCAAAAAAATGGAGCAGCTGTTCCGGCTGATTTTTAGTTGGCAGCAAATAGCCCTCCGGCATCAGATCATCCCGTCTTTCTGGCTCCTGATGCTCCTCGGCTATCCATCCCCCATAGCCTTCACTGGCCAATCGGCGGATTTCACCCGCCTCAACCTGCGGGGCCGTGGCAACAACCGGATCAAGAAAAAAGGTATACACGTCTTTTTCTGAATGAAGCTCCGTTTCAGTTTTGATGACCGGTACGGTGACTGGTCGGATTGGTTGTTCGATATCTTTTAATTGTTTTGCCAGGCGATTATTTAGATTTTTTGAACGTTTGTGTCCCATTGATGTGCCTCAACAATTCCCTGCATAAACATTTTTCAGGGATTCACTGGCAATGTCAGCCAGTCGATAAACCTGGTCCACATCGGTGGCATTCCGATCGGTCATTTCATATCTGGGAAAAAAGCGGGACAGATGAAGAGGAATTGATTTTCCCACTGATGCCAACCATTGTGATAAAGCCCGGATTTCTTCCTCACTGTCGTTTTCTCCTGGCACGATCAGGGTCGTAACTTCCACATGACACGCTTCGCTGGCAATCCGAATGGTCTGTTTGACGGTTTCCAGATCGCCGCTGATTTTTTTGTAAAATTTTTGATTAAATGCTTTCAGATCAATGTTCATCGCATCAATATCGGGTAGGATTTCCCGGACTGGCGCTTCACAAAAACAGCCATTGGTGACCAATACATTTTTTAAGCCATTCTTTTTTATCAATTTGGCACAATCTCTGACAAATTCATAACCCACCAGCGGCTCATTATAGGTATAGGCCAGACCGATATTTCCCTCACCAACCAGTCTTCGGGCATTGCCGACCAGTTCCTCAGGCGTCATCCGCCGACCATGGGCTTCTTCACTGCCCGCCATGGAAATTTCGTAATTTTGACAAAATGGACATCTTAAATTACAGCCAAAACTTCCGACCGACAAAATTCGGGAACCGGGAAAAAAATGGCGCAACGGTTTCTTTTCAATAGGATCCAATGCGATGGCTGTAACTACCCCATAATTCAAATCGCTTATTACATCCGACCGGTTAACCCGGGCCCGACAAAATCCAATCTCTGCCGTATCCAATCTGCAATGATGCGGACAGAGCTGACACGCTATTTTACTCACTGTTTTTCCACCCTTCGTTGATATCAATTAAAATAATCCCAATTCATTTTGTTAAATGAATGAGGTTCTCGAATAACTACCGTACCGACCAATTGTTAATCTGTTGTCTGCCGCAAGCTCGGACAGGCTATCGCCATGTCCGCCTTGATGCAGACAACATGATATAACAATTGTCGGTGCTGGGTTATCTTCTTTGACAGTCTGCTTCATTTTTGTGAAATGAACTTTCCGGTGCAAATAAAAAAGGAAAACCTCCTGATGTCTTCCTTCTTTTGTATGCTACTCTGTTCATACCCCAATATTTATTTTTAAAATCATCCGACGCTGATTAAATAGCCTTTTTCCGTTAAACTTTTTTCGACTGCCGAAAGAATGCTGTCAGAAACCGCCTCAACGGTATGATAATGGACCGTGTCGGTAAGTTTCATCAGTGGGCTGGTTTTTTTTTCTTTAAGTCCGGCAACAAAGGCATCCACGTCGGCCCGGGTGGCCAGAAACAAATCAACCTGGATTTTTCCATATATGTCATGCAGAATATAGACATCTCTGACAAAGCCACCAGCATCAACAATAGCGTAGAGCTCGTCGCCAATTTCTTCATGATTGTGGGATACCTTAAATATCTTTTCCCGGGGCGGTGGATCAACAATAATATAGCCTTTATTGGTGGAAATAATATTGAAATGGGCTGCTTTGAGCAGCGCAATATCCTGAACGATGCTTTGCCGGCTGACCTGAAAAATTTCTGACAGGGCGGTTCCTGAAACCGGTTCCCGGGATGACCGGAGGGTCTTGACAATGTCTGCCTGTCGTTGTTGTTTTTTCATGGTTTACACTCCTGATAGTTATAATTCAAATCAGATTTTAAGTTATGCCGAGTCGGGTGTAGTCTCACTTATTATAGTGAACAATGCTGTCGCCGTCAATTTCTATTTGCCATCAACGAATCTGATAGTATTGTCAGATTTTTCATCGATAAATCAAGAATTGGCGAGGAATGGGTCAGGGCACCGCACGAAATAAAGTCCACTCCGATTTGCCCAAGCTCTCTTATCCGGCTTTCTGTCACATTGCCGGAGCATTCGCTGATGGCCCGACCATCGATAATTTTAATGGCATCTTTCATGGTGTCTCCATCCATATTGTCCAGCATGATAATATCGGCCCCGGCCTCCAACGCTTCATGAAGCATTTCCAGATTTTCAACTTCAACCTCGATCTTTCGAACAAAGGAAGCATATGTCCGAGCCGCCGCAATGGCTTCTTTGACACCACCGGCCGCATTGATGTGATTGTCTTTAAGCAATATCCCATCGGACAGATTGTTGCGGTGATTCAATCCGCCCCCGACGGTTACGGCATATTTTTCAAAAATTCGCATGTTGGGGGTCGTTTTACGGGTGTCCAGCAATCTAGTCTTGGTGTCAGTCAAACAGCTCACCAGTTTTCGGGTGTGCGTGGCGATACCACTCATCCGCTGCAGATAGTTAAGCGCGGTCCGCTCCCCGGAGAGGAGGGTTCGGGCCTCTGCAAAAACAATCGCCAGCAGCTCACCAGGGGTAACGGTATCCCCATCACTGACAAAGGTTTCTATCGTAGCACTGGGCTCCAGTAGTTCAAATACCCGCCGAAAAACGTCCAAACCGGCAATGATCCCGTTCTCTTTGGCAATCAGTTCGACCCGGGCTTTAATTCCGGCGGAAATGACCGCATTTGTTGTGATGTCCTCACTGGGGATGTCCTCCTGCAAGGCCTGTAAAAGGTACGGGTCCATATTAAGCTTTATCAATTCGTTCAATCACTTTACTCCTTTCGATTTCGTCCAGAATGATGGTTTTATAGGCTAGGCGCAGCTGCTCTAAATTTTTATAATCCGTCAGATCAATCGTTGGATGATTGCCCGCGCTTGCGACCTGATAATTGGCAGTAGTGTCCTGAGCTGCTCGTTTGGCAAAAACCAGGCTTTCCAGCAGTGAATTACTGGCCAGCCGGTTTGCGCCGTGAACGCGATTACAGCTGATTTCACCAACGGCATACAGATGGTTCATGGAGGTTCGACTATTGAGGTCGACCTTGATGCCACCCATAAAATAGTGCTGGGCCGGGGTAACTGGAATACACTCCCGGGTGATATCATAGCCTTCTTCCAGACAATGTTTAAAGATATTGGGGAAGCGATTGATAATGACCTCCCGTCCCATATCCTGCATCGACAGCCAGACAAAATCGCTTTCATCCTGTTCCATTTGCTCATGAATCGCCTTGGTGAGCAGATCCCGGGGTAGCAATTCATCCACAAAGCGCTGCATTTTACGGTTGTACAGCACCGCTCCTTCGCCCCGTACCGATTCAGAAATCAGAAACCGACGACCAGGTTTTCGGGAATATAGGGTGGTGGGATGTATTTGAATATAACTGATATTTTCAAGTGTTATCTGACGTTTTAAGGCAATGGCGATGGCATCCCCGGTGAGGTGGGCCAAGTTGGTGGAACTGTGGAACAGCCCGCCCAGTCCCCCGGAAGCCAGCACCACGTAGTCCGAACGGTACAGCTGTATGTTGCCATCCTGATCACAGGCCACCACCCCAAAACACTGATTATCCTGACAGATCAGATCCACCATTGCCATGTTTTCAACGATGGTAATATTTGGCCGCTTCTTGACCTGAGCCAGCAATTTACTGGTAATTTCGGCACCGGTCAGATCTTCATGATACAGAATCCGGGCCCGGGAATGGGCTCCTTCTCGGGTATAAACCAGCTCGCCATCCTTCGTTTCAAACTCAACCCCCAGATCAATCAGATCCGTGATTATTTGCGGGGAATTGCGAATCATCACATCCACTGAGGCCGGATCATTTTCATAGTGCCCAGCTTTCATGGTATCTTCAAAAAAACTGTTGTAATCATCGGCATCCCGCAGTACACAGATCCCGCCCTGGGCCAGATAAGAATCACTTTCATCTGCAGCTGCTTTAGTGAGCATCACTACCTTTTTGGTATCGGGAATATTCAAGGCATAGAATAAACCCGATACGCCTGTTCCTACAACAATAATATCTGTTTTTCCGTTCATTACCGGTGCTCCCTCATTTGGCCAGTTCCAGCATTTTTTCCAACGCCAGAACGGCCCGATTTCGGGTCTCCTCATCGACTTCCATTTGGTTGATGCCGTTTTCCAGTGCATAAGCAACCTTCGCCAGAGTGATCTTTTTCATGTTCGGACAGATCTGATTTTGATTGATGGTATAGAATTTTTTGTTGGGATTGTTTTTTCTGAGTTGGTGCAAAATGCCGATTTCGGTGCCGATAATGAATTCATCGGCATCGCTGGCCGTGGCGTAATCAATGATTCCGGCAGTACTCCCAACATAATCGGCAGCACCGATTACTGTCATCGTGCATTCAGGATGCACCAGCACCTTGGCATTGGGGTGGGCAGCTTTGGCCGCTTCTACCTCGTCAATCATGATTTCGTCGTGGACATGACAATAGCCATCATTGAATATGAAGTTTTTTTCCGGCACCTGGCTGGCAATGTACTGGCCGAGGTTTTGATCCGGCACAAAATAAATATTTTGCTGGGGCAGGGCTCTGACAATTTTTAAAGCATTGGAGGAGGTCACACATACATCCACCGCTTTTTTGATTTCAGCGGTTGAATTGATATAGCAGACCACTGCCAGATCCTCATAGTTTTTCCGAACCTCAGCAATTTTTTCAAGGGATGCCATATGAGCCATGGGGCAATCCGCAAGGGCTTCCGGCATGATCACGGTTTTTTCGGGGCTTAGAATCTTTGCACTTTCGCCCATAAAGGTTACCCCACAGAAGACAATCACCTTTTGGGGCAGCTCAACAGCAATTTTGCTGAGATAATAGGAGTCACCAATATAATCCGCAATTTCCTGGATTTCATCATTAACATAGTAATGGGCCAGAATCACTGCATCTTTTTCTTTTTTTAGTTTTTCTATTTTTAACAAGCGCTCTTTCACTTTTTTATGCCTCCACCTTTTAATCGGGTTTTCTTGATTAAAAGTATAGCACGTATCTTTACAGCTGACAAGCTGACTGTAAAGTTTATTTGAGATATTGACGTTTATTTCTGAACTACCGTACTGACCTATTTACTAAACTTTTTGATCTTGCGATTACCCGCCATCATCTGCCAGCCGATGATGATACCCGCCTGATAATGCAGTTGATTATCATCGCTAGCTGAGACCAACTGTTCGAGCAAGCGTTGGTTGGCGAAGACATCATGATAATAGCCCAGATCATCCTGCATTTTTTCAAAGGCGTTCATCGATTTACGGTTTTTTTGATCAAGAATCGAAGACAGCTGTTCAATAACATAGCGGAGTTTTTTACTTTTGATACGCACCCGATGAATAGCCTGCTGATCGTTTATTTCCAGCGTTTTCATGCTCCGCCTGATTTTTTTGTGCCAGCTGGCAATCTGCTTTTCGGAATAATCTTTGATCGAATCACACAAATTCGGAGCCGTTTCATCCCAGGGCTCATTGTATTTCCAGATCCAGATGTCCAGTAATTCCAGTGCAAAGCCATCGGTTTTAAGTTCTGACAGTAAATACTCAAAGGCCGCTTCACGCTTTTCTTGAAGGAAACTTTTTATTTTTCCAAAACAATTGATCTTAAGCATGCTTTCTTTTTCGATTTCGGCAATTCCTTCCAACAACACATCCAGTTGTCTTACGTCACCGAATTGCCCAGCCAGTTGCCTGAGCGCAGCCTGTTGCCGTTGATAGTTTTCGGCCTTGAATATCGGCGCAAAAAAAGCCAGAATAGCCCGAAACCGGCGAATCCGCACCCGCACCTGATGAACCCCCTCGGGATCACTGGGATTATTTAGAAAATAATCATACGCATTGATGATTTCATCAAATCCACTGTTCATAATAAGCTCCGCTGCTGGAACCAGTTTTTTTTTCGCTTTGATATCCAGGCTTGATTGACCAACTACCCATACTGATTTAATCGGTGGTATCTGAGGCAGCCGTAAACCTTTATCATAACGCCCCTGATTTTCGTGCAATAACTGCGACAGTTTCTCCATCATCATTCTGTTTTCCTGCCTTTCGAACTTCTTTAACATTTGTTATATACCCACTGTTTTTCTAAAGCAATGCTTTAATTACTTATTTTTGCAAACAAAAAAAGAAATCAACAAAAGCTGATTTCCTTTTTTGTCACAAAGAGACCGTTTCCGGCTCATTTTATTCGATCACAAAAAATACCGATTCCGGGTTGATCTCGATCTCGTATGGTTGCGATCGATCAAATAAACGATCCCGCTCGTCCCTGCTAATCTCCGCCTGAAGATGATAATCATCCAGGCTTTTGGCCGGGGAGCCAATTTTCAGATAAAGCGAGGTTCGAAATGGGCCATCACTCTCATCGGCGATATACACCTTGAAGCGATTAATCCCGGAGTATTCCGGATTATTGATAAACTTGACCTGATTGGCCCGAACCCCCATATACCCGGATTCCGCTACAATTTTCATGGTGGTTTGCATCGTTACTCCCCATTTGGGAATGTCCAGCTGATAATCCGAGTGACGACGGGCCTCGACTAAATTTTTGCAGCCGGTAATCTTTGCCGTTTCCAACGAAGCCGGATGCTTGAAAATCATATCTTTGTGTCCCAAGACTTCCAGCTTCCCGGTATTAAAGATGGCGATATGGTCAGCCAACCGGTAGGCTTCCTCACGGTTGTGGGTGACAAACAGTGTTAATCCCGTAAATTCTTTCAGTGATTCGGCCATTTCCTTCATCATGTGATTTCTAAGATGGACATCGAGTGCTGAAAAGGGTTCATCAAGCAAAAGAATATCCGGCTCAACTGCCACTGCTCTGGCCAGTGCCACCCGCTGCTGCTGCCCCCCGGATATTTGCGTTGGGTAGCGATTGCCAATATCACCCAAGTGATACTTCTCCATCAACGCATCGATCCGTCGTTTTTTTTCATTTTTCGGCAAATGATCCAAGCCAAAGCCAATATTTTGAACCACCGTCATGTTGGGAAAGAGGGCATAATTCTGGAAGAGAAATCCTACCTTTCTTGCTCCCATCGATATATTGATTTTTTTTTCAGAATCAAAAAAAGTTTTACCATTAATGATAATCTGGCCTTGATCCGGTTTCACCAATCCAGCGATACAGCGTAAAAGCATGCTTTTGCCAGACCCAGAGGCACCGAGAATACCAATGATCTCTTCCTGAGATTGGAGTTTTACAGCCAGCTGAAAATCGTATAGATTTTTTTTTATATCAATCATGAATGCCATCGATTAACCTCCCAAACCCCGTTGCTGTTTCTTTTTATGACTCTCCCAATAATTATTGATTACCAGCACCGTTAAAGAGATGGCAAAGATAATGAGTACCCAGATCAATGCGATCTGCATCTCGCCACTCTGAGTAGCAAAATAAATGGCAATGGGAATGGTTTCTGTTTTCCCAGGAATACTACCAGCCACCATCAGTGTCGCTCCAAATTCGCCGAGACAACGGGCAAAGGTCAGCGCGGTCGCTGCAGCGATTCCTGGCCGGGCCACCGGAACGGCGACCCGCCAAAACACCTTGACTTCTGAGGCTCCCAGTGTTCTGGCGGCACTGAGTATATTGGGATCAATCTGTTCAAAGGCACCCATGGTGGTTTTATACATCAATGGAAAAGCGACAACTACCGCTGCAGTTACGGCCGCATACCAGGAAAAGATAATGTTGACCCCGAATATTTCTAAGAAATTGCCAATTGGCCCATTCTTGCCAATTAACAATAATATCCCAAACCCGGCGACGGTTGGCGGTAAAACCAACGGGAGGGTTAAAATGCCATCAATTAGACCTTTCCAGCGGCCATTATAATTGGTCATCAGCCAGGCAATCACCAATCCCAGAAAAAAGACAATGGCGGTTGCGGTTAAGGTAACCTTGATTGAAATCCATGCTGGTGAAAAATCAAACCCCATTCTATCTTCTCCCTTACTTCTTACTGGCAGCTTCATAAACTGCGTTATGGTGCTAGCCAATGATCACTACTGATGACTCTTACGTTTTCGTCTTATAAAACTGTAAAACCGTATTTCTCGAATACTGCTTTTGCTGCATCGCTGCTTAAATACGTTACAAATGCCGCTGCTGCATCACTATTTTTACTGGCTTTTACAACTCCAGCCGGATAAATAATCGCTTTATGGGAATCGGCCGGAGCAGTGGCAACGACCTTGACATTACTCGATGCCCGCGCATCGGTTGAGTAGACAACACCCGCATCGACATTTGCTGTTTCGACCCAGGTTAGGACTTCTTTTACATCCTTACCATAAATAATTTTACTCTGAATCTGTTCCATTATATTATAAAAATTAAATACGTCAACTGCATATTGACCAACAGGCACACTACTTGGTTCGCCAACTCCAATTTTTGCAATCGTCGGATCAACCAGTTGATCAAAACTGGTGATGGTGGCGGTAGAGTCCTTAGGTACGACCAATACAACTTCATTTCCCAATAGATTCTTGACCGTATCATCATTCATCAATTGGGCATCTTTTAATGTTGTCATCTCCTTTGCTGATGCTGACATAAAAACATCCACTTCAGCACCCTGCTGAATCTGCTGTGCCAGCGATCCTGACGAACCAAAATTGAGTGTCAAGGTCGTTTCCGGTGACTCTTTTAAATAAAGACTTTGAATTTCGGTCATGGCCTCCTTTAAGCTGGCCGCAGCGGAAATAGTCAGTGCTACCGGTTCTGATTTCTTTTCCTCCTTGGCTGCAGGCTGGCAACCAGCAAGGGCAAGAATCAAAGACATGAAAACAACCAGGATAATACCTCTTTTCAACAACTTCATCTCATTTCTCCTTTTCACTTTTTTTGTTATGTTTTATTATGTTTTGATGTTTTACATTATACAAAACAGACGTGTCCGAGTCAAATGATTCTTCTGTATTTTTTATATACATTTACATCACGTTTTTTCATTAATTAACTGTAAATGAGCATTTTAATTCTTTAATATTCGCCCAGGATTGGTTATAATAGAGGTAATCATGGGATTGTGAGGAACTTGTTACTTCTTGATCCAGCTTAATTACAGAATTTTAGAAGTTTTTCCGTACTCACAATTAGTCAATCGATACATAACTCAAGGAGGCGATCATCGTGAATGACGAACTTTTATACACCCCAGAAGAAATCAGCCAAAAATTAAAGATTACCAAAAATACGGTTTACGAGATGATCAAACGAGGGGATCTTGATGCCCATCGCTTGGGAAAGCATCTCCGTATTTCCCAATCCCAGTTCGAAAATTATTTGTTAAAATCAAAGGGGGCCGCCAATCAGTATCAGGGCACGGTGTTTATGGAAGGTGATGATCAATTCGTCAAAATTGACACGGTCAATATCCATGTTCACACCGACTTAACTGGAGCAGTTAAGCTTTCGATCCGACCGGAGGACATCATTCTCAGTCTTGAACCATTTACCAGCAGCGCCCGAAATATTTTTAAAGGACAGGTAATCGATCTGATTGATAATGCTGATGGCATCAAGGTTATTTTAGACATCGGGATTCCAATCATGTCCCTGATTACCAAAAAATCGCTGGAAAACATGAAAATCAGCAAAGGCTGTGAGCTTTATGCAGTCTTTAAAACGATGTCGATTACTGTCTATAAATAGTTTTTGCTGCTCTGATAATAATTCTGGCACTGTCCCACAAATCACTGTAAAATAAAAACGGCTTACGCCGTTTTTATTTTGTTTGCACTATTTCTTTTATTTCCGCAGCAATCTGCGATGGCAAAAATCCGCAATAGCCATCTAACGCCGCCAGATCGCCCTGTTCCATTAGGGGGTCTTCAATCGCCCGGATTCGGATCTTTTCGGGTTTATTTCCATCGTGCTGGGCGAAGGCCGCAGCCAGCTTTTCGCCGATTCCGCCGCTGCGGATGCCCTCTTCCAAAACATAAACAAGCCTCGGCTGACCAATCAGCGACAGGATTTTTTGACTATTTAGCGGATAAACCTGAATTAGTTTGATTAGGCGAATCCGGTGGTTCGCTTTTAATAATTGGACTGCTTCATAGACATTTTTTGTGATACGGCCATAGGTGACCATCACAATTTCCGGATCTCCCTGGTTGCGCCCTGTGTCATCAAAGTCCTGATAACAAAACTCGCCGCAAAGATTAAAACCGCTGCGATCGTATTGCTGCTGGGCGCCTTTGGGATAGCGGATGATCGCCAGCTTCGGCGCTTCAAAACAGGTCGCAAAACTCTGCTTCATTTCATCGTAGGTCTCCGGACTGTAGATTTCAATTCCCGGGATACTAGACAGGTATGAACAATCATAAATTCCCTGATGGGTAATGCCGTCACCGGGTACCAGTCCGCAGCGATCCAGAGCCATTATCAGCGGCAATTTCTGAATGGCCGCATCATGAATCAGTTGATCATAGACGCGTTGGACAAAGGTCGAATAAATGGCACAAACTGGCTTTTTCCCGTTGGCTGAAAGACCGGCCGCAAAGGTAACCGCGTGTTCCTCGGCAATCCCAACATCGTAAAAACGCTGGGGATGGGCGAGGCGAAACGGATCCAGACCGGTGCCCCCGGTCATCGCTGCCGTAATCGCACAAATGGAATCGTCTATGTTAGCCGCAGCCACCATTATTTTTCCAAACTCTGCCGAAAAGCTGTTCTCCGAAGCTTTTTTCTCAAGCCCCTTAATCTGGTCGAAGGGCCCTGATGAATGATACATTTCCGGATGTTCCTCGGCGTGAACATACCCCTTTCCTTTAACGGTATGAACGTGAACCAGGCAACAGTTGGTTTTACTTTTGGCTTCGCTCAATACCGATTCCAATTTTTTCAGATCACAGCCATCAACCGGCCCCAAATAATCCAGGCCCAGATGTTCAAAAAAGTTCTCGGCCACCACCCGTTTTTTTATGTGTTTTTTTAGTTTGCGGGTGCCTTCTATCAAACCATCTCCAATGGTTGGAATCTTGTGTAACAACGACTGGGTTTGGTGTTTTAAATTGAAATAATTCTGACTGTTTCTAATTTTTGATAAATAATTTGAAAGTCCACCGACATTTTCTGAAATTGACATCTCATTATCATTGAGAATAATAATCAGTCGCAGATTTTTTTTATTACAGTTATTCAAGGCTTCATAGATCATTCCATTGGTAAATGAGCCATCTCCGACAACCGCAACAACATAATTCTCCTTGCCATCCAACTGATTGGCCATCGCCAGACCGAGCGCAGCTGAAATCGAGGTGCCACTGTGACCAGCGCCAAAAGCGTCTTTGTCACTCTCCTTGCGATTGGTAAAACCAGAAATCCCATTCCATTGCCGTAAACTGCTAAACGCCTGCTGTCGACCGGTTAACAATTTGTGGCTATAACACTGGTGCCCCACATCAAATACAATTTGATCCTCCGGGTTATTAAAAACCCGATGAATGGCCAATGTAGTTTCCACGATACCCAGATTGGAAGCCAGATGACCACCATTTTTTGATACCGTTTCTAAAATCCGACTCCGTAGCTCCCCGGCCAGATTTAAAAGCTCAGCATCAGACAGGCCGATTAAATCCTGGGGAGACAAAATTTTTTCTAATAAAGTCAATTTGAATCCTTTCACCGTTTTTTCCCTTTAATCGATCATTAAAAGAAATCCACGTAACACTTGCCATTGATTAAGCATTTTTATAAAGATTTACACCTTCGTTTTTTATCATACCACATTATGCGATACTTTTCTTTAATCCACTTCAGTTGAATTCTGCTCGGTGATCAACATTTCAAAGTCCGAAACCGATAACGGTTTCGAAAAATAATACCCTTGTATTTCATGACAATTATTTTCTTTTAAAAACAAATACTGTTCATGGGTTTCAACGCCTTCAGCAATTACATGGAGTTCCAATTGGGCAGCCAAATTCAGAATTGTTTTGGCAATGCTGCCGCTATCATTCTCCGGGTAATCTTTAATAAACTCCCGGTCAATTTTTAGTTTATCAAAATTCAGATTCTGCAGATATTTTAGTGATGAATAGCCTGTGCCAAAATCATCGATGGCTACCTTTACCCCCAATGCTTTGATCTGTTCCAATTGGCTGCCGGTTCCGACCATGTTTTCCACCAGAATCCCCTCCGTGATTTCAATTTCCAATAGTTCTGCGGGCATGTCATACTTATCCAGTAGCTCTTTGATGATTTTCGGTAAATCTGATTTTTTAAATTGAACCGGGGACAGATTAACAGCCACCCCAAGAGGTACATTGGTCAGCTGCTGCCATTTGTTGTTTTGCTTGATGGCTTCTTCCAAGACCCAATTACCGATGGGGATGATTAAATTTGTCCTTTCGGCGACAGGAATAAAATCCTCCGGATTGACTTGGCCAAGGTTTTTGTTATGCCACCGTAACAATGCCTCACTGGCGATAATTGCTCTGCTACCAACCTGAACCTGGGGTTGATAGTTTAAACTGAGCTCATTGTTTTCCAGAGCGCTTCGCAGCTCTGTTTCCAGTTTTAGATTATTGAGATAGTTTTCACGGATCTCTTTCTCATAGAAAACATAAGTGTTATCACCGGTTTGGAGCGCATAATTTTTGGCTATATTTGCGTATTCTGTCAGCTTTTCAAGATCAACGCTGTCATCCTGAAAAACAGCGATCCCAATCGCTGCGTTTAAATAAACCTTCTCGGTATCTATTTCGATTGGTTCTCTAATATATGCGATCATTTTATTTATTAAGTGTCCCATTTCCAGTTTATCGTCATTGTCAATCAACGCTAATATAAACTGGTCTTTGTGAAGAATTCCCAACTGATCCTCAGCGCTCAAAAAAGTCTGAATCCGCCGCGAAACTTCATTGATTAAAAGAGCACCTGATTTTTTTCCCAAATTATCATGGAGAGCATTAAAATTCGTAACCTGAATCACAACGATGGCCATCCGATTTACTTGCTTGATGTATTCCCGAACTTTCTTTTCAAAAAGCACCTGAGTCGGTAAGCCGGTGGCTTCGTCATAATGTTTAATTTTATTGATGGCCTCTTCGGTAATTCGGACACTGGTTAAATCTTCAAAAACTTCCAGAAAATTACTGAGAGTATTGCTTTTTCGATCAAACATTTTTGAGATCGAAATATATTTGGGATAAGTGGTGCCGTCTTTTCGTTGATCGGTAATTTCACCCTGCCAGTTTCCTTCTTCATTAACGGTCTCCCAGATTTTGCTGTAGATCTCCCGAAGCTTTTTAGCTGTTTTTAAATCAATGGGCTTTTTACCTAACGCTTCACCTTCGGAATAGCCAGTGATGGTCGAAAATGCCTTATTAACATAAACAATCTGCATGTCGGCATCCATGATCATAATCCCTTCCTTGGCATTTTTAAAAATGCCATCGGTTATTTTTTCCCGGGATCTGGCTTCTTTCCTGATCAGCAACAACCATGAAACAATCACACTGATAATACATAAAACCAGAATCAACAAAACGGCAATGAGCACAATGGTTCGGTTATCCTCATTGGTAAAAACCCCCAGTACATCCAGGGGTGCAGCCCCAACCAAGACCCAATGCAGGTTTTGATAGCCTTTTAAGGGATAGATCGGAGTGTAAAAATACAGGTCTCTGCCGTCATCATAATAACCGCTGCCTTTGTTTAGGATAGCCTGCCAGATTTCCGGATTTTCCTGGCTGAATGAGATCCCTTGCTGATCACCATACATAAAGGAAAAATCCTTGTCGCTGTTTTCACTAAGCAGATAGTAGCCTTCATTATTTAACAGCAGTATTTTCATGTCCATATTGCTTTTGGAATCATTTTCGATCTGATCCAGCATATTCTTAGCCAGATAGTTTAACACCAGAATTCCCTGACGTTCGTTTTTATCGTTGAACACCGGCAGCACCAGCCGCATCAGTGGCTTCAGGGGTGTTTCAACAACGCCACTTTTCATGCTTAAATCCATCGGTGAAATATAAATTTCGCCGGGATTAAGCTTGATCCCTTCCTGAAAATAGGTCTGATCGCCCTTATATTCCAGCTCACTTTCTGCCACTGCTGTGGCACCATTTTCGACCTCATTAACCCGAACCTTTTCGTAACCATCGACGCCAATAAACCGGATCGAGTCATAGATTTTTTTATTGTTCATCATATTGGAAAAGATTCGTTTTAATTCATTTTGGTTAATCGCTTCTGCCGTGTTGCTAACATACGCTTTTATTTCACCGGAGTTTAAAATAATGTTTCCATCTGACTTGACATCTTCAAAAATCGAATTGACGTTGACGCTGACAATCTCGCTGTTATTCAACTGTCTGATCTTAATAATGTTTTTACCGTTTTCAATGTTGATGTTGATAAAAATCCCGGCAAAAATGGTCACAACAAGGAATCCCGGCACAAAGATCATCAAAAAATTCGTAAGCATTTGTTTTATTCGTTTATTCTTGGAATCCATCATGACTATCCTTTCGATTTTTTCGATAATCGTTTCTTTGCCATTTATTATACTAAACTCATAGCAGTGATGCAATCAAATACCCTCACCATAAACTCTATTTGCGATACAAATAAAAACCACCACTGATCATGCAGATTGACCAGCAGTGGTTTTATATTAATACTTTTTACACATCATTCAGATCTTGGGTCTGATTTAATCGCTAAACAATTGTTGAATCAATGATCGCCGGCTTATTCTTTCCCCCCGTATCGCCTACCGCTTCACATCTTAAATTCATTTCATGAACATCAGCCGTTTCAAATAGTGAGATTTTTTTAATCACTTTTACCCAGATCACGGAATAAGCAATGAGGATTGCAAACAGACCGAAGAATATTTTATAAACCAGCAATCGGGTGTCCCCTTCGGCAATATGCCAAATCATATAGATGTTGCCAACAATACATAGAAGCTGGGGAATCCCAAAGAAGGTCAACTTTTTATTGCGGCCAGGTATATCGGGATATTTTCTTCGCAGTACCAACGCTGAAATATTGACCAGAATATACGATGCCAACCAGAAACATGAAGCCGCCAATAAAATCGTAGCTAAACCGGAAGACTGGGTGAATCCAGTAATCAGCATTGCCAGGTCGCCGACAAAAATCAGCACCAGACCCGCCACCGGAATATGGTGTTTATTCTTTTTGGCAAACACCTTCGGCATCATCTCATCCTGGGCCATCCCCGACAATATTTTGCTGACACTACCCAAGACTGTGTTGGCAGTACTGATTCCAGCCAACAAGGTCACAATCCCCATCCAATAAACACCAAATTGACCCAGTAGATTTTCTGCAAATAACATATGTGGCATTTCTGAACTGGCCAGGGCTTCCAAGGTAACATAATGCGTCATCCCAATTCCAAGCATTGCCTGAACCCCGAAAAGCAATAATAGACCAAGAATCATTGACAGCGTCACATCACGTTTGGGATTCTTTAAATCTTTGGCGATGGGAATAACAAATTCAATGCCAATGAACAACCAGAATGCCAGGGCGGCCAACGAAGCATATCCGCTGATTCCAGTCACCGGCGCTGGTGTTTGCTGAGCAGCGGTAATCACGGTTCCCGTTCCCAGATTAAAAAAGCTGATAATCCCCAGAGCAATCAAAGATCCGATCAGTAATACGACCACGACATTTTGAACCTTGGCAAAAATATCGACTCCATTATAATTAACCATAAATAAAATCGCCAATAATACCACACTGATAATCGGGGCTGGAATCATTGGTAGAAAGATCTGATTGATTACCATTCCACACATTGCCATTTCCACCGACGAAGCCAAAATCATGGTAATAACATAGGCTGAAAGGTTCGAAATAATGGATGCCACTGGGCCGAGTCCCGCCAGTGTATATTGTCCAAGCCCCCCTTCCACCTCTGGCATGATTGCATGCAGTTCGCCAAATGTCAGCGACAGCATAACATTTAAAAAAAGTACAATTCCTAACGATACGATAAACCCGGAACCTGCCAAACCCATTCCCTGACCAAGTAAAAGCAAACAACTGGTTGCTACAATCAGACCGACACAGACCGATACTGCAGAGCCTAATCCCAATTTTTTCTGATTTTCCATAATAATCTCCTTCTTAAATTTTTTGACACCTTATTCGTCATTGAAAAAGTGTCCCGATGGTGTGTTTTTTAATATAAAAAGGTGCTCAAACATCCGATTGGATATCTGAGCACCTTTGCCCCCATTGTTATTCAACTAAAACAATCCTGAATACACACAAAATATCGAGTTGTATTTTTTCCTAAAAAAATACTTAGACGTAAGCTCATTCTTACAAAAATAAAAAGACAAAACAATTGATATCCCAAAAGGAAATCAGACTGCTTTGTCTTTCTTAACTTACTATACTCTATTTCATCCTGATCTTCTTGTAAAAATCGGAACTCTTTGAATTTTATCAAATTATTTTTCAATCGGAATAATAATCTGGGCGATTTCCCGACCTTTTCCTCTGACAAAGGTGACTGTGAGATTTTTACTATCCGTTTCCAGGCCATAAGCAATGCTTGCCGCACAACTCCCACCAATGGGTGTTTCCTGAATCATTCGTTTGGGATCCTTGATATTATAAGTCTCCAACTCATTACCCGCATCATCACTAACCATAAAATCCCCTTGTGCCAAAAAGAAATCCATATTATTTCGCTTTTCATAGCTGATATTTTCGTACATATAGTCAAGAAAGATTACCTGTTTGGGATCTGGTTTGGAATCCTCATCTCTTTGCGACGTTGTTCTTGCCCCGTTGATGGTAACACTGTAATCACCATTGGCTGTGGTTACAACAAAAGGCTCATTCAATACCATTTCCGGCAGTTTTGTCGCGACAGCAGGCTCCCTTTGTGCTGTAAAATAGTCGACAATGCCACAACCTGAAAGCCCAACGATTATCAGAACGAAAAACAAAAGTATTATCCCCAGCTTTTTCATCTTCGACCTCCGTATGGTTAAATTATAGCCGTACTGAAAATAGAAGGCAAGGATAATTATCGTTGTCCTGATTAACGATCAATCTTTAAGTCGCTCCCACAAAATTATATATGCATTGGTGTATCACCAAAAGACTGTTTCCAGAGTCGCAGCAAATCACTGATCATCCGAATGCCGACTGCTGAAATCATCACAATTTCGGTTTGCTCGATTGGTTCATTCCATTGAGTCAGGATCGCCAGATCACGTACGCTGCTGACTTCAAAACCACCCTGATCCGTTCGAACAAATCCCTTGATCCGATGGGTGGAAAATTTTATTTCATGTAAAAACTTCTCAAATATTTTATAGTCAAGCAGTGCTTCTGTTCTTAAAACACAGGCTTGCGGACGGCTTTCCCAGGTGTTTCCCGACGTTCCGGTTTTGACGTTGTCACTTTTCATCGTCATAATCAGATCAGCCAGAGGTACTTCACAAAAGGACGCCTTAAAAATTTCTGTAGTCGGATTAATTGTCGTAATTTTTTGTGCAATCACTTGAAGCGTTTCCGGATTTTGTAGATCGGCTTTATTGATAATAACCTTACTGGCATAAATGATCTGTCTTTCCAGTGCCGCGATCACATCTAACTGTTTGAGAAAATAGCGTCCATCAACAATACAAATGGATCCAAGATAATCATAAGCTTTACCGGCGATTTTAGTCACCGTTTTTAGGATGCTTCCCATATTGGCAGGATCAGCAACCCCAGAGGATTCCACAAAGACGATTTCAAGTTCATGATTTAAGAATTGAGCCAATCCGCCGATAAAGTTTTCTTTTAAGCAGGCACAAAAAACCGAGCCGTTGTTCAATTCAATCAGATCAAAATTTTCGTTTTTGATCAATTGTCCATCAATCCCGATCTCACCAAACTCGTTCATCAGGATCCCAATTTTTCGGCTTTGGTATTCGTTTAAAATTTTTTTTAACAAGGTTGTTTTTCCTGCGCCCAAAAATCCGGTCAGTAAGATAAGCTTCATTCCATTGCTCCTTATATTTGAAAAAAACGGAAGCACCTTATGCTTCCGTTTGGTTTTACTTTATTTTTTCCCAACGGGTCCGATTTGACCAGAACGAAATGCCTTACTGTATTTTCGACAGTGTTTGTCCTGTCCCAGTAGCGCATAGGTGGCAAAAATGGTTTCCATCATCTCCCGGTTCAGCGGATCCATCACGGCTGAATCCATACCAGCCTCAATGGCAAAGGCCATTGCTGTTTTATTAATCAAACCCCGCGCCGGTAATCCAAACGAAATATTACTAATGGCTCCGGTAACATGGATGGTCGGAAACAGCGCTTTAATCGATCGAATTTCCTCCGCAAAATTAAGCATCGAGTTATTCTCGGTCGATAGGGCCATAACACAGGGATCAATATGAATCCGATCCGGGGTAATTCCATATTTGTCAGCTTTTTCGACCATAATTTTGGTAATGTCCAATTTGGTTTCAAGATTATTGGGAATCCCCCGGTCGTCGCAGGTCAAGCCGACCACTTCCCAGGTGTTGCCTTCCATCAGCGGCAGCAGTACCTCGCATTTATCGCCTTCTTCCGAGATCGAGTTAAGCAATCCCGGTTTATTGGCATATTTAAACACGGCTTCAATCACCCGGGGATTCGGGCTGTCGATGCACAGCGGCGTCTCAGTAACATCCTGAACAACGTCGATTAACCATTTTAGTGTTTCAACTTCATATTCCGGTGCGGTACTGGCACACACATCAATGAAATGAGCTCCCGCCGCTGTCTGCTTAACCGCCCGATCGGCAATAAATGCGGCATCACGATTTTCGATGGCCGTTTTCACCGCCGGGATACTGCCATTGATCTTTTCTCCAATGATTATCATATGCTGCTCCTATTCCCAACCCTGACAGATTTTGATGCCTTCGGCCGCATTCGTCGTAAAAGCATCGGCACCAACCAAGGTACAAGATTCTTTCGTCACCGGATTTCCACCAATAATAATTTTTGAATCGACGCCAGCTTCTTTTAATGCCTCGACCGTATCCTTCATCGAGTCAATCGCAAGGGTTAACACCCCACTCATGCCGATAATTTGAGGTTTTATTTCTTGCGCTTTGCTCACAAATGTTTCAACTTTAACATCAATGCCCATATCCACCACCTCAAAGCCTGCTGCTTCGGCCATGCTTCTGAAGATATTTTTGCCGATGTCATGTAAATCCCCTTGAACGGTTCCCAAGAGAATCGTTCCCATTACTTTGGTGTCGCCACTGCCCAGGGATGGTTTTAAAACGTTGATGGCTTCGGTCAGTAATTCACCTGCAAAGATCAGATCACCAACAAAATACTCGCCATTTTCAAAAAGATCCCCGACGATGGCCATCCCCGCCTGACAGGCTGCAACCGCTTCAAGCGCTTCTGCTTCTGATGGATTAGTCGCCGCAAATTCTTTTAACAGATCCATTACCAGACCATCTTCCAAATCACCCAGGGCCTGTGTCAATTCATTTAAATTTAACATTATTTTCTTTATCCGTCCTCGCTATCAACTCGGGGACTGCTCTCCTTATTTTTTTCTATTCACATTTTAATTAATACTTCGTTTTGCCTGCTGTCATATCGATCCAAACCGGCAAAGAATATATTGCTATAAGTATTGACCAACGACTTCAATTAATTCCTGCTTACTGGGGATCATTGACGACCACTTCAGCTCGCCATTAATATAGGTTGATGGCAGATGCTGGACGCCCATTTTTTTAGTCCGGGCAATATCCACTTTATTGGTGTATTTATATTCTTTAATCTCAACCCGATCACCAAATTCTTCTTCGGCCAATAGGATGCCCTTGACCATGTAGGTGCAAGCCGCACAGGTAGCCGAATCCAGAGTAAAGATTTCAATCAGCGGTTTTTCCAGGTTGTCATAATCTGGCAGTTCCACAGGTATCTCTTCATCAACAGCCTCATAGTTTTCAATCATCTTGCGGACGGCTTCGGTTTGTTTTATCGCCTGGACGGTGGCCACCGTATTGTCAACAGGAACATTATACGGCATGTCGCAGCCGGGGCTGACAATCAGATTATGATGATTGATGTTATCCAGCATGTCGACAATATATTTCATATTGTCCTGTTGATTGCCGAACAGCAGGGTAGTAGTCAGCGGGATATTTCCGCCAATGGTGATATTGTAGTGGTCAGTAATTTTCTTGGCTTCATAAATATTGACATTCTCATCAATCGAAATCCCGTCAGGATTGGTGCGGCACATCACATCCAGCTGAACGGTGGCATCACCACAAACAAAGAAACTGCTTAATGCCCCTTTACTGCGGATAAAATCAAAGGCTGCCTGGAAAGGTTCTAAAAATAGCGTCTCAATTGATTTTGGTGAAATCTGACTGATCAACGGATCGACCAGAGCAATCACATCCATCCCGGCTTCAATATAATAACTCGACATGGCATTACAGACTTCCACGCAAAATCCCACCAAATCTTTAACAAACTCCGGATACATGACAATATCCATAAAAAACTCACTGCCGCGAATATGCGAAGCCAGAGTGACCGGTCCACAGATCAAACCATAGAGGGCAGTGTCCTCCCCAACTGCTTCTTTAACCCGTTTCATCACATCAACCACCATCGGAATGCGCCCATCGGTTATTTTGGGAATCTTGCATTTACACGGTACCATCAATTCACCGGCATAGGGATGACTCATCACCGACGGTGGATTATCTTCGGCCCATAACAGCTCGCAGCCGAGGATTTCAGCTTCAATTTGCAGATCAAAAATCACTGGCATCCCGTCGGGGGTATAGAGCTTATGAACTTCCATTAATGACTCAAATAATTTATCACCGTCAGTCAGCACGTCCCGGGCCGTATAGCCTTTTAGAAAACCGGCATGAACACCACTAAACGGCACCCATGGTACCGCATCGACGGTTTCGTGTCTTAACGTTTTTAAAATCAGATCTTTTCCCATTTCTTTACCTCATTATTGTTTTCTCTCGTTTATTTTTAATTACCTTTACGCTGCCACTCTTTTTCGATGATTATTATAGTTTTAGCTCCCAACACCAGCATCTTAATGATGAGTGGATAACGGATCAGGATCCGTGTGCCAACTGACAAGAATTACCGATACCAGCATCAGTCCAGCCCCGACAATGGTGTTGCCATTCCAGGGCTCACCGTATAATACTACTCCCAATATCAGGGTAACCACAGCCTCAAACGCGATGATCAAAGCGGTTTGGGTTGATCCAATGCGCTTGATGGCAACGGTAACCATCTGCAGTACAAAGATGGTGATCGCCCCTAATGCCACGGTCAAAATAATCCCTTTAGCTGGCAATCGCAAAAACTCCGCGTTGCCGGAAAAAAAACAACCCTGAATTCCGAAAAATACGGCACAAATCCCCCCCAGATAAAAGATAATCACCCGGTTTTCCAGAGTTTTTAGACTGCTTTGCTGAAGGCTGACCAGATAAACGCCATAGGCCAGTCCTGATCCCAAGGCCAATACACTTCCCCAGTTGACAAGATCGAGACTAAAGTTCATCAGAAAAATAATGCCAGTGATGGCAATAGCCAGGGCAATCATTTTTATCCGATTGGGTTTTTCTTTAAAAATCAGGGCCATTATCACCATCACAAAAAGTGGATAGGAAAAGTACAGCATCGTGGCTAATCCCATTGGCATATAATTAAAGGCCTGGGCCAATAAAAAAGTGGATCCACCATAGCCAACTGCCGAAAAAACAACTAACTCAACAGCTTGTTTTTTTGTGACCCTGATCCGTTCCTTCTTCATGATAAAAGTCAGTCCCAGCATGATAAACACAGTGGCATACCGATAAAATAAAATTGTGGTGGCATCCAATCCATCCAGCATCAGAGCCTTGGTTAATACCGGAATGAGTCCGGCCGCCAATGCGGCAGCCATAGCCGCAATGATTCCCATTGACATAATTGCCTCATTCTTCTTATTTCATATTTATAAAAAGCACTCCTGAATCGGAGTACTTCTGACTATCAAAAAAGATAACCTAGTACCGATAATTGTTATATCATGTTGTGCGCATCGGATCGGACACGGCAAAGCCTGTCCGATTTTCGAGAAGGCAATGAGCCAATCACAAGCTTGCTTGTAGTTGGCGACTGCCCGCGACTAATAAGAAAGGAGCAAAGCGGATTTCTTATTGGCCGCAGCGTACAACAGATTAACAATTGGTCGGTACGGTAGTTTATCGATAACCTCAAGCATTTCTGAGTCAGGGTGCTTTTCTGTCACACTCTTTAATGTCTCGTCTATTTAAACGCTTAGCTATGCAGTTAACGCTTTAGCCGTATCGACAGCGCCTGAAGCATCGGCAGCATAAATGGCCCCTAATTTTTCGCTGTATGCTGGTGATAGTGGTGCTCCACCAACCAGATACTTAACTGTTAAGCCTTCATCCTGACAGGCTTTGATGACTTCCTGCATATAGGTCATGGTGGTTGTCAGCATCGCTGACATGCCAACGATATCGGCGTTGTGTTCTTTGACAGCCGCCACAAATTGTTCAACTTTAACATCGATGCCCAGATCGACAACCTTGAAACCGGCGCTCTCCAGCATCATCACGACCAGATTTTTGCCAATGTCGTGTAAGTCCCCTTTGACGGTACCAATAACAATGGTTCCCAGACTGGGCATGTCTTGATCGGCGATCAGCGGTTTGACGATAACCATTCCGGCATTCATCGCCCGGGCTGCCATCAGCACTTCGGGTACAAACATATCCCCATTCTTAAATTTTTCACCAACCACATTCATCCCTGATAATAATCCTTCATTGATGATCGCAATCGGATCGGTTTTCGCTTCAATCAGAAGATTAACATTCTCAATAATCCCCTCTTCATCGCCATCAATTACAAATTGTCCTAAATCGGCTATATTCAACATAGTATTTCACCCTTCTTCATTTTTCTTTATTTAATTTCGGCTAACAATTTTTCCAGTTCGGCGGCTTCTTCATCGGCAATCACATAGGTGTGAACGCTGTCATCCGGAAAAGCACCGTTGCGGACTTCATCACAGAAAGCGGTAAAGCCTTTTAACAATTCGGCCCCGACATTGGCATATTTTTTAACAAATTTTGGGGTAAAGTCATCGTAATAGCCGACCATATCAGCATAAATCAATAACTGACCGTCGGTATACGAACCAGCGCCAATGCCCAGAACCGGAATGCTGAGGCGTTCGGTGATGGCTTTACCAACCACTGCGGGAACCCCTTCAACCAGGATAAAGGAGGCTCCGGCCGCTTCAATGGCTAGGGCCTGTCGCAATAATTCCATGGCGGCTCCAGCACTTTTACCCTGGGCCTTGTAACCACCCATTTGGGCGGCAAACTGTGGTGTCAAGCCAATGTGTCCCATAACCAGAATACCCACATCAGCAATGGCTTTAATTCGTTTACAAACCGATTCGGTTCCACCTTCGAGCTTTATGGCATCGACCAGGGCTTCCTTGGTAAAACGTCCGGCATTAAAGACCGCTTCTTCATCAGAAATCTGATAAGACATGTACGGCATATCACCAACAATAAAGGTATTGGGCGCACCCCGTCTGACCGCTGATGAATGAGCAATCATATCATCCATCGTTACCGGAAAAGTCGTTTCGTAACCTAAGGTTACCATTCCCAGTGAATCACCAACCAGAATCATATCGACGCCAGCCCGTTCTTCATATTTGGCCGTTAAATAATCATAGCCGGTAATATAGACAATTTTTTCTTTCTTTTCAGCCATTTCTCTAAAATTAAGAATACTTTTTTTCATCATTCGCTCCTTAAGGTTTTTATTAATTTTTTAAGACCAGTCTGCTTATCAGACCATCCACCATCGCACGCTTAAAAAGCGTGCGAAAGGTTGAGGGTCTTGGTTTATCTTATTTTAAGGGGTGTCTGAGGATAGCAGGGTGATTATTTGAGTTTTCCGGTTCTTAAATAATCGTTTAATTCTTCTTTGGTCATGTTATCAATTCCGATGTATTCCAGAGTATAGCCATTGGCAGTCAGGTCTCGACCGAGGATGGCGCAGGCCAGACTGATCATCGAGTCAACAACGGGGGTATTGACCCCATAGACATCACCGAGTTGCTGATAAACGTAACAGCCAACCGGAATATCTTCGGTGATGTAGCGGTTTTCCATGGTAAAAGGACCGGTACCGTATTGGATTGGATCCTGCTTGTCAAAAGGAATCAGGTAATCGAGGCCCATGTATTCCTGGCCCAGGACATTTTCCCGGGAGAAGAAATGCTCTTTTTCATAGGGTTGAATGCCCACGCCAATGGTGTCTGCCAGTTGGCATTCTTCCTGATAGAAGGTATATTGAACCTGAGAAATGGAAGGACAATAGGCATGGGAATAAATTGAGAATTTAAATTTATCTTCGCCAAAAATGGTACCAAAGTTTTCCATGGTGGAAACCCCAAGGATGGCACCGGGACAGTGCAGCACCGGATTAACATTGGAGAAGCCGGTATCTAAAACCGTATCCCCAGCGACAGCACCTTCGCCTTCGGTTACCGCATCCATTGAGGGCAGATATTTCGAGCTTTCAATAAAGCTTTCGGTATCCGTCGCTGGCATGGCGGCTCCACGCAGGGTAATCGCCCGATAGTATACTCTGATTTTGTGGGTGATCACACCCCCTGGCATTTCGACCCGGCTACCGTAGGTTGAACTTGACCAGCCGCCGACGATGACATTTTTGGTACAACCAGCTTCCCGCATCATTTTGCGGAGGATCAAGCTGCCAAAATTGTCAGGGAAAATATGAATAACTTGTCCGTCTTCCAGACAGGGAATCAGTTTTTCAAAAAAAGGTTTATGGCCAAAAGTAGGTGTCGCTACGACAATAATGCCCGCACCTTTGACCGCTTCAGCCACATCGGTCGTTACTTTATCCATTTTGGCAAAGCCTTCTCGCTCAAAACCATAAAGATTGACTTGCTCCCCAAAAAATTTGATCCCAACTTTTTCGACATTTTTTAATGTTTTTTCGGCGAACGGTTCAAAATCACAAATGCGGACTTTTGCACCGCCTAAAGCACAGTCGCCAGCGATCGCCTTACCAACTGCACCAGCCCCCAATACTGCAATGGGCTTGTCTTTTAAATAACTCATGTCTGCCATATCTTTTCTCCTTTTAATCATCTCAATTTGGAATAATTGATGGTTTGTTTACTCACTGCAGTATTAAAGCAAGGTTCGTGCCAAGATATCAAGCGGCACTGATTTTTAAGTGTTCGGGGGTTTCGTGTCGTTTGCCGGCGACCATTTTGTTTACTCCAGAAATTCAGGTGCAAAATTTCAAACCATCAAAGACCTTCAATAACCGGTATTTGTCTAACAATTCAGTATAAGTGGCGATTTAAAGGGATTTCTAAACGGTGTCACTTTTTTTTGCATGTTACCGTATTTTGCAGCGTCCGGATGGTTTATTTTTACAAATCCGGGGGAGTTTGTCTGGGCTGTCTTCGCCGCTTAACAATTGTTTTAAACAACTGATCAGAGACCCACCAGGATCCCCAACTAAGCAAGTGACCCATATAAAAAAGAGTCTGGCTTAACGCCACACTCTTTTTAGGAACACTTTATTCGTCTTTATTTTTTTTATTGTCTTTTTGCTTATCCAGGGTATACCATTTTTTATGGATATGGGCATCCGCCAGCTCCGCTTCGGCCTCAGCCGCAGCCGCTGCCACTTCACCATCCATGAAATCGGCATACTCCAGTTCATCCCGTTTCAATTTGCCGGAGAATAAATGATACAGGAAGCCCAGGATCATCGCCAGTTCAATAAAGAGAATCGGGAACCCGGCAATGGTTTTAACGATCTTGATGCCGTCAATCCCACCGCTGACAACAAATACCAGCGAAATCAAACCAATGAAGACGCCCCAGAATACTTTAATCGGCAGCGGTGCTTCTTTTACACCTTTGGATTGTTTTAATGACATGGTCGAAATGGTTGATGTCATCGAATCTGCCAGAGTAATAAAGGATAACCCGATGGTTACCAGCATAATAATCCGGATTAATTCGGTAAAGGGCAGGAATTCAAAGATGTACATCATAAAGGCCTGAGCGCCATTGTCAGTCAGGAAGCCGGCCATATCAGCCACGCCGCGCAGCTGCAGATCCAGAGCCAAACCGCCAAAAACACTGAACCAGAGAATCCCGAACATCGCTGGCAGAATGACATTGACGACAATAAACTCACGGATGGTTCGGCCGTAGGACAGTTTCACCAGGAACAAACCAACGATGGGTCCAAAGGACAACCAGTCAACCATCCAGTACATATCCCACCATTGCGGCCATAAATCACTATCCACCATTGGTTGGGTGAACAGACTCAGATCAATAAAATTATTGACAAAATAACCAAATGACTGAGTAAACAGATTGAATACATAAGCAGTCGGTCCACAAATCAACACAAAGATCATCAGGGCAATAAAGATCCAGGCATTTTTATCACTGAGCCAGGCAATCCCACGATCGAGACCAGTAGCACTGGAAATGGTGTAGGAAGTAATAATGACGCAGGCAATAATCGCCCAAACCATTGGCCCCGGTTCAATCCCGAAGACGAAATTGAGTCCGCTACCAATCTGCAGCAGTCCGTAACCAAGTGAACCGGCGACCCCACCACAGATGGCAAAAAGAATGATCCCGTCAATGATGGTATTAATCTTGGCATTCAGTTCTTTACCATCGTTTAAATAAACAAGACCGGCACTGGCAGTATAGCTTTTATTCATATTATAGTAAGCATAACCAATGGTGATCCCAGCTACCGCATAGATGGAATAAGGTGAAAACGACCAATGCAGGAAGGATTTGCTCATCCCCCAGATGACCGCATCCAGACTGCCGGGTTCCAAACCAACTGACGGTGGTGGTGTAAAGGTGTGCATCAGTGGCTCGGTTGCACCCCAGAAAACAATTCCAGTTCCAATCCCGGCACAAAGTGAGATCGCCCACCAGATCCAGGTTTTATACTTGGGTACGGCGTTTTTCCCGCCAAATTTAATGCTCCCGAAGGGATGCAAAAACAACAGTGCCATGCAGCCTACAAAGATCAATACCCCGATGGAAACCATCCAACCAGCATTCTCCATCAATGCGATAAAGAAATCAGTCATAATGGTAGTAAACTCATCGGGACTGATAAACCCGATAATGAGAATAATACCCATTAATACGATGGGAATCGCAACCGGAACAATACGTATTCGCTTTAACATAAGATTCTCTCCTCCTAATTTTTTCTGTTTTAAACCTGTAAACACATAAGAATAATGATTTCCCCAAAATTACAGTTTTGCCATAAAACCCGTCTGCTTTTTTTGACACCTCCCACAGATATTTAGCCACTGCTTTATATCCGGTATCTATCGCAAGCTTTGTGCCAATTCGTAAAATAATCCGATCTTTAAATTTCTGCAGTTTTAAGCCTATTTTAAGCCGTCATTTTTACAATGATTCCGTAGTCCTGCAAAAGATTATGCACCGCCTAATCAGATTGCCTGAAAACCATTACAAAAACCTGCTTAAAACTGGGATTTCTGCCAACCATCATTATTTTTTGCATGCCATTATTTTTTGCATCTAATCTGGTATTTCTTTAAAAATTACTGCATCGTCCTTTTGTTTGGATCACTCATTATTTTTGTTTCGTTGTTTGTCTTCTATTATAATGTCAATTCCGTATTTCTTTCATTAATTTGAGACCCGAATCGTGCTGATCGCCTCACCCAACGAAGTTCTGCTGCTGATCTTTTTTAAGCTGCCTACAGAGTACTACATTTTTTGCTTTCGTTGTAAGAGTTTTAGATCTTGGCACAAGACTTGCTTGTATTAAATCAGCAAATAGCAAAACTCTATTAAATACATATTAACGATTCAGGAGGAAGAAATGCAAAGAGATTTAGGAATTAATTACATGACTACCCGAAAAAACCATACCTGTTATGGGATGGGTATTGGTATTATGGTATTGGATGATGCCTATCCCGGTTTTCCTGGCGATGTCCGTAATGCCAGTGCCTGGGGTTTTCCGATTCAGTATGAAATTGCTCAGGGAGTAGATAACTACACCCTGGTATGGGAACAGGATAAAACACCCTGTCGGGCTCCGATTGTTCAGGCGGCGAAAAACCTGGAACGAATGGGTTGTAAAGCGATCGCAGCTGAATGCGGTTATTTTGCTTATTTCCAACAAGATGTTGCAGCTGCCGTTGACATTCCGGTGTTTATGTCCAGTCTGCTACAGGTTCCCTTTATTCAGCAAACCATCGGTCCCGATAGTGCCGTTGGTATTATCTGCGCTCAAAAACGGTTCCTGACTGATACGCATCTGGAAAAAGTTGGCATTGATCTAAACAGTAACTTCTATATCGCCGGGGCCCAGGATGAATACGGCTGCCCGCAATTCGACACCCTCTGGGATCATGAAAAACGACCTGAGATTCCGGAAAGCTATTATGATGAATCCGAAAAGGATATGATTCGCATAACAAAAGAATTCATCGCCAAACATCCGGATATTAAGGCCATCATGTTAGAATGTACCGGTATGCAACCTTTTGCCCGAGCCATTCAACGGGCGGTGGATCTACCTGTGTTCAGTTGGGGAACTTTGCTGGATTATGCTTACTCCTGTGTTTCTCATCGTGATTACTATGGTGATATCTAAATCGTGTCCAAAACGCTCGTCTGTAAAGAAAAAACTCAATTAAGGGGATTATAACTATGAAACCATATGAAAAATACGTCTCTAAAGAAGATATCCAGAATATCCATGCCGAATCACTGAAAATTCTCAACGAAGTTGGAATCAAATTCGAGCATCCGGAAATCCTGGAGATTTTCAAAAATCATGGTGCCCGGATTGATGGGGAGACCGTCTTTCTCGATGAAAAATTAATCATGACGGCTATTTCCACCATACCGGAAAGCTTTACCATCGAAAACTCCAAAGGCAACCACACCCTTGGCGGTGGCAGCCTGATTTTAATGCCTGGTGTCGGGAATATTTTCCGACTGGAAAACGGCCACTTACATAAGATGACCAATGACGATGCCGTTGATCAGTTTAAGTTGTCCGATACCAGTGATGTCATCAATTGTAATTACTTTAATATTTTCCTCGATGACAAAAACCTGTCTCTGGATGAACGGGTCTTCAGCCCCATCGCCATGATCTTAAAATATTCCAATAAAACGGCCTTACATTTACAAGCCAATACCTTCCCGTTAAAATCCAACATCCGGGAATCTTTTCGAAAAGGTCTGGAACTGATCGAAAAATTTGAAGGCCGCCGTGGCGTATACAATAATATCGTCCATGTCAATTCTTTATCGCCCTTATGTTTTGACCATGACCCACTGGAAAAATTCCTGATTGCTGCTGATATGAATCAGCCCGTTTGGTTCAGCCCTTGTGCCATGCCAGTGCTCACCGGACCGCCTTCGGTGGCCGGACTGATTGCCATGACCAATGCAGAAGTATTGGCCGGCATGGTCATGTCTCAACTGGTCAAGCCCGGTTTGCCGGTAGTATATGGCCAAACCTCGGCTTCCACCAACCTACGCACGGTTCAGCTGAGCATCGGCGCTCCGGAAACCGCTTTAATTTCTTATGCCACCCGGGGATTGGCCGATTTTTACAAACTGCCTTGCCGAACCGGCGGCGGTTTGAGTGATGCCAAAGATTTTGATATGCAAGCCGGAATTGAATCCGATATGATGATTCGCTCCACCCTGGAAGCTGCCCCCGATCTGGTGCTGCATTCCTGTGGAATTCTGGGTAGCTTTAATATCTTGAGTTTTGAAAAATTCCTGATGGACGAAGATACCTATCGGATGAATCGCCGTCTGTTAAAAGGAATCAAAACTGAAGAAAGCTACCTCTGTCATGATCTGATTGCCAAAATCGGACCCCGGGGTAACTTCCTCCAGGGCCGGACTCCAAAGATGTTCAAAGAAGAATTCTTTGTTCCCAAATATTTTAATAAAGAAGATCCCAACCAATGGCAGGAAAATGGCAGCAAGCCGGTTCTGCATGACGTTCAGGCCGCTGTCAGCGAACGTCTGGCTTCCTATACGCCGCCAGATATCACCAACGAACAAGCTGCCCTGCTGAACGACTATATTCCGGCAAACTATCGCGAACGCATTTAATAGCGATCATCTAAAGACTTAAGGAGACATTATGGAAACCACGCAAAGAAATATTGAATTCAATGTATTAAATAATAACAAAATCGAAACCATTCACGAAAAGAGTATGGATCTGCTGGAAAATTTTGGTATGCGCATCGTTGGTGCCCGCACCATTGAACTGCTGAAAAAGTATGGCTGTAGCGTTGATGGCGACATGGTCAAATTCCCCAAAGCCGTTGTTGACAAGGCCCTGAACACCATCCCCAAAGAATTGACCTTATATACCCGGGACGGCAAACCCAATATGGTCATCAACAGCAAAAACAATGTCTATTTCGGAACCCATTCCGATCAACTGGAGATCCTTGATCATAAAACCAATATGGCCCGCCCCTATCTGAAGGCGGATATTAAAAACATGTGTAAACTGGGCAGCTATTTATCCAACATCAGCTTTATTCTGTCAGTGGGGATGTGTGCCGACGTGGATCCATTGGTCCAATCTCAGGTGACCTTTATTGAAACCTTGAAAAACTTTGACAAAACCATCAATTTTTCGACCAATGACATCGAATCACTTCAGGAAATCATTGACATCGCTGCCATTGTTGCCGGTGGACACAAAGAACTGGCTGAAAAACCCTTTATTTTTAACTATTGCGAGCCGATTCCACCACTGACCCATCCGGTGGAAAGCACTGAAAAACTCTTTATCAGTGCGACCAATAAAATCCCGGTGGTTTACATGCCGTACAGCATGATGGGTGGCACCTCCCCGATTACCATCGCCGGTGCGCTAACCCAGAATAACGCTGAAATTTTAGCTGGTGTCGTTATAACCCAAGCTGTTAATGAAGGTGCGCCACTGATATACGGTTCGATGCCAACTGTCTTTGACATGCAAACCACCATCGGTTCCTATGGTGCCCCTGAATTCCATAAGTCGGTGGCGGCGGCTTCAGAGCTGGCCAACTATTACAACCTGCCCTTCTATGGCACAGCGGGCTGCAGCGATGCCAAAACCGTCGATCCCCAGTCGGTTGCTGAGGTTCAAATGGAACTGTTCTCTTCGATTTTAAGCAAGGCCAACATCGTTCATGATATCGGCGTCCTGGATCATTGCAACTCGGTAGCGCCCGCGATGGTGGTTTTAGCCAATGAAATGATCAACGAGCTGTCGGCCTACTCCAGCGGGGTCGAAGTGAATGAAGAAACCCTGGCCATGGATGTCATTAAAGGTGTTGGCCATGGCGGTCACTACCTTAATGAAATGCACACCCTCAGTAATTTTAGAAGCGTCTGGTATCCGGAATTCTTTAAGCGCCGGATGGTTAATCCCGATCAGTCCGATATTCTTGACATGGTCAATGCCAAAATTGATGCAATTCTGGAAACCCACGAGGTTCCGGCTCTGGAAGCTTCAATCCTGGCCGAGATTGAAAAAATCGAAAAAAATTATCAATAATCTGTGTTTAATCCCCTTATCAATCAGACGGACAACCCCTTTTCTGGGTTGTCTCTATGATTTTTTTGGATTTCATGTTATCATACTGTCTTAACCAGTAAACCCGAAACGGAGAATACCAGTGAAAGTAAAAAACGAGCATATTTTAGAAGCTTTTGGTGAAAATTCTTTTCCTATTCAGGATGTTGAACGCATCGAAGATGTGTGCATTCATGTTGTTGATGCCAGTGGAAAAATCATCTGTTACTCTAAGGGCTGTGAAATCATCGAGAATATGAAACACGAAGACGTCATTGGTAAAAACATGTCTGATATTTATGATTATCTTGAAAATGAATCGATGGAATCCCTGGTTTTGAAGACCGGAAAAAAGGTTCAGGATGTCCATGTCAAATATACCTCCCCTTCCGGAAAAGTTGCCGATGTGATCAGTAGCACCTACCCAGTTTTTTCGAAAACTGATCCAAAAAAGGTCGAGGCCGCCATTTGTATCTACCGGGATATTTCGGACTATATTCACATGGCCAATACCATCAATAAGCTTCAAAATGACTTAAAATCCCAGCAACTGAAAAACAATGGCACCCAATTTACTTTCAAAGACATTATTGGCAGCAGTGGCCCAATGGCGGAATGCATTCACCATGCGGAAATTGCAGCACTAACCACCGCCCCAATTCTGATTGCCGGTCCGACTGGTACCGGTAAAGAAGTTTTTGCCCAAAGCATCCACAATGCCAGTCCCCAGGCCCACAAACATTTTGTGGCCATCAACTGCAGTGCGATCCCGGAAAATCTGCTCGAGAGCACCTTATTTGGCACCGTTAAAGGTTCGTTTACCGGGGCGGTTGATTCCGTCGGACTGCTGGAAACCGCTGAAGGGGGCACCATTTTTCTGGATGAAATCAACTCCATGCACATGGGCCTCCAATCCAAACTGCTGCGGGTTTTAGAAACCGGCAAATACCGGAAGGTCGGCGGGCACAAAGAAATAACCGCCAATATCCGCCTACTCAGTGCTTTAAACCAAGATCCCCTAAAAGCCATTGAAGAAAAAAGACTGCGCTCCGATTTATATTACCGACTGGCCGTCTTCTCGATTCACTTGCCACCACTTAAAGACCGAAAACAGGACATTCTGGATCTGGTACCGGCCTTCCTTTCCACCGAAGGAGCGGCCATGGGAAAACAGCTGTTTAAGGTATCTGACGAGGCCCAGGAAATTCTGCTCAGCCATGACTGGCCAGGCAATATCCGGGAGTTAAAGCATGCTGTGACCCATGCCATCTATATTGCCCAATATCAGGATACGATTCTGACCCCTGACTTACTGCCAGCTTATTTAAGAAAAAATACTGCCGATAAAAAAATCTATGAAAAATATTTATCGGCCAGTATGGACGACAAAAATCTAAAAAATACCCTCAATAAGATTGAGAAGCAAATGATCATCGACGTCTTGCAGGGCAATGATCAGAACATCTCAAAAAGCGCCCGTGACCTAGGTATCTCACGTCAGAATTTACAGTATAAGATCCGTTTGCATGGGATTAAAAGCTCCGATGATGAACTATAAAAAGGTTTCCGCCTGAATTGGCGGAAACCTTTTTTACTTCTTTAATTACCTTCTTTTATCAAGTACTATTCGTTTATGAAAGCCTCAATCGTTCAGATTTTTTCTGATAAATTGACAAACCTCTTCCAGAGCCACCGTTGCCTCCGGAAAAAGTGGTGATAATAGAGGAAAGCAATGAAACATCCCGTTCCATACCTTCAATTGCACATCAACCCCAGCTGCTTTGGCTTTTTCACCGAAACGGGTTGAATCATCTCTTAGCGTTTCGTTATCACCAACCTGAATAATCAATGGTGGCAAACCACTTAAATCGCCGAATAATGGCGATGCATAGGGATGTTTGGGATCGCCACTGCCAACGTAATAGCCCAGATACGTTTCATTGGCCCCTTTGGGCGTACAGGGATCGGCCTTTACCCGCGTTATATGGGACTCACCTGAAATTGTCATATCGGTACATGGCGAAAATACGGCGCAAACTCCCGGTAAGGGGATCTGGTCATCCTTACATTTTAAAAGGGTCGCCAGCGCGATCCCACCACCCGCCGAATCGCCAGCAAAACCAATATTTTCTGATTGATACCCTTGTTCCAGCAACCAGCTGTAAATCGCTGCTGAATCATTGACAGCGGCTGGTGCCGGATGTTCTGGCGCCAGCCGATAGTCAAACACCAGCGCTTTAATCCCTAAATGTTTGACGAAATTGCCCACCATATTTCGGTGTGACCGGGCATTACCCATCACAAAACCGCCGCCATGAAAATAAAGTACCACTTTTTTTTCAGAAGCATTTTCACTCTCAACCCACTCCGCATAAAACCCCGGATAGTCACTGGAGATATAACTGATCCCCGGGATTGGTTTAAAAAAACGGGTGGCTGTTTCATCACAGTCCTGCCGCAATTTTTCGATCGACGTGTTTTTATCAATCACTTCCGGACGTAATTGCCCTTTAAAAAGATGCCGATACTTCAGGGTATAGTGCATCATTTTAGCTTTTGTACTCATCTTACACTTGTTCCTTTTCCATATTTTTCCAATACTTACTGCCATCTGGCATGCGACATAAAAAACCGTTTTCCACTAACCCACGTCTTAACAAAATAGAATCTCCAAAGGTATGCCACGAATTAATTAACTGATTAACTGCCTTTTCGGAGTATTCCTGATCACACTCGAATTTTTCTGCCAAATATTTATAAACCAGTAGTTTTTTTGATTGTTTTGCCGGAACCTGGGTGATTTGCCCTTCTTCATTTAAAAACGGTTTGATCTTTTGCATGATTTTTATCCTCTCTTTCGCTTTCAATCAAAAACATCGATGCAATGACACGATAATCCAGTTTTACTTCTCTGTTATTATTGTTGGAATAGTATATTGCCAGGCCATTAATGCTCGTCCAGAAAAAAATAGCCAGCATTTTAGGATCTCCAGCTACAATCGTTCCTTCTTTTTGTCCCGCCGCCATAATTTTTTCGATTACCAGATATGGGATATTCCGTTTTTCCCGAATCAGATCCTGGGCTCCCTGAGGGATTGCGGTTGAATTGGTTGCTTGGGTAATCAACCGACAAGTATCCAAAAAAGTCTGGCTGTTTTCAATGGTCTCAACCAGTCGTTCCAAAGCAAAGCGGATTTTTTCACCGGGTTCCGCCTCCATATCCCGAACCGAATAGGATGCTTCAATGGTTTTATCCAGTGCATCATTGATTAGATCTACATAGATTTCTTCTTTTGATCCGTAATAATGATATAACAATCCCTGAGCAATACCAGCTTCAGCTGCAATATCCTGAATCCGGGTGGCAAATAACCCCTGTTTAACAAATTGTGCCAATGCCGCAGTGCGAATCTTTTCCTTACGGGTTTCCCGCATTCTTTCATTTTGTTCCTTTGATCGAGCCATGCTTCCTCCCGGATGATATATTGAATTTATATTCAATATATCATCCGGGAGGATTTTTGTCAATATCTGCACCTGACATTTTGCTAAAGCTTTACGTCAGCTCTAATTGAACTACGCCTAACAATCTGCCGCGCAAATAAAAAAACCATGCGATTTTTTTCGCATGGTTTGCATGTTTTTTTTATTATCGGGTTGCGTGATAATAGGCGTAGGTCATCGGTTCTTCTTTGCTGAATCCATCCCCGTCGACAACTTTGCCGATAAACATATAGTGGGTACCCAGATCAATCGTCTGTTCCACTTCACATTCTAGAAAACAGAGCGTTTCCAGCAACCCGGGACAGCCAGTTTTACCAGTAATATAGCTGAGTTCTTTAAATTTATCGACATCTCTTCCGCTCTGGTAGCCGAAATGTTTGATCAGATCATGGTTGTCTTTACCCAGGATCGAAACCCCAAAGACACCGGATTCTCGAACATATTCTGAGGTTAAGGTTCCTTTTCCCAGGCAGACACTGGCTTTTAAGGGAGTACTGGTAACCTGAATAAAGGTATTGGAAACCATCCCATTGAGTTTTTCATCCCTGACCGATGAAATAATATATAAGCCGTAGCTGACATTGAACAATAAGGTCTGTAAGGCTTCTCTTTCTTTATCCGTTAAACCATCCTCGACTTCTTCAACCAACACAAATTTTTCTGGTCCCACTCCGCAGACCGGGCAAACGTCGGGGGGCGTATCTCCCACATGAATATAATTACAAACGGTACAACGCCATTTCTTCTCCTTAACAGGGGCAACAGCTTCCGTTTCTTCAATTAATATAAACTTATCCGGTCCCACTCCGCAGATCGGGCATTTGTCGGGTGGAGTATCACCTTCATGTACATAATTACATACTGTGCAGCGCCATTTCTTCATTTTATTCACCACTTTCTTAGAATTACTTTCTACTTTATAATAATTATAATTTAAAAGCATCTTGAAGTACAGGAAAAAATTGATGTTCTGCTTTTCATTATAAACCTTTTTTGATAAGATTCATATCACTATTGCATTTTTTTGTAAAAAAAGGGCATATAAGAGCTTGACATTATTCTTTGCCGCAAATAAACCAAGATAGGATGAAACATGAAAAAATATAACGAATGTCTCAAAAAAAACATTGCTGTTGCCAATGGCTTTGAAAAAGCTGAACTGGTTTTTAAAAACGCTAAGATTCTCAACGTATTTTCTGAAGAAATCTGTGTCGGCGATCTGGCCATTAACGATGGCGCCATTGTTGGAATTGGAACGTATCAGGGTCTTTATGAGGTGGAGTTGTCGGGCCAATATATTGTCCCAGGATTTATTGATGCCCATATGCATATTGAATCCACCATGGTTACTCCCAATGAACTCGCTCGAGCCATTGTTCCTACTGGCACCACCACGATTATTGCCGATCCCCATGAACTGGTAAATGTAGCAGGAAAGACTGGACTGGATTATTTGCTAGCTGCCACAGAACAAATTCCTTTAAATGTTTTTGTGATGCTACCCTCATCGGTACCCGCTACCCCCTTTGAAACCAACGGCGCAGGGCCTTTTTTAGCCGCCGATATGCAAGCTTATCTTGATCATCCCCGGATTCTGGGATTGGGTGAAGTCATGTGCTATCCCGCTGTGCTGGCTGGCGATCTGGTGATTCTTGACAAACTGACCCTGTGCCGCAACGCATTGGCTGATGGCCACGCCCCAGGGCTCTCCGGTAAAGCCCTGCAGGCTTATGCCAGCGCCGGAATCCACAGTGAGCACGAATCCACAAGTTGGTCCGAAGCCCTTGAAAAATTGCGGGCGGGCTTTTATATTCTGGTTCGGGAAGGTTCTGCAGCCAAAAACCTTCATGCCATCATCAGTGGCTTATTGGAAAGTGACTGTCCGATGGATCGATTTCTTTTTTGTACCGATGACAAGCATTTAGAAGATATTCATCGGGAGGGCCATATTCGCTTTAATATCAAACAAGCCATCGATTTGGGCCTCTGCCCGATCAAGGCAATCAAGATGGCCACCATTAACACCGCCCAGGCCTATGGACTCAAAAAACTCGGTGCCATTGCCCCGGGATACCGGGCTGATCTGGTGATCCTGTCGGATTTGGGCACCATGCAGGTGGAGCAGGTTTATCGAAATGGTCAGCTGGTGGATGATGCTACCTGGGCCCATCCCTCTCAGCACCCGATTGATCCTAAACTACTCGATTCGGTTCATATCCGCACCCTCACGCCAGAAAAACTACGACTCCCCCTTGGCAAAACGAATCATGTGATCGAAATTATCAAAGATCAGATTGAAACACATCATTTGATTGAAGCCCTGCCAGGAATCGATGGCACCTTTTGCCCCGATGAAAACTATGATAAGCTGTGTGTCATTGAACGGCATGGCCACTCCGGCAACGTCGGTGTCGCAGCTATTAAGGGTTTTGGCATCCGCAATGGGGCCATTGCCACCACTGTCGCCCATGATTCGCACAATATGATTGTCGTTGGCGATAATGACACCGATATTCTGCTGGCTGTTAAGCATCTCGCAGAAATTGGTGGCGGTTATGTGGTGGCTGGCAATCACCGCATCATTGGTTCGGTACCGCTGACTCTGGCCGGTCTGATCAGTCTTGAGCCCGGGGAGCTGGTTCAGCAAAAGGTGTCCGCACTGATTGCCAGCGCCCATCAATTAGGCGTCGCTTCCGGGGTTGATCCTTTTATCACCCTTTCTTTTATGGCCCTGCCGGTAATCCCCGCCCTGCGCCTAACCGATCTGGGACTTTTTGATGTGGAAGCCTTCCAATTGATTAACGACTGACCAAAAAAAGACAGCTTTAAGCTGTCTTTTTTGGTTGTCGATAAACTACCGTACCGACCAATTGTTAATCTGTTGTTCGCTGCGCCATGCGAAATCCGCTTTGCTCCTTTCGCATTGGTCGCGGGCAGTCGCCAACTATAAGCAAGCTTATGATTGGCTCGTTGCCTGCGCGCAGAATCGGACAGGCTTTGCCGTGTCCGCTCCGATGCGCACAACATGATGTAACAATTGTCGGTACTGGGTTATCTTCTTTGACAGTCTGAAAAGACCGCCATAGAATTCTGTTTTACTGTTACGCAAATACGGTTTTGGCAATCCCGGCCCCTTCCCGGGCATCTTTGCCATAATAATCGGCACCGATAGTCTCTGCATATTCAGGGTTTAGTACTGCTCCACCAACCATGACGATGGTTCTCGGGCAGCTGGCTTTGATTTCTTTAATGATTTTTTCCATATTCTTGACAGTGGTTGTCATCAGAGCACTGAGACCGACCAGTTTAATCGCTTCGGCGTTGATGGTCTGAATAATGGTATCAGCCTTGACATCCTTACCGAGATCGACAATTTCGTAACCGTAATTCTCCAGAATCACCTTGAGAATATTCTTGCCAATATCGTGAACATCGCCTTCAACGGTGGCCAGCACAATTTTGCCCTTGGCTACCTGAGTCTGGCCCGCTTGAGCCATCGTTTCTTTGATCACCTCAAAGGCTTGTTGGGCAGTTTCGGCAGCAAAAATCAGATGGGGCAAAAAGCATTCGCCGGTTTCAAAGGCATCTCCCACCGCATCAAGGGCCGGTACAATCTCATTATTGACAATATCCAACGGTTCTCGGGTTTTTAAAAGAATGGCCGTGGCTGCGGCCGCCTGATCCGTCAAACCTTCTTCAATGATCGCTTTCAGTCCCAGAGACGTCCGCCCGGTTTCTGCTTTGGTTACACTGGCGCTTTTATCTTTGTAGGCGTTGGCATAGGCAATACACTGCCCATCAAAGCCCCAGAGAGCCCGGAATGCTTTGATGGTGTCCATCATCTCCTGATCGCCTGGATTGATAATCGGGGTAGTCAGTCCCGCTTCCAGCGCCATCGCCAAAAAGGTTCGATTTAAAAGCTCGCGGTTGGGCAGTCCAAAAGAAATATTGGAAACCCCCAGTACCGTTGGCACACCTAGCTGAGCCCGCAATTTTTCCAGCGTTTTAATGGTTTCCCGTACTTCTGCCTGTTGGGCCGAGGCGGTTAACACCAGGGCATCAATCAGAATATTTTTCTTAGGAATTCCATAAGATTCCGCCGTTGTGATGATTTTTTCGGCAATAGCAAAACGATCGGCCGCCAGACTGGGGATACCGCTCTCATCCATGGTCAGACCCAGCACCAGAGCTCCGTATTTTTTAGCAATCGGAAAAATCGCTGCCATTGACGACTGCTCGCCATTGACCGAATTAATAATCGCTTTGCCGGGATAGCTTCTGAGTACCGCTTCGATGACTTCCGGATTGGATGAATCAATCTGTAACGGACAGTCCACCAGCTTACTGACTGTATCGACAACTTGCTGCATCATCGTTTCTTCATCAATATCCGGCAGTCCCAGGTTGATGTCGAGAATATTGGCCCCATCTTTTTTCTGATCAACCGCCAGTTGGGTGACCACTGCAAGTTCGCCCTGACGTAAAGAGGCCTTCAGTATTGGATTTGTGGTGGGATTGATGCACTCGCCAATGATGTGAATGTCATCGCCCAGGATTATCGTTTTGGTACTGGAAGAGACGGCGGTAAAGCCTTTATCAGTTACCGAAGAAAGCGGCAGATCCACAGTCGCCTGCTTCATTTTTTTGATATAGTCCGGAGTGGTTCCGCAGCAACCACCGAGAATTAAGGCTCCCATCCCGGCAATTTCTACCATATATTGCGTAAACTGATCAATGGTGATGTCGTAGACAGTTTTGCCCTCTTTCATGTGCGGCAAACCGGCGTTGGGCTCCACCATAATTGGTACCGAGGCATAGCGAACCAGATCGGCGATAATCGGCAGCATCGCATCCGGTCCAGTGGAACAGTTAATCCCGATGGCATCTGCACCAAGGGCCTCCAGAATGTTGACGACCGTTAAGGCATCACTGCCAGTAAGCGTCCGGGCATTCTCCTCATAGGTCATCGATACAATCACCGGCAAATCCGATACAGCTTTGGCAGCAATCAGGGCTGCCCGGGCCTCACAGATATCGGTGATGGTTTCAATGACAATCAGATCGGCACCCGCCTGATCACCGGCGGCAACAATCTCTTTGAAATAATCAACAGCCTGATCAAAAGACATCTCCCCGAGAGCCCCGATCAAGGTTCCCAATGGTCCCACATCCAGGGCCACATAGTCGGGCTTCAAGGCTTTTGCATTGTGTACCCCAGCCGTCACCAATTGTTCAACAGTATAGTCGCAACCCTTGAGCTTATAGCCGTTAACCCCAAAGGTATTGGAAAGAATAATATTGGCCCCGGCATCGATGTATAGTTGATGGATTTCTTTAATCAGCTCCGGATGGGTCAGGTTGAGCACTTCGGGAACCGGGCCAATGGCTGCCAATTTATTCTGTAGCAGGCTCCCCATGGCACCATCGAGATACAGCCGCTTATTTTTAAGTATTTCTCCTAGTTTCATTGGTTCTCCTTTCCTTTAGACAGATTGCTTGTTTTAGCATAGTTCGAGTTCACCCCAGGCTCCCAATTGATCGTCTATGATAATCAAAGTCCCGAGGATTCCTTTTATATTTCTTACCCAGTCCAGTCCTTTTTCCACATCTTCCGTTTTTTTGATGCGATTTCCCAGGGCGGTTGCCACCGCATCCGCCAGCGGGATGTCTTCACTGATCACGGTGACGGCATCGGCCTTCCCAAAACTCAGGGAGTGCCCCATCACGCCAGATGAGGTACAAACCCCCAGCGGCTTTTCCCGGGGTTTTATCATGATACCCAGATCGGCAAATTGGGAATTGGTGATATGAAGCGCCACCCGGCGCACTTTTTTTGTCCAGATCAACAGATCTCCGCCGTTTTCCACCACTATCTCGTTCGTGTGGGACTCCAGCATCCTTCCGATATATTTTGAGACCGCACCAGCTACCGCTGCCATCGGTCCTACCCCAGCTGTTTTTCCAGCTTTTAGCATATCTGCTACAATCGGAGCGGCAGCAGGATTTAGCGGTAATGGCAACAATGATTTAATAAAATCCGGATGTTTATAATAGTAGTCAAAAATAGTCTGACGGAGCGTCTGTACTTCAGTCTGTACCGCCTCGATCAGTTCCGGGGTGATCCGGCCATGATCGACACCAATAAAAAGGTCGGATTCAAATTCGAGGATCTGGAAATAATCCAGATCCTCGGCTTTCATCATCTTTCGATAGGTTCGGGGTTCGTATTGCATACTCAGATCAGCGCGTGAATGGCTCGCATCGGGCAGGCTTTAACACACAGCATACACTCCAGACATTTGTCATCGTGATGAATAAGCGACCAGTCAGCCGTCATTTCCAGGGCACCGACTGCGCAGACCGCGGTACAGGCGCCACAGGAAACACATTTGTCAGGATCCACCTCAACCACCGACTCGATGTCTCTGACCCCAATCTGATGTTGACGCAAATAGACAATCCCGGCTTCAATATCGGCTTCTTCACCTTTTATTTCAAGCAGCAGGGTTCCTTTAATATTGTCATCGATAAAAGCTTTAAGGATATTGAAATCCAGATGGTAGGTTTTGATCAGTTCCATCGCCATCGGCTGACCGGCAGCCTTTTGAGGAAACGACAAGAGTATTTTTTTTGTCATCATCGGGATTCTCCTTCCTTGATTTCCAGACCCTTAAGGGAATTTCCCATCGGGAAGCTCTGAATCGGCTCCTGCAGGAAAAACTCGCCTTTTTTGATCCAATTGTTCAACTCTTCAGCAATTTCTCTAGCCATTTTCAGACTGGAAAGTGGTGAGGTTCTGATATTCTTGCCATTGATATCCACCGAACCGCTTCTCAGCTCAGCATAAGAGACTTTTTTCAAAACTGGCTTGGCTTTTTTGGGGACACTGTAGTCAATCACATTGGTGTACAGATCTTTATTCTCCACCGCCACAAAAGCCATTATTTCTTCATTGAGTATCGGAATCGGGATCCCCACCCCAACAAACATCGAGGTGCCATAACCTTCATAAACAGCGCCGCGAATATATTTGGGATCCATTTCTTTCATGTTTCCGATTAACGCCAGGGTCGCACCGGGAGTCTGGGGATAGCCCTTTTCGTCCCGGGGACAGGCGGTATTAAACTGGGTTCCCATCCAGGACACATGGCCCTGAGCGCCACCAAAAAAGATCCGGGTACCCATGCCAATGGTCTTAAGTAGCGGGTCATTAAGCAGTGGGCTTAATTCACCGGCGGTGCTATAGGTAATATTGCCCATATTCGGCTGTAAAATTCCCATATAGGTGTAAAGCCGCTGGCTGGAGCCATTAATGGCGGCATTGTAATTCTGATAAACGTTTCTGGGATTAAACAGGTAGGCTTCATTTAAATCCTCCAGTTTGACCCAGGTATCCAGCTCGGTTCTGGGGTAACAATCAGTTCCCTGAGATTTTGCCACCAGATGAACTTCTTTGCCGGCGATCAGGTCATGAATCACATGGGCCCCGCCATATTCAATGCCCTTGTCCGCTGACGGTTGGGTGGCTCCCAGATAGGTATCCACGGCGGCCAGACCACCATAAGCATCTACCCCATTCATGCTGATCTCACCCATCCGGATCGGTGGATCCGAATGTCCAAAATTCAAAAAGGCACCCGATGAGCACATCGGTCCGAAGGTGGCGGTAGTAACCACATCCACATAGTCGGCGGCTTCTTTAACACCTCGTTCTTTGACAATTCCGATGACTTCTTCGGCGGTAACAACCACCGCCTCGCCCCGGGCAATTTTTTCGTTAATTTCCTGATAGCTCTTTGCCATTTTCCCCTCCAACAATTTTTCTTAAATTAGTACCACAATTTTTCTATACCATCGTATTGAGATAGGCATTCATAAAACCGTCCAGATCGCCATCCATAACGCTACCGACATTGCCGACCTCGACATTGGTTCGGTGGTCTTTTACCATGTTGTATGGATGGAACACATAGGAACGGATCTGGCTACCCCAGGCAATCTGGCTGTAGTCACCCTTAATATCTTCAATGTGATCCATCTTTTCCTGCTCCATGATTTCCACCAGCTTGCCTTTTAGCATGTTCATGGCCACCTCTTTGTTCTGATGCTGGGAGCGTTCGTTTTGACACTGCACTACAATCCCGGTTTTTAAATGGGTAATCCGAATCGCCGAGTCGGTGGTGTTAACGTGCTGACCCCCGGCACCGCTGGAGCGAAAAGTGTCAATCCGGATTTCGTCGGGTTGAATTTCAATTTCCACCGATTCATCCACCTCGGGCATCACATCCAGGGATGCAAACGAGGTATGTCGGCGGCCTGATGAGTCAAAGGGAGAGATCCGCACCAGTCGGTGTACGCCCCGCTCGGTTTTTAAATAGCCGTAGGCGTTGACCCCTTCAATCAACAGGGTGACACTTTTAATTCCAGCCACATCGCCAGGCTGAAGATCCAGGGTTTTAACCTTATACCCCTTCTTTTCTGCCCATCGGGTATACATCCGCAACAGCATCGAAGCCCAATCCTGAGACTCAGTTCCACCTGCTCCGGGATGCAGCGAAATAATGGCATTATTGCTGTCAAATTCACCGGAAAGCAGGGTTTCGGTTCGAAAATTATCCAGCTTTTCATCAAGCTCCCGAATCGACTCACTAAAGCCTTCCAGTAACTCGCCTTCTTCGGCCAGCTCCAGCATCACCTGGACATCATCCAAGGCTTCAGCCAACGCATTATAATGATCCACCTTGATTTTTATAATTTTTAGTTCTTTTAAAACAATTTGTGCACTTTTCTGATCATTCCAGAATTCCGGGTCCTCAGTTTTTTTTTCTAAGGCCTCCATTTCATTGACAAGCCGTGGCAAGTCAAAGTGAATTCCCCATTTCCTTCAGTTTAGTCGCCATTGCATTGATGATTTGTTTTTCCTCATACAAATCGATCATCACGATCACACCCCTTCTTTTTTACTGTTAACTAATAATAAAAATTATTTCAGATCGACTTAAAAGCTAACCCAGTACCGACAATTGTTACATCATGTTGTACGCATCGGAGCGGACACGGCATCGCCTGTCCGATTCCGCAGCGTACAACAGATTAACAATTGGTCGGTACGGTAGTTTAGCGACAACCTTAATTATTTTTATGCGCCACAACATTTCTTATACTTTTTCCCACTGCCACAGGGACAGGGATCGTTGCGGCCAACCTTGTTTTGAGCACTGGCCGGCCCACTCGGTTTTCCTTCAATTTCATTTTCGTTGGTCTTCATCTGACTGAAATCCACCGATTTTGCCTGAGCTTCTTCCGCCGGAACTACCTGAATATTTAAATTGAATAAGTACTTAACTGTATCTTCCTGAATCCGCATGATCATGTCATCAAACAGATCAAAACCCTCTTTGGTGTACTCTTTAACTGGATCATTTTGTCCGTAAGCCCGCAGTCCGATCCCCTGTTTCAGCTGCTCCATGTTATCAATATGTTCCATCCAGGCAGAATCGACGCTTCTTAACAAAATCATCCGCTCAATATTTTGCAACTGTTCCAGGCCCAGCTTTTCTTTTTTATCTTCCAGCACGTTGCGGCATTCGTCCAGAATCGCTTCTACCAGTACTTCGGTACTTTCCGGTTTTTCCGGTAAGGTGAAACTGTCCTTCGGCAAAACATTGGCCTCCAGATGTTTGTGCAACCCTTCCAGATCCCAATCGTCATAATACTGACCATCGCCGGTATACATACTGACATAGGCATTGATCAGTGTTTCGGTCATACTCCAGATTTCACTTTCCATATCTTTGCCATCAATAACCTGCTGCCGCTGTTCATAGATCAGCTCTCGCTGGCGATTCATGACATTATCATATTGAAGCACATGTTTCCGGATGTCAAAGTTTCGACCTTCCACCCGTTTCTGAGAATTCTCGATGCCCCGGGTCAGCATTTTATTTTCGATCGGCGTTTCTTCATCCAAACCAATCGATTCAACCAGTCCCTGAATTTTTTCTGATCCGAATACCCGCATCAGATCATCTTCCAACGAGACAAAAAATTGTGAGGAACCAGGATCCCCCTGACGACCGGCCCGACCACGAAGCTGGTTATCAATCCGACGACTCTCGTGACGTTCGGTTCCCAGGATATGAAGACCGCCCAGTTCTCTGACCCCTTCACCCAAAACGATATCGGTTCCACGACCGGCCATATTGGTCGAAATCGTAACCGCATCTTTTTGACCGGCATTGGCGACAATTTCAGCCTCTTTCTCCAGAAATTTGGCATTTAAGACATTGTGCTTAACCCCAGAACGTTTTAAATAGCCACTGAGCAGTTCCGACTTTTCAATCGAAATGGTTCCGATCAGAATCGGCTGACCGGTGGCATGACGCCGCTTAACTTCTTCCGTGACAGCCAGAAACTTGCCTTGTTCACTTTTATAAATCAAATCATTAAGATCCTGACGAATCAGCGGTTTATTGGTGGGAATCGACAAAACATTGAGATTATAAATGGTCTGAAACTCATCTTCTTCGGTTTTGGCCGTCCCGGTCATCCCGGAAAGTTTATTAAACATTCTAAAATAGTTCTGGAAGGTAACGGTTGCCAGGGTTTTCGATTCCCGATTAACCTTAACATTTTCCTTGGCTTCAATGGCCTGATGCAGACCGTTGGAATAACGACGCCCCGGCATCAAACGACCGGTAAACTCATCAACGATAATAATTTCGCCATCCTTTACCACATAATCACGATCTTTAAACATCAGGGTGTTGGCGTGGAGAGCCTGGTTGATATGGTGAGAAATCTCCATGTTTTCCATATCCGCCAGATTGGTGAGGTTAAAATACTTTTCAGCTTTAATTACCCCATCATCCGACAACATCACTGACTTGGCTTTTTCATCTTTGATGTAATCATCGGCCTTCAGGCTTTTCGCAAAGCTGTTCGCCAAGGCGTACATCTTGGTGCTTTTATCCCCACTACCGGAAATGATCAGTGGCGTTCTGGCTTCATCAACAAGTACACTGTCCACTTCATCGATAATCGCATAGTTAAGTTCCCGCTGCACTTGCTGGACTTTCACCGAAGCCATGTTATCTCTCAGGTAGTCGAAGCCAAACTCATTATTGGTGCCGTAGGTAATATCGCAGGCGTAGGCATATTGCTTTTCCTGAAATGACAGACCATGGACGACCAGGCCTACTTTCAGACCTAAAAACTCATGAATTTTTCCCATCCACTCGCTGTCACGTTTTGCCAGATAATCATTGACCGTGACGATATAAACCCCCCGACCATCCAAGGCATTGAGGTAGGCGGGCAGGGTTGATACCAGGGTTTTACCTTCCCCAGTTTTCATTTCGGCAATATTGCCTTCGTGAAGGGCCATCCCCCCCAAAAGCTGAACTGGAAAATGTTTCATGCCTAAAACCCGGAACCCCGTTTCCCGTACAGTGGCAAAAGCCTCAACCAACAAATCATCAAGGGTTTCTCCCTGAGCCAGTCGTTCCTTTAAGATAAGGGTTTGACCCTTTAATTCATCATCACTCATGGCTGCATAGCGGCTGTCCAGCTCCAGGATCTGGTCAACCTTTTTTTGCATCCGTTTTAATTCTTTTCTATTACTATCAAATATCTGATCTAAAATTCCCAATCTTTTCACTCCTTTGTAACTTTCTTGCTGTATTTATACACTAAACTTTATTATAGCATACTCTCTTTAATGAAACTTATATAATTTTAAAGGGACTGTATTTTTTGATACAGTCCCCTTTTTTATAATTATTTATCATTTATTTCTTCTTGCGCCAAAAAGCCACATCTTTTCCGTCCAACTTCAGTTCAACCAATTCATAGCCAGCCCGCTTTCTTTCATCGACGGTTTCCTGGAAATTCTTGCGTTCATCATCATCCATATTGGCCAGCAATTTATCTTTGTCTTCATTGGTACTGTCGTATACCCGACCCACCACCGGTTCCGTCACCTCTTCAATTTCCTTTAACGGAATGGCAACCTCATCTCGGGGAGAACCACTGATCAGCGTTTCTGCCTCTTTACTGGTTTCTCGCATCAATTGTTTACGTCGTTCGGCTTTACGTTTTTCGTCTTCCAGATTCAGGCGCTGCCAGACATTGAGCATCTCATCTTCAGAAAACTCCACATCGTCTTCATCTTTGCTTTTTACACCGCTATCATAGGTACTGGTTTCGCTCCGTAATACAAACGGTTGGTCAAGATCGGTAAGTTTGAAGCTTTCCACGATCCGTAAGTCGGATTCCGGTACAGGATGGGGTTCTCCATCGGGATCACTAAGGGATTTTGCCACCTTATTCAGTTCCATTTCCCGCATTTGCAGAATCAACCGTTCTTTTTCAACTGCCAGTTTTTCTTCATAATACTTTTTGGTAAAAAAGCCGGCATCATCACTGTTGAGAATTTCTTCCATATCTGCGGCTTCCAGTTCTTTTTCGCCCTTGACATAGGTGCCAACATCCTGGATATTACTAATAATCTTGGTACTGCCATCATCCACTGGTTCCATGATCCGGGTTTCCTGGGTATCACTCTTACTGATGACAATTTCTTCCGTTTCCGTTCCGATTCCGGAGTCCACCTCATCCAGAGCTGCCGGAATCAATCGGGTTTCAAAGCTATCTTGAACACTGCTGTTGTCGGTATTTCTAAAGCCTTCGGCAGGAATAACAGTCGTGGCATTTTCATCCCGATCACCACGAATCCCTCCGGTCGCCGCCATGTCCCGATAATAATCGTCAATATCTTCCGGTTCGTCATAACCTTCCTGATAACTGTTCTGGAGCGAGACCCCGCTGATTTCATAATCATCGTCATCGCCAAAAATACCTTCGTCTTCACCTTGATCATTGTGATCATCCTGCATGATGGAAGCCTTTTTATTCATCACATATTGAATAAAACCAATTAAACCAATGAGCGTTACAATCGTACCGACCGTTACTCCAGCCACCGATCCGTAAAGACTCATGATCAGGGGCACATAGGGCACCGGAAGCGGTAAATTAATCCCCAAAAACCATAACAGCGTATTCGGTTGAATCAATGCGTATAAAGGACTCAAACCCTGAACGATTTGCTCACCAAAAGCTGCTGGCAGCGTATCAATAATGCCTTGAGAAACAGGCATGTGACCACCATTAATAAAAATCACAACAAAATTTGAAGTAATCCCCACTGCCATCAGAATAACCCAGAAATCATCCAGATTAAACACCAGCATGACTAATATCAGGATATAACTGGCAAAATTAACAATCTCCAGATAGGGTTCAACCAACGAAATACCGCCAGTGTAGATGTAAAGATGCAAAGCAATCTGCAGCACCATCCCTAAAATCCCTACCGGTAGCAAGGAAATTTTTCTGACTTTGAAGCCACGCAAACTTCCCCTGCGAATTTTTCCAATTAAAAAACCTAAAATAATTGCAATTAGTATTAACATATTTATTTTAACCCCACTATTTATTTATAATCATTTCTTAGGTATTCTCATCTGTATCGATGTTTGATATAAATGCATATAGATCTATTTTAAAACAAAAGAAAAGTTCTGTCAAAACTTTATGCCTAAATAATGTATAAATTTGAAAATAAAGTGAATTCATAAAACAACTTCATCAAAAACACCCCTCAAATCGATTATTCAAGGGGTGTTTGTCGTTCTTTTCAGTTTTTTCTTAAGAAATTTTAGAAAGTTGGCTCGATCAAGCCGTAATTCCCATCTTTTCTCATGTAGACAACATTGACATCATCAGTATCGCCGTTGAGAAAAACAAAGAAATCATATCCCAGCAATTCCATCTGTAAGGTTGCTTCATCAACATTCATGGGTTTGACCGCAAATTTTTTGGTTCGAACGACTTTTGGTTGGAACACATCATCTTCGAGCCCTTCAATCCCTTCCAAGTTAAACTTCGCTGCTTCATCCTGATTGCGCTTCTGCAATTTAGTTTTATGTTTTCTAAGCTGACCTTCAAGTTTATTGACAACATCTTCAATCGATGTCACCATGTCCTCGGATCTTTCTTCAGCTCTTAAAATGGTTTTTCCCACAGGAATGGTTACTTCCAGCATCTGGTAATTCTTTTCTTTGCTGAAGGTCGCATACACTTCAGTTTCCTGACCAAAGTAACGATCAAATTTTCCCAGTTTCTTTTTTAATGTTTCTTTTAAACCTTCTGATACATGCATATTTTTTCCGTAAATTGTGAATCTCATAACGACAACTCCTTTCAAAAGGTCAACCTTACTCGTTTACACTCATTAATTGAGTGCTTTTAAGTATATTCTTATTATACCCAATCCAATCCCTTTTAGTCAAAATCTTTTGTGTCAAATTCTTGTCACAAAATATCATCTAAAACAAAGTTAATCATTTTTAAGCTGCCTCAGTTGACCTGGTCTTTTCCCCCACACTCGCCAGCTGGAAGTTTAGCTCAGTGTTCGCATCACAACTCCTTCTCTCGGTATACCCGGCTGGACTTACTTCTAAGACGCACTATGCTCAACAATTCGCTATTGAATTGTCTTACGTGGATCGCTTCGCCTGCATCTGGCATCGACTTTCAACCACAAACCTGAGACAACGTCTATTATAAGTTTCATATCACAATAATGTCAAGCAAAATCAAATCATTCAAAATCTGGACTATTCCATTTGTTGCCATTTATGCTATAATAGGTGAAATATATTTACGGAGGTTTTTATGTTATTGGGTATTGCCGCAATATTTTCAACCATTGTTTTTGTTGTAAATATTACTCTGACCTTCACCATCATTTTTCTGGAACGCAAAAATCCGCAAAGCACCTATGCCTGGTTACTCTTTTTATGGATGGTACCAATCTTAGGTTTTTTATTTTATATTCTGTTTTCTCAGAATTTAACCAAACGAAAAATTTTTCGCTATAATACCCCGGAAAACATTCAGTATCACCAACTGTTGAGGCAACAACAACGGTCACTGTCCCGTATTATCGCCATTGATCCGGATAGTCCCATCGAGAAATACCGACATTCCATCGAATTTCATTTAAATGTCAGTGAATCCCTCTATACCAATAATAATGAGGTACAGATTTTTACCGATGGTTATAAAAAATTTGATGCCCTCTTTCATGCCATGGAAGAGGCCCAATCCTCCATCCATGTGGAATACTATATTATCAAAAATGACACCCTGTCGACTAAACTTTTTGATATTCTAACCCGGAAAGCCCTGGAAGGTGTCGAAGTACGGCTACTTTTTGATGCCATGGGTGGCCGCTATCTTCCCCGAACGGTTCTTGAAGCCTTCGAATCCGCCGGGGGTAAAATTGGCATTTTTTTCCCATCCCGGTTTAAAATGCTCAATCTCCGGGTCAATTACCGAAATCATCGCAAGATCGTGATCATTGACGGTGTCACCGGTTTTGTGGGTGGGTTTAACATCGGCAATGAATACCTGGGTCTCGAGAAAAAAATGGGCTATTGGCGGGATACCCATTTAAAAGTGGTCGGTTCGGCGGCTTACGAGTTGCAGCACCGTTTTCTGCTGGACTGGCGGGCCAGTTCTAATGAGGAGCTCCTGATTGACGACACCAAACTCAATCAGTATTTTCCCGTCATTCCGCAAAAATCTGGTGCTGGCATTCAAATTGTTTCCAGTGGTCCCGACAATATCAACCAGCAGATCAAGCAGGGGTTCCTGCGGATGATCAATACTGCCGAGGATTATATCCTGATTCAGTCACCCTATTTTGTGCCCGATGAAAGCATCCTGGAAGCGCTCAAAATCGCCCTATTATCCGGCATTGATGTCCGGATAATGATCCCCAATAAACCGGATCATATCTTTATTTACTGGGTCACCCTGGCTTATGTCGGTGAGCTGATTGAATATGGTGCCAAAATTTTTATTTATGAAAATGGTTTCCTTCACGCTAAAACCATTGTCGTGGATGATTCAGTCTGTTCGGTGGGTTCCTGCAACTTTGATATCCGCAGCTTTCGATTAAATTTTGAAACCAACGCCTTTATTTATGACCGCAAAGTTGCCACCAGGCTAAAAAATATCTTTGTCGAGGATATCAAGAAATGCACCTACTATAACAAAGAACTCTATCGCAACCGGAGCCGCCGGGTCAAGATCAAAGAATCAATATCCCGGCTGTTCTCCCCGTTATTGTAAAACACAAAAGCCTCCCGCATGGGAGGCTTTTGTGTTTAGAATCTAAAATCCCGCTTGCCGGAACTCAGTTCGGTGAGATGGTCGGCAGCAATTCTGCGAACCTTATCGTTGGGAATCGATGCCAGCTCCCGGGCAATGGTTTTTTCTCCATTTAATTTGGTCTCCGGAGCGGCATAGTCTTCCAGGTATTCTTTGAGGGTCATAATCGCATTGGGTTGACAGCAGTTGGCAATCTGGCCAGATTTAACCAGTTGCATAAAGCGGTCTCCGGTACGACCTTCCCGGTAACAGGCGGTACAGAAGCTGGGAATATGACCCATTTCCAACAGCCAGTTGACGATTTCGTCAAGCTTTCTTGTATCATTGAGTTCAAATTGTGCGGAATTTTCATCTTCCGGCTCGGGCGTATCATACCCACCAACACTGGTACTTGAGCCCCCGCTGATCTGGGAGACTCCCAGCTTTAAGACCCGCTCCCGGGAAGCCTGGGACTCCCGAGTGGAAATGATCATCCCGGTGTAGGGTACAGCAATGCGCAGTACAGTAACGATTTTTTCAAAGATTTCATCAGAAATGGCATTGGAAAAATCACTGGTATCAATATCGTCAGCCGGACAAATCCGTGGCACACTGATGGTATGGGGCCCAACCCCCATGGCCGCTTCCAAATGCTCGGCATGCATCAGCATCCCCACAAAATCGTAGCGGTACATATTCAGTCCGAAGAGCACCCCAATACCAACATCATCGATGCCGCCCTCCATCGCCCGATCCATGGCTTCGGTGTGCCAGGCGTAATCACTCTTCGGGCCGGTAGGATGAAGCATTTCATAATTTTTCTTGTGATAGGTCTCCTGGAATAAAATATAGGTTCCGATGCCAGCTTCTTTTAACTGTCGGTAGTCATCTACCGTGGTGGCCGCGATATTGACATTGACCCGGCGAATATCGCCGTTTTTATGTTTGATGCTGTAAATGGTTTTGATGCTTTCTAAGATATATTCCAGGGGATTATTTTTAGGATCTTCCCCTGCTTCCAGTGCCAGCCGCTTATGGCCCATATCCTGCAGGGCGATCACCTCTTTGGCAATTTCCTCCTGGGTCAGCTTCTTACGGCTGATATTTTTATTTTTGGCATGATAGGGACAATAGATGCAACCATTAACACAATAATTTGACAAATAAAGGGGCGCAAACATAACAATACGATTGCCATAAAACTTATTTTTGATCGCCATCGCCAGTTTAACCAGCTGGTTATTTTGTTCTTCAAGCTCACAAGCCAGTAATACCGCTGCCTCCCGGTGGGTCAATCCTTTAAAGGTACCGGCTTTTTCAATGATTTCATCAATCAGGACAGCATTTCTTTTATTTGCTTCAGCATAGGCCAGGGTGTCCAAAATTTCCTGGTTATCAATAAATTCAACCGCTTTTTTTGACATTACATTATACATTTTACGCTCCTCAAGTTTTTATTTTGTAGGTAATTTCGAAACAAATAAATATCGAGCCATGGTTACTTTGAGTGCATTTCCCAATTACCTATTTTCTTTTGGTTTATTAAAACACGTTCCTGAATTTTATTTTTGGGGGTAGTCTCCCCGGTGAGTTAAAATTTCGTAGCCAATTCCGCTCATCCGTTTGCTTAAACATTCCCGGCATTCAGCAGCTTCATCGCCAGTACAGATCTTATTGTCATAAAGGCTGTAGTCTTTTCGAACCGATACTGGCGACAAGTTGGGCATAACCACATTGGCCCCAGCCAAAATTCCCAATTCCCGGCCATTCGGATCAATCGTTCCCAAGGCTGTGGTAGCCGGAATCAGCGCTTTGGGTAGCATTAGCCGTAAAATTGAAATCAGAAGCAGGGTTTCTTCCAGGGTGCCAGCCTTGGCATCCTTATAAGGGGTATGCTGATGGGGAATGAAGGGGCCGATCCCGATCATCTGGGGGTTTAGTTCTTTGATAAAGGCCAGATCCGCCACCAGATTTTCAACGGTTTGGTGCGGCGAGCCGACCATAAAGCCGGTGCCAACCTGAAAGCCGATTGCTTTGAGATCCTGAAGGCATGCTTTACGGTTTTCCAGCAATAGTTCCCGGGGGTGGAGTTTTTTATAATGCTCCGCCGTGGCGGTTTCGTGTCTGAGCAAATAGCGGTTGGCCCCAGCGATATAAAATGCCTGATAAACTTCCCGAGAACGTTCTCCCAGCGACAAGGTAATCGCACAGTCCGGGTACCCCGCTCTGATTTTCTTAATCAGTGCCCCCATCTGTTCATCGGAAAAACCCGGGTCTTCACCGCCTTGCAAGACAAAGGTGCGAAAGCCTAAATCGTATCCTAGAGCACAACAGTCAAGAATTTCCTGTTCACTTAAGCGATAGCGATGGACTGCTTCGTTGCCCTGACGGATGCCGCAGTAATAGCAATCATTTTTACAATAATTACTGAATTCAATCAGCCCACGAACATAGACGCCCTTACCAAAGGTTTCACCTGCCACTCTTTGAGCCCGGTTTGAAAGATCCGCCCTTAATTCCGGCGTGTTGTTTTCCAGTAGCCATTTAAATTCGTCCCGCTTCAGGAACTGCTCTTTTTCCAGCTTTTTCGTTATGTTATTCATTATTGTTTTCCACTTCTTCACCCTTCGGTAGTTTTGAATAAACGGTCTTAATACTGACTCCCTCGATCATTCCCAGCTTCCCGGACAGCGAGCTGATAATATTGGTGGACGCATCCACCACAACACTGATTACCGATACATTGCGCTGATGATAGGGGATACCCATTCTTCCCACAATATGTTCGCCGTAATCATGCAGTACCTGATTCAGTTTTTCTACAGCATCTTTTTTTTCAACAACAATCGCAATCAATCCAATCCTTTTTTCCATCTCGTTCTCCTTATTCACCTTCTTTTTGACAAGTTACCCATAACATCCTCAAAAAAACAGAAAACCCTGTACCAGAGGGCACAGGGAAACACGCAAATAACCCATTCACTTCCAAAAAAATGAAATGGATAAATGACACATGATTCTCTCGCCTTTCCATTAGGGACGAACCCGGATGGTATCAGTACGATAACTTTGTTTTGATTTTAGTAAATACTTATACAGCTTTTACAGTTTGCTGTCAGAATCTGTTTTTTCATCATCTTTTAGTTCACTGTTGTTGAAAAGGATATCATATATTATCTAAATCTTCAATCATAATGACAGGGAAAATTTTGTCCCGATTCATCCGCAGCCGCTAAATAAACAACCAAAAATAAAAAAAGGTAATCATTTTTCCCCGCCCGGCCTCATCGAAAGATTTCGGCTGGAACGCGGTTAAACAATCGCCTTTTTAAGTATTCATTTAGTTCATAACTGACTAGTAAAGATTATGAATAAATAATCCGCTTCTTAATTTGGGTTCAAACCAGGTAGACTTTGGTGGCATCAGCAAACCAGCATCGGCAATATTCATCAGCTCTTCAATCGAAGTGGGATACATTGAAAAAGCCAGAACCATGTCTTCGTTGGCCCGACGTTCCAACTCTTTTAAGCCCCGGATGCCACCGACAAAGTCGATTCGTTTGTCGGTTCGAATGTCGCCAATGCCCAAAATTGGCACCAGCACATTGTTTTGCAGAATCGCCACATCCAGTGAATTAACCGGATCTGCCGGATCATAGACCCCCTCTTTAACCGTTAGCAGATACCATTTGCCATCCACAAATAAACCAAAACTACCTTTTTGCGGTGGATTCACTGGCTCTGTATCGTTTGGTGTCACTTCGAATTTTTCTGATAACGCACTGATGAATTCCTCAACGCTGAGTCCGTTAAGATCCTTGACAACCCGGTTGTAGTCCATGATGTACAGCTGTTCATCAGGAAATAGTACTGACAGGAAGTAGTTGAACTCCTCATCACCGGTATAATTGGGATTTGCTTCCCGACGCATCAGGCCAACCTTAACAGCGGAAGCCGAACGGTGATGACCATCAGCAATATAGAGATTCTGAACCTGACGAAATTTTTCGACCAGGCCGTTAATCACGGTCTCATCATCAACAACCCAGGCCCGGTGGGTAATTCCATCGTCAGCGACAAAGTCATAAACCGGCTGATGCGCATTGCGCCAACCATCAACCATGGCGTTAATGGCGTCCTGAGCTCGGTAGGTCAGAAAAATCGGACCGGTATTGGCATTGCAGGCATCGACGTGCTTGATTCGGTCTTCTTCTTTATCGGCCCGAGTCAGCTCATGTTTTTTGATGGTATTATCAAGGTATTCATCGATCGCCGTACAGACGACCAGTCCCACCTGACTGCGGCCATCCATGATCAGCTCATAAATATACAAACAGTCCTGGGTATCCTGGGTCAAAGCCTTGCGGTGAAACAATTTTTCCAGGTTTTTTCTGGCGGTTTCATAAACAAACGGGTCATTGATTTTAATCCGAGGATCCAGGGTCGTTTCTGGTCGGTCAACCCGTAAAAAAGAGTCCAGTTTGCCACGGGCGGCAATGGCCGCTTCTTCACGATTATAGACATCGTACGGCAGGGCTGCTACATCCTGAGCTTTTTCCGGCAGCGGACGCACCGCTTTAAAGGGTTTGATTGTTGCCATTTTTTCCTCCTATTTTTAAATAAAGAAGTGGTTTCGGATGAACGAAGACCACTTCTTTGTCATATTGTAGATTATTTTAAAATCCGTACTCGGGTAACCCCTTTAATGGCTTTTAACGCTGTTTTCACGTCTTCGCCAACATTACTGTCAACGTCAATCATGGTGTAAGCCCAGGCTCCTCGGTTTTTATTGGTCATCACGGCGATATTAAGATCATGGTCGGCTAAAATCTTAGTGATCTGTCCCAACATGTTTGGCACATTGGCGTGATTCACCGTGATGCGGTTTTCTGCTTCACAAACGCCCATGTTGCAATCCGGATAATTGACCGAATTGATGATGTTACCATTTTCCAGGTACTCTTTTAATGAATGAATGGCCATTTCAGCACAGTTTTCTTCACTTTCTGGCGTTGATGCCCCTAAGTGAGGAATGTTAATGACATTTTTCATTTTCAACAAACGTTCGTTAGGGAAATCGGTAATGTAGGTGGCGATGATCCCTTCTTCAATGGCATTTTCCAGTGCATCATAGTTTACCAGTCCACCTCGAGCAAAGTTAAGCAGTCGCAGACCTTCTTTGGTATCCTTTAATAAATCGGCATTCACGTAATCTTTGGTTTCATCCATATAAGGAATATGAAGTGAAATATAATCGCAATTCTTAAAGATTTCTTCTTTGCTGACGGCTCGTTTAACTTTGCGGCTTAAACCCCAGGCATTATCAATTGAAATGAAGGGGTCAAAACCATAAACCTTCATGCCAAAATCAACAGCCATATTGGCAACCAGCACCCCAATGGCCCCTAGACCGATGACACCCATTTTTTTGCCGTATAATTCCGGCCCACCAAAAGCGCCTTTGCCCTTTTCAACCAGTGCAGGGACTTCGTCACCTTTATCTGCCAGGGTGTTTGACCAGGCGATCCCATCAACAACCTTACGTGATGAAATCAGCATCCCTGCGATCACCAGTTCCTTTACCGCATTGGCATTCGCCCCCGGCGAGTTGCAGACAACAATGCCCTGTTCGGAACATTTATCCAGAGGAATGTTATTGACCCCGGCACCAGCCCGGCCAACAAATTTAACGGATGCTGGAATATCCATATCGTGCATTTTAAAGCTTCGCAGTAAAATTGCATCGGGATTCTCCGGTTGATCTAAAACCGTATAATTTTCACCTAATAATTTTAGTCCCTTTTTTGAAATATTATTGAGGGTCTGAACTTTATAATTCACTGTTGTGTTTCCTTTCTTAGCAAAAACGTCTAGGCGTTTTCTTTTTCAAATTTCTGCATGAATTCAATCAGGGTATCAATCCCTGCCATCGGCATGGCATTATAAATGCTTGCGCGCATTCCACCAACGCTACGGTGACCTTTTAAGTTTTCCATTCCGGCTTTTTTACTTTCTTTAACGAATAGCGCATCTAATTCATCAGATCCGGTAATAAACGGCACATTCATCAGAGAACGGTCTTCCGGCACAACGGTACCCTTATACAGTTTGCTGTTATCAATGAAGTCATACAGTTTTTGAGCCTTCTCTTTATTGACCGCTTCCATTCCGGCAACACCGCCATTGGCTTTAACCCATTCAAAAACAAGTTTACAGATATAAATACTGTAGCAAGGTGGGGTATTGTAACAAGAATCGTTATCCGCATGAATTTTATAATCCAGCATGGTCGGGGTGAAATCTTTGGCATGACCCAGTAAGTCTTTACGAATGATCACAGCGGTAACGCCAGCAGGTCCCATATTTTTCTGAGCGCCGGCATAAATCAGGCCAAATTTAGAAACGTCATAAACTTCAGATAAGATATTGGAAGACATGTCCCCAACAAGTGGTACATTTCCAGTATCAGGAATATTTTCAGGTTTAAATCGCGTTCCGTAGATGGTATTATTTACGCAAATATGGAAGAAATCCGCATCGGGTGTAAAATCCTTTGGATCCACCTTCGGGATGTAGGAAAAGGTTTGATCCTGTGATGACGCAATAACCTTTGCTTCTCCATAACGGGCTGACTCCTGATAAGCCTTTTTTGCCCAACTGCCAGTAATCATAAAATCGGCTTTATTGGTTTTTGAATAAAGATTCAATGGAACCATGGCAAACTGAGTTGATGCTCCACCTTGTAAAAACAGAATCTCATAATTGTCTGGAACATTCATCAGTTCTCGGTAAAGACTTTTGGCAGCTTGAAGAATATCATCAAAATAGGATGATCGATGACTCATCTCCATTACGGACATGCCTGCATCTCCATAGGATACCATTTCAGACCCAGCTTTTTCCAGGACTTCGAGTGGTAAACAAGATGGTCCAGCTGAAAAATTATAAACTCTTTTCACTTTTAATTTCCTCCTTAAATAGTGTTTTTGGTGTGAATGTAATTCTCTGAAAAAATTACTTCTTGCTATTATATGTTAAAAGTTTGTCAAATGCAAGATTTTGTATTAAATTTTATGTAAAAATTATTGTTTGCTAATTTTTTTTATTCAATTATTACTGTTGTCTTTGCCGGGGTAATTGATTTAACCAAAGACTGGGATAAATTCGTCTGAATCGGTAATTCATATTCCCCTGGACCCAAGTTGGCACAATCTACAAAGGCTTCAATCTGAGCTGCATTTAAACTGTTTAAAATGCTGCTGGCACCTTCTAATTTAACCACCACTCGAGAGTCCTTGATCTTAGACGTTACCAGGCCAGTTCCCAGATTTTTAGCACTCACCTTATCAATGGTAAAGCTTTTTTCCACCGGCGTTTCGACGGATACCGTCACCTTGACTTTTCCGCTTCCATCGAGGAAATAAAATCCTGTCGGCAGCGACAAATTAACGTCTTTGGTAAATGTTTTGGACTGTCCCGATACATCAATAGCATCCATCGGAATCGTCTCAATGGTATTGAGCAGCTCTTCCTTGGCTCCAATTAGCACCTTGGAGGGCTCAACCTGAACACCCGTGACAATATATCCGCTGGCTGGGTCTCCGGTTGTTGATGGAACAATCCCAATCGACTTTGTTTTGCCGAGGATGATTTCCACTTCCACCACATTGGGCAAGATCTCCAAATCGGTAATCGGATTTCCGGCAGTATCATAAGCAGTTACTTCCAGATTTTGGGTGGTATCCTCTTTTAACCCATTGACATTGGCCGTTGCTGTAATTTTATCAATCCGGGCAATGGACTCCTGAGGCCCTTTTACTTCCACGGTTTCCTGAGACTCGGCAGAGATCACCGCCAGATCATCGGCGGGTTTCCCTTCCTGAACAATATCCACATCCATATCTTCTTTGATGATATTATCCACATCTATCTGAAGGCTGGACGGATTCATACTGGTGATAATCACCGAGTTGGCCAGTCCCTTAACCTCCACATCCAGATCGTAGGTCCCCTTCTCATCGATATCGCCAAGATCAACTTCGGCAGTTATTTCTTTCATATTGACATTTCTTAAACTCTTGTCCGTCCCCTTAACTTGCATATTCAGGTAGTAGGTCTTATCATCGGTCAGAACCAGATTTTTTTCTGACAGCGATTCAACATTGGTCAAGGTTATCGGAATACTGTTAAAATCCTGGGTAATAAGCATATCTGCATTCCCATTGACCATAAACCAGAGCGTGATCGCAATACCGACAGATGCAAGCATTCGAATCAGTCGTTCACGAAACGAAATTTTCTTTTTATTTGCTGCCATCTAATCGCCCCCAAAGTTTGTCAATCCATCCGTTGTCAATATTGCCATCCTCGTTAACGGTGTAGTTTTCCATGATAATCTGTTTGAGCACCTCAATCATGATGTCCTGATACAAAGTACCTTTTGAGGCATAGGAAACTTGACCGGTTTCTTCCGATACAATGATGACCAAGGCATCGGATTTTTCAGTCATTCCCAACCCTGCCCGATGGCGGGTTCCCAATTCGCTGCTTAAATCGCGATTGTCTGAAAGCGGCAGCAAACAACCAGCCGCTCGGATTTGTCTGGACCACAGTTTAATAATCACTGCTCCGTCATGAAGGGGCCGATTGGGGGTGAAAATATTTTCCAGTAATTCACTGCTGATGTCTGAATCCAACTCCGTTCCCGTTTGAACAATATTATTAAGACCGGTATCTTTCTCCAATACAATCAAAGCACCGGTTCGCTCGCAAGCCAATTTTCCCACGGCTTTGATGATTTTATCCACATCGTCTTCCAGAAAATCCATTGAGGGTTTTTTCATCATCTCTTTAAAAATCCGATAATTTCCCAATTGTTCCAGAGCTGAACGGAATTCCGGCTGAAATACCACGACAATAAAAATAAACGCCCAGGTAAAAGCGCTGGTGATAATCAGATTCAGGGTAGTGAAACCCAACCATTCACTGATGGGTGCCAAAAAAAGCAACACAATCAAGCCTTTAAAAACCTGTTCAGCCTGAGTTCCCCGAATCCACATCAATAGTCGATAGACAATAATCGAAATAATGACGATCTCAATGATACTGGCGACGGTGATTCTCGATTGAATATATAACAAAAACTCTTCCATTTTAGTTCCCTCGTTCATTCGTTGCTATTAATTATACACTAATCAGGCCGTTTCGTGAAAGAGAATTTGTTTTTTTTCATATTTTTACAATCATCATTAAGAATTTTTTTAAGGGAGACTTGTGAAACGCATGTTAAAATAAATTTTAATTGAAGCCTTCCCATCTTTTTTAAGAAAAGGAGATCATTTGCATGAAAAACCATCTGTTTTATTTATTGCCCAAAAGTGAAACCGTCTTTTTAACCAACACCGATTCATTTAATCAAGCTTATAATATGTTTGTCATTACCAATTACACCGCCTTACCGGTTATTAACAAGAAAGGGCAGTATGTCGGAACCATCAGTGAGGGTGATTTGCTCCGGGTACTGTCGTTGAGTCTCACTCACCCGGAAATTGATTTGGAGTCTTTTGAAATCAAAGATATTGATTTTAAAATTAATCTGGAAGTGGCCCGAATCAACGAAAGCTACGAACATCTGGTGGAGCTGGCGGTCAAACAGAACTTTATTCCCCTTGTCGATGACCAGGGTATTTTTATCGGCATCCTCCGTCGTCAGGAGCTGATCAAAGAACTGATTAGTTTTTTATCGGATAAGGTAGCCGAGCAGGAAGCTGGCTAATAAACTTCTGCTCATAAGTCAAGCCAATTAACCAATCATTGTCCCCTGGTCAGACCATGCTGACCAGGGGACAATGACTTTGTTAATTGGCTTTTTTGTTGATCCTATTTGGTTTTTAGTAACTTTAGCACCGCCTGACCACTTCTGGGACAGGGAATGACTTTGTCTTTGAGTAGAACTTCATAGTTGCTGATAAAATGATCGCGCGGTAGATTCAGCAATTTTTCCCGTAGCGCATTATCCAGTAAAAAGCATGCTAATTCCTGATAGATGACACGATCGGTTTGCGGATCAAGCGCCAGTGCTGGCAGAATCCGTTGAACAATGGCCAAGTCAATGATCTCCTGTTCTGTGAACAAGCCCTCGGCTCCACTGTTAATTCCAAAAGCCAGGATTTCATTTTTGCCCCGATATCCCATCGGGCAGTCATACCCAATTAGCAATGATTGGAGCTCTTTTAGTAAATTCATCAGTCGCTCCAGAATTTCCGGCAAACCCTTGGCCTGACTGCGAATTTTAAAGGCGCTGTTTTCCCAATTGCTGTCACCCGAAAGATTGCCATAATCGGGGAAAATCCCAATTTCAACGACTGGCATCTGAATCACATTACCACTGTCGACAATTCCCTCCGGAATCGGAAAATGCCCCGGCCCTTCATTGATGGTAGCAATAATATACAAATTATCCGGAAAAGCCAAACTGCCATATTCCCGAAACGCCGTAATATCGGCACCAAAATACTCCCGGGTTAAAAAAGGATCCTTACTGCCATTGATTCCTTCCAGCAAAAGCCGCAGATAATGTGCTGCCGGCGACTGATCCATTTCATCCAACAGTAGAAAATGGGGTTTCTCGGGACATTCTTTCGCTGCCTTTAACATCTGCATGACAGGGCCGGGAAGATAGTGTCCCCGACCATCCAGACGACCAAAAAGATGGCTGTCATCATCCCAATTCTTCCCCACCAACACCCGTTTAAAGCGACCGTTTTCCGGTGTGGCACCAATAGCCTCTGCAAAGAGCCGAGGAAAACTTGTCTTACCGCTCCCTACTCGACCGTTAATCATCACGAAGGGTTTGGACTTAACCGACAGATAATAACGCTTAATTAATTCGGCCGGATAGTAATAGCCTCTATTTCCCATTTTTGCCTGAACCAACCGAAGTGCTGGAGTGAGCTCATCATTTTGAGCCGGATACCGGATCAGTGTCCGGGTCAACTCTTCGACTGGGGTCGTTTTATTGGCTTCTTGAGCGTTCACTTGATCCACCTTTAATGCGGCTGGCTCACACGGTTTCTGGATTTCGCCGCTGATTATTTGACCATTTTTGGCACCCGCGGCTTCCTGCTCAGAAGGGATTTCTTCCGGATTTCGGCTTTCGCAAGGCACCACCGTTTCCATGTCCATTGCTGTGTCAGAGAGGGGTGAAGCAGAAAAAGACTGTCGTTCTCCGCTATCCTCTGCGTTACTGAGCAAACTTTCTTCACTGCTAATCAATTCATCCGAGTCAATAACTTCATCCGAACGATTCCCATCCAGGTCTTTTGCAACCACTGCATTGGTTTTTGTTTGCTGCGGTTCTGCCACTGTTTCCGGCGCTTCCTCCACTGGTTTTAGATCCGCCGCTGCTTCTATTGTCCGGCTGGCGCTCACCGTTTTGTCGGTCTTGCCCCACTCTCTCTCGATGCTGATTTCATCAATTGTTTCATCACTGACCAGGGTTTCGTTTGCGTCCCGATTCTTCGTCAAACACTGTTCATACATTTTCCTGAACGCTTCAAATTCTGTTGCCAGTATCCCATCTTCAGGCATATCCGTTTCGCTATATTCCCGATAGCAGACAATCCCGGATACCAGGGTGGCACTGGCCAGTAAAACCTCCTGATGACTGGTTTGATAATTTCCGGTCACAATCTTTTCCCGGTATTTGGCGGCTTGCTCCGAAAGACTTCGAATTCCCAGACCTTCTTTACCATAGACAATCGCCAAGTAAAGTTTGTCGCTGTCCTTCGCCAGTAAATATGCCAGATACAGATCCTCATGATCCAACCGCTGATCGTTTTTGTCAACCACTTTAACCCAGGGAATCTCCGCCCATTGGGTGTCCCCGGCAAAACCCCGAACCTGATAATGGCCAGATTGGATCGCTTCAAAGTTTTCAATCACCTTGGGAATTTCTTCGTTGATAATATCCTTAAAGGAAAAGCGAAAGTCCCGGGGATAATAGTTGGGGTACCCGACAATCCATTTTAATAGCAACTCCCGAAGCCCCGCTCCGGCCGGGAGGGTCTTTTTGACCCCATCACTGGCTTTGACCGCATCACCAACTGTCACTGCATCACTCGTTATTAGGCGCAGACTAAATACATCGTTGCTTTTTGTCAGTTCCATTCTTGGCAGTAAAAAATCCGACTGCTCGCCCTGAAACCATGACTCATAATCAGGAAAGGTTTCACCCAGTTTGCGAATCAATACCTTACTCCATTTCAGTATGGTATTTCCGCCTTCAGCTTCCAGATATGCCGGGTATTCCCGATTCTGATAAATAATTGCCAATCGGTCTCCTACGTCGCCAAAAAAACCAATTCGTTCAGCTGGAACAAGCATTTCCGTACTTTTAAAGTCAGCAAGTTCCATAATTTTGATCATTTGATCCACTCCTGTTAATTCCCAGCTCATTGTTACTGCCTTTCTTGATTCTTGCTCATTGTGGTATGTGTTTTTATCAATCGCCATCGGTATCGTTTTCTGCAACGACTGTTTCTCTGCTTTCGGCTTCCTGTTTCAACCGATTCGCTTCCCGTAGACGCCATTCGTTGCGCATTTCTTCAGCTATCTGTTGCTGTTCAGCTTCATAAGCTTGACGCGTTTCAAAAATCAAAGCCAGTTCTTCCGGCATTGACGCTTCCTCATGTTCTGCCAGGGTTGTGCCAAAACTGCTGATAAAATACTGACGTTCACCGGGCCCCTGGAATTCAACAAAATATACACTTTGATTTTTATCCAACATCAACGTTCCGCTACTTACCATCACCTGCAGCGATGGTCCAAAAATCGTAGCTTTGACACAGGCGGTTGTCCAACCGGTAAATTTCATGCCATCATACTTGGGCATCAGATGATTCAACTTATCAAAAAACTCCCGCTCCAGCCGCCAGTCATCATTAATGGAAATCATCACTGCTGCGGTTCGCTCGGGAACTTGGATTTGTACAAAACCATCTTTTAATCGGGACTGGTCAACAAATTCCCGAATCGCTGCGGTAATGTCGATGAGTTGTTCGCTTCTTGTTATCTCAATTCTATTGTATTTCATTTATGCTCCCTTTTTATTGATTTTTGGTTGCTTTATTGTCATTTGGGGTATATCAACCATTATAAACGATCCAATTTAAAAAAACAAAAACATATCCACCCATCTTAGATAAATATTTGCAGTCAACGATTCAAGCGGCGTTTTATGAACGATTTTTCTTTATGACCATAAACTGATGTGTTAAAATGATTCAAAGTTAATAATTTGAGAGGAATCATTTATGTATTATAATCTGAGTCTGCTATTTGTTTATTTTATTCTTTATGCCATCATCGGTTGGATGTGTGAAGTCGTGTATTGCTCCATCCCGGAAAAAAAGTTTATTAACCGGGGCTTTCTAAATGGCCCCTACTGCCCGATTTATGGCGTTGGAGCACTGATCATCATTATGTTCCTGATGCCCTATGTCAGTGATCCGATTCTGGTTTTTTTCATTGGCATTATTCTCACCAGTACCTTGGAATATATCACCAGTTGGGGGATGGAAAAACTCTTTCATGCCAAATGGTGGGACTACTCCGATCATAAATTTAACATCAACGGACGCGTCTGTCTGTTGAATTCGTTTCTTTTTGGTCTACTGTGCGTGATTCTGATGTATGTGGTTCACCCCATCGTCAATGATCTGGTTAACAGTTTCTCCGCTTTCTGGATTCAGGTTATTGCCACCATTGCGGCAGTCTTCTTTGTCAGTGATCTGGTAGAATCGACCCGGGAAACCGCTTCCTTCAACAAAAAACTGGGCAGTGTTTACGAAGCAACCACTGAGCTTAAAGATCATTTAAAAGAGAAAGGGATCACCACCGCTCACGAGGTGACAGCCAAAGTACGGGATCTTAAAGAAGGGACCCTGACCGAAGCCAAAGATTCAGCCCACCAGCTGATTGTCTCACTAACCAATCGCATCAGCGAAAACAAAGTTATCAATCGTTATTCACATCGCCGAATTATGAATGCTTTTCCCAAGATGTCCCATCAATACCATCAAAATTCATTGGAACTCTATAAAGCCTTTATGGAAAAAAACAAATCCAAACATTCCGAGATTGATGCAAACTAGTTTTGCATTGCGATTTAATTTCTTACCAAGGGAGGTAAGAGCATGTTGTATCATAGTGAACTAAATTTGATCAGCCAGCTGGCTGCCCTGAACCTGCCGGTCGAACCATCCCGATTACCTGATTATTCAGTGGGTGAAATGGTTGCGGCACTATTGCAAAATGTCAATAATCTTCAGGGTGATTGCGCCATGTCATCCTCCGAATGGGATCAATCCCTGCATCTGATGATGGCTAATCCACACCTCACTGCCCTAAAGGTACTCGCATACACAAATCAGCCCGAAAACGGACTCGTCGCGTATTGTTTTTCTGATGTTATCCCAAACTCTGGTATCATCGCTTTTCGGGGTACCACCGGCATCGGATGGATCGACAATATTCAAGGTGGGTTTCTGACTGATACCCCACAACAACTAAAAGCCCTGGAGTTTTATCGTTCTGTTGATGCGGCCTTTGATATGGAGCACTATACCTTAACCGGTCATTCCAAAGGCGGCAACAATGGTCAGTATATTACCGTTGTTGCAGGCGCCAAGATTAGTCGCTGTGTGACCTTTAACAGTCAGGGGTTTTCAGCTGAATTCATCCGCAAATATGCCACGGAAATTATCGCTAATCAAGATAAAATCATTGCCTATGAGTCGGCCTGGGATGTGGTTAATATCCTACTTAACAGCATCGCTGGAAAACGAGTTGTCGTCGGAAGTGAATCCAAACTCCCCCATAACAATCATCCTCCCAATCGCCTGCTGGATCAGCATGGCGAAATTCGCAACCTGGATATGCGCCATCCTTTTTATGCTGGTTTCCAGAATTTCACGGTCAGTTTAACCCAAATGGCTTCCAAAGCCATACAACAACTGGAAAAGACACGCTCAACAAAAAAATAATGGAAAAAGCGTCCTCGAAGCGACTGACCCAACTGGGCAATCCACTCCCGGACGCTTTTTTAGTTACATTTCTTTTAGGCTGACTCTTGCTGTTCCATTTCCATTTTCTCAATCCGCTCATTGGTAATTTTTCTAAATACCGCATAGAAAACCGCGAATGAAGGAATCCCCAAAATGATTCCCAGGAAGCCAAACAAGCTACCACCAATAATCATTCCAACGAGCACCCATAAACCGGATAAGCCAATGGATCCTCCCACGACCCGGGGATAAATCACATTGCTTTCCACCTGTTGCAAAGCGATAATATAAATCACGAAGATCAGACAATAAATCGGGTTGACTACCAATAGAATAAAGCCACTGGGTACGGCGCCCAAAAAAGCGCCAAACACTGGAATCACGCTGGTCATACCAACCAATACCCCAATCAGCAAAGCGTAAGGGATCTGCAAAATAGCCAACCCAACCGTACAGAGGGTTCCCAGAATAAATGCTTCCGTTATTTGCCCGGCAATAAATCCGTGAAAGACTTGATTGGCGGTGATACTGACGTCCTGGATAAAATCAGCCCGGTCTTTTCGAATATAAGCATAGATCAGTTTATCTTTAACTGCCAACAAGTTTTCTTTATCAGCCAGTAAATAGATGGAAATGACGATCCCCATAATCGCATTGAAAAAACCAACCGTAAAGTTTTTCGTAGCATTGAATATTTCTGGCACGGAATCAATCAGAAGGCTACCAAACTGTTCCATCAAAGAATCCCATTCAATGGCAATATCATTCCACAGTGTGTCCGGCAGATTAAAGAATGCCAACGCATCATCCACTAGCGTATTAAATGAATCGATATACTCTGGCAATTTGACCATTAATGTATCAACGCTTTCGCTCACCTGTGGGATAACAAAGGTAATCAAACCTGCTAAAATTCCAATCACAAATACGAAGGTCAACGTTATTGCAATCATTCGTTTGCCTTTATTCAGATCTCGATTCTTTTTATTTTTTATGCGATTCATAAAACCCAGAAAATGTCCTTCGATAAAGGTCATTGGGATGTTTAAGACAAACGCAATGCCCAGTGCAATTAGCACTGGCGTGATAATATTCACAAATAACCCTAAATAGTTGACCAGATATCTGATATTCAACAGGGCCACCAGTAAACAGATTCCAAAGGTAATCAGAAAGAAATAATTCCGAAAATTTTTATCGCTCATATCGTGATTTTCGTTATTGTTCTCAGTGTTGTTTTCCACGGGTTCACCGCCTTTATATTTGGGTTGTTTTCCAAAACGTTTTGGTACTACTATTTTGCAAGTAAAAAGCATCGCCTGTGTAAGCAATGCTTTTTACAAATTTATTATGATGTATGAAGAACAATTTAGTAGGACTTGATCAAGGTAATTCCGCCAATTAATGGCAACGGTTTGGCCTCTAACTGGATCACATTGATGATCCCATAAATGGCAAAACCAACAAAAGCCAAGGGCACTGCACTAAAAAGGATGGTCGAAAGAATCCAGCCAATGATGGGAACAACGCCAATAATTATTCCTGCAATGGTACATACCAGCCATGCCAGAAATAACACCAAACCCTGATTGGTATGATAGCGGGCAAATTGATTGTCTCCGGCGGCAAACAACGGAATAAGAAAGATAATATAGGCAAAAACTGCCATGATTTTGCCATCTTCAGCTTCTTGTTTATCAATATTAATCAAATCGTATTACCTCCACTTTAGTTCAGACAACAGCAGAAAAGCCACCATCCATTTTGTTATTTTTTGGTAAAACCTTATACCGTATATATAATATCACACTGAAAGTTTAGCGGTCAATCGTTATTTCACGGACCGGTACTGATATTTCATTTTTCGCTGTCATTTAAAAAGGAACGCCGGTTCGGCGTTCCAAAACTTTTATCGGGCGCTACGTTTTCGTTCCAGCTCCCCGAGGATTTTCTTTCGAATCCGGATGTCAGTGGGTGTCAATTCCACTAATTCATCATCGTTGATAAATTCCAGTGCCTGCTCCAGTGTCATGATTCGCGGCTCAATCAATTTTAACGCCTCATCAGTCCCGGAAGATCGGACATTGGTCATCTTTTTATTTTTTGTCGGATTAACGGTCATATCATCACTCCGGTTATTAATCCCAATGATCATCCCTTCATAAACCTTGGTTCCAGGACCAACCAACATTTCACCCCGATCACTGAGGTTAAAGAGCGAGTATGCCATGGTTTCACCACTGAATTGAGAAATCAATACCCCATTGAGACGCTGCGGAATATCGCCTTTATGCTCTTCAAAGGAAGCAAAACGCCGAACCATGGTTCCTTCACCATGGGTATCGTTGATAAACTCACTCTGATAGCCCAGCAAGCCTCGCGTCGGCACAAAAAATTCCATTCGTGTCCATGCTTCATCGGTATACATACTCTCCATCCGACCTTTCCGGATATTAAGCTTTGAAATAACGGCACCCGAGTATTTTTCCGGCACTGAAATAATTACCAATTCAACCGGCTCCAACAGTTTACCATTTTCATCCCGGTGCATAATTACTTCGGGTTTGGAAACAGCTACTTCGTAACCTTCACGACGCATGTTTTCCAAAAGAATCGATAGATGCAGCTCGCCCCGTCCGGAAACCTTAAAACCATCGGTGGTATCTTCCAGTTCTTCAACGAGTAGACCAACATTAACTTCCAGTTCTTTTTCCAGTCGAGCCCGAATGTGTCGGGTTGTTACAAATTTTCCGGAGTCACCGGCAAACGGCGATTTGTTGACCAGGAAGTTCATTGACAAGGTTGGCTGTTCAATTTCAATCAGTTCCATCGGTTGTACCTGGTTGATTTCGCCAATGGTTTCACCAATGGAGATATCGGGTATCCCCGAAACAACCACAATATCGCCTGCCTTTGCTTCTTTGACCTCGACCCGGGATAAACCGCGATAAACGAAGACCTGGTTGATTTTTTCTTTTTTAAATGACCCATCTGTTTTACATATTTCAATTTGCTCGCCAGCATGAATCGTGCCTGAATAAATCTTACCTATCCCCAAACGGCCAATGTAATCATCATATGCCAGGGAAGAAACCTGCATCTGCAATGGTTCCAGGCTCAGATCGTCCTGCAGACCGACATGTTCAACAATGGTCTCAAAAAGCGGCTCCAAGTTCACCCCTTCATCATCCATATCGCGAATAGCGATCCCTTCTTTAGCAATCCCATATAGTACCGGGAAATCCAACTGTTTGTCATTGGCCTTAAGTTCCACAAACAAATCGAAGACCATATCAACAACTTCTTCTGCCCGTTGATCTTTTTTATCAATTTTATTAATAAATAAAATCGGATTAAGACCCTTTTCCAGTGACTTATTCAAAACAAAACGGGTTTGTGGCATTGGTCCTTCGCTGGAGTCGACCAGCAGAACAACAGTATCAACAGTTTTCAGGATTCGTTCAACCTCTGAAGAAAAGTCAGCATGGCCTGGAGTATCGACAATATTAATTTTGATATCTTTATACATAATGGAGCAGTTTTTTGAGTAAATGGTGATTCCGCGTTCGCGTTCAAGGTCATTACTGTCCATTACGCAGTCCACGACCTCCTGATTTTCTCTAAAAACATTGCTTTGTCCTAAAAGGGCATCTACCAGGGTAGATTTTCCGGCATCGACATGGGCGATGACTGCAATGTTAATAATGGGTTGTTTGTTATTCATAAATTCCTGCTTTCTTAATTAACTAGTGTTACACTGAAAAGTCCTGCAACATTGAATGTCGCAGGACTTGTAATAAGTCTGATATTAACGTTTTGAAAACTGTGGTGCACGACGCGCTTTTTTGAGACCGTATTTTTTTCGTTCAACCATACGAGAGTCTCGAGTTAAGTAACCTGCACGTTTCAGTGCTGGTCGTAGGTTGATGTCTGCTTCAAGCAGAGCACGGGCAATCCCATGGCGGATTGCGCCAGCTTGTCCGGTAAAACCGCCACCGTGAACATTAACAATCACATCAAAGGTATTTAGTGTATCGGTCAATGTTAAAGGTTGTCTGGCGATAACCTTTAATGTTTCCATTCCGAAAAATTCATCAATATCACGTCCGTTAATAGTGAATTTTCCACTCCCTGGTAATAATCGAACTCGGGCAACCGAGGTTTTTCTTCGTCCAGTTCCAAAATATTGTACTTTAGCCATTCTCTATTTCCTCCTTCTCAGCATTAAAATTCGTAAACTTCAGGCAATTGTGCAGCATGTGGATGTTCATTACCAGCATAAACTTTAAGTTTAGTCGCAATTTTATCACCCAATTTGTTATGTGGGATCATTCCCTTTACTGCCTTGAAAACCAAAAGTTCTGGTTTTTCAGCTAAGAATTTTCGGTAGGTCATTTCTTTTAACCCACCGCAATATCCAGAATATGTTTTATATAATTTCTGATCCAGTTTATTTCCGGTTAACACAACCTTATCGGCATTAATAATGATTACAAAATCTCCGCAATCCATATGTGGTGAAAAGATTGGTTTGTTTTTTCCTCGTAAAATATTTGCAACTTCTGTCGCCAGTCGTCCTAATACCTTACCCTCTGCATCAATCACATACCATTTACGGTCTATTTCATGAGATTTGGCCATTTTTGTGGCGTTCGCATTCATCTCAAAAGTCCTCCTCAGTTAATAATTTCTTTATTTTATCTATTGGCTTTCTGATAAGTGGGAGTTATCAGAAATCGTTTTTTATTGTATCCGGGCTAGTGATACATTAACGTCCATCGTTAATTTTATAGCATCTTTCCGGGTGTGTCAAGTAATTTATGTCGTCGAATCTTTTTATTTTTAATAATATACTTCCTTTAAGTAAAGCCCCTGAGCGGGAGCCGTTATTCCAGCCTGACTACGTTCTTGACTTTTAATGATTCCAGCTATCTCCTCCGGTTTTCGACGTTGATAGCCGACTTCATAAAGGGTTCCGACCATAATCCTGACCATATTGTAGAGAAAGCCATTACCCCGAAATGTTATCTCATGAAGATCACCGTTTTTGTCAAATGAAATTTCTTCAATGGTACGGATCGTTGTTTTGATCGAACTGCCACTAGCCATAAATGCCGTAAAATCATGCTCACCGATAAAATAGGATGCGGCTTCCTTCATTTTCTGCCAGTCCAGGGTACGACTCACATAAAACGCCCGATCTGAGTAAAAGGGACTGCCAACTGGACTTTCGTAAATCTTATAGATATAACTCTTCCCTCTGGCATGATAACGACTATGAAAGTCAAGCTCTCGTTCGCTACTCCTAATAATTCGAATATCTGACGGCAATCTCGTGTTCAATGCCCGATGAAATGCCTCTGCTGGAATTGTGGATCTGGTTAAGAAATTGGCACTTTGCCCCAAAGCATGGACACCAGCATCGGTTCGGCCAGATCCGATCAGATTGACCGTTTCGCCCGTTAACTCCCGGATTGCATTGATGATGACTTCCTGAATGGTCACTCCATTGGGTTGTATCTGCCAACCACAATAACCGGTACCACAATAGCTGATTATTAATTGGATATTTCTCATTACACTGAATTTTATTCTTAAACCGGAAATAATAGCGGTATTTGAATCCAGGTAGTCAGATAAAGCCCCACGATCATCAGAAACATCAACACCAGACTGGCACCATCCCTGAATTCAAAAGCCAATTGCTTCATCCGGGTTCGGTTTTCGCCCCCCCGGTAGCAGCGTGCTTCCATGGCTGTAGCCAGTTCATCAGCTCTGCGAAATGCAGATATAAACAATGGAATTAAAATTGGGATCAAATTCTTAGCCCGGGAAATAATATTTCCGGTTTCAAAATTTGCCCCTCTGGCTTTTTGGGCTTTCATGATTCGCTCGGTTTCTTCCATCAATGTTGGGATAAAGCGAAGCGCGATCGACATCATCATCGCTAACTCATGCGCATATCGCCGGACGAAGGGAATATATCGCATACACCACTCCATCCCGTCAGTTAAATCAATCGGTGAGGTCGTTAGTGTCATAATACTGGTACCAACCACCAAAAAAATCAAGCGCAGAGCCATATAGGTTGCCACTTTTAATCCTTCCAACGTCACTGTCAGCGGTCCTAAAGTTGCCACTACGGTTCCTGGCGTCATAAACAGATTGAGAACAACCGTCAACATAATAATCAGAACTAACCCTTTAATTCCACGGATAATATAACCCATCGGAATTTTGGATAACAGGGTGATGGTTGCCAGAATCAAAAATGTGGCAAGATATCCCCACAAGTTATTTAAAAAAAACAACATCACAACAAATGCTGTGGTAAACAGTATTTTCGTTCTCGGATCCAGTTTGTGAATCACTGAACCGGTTGGATAATACTGACCAATCGTAACATCTTTTAACATTTTATTATCCTCTTATGACTTTGAGAATTTCTTTTTTGGCTGCTTCCACCGTAAAAATATCTTCTCTAATTTCTGGATACTTGTCTTTCAGTCGCCGCATCAGATAGGTTACCTCTGGTACCGCCAGGCCAATGCGCTCCAGGGTGGATATTTCTGTAAACACACGGTTTGGTGTATCATAAAAAACAACTTCCCCTTCATTCATAACCAGAATCTTATCGACCATTTTTCCAATATCTTCCATACTATGAGACACCAGAATAACCGTTATTTGTTTCTGACGATGCAATGATTTGATCTGTGCCAATATTTCTTCCCGGCCGCGGGGATCAAGACCAGCGGTTGGTTCGTCGAGGATCAGTACCGCAGGTTCCATCGCAAGAACACCCGCAATGGCCACCCGTCGCATCTGTCCCCCCGATAATTCAAAGGGCGACTTATCTTTGATTGCATCAAAATCAAGACCCACCATTTTAATTGATTGTCTGACCCGCTGATCAATTTCGTCCTCCGTGAGCCCCTGATTTCTGGGGCCAAAAGCGACATCTTTCTGGACGGTTTCCTCAAACAATTGGTGTTCCGGATATTGAAAGACCAGTCCAATCTGATGTCTGAGTTGAATCAATTCGGTTTTTTTCGTTTCGAAGATATCTTTCCCATCGACCAGAACGGTTCCTGATGTCGGGGTTAATAAGCCGTTAAGATGCTGAATCAGCGTCGATTTACCTGAACCAGTGTGTCCGATAATGCCAATAAAACTGCCATCTTCGATGGTAAGATTGATATCCTTGAGGGCTTTGAATTCAAAGGGTGAACCCTCCGAATAGGTATGGGATAGATTTTTTATTTCTACTGACATAAGACATCCACCATTTCCTCGATGCTTAGAACATCATCCGCAATTTCAAGTCCGGCACTTCGCAGTTCATACGCCAACTCCGTCATTTGGGGTACATCCAGACCAATTTCTTTGAGCCGTTTTACCTGTTTAAAGATCGTCCGCGGTTCACCTTCCATAACTACCTTGCCTTTGTCCAGCACAATAATCCGGTCCGCATCGACGATTTCTTCCATAAAATGAGTGATATGAATAACCGTCATTTCTTTATCACGATTAAGTCGCTTGATTGTTTCCATCACTTCCCGTCGTCCGGATGGATCCAGCATCGCTGTGGGTTCATCGAATATGATACATTCGGGTTCCATCGCTAAAATTCCGGCGATCGCAATCCGCTGTTTTTGACCACCTGACAATTGATGGGGTTTCTGATGGGCGTAGGCCTGCATTTCCACCACAGCTAAAGCCCGATCTACCCGTTCTCTGATTTCTTGGGGTGGTACCCCCAGATTTTCAGGCCCGAAGGCCACATCTTCTTCAACAATCGTCGCAACCAACTGATTATCGGGGTTTTGGAATACCATTCCAGCAGTCTGACGAATTGTCCATAAGCTTTCATGGTCCTTGGTATTGAGCCCGCTGACAATTACATCACCTTGAGTCGGAAAGATAATCGCATTAAGTAATTTGGAAAGGGTGGATTTCCCCGAACCATTATGTCCGATGATTCCGACAAATTCACCTTTTTCAATATGTAAACTGACGCCATCCAAGGCTACGACGGATTCGTTTTCGTTATTATGAGGATATTTGAAATACACATCCTGCACATCAATCATTCTTTTTTTACTATCCATTATCACGTGTAATCACCTTCTTTGGGTGTTAATTAACTTTATAATACAAGAAAGGGATTAAGCGTCAATAACATCTTAATCCCCTGTATGCCTCTTAAATTATACTAATTCAATTATCGCCATTTCGGCGCCGTCGCCACGACGTGGTCCAACACGATAAATTCGTGTGTAACCACCGTTTCGTTCAGTATATTTAGGTGCAATTTCGTCAAACAATTGTTTTACCACTGCTTCCTGAGTGATATATGAAATTGCCTGTCTTCTGGCATGTAAGTCGCCTCTTTTACCTAAAGTGACCATTTTATCTGCAATTCTTTTTACTTCCTTCGCTCTGGTTACGGTTGTTTCAATTTTACCATGTTCTAAAAGGGCAGTGGTAAGATTACGTAGTAATGCTCTTCTTTGATCAGAGGGACGGCCTAGTTTTCGATATCCCGCCATAGTGTTACTCCTTTGCCTTTTCTTCTTCTTGACTCAAGGACAATCCAATTTCTGCTAGTTTGTGCTTGATTTCATTCAGGGATTTACGACCGAGGTTTCGGACTTTAATCATGTCCTCTTCGCTTCGTTGTGTTAATTTTTCAACTGTATCGATATTTGCCCGTCGCAGACAATTACTGGATCTTACAGAAAGCTCCAATTCTTCGATGGACATTTCGCGAATACGTTCTTTTTCACTTTCTTCTTTTTCCACCATGATTTCCACCGTAGTGGCATGCTCGGTCAAGTTAATGAACAGGTTGAGATGTTCACTTAACACTTTCGCCGCTAAAGAAAGCGCTTCCTCCGGGGTTGTGGTTCCATCAGTCCAGATATCGATGGTCAATTTATCAAAATCGGTAATCTGACCGACTCGGGTATTTTCTACGAGAAAATTAACTTTGATAATCGGAGAGAAGATTGAATCCATTGGGATGGTTCCAATCGGCATACCCGGATATTTGTTTTTATCTGCTGCCACATAGCCTCGTCCCTTTTCAATGCGCATTTCCATGTTCAGAGTAGACCCCTTGGACAAGGTAGCAATGTGCATTTCCGGATTAAGGATATCGACGTCCGCATCGGCAATAATATCACCAGCGGTGATCTCACCTTCTTCTGAAGCCTCAATGTAAATAACCTTAGGCTCATCGGTATAAATTTCTGCTGCCAAACCTTTAAGGTTCAGAAGGATTTCTATAACATCCTCTTTAACCCCTGGAATAGTAGAGAATTCGTGTAATACGCCTTCAATCTTTACTGATGTGACTGCCACACCCGGCAGGGATGACAGCATTATTCGTCTCAGACTGTTACCAAGGGTGGTTCCGTATCCCCGTTCTAAAGGTTCAATAACAAACCGCCCGTAGGTATCGTCGTCTTTTTTATCAACAATTTCGATGACTGGTTTCTCGAATTCGATCATTTATCAGACCCTCCTACTTATTTATAATCCATACATTAACATGAGGGTTAATTGGTTCCCGAACATGTAGCCTATTTAGAATACAATTCAACAATAAGATGTTCAGCAATTTCGACATCTAAGTCTTCTACTGCCGGTCTGCCAATGACTTTTCCTGATAGTGTGTCAACATCTCTCGACAACCATGAAGCCATGGTTCGATTTTCAGTCGCTTCTAAAATATCTTTGAATTTCTGTGATTTTTTGCTTCTTGGTCGAACTTCAATGACATCGCCTTCTTTCATGATGTAAGAAGGAATATTCAGTTTTTTTCCGTTGACCAGGAAATGTTCATGATCGACCAACTGACGAGCCTCTTTACGAGAGGTTGCCAGACCCAACCGATAAACAACATTATCCATACGTGATTCTAAGTGAATCAATAAGTTGTGACCAGTGATCCCTTTTTGCTTTTCAGCAATTTCAAAATAGCCACGGAATTGTTTTTCAAGCACACCGTAAATACGTTTTGCTTTTTGTTTTTCTCTTAACTGAAGACCATATTCAGATAATTTTGTTCGTCTTTTGCCATGTTGGCCTGGTGGTGTTGGTCGTCTTTCAAACGCACATTTATTTGTAGAATAACAACGTTCTCCCTTCAGGTACAGTTTTGCACCTTCACGTCTACATTGTCGGCATGATGCTTCTATATTTCTTGACATTATTTTCGCCCTCCTGTTATACTCGTCGTCGCTTAGGTGGTCGACAACCGTTATGTGGAATAGGCGTTACATCACGGATCAGGGTAATTTCTAATCCCGCCGCCTGTAAGGCCCGAATTGCTGCCTCACGTCCGGAACCAGGGCCTTTAACTAAAACTTCGACACTTTTAAGGCCGTGCTCCATAGCCGCTTTTGCAGCTTCTTCTGCAGCCATTTGAGACGCAAAAGGGGTGCTTTTACGTGATCCTTTAAAGCCTAATCCACCTGAACTTGCCCACGAAAGCGCATTTCCGGAGATATCAGTAATGGTAACAATCGTATTATTGAAAGAAGATTGAATATGGGCCTGGCCACGTTCGATATTCTTTTTAATTTTTTTAACTTTTCTTCGTGCTTTTTTAACTGCCATTCTTTAGCCCTCCTTATTTCTTTTTGCTTACGAGACGTTTCGGACCTTTTCGAGTTCTGGCATTCGTTTTTGTCTTTTGCCCTCTAACAGGAAGTCCTCGACGATGACGTAATCCTCTATAAGATCCAATTTCGATCAGTCGTTTGATGTTTAAGTTGACTTCTCTACGAAGGTCACCTTCAACGGTGTATTTGTCTATCGTATTTCGCAGATCATTTACTTCAGTTTCTGTAAGATCTTTAACTCTGGTATCTGGATTAATGTTTAAAGCTTTTAAGATTTCCAGTGATGTTGAATGTCCAATACCGTAGATATAAGTTAATCCAATTTCTACCCGCTTATCTCGGGGTAAATCGACTCCGGCAATTCTTGCCATAGGGTGTGTACCTCCTAATTATTTTCTAAATGCTGGTCAATTAATCACGTTAGTGACGTAACGAAATTAAAACCCAGGGTGTTTTATATCATGAACATGACTAAAATTGCCGCGGCCATGTTCTTTTTTTCTGGACTCGACGGTTTAACCTTGTTTTTGTTTGTGTTTTGGATTTTCACAAATTACCATAACACGACCATTTCTCTTAATAATTTTGCATTTTTCACAAATCGGTTTAACTGATGGTCTAACTTTCATTTGTATGCCTCCTTTATGATTTCCCTTTTCCACGCCATACGATACGACCGCGGGTCAAATCATATGGGGATAATTCAACAACTACTTTATCTCCGGGTAAAATTCTGATATAATTCATGCGAAGTTTTCCCGAAATATGCGCAGTTATCTGATGTCCATTTTCCAATTCTACTAAGAAAATAGTATTTGGTAATGACTCAATCACTGAGCCTTCTACCTCGATAACATCTTTTTTGGCCATTGATCAAACCTCCTCACGATTCTCATCCCCAATACCATCAGGCATGTGATAGGACTCGAGTATTTTTCTAATCTCAGCGTTAGTTACATTTTTTCCATTTAATATTTTATCACGAATATCTGTGGCTATGTGATTCGTCTTCGCCAAGTGTTTGACCTTCTTTTTTTTTGGATTACTCACTTTTCGAAGCTTTCCATTTGATACCATGGTGAACTGTTCGTCCACCACTTCAATAACCACCATATACTGACCTTTATCCCGGCCAGCTTTTGAACGAACCACCTGTCCAACTCTATATTCATTCATTCAAACACCAACTTATATTACTGTTAAAAGCTCGGGATCACCCGTTCCGGTAATCAGAATGGTGTGCTCATAATGTGAAGAAAGCTTTCCGTCAGTGGTTACCACCGTCCAACCGTCTTTTAACGTAACAACGTCATACGTTCCGGCATTTACCATTGGTTCAATGGCCAATGTCATTCCCTGCCGTAGCCGTGGTCCGCGACCCTTAGGCCCAAAGTTAGGAATCGGTGGATCTTCATGCATTTGTTTTCCAACACCATGGCCGACATAGTCCCGGACCACTGAAAAACCGTTGTCCTCAACATATTTCTGAATCGCATTCGAAATGTCTGACAAGCGATAGCCATCTCTGGCATAAGCAATCCCCTTATAAAAGGACTCTCTTGTGATTCGAATCAGCTTTTCTGCTTCATCAGAAATCGTGCCGACGCCATGTGTAACAGCCGCATCACCAACGTAACCTTTGAATGTCGCTCCAATGTCGATACTGATGATATCACCATCCTGCAAACGTCGCTTCTCAGGAATCCCATGGACAACCACTTCATTAATAGAAGCGCAAATTGAGTTAGGGAATCCACCATAGCCTTTGAATGTTGGAACTGCTCCGGCATCACGAATATACTTTTCAACTGCGTGGTCCAGTTCTTGTGTTGTTACCCCAGGCTTGATCATTGTCTCTACTAAGGCATGAGCGCCTGCCACAATTTTTCCGGCATGGCGCATTAGATCAATTTCCTTTTGGGATTTTATGGTTATCATCTTTAATTAACTCCATTTAGGATTTTTTCGATATTATCAAAAACATCCTTCATATGTTGCAATCCATTAATATTAATGATCTTTTGTTTGTCTTCATAAAATTCGATTAATGGTTCTGTCTGATCTTGATATACTTCAATTCGCTTCTTAACGGTTTCGACTTTATCGTCTTCCCGTTGGTATAAAGGTGTTCCGTCTAAATCACAGACACCCTCGACCTTCGGTTTACTGTACTTGATATGATAGGTTGCATGGCATGTCGGACAAATCCGGCGACCTGAAACCCGTTCAATCAAAATGTCAAAAGGCACATCAAGATTGATTGCAAAATCCAACTCACAATCACGTTTGGCATTGATCCGACATAACGCTTCTGCCTGATGAACCGTTCGTGGGAATCCATCCAGCAAATAGCCATACCCGGCAGCCAATACATCTTCGTGTGTCAACCGATCTTCAACCATATCAACAACTAAGTCATCTGGAACCAAAAGACCTTGTGCCATATACTCTTTAGCTTTTTTTCCAAGTGGCGTATCTTTACTCATGTTTTCTCGAAAGAGATCGCCAGTAGAAATATGAGGGATACCATAAGTTTCACAAATTCGCTTCGCCTGTGTCCCTTTGCCAGCTCCCGGAGGTCCTAATAATACAATTCTCATTTTTCACTTAACTCCAGTTCATTTTAAGATTTTAAAAATCCCTGATGGTGTCTCATCATCATTTCTGCTTCAATCTGCTTAACCGTTTCAAGGGCTACCCCAACCACAATCAGCAAACTTGTTCCGCCGAATTGAAGATTGACACCCATAAAATTACCTACAAAAATAGGAATAACAGCAATGATCGCTAAAAAGACGCCACCAAATAATGTTAATCGGTTCATAATTCTCGACAAATACTCTACAGTTGGTTTTCCAGGTCTGATCCCAGGAATATAACCACCTTGTTTCTTGATATTTTCTGCGATATCAAACGGATTAAATGTTACAGCTGTATAAAAATAGGTAAACGCAATTATTAGTGTGATGTAAATAATATTAGTGAGCCAGGATCCCCAGGCAAAATAGGTTGAAATAAAGTTTGCAAAAGCCGATGTCGGAAAAAAGCTGGCAAGTGTCGCTGGAAATAGTGTTAGCGAACTGGCAAAGATTACCGGAATAACGCCTGCCATATTCACACGCATCGGGATGTGTGTGGTTTGTCCGCCGTACATTTTTCGGCCAACAACCCGCTTTGCATACTGAACCGGAATGCGTCGTTGTCCTTCCTGAACAGCAACCACCCCTAAGATCACCACAACAATAAAAACCAAAAACACAATCAGGGTGATGATATTTAAAGTTCCAATTGTCAGGTATTGATACATTTGGCCGATTGCCGTTGGAATACGGGAAATGATACTGATAAAGATAATCAAAGAGATACCGTTGCCGATACCATTTTCAGTGATTTGCTCACCCAGATACATTAAAAACGCAGTCCCAGCCGTAATACATAATACAACCGTAAAGACAGTAAATGGTGTTTTTTCAACTAGCAAGTCTCCGAAGGATAAGCTCATTCCCAGTGCCTGAATCAGTGCCAGAATAATGGTAAGGTACCGCGTATACTGAGCCAGTTTTTTTCGTCCTTCTTCACCTTCTTTTTGTAGCGCTTCCAAAGCCGGAATTGCAAATGCCAGAAGGTTCATGATAATTGAAGCATTAATATACGGGGTGATACTCATGGCAAAAATAGTAAAATTGCCAAAGTTACCACCGGATATAATATCAAACAGACCAAAAATTCCACTATCGTTGACGAGTTGACTAAGCTGTTCGGTATCGATGAAAGGAACCGGTATGAAGGATCCCAAACGATATATAAACAGCATCGCTAACGTAAATATTATTTTTCGTCGTAGATCTGGAATTTTCCAAGCATCCTTCAAGGTAGAGACCATACTAGATCACCTCTACCTTTCCTCCTCCAGCGAGAATTTTCTCCTCAGCTGATTTGCTGATTTTATGTGCTTTGATGGTGAATGCCTTTTCAACTTCGCCGTTGCCCAGGATTTTTAAACCATCATTTAATTTACGGACAAATCCGTATTCCATCAATAGTTCTGGAGTAATCACTGTGTTTGCGTCAAAAGCATTCAGCTCACCAACATTAACTATTGCATATGTTTTTTTGAATCGTGCGTTTGAAAAACCGCGTTTTGGTAAACGTCTCGCCAAAGGCATTTGTCCACCTTCAAAACCTGGTCGTACGCCACCACCGGAACGTGATTTTTGTCCATCCTGTCCACGACCAGCTGTTTTTCCAAGACCAGAACCTGTACCTCGTCCTTTTCGCTTGGGTGCCTTTTTTGAACCTGGGGCTGGACTTAAAGTATGTAACTTCATCTCGACACCTCCTATACTTCTTTTACTTCGAGCATGAAGTCTGTTCGATGTATCATGCCACGAATCTGAGGTGTATCATTATGTGTTACGGTTTGGCCAATTTTCTTCAGGCCTAAAGCTTGAATGGTAGCCCGTTGTTTTGGGTTTCGACCAATCAAACTTTTCTTTAGTGTAATTTCTAATTGCTTAGCCATAATGATTCCTCCTAATCTAAAATTTCTTCAGGTTTCTTACCGCGTTTTGCTGCCACTTCTTCAACAGTAGTCAGTTCTGCAAGGCCTGCCATCGTCGCATTAACCATGTTACGGGCATTATTAGATCCTAAAGATTTAGTTCGAATATCTCTGATTCCAGCGAGTTCCAATACTGCACGGACAGGTCCGCCAGCAATAACGCCAGTACCTTTTCCAGCAGGTTTTAGTAATACATGACCCGCACCAGCTTCACCATTAACTAAGTGAGGAATGGTTGTTCCAACCATTGGCACTTTGATCAATGATTTTTTTGCTGCATCGATACCTTTACGAATTGCATCTGGAATTTCCATCGCTTTTCCTTTACCGACGCCAACATGACCGTTTTCGTCTCCAACAATCACAAGACAGCTGAATCTGAAGTTACGACCACCTTTTACAACCTTGGTTACACGGTTGATGGCAACGACTTTTTCCTTCAAATCTAATGTACTTGGATCGATTTTCTTGTTTTGCATCAAATGACCTCCTTTACTTAGAATTTCAGGCCGGCTTCACGAGCGCCGTCAGCCAATTCTTTTACTCTACCATGATATACATAACCGCCTCGATCAAATACAACTGCTTCAATGCCTTTTTCAAGTGCACGTTTGGCAATGGCCTGACCGACAGCTTTAGCTGCTGCTTTATCTCCACCTTTTGATAACTGACCTTTAAGTTCAGAGTCATTGGAAGAAGCAGAAACCAAAGTGATACCTTTGGTATCATCTATAATTTGAGCATAAATGTTTTTATTACTTCGAAATACGTTTAAACGTGGTCTCATTTCAGTTCCAGAAACCTTGTTTCGGACCCGATAGTGACGAGCAATACGTATTTTATTTTTAATGGGTTTCTTGATCATCGAGTTTTACTCCCTTCATCATCTTTGACGGGTTGGCAGGTTATTTACCTGTTTTACCTTCTTTACGTCTTATTACTTCGTCAGAATATCGTACGCCATGACCTTTGTAGGGTTCCGGCGGGCGCTTTGCTCGAATATTGGCGGCATGTGCGCCAACGGCTTCTTTGCTAATGCCTTTAATTACGACTTTAGTATTGGTTTCTGGAACAGCTTCTACCCCTTCAGGATCTTCCATCTCAACGGGATGTGAGTACCCTAAATTCATAACCAGCTTATTACCCTTTTTTTCTGCTCTATACCCGACTCCACTGATTTCCAGGGTTCGTGTAAAGCCGGTGCTGACACCAGTAACCATATTTTGAATTAAAGCTCGGGTTAAACCGTGAAGCGATTTATGCAGCTTACTTTCAGATGGTCGGGTGACAACGACTTCGCTTTCTTGGACATCGATGATGACATCAGGATGAAACGTTCTAACGAGTTGTCCTAATGGACCTTTGACCGTCAACGTTTGACCGTCTTTTTTTATGTCGACTCCTGGGAGGATTGCAACAGGTGCTTTTCCTACTCTTGACATCTTTTTACCTCCTGTCTTAATTTGTTACCAAACGTAACATATCACTTCGCCGCCAACGCCGGCTTTTCTTGCTTTTTTATCTGTCATTACGCCTTTAGATGTTGAAACGATAGCAATGCCTAAACCGTTTAATACTTTTGGCACTTCGTCTTTTCCGGCATATACTCTTAAACCCGGTTTTGAGATTCGTTTGATGCCTGCAACGACACGACTTTTGTTTTCTCCGTATTTGAGAGTAATTTTAATGACACCTTGCTTTTCATCGGCAATGTAATCAACTTTATTAATATAACCTTCTTCTAAAAGAATCTGAGCAATTGCTTTTTTCTCTTTTGAAGCAGGCATCTCAACTGTTTTATGACCTGCATCATTTGCATTTCTGATGCGTGTTAACATATCCGCAATAGGATCAGTCATAACCATACTCGGTACCTCCTTTTCTTTGCTGGTATTTTTTACCAGCTTGCTTTTCTTACGCCAGGGATTTCGCCTTTATATGCTAATTCTCTAAAACATATACGACAAATACCAAATTTCTGTAAAACTGAATGTGGTCGTCCACAGATTCGGCAGCGTGTATATGCCTGAGTTGAATGTTTTGCTTTGCGTTGTTGCTTTTCCTTCATCGCTTTTTTTGCCACTGTACCGTCCTCCTTATGCTCTACTGAATGAAATGCCAAGCAGTCTTAACAGTTCGTGAGCTTCTTCATCTGTTTTTGCCGTTGTGACAAACATGATGTCCATGCCGCGAACCTGTTCTACTTTGTCATAATCAATTTCAGGGAAAATGAGTTGATCTTTGATACCAAAAGCATAATTACCACGTCCGTCAAAGGATTTATTGGATAAACCTCTGAAGTCACGCACTCGAGGAAGGGCAACGTTGAATAACTTATCGGCGAATTCATACATACGATCACTTCGCAAAGTTACTTTCGCTCCAATGTTCATGCCTTCTCGGACTTTAAAGTTAGCTACTGATTTTTTTGCCTTCGTTACCACTGGTTTTTGACCAGCAATAATTCCAAGGTCGATCACGGCGGCTTCTAAAGCTTTGGAATTGTCTTTGCAGTCTCCCAAACCCATGTTGATCACAACTTTTTCGAGTTTAGGAACTTCCATGATGTTTTTATATTGAAATTTTTCCATCAATGCTGGAATTACTTCGGTTAGATATTTATCTTTTAATCTGGGCATATTGATCCTCCTTCCCGAAATTAATTATTAAATGTTTCATTACATTTTTTACAAAATCTGACTTTCTTTCCGTCACCTAGAACTTTATGACCGGTTCTAACGCCTTTATCACACTTTGCACAGTAAATTAATACATTGGAAGCCTGAATTGGCCCTTCTTGACGGATAATTCCACCCTGTTGCATTTGCTGTGTTGGTTTTTGGTGTTTAGTAACCATGTTTACATTTTCCACAAGGACTTTTCCATCTTTAGGATAAGATTGAATCACTTTTCCTTTTTTTCCTTTGTCCTTACCGGAAATTACCATTACGATATCATCTTTTTTTACATGCATCTTTCATTTCCTCCTTAAAGTACTTCAGGAGCCAAAGATACGATTTTCATGTATTTCTTGTCCCGTAATTCTCGTGCGACAGGTCCAAAAATACGTGTACCTTTTGGGTTTTTATCATCTTTTATTAGAACCGCTGCATTCTGGTCAAATTTGATGTAACTGCCATCGTCTCTTCTGATTCCGCTCTTTGTTCGTACGACAACGGCTTTTACAACGTCGCCCTTTTTAACATCGCCACCGGGTGCCGCACTTTTAACAGCACACACGATAATGTCCCCGATATTTGCATATCGACGACCGGAACCACCAAGAACTCGGATGCACAGTAATTCCTTTGCACCGGTATTATCTGCTACTTTCAGTCTCGTTTCTTGTTGAATCATCCGAAATACCTCCTTCCGCACATTGACTTATAGTGCTTTTTCTACGATTTCTACTAATCTCCAGCGTTTGTCTTTGCTGAGTGGTCTTGTTTCCATTATTTTAACGGTATCACCGATATTACATTCGTTTTGTTCGTCATGGGCTTTGAACTTTACAGTATGCTTAACTCGTTTTGTGTAAAGCGGATGTTTTACAAAACTTTCGACAGCTACAACAATGGTTTTATCCATTTTATCGCTGGTTACCTTACCGATTCGAGTCTTTCTGTAACCTCTTTCTTCCATAAGCTAAACCTCCTTATCTATTGGTTTATTATGCTTCATCTGACTTCATGACACGTTCCTGGATAATTGTTTTGATCCGTGCATAAGTCTTCTTAACTTCTTTAATCCGCATGGGGTTTTCCAACTGGCCAGTCGCATGTTGAAATCTTAAGTTGAATAATTCTTCCTTCAGATCACCCAATTTTGCTTCAAGTTCGATCGTTGTTAATTCTCTTAATTCACTTGGTTTCATGCTTCATCACCCACTTCTTGTGCTTCCTGATCTTTACGAGTGATAAATTTTGTTTTAATTGGTAATTTATGTTGTGCAAGACGCATGGCTTCCCGAGCTACTTCCTCAGAAATTCCGGCGATCTCAAACATTACTCTACCTGGTTTTACCACTGCAACCCAATACTCAGGAGATCCTTTACCGGAACCCATTCGAGTTTCTGCTGGTTTTTGTGTCACAGGTTTATCTGGGAATATTTTAATCCAAACCTGGCCACCTCTTTTAATATATCTGGTCATGGCAATACGGGCAGCTTCGATCTGATTAGCAGTAATCCATGCTGGCTCCAATGCTTGAATAGCGAAATCTCCGTAAGTGATTTTGTTACCACGAAGTGCTTTTCCTTTCATACGACCTCTATGTTGTTTTCTACGTTTTACACGTTTAGGCATTAACATATGCGTTGGCCTCCTCTCTTAGTTTTCTGTCCTGTTAGTAGGAGCTTTTCGGCGGGGTGCGCTTTTCTTAGCTTTTGCGTCATCTTCAGCAGTTACTGCTAAAATATCTTCACGTCCAGTTAAAATTTCGCCTTTATTGACCCAAACTTTTACACCTAATTTACCATAGGTGGTATCAGCTTCAGCAAAGCCATAGCTAATGTCAGCTCGGAGGGTTTGCAGCGGAACCTGACCTTGGGCATAATGTTCGTTACGTGCCATTTCAGCACCGTTTAAACGGCCTGCAACAGCAGTTTTAATACCCTTAGCGCCAGCTCTCATGGTTCGTTGCATGGTTTGTTTCATTGCCCGTCGGAAGGAAATTCGTCGTTCCAGTTGAGCAGCAATGTTTTCGGCCACTAATTGAGCGTCCATGTCAACATTTTTAACTTCAACGATGTTAATAAAAACGGTTTTCTTGGTCATTTTTTCAAGTTCAAGTCGTAAAGCATCGATTCCTGCACCACCACGACCAATGATCATACCTGGCTTTGCAGTATAGATATGAATCTTTACCTTGTTACCAAAACGTTCGATGACAATTTTAGAAATGCCCGCCTGGTATTGATTTACTTTTATATATTTACGAATATCATAGTCTTCAATTAAACAATCTGCAAAATCCTTGTTGTTCGCAAACCATTTTGCATTCCAGTCCTTAATAACGCCAACTCTTAATCCGTGAGGATTGACTTTTTGACCCATCTATGCCCTCCTTACTCTTTTTCTTTTAATACGGCTGTAATATGAGACGATCTTTTTCGAATGATTGTTGCACGTCCCTGTGCACCCGCTCTGAATCGTTTTAATGTTGGACCCTGATTTGCATAAATCTGATCGATATATAAGTTTTCAGGGTTCATATTGAAATTATTTTCAGCATTTGCCAAAGCAGATTTTACAACTTTGTCAATTATTTTCGCTGCTTTATTTGGTGTTAATGCTAGAATACTTAATGCTTCTCCAATGCTTTTGCCTCGAATTAAATCAGCCACTAACTTAGCCTTTCTGGATGAAACACGTACATATTTAGCTGTCGCTCTTGCTTCCATTCGTATACCTCCTTCTGGCTATCTTAATTTAGATTTCTTTTCTCCAGCATGACCTCTAAAGGTTCTGGTCGGTGCAAACTCTCCAAGTTTGTGTCCTACCATATCTTCGGTAACATAAACTGGAACATGTTTTCTGCCATCATGTACGGCGATGGTGTGTCCTACCATTTGTGGGAAAAGTGTGGAGCTTCTAGACCAGGTCTTCAGCACATTCTTTTCACCTTTTTCGTTCATTGCTTCGATACGTTTAAGTAACTTTTCGTCAACATAAGGTCCTTTTTTAAGTGATCTACCCATTTTTCAACCTCCTCTCGGTTCGTTATCTTTATGGTTGAGTGCTTATTTTTTGTTTCGGGCTCTTACGATATATTTATCGGAAGGCTTGTTTTTCTTACGTGTCTTATAACCAAGTGCTGGTTTACCCCATGGTGTAACTGGACCAGAACGTCCGATTGGGGCACGTCCTTCACCACCACCGTGTGGATGGTCATTTGGATTCATTACAGAACCACGGACAGTTGGGCGGATGCCCATGTGACGGGTACGTCCCGCTTTACCAATCCGGACATTCTGATGATCAAGGTTTCCAACCTGACCAATGGTAGCTCGACATTCAATTCGAACCAGTCTCATTTCGCCTGAAGGTAAACGCAATGTTGCGTAATTTCCTTCTTTCGCCATCAGCTGAGCGCTGGCACCAGCGGAACGCACCATTTGAGCACCTTTTCCAGCTTTCAGTTCAACACAGTGAACCGTTGTACCAACAGGAATGTTTTTCAGTGGCAGACAGTTACCAACGGTAATATCTGATTCTGGCCCAGAGAAAATAACATCTCCAACCTTTAACTTAAGTGGCGCAATAATATAACGTTTTTCACCATCTGCATAGTGAACCAGCGCTATATTTGAACTTCTGTTAGGATCATATTCAATTCCGGCAATTTTTCCGGGAATATTATCTTTATTTCTTTTGAAGTCAATAATTCTGTATTTTCGCTTCGCTCCACCACCATGATGTCTAACAGTAATGCGTCCATATGCGTTACGACCAGCATGTTTTTTAAGTGGCTTCAGTAAGGATTTCTCAGGCTCGTGCTTGGTAATTTCCTCGAATGTATTGACGCTCATATTTCTACGTCCTGGGGACGTTGGTTTATACTTTCTAATACCCATTAATCGCTACCTCCTTTTTTGTATGCTTCTCGGGTTGTAGTCTCGTTATTGCTTATACGCCTTCGAAGAATTGAATACCCTTACTAGCCGGTGTCAATTTTACGATTGCTTTTTTCCAGTCTGATCTGCGACCAACGAAACGTCCGGTTCTTTTCAGTTTACCCTTCATGTTCATCGTGCTTACTTTTTCAACTTCAACACCAAAAATAACTTCAACTGCATTTTTGATTTCAATTTTATTCGCTCGTTTGTCTACTTTAAACGTGAATTTTTTTTCTTCGGCATCAGCCATACTACGCTCGGTAATAATTGGCTTGATAATAATATCGCGAGGATTTTTCATTATGCGTATACCTCCTCAATTTTTTGTAATGATTCCTGAGTCATGATCAATACGTCATATTTCAACATATCATATACGTTTAATTCGTTGACTGTAGTCGTTGCAACTTTAGGAATATTGTTTGCGGAGCGGATAATCGCTTCGTTGTTTTCCGGCAGTACAATCAAGGCTTTTTGAGCGTTGATATTGTTCAACACCGCTACCATTTCTTTGGTTTTTGGAGCATCCATCACCAATTGATTCAGAACACGCAGTTCGTTGTCCTGAGCCTTTGCCGAGAAAACAGATTTCATTGCTAAGGCTTTAACTTTTTTGTTAACTTTTTTACTGTAATCTCTTGATTTTGGTGCAAAGATCACACCGCCACCCTTCCATAATGGAGATCGGATAGTACCGGCTCGAGCCCGGCCTGTTCCTTTTTGTCTCCAGGGTTTTCGACCACCACCACGGACTTCTGATCGAGTCAAGGCGGAACGTGTTCCCTGTCGTCTATTTGCAAGCAGTGCAACCACTACTTCATGTACTACATGTTCGTTGGGTTCGATTCCGAAGATTCCTTCGCTTAATTCGACATCACCAACAACATTTCCTTTTACATCTAAAACGTCAATTTTAGGCATTTGATTTCCTCCTTTCAGGCTTGATTTTTTTATGCTTTAACGCTGCTTTTAATTGTAATAAGTGCTCCTCGAATGCCTGGTACTGCACCTTTGATTAAAAGTACATTGTTCTCCGCATCGACTTTAACAACTTCCAAATTAACTGCAGTTACATTTTTGTTTCCCATCTGGCCCGGAAGTTTCTTGCCTTTGAATACTCGTGAAGGCGAAGAAGATGCTCCCATGGAACCTGGACTACGGTGATATTTTGAACCATGGGCCATTGGTCCCCGAGATTGGTTATGTCGTTTAATAACCCCCTGGAATCCCTTACCTTTTGAAGTTCCTGAAATATCCACACGTTCGCCAGCTTCAAACACATCAGCCTGAATTAATTGACCGGTTTCATAACTTGCATAATCGTCAAGTTTGAATTCCCGGATTACTTTTTTATACTCGACACTGTTTTTATCATAGTGACCTTTTAGCGGTTTCGTCATGCGTCGTTCTTTCACTTCGCCAAATGCTAACTGCACTGCTTCATATCCGTCAGCTTCGATGGTTTTCTTTTGAAGCACAACGCAGGGCCCTGCTTCAACTACAGTTACTGGAATTACTGTTCCATTTTCTGTGAAAATCTGAGTCATTCCAATTTTTCGTCCGATAATCGCTTTTTTCATTATTTCCTCCTAAATATCATTGGATTGCTTTGCAATCATAATACCAATTGGGGCTTATAGTTTGATTTCTATATCAACGCCTGCTGGTAAGTTCAATCGCATTAATGCGTCTACGGTTTTTGGTGTTGGGTTTAAAATGTCAATCAACCGTTTGTGAGTGCGCATTTCAAATTGTTCTCTGGAATCCTTATACTTGTGTACTGCTCGCAGAATTGTAATGATTTCTTTGTCTGTTGGCAGTGGCACGGGGCCAGAAACGCTCGCACCTGTTCTCTTTGCTGTTTCCACAATTCGTTCAGCAGATTGATCCAACAGTTTGTGATCAAACGCTTTTAATCTGATTCTAATTTTTTGTTTTGCCATACCTAAATTTTACCTCCTTATCAATTTTTACTCGTCATTTAGGTACTCCAACCACTCGTCAACCCATCCGGGTGTTTCATCATTATTTTTTAGCAAAATGACGGATCATTTTGCATAAAAATCATGATTTTCGTGGTTGTCGTCCGATTCTAAGATCGTGACATACTCCATGGGAAAAACCTGCCTAAGGCGACAGCAACCTCTCACTTCATCGCAGAGTGTCAACCTTTCACATTATACAAGAAAAAAACGCCTTTGGCAAGCGTTTTTTCATATTTTACAACAATTTTCAATTTTTTTCTTCTTGCTTCAAGATCGTCTCCGGCGCCGTGTCAAAAAAATAAATACCCGTCCCCTGAAGTCCCAAATGAGCAGCCAACACGCAGCCGATCGGTACGGGTTCAATATTTTTAACACCCATCAAACGAAGTGCCGCCTCGTATTCCTCCACCGGCTTCATCGAGCCGTTAAATGCAATGCCAACGTGTTGATCCAGATAGCCGACAATGTTCACAGCCGTTTTATCAATAATCGTCTTTTGCGCTTTCTTAGGCCCCCGGGATTTGCCAATGATTTTTAGCTCCCCTTCTTCCACTGAAACGATTGGATGAATTTTTAAGAAACCGCCAACTACTGCTGTACCCTTAGATACCCGCCCCCCCATATAAAGCCAGTTAAGGTCTTCAATGCTGAAATAAAAATGAGCATGGGGAATAAATTTTAGCGCCGCAGCAGCTAGATAATCAAGATCTTTGCCCTGATCAATCAATTTCAATAACTCAACCGCAATCAGACCAATGCTTCCGCCACTGTGGAGGCTGTCAACGATCCGACATTTGAAATCGGGATATTTTTCCATCACTTCTTTTAGAACCAGGCGCGACGTCTCATAACTTCCCGACAGCTTCGACGTAAAAGCCAGATACAGGCATTCCTGATTGTTCTTAGCACATTCTTCAAAGTATTCCAGAAAGTCCCCCGGATTCACCTGGGATGTGGTTGGCACGATTCCCCGGGCCATGAATTTATTCATGCCGTCCACATCAATTTCCCGTTTATCCCTATAAGCCACCCCTTCAATAATCACATTTAATGAAACCATATCCAGGTTGGGATGATTTACATAATCTTTTGGCAGATCGCACATACTGTCTACTAAGAGTCTAATCATTTTTCACTTCTTTCCAATTGCAGCCAGCAATTTTCAACTTATCCATACTGCTTATTGATATCTATTTATCATTTTCTCTAAGTAATCATTTTATCACTAACTTATAATTTTAACAATATCCAAATAAAAAAACCGTCCCCAAAAAGGACGGTTGATTTTTATGTGGGTTGCTAATTTAAATATCCATAAGACATTTATTTAGTCTGTATTTGCTCTGTTATTAGTCTTCCAGCATTTTGGCAACAACACCAGAACCAACAGTACGGCCACC